>CAVQSG010000059.1:0-110357 GCA_963715415.1 uncultured Chloroflexia bacterium | reverse complement strand
AATGCTTGAATTTACTGGCGAGCCAAGTCAATGGATAGAAAGTCTTCATGCTGAGCTAAGCAGATATGCACGCGCCACCGGGGACAATTTCGATTTGCACATTCAAAGTATTGGAAGCGGCCTGTATCAGCAATTGATTCCGGAGAAGCTACGTCAAATCTGGGAAAAGACACTGCGAAAAAACGTACGGAGTATCCAAATTGTATCAGACGACCTTGGATCCCATGGGAACTTATCAAACCATCTTATACTGATGAAGATGGGAATATCGTGGAGGATGGGCATCTGTGCGAGGACTATGCCCTAACGCGATGGTTTCCCCATACCACTGGCCCAGAATGCGTGATCAGCATTCATCGGGGATCTTTGGTGTCTGTCGATGATTCTCTAGAGTATGTCGCTGCTGAGGCAACTTACATTGAAGGATGGGGAAATATAACGAGGACTGATCCAACCTTACGCAGTGTACTGCAATTACTAGAGACAGGCGACTATGGACTGCTTCATTTCGCATCCCACGGAACGTACAGAGCTGACGATCCAAATCAAAGTACGATAGAGTTAGCAGATGGTAAACTACGGCCGCGAGACATAGTAGGTGCGAGACGAAATTTCGATTACTGTCGGCCACTTGTCTTTCTAAACACATGTCATTTGTCGAGTCAGGGACAGTCACTTACTGGAATAGGAGGCTGGGCTCAAGCCTTCCTACAGGCAGGGGCAAATATCTTTGTCGGGGCAAACTGGGAAATTAATGATGAGTTAGCCTTTACGTTTTCGAGGGAATTCTATTCTGCACTTCGGAACGGGGAAACAGTTGGTGAGGCCACTGTGACAGCCAGAAATGCAATTCGAAGGAATAACGACCCTACGTGGCTTTCTTATGTTGTATATGCACATCCGTATGCACGAGCACGAATGTTTTAGTGGAATCGGTGCCCGCTCTATTTTCCTTGAGGTCATAACTAAACAAGCCATCGACCTCTGCGCAGCTAACAATGAGCACAGAACGGGATGGCGAGCGTCTGACATTGTTGGCTGGACACAGCGACCACGGCGATGTTTGTGTTCGTTAGCATCGTCAACCTCAGCAGTCTGGTCTAAGGATCAGAAATCCTTCGGTCAGCTCCCCTCGTAATTCCTGTTCCTCGTACTATCGCCGTATGCGATCTCCAGCAAAATGCGTGGACATATTGGAGATCTTGAGTTAGTGTTGATGAAGTACTGACCGCATAATATATGTTGTCCTTCTGACGCTTCTTCATTTGCGCTCTTGTCGTGTCGGTGTTCTTGTCTGTAAAGCCACTTCTAGAGATTCTTCAAGTCGAAACCTAGGGAATCCACGTCTCGGATGGAAATATGATGAGACCATGGCAACAGCTAATGCGCGTGTCCCAATTCCATAGATAAGTGAGGCTACCGTGGATCTAGGGCAAGATCAGGAGGGAGGAATCGATGCCTATATCGAAAGAAAGCAACATTTCCATATACTATGAAGTTCATGGAGAACAGGGCTCGCCATTTCTCATGATCAATGGGCTTGGAGCAAACAAGGCGGGTTGGTCTCCAACATTTCTACAGCTCTTGAGTGCTCAGCATAGGGTCATAATCTTTGACAATCGTGGAACTGGACAATCGGATAAACCACATACAGCCTACACAATGGCTCAATTCGCGGCTGACGCTGTCGGTGTGCTCGATACATTACAGATTGATCAAGCTCACGTATTTGGTATTTCGTTGGGTGGGGCGATGGCTCAACACGTAGCTCTGAACCATTCAACCCGTGTCCGAAGCCTGATATTACTTGGCGCTGCCTCAGTCTGGGTGGGACATCCGAAGTTCGTTGCACCATCCCAAGATGTCCTAAGTGCGCTGGCTAGGCCCTCTTTGGGAACCCCACGCAGGATCATCGTGACCGTTGGCCGATCATGTATCCCGCTGCTTTCATAGAAAGCCATGGTGACTGGTTAGAACAAAGACTACAGGCACAGTTGGCAGTAGATTACCCTGCGACATCCGACTATGCCCGGCAACTACAGCTAGAAGCGGCCCACGATACATACGACCGTCTTCCACAGATCACCTGTCCAACGCTTATACAGACCGGAACAGATGATTTGGTCGTGCCGGCTGAGAACTCAAGAAAGATGGCCAGACTGATACCCAACGCCCAATTGATCGAGTATGCTGACGGCGGTCATCTTATTATCGCGCAATATGAAACAAAGGTGGCAGAGGATATTCTGGCCTTTATCGACGGAAACAGTTATTGATAACCATTGGATGTTATCCGAAAAGGCTCGTCTAACTCATTGGCCTCCAAAAGTCACCCATAAAGGCAATCATGGGCGATTTTTATGCTAAGCTGGACACTGGAAGGATGTGGCAGGGCAGAAGCTTGATGTCGTTGTGCATAGAATAGCGGAGTCTCAGGATGAAGAAATGGTTGTTGATTGTTGCGTCTGCGGCGCTGGTGATCGTGGTGGTGGGCGCTGTCTTGGCGTACGCGGCGATGGGCGGTTTCGCCGGGCCGCTCACGCCGGAAGAGGCGACAGTCAAGCTGGAGACGCTTCTCCGCGAGACCGTGACGGGTGATGAAGCGCTGCGAAACGGCGTTCTGCTGGTGGATGCGCCCATGCTCGGCGTTGAGGGCGCCTAGGCCGCGGGCGTAGCGGATGCACGGGACGGGACCGAGATGACGACCGGGACGCCTTTTCTCTCGACGAGCATCGGCAAGCTTTTTACGGCTGTGGCGGTGCTGTCGCTGGCGGATGAAGGCGTCCTTTCCTTGGACGACAGCGTGACCGAATGGCTGGACCCGGGCGTGTACTCCGGGATCCCGGTCGAAGGCGGCGATCCGGCGCTGCAAGAGGTCACCATCCGCAGGTTGCTTGGACAGCGGTCGGGGATCCCCGACTACTTCGAAGGCGAGACCGCAGACGGCGCACCCAATGGTCTGGACCTCGTTGACGACGATCCGGAACGAGTCTGGACGCCGAGTGCGCTGCTCACCTACACAAAGGAGCATTTCGACCCCGCCGGCGCGCCGGGCGAAGTTTTCACGTACTCCGATACCAATTACGATCTGCTGAGGCTGATTGTAGAGGAGGCCACGGGCTTGCCATTCCACGAGGTCGTAGCAGAAAAGGTGCTGCGGCCCCTTGCGTTGTAAGATACGTGGCACTATGCTCGCACCGATCCGCCGCACCCGGATCTGGCGCCCTATGCCGATGTGTGGCTCGGTGACGTCAACATCGCGCGGGCGCCCGCGCTGAGCCTGGATTGGGCGGGCGGCGGTCTGGCGACTACCGCTGCTGATTTACGCACCGTGATGCGCTTGTTGCAAGAGGACCGTCCGCTTCCACTGACAGCTTTCCAGCAGGAATGGACCTTGAACGCGCTTGCCAGGGGCATTGACCACGGATACAGCCTGTGGCGAATCCGGCCCGCCGGCCTGTTTTTCTTGCTGCCGCGGCTATCCCGACCTCTATGGCGTTTCCGGTTCGACGGGATCATTTCTCTACTGGGTTCCGGAATATGATGCGGTGGTTGCGGGGACCTTCGACCAGACAGGATACACGCAAAAGCACGTGATGTTCCTGATCAAGGTGCTGGCGCTGCTGGGCAGGATGGAGGGATAGGATGGCGGCTGCGGTTGGCTAGGTCGAAAAGATTCACCACGGGGGAAACGCATTCCGGCAGAAATATCCAACCAGTGTGTTGCAGAGCTGCGCTGTACCTGCGAGACGGCAACTGCTATGTCAGCTTTTCTCTGGTCAGTGCGACAAATGTCCACAAAACAGCCTGCACTGCAAGTACCAGCTCCGCCGCCAACCAACACGCCCGAGGAAAAGTCGATATTACTATGTGCAGATGACCAGTTTTCTGCCCCATTTCCACAGTGACTGGGTGTTTTTCTGTCCAAAACCGCTTGACACATACCGAAGCGTCAAAGGAGACCGCAGAACAATGACAAGAATCAAGAATTCGCTCTGTGTGTTGGCCACATTCTTTCTAAGCATTCTGCTGGCAGCCTGCATCACTACACCCATCGAGGTGGTGGATGGATCGCTGGTGGGCGCCTGGCATGGCGAGTGCAAGATCGGTCTGCCGGTAGTCTTCAATCCCAAGCAGATCCCCGAGAATGTAGAACTCACCTACACAACAATCGATCTCGACATCACCATCCACGTAGACGCCAAAGTTGAGGGCACACTTGGAGAGGCGATCCTCGAAGAGTGTGTGCTCAAGCTCAATCGAAGTGATCTAGGCAGAGCTCTGAATATGGCGAGCGATTACATCATCGTTGATGGCTATCTGTCCGGACCGATTGTGTCCGGCGAAGATGCAGGCGACCCGAAAGAGTTCACGATCCCATTCGATCTGGTCGATGGTCACATCCAAGGCGGGATCATGTGGTTGCAGACGTCGAAGTACCCTTTCCCCCTCTGCCGTCAGCTGGATATGGAACGCAGTCCGTAGGGAAACCGACGTTGCGTAGGTGGATGGCCAGTGCCGAATTCTCTTACACCTGTGACCACAAACCTTGAAAGACGCAAATTCGTCTTGAGGGAAACATTCGATGCAAGTGAAACAGGTCTTCTCTACCTATAGTGGTAAAGGGGACGCCCATCTTGGGCACTTCAAGTACTGTCCCATCTGTGGAACACAACTGGCCTTGATAGAGAAGGGTGGCGACCACAGACCAGCATGCCCCAATTGCGGGTTTGTTCAGTTTAGAAACCCAGCTCCCGGAGTTGTGGTCGTGATAGACAAGGAGGGATATGTACTTCTGGGGAAACGCAGGGGAGGTTTTGGGCAAGGGAAGTGGGGTCTTCCCCAGGGGTACATCGAATTCAATGAGGACTTTCTCAGCGCCGCAATTCGAGAGGTGAAGGAGGAAACAGGTCTTGACGTTAAGATTAGGTCGATTCTTAACGTAGTATCGAATCTGCTTTCGCCAACATTGCACACACTGGCGATCGTTCTGCTGGCACGTGTAGTAGCGGGAGAGCTAGAAGCAGGGGATGACTTGGAGACCCTGGAATGGGTTCCCTTTTCGAGTCCACTTCCGGAAATGGCCTTTGAGGCGGATGAACATATCATTGAAAGGTATCAGAAGATGAAACTCGAAGAGGGGCTGCCCGTTGACCCTGACTTTGCTTGCTAGGGCATTCTTTTTTTCGATTCCGTGGCCTCACTTTGGCAGTGGCCTACAAGTGATATTCGCCTTGCTCGTTTCATGCTCCTTCAACCATTCATCGGGTCCGAGTTGCGCAGAAATATCCCACTTCACAGAGAGGAGTGTTTCCATGAAACGTTTCAATCGATATCTCACAGTTTGGTTTCTGCTGCTGGGATTTGTCTTGAACGCCTGCCAGTTCTCGCCTCCGCACCCAACCCTAGAGCGAGACACAACAACAGAAACGCCGCTCTCCCACCCAACCCTTGTGGCCGGACAAACTCGCCGATCCTGCTGTTGAGCTGTACGTGGTCACAGTCGAATCCAACGACTTTGACGCTGTCGTGGACGCGGCGTTATCGCAGATCGATGCTGATGCATCCACGTTGTCGCTATTGGTCACACGGCCCGACCCTCGCTGGAACGCCTACGCATACGCGCGGGATGATGGGCATATCGTCGCTCTGTTGGGGTCTGAAGCCCAACGGAACGGAAAGTTGCGCTAAGCATCTTTCGCAGATGTATTGAGAACAGCCTGGAACGCTTTGTACAACCCAAGAAGATTTCACTGACAAATAGGGTCCTCGTCAATTTGGTGGCTCGATTCCCTTGATTTTCTCCGGGGCAAATAGACGACGAAGCCCTGCCAAATAGGGTCTACTCAATCTGGCAATATAGTACTGGACTCTGGCGAAAAAGGTAGTTTGCCAGAGTCCAGTAGTTCAGAACAGATGCGGTTTTTTACCCGAGATGAAGTTGAGGGCAAGAAGGCAATGGTGCTGGCATCCCTTTCTTCAGAGGGATGATATGACGATCATTGTGAATCGCCTGAGCAAGATGCTGGTGGGTGGCGCAAGTAGCCGACCTGTCATGCAGTCTGCAGTGACCGCACAGTGGGCATTTGATCAGCGCTGAGTGCAGAGATGGCAGAGATCGGTACGGTGACTACGGCAACCGATTCGCCGATGGCGTTGAACACTTCGAGAATCGCACCCTCCTCGCCTCCGCTGGGGTGCGCGACATAGTCTAACAGGGTTGCGACATCGCCCTGTTTCAAGTTGGCAGAAGAAATGTCACGGGTTACGACCACCTGTTGATAGAGTTCGAGTTTCATACGCCTTACCTCGCTGGCTTGAGAGTTACAAAGCGTACCCCGCCACCGACAGTTTCAATCCACACCGTCACCGTATTCAGCGTGCCATTTGGTCCAATCAGTGCGCCCTCGACCCGAGAAAAGCGCCCGTACTCGTCTTCACGATCCGGCACCGCATCCTGTTCGCGTATGAGCCGGCGAATCGCTTCCTCCAGGCGTTCGGGATTTTCCTGCGTAAATCCTGCTTGCGCTAGAAAACCTGACTTGTCGTTGCGTTGGCGAGGTACAAGCAAATATTGGGTTAGCTTTTCCCGGGCAATGGTGGCGTCTTGCGGGATCTTCAAGCTGTTCCTCTTCGCTGGATCCGGTGAGCCGGTTGCCTCCTACCACAGCTCTTGGCGCTGTTCGCTAATTCGTCCGGCTTGGCGTCACAGATTAAGTCGCCGCCGTCTGTGACCGCATTGTACCAGAAAAAGCTTCCCTATGGTCAACAGGCCTCATTCGCAGCCCAGTTCACAGGAGTAAGTCGCCATGTGCTGGAAGACAAGAAGACCGGCATTGGTTGGCATCGTCAGTTGGTGAAGAACCCTACAGCCCCTTCACCGCCGGCGGCTTCTCACCCTTGGGGATGCGCAGGACCTGCACATACTCGCCCTCACCCATCTTGACGCTGTACCAGACGTCGCCCTGCTTCTCCCGCCGTTGGGCTTGCTTGCCCTCGACGATGATCCAGGTCGGTAGGCCACGTTCATCAACGGTCGGGCTGCATGCGTAGCCGGCAAAGGTTGGGCCTTGGATCCACTCAGCAGCAGAGGAATCAGTTAGCCCGGGGTGCGCAAACTGCCAGCCTCTGGCGCGAAAGTGAAGACCGATCTTCTCGGCGCGATCCAGCATATCGACGATGGTCTGCTGGTCATCGGCGTCGGTTACATGCAGAGTGATGGGCACGTCATTGGGGCTGATGAGGTCGAGTGTGGCTTGACACATAGGCGGGGGCTCCTTTGGGTGTCGGGAAAACTGGGGGTACTTCAGATGCGTGACGGCATTCCGGGTCTACGGAACCGCCATAACGAAAGCAGAGACTTCACACCGCTATTGTCGGGACGCAACTCAGATCACCGTCTGGCTGTGGAAGTTGCGGAGGCGGCATGTTCTTTCCAACGAGCAGCCCTTCGAGCCAGTTCGTCGCCATCTCCCCGATGCCAATTGTAGAGCGTTGCAGGATCGAACGCGGCGTCATTGGGCCAGACAAGCGTGTGGATTTTCGGGTCCAGCCGCACGCAATTGAACACTTCCAGATTGCGCAGTGGCGCAAAATAGAAGCCCTGCAATACCGGTTCGAAATCGATGATCTGTTCGCTCTCATCGTCGAACTCAATCCGTAGCGTGTATCGACCAACGATCTCGAAGGCTACAACACGCACCAGCATATGTTCGTCCATGGCACCTCCGGTCACTTGCGCAAGGGCGGAATCCGCTGAATCGCCTCTCCATTATCGATCAGCTCCCAATTTCGTGCCAGTTCATTTTGACAGAGCTCAATCCACGCCTCAATAAGTCGTCGTTGGCGGCGCGGCAGATGACCGGCAAGACAACGAACCGGATCGATTCCGTAGACTGCTGACTCTTCCTGATAGTAGACATGGATGTGAGCCACATGGTGACGCTGGCCGCTCTCGCCGAACATACGCACGACAATGCTGTAGAACCGCGCTATCTCAGGCATCAACCTATCGCCATTACACCAAGTTCCGCGGCCGGTACTGCAGCGCCTCGGCCAGATGCTGGGTCTGGATCGCCTCCTCACCCGCCAGATCGGCAATCGTGCGCGCCAGCTTGAGCACCCGGTGATACGAGCGTGCGCTCAGGTCCATCTGGCGCACGGCCGCGCGCATGAGATTCTTGCCCTCGCTCGTCGATGTGGCAGAACTTCTGCACCTCGGCCGGCCCCATGTCGCCGTTGACCAACACGTTGGGCTTGCCCAGCGGCGCAAAGCGTTCGGCCTGCATGGCCCGGGCCGCCTCCACCCGGGCACGGATGGCCGATGACGGCTCGCCGCCGTCCAGGCTGGCCAGCTTCTCGAAGGGCACGCGGCGCACGTTCAGGTGGATGTCGATGCGGTCCATGAGCGGGCCGGAGATGCGCTTCTGGTAGCGCTGCACCATGCTCATGGAGCAGGTGCACTCCTTGCGGTCGTCGCCGTAGTAGCCGCAAGGGCAGGGGTTCATGGCCGCGACCAGAGTTGAAATTGGCCGGAAAGGTCAGCGACCCGCTGGCCCGGCTGATGGTGACGACCCGGTCCTCCAGCGGCTGGCGCAGGGTCTCCAGGTTGCTCGTGCCGAACTCGGGTAGTTCATCCAGAAAGAGGACGCCGCGGTGCGCCAGGCTGATCTCGCCGGGACTGGGCCAGCGCCCGCCGCCGACCAGCCCGGCGTGGCTGATGGTGTGATGGGGCGAACGGAAGGGGCGCGTGCGCACCAGCGGCTCGCCGTCGGGCAGGCGTCGGCCACCGAGTAGATGCGCGTGATGTCCAGCGCTTCACTGAGCGTCAGCCGGGGCAGGATCGAGGGCAGGGCGCGCGCCAGCAATGTCTTGCCGGCGCCGGGCGGCCCGCTGACATGAGGCAGTTGTGGCCGCCGGCGCAGGCGATCTCCAGCGCGCGCTTGGCCAGTTCCTGTCCCTTGACGTCCGCAAAGTCGATCGGATAGACACATCTCGTCGGCGTCGTTGAAGTGCAGCGTGTGCTCGAACGTGGCGACGCGGGTCTGCCCGGTCAGGTGGCTGTGACAAGGTCCTGCAGTTGGCCGATGGGGTAGACATCGATGCCTTCGACCAGGGCGGCCTCGGCGGCGTCGGCCGTGGGCACGAACATGCGCCTGTACCCGGCCTTCTGCGCCATGCTGGCCATGGGCAGCAGCCCGTTGACATGGCGCACTTCGCCGTCCAGGCTCAGTTCGCCCACGATCAGCGCGTCGTCCAACGTCTCGGGAATCTGGCGGGTGGCGGCCAGAATGCCCACGGCAATGGGCAGATCGTAGGCCGGGCCTTCCTTGCGCAGATCGGCCGGGGCCAGGTTGATGGTGAGGCGGTGCTGGGGAAAGAAGAAGCCGCTGTTGGAGATTGCGGCCCGCACCCGTTCGCCGCTCTCGCGCACGGCGGCGTCGGGCAGGCCGACCATGGTCACGCGCTCCAGACCGGAGGCGATGTCGACCTCGACATGGATCGGCTCGGCGTCCAGGCCGATCACGGCACAGCTCTGTACTTTGGCCAGCATGTGGTCTCCTTCTCGGGGAATGAAAGGATGATGGTCAACAACTGACATGGATGGTAGCACAACTTGACGTTATTGTCAGGTGTGCTGTTGGTTCTGGGTGCATACCCCATTTAGAGGCTTGCTGCGGGTGCGGACGATGATCACGTTTTTGCCGTCGGCAACGTGGTGGTCGACGGTGAAAATGCCCGGCCCGATCCCGGTGATCATGATTGACTGCTCTCCCGACTACAGAGGACCGAAGCGTGCCTGCAGATCGACCGGTAAACCGCTTGCCACGGATTCTAGACCGGCCTGCACAATGGCAAGGCTGCGCCGTTCGCTCTCCGCTGTCGTCGGCCCGACGGCGATTCCGTGCACATAGTCTGCGAATGCGCCGATTTCCAGTGCATACGCAGACAGATCCGACTGTGGATAAGGTTGGAGCGCCGGCAGGTCGTCGCCACTCTCACTGTTGTAGAGGCGATAACCGGACTTGCCGGCCACGATGGTGCCGTGTTCGCCGTGCAACGTGTAACCTCCCAACTCACCGACGATCTTGGTTTCACACGAATGGATGAGCGACACAGCCACACCGTCTTCCAGCGTCAACAGGCCGCTCATGGACCCTTCCAGATCGGTCCGCCGGAACGAACCGGTCTTATGCTCCCGCATATAGATCGTGGTGAACTCACCAAAGATATAGCGCATCTGGGCCACCGTGTGAATACCCTGCAACATCCACGTGCCCGTGCCGCCCTGCTCCAGTGTCGTCAGCCAGGACCGTCGTCCCGGATAGCCGAAATCCGGGGCACGAAAACCGTAGCGCACGGACGCGGCCGTCAGTTCGCCGATCGGATCGCCGCTCTGCACGATCTGTCGCAAAAGACCTGCTTGAGGTGTGTACGCAGCCTGTTCAGCCACATAGAGTCTGACATCATTGGCCCTGGCGGCATCTATCATGCGCGTGGCTTCCTCAACGGTCAGCGCCATAGGCTTTTCTACGAGGATATGCTTGCCCGCTTCGGCTGCGGCCAGTGCCATGGGGCAGTGGAACGCGTGGGGCGTGCAGATGGAAACGGCATCCACGCCCGGATCGGCCAACACATGGTCAAAGTGGGCATAGGTCTTGGTCACACCGAATTCGGCTGCTTTGGCAGCCAGATAGCGCTCGTCCGTATCCATCAGACAGGTGACATCCACCTTTTGCCCTAACTCACGGATCGCTTCGACCTGTCTTGACCCGGCCCACCCAAGACCGATGATGGCGATTTTGAGCACAGATTCCTCCGGATTTCGCTGGTAGTGTTCAGGCTTTGAGGGTGAAGGGCACGTGAGTGCCCGGTGCGGTCAAGATGAAGACGACGTCGATGTCGGCGCGGTCGATCATTTCGTCGTAGCCCAGGTACTGTTCTTTGGCGCCAAAGAGACGTGCGCAGGCCGAGGTGCGCGTCTCATGGAGATCGCAGACCGCCGCGATCTCGGCATTTTTCATGCGCATAAGATAGGGCAAATAGTAGGCCGTGGCGACGACACCACAGCCGACGACGCCGACCTTGACTCTGCGCGATCCCTGTTCGGACATGGTTTTGTGCTTTCTGTGTTGGTTCAGCGGAAATCGCCGGCCAACACTTCACCGGCATATCCGAAGAGCGCAGGCGTACCGCCGGTGTGGAGGAAAATGACGGGCGTCTGCGGGTCGAGTTTGCCGGTGCGGATATCCGCAATCAAGGCGGAAAATGCCTTGGAGGAATAGACCGGGTCGAGCAGGATGCCTTCGTGCCGTGCCACCAACCGAATTGCCTCGAGTCCACCCTCGGTGGGAATGCCGTAACGTTCCCCCACATAGCTGTCGTCGTTGTCAAAATCGGCCTCGCTCAACTCGACGGCCAGATCCAGACGCTCGGCGGCTTGATTGGCCATCTGTGCCATACGCAGGCAGCGATCCGGCTCGTCCTGTAAGGGACTGACGCCCTGGACCCGGATCGGACTTTCCAGATATTTGAAGCCCAGAACCAGACCAGCCTGAGTGGTGTCAAAGGCAGCTACGTAAAGCTTGGCCGGCTGCAAACCGATTTCCCGGCATTGCTGGACGACTTCCAGAGCCGACTCGGCGTAGGCAATCACATCAAGATCGACGGTGTCGGGCCGGCGCGGCACATAGACCCGTTTGCCTGCCTGCCGCAATTCCTCGGCCGCGGCTGCAATCGCCGCCTGTTGTGCGGCTCGATCCCGGCTGTCCAAAATGGTGACGTGGGCGCCAAAGAGCAGATCGAGAAGGTGGTTGCCCTGAACTTCCTCTCGATCGATGGCCCGTTCCGGCCGCAAGAGCAGATGCAGTTCAAGGCCCAATTTGGCGCAGGCTGCTGACAGTTGGCGACAATAGTTCGACTGCACTGCGGCGCCAAAGACGATGGTGTCCGCGCCCTTGGCCAGGGCGTCGGCCAGCGAGAGTTCCAACATGCGTGTCTTGTTGCCGCCAAAGGCCAGACCGGTTAGGTCGTCGCGTTTGATATAGATGGGCGGTCCTGCCAGCGCAGCACTCAGGCGCGGCAGCGGTTCCAGGGGCGTGGGTTTGACAGCCAGCTCTGTGCGCGGAAGCCCGGCCATCGCCTGTTTGAGCATAGATTCGTGTGCGGTGTTCGTCAAGATTCTCCTCCTTGAAGGTGTTGGCGGCGTCATGACTTCAGGCAAAGTCAGATGCCATAGCGACAATCGACTGCCATTGACAGAAGCCGCGGCCAAGAAGCTGTTTGAGGCGGCCGGTGTCGGTTAGACCGGCAACGTACGCCCGGAATACTCGCCGCGATTCTGGCCGCCTCTTCGTCCTTGCAGCCACAAATGGCCACTCCCTCTTTGAGCGAGTCGATCACCCCCTCCGCCGTCACTGCTTCGAAGAAGCGCCAGCCGCCCTCGTCACACGCCTGCATGACCGTGGCCCGGGCCGCAACCATCTCAGGCGGATAGGGCGGATCGTGGGCGTCGATGTGGTCGAAAGCGAAACCCATGTCGCCCGGCCCCCACTCGGCGTAGGCCACGCCGGGCACACGACAGGTCTGCATCACATTCGACAGCCGCGGTCCGGTTTTCAATCTTGAGCCCCATCATCAGCTCGCCGTCCGGGTTCAACGGCCAGACATCGGCCTTTTCACAATACGCCGGCCCGGAGAGGCCCCAGATATCGCCGGCCATGGCCTGACCTGCCGAGCCCCGCTTTCCGATTTCCAGTCCTTCACCCAGGCCTTGCTTGTGGAACGGATAGCGGGAACACTCAACAAAGGCTCTGACTGAGTCCGGTGTATTGGCGTGGCAGAGCAATATGCCGTGAACACCTGCGGCAAGAGCCTGCTTGAACATCCAGCCGTTGTAGCGAACGTACTCTGCACTGAGACCCTCTACCGGCAGCTCAATGGTAACGCAGGGGGTCAGATGGCCACTGTTGGTGGGTCCGCCGTCCTTCAATCCGCGCATGAATTCATGCAGTCCGGCCATGTCGAGCGGACCATGCTCCATGCCGACGCGAATCAGGTCTGCCCAGGTCTTGGCCATTGCTTTGCCACCTTCGTAGGTCAAGGGACCAGCGCCGACAGAGCAGACAGGTTGCCCGGCTTCCAGTAGCTCGATAGCCTTGTTGATTCGAGTGGGCATGCGATTTTCCTCCTTGGGACGAACAATTGTAGTACCAGTTGTACGCAATCCGGCACCATTATACCGCTCTTGCCGGTATGGCGCCTGTGCGCTGCATATATCCGAAAGCGTCCCGGACTATAGGGACAGGTTTAGCTTATCTGCACAACATGGCAACTACAGACAAAAACATCGGCAAGTCTCCAACCAGGCAGATCCTGACACATTTGCGCACCTTGCTGCCTCTAACGGGCTTCGCTACAATGACAGGCCTCCTACATTCATTCTGGACCATTCCGTTCTTGGGCATGAAGCCGCACACAAGCTTCATTTGTGGGATCGAGGATGCGCTCGAGCACAGAGTCGTCGACGGCTATTTGTCCATCTCCGACGCGCCGGGTCTGGGAGTTGTGCTCAATCAAGAAGTACTGGCGGGTTATCCCTCAGTACGAGTAGCAGTGTGAGACGACATGCATGAACGGCGAGAGCATTATCCAGGTACAACTTTCGCGACAGCTTCTCGAAGAGGGCAAGGTGACACGGTGCGACTACGGCGAGATCGACCATTGTTGCCAAAATTTTCCGCTTGTCGACGGTTGGCTGGAGACGGAACGAGTTCAACGTCGGGGTGAGGTCGGCCATGCCGAAGCACGGCTAGCGCGCTCGCGTGACATCGTCAGAGTGGTCACCACGGCACTGCGGGAAGACGAGACGATCTTTTTGCATCCATATGGTGTAGATGAAGAATGTGATGAGGCAAGGGCGAGTCTGGCGGTCTGAATTGGAGGTGCTGGTCGGCGACGGCATGGTCAAGACGATCCGAACCTTGTTGCCCCATGACTGGCGCCGGTCGACCGGTGCCGGCAATTGAGTGACACAGCGGGAACAGATCATGAACTACGAAGAATACCGCGACGCGTACTTCACGGATCCGATGCCTGAGCCCCGCTAGCGTTTTGCCGGCTCTTTTGGCGTCACCCTCTATTCCGAAGAATTCGATGCCGCGGTCAACTATTACGGACGGGTTTTAGGCCCGCCGGTCTATGTGGAAGGAGCAGAGCAGTGGACATCGTCGAATACCAACCTCACTACCTGCCGGAACTTACAGACTTCTACAATGACTTGGTTCGTGTCGTCCCTCACTGCTATCCGGTCCAGGCTGAGGAGCTTGAGAAGGCATTCGCCGGGCAATGCGGCTACGAAGCCTATGGCGAACGCATGAAGAGAGAAGCAGTTTTCGTTGCCGTCGACCGGGAGGTGGTAGGCTTTATACATGCTGGCGAGGGCGTTGTCCGGCATGACGATGCGACACCGCAAGGCGCAATTCGCTTTCTGGCCTACCCGCGTGGACGGCGTGGTGCCGGTCAGGCATTACTTGACCGAGCGGAGAGTTGGCTGCGCTCGTGCGGTCTGGAGTCAGTACTCGTCTACCGCCAGGCCTACCGCTACCCCTTCTACCATTTTTCACATGCCTACCTCTCCAACCACCTGGAACATATCCAGGCACTGCTGCTTTTCAACGGTTATGAACTCTGTGGTGGCGAGATCTATCTCGATTGGCCCGACATGAAGCCGGGAGTACCACACAGCATCTCCGACTTTGACGTCGAATTGAAGGTCACTCAGGTGTCCGGTCCGGGTCGCCTGCCGGACCTCAAAGTCAAGGCATTTCACGAAGATCAGGAGATCGGCGAATGTTTCTCCATCAGCGCGCGTGCGTTTTCGAATCGCGAGGTGGTCGAAGAGTGGATTTTTACTCAGTGGCTCGGGGTAACCGAGCCGTTTCAAGGCAAGGGCTTGGGTCGCTATCTGCTGGGGCGTTCGTTGGTCGAAGCCAGGAAAGCCGGCTATCGCCATGCTGCCATCTCCACAGCCCTGAATAACCACCGTGCTCTCCTCTTTTATGCCAATTTCGGCTACCGGACCGTCGACTGGACAAGACAGTTCCGGCGCCGGTTGTCTTGACACAGCCCACCTTGACAGGAAGGAATGCCACGTGACGACCATTGTGCACCCCTACAGCAAGCTGACTGGCGGCAGATGGGTCTTGGGGAATCTGCATGCCCACACCACGAGCAGCGATGGCGACCGGCCTCACCAGGCGGTCATCGATGACTATGCCGCACGCGGACACGGTTTCCTGATGATCTCGGACCACGACATCTACACGTCGACGTCCGACTATGCGCGTTTCGACAACCGCGGCCTGATCCTGATTCCCGGCAACGAGATCACGGCCAACGGGCCGCATATGCAACATGTCGGCGCCACAGGTCTGGTTGCCCCCTCTGCAGATCGCCAACAGGTCATCGACGCGATTGCCGACAACGGTGGCTTTGCAGTCTTCAACCACCCCAACTGGCAGTCTCGTTTTTCCCACTGTCCGCAGGAGCTGCTGGAGCGTTGCCGTGGCTATGTGGGGCTGGAAATCTACAACGGGGTGATCTCTCGCCTACAGGGCAGCCCCTACGCCACCAACCGTTGGGACATGCTGCTCAGCCAGGGGCGGCGTCTCTGGGGCTTTGCCAACGACGACAGCCACCGAGCCGTCGGCGATGTCGGCCTGGGATGGAATACGGTATATGTACAGGATGAATCGGTCCAGGGTGTGGTCGATGCCCTGCGTCATGGACGTTTCTACGCCTCAACCGGCGTAGATATCAGTCGTATCCACGTGGTTGGATCGCGGATTGAGCTGGAGACTTCGAACGCAGGCCGCATTGTCGCCTTGCGCGACGGCGGCGCGCGCTTCGCGCAGGTCGACAACCATTCGATCGCAGTCGAGGTGCCGCCTGACGCCATCTATGTGCGCTTCGAATGTTGGGGAGACGGAGAGTCCTTTGCGTGGACGCAGCCCTTTTTCATTTCTGCGTGATTGCCGCACACTGAGGTAGTGACGAATGGGCACGAAGTCCGCGCTAAAGCCGGGTGAGCAAATGGCGCACTTCTCGCACGAAGACACCAGGGCGTACCACTGCAAGCGTACCGGGCTCCGGCTGATAGTGGCGCAAATTAAAGGTCAACAGCCAAGTACAGTGTTCCTCTATCGCGGCGACCAAGATCGGCAGGTCCTTGGCGTCGGCTTGGCCCTCGTATTTGCGATTTTCCGCTTCTGTCGGGTTGTTTACGAGAGCAACTGATTTTTGGCGCAGCAACTGAAAGGCCGGGAGTGCTGCCGGCATCTTCTTGCGGAGGTTGCGCTCGACCTCGTCGATCACCTGTTGAGAGGTCAGTAGCTCGATCAGCGTGATCTCTGCCAGACGCAAAACGATGAGGCTCGCGCCGTGTTCGGAACCGGACGCAGCAGCAGCAAAGAGCACGTCGGCGTCGATGAAGACGCGGGGTCTCTCCATGCCTCTCTTCCTAAACCTGTTCGCGTTCTTCGCGCAGAGCGATGAGCAGTTCGTCGGTCGTCCAGCCCTGCTCCAGACGGATCTTCTCGATCTCACGTGCAAGTTCGGGCACCATGGGCACCATTGGGGTCAGCACGAAGATGCCGTCCAGATCGACGAGACGAAAGGTATCCCCTTCCTGCAGATCGTATTTTCGCCTTAAGTCTGTCGGAATGGTTAGAGTGCCACGCTGGCGAATCTGTACTGTCGTATTCATCTGAATCCTCTTTCGTAAGTGGTTGGTTCTGATTTTCAGATTCAACCGATATTCTGCAAACAGCGTAATCCATTGGCAAACAGGTGTCAAAGCCGTACTGTTGTGCACCGGTATGCCTCTCGCAACAGCACCACATTGCGCAAGCTTGAGGCGTCGATGCCCACCCTTAGAGGTGCATCCCATTTTGGGGGCGGCAAACAGAAGGACCACGTCGCCCTTCCCAGAGAAGCCCCCCAAATGTGGTATGGACCCCACCCCTAGATGCTCCTTGGCATCGCCGGCCTTGCGTGTTACCATTTCTCGCTAACTGCGCACCAAACTGGAGGGATCGTGTCATATCTGGAGAAGAAACTAACAGGCAAAGTGGCGCTGGTAACGGGCGCGGGTCGCGGACTTGGGCGGGCCTATGCTTTGCGTTTGGCTCGTCTGGGTGCGGATGTGGTCATCAACGACATAGATCTGCAGGCCCACGAAGAATACGACGAGAAACTGACGGCAGAAAGCGTGCAGGCGGAGATCGAGGCGCTCGGCGTCCGTGGGCTGGGCATCCAAGCCGACGTGACGCAGGAAGATGCGGTGCGGGCCATGTTCGACCACATCGAAGAGACCTTCGGCCGGCTGGATATCCTGGTCAACAACGCCGGCGGCGCCCTGTTCGGGGTCGACTTTCCACGCACCGTCGACCTCAACCTGATGGGCACAGTACATTGCTGCCGGTCGGCTACACCCATCATGCAGCGGCAGCGGTCCGGCAGGATCGTGAATGTCAGTAGCCAAGCAGGAATTCTCGGCAACAGCAGCGGGCCTTACTCGGTGTCAAAGGCAGCAGTCATCCACTACACCCGTGGCCTCGCCGCCGAACTTGGGCCTCACAACATCAATGTCAATTGTATCGCGCCCGGCTGGATCTTGAGTTCCCGGGCCATCGCCTGGGGTCGCGCCGAGAAGGAGAAACGCGAGGAGCTTGAGGCCCTTATCGCCCTGGGTCGTCTTGGTTTGCCGGAGGACTGCGCCAAAGTCGTCGAGTTCCTGGTGACCGATCTCTCCGACTATGTGACGGGGCAGTGCATCCCCGTCTGTGGTGGCGCCGTGCTCTGTTAAGCGAGAAAAAAGCGGGAATTTGCGTGTGAACAGTTTGCAGGATCAGGTTGCGATCGTCACCGGCGGCGCCAAGGGCATTGGGCGTGCCACAGCCATCCGGCTGGCCGAGGAGGGAGCGCTGTTGCTGATCGCCGACATCGACACGGATGCTGCTGCGACCAACGCGGCCAACATTCGCCGCACCGGTGGCGTGGCCGAGGCAGTGATGGTCGACGTCTCCGAGCCGGCTGACATCCGGCGCGTGGTCGACCGTGCTCTCGAACAGTGGGGACGTCTGGACATCCTAGTCAACAATGCCTGGAACCGCAAAGAACCGGACGGCAGCGCCGTGACCCTGACCGAAAGCGCCTGGGATTACGCCATGAACACCATGGTCAAGGCCATCTTCCTGGCGGCGAAGTATGCTGTACCCCACATGCAGACGAATGGCGGCAGCATCGTGAATATTTCGTCGATCCACGGTCTCTTTACGGCGCCCAACTTCCTGGCCTATGACACCGCCAAGTCCGCCGTGATCGGCATGACACGCCAGATGGCCGCCGAATTCGGGCCACAGGGCATCCGGGTCAACGCCATCTGTCCGGGCCACATCGTGACCGAGCGGGGGCAAGCACGCTGGTCGCAAAACCCGTCGCTGCTGCGTCTGTTCGAGGCCCAGTACCCGCTGCGACGGGTGGGACGGCCCGAAGACATTGCCAATGCCGTCCGCTTTCTCTGTTCCGAAGAAGCGGCGTTCATCACCGGCCATGCCCTGGTGGTCGATGGTGGGCACACCATCCAACTACAGGAGAATTTCGGTGTTTCCATGGCTCGCTATCAGCGAGACAACCCTGACACCGATCTACCGGACGCGTGAGGTAAGCGTGAAGATCGTAAAGATCACCCCGTTCCTGGTAGACCACATACCTGCTGGTGCGGGTCTATACGGATGCAGGCATTGTCGGCAACGGCGAGGCCGGTCTCTGGGCACATCACGGCATGGTCTACCGTGCGATCCAAGATCTGAGCGATTACTATATCGGCAAGGATCCGGAGCGCATTGAGCATCACTATCAGGTCGTCTCTCGGAACAGACACTTCATGGGCTCTGTGCTCAGCGTGGCGCTCAGTGCCATTGACATCGCGCTCTGGGATATCTTGGGCAAGTCGGTGGGGCTGCCTGTCCATCAATTGCTCGGCGGCCGTTGTCGAGACAAGATCAAGGTCTTCGCCAATGTGGTCGGCGATACGCTCGACGAACGGGCCGAAAGCGCCAAGAACGAGGTAGCTGCCGGCTATCTGTCGCTGCGTACACAGCCCTTCTTTCCCGATCGGGAGCAGGAGACGGCGTCGCAGGTCATCGATACGGCAGTGGCGATCGTCGCCACGATCCGCGAGGCCGTAGGCCCCAACATCGATCTGGGGCTGGAGATCCACCGCAACCTGCGGCCGGAGGAAGCCATCGTCCTGGCCGGTGAATTGGCGCCGTACCGGATCCTCTACTACGAGGATGCACTTGCGCCTGAGAGCCTGGAGGCACTCGAATATGTGGCGCGCCATGTGAACATACCCATGGCCACGGGTGAGCGTTTCTACAATCATCTACCAGTTCAAGGAGCTGGTTGACCGCAAAATCGTCAGTCTGATTCGGCCCGATCTTTCATTGGCGGGCGGATACACGCAGTTGAAGAAGATCGCCGGTATCGCCGAAGCGGCCTTCGTGGGCATCTTCCCCCATCTCATGGGCAGCCCGCTCAACATCGCCGCCTTTGCCCACCTGGCCGCGGCCATTCCCAACTACGTGCTCATGGAGAGCCATACGGCGGCCGACGCCTTCAACGATATCGTGGACCGCCCGGTGGAGCGGCAAGGCGGGTACGTTCTTGTCTCGGACAGTCCGGGGATCGGGGTAGAGATCCTGGAAGAGCGCTTGGCGCATTATCCATACCGGCCGCGCACGATCACCGGCGCATTTCACGCCGACGGCTCTGTGGCCCATTGAGGGCGTATCCGAGTACTTGTTTCAGCGGCATCGTTCCTGTGGACTAAGTCAATTGGCACTATGCAGCAATTTCTCTTCGCGCTCCAGAATCTCCCACACCTTGTCCACATAGAAGCGGTAGAGATCCAGCGGCGTGCCGTTGGGGATGCGGTGGTCGAGACCGAGGATGCAGCCGCCGCTGCGGACCATGGGCGGGATCTTGTATTCCAGTTCGGCGACGATCTGCTCGCGGTGGTGCGGATCACATGCTTGTCGATGCCGCCCATGAACGCCACCTGCTGTGCCGTATTCCTCGCGCAGCGCGACGATGTCCATGCCCGGCCGTCGGCTCCATCGGGTACATGAAGTTGACGCCGGCGTCGATGAACGCCTGCATCACCGGACGCATGTCGCCGTCCGAATCCTGGCGAAAGACGCGCGCGCCGCGTGATTCGCAGCATATCCCAGATGCGGCGGTAGTAGGGTTTGATGAACTCGATCACCTGCTTGGGACCGGCCAGCGGACCGCTGATGCCGGCCATGTCCTCGTGCACATGCAGTTCGTCGACCTGCACAGCGGCCGAAACCCGATCCAACACCCGATAGGCAGTCTCGCCGATGGTCTCCAGTATGTCGTGCACCAGTTCCGGCTGATCGTAGTAGGCGTAGAGCAACCCCACATCGCCCATGAGCTGGCGCGGTTCGTCGTAGCCGCCGGGCATGTTGACCGTCACGACATAGCCGTCCCGGCGTAATCGGCGCGCCTCATCCTCCCAGCCCGGCGCGAATCGTTCTTCGGCAAGAGCATAGTGATCCTTGATCCGACGCCAGTCGTCCATGTCGGCCACCGGGTGGTCCATGGGCAAAGGTAGTGTCGCCGCCTTCTTGGACAGCTGCATACGGCGTCCCATCTCGTCGCGCACGATGAGAAGCTCGTCGGACTCTTCCAGGATGACCGGCTCGTCGCCGCCAATCCACCCGGTGTTGACGGGAACGTTGCCCCAGAGGGGTCGGCGATAGCGAAAGGCCGACATGTCCAACTCGGCGGACGAAGCGCCCTGGGCGGCCCATTCGTCCTTCAGCCCCAACAGCGGACCGAAGATCTCGGTGAAGAGGGGACGAACGTTGGCCTCGAAGGTAATGCAGTCCAGATACTCCTCACGGCGCACATCCATCGTTCTGGAGATGGCCAGTTTGTCATGGAATGAGCGCAGATAGTCTGCAGCGTTAGTCTCCTGCATTCAGTTCTCCTTTCGAATTGTGACCACAGTGAACAGCGGCTCTTCTTTACTGCGTGGCGGATCGCTATGAGCAGATCATGACACCATTGTTCTCATTTGTGGAAATTGGGGCTTGACAAGCAAAAAAATGCGCGCTATCGTATTGAACGAATATTCAATCAAGAAGAGGTACCCCGAACCATGGACCGCGTTGATGACAAGCGCAGTGCGATTTTGGCGGCAACGCTGAGATTGATCTCAAAGAACGGCTTTCACGGTACTGCCATGTCCAAGGTGGCCAAAGAAGCCGGCGTGAGTGCAGGCATCATCTATCACTACTTCGACAGCAAAGATGAGTTGATGGATGAACTCTATAGAGAGATCAAGCGCGCGTTCGGCGCATCCTTGGCCGCCAGCATCGACCGGGACCAGCCGCTGAGGACGCAGATCCACCAGGTATTGGGCGCCATGATTCGCTACCATATTCGACGCCCGTTGGAGTCGGCCTTTCTCGAGCAGTACTCTCGATCGCCCTATCACCGGCCGGAGATCGACCAGGAGACGGTTCAATACTACCTGCCGTTGATCGAGCTCTTTCAACAGGCGCAGCAGGAGATGATCATCAAGTCGCTGCCCGAACCGGTCATGATGGCCTTTACCCTGGATGTGGCAACGTCGTTGGCGCAACGTCACGCTGCGGGCTTTCTCGAATTGACCGACGAGTTGATCGAGGAAGTGATCGACGCGTCGTGGGAAGCGATTCGACAGTAATCGCATTTTCTTGATATCTATTTTGAATGAACGTTCGATTGTACAAAGTATCATCGGGAGAAGATTATGAGTCAGAAGTGGACACAGAAGGACATCCCCGACCTAACCGGCAAAGTTATCGTCGTCACAGGCGCCAATAGCGGTCTCGGCTTTGAGTGCTCGAAGACCTTCGCCGAGAAGGGCGCGACCGTGGTGCTGACGGCTCGCAACATGCAGAAGGGAGAACAGGCTCGCGATGAGATTCTAGCCGAACAGCCGGCTGCATCGCTGGACCTGATGCAGCTCGATGTCGGCAGCCTGAGCTCCGTTCATCAGTTCGTCACCGCGTTCAAGTCCAAGTATGACCGCCTCGATGTCCAGTTGAACAACGCCGGCGTCATGGCGATCCCACGCCAGGAAACGCCGGACGGCTTCGAGATGCAACTCGGCGTCAATCACCTCGGTCACTTCGCACTGACCGGACAGCTACTCGACGTCATCACCAGTACACCACAGGCGCGCATTCACAATGTCTCCAGCAGCGCCAACTACAACGGAACGATCAACTTCGACGATCTGATGGGCGAAGTGGAATATGGCCGCTGGAGTGCCTATTCCCAGAGCAAGTTGGCCAACATCTTCTTCACCTTTGAACTCCAGAAGCGTCTCACTGCGGCTGGAGTCGACACCATCGCCAATGCCTCGCACCCTGGCCTCGTCATCGGCAATTTGCAGGCTAACAGCGTAGAACAGTCCGGCACGAAGATAGAAGCCCAGCTCTACCGTTTCTCTCAACTCTTCATTGCGCAGGACATCAAAATGGGCGTGTTGCCGATGCTCTACGGTTGCACAGCGGAAGAGGCCAAGGGCGGCGTCTTCTACGGTCCCAGAACCTTCAACCTACGTGGCTACCCTGCAGAGAAGAAGGCCAATAAGGAAGCCTATGATGCGGACGCGCTCAGGCGCTTCTGGCAAGTTTCCGAAGAGTTGACCGGGATTACCTATTCATTCTCACCATCGGCACAGGCCGCATCGGCTGAAGGCTGACGATGAAGGATTGGCCGTGAAGCGCAATGCTATCACCGGAAACTGAGGAGATGCGGGGGAGCAGCATGACGTCGGACAATCGACCGAATATCATATACATCCATTCCCACGATACGGGACGATATGTGCAGCCCTATGGCTACGCAATACCAACACCGAACATCCAGCGCCTTGCCCAACAGGGCGTGCTCTTTCGCCAGGCGTTCTGCGCCGCGCCGACCTGTTCTCCGAGCCGGGCGGCCTTGTTGACCGGACAGGCTGCCCACAGCGCCGGTATGACAGGCCTGGTCAACCGCGGCTTCGGTCTCAATGACTACGGTCAACACCTGCTGCATACACTGCGCGACGCCGGATATCAGACGGTCCTTGCCGGCTTGCAGCATCTCCACCGGGATCGCACAGCTCTCGGTTTCGATGAGATTGTCGCCCCGGAGAAAAGCACGCTCGTCGATGATGTCGGTCCCGCAGCCGCGAACTTCATCAAATCCGCGCCTGTGCAGCCGTTCTTCATGGACATCGGCTTTTTCGAAACACACCGCAATTTTCCGCCGATCGGCCCAGACGAAGATCCGAATTCAATGCGGCCGCCGGCACCGTTGCCGGACACACCCGAGACGCGGGCGGACATGGCCGCATACTGCACCATGGCCCGCAAGCTGGACGAAGGCGTGGGCATGGTGCTCGACGCCCTGGATACGGCTGATCTTGCCCAGCGGACGTTGGTGATCTTCACCACCGACCATGGCGTCGCCTTTCCGGGCTGCAAGGGCACTCTGACCGATCACGGCATGGGTGTCGCGCTCATCATTCGCGGTCCTCAGCAATTGGCCGATGGACTGCTCACGGGGGGCCGCGTCGTCGATGCCCTGATTTCCCAGATCGACCTGTTTCCTACTCTCTGCGAGCTTCTGGAGATCGACGCACCAACCTGGCTGCAAGGAAGGTCGATGCTGCCCGTATTGACGGGAGAGGTCGCAGAGATCAACGATGCGATCTTCGCCGAAGTCAGCTACCACGCCGCGTACGAGCCCCAACGTGCGGTGCGTACCAAACGCTACAAATATATCCGTCGCTATGTGGCGGACCACACAGGACACAGCGGTCCTGTACTCGCCAATTGCGACGACAGCCTCAGCAAAGATCTCTGGCTGGCGCACGGCTGGCGTGAGCGGACCATTCCCAACGAACAGCTCTACGACCTGCTCTTCGACCCCAACGAGACCCAAAACCTGGCAACCGATCCCCGCTTCCAGGAAGTGCTGTTAGAGATGCGTGGCCGCCTACGTGCGTGGATGGAACGGACAGATGATCCGATCCTGAACCCCGCCGGCCCGGTCCCGATGCCGGCCGGCGCGATTGTCAACAAGATTGACGCCACGTCGCCGGGAGAGACACCCGGTCTGTTCGCCGTAACAGTCTGAGTCATGGACAACAGGTATTACATATTTGCGCCTGCATAGGGAGGCGATTGAACAATGAGCGAACAATGGACAACCACCGACATCCCCGATCTGACCGGAAAGATCATGATTGTGACGGGCGGCAACAGCGGGATTGGCTACGACGTGGCCAAGGAATTCGCGCGCAAGGGCGCTCGGACGATTCTCGCCTGCCGCAGTATGGAGAAGGCCCAGACAGCGCTGAGCCAAATCCAGGCTGAAATCCCAAACGCACCCGCCGAGATCATGCAGCTGGATCTGGCCAGCCAGGCTTCGATTCGCCAATTTGCGGGCGAATTCAAGGCCAACTATGGACGGCTCGATGTATTGGCCAACAACGCCGGCATCATGATGGTCCCCTACGGCACCACGGAGGATGGATTTGAACGCCAATTCGGCACCAATCACCTGGGCCATTTTGCCCTGACCGGGCTGCTGCTCGATACGCTTCTGGCTACACCGGGTGCGCGCGTGGTCAACGTAAGCAGTGCAGGACACCGGATGGGCAAAATGGATTTCGACAATCTGATGTACGAGGGCGGCGAGGACTATTCGGGCCATGGTGCCTACGGCCGCTCCAAACTGGCCAACCTGCTCTTTACCTACGAACTGCAGCGGCGCTTCGATGCCGTCGACGCCGAGGCGATGGCCCTTGCTGCGCATCCCGGCACTTCCAGTACCAACCTGGCCGGTCACATGACCGATCGTTGGTATATTAAGCTGACGCTCCCGATCATGATGCGCATGGTGCAAAGCTCGGCCATGGGCGCGCTACCCACCATCCGCGCGCGGCCGTCGATCCTGCCGCCAAAGGGGGCGAGTACTACGGTCCCGGCGGTTTTATGGAGCAGCGAGGTAATCCTGTGGTTGTGCAATCGAACGCTGCGTCTCACAGTCTGGCCGATGCAGAGAAACTGTGGCAGGTTTCGGAAGAGTTAACGGGCGTCATCTACCAGAGAGAGTAAGCCACTTTTACACAATTCGTGGTATACCATCCGAACATACGAAGGAACCGACCCGATGAGCAGCGTAATCCGGAACTTCCGCCGGTGGTGGCAGCCGCCCCGCAAGACGAGCGAGCGCGAAGAAGAACGAACCGTTACCTTCCTGGAACTCTTCTATGACCTTGTCTATGTGGTGGTCA
The DNA here is from genome assembly GCA_963715415.1 of uncultured Chloroflexia bacterium. Classification (GTDB taxonomy): domain Bacteria; phylum Chloroflexota; class Anaerolineae; order Caldilineales; family Caldilineaceae; genus JAWKOK01. Next base: position 84,931 of record CAVQSG010000059.1, on the reverse strand, counting down.
TCGCCGAGATCAGCCACGGGCTTGCCGGACATATCGGGCGGCAAGGATTCCTGGAATTTGTCTTGCTGTTTGTGCTCGTCTGGGTTGCGTGGCTCAACGGCTCCATGTACCACGATCTGCACGGCAACAACGACATCCGCACCCGCGTTTTCACCTTCCTACAGATGTTCACCGTAGCGGCCATGGCCGTTTTTGCGCATAATGCCTTTGGAGCCGGATCGGTGGGCTTTGCGCTCTCCTTTGCCGCCTACCAGTTGATCCTAACCTACCTTTGGTGGCGAACGGGCGTCCATGATCCGCTGCATCGCCCGCTTGCGCGGCCCTGGGTACTCACGTTCTTGGTCTCGACCGTTCTGTTCCTAGCATCAGCGTTCGTGCCGCCACCTTGGCGCTTCTATCTTTGGAGCATTGGTTTGGTGCTCACGGTAGCACTGCCACTGGTTTCGTTTGCCTGGCGGCCCTCCGATCCAGAAATCTTGGCCGAACAGGAGCGGAGCATGCAGGTTAGCCCTTCCGCGATCGAGCGCTTCGGGCTCTTCACCATCATCGTGCTGGGCGAGGTGATCGTCGCTGTGGTACGCGGCGTGGCCGGCCATCACCACCTGACGTGGGTCGTCGGTCTCACAGCAGCGCTGGGCATGCTCATCGCCATCGGACTCTGGTGGCTCTACTTTGACTTCGTCTCCCGCCATCCACCGGTTGCCGACCGTTTGCGAACCGGGGCCTGGATCTACCTGCATCTCTTTATGACCATGGGCATCGTGGCCACGGGCGCGACCATCCTCAACGTGGTTGAACATGCCGGCGAACCGCCGGCCCAGGAAGTCACGTGGTTGCTCGTCGGTGCCATCGTCGTGTCGTTGATCTGCATCGCATTGCTCATGGGGACGCTCCAGCTTGCCGTCCAATATCGGTCGCTCTATCGCCGGGCAGCGATGGTGACGGCTGTTTCCGCTGCGCTAACGCTGGGATTGAGAAGCCTCAGTCTGAGCACGATCCCGCTCTTGATGGTGCTGGTTGTGCTGATGCTGCTGCCGGTCTTCTACGGGTTCAAGGTCTGGGTTGTAGTCTACGGGGCCGAAGAGATTACGATCGTCTGATTTGGTTCATCGGCCAACGTGAGATGACGTTTTCATTTACCAGTAACCTCGAGCAGGTCGCGGCCGCCTTTCATCTGCCCGGTATTGCTGTCGCGGCCGTTCAACAGGGGCGAGTCGTGTACAGCGTGGGCTTCGGCTATCGAAACCTGGCGGACCGGCAGCCCTTTACCACCGACACCCTCTGTTTGATCGCATCGGCCACCAAGTCTTTCACGGCCACACTTGCCGGCTGCCTTGTGGATCAAGGTGTCATCGACTGGACAACCCCTGTTCGAGAGTATATGCCCCATTTTCGTATGGTCGACGAGTACGCGACCAATGCGATCACGCTGGAAGATATGTTTTGCCACCGGTCGGGTCTGCCCTGGCACGAAAACCTGCTCGCCCACGGTGTGGGCCGCGAGTTGTCGGATACAGGGCGAGAGTTCCGTGCCGACTTGCTCAAACGCCTGGCCTACTTCGATCCGTCCACGCCCTTCCGCACCCATTTCCAGTACCAGGACATCGTCTACACCTGCGGTGGCGCCGTGCTGGAGCACGTCATGGACGAAGCCTATGAGGTGCTGGTTGACCGCTACCTGCTGCAGCCCCTGGGCATGGTCGACAGCACCTTTGCGCGCAGTGTGGCACGAATGTCCTGCAAATTGGCCACGGGGTATGCCTCGGTGGACGGTGAGTGGCACACCATCCCGTTTTGTGATACGCGTGACATCGCGCCTTGTGCCGGACTCTACAGTTCCGTGGATGAAATGACGACGTGGCTCCAGCTTCAACTCAACCGAGGACGCGCCGGCACAAAACAGATCGTCTCTGAAGAGAGTCTCGACTGGATTCATCGTCCGCATATGGTGACGCCTGAGCGCAGCGATGCTCTCGGCGGCCGTTTGACGACTTACGGCCAGGGCTGGCAGCAAAGCGTTCTGCACGGACGCATGGTCATTGCCCACGGCGGCTCGTTTAACGGCTATCGAACCTTTATGGGCTTTGTTCCCGATGCAGACATCGCTGCGGTGGTGATGACAAATCTAAACTTGACGGACGGCGTCACCGCAGCCGGCATGGTCGTGCTCGATGAATTGCTGGGCGTGGAGATGATCGACGCCAGAATTGCGCACTATCAGAGGCGGTCGCAGATGTTCAGCGATCGTGATGCGCAGACGAAGCGCGACTTCGAGGTAGGGCGCAATCTGTCGAACCCGCCGGCCCACCCCTTGCATGCCTATGAAGGCGCCTATTCCCATCCCGGCTACGGAACCTTTACCGTGGAATTGAGACAGGATCTGCTCTACCAGACATATGATGGTCGCGCATTTCCACTTGCGCCCTACGATGGTGAAACCCTGGCCGGCAGCTTTCAATCGACCGAGAACAGGTTGCTGGATATGACATTCACCTTCGAGGCCGACGGTCACGGACAGATGTCCGCGGTACGCGTCCCGATCGTCCCGGACATTCCCACCCCCCGCTTTGTAAAGGAGCGCTAGTCAATGTCATCAGTTTCTAGTTCGTTGCATCCTGACCAACTGCTGGGTACATGGTATCTTCGTGCGTGTGAAGGGCGCGCCGGTGCCGGCGAAATCTTGCAGCCATTCGGAGCGGGACCGCAAGGCATGCTCAATTACAATGCCGACGGTACGATGATGGTGCTGTTGACAAAGCCCGATAGACCTACTTTCACATCAGGCGACCGGCTTCGGGGCACAGACGCTGAAGTGCGCGCTGCATTTGAAGGCTGCACTGCTTATGGCGGTCGCTACACCTTGGATCCCGGAGCATGGACGGTCACACATCACGTAGAGCAGGCCAGCTATCCCAACTGGATCGGCACGGCGCAAACACGCTACGTGTCGCTGGAGAACGGCCTGCTGTCGCTCAGTACGCCGCCTGTTCTCGGAGGAGGCCAGGAGTGGATATTCTACCTGGTCTGGAGTCGGTGATGCAGAGTCACTCCACAATCACCTGATGGGTGGGTATGTGGCTGCAACGGCCAGATAAACGGACTCAACGTGCTCGCTCGATTGCATCGGCGATCCAGCGCACCCGCTCGATCTCATTGTTGGGCAGCACCATGTCGCTGATGCCGAAGACAATCGGCCGATCGCCGACGATCTCCAACATGTTGTCCACGTAGCTGTGCATCTCGTCTTCCGGCGTGCGCGATTCGAGCAAGGGAGACGGAATGCCGCCCCAAATAATCGGGCCGTCTTTCCATGCATCCCAGATCTTCTGAAACGGGTAGGGCACAAGCGGTGCGGTCGCCACCGACTCACAGACGTCCAGTCCGCATTCCGGCAACAGATCCAGGATGGGCCCCAGGTCACCGTCGGTGTGGCTGCCCATCCGTTGCCCACGGCCGTGAATGATATCGGCATAGCGCTGATACTGGGGCAGGGCGTAGCGCTTGAAGAGGATCGGATTGGTCATGGTGCCGTCCAGGTTGTCACCAAACTGGAGGTACGGTTCGTCCAACTCCGCCACACGGACGACGATGTCGCCCACCCGCTCGTCGAGAATCTGCATGAGTCGCTCGACGTCGGCGCGATGGTCATGAAGTGCGTAGAAAAAGTCGGTACTCTCGAAGTAGTCGATGAGCAGCTGCTGAAACGGTATTCGTTCCAGAACGGGGATGGCGTAGCCGGCATCGCCGATGGCGGTGCTGACTGCGCCAAATTCGTCGAAACGGGGCACAAATTCCGCCCGCTCCAGGATATGGGCGATTACGCGATAGTCTGCAGCGTCAGTGATGGGATGTTTGGCCATGTAGGCACGTGCGCCGGTGGCCAGCATTTCCTCCAGCATCTCGTAGACAATCGTGACCGTGCCCACCACTGTTTTCAGGCTGACATGGGTGATGCCGGTCCGGTCCGGCGGTGTGACCCCATCCACATCGGGGAAACGAGGAAAGATCGGATCGCTCTCTCGATGCAGCGGTTCACCGTTGAAGGTGACGGTCATGTCCACCCCCCGCAGGCGCGTTGCGTAGGGGGACTGGAATTTCTGCTGTCCCATTCCCACCTGCCGGTGAATATCGGTCAATGCCAGATGAGCATACGCGGGCGGCAGTGCATCTGTGTGGGAAAGACCTCTATGCCAGAGTTCCAGACGGTCGATAAAGGGGGGGCGGTCTGGCGATTCGCCGGTCAGAACCGCGCGGACGCGAGCGTGCATTGTCATACCCATGGGTTGACTGCTCCTTGACAGAGTTGTCTCAATTCATTTTCTGACATCTGGCTGCGAATTCTACACGTAGAAGAGGCGTCCTGGGAACCTGCTCCCGTCCGACCTAATACGACCGACGAGGCGGGAGTCGGTTCATTTCGGATCCAGAGTGGAGAACTCTCAGCTTTGTGGGACGAGATGACATCTCGTCTTGCTACAGCACCTAGTACGGTCCGACGTAGCTACCAAGGCAGTAAATAGCGCCGATTCACTCGAGTGGAAGCGCCAAAGTAAGCGTGGCCCTATTTGCGCCGGGATCTACTAGAGTGCTTGCCGACCTAGACGGCCATCAGCGGCTTCTTGGCAACCACGCGCGCAGCATAGTCCCCAACAGTGGTCATCTTCATGGGCAGACGCGCCAGCCACTCTGTCATGTCCATTTCCACGCCACCGGCATACTGCAACATCAGACCACTGTAGGATGCTTCGAGTGGGTCAGCTGTCGTATCCATCTGGGTGCGCAGACCATCAGCAGGTACATAATCCACGTTGAATGGTGCGCCGCCAACTTCCTCGAAGATCGAAACCACCTCCTGTGGAGTCAATGCTTGCGGACCACCAATCCGTATCACTTGATTGCGCATCGTTGGTTCGTTCACGGCGGCAACCAGAAATTTGGCGACGTCGTAGGACGAAATCCAACTCAGCGGCTTCGTACCGTCGCCATAGATGCGCGCTTCTGCATTGTCGTAGTCGAAACCAACTGCCGGGCTCAACCAGATCTCCATGAACCAACATGACTCAAAGATCGTGTAGTCCATGCCGGTCTCTTGAATTGCCGCGGCCACCGCGCGTTTGGCTCGGGTGAGCGGGAACTGGATGCCCGGATCATCGGGGAAGGAGAGGAACACAAAGTGACCCACACCCTCCAACCGCGCTGAATCGACCAATGTGAGTTGACCGTGACGGTCCACCGATTCGATGGTGTCCCCTTCCTGGCGAGACCTTGTTGACGATGCTGTCGAGATGACGGTTTCGATTCCCTGGCATGCACGGCGTAGGGACGTGTAGTCCCGCAAGTTCCCGTAACATGTCTCTGCGCCCATGTCACGTAAGGCCTGCAACTTTTCCGCATCCGAACTGTAACGAGCGAGCGCGCGTACTTCCTGATTTTGGGCGAGCAGTTGGCGGCATACTTCCATACCCACCAAGCCTGTCGCGCCGGCAACGAGAATCATCTTGTCCTCCTTTTCTACCAATAGGAAATCAGCTATTGTGACACGATCGAGCAGCGAGTAGCGGCCTTCGGCTGGATCAACACCTCCTCTCTGGAAAGCATGGTTGGATACACTCGGAGAAACGAGTTCGTACGGCTTGCTCTCTGATAATGTCACAGGCATGGCGACAAAATGGCGACAACAATCGACATCTGCAGAACCGGTCAGTCCCTGATGCTCGCTTTCGTTTTGTCTATGATGTTGGCTATCTGCGGTCAGCCTCTTGACTTTACCCACAGTGCAATGTGCGGTAACGTTGACGGTGACCCCAGATACGCTGGGAAGGAACGCATTGCTTCGTGGAAGGTTTCGTGGAAGGTGATGACGGGCATGATGAAGGCAATGGTCTTACATGAACTATGCACAGTCAACGAATCTAGCACGCCGCTGCACTTGGAAAGCCTGCCAATGCCGACCGCCGCGGCCGATGAGGTGCTACTTCGGGTTTCAGCCTGTGGTGTTTGTCATACGGAACTGGACGAAATCGAAGGCAGGATGCCACCACCCAACCTACCGATCGTACTGGGGCATCAGGTGGTAGGGCGGATCGAAACATGCGGCAGCCAAGTGGTCAATTATCGAGCCGGCGATCGTGTCGGCGTAGCGTGGATCTACTCAGCCTGTGGGAACTGTCCTCACTGCCGCAATGGGAATGAGAATTTATGTCCGCGCTTTCGCGCCACAGGTCGCGATGTCAATGGCGGCTACGCCGAGTTTATGACCGTGCCGGCAGACTATGTGCATCCCGATACCGGAATACCTTCTCCGACGCGGAAGCTGCTCCGCTGCTCTGTGCCGGTGCCATCGGCTATCGTTCGCTGCGTCTTACCGGTTTGGTAAACGGTCAATCGCTGGGGCTGACGGGCTTCGGTGCATCCGCCCATCTGGTGTTGAAGATGGTCAAACATCGGTTCCCCGGGTCGCCGATCTACGTCTTCGCGCGCAATCCAAGTGAGCGCGCCTTTGCGCTTGAGATCGGCGCGGACTGGGTCGGAGAGATATCGGCAATTCCACCGGGGTCGCTGGACGCTGTCATCGACACCACACCGGCTTGGAAACCGATTGTAGAAGCGCTACGAAATCTAGCGCCGGGCGGCCGTTTGGTGATCAATGCGATTCGCAAGGAAGCCGAGGACAAGGAGGAACTGTTGCGACTCGACTATCCCGTCCATCTTTGGCAGGAGAAGACGATCAAAAGCGTCGCCAATGTCAGCCGGCAGGATGTGCGTGAATTTCTGACTCTTGCAGCAGACGCAAAGATCAGACCTGAGATCGAGGAATTCGATTTGGTCGACGCCAATCGAGCCTTGATCGAATTGAAGACCAAACGAATTCGGGGCGGGAAAGTCCTGCGCATCAAGGAAACGTGACCATGAAGACTGTTCTCTTTCTCTGCAGCGGCAACTACTATCGCAGCCGGTTTGCCGAGCATCTCTTCAACCATCTGGCGTCGCAACGGGCGGTGCCCTGGCGTGCGATATCCAGCGGTCTGGCAACCCAGCGCCATCCCGGCAATGTTGGACCGATATCACCGCTGGCAATTGATGCTCTGCGTCTACGCGGCATCGATCTTCCCGGTCACCTGCGCGAACCGCTCTTTGTCACGGAAGCTGAACTGCGCAGCCCGAATTTGGTGGTGGCCGTGAAGGAGTCTGAGCATCGGCCCCTACTGACCTCGCGTTTCCCCGGTTGGGAAGACCGGGTGCGCTATTGGGAGATCCATGACCTGGACTGTGCACCGGCAGACGAGGCGTTGTCGATGCTGGCCGCACATGTCGAAGGGCTGATCGACGAAGCCCAAGCCGGACGACTGGGCACCGGCGAGGAATCTGCGCCTTGAGAGGCTGCTCACAACACCGTTATGGCAGTTAAGGTGAGGTTTCGTTCAGTTCGACCTGTTGACAATCATCTATGCCAACAGTAAGATCAATTTGCACATCCCGTTGTGTACGGAACAATCGTGCGCTTTCCCCATATTCACCAGGAGACATACTATGGCTGACACCGTGAAATTTTGTATGGACGCTGTATTGCCGCCGGAGAAACAAGACGAAGCCAAACGAGTGGCAGGAAGAGAAAACCCGGCGGCAAACCTCGCCCTTCCCGGCGCAAAGCGCAAGCCAGGTTCCGGCGCAGTCGACAAAGGGAAGAAGTGGCGGCCGGGGCGCCTGTTGCGCATACGCTTTCTGGACGGCGATGCAGCCGTTCAAAAGAAGGTGGCAGACATCGCACTGGAATGGACTGAATATGCCAATATCCAGTTGGAATTCGGCAGCGATTCGGACGCCGAAATTCGTATTTCATTCAAGATGGCCGGTTCCTGGTCCTACATCGGCACCGATGCGCTGCTGATCCCAAAACCCATGCCGACCATGAACTTCGGCTGGCTTACCCCGACCTCAAGCGACGAAGAATACCATCGCGTCGTCCTGCACGAATTCGGCCACGCGTTGGGCATGATCCACGAACACCAGAACCCGGATGCGGTCAACCACATCAAGTGGAACATCGACGCGCTCAAAGACTACTACTCCGGTCCCCCCAACAACTGGAGTGAAGCACAGATCCGGACCAACCTCGTCAAGACCTACGACGATGCCCAGACCAATCACACGGACTTCGACGTGGACTCGATCATGCGCTATCCAGTGCCGGCCGAGCACACCACCGACGGCAACGGAATTCCGTGGCAAGCGCACAAGCTCTCGGAGACCGACAAAGAGTTTATTGCCTCCATTTACCCTAAGACGTAGGAGCGAGACGCCTGGATCATGGCCACTCAACAAGCACAGGAATATAGCCTCCGCTCTGAGCTGGCGTCGATCCAGCGACAGATGCGTGAAGAGACCGATCCGACGGCACGCAAAGTATTGTTTGCTGACCTGACCTCGACGCAGGAGAAATTGCTGGTGCTGCAGCAGCCGGACGTAGCCGAGGCCGTTGCCAAGGACCTGGCGCCGGCTGCTGCCGACCAAGGGCGTGTGGAGCTCTCCAGTCTTCCGTCCTCCGTCCGCTCGGGCGCAGAGTACAAGATTTCTGTGGGGTTAGGCATGAAGTCGGTGCCGACGTCCATCTATCACCTCTATGACGTAGGGCAAAATCCGCTGGTGACCGCCAGTATCAATCTGAAGTCGTTGGACACAGGCCGGGTGCGGGTCGTCGCATATATCGAAGAGTATTCCGCCCGAGCGGTTGCCACCATCGATCTCGTCAAACGGAACCAGTCCATGGAGGTCAGCCTGCTTCCGACCCTCTTTCCGGACCGGGTACGTGCAGTGCACGAATTGACCCGGGCTACGGTCAACGTTGAAATCGAAAACATCGCCGCCACTAGAACCACGGAGCACCACGTAACGATCCCGATCTGGATGTTGCCGGCCAATTCGACGCCCTTGCAGATTCAAGACCCGCGCGACAAAATCTGGAAAGACATGACACGTTTCACCGGCGCATTGGTGACTCCATACGATCGCGAGGTATTGGCATTTCTACGCACTGTCCTCAACCATAGCCCCGGGAACAAGTTGGACGGCTACCGCGGCGACGTCAGAGGCCAGGTGGAGGCGATCTTCACTGCGCTCAAGAAAAATGCCGAGATCCGTTACGTCGACTCGGTCAATGATTTTAATCCGGATAGCGGCTATAACACTCAACGTGTGCGTCTTCCTCGCGAGACGCTCAAAGAACAGCAAGCCAACTGCATCGACGGCACACTGCTCTACGCCAGCCTTCTGGAAGCAATCGGCATCAATCCCGTTTTGGTCTTTGTACCGGAACATGTCTTCGTCGGTTGGGAGACGGGGCAAGAGTCCAACGAATGGGATTATGTCGAAACCACCTGGATCGGGGATGAAGAAAAGTCGTTTGATGCCGCGGTGGAACAGGCGCGCTGGTTGCACGAGGTCTATACCGAACAACGGAAGTTACTCGAAAATCCGGATTCGCTACGCGAGTGGCCGTTGCGCGAACTACGCACCAAGTACAGCATCTGGCCAACAGCGTAACCAGTGCCATTGCCATGCAGCCTCTTGCCGATCTCACGGTCGTCGCCCTCGAACAGGCTGTGGCCGCGCCCTTCGCCACACGCCAACTGGCCGACCTCGGCGCGCGCGTCATCAAGATCGAACGCCCCGGCGTCGGCGATTTTGCCGCGTAGCTACGACCGCACCGCCAATGGACTTTCCAGCCATTTTGCCTGGAACAACCGTTCAAAAGAGTCGCTGACCCTCAATATCAAGACGCCCCGGGCCAAGCAGATTCTTGCCCGGCTACTCGCCGGCGCCGACGTCTTCATCCAAAACCTGGCTCCCGGCGCCGTGACCCGTCTCGGTTTCGACAACGAGCGGCTGCGTGCAGACTATCCCCGACTGATCGTCTGCCATATCTCCGGGTACGGCTCGACCGGGCCATACAGGGATAAAAAGGCCTACGACGCGCTGATCCAGGCCGAAGCCGGGCTCTTCTCCATTACCGGCTCAGACGAAACGCCGGCCAAGGCGGGCATTGCCGTCGCCGACATCGCCGCCGGCATGTACGCCTACAGCGGTATCCTTACCGCATTGCTCATGCGCGCGCAATCCGGCCAGGGTACAGTTCTCGAGGTATCGCTCTTTGAAGCGCTGGCCGAATGGATGGGCTATCCCATGTATTTCACCATGGGGGGGACGCCGCCGCCCCGCACCGGCACGAGCCACGCCACCATTGCACCCTACGGGATCTTCGAGACCCAGGGCGGACACTCGATCATGCTCAGCATCCAGAACGCGCGCGAGTGGCTGCGCTTTTGCGCTATCGTGCTGGATGACGCCGACCTGGCGCAGGACGCACGCTTTGCCACCAACAGTGCGAGAATCCTCAATCGGCCGGCACTGCAAGCCGCCATTGAGGAGGTCTTCCTCCGGCTAACGCTGGACGAGGTCACGGCGCGGCTGGACGCAGCACAAATCGCCTATGCCCAGGCCAGGACGATGGGGGAGTTCATGGAGCATCCTCAACTCCGTGCCCGCGACCGTTGGCGTACAATGGACTCGGCGCTTGGCCCGATTCCGACTCTGATCCCTCCCGTCTCCTGCGCGGATTTAGACGTGGAGATGAGACCCATCCCGACCGTCGGCCAACATACGGATTCAATTCTGCATGAGTTGGGATACGACGCGGAGGCAATTCGCGCGCTGCGCGCCGACGAAGTCGTCTGAAAAATCGGCGCAACCTAACTGAAATCCTTATGTACACGAGATTTGTAGGTCGAGCATCCTTGCCCGACACGGTTGGAGTGCGACGATCACTCAGGTAGGAGAGCGGTCGGGCAGGGATGCGCCGACCTACATACTCATAATCTCGTAGAGTTGTCGGTTTAGACCTGCTGAAGATTCCGGCTACGCATGCGAAGAACATACACAATCGCCGTACGCGTAGCCGGAACCAAATGTAGGGGTAGGTCTTGCTCCTACTCGCGGATGGGTGACCGCGGGGGTGCGCTCCTGTCACATCGTCCGTTTAGCGCTGAACACGCCCGGATGCGTCTCCTCCCATCAACTTCTTGGCCTCGCTCACCGTGGCAAAGTTGACGTCACCGGGAATCGAGTGCTTGAGGCACGATGCAGCTGTCGCAAAGTTGAGTGCGTCTTTATCCTGCATACCGGTGTGAAGACCATAGATCAGGCCGGCCGCGAAGGAATCCCCCCCACCGACACGGTCGACGATGTGGGTGATCTCGTAGCGCGGGCTGAGGAAGAAGTCGCTGCCGTTGTAGAGACAGGCGGACCAGCCGTTGTGGCTGGCGCTATAGCTTTCGCGCAGGGTAATTGTCTGGTATTTGAGGTTCGGGAAGGTGGCAAACATCTTCTTGGACAATGCTTCATAACGAGCAGTATCCAGCTCACCCGAGCCGACTGCATGCTCCCAGTCCCCTTCGTCCACACTCACGCCCAGCGAACGTTGGCAATCTTCCTCGTTGGCGATGCCCACGTCCACATGCTTGACCAACTCACCCATGACCTCGGGCGCGTTCTTGCCGTAGTTCCACAGCTTCTTGCGATAATTGTAGTCACACGAGACGGTCAGGCCCTTTTCTTTTGCGACCCGAACCGCGTGTAGAGATAGGTCAGCAGCACTCCGGCTCAAGGCCGGTGTGATACCCGTGATGTGCATCCAGTCCGCACCGTCGAAGATGGCATTCCAGTCAAAATCAGCGACGCCGGCCGTGGCAATGGCCGACTGTGCGCGATCGTAGACCACCAGCGAAGCGCGCTGATTGGCGCCGCCTTCCAGAAAGTAGATGCCCATACGCTCGCCACCACGCGCGATGTAGGATGTGTCAACACCGTAGCCGCGCAGGAAGCGAATACAGGCGTCGGCAATGGGATTCTGCGGCAATGCGGTCACAAAGGCCACATCCTGGCCGAAGTTGGCCAGTGAGATGGCGACGTTGCCCTCACCGCCGCCGAAGGTCGCTTCCAGCACAGACGACTGGAAGAAACGTTCGAATTCAGGTGGTTTCAGCCGCAGCATGATCTCGCCCAGAGTGACAATTCTGCCCATGGTTATGATGCTCCTTGTCGGGTTTGCGCCGCGATGTCAATCGCTTCACGCGATAGTTCGCTGATCTTGTCAAACCGGCCTTCCGAGATCAGCTGTTTCGGCACCATCCAACTGCCTCCACAGGCATGGACGGATGACAACGCCAGATAGTCCGAAAGATTTTTGGCACTGATGCCACCAGTCGGAATAAAGGCGACATTCTGGTAAGGTCCGGCGATGGCCTTGAGCGTCTTCACGCCACCGCCGGCTTCTGCGGGAAAGAACTTGAGTACGGTCAGCCCCTTGTTCAAGGCCATGTTGATCTCGGTCGGCGTCAGCACTCCAGGCGTGACGGGCAGGTCATGTTGCTGACACCAATCCACCACGGCACCATCAAAGCCGGGGGTGACGATAAACTTGGCGCCGGCGGCGGCGGCCTCTTCCGCTTGCGCCACCGTTAGCACCGTTCCGGCGCCGACCAGCACATCCGGGCAACTGGCAGCCATGAGCCGAATCGCTGCTGCTGCTGCTGCAGTGCGGAAGGTGATCTCCGCGCAGGGTAGTCCGCCATTGAGCAATGCCTGCCCCAGTTTTGGGGCATCTTCGGCATTTTCAATGGCGATGACCGGCACAACGCCGAGCGAGCCGATTGTTTGGAGTACTTCGTTCATGCGCTAGCTCCTCTACATGGAGTTGATTTTGGATCGTTTCGCTGATTATCAGTTTACTCCTGCGTCTGGCACTGGTCAATGGTGAAGCCGGCTCAAAATCAGCGTCGCACTGCGCCACTGCCCGATCCCGTCGCAAGCGCCGCGAGCTCAGCTTGTTCAAAGACCGGAAGCTCGCCGGGAATCGTATGTTTGACGGCTGCGGCTGCGGCACCCCATCTCAACCCCTGCGCCGATCGATCATCCGGGTATGACATATATCCGTAGAAGAAGCCGGCATTAAAGGCATCGCCTCCGCCGACACGCCCAGGCCCGGCAGCGGGAAATATCGGCTGATGCACGGGTGCGTCCACCTGCGGACCAAACCCGATCGCGCCGTCGCGACCCAAGGTCATGACTATGTCGGCGTGAGGGAACCGTTCAGCAACGAGGCGCACGGCATCGGACGGCGTCGCAATCTCTGGAATGTCGTAAATGAGCTGTGCGTCGCGGCGCGGCAGGATGAAGATATCCGCCCGTTGGACAAAGGGCGCGCAACCCTCGAGTGCAGCACGCGGCGACCAGAGCTTCGCACGATAGTTGAGATCAAAACTGACGCGCCAACCTGCTTTCTTTGCACGATCAAGCGCAGCGCGGGCGGTGGCTGATGCATCATCGCTCAATGCAACGGTGATACCGGAGAGGTGCAGCTGCTCCGCCTTACCCGGTGCGAAAAACTCTTGCGGCAGGTCGTCGGGAGTCATGCGGCTCATGGCCGAATCGCGACGGTCATAGATGACATTCGTGCCGCGCGGGGCTTCGCCCTGTTCCAGAAAGTAGAGACCGAGCCGATCGGCGTCGGTCCAGGAGACGTTGCTCGTGTCGACGCCGAAGCCACGTAGCGTGTTGGCGACAAGCCGCCCCAGCGGCGACGTCGGCAGCCGCGACAGCCAGGCCACGCGTAGTCCAAGCCGTACCGATCCGACGGCCACGTTGGATTCACTACCGCCGACTTCGATGTCAAACGTTGAGACTTCCTCGATACGTCTGTGGGCAGGCGGCGTCAGGCGGAGCATGGTTTCGCCGAGAGTGACGATGTCGTATGGCATGGAAGACCTCGTATGATTTGGCGGTGTCCCACGAATTGTGTAGAAGCGGCTTGTTCTCTCCAGTAGATTGCGCTTCTACACACAATTCGGGATACCACCTATGATTTTGTGCCGGGGGGTTTGCGGATGTCAAGACAGCCTGAACAGCAGGTACAGTTGGACAACTAGACCGACGCCGCCGGCAGCCCAAAAGATCGTTTTGCGAATCTTATGGCGGAAGAGCGCCATGCCGAGCAAGCTTCCTGCTGCACCGCCGATCAGCGCCAGGCCCAGCAACACGCGCTCCGGCACACGCCAGGCATTGCGCTTGGACTGCGTTTTGTCGTAGCCGTACAAGAGGAAAGCGGTAACGCTCCAGACGATAAGCCAAACCAAGAACCAGTTCGAAGGGCTGAAGAGCACGATGATGCCGAAGAATATCAGTAGCGCCAGCACCAGGGCGTAAATTGCATACTGTTGTTCTGTCGATCGTCTGGCCACAGGCTGATATCCTATCGGTGCGCTTGTTGAGTCAACATTATTTGCAGTAGACTTCAATATTATGATGGTATACCACGAATTGTGTAAGAGTAGCTTGCTCTCTCTGGTAGATTGCGAATTTACACAATTCAGGATACCGCCAATATTATACGTTTGCCTTGAAATCCACACCAGCATGATCCGCGCTGGACGAACGAATCATCCTGTGTCGCACGGAGTTGCGCCTTGAAGCATGGGCGCTTACGCAACGACATGGACACGTTCTTGTCGATACGGCCGATGGCCGTATTTGCTCCGCCGTCCTGCACGGCAGTTCAGGCGCAAACATGTAGGATCTACACCTTTGGTCCATCTGCAAACGTCCATACTTGCCATCCACAGACAGTGACCATGACGCAGAGTAAACGTAGAGCCGAACTGCTGGCGCAACTCAACGCACGTTTGGCATCGCTACGCGATCTGGAAGACGGAACCCTCTACTTCGAACAATCCGGCCCCCAATATGTTGCCGTGACCAAAGAAGGCGACAACGTTCTATTGTGGTTGATGGATATTCGCAATCCAGTTTCCGGGGTGGTGCAATCAGAGCTTAGTTTGACCGAACCGCTGCGGCTAGTGGATCCATATACCCAGGCAGCGTTGCTGGGATTGTTGTGGAACGATCATCCGCAACGCATCTTCACGACGGGATTGGGAGGGGGGTGTCTGCCGACATACCTCCACTGTCTGCTGCCCGATACCACTATTGACTGCGTTGAGATCGATGCACGCGTGGTCGATGCAGCAGCCACAGGGTTCGGGTTTCAGACAGATGCCACACTTCGCATTGCCGTTGATGACGGTCGCGCATGGCTTGAGAGTCGTCGAACAGAGAAGCCGTACGATCTGGTGATCGTCGATGCCTTTCTGGACAACGGCTACGCTCCATTCAAGATGGCGACACGCGAATTCTCACAATTGGCGGCAACACGCCTAACCCCGACGGGCGTATTTGTTCTCAACCTACTTTACCTTGGAGAATACTACACAGAACGCATCAAGACTGTGGCGTCGGTCTTTGCACATGTCTATCTACTGCGCATGGGCGAAGACAACGATCTTCTGTTTGCATCAAACGCATCGCTTTCCGACAAAGCCATTCTCTTGGACAAGGCCCGTGACCTGGAGAATCGGCTCAGCCTTCGTTTTTCCCTATTCTCTCGCGTCGAGGAAATTCTGCCGGTGGAAAGCGCTGACATCCCAGGCTGGCAGACGGCTGAAATTCTCTGCGATGCTGATCCGCCGGAGGGCTACTTCACAACCTTGCCGGCGTTCGACGGCGTGACAAGCACGCAATCGGCGCACGCGCCTTGTCTGTGCGGATCGGGTCTTGCCTTCGGCAGGTGTCACGGTAGAGAGGCCGGCTGAGCGTCGTCTGAATTGAACTACCTGTGGAGTGCGCGAGTTGGTGTGGTCTTACCGGTGCGGACCGACCTGCAGCATCTCGTCCTCTGCCGCCACAAAGCCGTAGGCATGGGAAATCAGATAGAGCGGACGCCCCTTGACCTCATCGTAGATTCGACCCAGGTATTCGCCGATAATGCCCAAAAAGATCAGCTGGATGCCGCCCAAAAAGAGAACACTGACAAGAGTCGTCGCCTGCCCTTGAAAGAAGAGGCTGCCGGATAGACGCAGAATGACGGTCGCGACGATGCCGATAAGGCTCAAGGCGGCCAGCAGAAATCCCATATAGGTCGCCAACTGTAGGGGTAGATAGCTGAAACTGGTAATCGCGATCATGGCCAGACTCAACATCTTGCGTAGAGGGTATTTTGTTTCGCCCGCAAAACGTTCGGCGCGTCTGTACTCCACACCGATCTGTCTAAAGCCGACCCAGCTACTCAACCCGCGCATGAAGCGATGCTTCTCACGCAGCCGTCGCATGGCCAGGATCGCGCGCCGGTCCATCAGTCGAAAATCGCCTGTATCCAACGGAATGTCGATATTGGCGATGGTTTGAATCAGCCGGTAGAAGAGTTTCGCCGTCCACAGCTTGAATCTCGTCTCGCCTTCCCGCCCGGCGCGAACGGCATAGACGACCTCGTAGCCCTTGCGCCAATGCGCGACCATGTCCAGAATTACCTCAGGCGGGTCTTGCAGGTCAGCGTCCATGACGATCACTGCGTCACCGTCCGCGAAGTCCATACCCGCAGTAATTGCGATCTGGTGCCCGAAGTTACGGCTGAAATCGATGACTTTGACGCGCGAATCCTGTTGCTGCAGTTCGAGGAGAACCTCCAGAGATCGGTCGCGGCTGCCGTCGTTGACGGTCACCAATTCCCAGATTTCGCCGGTGCGGTCCATCACATCCACCACACGTCGATAGAGCTCGGGAATCACCTCTTCTTCATTCCAGATCGGCACCACAAGTGAAAGACCAGGGCGCGTCGGTTCCATATCTGTGGTCATACGCGTATCGTAAACGATGACGGCAAACCGGGTCAAACCGATTGCTGTGTGGGGTGGAAACATCGTGGTCAGGCCTGCAACCCGGTGCAACTCCAAGTCTACTCCTGCGTATGATGTTACAGTAGGTTGAGAATCCAGACCGAAAACGAGTCATCAAATTGACGCTGCATGAGGCGAGTGTTAGACTGGGATTTGTTTAATAGTCGCATGTTCCATCTCTGATACCAGCCTTGGGCGTACGAATCAAAATGATCGAATTCCGACCCGACCCGCCTGGACGTGAAATGGTAGGAAGTTTGCCGTTGTTTTCATCGCGACCAGGCGCAGACTTGGTCAGCAGTCAGAATTTGCCCGATTACCGCGGCAAGCGGCTGCTGTTTGGACAACTAGATAGCCCCGGCTCCATTCATGTCTTCAGCACGGAGTGCCGTGCGGGGGAACGGTTGCGGATGCAAATGCTCGTGCCGGTGCTACCGCTGGGTGGCTCGGTGGCGCCGGCATTCGCGATCATCGCCCAAAGCTTGCCTTACAGCGCGGATGTGCATCGGTTACCGTTGGAATTGCCTTCCGGCTATAGTGCGGTTGTGGCGCCCCCGGCCAGTGAGCTGTTGTATCCCGTGCGCGATGCGTTGACACGAGTTCGATATTACTCCGGTCCGAGCATCGACACAAAGACATTGATCGGCGGCCGCTGCTACGTCGTGGTCTGGAGTCCGCAGAATCGCATGGGCAAATATATCCTTCAAGTCGGTTATCGTTGGCCCTTGCACTGGAAAACCTGGGTACAGATCCCGCGCTTCTGGTGGCAAATCCGCGGCTGGTATGGGATGAGCCGTGCCGCCGCCTATGTCGGGTTGACTGCTGCCGCCGTCGTAGGATTGGCGCTCTGGCGTATCTTGCGTGGCCGGCATCGAAAAACCGTTTAGGTATCAGGAGACAGCTCCAAGATAATGCGAATCGTACTTTATCTCGGCAAGGGTGGGGTCGGCAAGACAACGGTCGCAGCAGCATCTGCCCTGCGCAGCGCTGATTTGGGACACAGGACGCTCGTCGTCAGCACCGACATCGCCCACAGTCTCGCCGACAGTTTGGATGTGCCTCTGCGAGGCGAGCCCACCGAAATTGCACCAAACCTGTTTGCCCAAGAGATCAATGTCCTTGACGAGATCCGTGAGCACTGGGGCAAAATGCAGGGCTATGTCGGCAGCATGTTGCGCAAGCAGGGCATGAACAAGGCCATCGCTGAAGAGATGGCGATCATCCCGGGGATGGAAGAGGTGGTAAGCCTGCTGCATATCAACAGACAGGCAACGGCAGGTGACTTCGACCGCGTCATCGTGGACGCGGCGCCTACAGGCGAGACTATCCGTCTGCTGACCGTGCCGGAGAGCTTCCAGTGGTACATGTCACGGTTCACCGGTTGGGGCGATACGACTATGCGTATGGCCAGCGGCCTGATCCGACGTGTCATGCCGGAAATGGACCCGTTTACAGGGCTCGATAACCTGGTGGAGGGGGTCAAGGAGTTACAAAAAGTGCTGATTGACCCGGAGATCACAAGTTATCGCGTCGTTTTAAATCCTGAGAAGATGGTGATCAAAGAGGGTGCACGTGCGATCACCTATCTGTCGTTGTTCGGATACCCGGTCGACGCCGCGGTCGTCAACAGAGTTCTGCCCGGGATTGAGAGCGACGGCCGAGGCAACACGATGGTCGTTCGTCCGAGTCAGGATCCGTATCTGCATCATTTGCAGGAAATCCAGGCCCGTTATTTGGGCGACATCGAACAGGACTTCTATCCGCTCCCGATCTTCCGCGCAGGCTGGTTCGACACGGAAATGGTCGGCGTCGAGCGTCTGCGCGACCTGGCCGAGAGCCTCTTTGGCCATCAGGATCCGGGCACGATCTTCTATGTAGGACAAACCCAAGAGATTACAGAAGAGGGAGATGACTTTATTTTGTCCTTGCCGCTACCCAACGTAGAATTGGACAAAGTAAAGTTGACCAAACGTGGTGATGAGCTTTTTGTGAGCATCGGCAATTTTAAGCGAGAACTACTGTTGCCCACTGTTCTTGCCCAGCGGTCCGCAAGCGGCGCGGTTTTTCAGGGTGGGGTCCTTCGTATTCGTTTCCCGGCCCTGGAACCGTCGCCTTCGTAACTACAGATTCCGTGCAATTCGCAGGATACCACCAAAGAGGAACGGTTGGACCAGCCATCGTGAAGTTTCTAGTGAACTCCTTGGCAGCAAGCACAGGCTCCGTACTCGGCTCACAGTTGAGCATGAGAATCGGCTGTCTTCTGCAACCGCGGCCAATGCCCCATCAGTTCGGCGCCCTGCTCGACAATCCATTGCGGCTGCGCTACCGGAAGCCGGCCGAGACCTTAGGCTTGTACGGTTTCACTAGTGGGATGGTCGTGCTCGATCTGGGGTGTGGTACGGGCACTTTCACGGTAGAGATGGCACGGATGGTTGGTGAGCAAGGCACGGTACACGCGATGGATCTTCAGCGCCCATTGCTGGACGAAACTCGTCGACGTGTTGAGGACGCAGGGCTCGGCCGGCGCGTACAATGTCATCATGCCGGTGCTGAACACATTCCATTGGAAGACGATTCCTGCGATCTCGCCGTACTGATCGCAACATTGCCGCAGATCCCGGACCGCTACGGTGCTCTTCTGGAGCTTCGGCGCGTATTGCGGCCCGCCGCGCGTCTCGCCATCAGCGAAGAGGCCCTGGACCCCGCCTACGTACCCACGTGGGTAACGCGGCATTGGCTCGAAGATGTCGGATTCATATTGCTTGGAAAGACCGGAAGTCCGTTCTGTTATCATATGCTGTTCGGCAACCCCAAATAGCTTTTTTCGTTCGTGCATTTCCGGTGCATCGTTTGGAACCCATCTTCCTGCCTGCGCAACTTCTCCACTGTTAGAATTCTAAGGTGATGAACCTACCGTATATTACTGGTGAACTGCCGGGAATCGGCGGCCAATTACGCGCGATTCCCGACCATTTCGTTGTCGACGAGTTACCTCTCTACACGCCGAGCGGAGAGGGGCAACATCTCTATGTCAACCTCACAAAATCGGGATTGACCACCAAAGAGGTGCAGCGTCTACTGGCGCGTACTTTCGGCAAAAGCGAACGGGATGTCGGCTTTGCAGGGATGAAGGACAAGCATGCCTGCACGACTCAGACATTCAGCATAACTGTGCAACACGCCGCAGCTTCCGACTTGCAGAGCGTCGCCGAGAGGATTGACAAGGAGACCGGGATAACGGTCAACTGGGTCGACCGACATACCAACAAGTTGAAGATTGGGCACTTGTTAGGCAACCGGTTTCGCATCACTATCACCGATTTGAATTGTGAAGGTACAGAAGCGCTGAACCGAGCCCATGCAATCGTAGACGAGCTAAAGCGCCGTGGTTTGCCCAATTATTTCGGACCGCAGCGCTTCGGGCAGAACGGCCGTAATGTAGAACAGGGTTTGGCCGTCATACAGCGCAAGCTGTACGTCAAAGACCGCTGGCTACGTAATTTTCTTATCTCCTCTTATCAGAGTCACCTCTGTAATCTCTACCTGGCCCGCCGGGTGGAAGCAGAGTTATTCGATTCGATTCTTGACGGAGACGTCGCCAAGAAGTACGACACCGGCGGCATTTTCGATGTTGAAAACGTTGACGTTGAGCAGGCACGTTATCTCGCACAGGAAATTAGTTTTACAGCGCCCCTCTTCGGTCCCAAGATGCGCACGGCCCAACGCGTCGCCGGTGCGCTGGAAGACAAGGTCCTTACTACGGGGACGGTGGGTGTAGAGGATCTTGCCAGGGCAGGCGCGAATGGAACGCGTCGCATTGGAAGACTCCTGACGCCGGATCTTGCTGTTTCGGTGCAGGATGGAGTGACCGGCAACAACCTGATCGCTGAGTTTTCTCTGGCAAAGGGTGCATTTGCAACGACCGTACTTCGTGAATTGATGAAGGTAGCGTTAGACAATGGTCCTGACCTGGAAATGTCCTGATGCTTCGCCACCATAAATGTCAAAACCGACAGCGACTAGTGCTTCGTGCTCGGATGAACGAAATCTGAAATCCGACACCGATGGACGTCTTCGCAGAAACTGCTGCGTCGAAATTATTCGCCTTCAACACTTGGAAAGCTATGATGAATCGCTCGAACCCGAACCGAAATGAGCACGCCGGCTGGCGTCATGAACAAGGGACAGTTGAGATAATGGATATGCCACTGTTCCCATTGAACGTCGTATTGTTTCCGGGCATGGTCTTACCGCTGCACATCTTCGAAGATCGTTATCGGGAGATGATCAACCATTGTATCGAGACCAAATCGCCATTTGGTGTGGTGCTGATTGCCAACGGCACGCGAGCCGGCATAGCCGTCAAGCCCCATGCCGTTGGCACTGCAGCACACATTCGTCGCGTACAGAAAATGCCTGATGGCCGCATGAGCATCATCACCGTCGGCAAGCAGCGCTTTCGCATTGAAGAGGTTGACCACAGCAAGTCGTATCTGACGGCAACGGTGCGCCACATGCCTGTGGTCAACGGTGCAACGCGGCAGGCCCAACAACTGACCGAGGAAGTTCGTCCCATGATCCTCGAATACGTTGAGCTCATTGCCAAGGCCAGTCAGTCCGAAGTCAAGCTGACAAACCTACCCACCGATCCGAAAGGTTTGGCACTGATGGTTGGGATAGCACTACAGGTCAACAACGACGAGAAACAGAGTCTACTGGAACTGCCGGGTATCCCACAGATGCTCACACGTGAACAGCACCTGCTTTCCCGTGAGATATTGATTACCCGGCACATGGTCGATACACAGCCGGCCATCGAGAAGCTGGGCTTTGGGCCAACCGGCTACGCATTCCCAAACTAGGTCGTTTGGGCGTTAATTCCACGACAGAAATCCGGCTACACCATCTCCGGCAGGAACAGGACAAGGTCTGCCGGGATTGACGATGTTGACTGCCCAGCAACAACGCAGGTGTGGCGTTCTGGGTAGGGTTGGCGGACACTGTGCAGGAGCTGGCGCAAACCGCTGGCAGTCGTTTCCTTACGAACACCCAGGCACTGCCAACAGGCGCATCTGCCCCAAAACGCAGGTGAGCGATGGTCCACGGGCGTTCTGCTGTATGCCCGGAAGTCAATAATCTCCCCACAGAGGGCTGCAGGAAGCTGCCAACCTGGGTCGGATGAAGACCACTACGGCCAACGGTGACAGCAACGGCGACGGACTGCATGAGACCATCTTCGGCTGCGATGCACGCTCGTTTTCCATCTGGGACAGCGGCAATCAGTTGGCGCGAATCCTGGCCATTGACGGAGTAAGCTGGTGACAATCCCACAGCACAAAAAAACTGGGCCGAGATCTCGGCCCAGTTTTTTTGTGCTGTACAGCTGAACAGCCGGTCGCCAACTACTCGATTTCCGGCCGTATCAGATCTGAGACATCACCACCCAAGTCCTCGATGCTGTCGTACAGGAACTGGAGCGACGTAAGGAGCGTTGTGGACGAACGCCCGGGATCCTTGCTGGCATACTGATAGTTGTATGCTGCTGCGGAGCAGGCGCGGTGTCCAGGTACCGTAGCGGTCGGTCTCGTCCTCACCGACTTCGCCGTCACCGTTGGCGTCGACGAAGAAGTACGGATAGGCGTGCGTCATTGTAGATAGATGCCCGTACCGACCGTCGTCGGGGCATAGGCCTGCATGCGGCGTAGAGCGCATCGCGCAGGTCCGCAATCTCGATGGCCACGCCTTCTTCGTCATCGCCGTCGCCGTCATAGTCGGCGAAGTTGTAGCGAATGTTCATCAAGGTCGTCCTTGGTCTCCACTTCTTCGTGACATTCGGTACAGTCCTCCCACTTCGACCTGCAGATTATGCGTGTCGTGACAGTCGGTACAGCTGTTGACATTGGCAGTGGTCGAAGAAGCCGACGTACTCCTTGCCGTCATACTCATACGCGCCCTTGGCTTCGGTACCGTAGCGGGTTGCGCCGGCAGCGAAGTAATGGACGTTGAGGAAGCGCAGACGCGTCGGAGACCTCGTCGTCGGCCGCATCGCCGATCAGCTTGTCGACGCTGACACCGTGGACTCGCGACCCTGATGACAGGTCATACAGAGGTTGTTGTCGGCATCTTCGGCCGACACGGTCAGGCCGCTGGGGAAGGTGACCTCTTCCACCTCATAGCGGGTGAACTCCTCGCAGATCGTCGTGACAGGTCGTGCACAGGAAGCCGTTGGACGGTGTCTGCGAGATGGTCACACCCTCGCTCGAGGAACATGGGCAGGCCGCCGGACGAGTGACACTTGGCGCACGAGCCGGGGACGGCGCCGTCCTCATCCCAGTGGCGGAAGGCTTCTTCCGAACCGGCGAAGTGACCGGCGTCGATGCGATGCGCGTTGCTCAGGTCGACCGGCTCGGCGATGGCCTCGTTCAGGTCCATGATCGAGTCGTGCATCAACTCGATGATGTACTTGCCGCCGTGGGCAAAGGCCCCGGGATCCTTCTTGGACACCTGGTAGTTGTAGGCGGCCTTGAGCAGGCGTGGCGTCCAGGCGTTGTAGCGCTCGGCATCGCCGTCATCGATAGCGCCATCGGCATTGGCGTCGATGAAGAAGTAGGGATAGCTGTCGGCGTTGTAGACGATCGGCGTGCCGGATACTTCATTGGCATAGGCCTGCATCGCCGTGTTCAGCATCTCGCGCAGACCCTCCAGCTCGTAAGTAGATGCCTTCCTCGATGTCGCCGTCGCCGTCATAGTCCACAGTGGAGCCGGCCATGCGCACGTTCTGCAGATCTTCGACGAGGTCGACGCCTTCATGACAGGTCGCACACTGCCTCGATCTCCAATTCCAGCGTATGTGGATTGTGGCACTCGATACAGGTGTCGAACGGCTCGACATGGACGAAGTTGCCGTCGTAGGACATGCCGTCATATTCATACCCACCCTTGGCCAGCGTGCCGTACTTGGTGGCCGCCGCGGCGTAGTAGTGAATATTTCGGAAGCCCAAATCCTCACTGACGGTATCGACATCTTCCGTCAGACCCAGATCATCAATGCTCTGGTTGACGCTAATGGTCGACTCGCGTCCCTGATGACACTCCATACAGCGTGATTCATCGCCCAGTCCGGTGAGCTCAAGGCCGGACGGCATGACCACGCTGGTCTTTGTGCAGATGGTGACGTCGTTGTGACAGGTGACACAAGTCACAACGTGTGCCGATCGGCAGCCGGTTGTCGACGACGCCTGCTTCTGTGCCGTCACGCCCAGGAAGTCGAGATGACCGCCTTCACTGTGGCACTTGGCGCAGTTCTGCAGGACTTGGGCCGGATCGTCTTCATTCCAATGGACAAAGGCCTCTGCCTCGCATCGGCATGGCCCGAACCCATCCAGTCCAACAGGAACGGAACTTCGACGTCCATGGTCCCTTCGGCATCTTGTCGTTCGCCGCACAACCTGAACAACACCAACATTAGGAGTACAGCCAGGATCGTTGCGAGCCACACACTTCTCCGCATAGTGTCCTCCTCCCGGGAGTAAGGGACGGGATTCTTGCAAGAATTATGTGACCGGTCAAACGTACTGGTTACTGCGTAGATGAGTTTTCAGAGCAGTGGCCTCCTTTCTGCAATCTGGGATGTGAACTGCAATAATGACAAAAGCCAATACGAACGCAAAATTCAGTGAAAACGCCGCTGCGCTGACAACAGATTGCGTCAATATTGGGGTGGGTACTCGAATCGATCAGTACTGTGAATAGGGTGGTTCATATACTATCAGACTTCCGGTAATCTTTCAACAGGCAATTGTGAATTATTTTACGGACTCGTCTCATTGTCCACCGGGACATATACGTCAATCGTTTGGCGTGGGACGGTTGTAATCGCCGTATGTTCATAGGTGAGGAAGAGATAGACGCCTGCCATCATGACCAGCGTGATGATAGCAGCCAAAGGCAGATAAATCGCACGCCGTGTGCGCAGCGTCTTGGTGGCTGGCTTTACGGTAGCCGGGGCCTCGAGTTCGAGCGCATGCTCTTCTTCCATGACATGCTGGCTAAGATATCCGCTGAACATGCTGCGGTTGAAGTGTTTGATGTGGACGTTGAACACGTGCCAGGTGATGATGGACAAGACTGCCAGCAGCGCCTCTCCACCGTGTGCGGCCTTGGCCGCCGGGACAAACTCGCCCGGTAGAAAACGGGTAACCAGGATCGGGTTCCATAGGACGAAACCGGTGAGTACCATGATGAGCGTCCCCCAGACGACCGCCCAATACTCCAGCTTTTCGCCAAACGTATACCGGCCCATCCGCGGAGGTGAGGTCATTTTGCCGAGGTTGTAGCCCAAGACGCCGATGGCGTTCCGGACGTCACGCCAACCCGGCATCATGTCGAGGGGATACCGTAGCACCCAGAGCCTGTACCCGAGTACGAGCACGTGGTAGACCACCTGCAAAATCAGCACGATGGCTGCGACGTGGTGAATCACCCTGGTCATCTCAATGCCACCCATGAGGCGGATCATGGTCTCGCCCCACCAGGAGTCCGGATACTTCTGGGGCAACCCACTGATCGCCAGCAGTGAAAAACTGACGATTAGAACGCCGTGTTCGATGCGCTGACCCAGATCGAACCTGCGATAGGCACCGTTCCTATGTGTCGCCATGGTTGTCCTCCTTTCGATCCTTGCGCGTGTGAATCATACGATAGACGTCGCTACCGATAAAGAGGGCAAACCCACCGAGGACAGCCGGGATGAGCAGCCGATAGAACCAGTCGACCAGAAAGACCAGCGGGTTGTGCTCCAGAGAAGGCTCAAAATGACTTGTCCAGGCCGCCGAAAAATTGGCGTCGGCATCGGGATGACACTGCCGGCAGGTAGTCAACAAGTTTTCACGAATGACATGCGAGTGTTCATCGGTAGCCGGCAGAATATCGTGGATGCCATGGCAGTCGTAGCAGACAGCCTTGTTGGTCTCTTGTTCCGGCGACTGCTTTTCAAAGAGCTCCACTGTCGTGCCGTGAAAATCGGCAACATAGGTATCGAACACATTGGTTGAAATGCCATAAGGCGCCATCAACTCATCGTCGGCATGACAGTCGGCACACATGTCAGGGGACATGACACGAAATTCAGCCGTCGTGGGATCGTGAATGTCGTGGACGCCGTGGCAATCGGTGCAGACGGGTACGTCGGGTTCTGTTCGCCCAGCAGCGCCGCGCCGTGGACGCTCTGCTCATATTGGGCATTGATGGTCGAATGGCACGACCACAGGTCTGGGAGACACGCTCACGCGGCTCGTCGGGCGGTTGGATGCTCGTGATTACCGTGACAGTCGACACAGGTTGCGGCCACCAGCATCCCCTCTTCTTGGGCCGCAGCGTGGACACTATCACGCTGCCTGTCGAAGATTTCCTCTGGCACGACTGACAGATATCGTCCATCTCAAGGACGCAGCTGGCGCAGGTCGGTGGCGGTGAGCTCCTCGTGGGGGAAGCCATAGCGCTCTTGGTCGACATGACAGTCCGTACAGAGCAACGGATTGCGGTCTTCGACATTGACCTGATGAAGGCCATGTACCGAATTGGCAAGCACTGTCAAATCCACGTGCAGCGAGATAGCCTCGCCTGACTGCAACACTTTGTCGCCCTGCATCAGGGTGTGGCAGCTCTTGCACTGGGCATCAGGCGTGGCGATTGGGTGTCGCCGTTGTGACAGGTGCTCGCAGTCCTGATCCGGACCGAGTGCGGCCATCAGTTCGGCATGGGCGCGCTGCGGTCTGCGGGTGGTCAAAGTCCTGATGACAGCTCTGGCAAGCAGCCGACCGGATCTTCGGCCATGGCGATGGCATCGCAGCGTCGTGCCCGCCGTGGCAGTCGACACAGTTGGGAATCGCACGGTTGTCCGGCGCCGCATCCAGGTGGCCGGGATTGTGGTGACCGGCAGACGTCGTGACAGGTCTCGCAGTTGCGCTGCAATTGCGGCGATGAAACTCCTGGCAGCGACTGTGGCAGAGTTTGGTGCGTGGGGAAAGAGGTACTCGTTCCTGGCCGCCGTGGCAGTCGGTGCAGCTAACTGCGGATGGCGCCCGGTGCCATGCACCGACGCTTCCAGCACGCCAGGTCGACGCCAAGATCGAGCGTCTCGCCGCTGGGCAGCGCGTACTTCTTCCTCTTTGTCGGCGTGGCAGAGCCGGCACGCGCTGTCAGGCCGGCGGTTGCAGCCGCGGTCGCGGAAGTGTGGCCGATCGCAAATACGATCAGTCGCGAAACAGAAACAAGCGACTGACCAGATCGCAGCTGTCCGAGGTCTGGCTTCGCTTTCCGGTGCGCCTTCGTCGATCCATTGGACGATCCACTCTAGTTCTCGGGGAGCTAGGCTATTCGGATGGCCCTCACGTTGAAGCTGAACCAGCAAACTTTCGTCGGCGTCGCCGGGGACGATGGCAGGGCCTAGATTGCCCCCGGCCATAGCTCCTTCGTATGTATCCAGGTCGAGACCGGCGGTGCCGCCGTGGCAGGCGACACAGCGGGCCTCCAGGATTGGTCCAACCAGTTCATCCCATGTCAGGATCGACTTCGGGATAGGTGGGCAGATCGGCCTGTCAAGACGTTGGTCAATTCGATGATGCTCGGCGCATCGAATCCGGCATATTTCCACTCGGTGGCGTGACAGGCGCTGTTGCCGCAGAAGCTGGTGTCGCTGACGCCGCCCGGATCTGACACATCGTGACAGCCCTCACAGGTATCGTCAAACTCGAAGCGGTGGC
This sequence comes from uncultured Chloroflexia bacterium, assembly GCA_963715415.1. Classification (GTDB taxonomy): domain Bacteria; phylum Chloroflexota; class Anaerolineae; order Caldilineales; family Caldilineaceae; genus JAWKOK01. The sequence continues at coordinate 57,390 of CAVQSG010000059.1, read as the reverse complement.
GCGAGAGCCAGTTGGCGTCAACGTGCGATTCCGGTTCAAACGCATCCTCAAGCGTCAGCAGGGGCGCGGAGCCGTCCAGTGGGCCTTGTTGGGGAATCGAGTGGCAGAGATTGCACTCGATCCGAATGCTCTCGTCCTGCTCGTTGATGTGCTTGCCATCGTGACAGCGGAAACAGCCGGCCCAATCCTTGTGGCCCAGGTTGTCGGGATGGGATGTCCAACTGGCGTCCATGGTGGGGAAGACCATCGTTCTGGTAGAGGGTCAGCAACTTCATCCACTGCGGCATCGACCGGTTCGTGAGTTAGCGGCGTAATAGTCCGGGTAGTTGACCTCGTAATACCCCTTCGAGCCCACGGATGGCGCGTAGGGCCTCGTCCATGGTCGGATATTGGCGCTCCATGACCGCGACGGCATTCTGTTTGAAGTAGGGAATCGTCAGGCGATGATCACGCCGCGTGCCATGGCGTCATCCAGGGCATCGTCCGGCGTCGGGAAGACGTGGGAGACGCGATTGTGGCAGGTCACGCAGTCCATGGTCTTGATCTTGTCGGCGTTCTGGGTCGACAAAATCCGCCGGCAAATCGGCCTCGACGTCCACGTACTCTTCGACCTCGCCGCGTGTCGGCATAGGTGACCCGTACCCAGGGAATCTCCTGCTCCAGATGCGGATCGTCGGTGGCGATATACTCGATATCGTTTTCGATGTGCCAGTGGATCCCTTTGCCGCGTCCCTCGCGAAAGGTGCCGCCACCGGTCTTGAAGGCCATGTACTCCAGAACCTCTTCGTTGTTCTTTGCGGCGTCGTAGCGTTGAAACTCGCGCTACCTAGTCGGCAGAGAACTTGTCGGGATTGTGACACTTTTCACAGACTTCCGTGGCCGGGCGCAATGATTTGAGTAGATCGGCAGTTCGTAATCGGCGCCGACAAACTGGATCACATGGGTGATATCCTGTGCCTTGCGCGTAAACTGGGTGGCAATGGTGGCGCGACCGATATGGCATTCCACACACTTGACATTGGCATGGGGCGAGTGCAGGATAGGAGATATACTCCGGCGGCATGGTGTGGCAAGTGGTGCCGCAGAACTCGGAACTGTTGGTGTATTCCCAGCCTGCGCCGGCGATGATGAAGGCCACCATGGCAAAAAAGGCCAGCGTGGCATAGGGCAGAAACGCGCACCCAAATCGAAGAATTTGGACCCGGGTGAAAAGAAACGTCCCATACGTTCAAACATTCCGCGTTCTCCTTGTACGAAGAGACGCATAGGACCGTCACAACGACGATCACCCCGAGGAGACCCGCAATTGCACAAATCACGGTCGCACCGCAGCCAGCGTCCGGTCGGAATCTTCCATCCGCTCGACCGGTTCGCCGACCGAGGGCAGCGGCGTCGGAGGCGGCGGCGGTGTCGCCGTCGGGCCGGGCAAACGCCGAAACGCCGACGCTGACTGGAAATCTGCGGCGTAGGCAATCGTCTGCAGTGCCCACTCCGGATCTTCGCCGTGTCCGTCATGGCAGTGATTGCAGGCATTGGGCATGACCTCCAATCCGCCGTGGTCGATGCTGCCCTGCGGGATTCGGCTGGTGGAAGGAGTGACTGCTGCTGTCGAAGGGCGTGGCGCTGGTGGCCATCTTCGGCATGTGGCAGTCCGCACAGCGTGAAGTCATGGCTCCGGCTGGCCGCCTCATGATAGGGCATGTGCTCGATGATCCTGCGCTTGTCATTGTGGCACTGCAAGCAGACCTCGTTCAACGGTTCGTATCAGTTGCGCCCGCCCGTGTCCGGGATCATGGACGGCATGGCACGAGGCACAGCTTGTGTCGATTCGGCCTGCGCCATGGAACTGCCGAGTTGCCAATCCAGATATTGCTGGTTGTGTAATGCGCGCGCTGCCGTCAGGCCAGAAATCTTCCGGATCGGTCGTGAAGGTGAAGTGATCGGTCAACGTGTCGCCCGGGCGGTAGCCGGCAGGGAAGGGCAGGCCATCCGGCGACTGTCCACGGCTGTGGCAGGCGCCGCAGACCTGATCGTCGGCCGCGGCAAAGGGCTTGACCTCCTCCGGATTCCGGGAGTGGGCCAGCGCCGGCCCGTGACAACTCTCACAGCCGATGCCGAACTCGGTGAATTCCCAGCATCTCGAGGTGTCCAGCCCCGTCACGTGGCAGCCGGCAGCACTTCTGACGCCAGTCGAGTCTCCTGCCACCCGTCGGCATGATAGGCGACCCATTCCTCGGTCTCAACGTTCCACTGGGCCGGCAGCACATAAAACGCGCCTCTCCGCCGTTTGCGTGATGTATTTCTGCTGACGAATCCCACCGACGGTCAGCGCAACATCCTCCAGAGTAAATGGGCGCTGCGGATCATCTCGCATGAAGTCGCCTAGAATGGCGGCTGGATTCGCCTTGGCGTCGTGGATCGTCTGGGCATGACGGGTCTCAAGCCAGCCCAAATAGAGATCCTCATGGCAGCCGAGACAGCGCACGCTGCCGGCATACCCGGCCGCGCCGGCGCCAAGCCCACGACGTTCTGCGAAGAGTTCGCTGGCCCACGTGTCCGGTTGGTCGTCGTGGCAGGCCAGACACTTGGCCGGCATGACGGCGAGCATTTCCTCAAACGGTGCCACATCATGGTTGCCGTGACAGTCGACGCATAGGGCTTCGTCTGCCCCAGAGTTGTCGCTGTGAAAAGGATTGTGAGGGTAATGGCAGTTCTCGCACTGCGCCGAGGCCGCAACGGTGTAGTCGTGGGCCGAATTGACCGAGCCAGGCAACGCTTCATGGGGATAGAGATAACGCGTCTTTTCCTGATGGCAAGTCCGGCAACTTTGTCCTGAAGAAGGGCCATGTGCCGAACTGTCCAACTCTTGCAGGTGGACCAGAACCGGCAGACTCTCACCTGACGGCAACAGAAGTTCGCTCTCCGAATCGCCATGGCAGGTACGGCAAGCACTGTCGACCGGCGCCTGGGCGTAAGAGCTTTGAACATTGAAGCAGAGGACCACGACAACCGATGTACAGAAGAGTATGACAAGCGCCATCCATCTTCGCCATTGTTGCACGGGCATCGGACCACTGAAAGGAGTGCCCGATGGAGACAGCTTCACATAGATAGGATCAACAACTTTGCCAGTCGGTCCTGCGATGGTGAAAGACCGATCGTCAGAGCAAAACTGATTGCGATCTGTGTCCATCTGTGTCCATCTGTGGCTCAATAAATTCTTTGGCAGCAGATTCATCTATGGCTCAATCACGCTTCGTGCAGGGAGATCAATCGTAAACTGTGGGCCTGGTAAATCCATTGGGCAGGCGCATCCTATCGTCTGTTGCCAGTGCCCGCCTGGTCTCGATCGTGGAAGCCGACGGCGAATTCCTGCAACTCGTCATCTGTCAAGTTGGGCGCCCGGCCATCTTCGTTGTGACAGCCGCGACAGGCGAAGTCGAGAGCCAGATACGGCTGGGAAGAGGTTCCATCGTTGTCAAACTGGGACTTGGCCAGCGGATTGATCGCCATGAGATGGGTACGAAGATCGCCGCTGTACTGTTCGGGATCGCCCACCGCACTCTTGGTCACATAGGGCATATGGCAGTCAATGCACTTGGCATGGCGGCGGTCGGTGATCTTCTGATAAATGTCATTCTCGAAGTGACAGTTCTCACACTCAGTCTTGATGCCAAGTCCGCTGGCATACTTGACGGTCTGGTGGGGATTGTGGCAATCGACGCAGCGCATGACGCGCTTTCTTGGATTCGAACAGCTCTTCATACTGCTCGTGATGGTTGATAAAACCATCGCTGGCATCGATTTCGGTCACATCGCCGCGAATGTGACATTGTCCGCACAGCTCCGAATCGCGATCGACTGTGACAGGAACCATATAGGGATCGTTCACATGGTTGCTGCCCGGGCCATGACAGGCCTCACAGCCGATGCCATCCTCGGCCCACGTGCCGATCAGACCGGGCAGGCCGTCCTGATTGCCTTCCGGGATATAGCCGGTGGTGTGACAGCCACCACAGTCATAGGGTTTCTCTTCGCCGGCATGGTAGGCGACCCAGTCGTCGCCCATATCAAGGCCGATCATTCTCGAGATTGTACTGGGTCGGCTGCGTTCTCATCTCCGGTGATGATATAGCCCTCTTTGTCGATAAAACGAGCCTTCCAACCATAGCCGCCAATGACGTACAGAATATCGTCCCAGCGTATAGCCTTCCGGCGGATCCGGCACCTCCGAAAACGGGTAGTCCGGCGGCTGGCCGTCGATGACCTTGTTGAGCTTCCACGGATGTCCGGTCTCCATGAAGGAGCTGTAGAGTTCTTCGTGGCACTCGGCACAGGTATCGGATCCTACGTACGCCGCGGGCCGATAGTCGAGTCCGTCCTCGCCGGTAGGTCCGGCGGGACCAGCCTCGCCTTGTGGACCCTCAGGCCCAATCTGCCCCTGAGGTCCCGGTGGGCCCGGATCGCCAATCGCCCCCTGCGGCCCGACCGTACCTTGACAGGCAGCGAACAGAAGCGCGATCGCCAGTGAAACGATCCAGCTTCCAGTGATTTTTCTTGTCACGCTCGGCCTCCCGTTGGTTGCGGGTTGGTGGCAGTCAACTCAAAACATTGCTGCGGCTGAGTCTGCTAAGTTACATCGGGTAAAATCATACCGCTAAATGTTGAATCTTGCACCGGAGGCGTGGACAGTCACTGCCTAGCCACCCGACCAGTCCGAATCGGCACAAATAGGGCGACGGAAGTGACCGGATACGGCAACCGGTGATGGTCGACCGGCAATACGTCCGTCCTGCATTCGGTTATTGTTGCGCATGTGGATACAATGGACTCGTAATGGATGTCGTATATGCCGGCAGAAATCTACCGAGAGTTCCCCCACAGGCAAACCGGTCGAACTTCTGCTGTGATATTACACGGACTGCAGTAGTCGGCTTCTGCCTCTACTCAAATCACAGAACTATCGGAGCCACAAATGCCTGATCAGAGTTTGCTGACCTATTTTGACCGGTGCCACCCGGAAATGATCGATGCGATTCGTCTGCTTGTGACCCAGGAGACGCCCAGCGACGACAAGGCGCGTTGTGATGCCTTTGCTGTCTATCTCGCCGGCCGAATGCGTGACGTCGGTGCGGAGGTAGAGGTTGTTGCCTGTTCCGACCGCGGCAATCATCTGGTGGCGCGGTACGGGCACCAAAACGCGGCTGCTGACGTCAAGCAGGCGCTCGTGCTCTGCCATTACGATACAGTCTGGCCCGTCGGCTCGCTGGAGACCCATCCGTTCCGGATAGAAGAAGACGGCAAGGCTTACGGACCGGGCATCTTCGACATGCAGACAAGCTTGATGTTGGCCGAGTATGCGCTGCGGGCGGTCCGGGATTTGAGGCTGGAACTCCCGCGCCCGGTGACGATTCTGATTAACAGCGACGAGGAAATGGGCAGCCGTATGTCACGTACGTTGATCGAAGCTGAAGCACGCAAATCCGAATATGTGCTGGTGATGGAGTCCCCCTTACCCGGTGGGGTGATCAAGACGGCACGCAAGGGCGGCGGCGACTTTCGCGTCGATATCACGGGTCGTGCGGCCCATGCCGGAGTCGAGCCGGAAAGGGGAATCAGTGCGATCCGGGAGCTGGCGCACCAAATTCACGCGATCGAGGCTCTTTCGGACTGGGAAAAAGGTACGACGGTGAGTGTGGGTGTGGTGCAGGGCGGCACCAAGAGCAACGTCATCCCGGCACGTGCTACGGCGAAGGTCGACATTCGCGCCTGGACGGCCGGCGAGGTCGAGCGCGTTACCGCAGGCATGCGTGGACTGACGCCGATCCTGTCCGGCGCCCGCATCGAGGTGACCGGTGCGCCCAACCGCCCGCCCCTGGAACGCGACATAACGGTCGATCTGTTTCGCCGCACCCAGGTCATTGGACGGAAGCTGGGTCTGGAGTTGCAGGAGGGCGAGACCGGCGGCGGCAGCGACGGCAACTGGACTGCGGCATTAGGGATTCCCACACTGGATGGTCTCGGTGTTCCGGGTCACGGTGCCCACGCCGATCACGAACATATCGAAACCGACCAGATTTCCGGTCGCGCCGCATTGCTGACCTCATTGCTGACGGAGCTATAGGCGCTATCCGCCACCGTACACCGACGGGCGTCGATGTTTGAGCGATGGCAAACCGGCGCGTACTTTGTCCTGTGCAACGTAGTCGATATCGGCCACGATGACGCACTCGCGTTCCGGGGCCCGGGCAAGAACGGTACCCCACGGATCGACGATCATCGCATTGCCGTAGCAGAATTGGCTGCCGGCGTGAACGCCGATCTGCGCCGGCGAGACCATATAGACCTGGTTCTCGATCGCGCGGGCGCGAATGAGTGGTTCCCAGTGATCCTTGCCTGTGTAGAGTGTGAAGGCCGACGGCTGAAAGATGACCCGGGCGCCCGCCAGTGTCAACGCTCGGTAGAGTTCCGGAAAGCGAATGTCGTAACAGATGGTCAGTCCCATCTGGCCGTACTCGGTCTCAAAGGTGACCATCTCCGTGCCGGCCTCATAGCGCGACGATTCGTTGGCTGCAACTTTGCCGGTTATGTCAATATCGAAGAGGTGGATCTTCTTATAGCTGGCCACCAATTCACCGGCTGGGTCGTAGACCAACGTCATGTTCCACGCTTTGTCGCCGGTCTCCACCAGGACCGGGATGCTGCCACCGTGAATATAGATGCCGTGTTCCTGTGCTTTCTGCTGCAGAAATCGGCTGGTTTCACCGCCAAGCGCTTCACGTCCGGCCCGGATCTCTTCCGTGGTCCCGTAGACATTGAACATTTCCGGCAATGCCACCAAATCGGCGCCTTGGCGAACGCCCTGGTCGATGAGCGTCGCCTGCTTTGCACAGGTTTTCCGCCTTGTCTGCCCGCGTGTTCATCTGGATCGCGGCGATGCGAAAAGTCATGGCGATATTCCTTGGTGGGTAGGTCTCTACACTGATCTTCGCGCAGTATAACACATCCGCACTGTCAGAGAATCTGTCTCTCAGAATCGGTCAGCACCCATCAGGACGCCGTTGCGTTGATCAGCAAGGATCACGCCGAATTCTCCAGCTGCTCGGCGCTGTTCTGGCGAGACTCCGAGACCCAGACGCGCTCACATTCCTGACAGGTATGGCGCTGAAAGGGCACCCACCGTGAAAAGAAAATCGTCATGGCCAGCACGGCTGCTGCAAAGACGAACGCCAGCAGCGCGATCTGCATGGCTGCTGTGCCTGTTTCCGCGCCCAGCCAGTAGTTGCGAATCAGCAGGCTGATCCCGCCAACCAATACAGCGATCACTACGAGGGAGACGCCGCAGCCGATTCTCCACTGACCGACCGAATTCTGCACACTACTCGTGCGCGGTGACCGGAGCCTGTTCTCCGTACGGACATTTTCGCTCCGGCAGTATGGGCATTGTAAGTCCGCCATCTTTGACCTCCCTGGAACCTCTCACGCATTGCCTCTTCTCTGCTATGGCTTACGGTGCTAGGTGATGTTTCTCTGCAACAGCAAATTCGCGGCCGGGACCATGACAGACCTCACAGGTCTCCATGCCACCGGCAGTGGTCTCTAGTTCGGCGTGTCCGGCGACCGCAGCCGCATCGTGACAACTGGTGCACACGGCTTGCGCCGGCGGGATCGTGGCGATTTTCTTGCCGGCTTGAGAAATCGTGGTGGGCAGAACCGTACTCGCCAACGGGAGTGCATAGGTATCCGCTTGGTGGCAGGATGTGCACGCGCCAATCCGGCCTGGAAAACCGAGCGCAGTGAAATCATGTGCAGCACCTTCGCTGTCGTAGAGAATATAGGGCGTTTGTGTTCTGTCCGATCCTAGATGGAGCAGATGGATAAGGCGTTTGAAGTCGAGTGAGTGAGGTGGCATCGCCTCCTCCGGACGTCCAACTTCGTCTGTCGCGGTCGGGTTGTGGCAAGTCGGGCAATACTCGATACTCCGGCGCACGCCTCCATGCGCGGCGAGTTCGTCATGACAGCTGTTGCAGAGTGCTGAATCCACAACTGTGCGGCGCGCCACAGGCTCGTCGTCGTCGATGCTGACGTAAACCACCGGGTTGAGACCCGCATCCACAATGGGCTCTTGGACGCGACGTAGCTTCTCTTCGATATAGCCCTCCAGACTCACGGCATAGGTTCCTACTGCAGCAGAGGGAAGTGTGGTGCTGAACTCGTATTGGTACAGCCCGCTGGACAGACGATGCGCAGCGGATGGTGAATCCGAGTCTGCCTGATAGATGATCTCAGTCACTCGATCTTCGTAGTCGGCAGTGGGGCCGGCCAGCGTGGCCGCCAGATAAGCCATGGCATCAGGCGCAATCGACTCACCGGCGTCGTTTGTCGTCTGAAACGTGATGATTGGCGAACCGCCTGGCAACACGCTGTCAACACTCACTATCTCGAAGTTGACACCGTCTAGTTGCGTTGACTTGAGCGGTATGGTGTGGGAGCCGGTGACGGATTCGTCAAATTCTCCATCGTCAGGCTCGTGACATTCCACGCAAGTGTTGTCGGCTCGCGGTTTGGATCCAGGATGATTCTCACCGACATCCAGCCTAACATTGTCGTGGCATGCGACGCAAGCCGCGATCTGCGGTTTGGTCTTGTAATACTCGGCGTTGATGCTGTCGGCGTGACAGGTCGTGCAGTTACGAATGTCTTGGGGCAAGATCACGCCGGAAAAATCATGGAGTGTTTGGCGAAAGCCGACGACCTCGTAGGGGATACCAGCCTGCACCGTCGGCAGGTGGACGCCGGCATGGATCCGATGGACCAATACTCGTAGGTCCATGCTGTTTCCCGTCTCTGGATCGATAGTCTGATCGGTGTGACAGGTGGCGCACAGTTCGACCTCACGCCGGGCACCGCCGTGCGCAGCCAGAGGATTGTGGCAGCGATTGCAGCCTTCTGTCGATACAACCTCGCGCACGTCCTGCACATCTCCGCCGTCCGGCACAAATGTGAGGAGATCGTTGGCAACCGCAGTGCGGCCGTTGCGGTCGGCATAGAGACCGATGACGGTGGTCAAACCCAGGTCGACTTCGTCGCTGAGCAGATTGGCAAACGTGTAGGTGAAGTGTCCGTCACCCACATCGCTCCAAACGCCACCGGACTCGGCGAAGGCTTGGGTTGCGGTGGCCAGCGCCGGCGACACTGTTTCGTCGCCGCGGGTGAAAGTTTGCCCCTCTATCGTGTGGGTCAGCAAGTTGCGATAGCGACTGATCGCCGATTCTTCATCCACGACGACCTGCGCGACGGTGAATCCGTATCCCTCAATCACATCCAACGGCAAGGGACGACCATTGTCATCCGTCAGCGCCAAGGTGACGGTCGGCCGGCCGTCTTCATCGAAGACGGCGCTGATCAGTTCAGCATGTAGCCCTTCGCCGAGCGCAGCATAGGATTTACCCGGTGGTCCGGCCGGACCAACCGGTCCGTCAGGACCATCAGGACCGGGTGGACCATCAGGACCGGGCGGTCCTGATGGTCCTGGCACGCCTTGCGGCCCCATCTCGCCGGCGGGCCCGGCCGGGCCCGCCGGCGTCGATTGGGATGCACACGCCGCGAGCAGTAGCAGAACGATTCCGATGCCGATGCGAAGCCATTTGGGCGACATGATGCATTATTTCTCCTTTGCGCCGTTGGTGCTCAGGGCTGCCTGTACTGCCCAATCACATCGAGCGGCAGCGGGATGATGGTGCTGGAGCGTTCGCCCGCCATCTCGACCAATGTCTGCAGATAGCGCAGTTGCAGACTGATCGGCTCGGCGGCAATGATGTGCGCCGCTTGGGCCAACTCCTCTGCCGCCTGATGTTCGCCGACAGCATGGACAACTTTGGCGCGTCGCTCACGTTCAGCCTCAGCCTGCCGGGCCATAGCTCGTTGTAGATTTTCAGGTAGCAACACATCCTTGACCTCGACGGCTGTCACCTGGATGCCCCAGGGTTCTGTATGTTGGTCGATGATCTGGCGTAGCCGGTCGTTGATGCGCTCCCGGTTGGCCAGCAGTTCATCCAACTGTGACTGACCCAACACGCTACGCAACGTGGTCAGCGCAATTTGAGTCGTCGCCCGCTCGTAGTTGACGACTTTGGTGATTGCGGCCTCGGCGCTGACCACCTGAAAATAGACGACAGCGTCAACCGAGACCGTCACATTGTCGTTGGTGATCACTTCCTGCGGATCCACCACCATGGTTTCCACACGAGTATCAACTTTGACCATACGGTCAACCCATGGCGTGATGATGTTCAGCCCCGGACTACGCGTGCTGACAAGACGGCCGAAGCGAAGGACGATGCCACGCTCCCATTGCTTGACGATCTTGGTCGCGGGCCAAACCAGCAGGAGTAGTACGAGTAGAGCCACAGCAAATGCAATTAGAAGATTCATCGGTTACCTTCCTATCGGTGGTCGTGAAGCGCCGGTGTCGGATATGCATAGGTATTCGCTTCTTTGGCTTTGGCGCCGGACCCGATCCAGAACAGCGTTGTGGCGAAGATGACGGCAAGTGCAGCTGCCAACCCGACCACGGCGATTCCGCCCAAACCCGGCGTATTCATCAGCCAGTACAGGAATTGAAAGAACGGACTATCCATTGGGAAATTCATGGCACCCTCAGTTCAGCGCTTTACATTGCGGACAAAGTGACAGACGACTTGCCAGTTCAGCGTCGGCCTGGAGCCGGGAAAGAACACCGATCATCTCCGCCTGGCTAACGGTCGGACGGCCACACTTCGGGCAGGCTTGGCGTGGTGATTCCTTCAAACTCAGGAGGTCAGAAGCCGGTACGCGCCCTTTCGATTGGGTTTGCATGGCGAGGATCGCCTCGGGACAGACACTCACGCAACGACTACAGCCGGTACAGCGCACCCTATCCAGGAGCAAGGCAGTATGCTGATCGTCCTCGACCATGAGCAATGCATGGACCGGACAGCTGCGACTGCACAGACCGCAAAGCGTACAGTACACATCCGAGTCGAGCGTCGGCCGGAGCGGACCGACCGATCGGCGCTCGTTGCGCCCGTCGATCTCTTCGGCCACAAAGCTACCCAACCAGTCGCCGACCACAACATAAAATGGTTGGCCGGCGGCGATCAGGCTTGTTCCCAATTCAGGCAACCACGTGCCGGCATGTTCGCGTAAAAACATCTTCTGCGTCTGTCGCAGCCGTAGTCGACGTAGACGATTAGGCCCGGTTCCTGTACATTCGCCCTCGGCGGCGGCGAGACCGGCCAAAAAAGCCAACTCGACGCCGGCATGGTCGGGCAGTTCGCCTTGGGCAGGCGCGACGCCCAGCGGACGATACCAGCGCTCGACAGCGCGTCGAGGCTTCTCCCATCAAGTGACCGTGCCGGTGCAGCGATTCGTAGAGCGCCGGAGGACGGCGACCCGCCGGATTCATCGTCCGCCGATACTGGTCCAGTAGCACGCCAAGGTCCATTGGCAGCAAAGCTGTCAGTGCTTCCAATGTGCGTTCGCAGGTCCTCGAGCCCAAATCCCAAGTCCCGCGTGCACTGGCGGTGATAAGCACGTCAACCAGCTGGTCCTGGGGTTCGACCAGCGCTTCCGCCAGGGCACTGTAGACCGCAGCCCGGGTGCCGGCGCGTTGGGTTGCAGATGGCATCTTAGCGGCTCCAAGTGAAACGGCGAGTGCGTTCCATCTTTTTGCGCTCGCGGGTGTAGGTGTGCGTTCGGGCAACGGGATTTCGACCACTGAACGCGCTTTCTCCAGGATACGTCCTTCCGCGACTTCCCAAATCGAGACTGGCGGGAATAGCTTGAAAAAGACCATCAAAAGGAGGACAAACAGTGCAAACGAAGCGATCGTCAAGGACCATTCGGTCAGCGTCGGTGTGTAGCGCGCCCATTCGATCAAGAGGGGGTGGCTGAGAGTCGGCACGATGATGATCCAGCGTTCGAGCCACATCCCGAACACGATACAGACCGAGGCGACCACAGTGGCCGCCACCATGTGCTGCTTCAACCATGGCAGGCTACTGACCGCTGCCAATACAACCAGAGTCCAAAAGAGAAGGGTAAGGATACGTTGGGGGGCGACCATCATTGGCGGGATCTCCAGATCGGCGTAGATGACCGCAGGGCGGATCGCATCGACCACGAGCAGTGCCAGTACAAGGACCGCGCCTGTGGTCGCCGTCAGGCGGAAACGCAACTGAAAGAACGGCCGGCCGGCCCAGGCGTCGGGAGTCAATCGTGGCACGATCAAGAGCACAGCAGCCACAACCATCAGGAACACCATGCCCCAGAATGCCGGTGCATCCGGCCCCCCACAATTTGCTGGCCAGCACCGGAAACTCGTCCTTCAACTGGCCCGCGATCTGTACCATGAGTTCGGTGTAGGTGAAGTAAAACCAGACGATGCTCATGACGATGAGAATGATGCTCAAATTCTGAAACTGGACCGCGCCGATGTACGCCTCGAGCCCATAGCACCGACGGAAGACGACCAGCAACGATGAGCAGCAGGGCCACGCCGGAAAAGATCGCGCCCACCACGAAATAGGGCCCCATGATGGTGGAGTGCCAACCCGGTTGCACGGTCGTGGCCAGGATCCAGGCGGTCACCGTATGCAACGAGACGCCGATGGGGATGATGAGGATCGAAACGATCTTGATGGCCTTCTCCAGTCGTAGCCACTGGGTGCGATTGCCCCGCCAGCCGAGCGCCAGCAATGCGTAGAACTGCTTTCGCCAGTCGGGCGCATGCTCCGGACAGTGGTCGCGCAGGATGGCCAGATCCGGCAGCAAGGTGATGTAGAGCGCAAACATGCTGGTCAGCAGGTAGGTGGAGAGCGAAAGCATGTCCCACAGCAGCGGCGACTGCAGCCGGCCGTAGCGGAAGAGCAGCCAGGTCCGGTCCGGACGCCCCATGTCGAAGACGATCTGCAGAGCGGCAATCATCAGACCAAAGACGGTCACCGTCTCGGCAATCCGCGTGATGGGCCGGCGCCAATCCACGTTCAGCAGATAGAGCGAAGCCGAGACCAGCGTGCCGGCCATGCTCACGCCGATGAGGAAGATGAAGTTCACCATGTAGAGGCCCCAGTAGGCGGGCCGGTTGCAGGCCGGTGACGGCCAGTCCCACACCAGCTGGCGCACATACATGACCACACCCCAGCCGACGATAACGAGCAGAAACGCCACGACGAGCCAGAAGCGCGACTGGCCCGAAACAGCGGGGCGATCAGTTGCTCTTGGTCGCGTGCGATCTACGTTAACACGAGATTATCCCTCCCGCAGATAGATGACTTTGGGATATGTGCCGATCTCTTCCAGCAGTTGGAAGGCACGTGTACTCTTGGCCTGAATGCTGACACTGCTGTTGGGATCGTCCAGATCGCCGAAGAAGCGGGCTCGGGCCGTACAGGTCTGTACGCAGGCCGGCACGTAGTCCTCGGCGCGGAACTCACGTTCTTCCTCTTCCGCCGCTTCGGCGTGCCTTGTCCAGCCGGTGGATACAGAAGGTGCACTTCTCCACCACGCCCTTGGGGCGCACGGCCGGCCCTTCCAGACTGCCATCGTCCGATACGGTGTCCGGATTGATGTGCCAGCGCCATTTCGGGTCTCCAAGGCGGCTCTTCCCAGTTGAAGTGGCGCACGCCGTAGGGACAGGCCACCGTGCAGAAACGGCAGCCGATGCAGCGCTCGTAGTCCTGGCGCATGAGGCCTTCCTCATCGCGATAGGTGGCCTGAACCGGGCAGACCTTGGCGCACGGCGCGTTGTCGCAGTGCATGCAGGGGCGCGTCATGTAGCGCGTGGTGACGTTGGGGTATTCGCCGTGGGCTTCCTCTCGTTGATGGGATAGGGAAAGACGTCGTTCCAGCGAAAGGTGCGCCCCGTTGGCGGCCTCCTCCGGCGACACGGCCGGCGTGTTGTTCTCCTGGCGACAGGCGATGCTGCATCCCTGGCAGGCAACACACTTGTCCAGATCGATGACCATGGCCCAACGAGTCATGTGCTCTGCTCCTCTATCGATGTTCCAGACCGCCTCACCGCAGGCGCGGTAGACCTTGCACACGGGTGTTGGTGAAGGCGGCCAGCCCGGTCAGCGGCTCAGCTGGCGGGTCCCAGCAGTTCCAGGCCGTTGACGCCCCGGTCCTTGCGCCCATCGTGCCGACCGGCCCGATGGCCCTGGTTGTAGGGCAGGTTGACCACATCGGGGCGCAGACCCGGGAACCAGGCGCACTTTGGTCTGCACCTTGCCGTAGGGACTCTCGACCCAGACCGGATCATGGTCGGCCAGGTGGAGATGGTGGGCGGTTTCCGGATTCATCTCCAGCCAGCTGTCCCAGGTCGCGCCCACGGTCATGCCGCTGATCTCCTGCAGTGAGGGCAGATTGGCATTGGCGCTGTAGGAGCCCAGGCTCATCAGCGTGATCACGTTGAGGACAAAGGGATACTCCTCCTCATCGCCGTTGAAGGTGACCGGTTCGTAATGGGGCAGGTAGAGCTGCGTCACCCCGTGCCTGTAGACCCAGACGCTGCAGCTCCGCCTCGTCGGCATCCTGCAGCAGGCAGTAGAGCTCGCGGCTGAAGAAGTCGAAGTAGCCGTCGCGTGGGCGCATGCTGGCGGTCCCGGCCGATCACCTCGGTCAATCCAGGGATCGCTGCCGCGATTGGCAAAGGTGTAGGGCGGTTCCACCCAGAGCCCCAGCTTGGTCAGCGTCTCCCAACTGGCGCCCACATCGGCCAGCTGCTCCTGCAAGCAGCGTGACGAAATCGGGCCACGGGAAGGCGTCGCTCATCCAGCCGCCCACGCGGTGGGCCAGGTCGATCAGCACGTCGCCCGTGTTGCGCGTGTCGTAGACGGGCTCCACGACCGGCTGGCGCAGGGCGATGCCGGGATAGCCGAGCCCCTCGATGAAGTCATCCTGCCAGCGCTCCAGGAAGGTGTGATCGGGCAGGACCAGATCGGCGTACTGCGTCGTTTCGTCCAGGAAAGCTGCTGAAGGAGACAATGGTCTCTACCTGGTCCAGGCGCTCGATCCAGCGTTGTCGGGCCGTTGGGACACTCAAAGAGCGGGTTGGCGTCGTAGAGCAAGAGCAGGTCGATCGGATAGCCGTCCAGGATGCGGTCGGCCACGGCCTGGTAGGCGTGGTGTGCCAGGGGGAAGAGCGTGCCGGCGCCGTCGACCCGTTCAGCTGGCGACCCCTGTTCGGCCACCGGATCGGGCGGCAGTTCGGGCCAGCCCAGGCAGGTGGGGTAGCGCTGCACCAGGACGCCGCCCGGCGCCTCGATGCTGCCGACCAGCGCATTGAGCGCATGGATGGCCATGGCCGTGAAGAGACCGTTGGCGCTGCCGTTGAGCAGCCCGCCCTTGGCGGGAACCAGGGCGATGGCAGGCCGGTTGGTGGCAAACTCGCCGGCGATGCGCGCGATGATGCCGGCGGGGATGCCGGTGATCTCGGCGACCGTGTCCAGATCTGTACTGCTCCAGCACCAGCGACTTGAAGCCTTGATGGATGATCCCTGTCTCGTCCTCCCAATCCAGATAGCCGAAGGAGTACTGCTCCACGAACTCCTGGTCCACCAGCCCGGCAGAGATGATCACGTTGGCCATGCCCAGTGCCAGCGCGGCATCGGTGCCCGGCCGAATGGGCAGCCATTCGTCGGCCTTGGCGCCGGTCACGCCCTGGCGCGGGTCGACCACGACGATCTTGCCGCGTGTGGGGCGACCGCGGCGCATGAAGGCGTAGCCGGAGATGAAACGCTGCGACGTGGCGGCCCGCCTCCAGAAAGCTGGAGCCAAAGGAGAGCAGATAGTTGGTGTTCTCCAGATCGTAGGCCATGAGATCGTGGATGCCCTGGGTCAGCAAGTGGGCCAGCTTGGCCGCCTCGATGTTGAGGCTGTCGTGGGAGACGGCATTGGGCGAGCCCATGGCCTGGGTGAAGTAGGTGATGAGATCGCGCATCTGGCCGCGCGTCTCGCCGTAGAGAAAGGCCAGCCGCTCCGGATGTCCGCCTGCCGCGAAGCTCGGCCAGTCGCTGGGCCACCAGCGACAGCGCCGTCTCCCAGGAAATCGACTCCCACTCGCCTGCGCCCCGCGCCCCGACGCGTCGCAGGGGTCCCTGAATGCGGTCCGGATTGTAGAGCAGTTCCGGTGCGCTCTGTCCCTTGGGGCAGAGCGTGCCCAGGTTGACCGGGTGGAGCGGGCTGCCTTCCAGCTTGACCAGCCGGCCATCCACCACACGTGCCCAAAGTCCGCAGCCGCTGGGGCAGAGCGAGCAGACCGTCGGCACGATCTGCTCGGTTGCCGTCGTTGTGATCTGGCCTGCCCCGTGGATCAGTTCTGTGGAATCGTAGTCGGCCACGGCCACGTGTAGTTCATCCAGCATTTCAACACGTTGCGCCAGGGTTGTGCTCAATGCTGTCGCCACTGTGAGCCCACCCGTGACCTTCAGAAAGTTGCGCCGGGAAAATGTCAGCATCGACCGTCTCTCCTCAATTGCCGTTGCATCCAAGAGAAGTTGCAGATGAAAGTGACTCCAGTGCGCAGTCTAGACGCAACGGCGGCAGCGGGCGCTTGTAGAGCACCACCGTCGACTGCACCTCGCCGCGGCCCATGGCCTGCACATAGGGAATCAGGATCGCCAGATCGTCGTCGGAGATCACTGCGGGAGGATAACCGTTCATGGCGTCGATGCCGTTGCGAATGATCTGTGCCAGTTCGGCTTCGGTCCACGGTTGCGCGTTCAGCGCGGCGGCGACGCCGCCTTCGCCGACGGCACCATGACATCGGCTGCACTCAAAGCGGTCGAAGAGAGTTGGACCATCGGCAACCTCGTCCGCACCGTCGTCGCCCCCCGGCAGGGGTGGAACCTCGTCGGGTCTCCCGGCAGCGATCCAGAGCAACCCGCGCAGTGTACGTGGACCACCGCCCGCCGGACTGACATGACATGCCGTGCATTGCTGGCCAGTGCGGTTCGTGTATTCCGGATAGGCATGGGCGGTGGGTACGGCAGCGAAGACGGCCAACCCCAAAATGACACCGAGACCCACCCACCACAACGTCTGCAGGGCCTTGCTCATGAGTCACCCTCTCCTAGGCTAGACGGTTTTGCGGTCACAATTGCCTCCACCAGATCCCGGGACCGGATCGTCTGGTGCCACGTCTGAGACCAGACATGCATGCCATCCACATCCATCCGCAGCGTGATTAGACGGCAGGGGATCGGGCTGGTGAGGAGGGCGCGAATCTGGCCGACTTGCGCCCCACCGGCGTCTTCTTCCAACAGAATAACGTCCGGTTTGAGTGCGATCACGTCCTGCGCAACCGTGGCGCTCTCCTGCATGACGCCGGCCATCACGATATCAGGATGACCGGACAGGATCGCGCTGCACGACATCCCTGAACATCTGGCTGTGAAAGATGAGGTAGACGCTGGTCATGATGAGATGCCCCATGCCTGAAGCCACATCCGGCGGCTGTACATGCATCCAGTGTAGAGGAAGAGTCAGGGAGAGGGTATCGCGTAAACCATGGCTGTCAACCGGGCAATCTGCCAATTGACTGGCAATTTGAACGATGACAACAGTTTTGTATGGAGGGAAGGCCGGCTGCTGCGACTACGGTTCGATCAATCCATGCCGGATTGCGTAGCGGACCAAGTCGATGGTGGTGCCCAGTCCCAGCTTCTGAAGAATACTCGTCCGGTGGGTTTGGACAGTGCTGGCGCTGATGACTAACTGATCGGCGATGGCCTGATTGCTCAATCCGCTCACAAGCAGGAACATGATCTCACGTTCGCGTTCGGATAAATTCTGATAGCTCGGTGGACCGGAGAGTAATTCAGGTTGGGTGCGCCCGAGGTAACTGTCCAGCAGTTTGCGCGCCAGCGGTGCATAGAAATAGGCCTCACCGCGCGGCAACGGCGCGGACGGCATCGATCAACTCTTCGCTGGCAGCCTTCTTCAGAATAAAGCCGCTGGCGCCGGCATCCAGGGCGCGGAAGAAGTAGGCGTCGCTCTCGTGCATGGACAACATGAGGATGCGGGTGGTCGGACAGTCGATGCGGATGCGTTCCGCAGCTTGGATACCGTCCAACTCCGGCATGGCAATGTCCAGCACAGCCACATCGGGACAGCTGGACCTGGTTCCGGTGACGGCTTCGACACCATTCGTTGCTTCGCACACGACCTTCATGTCCGGCTGTGCATTCAACAACAGGCACAGGCCCTCGCGGACAACATTGTGGTCTTCAGCCAATAGGACGCGGATAGGTTTCATGCTGCCCGCTTCTCCTCAAGCGGAACTGTGAGCAGAATTCGCGTACCGTGGGGCTGCAGAGCCACAACCTCCAACCGGCCACCGATGGCTGCAGCGCGTTCCTGCATGCCGGTGATCCCTGTGCCGCGGTAAGTATTACCTGGCGACGTGGGGACCGCGTGTGGGGCAAAACCAACGCCGTCATCTTCGATCGTGACCAACATTTCGTTCGCACCATTAGACACTTCAATGCGTACTGTCTTTGCGTTTGCGTGGCGAACAATGTTGGTGAAAGCCTCCTGTGCGATCCGAAAAGTCGCGGTTTGACGATCTTCGGATAACTGTTCGATATCGCCGGCCCATCGGATCCGTGTTTCAATGCCCAACGGGGTCAATCGCTTTTTGACTTCCTCTTCCAGAGCAGGAATCAAGCCGTAATCATCCAGAACGGATGGCCGTAATTCCATAATGAGATCGTGGGCTTGGTCGATAGTTTCGCGCATCACCGCCCGCGCGCGTCCGAAATGCGTCTTGAGAGTCTCCAGGTGCTCCGGCACGGCGTCTTCACAGTACTTGAGTTGCAAACTGGCTCCCGTCAGTAACTGACCCAAAACATCGTGGATACGCCTAGCGAGTCGCTGCCTTTCTTCTTCACGGGCGGTGATCAGTCGTGCCAGCAATCGGCGACGGCCAAGATCGTGGCTCTCCAACTCCGAGTAGAGCCTTTCCGACTCGGCCTCTTGCTGCTCGATCGTTGTCGCCATTTCGTTAAATGTCGCCGCCACCAATCCAACTTCATCGCGGGTAGAGACGGTTACGCGTGCTGAACGCTGCCCTTGACCGAAGCGACGCATCTCTTGGACAATCCGCTCCAACGGTGTGATCAACAGCCAACTCAGCAGTGCGTAGATGGCTGCTGTACAAACGGCAATAATCGCCATCGATCCCCAAAACGCGGTGCGTCGCGCTTGGTCCAGACGGGCATTGAGACCGATCATGGAAAAATCCATGTAAAAAACGCCGTTGATTGAGGCCTCCGGTGAATGACATTCGTGACAGGACGCGCGATTGATGATCGGCGTCATCGTTCGGAATATCGGTTGTCCCCCTATGTCCTCGGTCACCACACCCCGCGGACGCACTTCTAGAGGCAGGCGATGGCAAACTTGACAATTCTCTGCACGCTGCGTCAGCTTCTCGCCGTTGTGGAGTCCGGAAGGAGATGCTGCCACTTCGCCGGTTGGACTCAAGATGTAGACGGAAAGGATCTCCGGCGTGTCGACGACATTGTCCACGATGACCTGAACTTCACGACGATCATTGGTCAACATCGCATTTTCCAGGCTCTGAACGACAAACGACCCTGTGGCAGCTGCCAGCAACTCCAACTCGCGCAGCGTGCCACGTTGTTGCAGTTCGTATTGTGCCCAGTTCAGGGGTGCCAAAAGCAAAATCAGCGTTAAACCGACCCCTAGGCTGACTTTCAACCGGAGTGTACGACTGACGGTTGTCATACGAGCCTTCCTCGAGAAATCCCCTCGATGGTTTAGCAGCGTGATGACTTTTGCTCTTGTGCGGTATATTGCCGGCCAGAGCGGCCAGCTTTTCTGCACAACGCAGCATACGCAGGGTTCAGCACAGAACCGTGCGCATCAACTCCTGGATGGGGATGGATAGCCGCAGTGTAGCACCCGCCCACAGGAGCGTCAAACGTCGCGACGATTGAGGTCTGGACATTAATTCCCAAAGACTTGCTCTCCATGTCAGTCGGGTCGTGGGTCTGGCGCAGTTCTTCAGCCCCCATATAGATCGGTGCAGATACCCCGCTGGAAATTATCGGTCGTTTGGTCGAGAATCGCGGCCTTCGATCCGATCAGTCATACCGGGCGGGATCTCCGGGTTTTGACTACGGCGACGCGGATCACAATCTATTCGTCCCCTTCGATCAGACGCAGGAGCGCTCTGATCAGCGTCGGATGTTCGACGGCATGAATGCGATTTGTGAGGGTCTCAAGGCTGTCGCTGGAGTAAATCTGTACCTGCGCAGTCTCGATCACCGGACCGGCATCAACCTGCTCGTCCGGCACCAGATGCACCATCACACCGGTCTCCGTGATCTCGCCGTGCTGGAAGGCCTCGAAGGCGTCTTGAATGGCATGAGCACCGGGGAATTGGCCGGGAAGCGCCGGATGAAGGTTGATGATACGGTACGGAAAGCGATCGATGAAAGCCGAACTTAGAATATGCATCCAACCGGCCAACAGGACAAAGTCAGGCCTGTGCTCCTTCACGAGTCCGGCCAGGTCAGCGTCATACTCGCGACGATCGCGTCCGGTTTCCCTGTATGGTTTCAGCAAATGGACATGGGTCGCAATCCCCGCTTTTTGGGCACGTACCAGCCCGAACGCCTGTTTGCGGTTGGAAATGACTGCGACGATCTCCGCCGGCAATACCTTCATCCGAATGGCATCGATCACGGCCTGCAAATTGGATCCGTTGCCGGAAATCAATACGGCGAGCTTGGTAGTCATGGCAAGTAGGTTTCGTTTGGTCAGTGGTTTGGCGCGGCGTGTTGGGCCATAACGCTAAACAATCAAGACTGGTTGGTCCGTGCGCGCGGCAGATGCCCAATCGGCAGCGCTTGCGGCAATACGGATCGGGCGACTGCGGCGCCGTCCGGTGAGACAATCACGACCAGGCCGATGCCCATGTTGAAGACCCGGTAGGCTTCGCGCCGCTCGATAACGCTCCACTCCACCAGGCGGGCAAAGAGCGGTGGAACGGGCCAGGCACCGGCATCTATCTCCGCCGCAAGTCGATCCGGCAGCACGCGGTGGCACATTGTCCACAAAGCCGCCACCGGTGATGTGGGCCAGGCCTTTGACCTGTACGCCGGCATCACTGAGCGCATCGATCGCGCGGACATAGCAGCGATGGGGTGCCAGCAAGGCGTCTGCCAGAGTCTGCCCGTCCTCCAACACCTGGTCTAGATCGCGCCCGGCAACTGTGCTGCGGATCAGCGAATAGCCGTTGGTGTGCGGCCCGCTGCTGGGGAGACCCAGCAACAGATCGCCCGGCTGCATCGCCTGTTGCTGGGGCCAAATTGCGTCGCGGTTCACCAGCCCCACAACCGTGCCGGCCACATCGAATGCACCCTCGGCGTAGACGCCGGGCATTTCAGCCGTTTCGCCACCCAGCAGCGCGCAGCCGGCCTGCGCACAGGCCTCGGCAACGCCGGTGACCACAGCGCCCACGGCCTCCGGCACCAGCTTGCTTGTGGCAATGTAGTCGAGAAAGAAGAGCGGGCGTGCATTCTGGACCAGAATGTCGTTGACACAATGGTTGACGATGTCATGGCCGATACCTTGCCAGCGACCCAATTCTGCTGCCAACTTGACCTTGGTGCCCACCCCGTCGGTCGAGGCCACCAGTACCGGTTTTGCGGGTAGGTTGTTCAGCGCAAAGAGCCCGCCGAAGCTGCCCACGTCAGCCAGTACATCAGGTGTATAGGTTGCCCGGACCGCTGTCTTCATCAACTCGACTGCGCGGCCGGCGGCGTCGATATCGACACCGGCTTCTTTGTAGCGGGAAGAAGAGGTCATACATGCTCCGATTGGGCTCTTAAGATTGAAAACTACCGATGAACGCGGCCAGATCGCCGTGCAGTCTTTCCAGCGACGGCTGATGTACATACATCATGTTTGGTCTCCGATTTTTTTTCGACCAGCGTTTCCGTCATGACGGTCCCGGTCTCTTTCTCGTTTTCCAAAATCTTTGTGAAAGCACGGGTTACGTAGGTCGGGCATCCTTGCCCGACACGCTTGAAGTACTACGATCAGTCAGGTAGGAGAGAGCGGTCGGGCAGGGATGCGCCGACCTACATACTCATGATCTCGTAGCGCCGTCAGTTCAATTTAATTGGACGTGAGTATCACGACAGCTAGCATCAGCCGTTTCAGTTGAGGTCAATGACTACTCAAACGACGATCTATCTATCCGCTTATTCCTGCCGAGATTCACCGGTCAGTCACGCGAAACGCGGTCGATCCGGCGCGGCGCGGAAGATGCGCGTCAAAATATCCTCGCGTTCTTCCGGTTCGGCCCAACGCGGTTGGGCATAGTCCTCCAACACGGCGGTGAGGATCTTCGTATTCAGAAGCCGGCCATCGTAGATCGCATGCCTGGTCAGCAACTCTGTCCGCGTCTCCCAGCTCCACATCTGGTCAAAGAAAAGATTGCCCAAGCCGTAGGCAATGATCCCCGGTCCCGCTTCATCGTGATTGCCGTATGGCTCGATCGCCTGGGGCACATGGCTCTGTACCCCGGTCACAATGTCGGCGCCGGCCTCGCGCAGTTCGCGAAACTCGCGCACCTGCAGCGGTGTAGGAAACGGGTTGTAGGTTTCCAGGTATTGTAGCTCCACGGAGACGATATCCACCTGGTCCGCGAGCTCCCTGACCGTGGCCAGGATCTCGTCTTTGTGGTCATAGAAGTGACACGCGCCCGGTTCTTCCTTCGTCACCCAGGCCGTGGATGGACCGAAGGCCAGGGCGGCCAGAAAGGCGAACGTATTGCCGTTGTGTTCCCACATGAGCGGTGCACACGCTTCTTCGATGGTCAGCCCGCTGCCGTAGATGGGAATGCCATTTTCTCGATAGAAGGCCAGCGAACGCCGAGCACCATCGCGCCCGAAGTCGTTGACGTGGTTGCCGCTCAGACCCACGATGTCCGTGCCGACCGCTTCCAGAGTTGCCCAGTAGTTCTCGTGACTGCAGAGGATCAGATTGTCGATGGTGTTGTTGACAACACAGTCGTCCAAGAAAGGGATCTCGTTGCTGATATGGGTGATATCAGCTGCGGCCAGCGTGTCGGAGATAACCGCGGCCGGATAGGTGTAGCCCTCACGTTCAAGACGGGCCGCGGTTCCGCGCGCCATCGCCGTCACACCGGTCATCATGAGCGCCGTGAGCAGGTTCGCATCGCGGTTGGTGTAGGCCGGCTCCACACGCTGGACCGCGGGCTGGAGCAGTTGCGCCAGCAGCGCCCCCCCTTGCCTTGCGCGGACAGGGCCAAAGCCAACGGATAGTCCAATGGATCAAAGCGGTTGTCGACAACGCTCTGGTCGTTGATGGTCAACACCTTCATCCGTGGGTCAATCTCTTCAAATGGAACTAGAGCCAGAGTGTCGCCGCTCGACTCCAGTTGATCCACGAGATCGTCACGTTGCACGATCACGACGTGCGGTTCGCCGAGCAGCGCAGCCGGCAGCTCGGGTATCTCATCGACCACCAGCAGCGGCCCTTGGTCCAGCCCGAGCCAGCGAGACTGGAGCTCGCTCCAGGTGATCGCGTCACGGATGGTTGCGAACGGCGCGACCACCGCATAGGTCCGTTCAAGGAGCGGCGCCTGGGCGTCCTTCATCCGGGTCACAGCCAGGAGCGTCGTGGCTGCGCTCGGGTCATCTGTGACCGCGAGCGGTTGTGGGCCGTTGGCAGCCTCAACGACATCTACCTGTGCCAATGCCTCGAGTATCGGCGCGGCGAAGGAGTCCGGCACACCGGCTGTCAACAGAACTGTCACAGGCCCATCCAGTGCGACCGGCGTCGGCGTGGGTGGCGGCGTCGGAGACGGCATGGCGGTCGCTGTGGCTGTCGGCGCCGGTGGTTCGGCCGTAAAGTAAGATGCCGGCGGAACCGGTGCGCTGGGGGGGCGGGTGGGCGTAGCCAACGGAGCACAGGCGGTCAACAAGAGAAACGTGGTATAGAACAGCACGGGAGATAGTCTATGCATGATGCCGATGGTCGCTTGACGTTGAGGCAAGAGTAGGTGAGTACAGCAGGAGTATAGCAAAGCGCGAGATCGCCGCCAAGATGCTGTGTGTGCAAAAGGCGCAGTACAGTGCCACCGCGCCATGCGCCCAACGTACCCTATTGCCGAGAGCGCCGGCGTGAATCAGGCAACAACCTGCCGACCGTTGCCCGCCCATACCCGTGATGATACAATGACGGCCCATCCATTCAAGATGAATCCACTCTGTAACCAGGCCGGAGACAGATAGATTCCATCGGAAACGACAACGCATGATCGCAGCACACCTAAACCTGCCTCAGCAGTTGGACGGCGGGCTCGTATTGCGCTGGGCGACGCCTGACGACATCGATCAAGTGGCGACTTTCAATAGCTTGGTACACGGCAGTGGAACGGATCGGCCGGCGCTGGAAGTTGCGACATGGACGCGTGATTTGATGGACGGTCGCCACCCACACGTCAGAGCACACGATTTTACGGTCGTCGTCGATCCGGCGCGACAGGTCGAGGGACGCGACAAGATCGTCTCCAGCCTTCTGCTCTTGTCACAGACCTGGTCCTATGACGGCATCGAGTTCGGTGTCGGCCAGCCGGAAATCGTCGGCACCGATCCGGACTATCGCCGGCGCGGTTTGGTTCGCATGCAGATGGACGTCGTCCACAGCCTGAGCGCCGCGCGTGGCGAACTGGCCCAGGTCATTACCGGGATTCCTTGGTACTACCGCCAGTTTGGCTATGAGATGACGGTCAACCTCTCCGGCTCGCGCGCTCCACTGGGAACGCCCGGGCAACGCGACAACCAAGCCGGCCCTGCCGTTGACGGTCCGTCGCGCGACAGAGGCCGATCTGCCGCTCATGCAGATATTGGACGACGCGGCAACGGGCGCCGGCTTTCTCAGGCTGGTACGTGATGACACCTACCGGCGCTATCGCGTCTTCGGCATCACCGAGGGCTCGGTCCACTACCGTCATTTCATGATGGTCGAAACCGAGGACGGCGCTCCGTTCGGCTACTTTGCATACTGTACCTATGACAAGCGTCACGAAGTCGACGAGATCGCTGTGACCGCCGGTCAGTCTCTGCGTGAGCTGGTCCTGTGTGTCGCCCATTTTCTCCGCGACGAAAGCCTGGCGCTGCCGGAAGACGATAGGCGTCGCGGAAATTGGATCTCATTTCGGTTGGGGGAAGATCATCCGGTCTACTCGGCGCTGGAACGACAGCTTGGACCGCTCTCTCCGCCCTACGCGTATTACGTGCGAGTACCTGATCTACCGGGCTTTCTGCAACATATAGCACCGATACTGGAACGCAACCTGGCCACTCAGTGTCATGGCCGGTCACTCCGGAGTCCTGAAACTGAACCTGGTCCGCGACCACTTGGCGCTGACCTTCGAACGTGGACGCCTCATGGGAATCGATGCCTACACGCCCGGCTATTCTGCGGACGGAGATGTGATGCTGCCGGATCTGACCTTTCTCCACATCCTCTTTCGCCACCGGTGCGTCCGTGATCTCAACTACGTGCGCAAAGACTGTTGGGCCGGCAGCGGGCAGGCGGAGATTCTGGTCAACGTGCTCTTCCCGAAAACCCCGGCCTTTGTGCTCGGCTATGCTTAACCATGTGTCCATAAGGAGTGCATCATGCCCCAACCAATCGCCATCGTGACCGGCGCGGCCGGCGGGATCGGCAAGGCTGTCGCAGAATCGTTGGCCGCCGACGGCGCGTTGGTCATCGTCACCGACGTCAACGCTGACGCAGGCCGGGCTGTCGCCGCCGCAGTCGGAGGTCGTTTCGTGGCGGCGGATCTGGCGCAGCGCAGCGCATGCAAGTTCTTGGTGACGTCCGTGCTGGACGAGTTCGGCCGGGTGGACATCCTGGTCAACAATGCCGGCTTTCAGCACATCGACCCCATCGAGGACTTCCCGGAAGAGATCTGGGATCGCCTGCTCGCGGTCATGTTGACCGCGCCCTTTCTGCTGACCAAGTACGTTTGGCCGTCCATGAAGGGAAACGGCCGGGGGCGCATCGTCAATATCGGATCCGTGCACAGCCTGCGCGCATCACCCTTCAAGGTAGGCTATATCACCGCCAAACATGGTCTACTGGGTCTCACGCGAACCGCCGCGCGCGAGGGTGGTGAGTTCGGGATCACAGTTAACGCCATTGCGCCTTCTTACGTACGCACACCGTTGGTCAAGAATCCAGATTGCCGATCAGGCCGCGCACGCGCAATCTGACCGAAGAAGACGTGATCGAAAATGTCATGTTGGCGCCTGCCGCGATTAAGCGGCTTGTTGAACCATCGGAAGTGGGCGATCTGGTCAGCTATCTCTGCTCGGACAAGGCCAGCGCCATCAGCGGTACTGTGCTGACGATTGACTGCGGCTGGACGGCCGGGTGAGCCACGCTGATCCCACAGCGTTGTAGGAGAAAGATCTGTGAACTTTGGGTACGCATCAGAGATTATCGACCAATTTCCCCAAGTCTGCGGGGGCGTGATCGCGGCGACTGAACTGGACGGTGGTCCGAGTTCAGATACACTACCGGCTGAGTATGCTCGCGAACAGCAAGCTACCCTGGCGCGTATCGGCGAGACGCCCTTGAGCGAACTGCCTTCACTGGCCGCGTGGAGACAGACCTTCCGCAGCTTCGGCGTCAACCCAACCAAGACCCGCTCGGCAACCGAGGCGTTGCTGCGCCGGCTGACCAAAAAGGGCGATATCCCGTCGATCAACCGGCTGGTCGACATCGGCAACCTGGTCAGCATCCGTTATGCGCTGCCCGTGGCAATCTTCGATCTGCGCGATGTGACCGGTGACGTGTGCGTCCATTTTGCCGACGGCGGCGAACGTTTCCGTGAACTAGGCAGCGACCAGATCCTCCACCCCACACCCGGTGAAGTGGTCTTTTCCGATGCTACCGGCATGGTGATCGCCCGGCGCTGGTGCTGGCGCCAGAGTGCGGAAAGCGCCGCACGGGCGGACACGACCCGTGCGCTGGTGACGGTGGAGGCCCAACACAAAGACGGGCGCACTGATGTCGAAGCGGCCGTGCGCGATCTGACACATCTACTGGGATCGTATGCGAGTGCGACCATGGAAAGTGCAATTCTGGACCGCAATCGGCCGTCGTTCAAGTAAAATCGACTTCATCTTACTCCGGGACAGAGAGACAGAATCGCTACAGTTCATCCAGCGGCCGGATTGGCCGGCGTACATGTTGGTAGGGAAACCGGCTGAGATTGGCCGAGCAGAGTCCGGCCGTGTCCATCTCGATGACGCCGGCGGCGATGGGCAGATAGGCGGCCCGGTAGGCCACGGCCGACTTCACGGCAACCATCTTCTGCTCTTCGGGTATCACGCCGATGCTGCGTAGCTGCGCCAGGTCAAAGGGCGGCATCTTGCGTTCGGTCAGCACGATGTTGACGCCACCGCTGCGCAGCCAGACCGTACGTCCCATATGGATCGTGTTGCCGAAAAAGGACGCAAAATGGTTGTCTGACAGCTCCGCCTGGAACGTACCGGGGGACAGGCGTTTCACATGCCCCCGCACCTCGACCGGATCCCCGTGCCAGCCATCGGTTTTCCCGCCGACCATCAGCGTTAGCTCGGCGCCTTCGCCGGCCTCCCAACAGATGTCGACCGCCTGCGGATCGGCAATGATGACTGCGCCTTCCTGTACGCTGGCTGCCAACATGGCCCGCAGCGCGTCTGTGCCGTCACCCGGAGTTCCACCACCGATGTTGTCGGCCGAGTCAACCAGGATGATCGGCCCGCCCGGCAACGCCAACGCCTGTCTGACCGCCTCTGCGGGTGCCAGGAAATCAGGCAGTGCCTCATGTGCCCCAGCCATGAGGATATCTGCCAACTCGTCGGCGTAGCGCTGTGCCAGAGCCGGGTCGTTGTCGGTCGTGACGGCGATGCTTGCGCCGGCGTCGGGCGTATCGCTGTAGGCGAAGCCGCCGAAGACGGCCGCACAGATCACCCCATCTTCTGCTTCCATCTCTCTTGCCCGATCGTGAACCGCACGCAGAGGTAGATCGGCTGTCCCGGTCGCCTGTGGGCGCCAGAAGCAGCGGCGGATGGGCATAGCCCTGCGGTGGGGAGAATCTTGTCGGTCAAGCAGACGCGCCAGCACCTCTGCCGCTTCTCAGCCACGCGCTCGTACGGATCGACGTGTGGATTTTCGTCGAAAGCGATCAGCACATCAGCCAGTTCGACCGTACGGCGGGAGATGTTGCCGTGCATGTCCAGCACGACGACGATCGGCACTTCACGCCCGACTACCGCGCGCACAGCCTCCAAGATATGGCTTTCCGCGTCCAGTGCATTGTCTGCCACCATGGCGCCGTGCAATGCCAGCAACAGGCCGTCCAGAGGCAAGGCGACGGCCAGCCGCGTCGTGAGTTCACCTAGGATCGTCGAAAATGCGCTGGCGGTGACGATGCCGGCCGGCATCGCGCCGCGCATAGACGGTGGGCAACAGTTGCCAGTCGGAGCGTGCATTGTCGATCATACCTGCTGCTGCCGACCGTGTTCCCTTCAGCGCAACCGGAATTTCGTCACCGAAATGGAGCGTCTGCCGGCGAAAGTCCTCCAGGTCGGTCACCGGGACGGCAAAACTATGGGTTTCATGGACAATGCCGCCGATGGCCACGCGCTGGCTCGCTATTCTGGTGGTTGCTCATCTTGTTGCCTGGCCCTCTTCAACAACAATGGATTCGATCTGTGTATCTTGCGACATGCAGCGATCTGGACTGGAACCGCCTACGCTCTGGACACACGCACATTGGCATTGTTCTGTTCGAAAATCTCGGGCAGCCATGTTGCACCGATCCCCGGTCGTTCCGGCGGCTGGACACGTCCGTCTACCACCTTGATGGTCTCGGCGATCAGGCGCGGGTAGATGATGCGGATATGGGCGCGTAGGGTCTCCTGCCATGCGACATTGGCACTTGCCGTCCCCACCTGAATGCCCGAGAGCAGGGTGAAGGGTCCGGTGCAGTCGTGCATGACCACCGGCACGTTGTAGAACTGGGCGAGCTGCGTCAGACGCCGGGTCTGAGAGATGCCGCCGACCCAGGTCGGGTCGATCATGACGTAGTCGGCGGCGCGTTTCTCCAGCACGAGGCGGAAGTCCTCATAGCCGACCAGCATTTCGCTGACCGCAAGCGGCACATCGGCCTGGCGCCGGAAGTCGGCAATCGTGTCCACCGCGTCGGGGCGGATGACATCCTCCAGCCAGAGCATGTCCAGTTCGCGCACGGCGCGGGCAATGCGCAGCGCCGCAGCCAGCTGGAAAAAGCCATGGCCGTCCAGCATGAGTTCGATGTCGCTGCCCAACGCCTCGCGGATGGCGCGCAGCGGGCGCAAACCTTCGTCGAGATCGTCGTGGTGGATGTAGAGCCCGCCGCCCGGCTTGTGCGCAGCAAAATCCAGCGTCCAGACCTTGAGCCCGCGAATGCCCTCGTCGAGCAGTTCCTTGGCGTAGTCGACCGGCCGGTTGACGACGGACCAGTAGTCGTTGAGCGGTCCTTCATTGCCGACGACGCCATGGCCGGGCCAGCCTTGATCACCAGGTGGTCGGTCACCGCGTCCACCGTAGGCCGGCCCGCCGCTGCTGTTGTAGACCGGGATTGAATGCTGGGTACGCCCTCCGAGCAGTTGCCAGACAGGCTGCTCCGTCACCTGACCGAGGATGTCCCACAGGGCCAGGTCCAGCGCGGAAATGGCGCGGAGTTCGGTGCCTCGCGAGCCGAAATTGGTGGCCCGTTCGTAGAGAAAACGCCAGTGCCCTTCGATCTGTAACGGGTCCGCACCCAACAACCGGCGCGCCATCCAATCGTGGATCATGGACGCCACCGCGTGGGGGGCATAGTAGGTCTCGCCGCAGCCGACGGCACCGGCATCGGTGTGGACGCGTACGGCCAACAGACCCGGCATCACGTCGGGAACAAGTGCGGTCTCGATTTTGGTGATCTTGAGATCGGTCATTGCAGTTTCCTGGCTTGAGCCATTAGAGAGGTGTTCTTCGATACGAGCTGCTTGGACCAGCCGATAACAGCAGTCTATAGCGACCCGTGTCCTGCGTCAACTGAACTGCCGGCTGTCGTCTTGTGGAGCACGACGAGGCCAAATAGGGGAAAAGGGGTGTATCTCGGATTCGGGGCGAGAACGTGCCGGGGAGGATCCTGGGGCATGTCCACGTGAGCGAATTTGGCTGGACCGTCCCCGGCACATAAACACGTTGTCCCAGCGTTACATGCACCCGGTGAAAGGTGCACCACCGAGACGACATAACTTTGCAGACACCGCACCATCGCGTATGATTACCCGCGTCCACCGTCTCGCCTCCGGTCACATGTACGCGAATTGCGATTGAGGGACCAACCATGCTCATACTGACGCAGGCGGACGTCCGCCAAGTCTTGACTATCCAGGAAACCATTGCCGCCGTCGAAGACGGGTTTCGCCATCTCGCCCTGGGCGATGTGGTCATGCCCCAGCGCGCAGCCACACCGGTGAAAGCGCACAACGGGTTGCATCTCTCCATGCCCGCGTTTGTGGGCGGCACAACCGGAACGCTCACGGTAAAAATCGTGACCGTTTACGGCGACAACCCGGGGTTACACGGCTTGCCCATGATCCAGGGCATCCTGTTGCTCTACGATGCGCAGACGGGCAAGTTGCTGGCCATGATGGACGCCGAATATTTGACTGCCATGCGGACGGGCGCGGCCAGCGGCGTCGCCACCAATTACCTGGCGCGTGAGGACGCCGCCGTCGTGACGCTTTTCGGCGCGGGTGCCCAGGCAGCAGCGCAGCTCGCCGCTGTCTGTGCGGTCCGGTCCGTCGAACGTGCCTTTGTCGTCACGCGATCGGGAGCCAAGGATCGCGAATTCTGTTTGAAGATGGAGAACGCACTGGCCATTCAGGTCACACCGACCAGAGACGTACGAGCGGCGGTGGAAGCGGCCGACGTCATCTGCACTGCCACCAATTCCACAATGCCGGTCTTCAACGGCAACTGGCTCCAGCCCGGCGTGCACATCAACGCGGTCGGCGCCTATATGACCTCCATGCGCGAGCTGGACGCCGTCACTGTCGAACGCGCACGTCTTTTCGTCGATCATCACGAGGCCGCGCAATCGGAGGCCGGCGATATCATGATCCCGGTGGCCAACGGTGACCTGACGTACGACACGGTGACCGGCGAACTCGGCGATGTCATCATAGGCCGGGTTCGCGGCCGGTTGTCCGACGACGATGTCACAGTTTTCAAGTCTGTCGGCCTGGCTATGCAGGACGCCACCACAGCCGGACGTGTCTATAGCGCTGCGCTGGCCGCTGATCTGGGTAAGACTGTCGAACTGTAAGGCCGATCCAGATAAATAGATACTCGTGCCACCTTCCTGGAAGCTCTCTTGTCGAAAGGTCGTCCTGGGTGCAGCTTCCAGGAAGGTCGGATAGTCAATATCTTGGAATGACCTTAGCATCTCATGCTCCCGGTTGCCCTATCGGTTGCTTTTGGCCGAACGAAGGGGGTTGAGCCTGACCGCTACGCAGATATCCGAGTGGAATTGCCGGCTACCGGCCATTGATTGCCAATCACCATGAACTCCGCACAACGAATTGCCGTCATCGATCTCGGCTCCGAATACAGCGCGTCTCGTGGTCTACCGGGCGACACCGGGCCATTGCTTTCGCGTCGAAGATGAAATTCGCGAGGTTGTGCGTCTCCGCCAGGGCATGACTGAATCGGGTCTGAGCACAGACGCGGTGGAACGGGCATTTCACACCTTGCGCCTCTTCAACAGCTTTTGCCGTGCGCTCAACGTCGACGTTGTCATTCCGACTGCCACCAGCGCTGTCCGAGACGCCGCCAATGGCCTCCTTTTCGTAGACCGCGTTGCGCGCGCGAACTTGGGTTGACACTCCAAATCTTAGATGGAGAACGCGAGGCTTATTACGGCGCGATTGGTGCTCTGAATGACGTCGACCTGCGCGACGGTTTTGTGTTGGATGTCGGCGGCGGCAGCGCACAGATCAGCCGTGTGGAAAACCGGTGCTTCGTCCGCGGACAGTCGGCGCCCATCGGTGCACTGGCGCTGACCGAGGGCTATATCAAAAGCGATCCGCCACATCAGCGCGAACTGGCTGCCGTCCAGATAGAGATCGATCGCCGGCTCGATGCGCTCTTCTGGCATCGTGATGAAGAAGGCCCATTGACCGGTCTGGGCGGCGCGATTCGCAATCTGGCCGCCATCGACGCTGCGGCCGGCCATTATCCACTCGAGACTCTGCACGGCTATGTGCTCTCCGCCGCCAACCTGGACGCAATCGTTGAGCAACTGGCGTCTACGTCGTTGGAAGGGCGGCGCAAGATTGCCGGTCTGAATCCGGACCGCGCCGACATCATCCTGCCTGGTGCGATGGTGGCACAGAGTGTCATGTGCCGTCTGGGCGTCGATCGGCTCACGATCTCGACCAATGGCCTGCGTGAAGGTCTTCTGTTTGAACACTTCTGGCGTCATCTGGCCGAACCTGTGGCGCCGGACGTGCGCAGTTTTGGCACCCTCAATCTCGCCAGGATCTATGAGTACAACAAATCACACGCGACCCATGTGCGCTTCCTGGCCCGGCGTCTCTTTGACCAACTCGGTCCGTTGCACGGTTACGGTCCGGCGGAACGCGACCTGCTCGACGCCGCTTCCACGCTTCACGACATCGGCACCGTGGTCGCCTACGACAAGCATGACCGCCATGGATTTACGCTCATCAGCAACAACGGGTTGCCCGGCTATACCCCGCGCGAAATCGGGCTGATTGCCCTACTCACGCGCTATCATCGCAAAGGAACGCCCAGATCGATCCCTTTCGCACAATACTCCGCGAGGATGATACGAAGCGACTCAATACGCTATCAGCATTGTTGCGGCTGGCCGAATACTTCGAGCGCGGTCGCAACGGCGCGGTCGACGACGTTGTGGTCAACTGGGACGATGCAAAGCTGCGCCTGACGTTGATCGCCGAGCTCTACCCTGCCGTGGAGATCTGGCAGGCGCAACGCAATGCGCTGGAGTTGGTGGAGGCCACCTTTGCACGAACCGTACACATCGAGAGCACGGCCGCGCCCAATGCCTTTGCATCGAACCGTGCGCCTGCGGCCACTCGGGGACAGTAGCTCCATGCGTGTCATCGTCACTGCCGATCTGCACTACCGTCCCCGCAAACGCGAACTATTCCGAGTGCTTCGCACAGAAGGTCGCTGCGCTTGAACCGGACTGCTTCATCGTAGCCGGCGATATTGGCCACCCGCTCCGTCTCTTTCAGCGTGGACTTCAGTTGTTCGAAGAGCTTTCCTGCCCCCGGTACGTGTTATCCGGCAATCATGACCTCTATCGCGCGGAACTGGACAGTCGCCATCTGTGGGAGCAGGCGCTGCCGGCTGTCGCAGTGAGCGAAGGCTTTCGTTGGCTGGAGGAAGAATGTTTCGTTGCCGGTGAAGTGGGCATATGCGGTACCATGGGTTGGTATGACTATTCCTCCGCCGCTGGCCATCTTGACCTGGACCATCATGAGTATCGGTTGCTCAAGCCATTGGTCAACCATGACGCCGACTACATCGACTGGCCGTGGAGCGATCGAGCCATGGCGCGCTATCTGCTGCGACGCTTCACCGGTCGGTTGGAAACACTGCATGCGCAAGATCATGTGCGCAACGTCCTGGTGATCACCCACATGCCGATCTTTGCACCCGCAGTGCCTGACTATGCCGACAGCGAGTTTTGGAGCCTGCTCCAGGCCTACTTGGGCAATTTTACGCTTGGCGATTTGGTCGCACAGTATCCCAAGGTGAGCCATGTTATCAGTGGTCACATTCACAAGCCCGGGCGCTGGACAATCGATACCGCTACAGGACCGATTGAATACCATGTTGTGGGCAGCGGCGCGGACGCACCCCGATCTGTGGTGCTGGACCTATGACCGGAAATAGCCTCCGGAAGGATTTCCGCCGGGATTCACTGGGACCAACCACCATATGGACAGGATTTTCGAATGTCTCAACTGACCATTCCGGCCCTCACGACCGACCAGATGAAAGAAGTGGATCGCTTGATGATCGAGGAATTTCACATCGAGCTGATCCAGATGATGGAGAACGCCGGGCGCAACCTGGCGCTGCTGGCCAAACGCATGTTGGAGGGCGATGTGCTCGACCGGCCGATCGTCGTGTTGGCCGGACGAGGCAATAACGGCGGCGGTGGGCTGGTCGCTGCACGACATCTGCTCAACTGGGGCGCCTGGATCCAGGTAGTGCCTTCCTACCCACCCGATGACTATCGCGGCGTGGCGCGTCACCAGCTCGACATTCTGCAGCGCATGGGCGCACCGCTGGCCTGGGCAGAGGAGGGTTGGGAGCTACCGCCCTGCGATCT
This sequence comes from uncultured Chloroflexia bacterium, assembly GCA_963715415.1. Lineage (GTDB taxonomy): Bacteria > Chloroflexota > Anaerolineae > Caldilineales > Caldilineaceae > JAWKOK01. The sequence goes on along the minus strand of CAVQSG010000059.1, from coordinate 22,868 downwards.
GGTCATCGATGCAGTGATCGGCTATGGGCTGCGTGGCGACCCGCGCGGCAAGGCCCGAGACTTGATCCTGTTGGCCAATAGCAGCGTTGCGCCGATTCTCAGCCTGGATGCGCCCAGCGGCATCGATACAGCGGATGGTCGGGTGTTCCAACCGCATATCCGCGCAACTGCAACCATGACGCTGGCGCTACCCAAAACCGGCCTGCTGTACCCGGACGCACTTGCCGCTTCCGGCACGCTCTATCTGGCAGATATCAGCGTGCCACCGGAACTCTATGACCGGGTCGGCCTGGAGGTACCGCCCCTCTTTGGGCGCGACACGCTTCTGCGTCTTGATGTGGTGAAGGGAGCGGCGTCGATCGCGGCCGGCTGACGCCATCAACCGGGAGGTAGGGACATCTTGAACTTCGCAGAGCTGAATGTCTTCGGTATCGTCGGCTATGCCCTCGTGTTGCTGGGGTTCATCGGCACCGTGGTACCCATCGTACCCGGTCCTCTGATCATCTGGTTCGGTGCGTTCGTCTGGGCGTGGGCCGACGGGTTTCAACGTATCGGCTGGCCGGCGCTGGCGGTGATGGGCATCATGGCCCTGGCTGCTTGGGGCATGGATATCATGCTGACAGCGGTTTCGAGCCGGCGGGCCGGCGCCAGTTGGAAGTCCATCGGCGGCGCGATTGTGGGTGGGTTTACCGGCGGCATCCTGCTCAGCGGCACGCCCCCGATTCTCGGCACACTGATGGGCGCCATGCTGGGGGCGTTCGTGGGACTATGGACGATGGAATATCTGGACAAGCGTGATCGCCGCGTTGCGACCCATGCCGTGCGTGCCTATATCGGCAGCATGATGCTTGCCTTTGTCATCGAATTCAGCATCGCGTTGCTCATGAGCGGCATGTTCATCTGGCTCACCACGAGGACTCTCTAATGCGGGCCGTCATCTTCGTCAACGGGGTAGTCACCGACTACGAGCGGTTACGCGGTTGGCTGCGGCCTGCGGACCGTCTGCTCTCCGCGAACGGCGGCTCACGCCACTGTGTCGCCCTCGATCTGCGTCCCCATGTCGTGGTCGGTGATCTGGACAGCGCGGATGCAACGATGCTGGCGACTTGGGTGGCTGCCGGCACCGGTATTGAGCGCCATCCGCCCATCAAAGCGCTGACTGATCTCGAACTGGCCATCGAACGGGCATTCCGCGACGGCGCCGACGATATATTGCTATTGGGCGCTTTGGGTGGACGGCTGGATCAGACGCTGGCCGATCTGTTGATCCTGGCGCAACGGAACTGGCCCGTGCGCATTCGCGTTGCCGAGGAAGATCAGGTGGCGCAGGTCTTGTCGGACAGTGGGGGCCTGACGTTTGAGGGCAACACAGGGAGCGTGGTCAGCATCGTGCCGCTGAGCCCACAGGTGACAGGCATCACCTACACGGGCATGCGCTATCCGCTGGAGAACGCATGCCTGTCGCTCGGTAGCACACGTGGCATCAGCAATGAAATTGCCGAGCTCCCGGCGTCAATCCGGATCGCCTCCGGACGGCTGCTGGTCATACAGAGCATAGCCTACGCCCGACAGATCGAATGAGTCTCTTCTCTAGTTTCAAGGCCAAAATGGCTGATGACTTGCGTCAGCCTGGTTCGACGGATGGTCCATCTGGACCGGCGTCAGCCCGGACCTCACGGCCAGCCTCGCCTGCATCTCTTGTCGATTCACCGGTAGCCACAGATTTGTCGCCTATGAGTTGACCACCACGAAAATCGTTTTCTTCTCGCGCCAGCAACAGGGCAAAGGTGGTTGCGGCAACCAGAGCAATGACTTGCGACAACCGAAACTCGCTCACGCTGGGAACTTCGGCGAGAAATGCATCGGTCACCAGACGTACGCTTGCGTAGCCGAAGCCGGCCAACCATATTGTGCGCAAGGGACGTCGACAATCCTGCATCAGCCACAACAGAACGACCACGAGGATGAGACAGGCGGCACGGTAGATCCCCACCGGATGAACTTGCCGGCCAAAGTACCAGACGGCGAATAGACTCTCGTTCGGCGTGCCGACAAGAGCACCGGTTAGATGTGCGGAAACACTGAGGATAGATGCCGCTGCGATCGCGCCGACGCTGAAGGACGCCAACATACGGACCGGGTCAAGCCCCTTGCGGAGCAGGAACGAGATACGCGACAATCGAGGCCGCAATAATGCCCGGCGGCCAGACGAAGCCACTTGGCCGCAAACTGAAGACCAGAAACGGTTCGGCGAAATATACCTCCCGGAACTGGAACACATTCCAGAGTCGGGCTACAATCAGCCCTGTCAGTAGCGCCGCCAGACCGACGTTCCAAACATCGTCGCTGTGCAGGCCGAGTCCTTTGCCGAAGCGAGCGGCGGTCTCCAAAGCCACCCAAAAGGCAATCAGCGCCAGGACGGGGCCGGTTGGAAGCGATAATGGTCCGAAGGGAAGTGACGGATACATCGATAGATCGTCTGGCTGTGGATCGGGATTCAGTTCATAGCTGTATGTACACTATACAGTCGAACCTTGATTTTGGGCGAATCCTGCAATTTGTATCGCCAACCTTGACCTACTGCAAGTACCCGGCTTCTGCATCGAAATGCGTCCGGCATCCAGGGTGAGAAACCCGTTGCTCTGACGCCGATCTATCAATTTGCAGTAGATCCAACCTTCAACCCTGAAAGGGAATCTCATGCGCATACTTGTCACCGGCGGCGCCGGCTTTTTGGGCAGTCACCTCTGCGAGCGTCTGCTTAACGAGGGGCATGATGTCATCGCGATGGACAATCTCATTACCGGCAATACCGACAATATTTCACACTTGGCCGGCAATCCACGCTTTCAATTCATCAAACATGACATTACCAATTATATCTACGTCAAGGACGATCTGGACGCGATTCTGCACTTCGCCAGTCCTGCCAGTCCGGTCGACTATTTGGAACTTCCGATTCAGACTCTGAAGGTCGGCAGTTTGGGTACGCACAATGCATTGGGTTTGGCGCTGGCAAAGGACGCCCGCCTGCTGTTGGCCAGCACCAGCGAAGTCTACGGCGACCCACAGATCCATCCGCAGCCGGAAAGTTACTGGGGACATGTCAATCCTATCGGTCCACGCGGCGTCTATGACGAAGCCAAGCGTTTCGCCGAAGCCATCACCATGGCCTATCAGCGCAGCCATGGCGTACAGACGCGAATCGTACGCATCTTCAACACCTATGGACCACGCATGCGCATCAACGACGGCCGCGTCGTCCCTAACTTCATCCGCCAGGCGCTGCGCGGCGAACAGTTGACCGTCTACGGCGACGGTAGCCAGACGCGCAGCTTTTGTTACGTCAGCGACCTGGTGGACGGTATCTACCGGCTCTTGCTCAGCGATGAGCCCGAACCGGTCAATATCGGCAACCCGGCCGAAATGACGATTTTGCAGTTTGCCGAGACCATCAACGAAATTACAGGCAATGCCGGAGGCATCAAGTTTGAGCCGCTGCCGGTTGATGACCCCAAACAGCGCCGGCCGGATATCACCAAGGCGCGTTCCATCCTCGACTGGGAACCCCGGGTCCATCTGGCTCAAGGGATGGAAGAAACGATTGCCTGGTTTGCCAGACATGTCTAATGGATGGCGGTAGGCGCTTGCGCAACGACATCGACACATTCTTCTCGATACGGCCGATGACCTTATTTGCGCCGCCGTCCTGCACGGCAGTTGCAGGTGCAAACATCCTGCACGGCAGTTGCAGGTGCAAACATGAAGCGCTCAATTAACTTCAGACAGCGATGGTCGAACGGGCAATAACGGCCGACACACGACTTCGGTAACCGATGCTTCCCGGCGCCACTATCGCGCCGGTGTGGATTCTCGCTAAACTGACGGCGCTACGAGAGCATGAGTTCGTAGGTCGGCGCATCCCTGCCCGACCGCTCTCTCCAACCTGACTGATCGTCGTACTCCAACCGTGTCGGGCAAAGATGCCCGACCTACAAAAATCGTGTTTTCGTACGGATTTCGGTTTAGGCATCAATGTGAGGCTGACAGAGAGAGGCCGATATGGGCGAGCTAGAGGAACTCATCTTCACAATCATCGAGCTAACCGCGTTGAGCATTGAGGTTCTTGCGGTGATCATCATTGCAGGCGCCGTCCTGGTCGGGATGGTGCGCTACTTGATGCATGCCATGCGTGGGGGACATCTCATCGACCAGCGCTTTGCCGCCTACAGGCTGGTATTGGGCCGCGCTCTGCTATTGGGGCTGGAGATCCTGGTGGCGGCCGACATCATCAAGACAGTGGTGTTGGAGCCGAGCGTACAGAGCGTCGCTGTTTTGGGGATATTGGTGCTGATCCGTATCTTCCTCGGCTGGTCGTTGATCGTCGAGATGGAGGGTCATTGGCCCTGGCAGGGCAAGGGCAACGCAGACGAGCCGGAGAACCCACCGGTCGAGGACGGCGCGTCAGCGGCTTGACCCGCTCTTGGCCCACCTGTGAATGAGAATCGGTTTCGAGTTGAACCATGCCCTGACTGGATTCCGCCTCTCCGATCGAGTACAATAGTCCATTGCTATTTGTTTGGCGTGTAGTTGACGACAGATTGGACGACCGACAGGACTTACATGAACCTAGATCACATTCGGAATATTTCCATCATCGCCCATATCGATCATGGCAAGAGCACACTGGCCGATCGTCTCATGCAGATGACCGAGACGGTGACCCAGCGCGAGATGAAGGAGCAGTTGCTCGATTCCATGGAATTGGAGCGCGAGAAGGGCGTGACCATCAAGGCCAGTGCTGTACGTATGATCTTCCGGCACGGAGGTCAAGAGTACGAGATCAACTTGATCGATACGCCCGGACATGTGGACTTCAGCTACGAGGTGCACCGGGCGTTGCAGGCTTGTGAAGGCGCCATCTTGGTGGTCGACGCTTCACAAGGCATCCAAGCCCAAACCATGGCCCACCTCTTCGCGGCCATGGAACAGGATCTGACCATCGTGCCGGTCATCAACAAGATCGATCTGCCTGCGGCCATGCCCGACGATGTGGCGCAGGAGGTCGAAGATCTGTTGGGCGTGCCGGCGGAAGACATCCCGCGCATCAGCGCCAAGGATGGAGTGAACGTCGAAGATGTACTGGCTCAGGTCGTCCAGCAAGTGCCGCCGCCGGAGGGCGACGTCCACGCACCGCTCCGCGCACTCGTTTTTGATTGCCACTACGATGCCTACAAAGGCGTCATCGCGTATGTGCGTCTCATCGACGGCGTCATCAACGGCACGCCGCGACTCAAGGCGATGGTCACGGGCAAGACCATGGAGCCCATCGAAATTGGCGTGTTGATACCGGCCATGTTTTCCACCGGGCAACTCCATACCGGCGAGGTGGGATATATCGCCACCGGACTCAAGTCGGTGCAGGATCTGGACGTCGGCGACACGATTACTCTCGACGCCAGACCGGCAACCGAGATGCTGCCCGGCTACCAACCGTTGAAGCCTATGGTCTTTGCCGGTCTTTATCCGTCTAGCCCTGACGACTACGTTGACCTGCGCGACGCCCTGGAGAAACTCCAGCTCAACGATGCTGCGCTGGTCTACGAACCGGAGACAAGCCAGGCGCTGGGTTTTGGCTTCCGGCTCGGCTTTCTCGGTCTCTTCCATATGGAAATCGTGCAGGAACGACTGGAGCGTGAATACGATCTGGATGTGATCTTCACTGCGCCGTCGGTGGAATACCAGGTCATGTTGACCGACGGCAGCGTCATCACCATCGATAGCCCTGCCGCCCTGCCGGAACCCACCCACATTGAGGCCATTGAGGAGCCGTGGTGTGATCTGCACATCTTCACTCCCTCCGAACACATCGGCGCCATCATGGATCTGGTGACCAAGCGTCGTGGTGAATTGCGCAACCAGAACTGGCTCGATACCAAACGCGTCGAGATCTCCTGCGCGATTCCGCTTGCCGAAATCATCGTCGATTTCTACAATGAGCTAAAGGCGCGCACGCGCGGTTATGCCAGTATGGATTACACGCTGGACGAGTACCGCGCGTCGGATATGGTCAAGTTGGACATCCTGGTCAACCAACAACCGGTAGACGCACTCAGCATCATCGTGCACCGTGATGATGCCTTCCACAAGGGGCAGAAACTGGTTTCCAAGATGAAGAGCATCATTCCGCGACAGATGTTCGAGGTTCCGATCCAGGCTGCGGTGGGGAACAAGATCATCAGCCGCGCCAACGTCAAAGCCATGCGCAAAGACGTTCTGTCCAAATGCTACGGCGGCGATATTACCCGCAAACGAAAGCTCTTGGAGAAGCAGAAGGCCGGCAAGAAGCGGATGAAGATGGTCGGCTCGGTAGAGATTCCCCAGGAAGCCTTTATGTCGGTGCTGAAGTTGGAAGATGATTAGCGCACGCGTGTCTAGAGAGTCAGAGAGAGCACGGAGGAGGCGGCAGGTTGGCCGCATTCTCCGTGTTTTTGCGTATGGAGCAGGATGATGTCTTCCTCTTCGTTCAGAGAGTTGGTCCGGCTCTACGGTGTCGACCCGAAAAAGTCGCTAGGCCAGAACTTTCTGGTCGATGAGCAGTATCTTGGTGCTATCCTTGCCGCTGCTGAACTCGAACAGAGCGATGTCGTCCTGGAGATCGGGCCGGGACTTGGAACGCTGACGCGTGCACTGGCGGATGTGTGTCATCACGTTGTGGCGGTGGAATTGGATGAGCGGCTCATCGACCTACTGCGTGTCGGCTTTGCCACACGGGCAGACATTTCGGTCGTTCATGGAGATATCCTTGCGCTCGACCCGCCGTCTGTTGTGATTGCTCACCAGCCGGCGACTGAGCCGGCAGTGCATTACAAAGTGGTCGCCAATCTGCCCTATTACATCACCAGTCCGGTTCTGCGCCATTTGCTTGAAGCAGTGCCTGCACCGAGCCGGATCGTCGTGATGGTTCAACGGGAAGTAGCCGAGCGCATCTGCGCCCAACCTGGCGACCTGTCGATCCTGGCCGTCAGCGTGCAGTTCTATGCCGAGCCCCGGCTGGTCCACCACGTACCAGCCGCCGCATTCTACCCGCGGCCACAGGTGGATAGTGTACTGCTGCGGTTGGATGTACGTTCTGAGCCTTACATTTCCAACATCCACCCCGACCTTTTTTTTCGCATCGTGCGCGCCGGTTTCGGCCAGAAGCGCAAACAATTGCTGAACTCGCTGAGCAACGGCCTGCATCTGCCCAAGCCCGCGATCGTAGACGCCCTCAACGATGCCGACATCGACCCCAAACGGCGTGCGCAGACCCTGTCGCTGGACGAGTGGGGCGCGCTGGCCCTTAGACTAGCCTCGACAACCCCTTGATACTGCGCTCATTTGGTTGGCGCCTATGGCTGTGGAATAATGGTCATATGGTTGCATCCGCCTATGTTCGGACCGTTCGCCCCACAATCCCGTACACCAAACCATGACAGAGTTGACGCCGGCCGTATCTGAGCTAACCGAAAATCCGTTGAGCGGTCGCGAGATGGATGTCGCTGAGTTGCTGGCGACCGGCGCCAGCAACAGCGAAATCGCACACGACCTGAACATCAGTCCACACACAGTCAAGGTGCATGTCCGCAACATCTACGAAAAGTTAAACGTCAGCAGCCGCACAGAAGCATCTATGTTATTGGTGCAGCGGGGTTGGCTCATTGTCAAAGGTATGAGTCCACCACAGGAATTGCTGAGCGATCAGCAGCCGCCTGCGCCAAGGCCGCTGGCGGATCGCCCGGCTCGCCCGACGACATGGCAGTCACTTTGGATGTTCGGCTCTTTGCTCGTGCTGTTTCTGGCATTCTGGCTGCCGAGTGCTCTTCAACCCGGGGAGACATTGCCGGATCTACTCACCGATTCCGGCTACCGGTCGCTGGGGCAGCCATTGATTGAGCCCCAACTGCGCTGGGAGGCACGCACGCCGTTGATGGAAGCGCTGCAGTCGGATGGCCTTTGCGATTGACGGCGATCGGCTCTTCTCCATCGGCGGAGAGAGTAACGGTGCCTTGACCAATGCGGTTGACGTCTATGATTTGAAGGTCAATGAATGGAACAGTGTTGCACCGCTACCGCGAGGCGCTCCAACGCTGCCGCGACTGCGCTCGGCGGCCTGATCTATGTGGCCGGTGGCAGCGAACTGATCGACGGCGAAATGCACATCAGCGCCGCATTTCAGGTATACGAATCCCGTCCTGACAAGTGGCAACCGCTTGTGGATCTGCCCGGTCCGCTGGCCGGTGCGGCCATGGTCGCTGCCGATGATTCGATTTTTCTGCTTGGCGGTTGGGATGGTGTCGAGATGCATGATGAAGTGTGGAAGCTGGCCATCGGCGCCGATGGACGGCCCGCGGGGAATTGGCAACTCTTTGCGCGTTTGCGCAGCCCACGCGCTTTTTTGGGCGCAACAGTTGTCGAGGAGGAACTCTATGTTGTCGGTGGGCATGACGGCCAGCAAGAGCTGAGCGAAGCGGACGCCCTCGATCTAGCCACCGGTGATTGGCGGACGCTACCGCCGCTGTCCACCCCACGCGGAGGGCTGAGCCTGGTCTACGACGGACTGGCGGTATTTGCGCTCGGTGGCGGCTGGACCTACCCGATCAAGACCCATGAACGCTACGATCCGACCACCAATGTCTGGAGCAACTTTCCGTCTCCCATCCAGGGTCAATGGCGTCATTTGGGTGCCGCCGCCAAGGACGGCCGGCTGCATCTGGTCGGTGGCTGGAGTGGCGCGTACTTGGAGACCCACTTTCAATATCAAAGCACCTTCCGCGCCCTCCTGCCGGTGATTACCAATGACTAAACAGATCAAGTCGAATATCACGATACGATCTTATCATCCGAGCGATCTGTGTGCCCTGTACCGCATCTGCCTCCAGACCGGCGACAGCGGCAAAGATGGTAGCCACCTCTTTGATGACCCGGATCTGCTGGGTCACTACTATGCGGCGCCATACGCGATCTTTGATCCCGATGTCTGCTTTGTGTTGACGCAGGCAGGCGCGCCCTGTGGTTATCTGCTCGGCACGCGGGACACACAGGCATTCGACGAATGGCTCGAATCCGACTGGCTACCGATCCTGCGCGAGCGCTATCCGATGCCCGCTGTGGATGAGCAGACGGCAAGCGCGAAACTGATTCACGCCATCCACGAAAAGCCTCAACTCAATCCAGTGCTGGCCGGCTATCCGGCCCATCTGCACATCGATCTGTTGCCTGTGGCGCAAGGAAACGGACATGGTCGCGAGATGATGAGAACGTTTCTCGAACGCCTGCGCGCCTACGAGGTGCCGGCCGTGCATCTCGGCGTCGGCAAGCACAATGCACGCGCTATCCGCTTCTACGAACGGGTCGGTTTCCACTGCATCGAAGAGTATCCATCCTGGATCGCCTATGGAATGAACCTGTCATAGCCAATCTCGACTTCAAACGCACCATTCACCTGCACGAGGAAAAGAAAATGAAGGTTGTCATTGGAGCAAATCCCATGGGGTTGGAATCGGCAATCCCCAACCTGCGCCAGACCTACCCCGATATTCAGTTTGCGCATTGCGCGTCTCGCGAGGAGACAGGTCACGATATCCAAGATGCTGATATCTATATGGGCTGGTTGAGTCGGGATGACTTCCTTGGTGCCAAGAACCTCAAGTGGATTCAGTCGCCGAGCAGTGGAATCAACTACTACATCGCCATTTCTGAGTTGGTCGACAGTGACGTGCTGCTGACCAGTGCACGTGGAACCCATGCAGGCTGTCTAGCCGAGAGCACATTTGGCATGATTCTCGCCTTTACGCGCGGGATTCGAGATAGCATTTTGCACCAGCAGAAACACGCGTGGGCAATCCGCGAGATTCGGCCAAAGTTGGTAGAATTGAAAGGCAGTACGCTTGGATTGATCGGCTTCGGTGCATTTGGACGCGCCATGGCGCAACGCGCGCCGGCATTTGACATGCGCACCATTGCTGTGGATGTCTTCCCCAATAATAAGCCGGATCATGTCGACGAACTCTGGGGCATCGAACGCCTGGGCGATTTACTAGGGCAGTCCGATTATGTCGTCGTCACCGTACCATTCACGCCGGACACCGAAAACATGATCGGCGCAACGGAACTGGCACTGATGAAGCCAACGGCCATGCTCTTGAGTATGTCGCGCGGTGGGATTGTGGACCAGAATGCGCTGGCTCAGGCCTTGATCGACAAGCGGCTGGCAGCGGCTGCCATCGATGTCTGTAAACCGGAGCCGCTGCACGTAGACAGCCCTCTGTGGGATCTGGAGAACCTGCTCATCACACCGCACATCGCCGGTGGAACCCAGTATGAGGGCCAATATGTGCTGGAAATCTTCCACGAAAACTTAGACCGGTATTTGCGCCAGGACTTTCCGTTGCGCAACCAAATCGATAAGCGCCAGGGATTCTGATTCTATTCGCCCTTGCCGGATGACAAGGTCATATCCTCGTGAATCCCGGCAGATATCCCTGTCCAGTTCCTACCAGAGGTGGTATAGCCAATTTTCTAGTTCTAGTGTTTTCTGTGGTTTGGGTACTTCCTGTCACTACAACGAATTCAGACGGCAACAAATTACATTAATGGTGTCCAGCTTCGGCTACTGCTGGACAAAGATCGGTGAAAACGAGAGCAATCATTCGTTCCTGTCTGAATTCGTTGTAGTGATTCATTGCAACCACAGAGAATATTAGAACCAGCCAATTCTCTGTCGAGGTATTCACTACGAAGCGGATCTGTAGGCGGCCGCCGTAGAAATGGGTAAGACCGGCATCCTGTTAGCGTCCGGAAAGCTGGTGGATTTTTTCGCGTCTCACGCCAGGAAATCTTGCTCAACCCCATCTTTTGACGTAGGCGTTCTTCGGGCATGCCCAGGCGAAAGTCGCGTACCGCACTGGTCCAACGTAAGGTCTCAAAACCGACCTGAATACGTTTGATGCCTGCCCGGTCACCCACTTCCTCCAACACATATTCCAAGTTGCGCGGCGTACATTCAAAGAGATGTACCTTAGGTTTGTATTGCTGCAGGTACTGATCGAGTGCCGGTGCAATGCTGGGGTGTAGGGTCAGCGCCCGGTTTTTGTGCGCGTGTCGTTCTTCGGCATAGTGAACGTGGACCTCCGGCGATTGAGGTCGACTGACATCCATGTCGCCGATCAGCAACCGTGCGCACTCTGCCTTTTTGATGCCTGTCTGCAACAGCAGCGATACCAGTAAATACGGTCGTGCATCCTGGTGATTGCGATCCCAAAGGTAATCTTGTCCTGAACGCAGCAATCGGCTTACTTCCTCGTCATTCAGGACATTGGGCAGCGGCGTGCGAACCGGCTGCTGCGCCACAGGTTCAGCCGGATCCGTGGGAATGACCCCGATGCCGTGCAGCCAACTGAAAAAGACTTTGAGTGTGGTGATGCGTCGGGCCAAGGTTTTGGCGCTACACGGTTTGCCGCGCTCGTTCTGGAGCCAATCCAGGTAGTCTTCGAGACTCTGGTTGGTGATCTGGTGTAGGCGCGTATTGTCGCCCAGAAATTCCGCCGTGATCTTCAGATCGTTGCGAAACGCCTTGATGGTGTTGTCGCTGAATCCCTTGCGAACCATGTACTCGTCAAATGCTTCGACGGCTACACCCAGCCCACTATCGGCACGCAAATGAGGGGCGGACGCGATCGCCGCTGCGTCAGGCTGTGGTGCGGCAGTCGACTCCACAACCGCGGAGTTCTGCAGCTGAAAATCGGGTTCCGGGTTAGGCATTGCCTTCGTTCCTTCTACACTGTTCTTCACTTCGCATAGCTGAACAGGAGTATAGTTCACCGTTCGGTTGGGTGTCAAGCGCCAGTGAGCATGCCGAAGATACTTCGCCCCAGTACCAGTTGTAGACCGGTCAGAAACAGAATCACATAGATAATCCGGTTAAACCACCGATCGTCGAAGCGCTGGTTGAGATAGATCCCGGCTGTGACCCCGAGAACTGCAAATGGACTCAGCAGCAGAATGGTCAGCAGGTTGCCGAACCGCAAGAGTCCGAGCATGCCGTAGGGCAGCAATTTGACCACGTTGATGGCGAAGAATGTGATGATCGTTGTGCCCACAAATATCTGCCGGGGCAGCTTCTGTGGCAGCAGATAGATCACAGCCGGCGGACCGCCGGCATGGGCCAGCGTCGACGTAAATCCTGCCGTCACGCCGAGCAGCACACCGACCGGGGCAGGCGGACGGCGACCGGCCATGGCGCCGAAGATAAGCGTACGCGTCAGCTGGTAGAGAACAAACAATAGTGCCAGAAGGCCAATGCCAATCTGCATAATGCGCTCGTTGCTGCTGAAATAGCCGAAAAAGAGCGCGCCCACAACGATTCCGATCATAGCGCCTGGCAGCAGGTGTTTGAGGCTCTTGCTGTCGTACGAATGGCGATAGTGGCGAAGTGAAAAGATATCGGCAACGATCAACAGGGGCAATAGTAACGCTGCGGCATCGGCCACCGGAATCGCCAGCGCAATCAATGGCGTCGCGAGCAATCCAGGGCCACTGCCGAAGCCGGCTTTGGCGATGCCGACAAGTGTGATTGCGACAATCGCGAACAGCCAGAATTCGGTCGGATAGTCAGGTATGGACACGCGTTCCTCGTCTCAATTGGGTGGAAGACTTATGAGGTACAACCAGAGGTCTGACAGCTGTATTGCAGTCCGGAGAAAGCAGTTGATGCGCCGGGTCTGTCCACGAGTGAGGCCGGATGGGCTGTGTCATCCCGATGCTCCTTTTCCCCGAGCACCGGCTGCGCTATGGTTCTTCGCCGACCGGCGCGTCCACAAGTCCGACGATGGAGATGGCACGCCACCGCCGTAGCTCCTCCTGCCAGGCTTGGGCCGGATGCGTCGTGGCGTTCTCATCGCAACCGGCAAGTGCATCGGCCAAATCTGCCGTGCAGCGAAGCTCGACGCTGTACTGGTTGGCCTGATGACCGGCACGCTCGATGCGCGTGCGCAGATTCGTAAGCGCGTCAGCTGCCGTCAATCGGATGACGTCGACCGTTTCGGATGACTCTTTGAAGGCCCCCGCTCCGCTATCAGCCTTGCCGTCCTGCAACCGCAGCAGCTGCCAACGCCAGCGCAAGGTATTTTCAACAGCGTCGTGGTCGAGCCAGAGGTTGAGAGCAAATTCGGCATCACGTTCGTTCGCCTGTTGAAAGAACTTGTGTACATCGCGGAAGACGCGACTGAAACGGGACGGCGGCAAATCCGCGCGTGCCTGCCGACCATAGCTCTTGCTGGTGAGTCGCTCATCGAGAATCGCGACCACACCTCTGTCCGCGCTGCGTCGAATCAGCCGTCCAAATCCTTGTTTCAGAGCCAATGTCATCAACGGCAACATATAGTGCGCAAAGCTGTGTTGCCCTGTTTCCTCGATTGCTTTCATTCGTGCGCTGTGAAGCGGATCGCCCGGCGTCGGGAAAGGCATCTTGTCTACGACCACCAGACTCAGATCTTCGCCGGGGATGTCGACGCCTTCCCAAAACGAACGAGTTGCCAAAAGAACGCTGTGATCCGTCGCTCGAAACCAGTCGAGGAGTGCGTTCCGGGGAGCGTCACCTTGGGCGCGTACAGGCCATATAGTCGGGCTTTCAATGTCGCGTAGACGGGTAGCCACTTGTTCTAGCCCGCTCCAACTTGTGAACAGACAGAGCGCGCGACCACGGCTTACCTCCAGCAACCGTTCGATTTCGGCAGCCGCAGCGTCATAATATCGATCGGCGTTACGATAGTTATAGGCGGGCAGCGGCGGCTGATAGAGCAACGTCTGTCGCCCATAATCAAATACCGTCGGCAATATATGCTCTTCACCGGTCGCTCGAATGCCGCATTGCCGCTTGAAGTGTTCGAAGTTTGCGTTGGTCGCCAATGTTGCACTGGTGCAGACGACTGTACGCTCGATGGGGACTTCGTTGTCTTCGGCGTGGAAGAGATACTGGGCGAGCAACTGAGACGGATTGATTGGCGCGGCGTGAATTTCCATTGTCACCCGGCGGCGGTCAAAGCTGCGTGTGACATACCGTACATATGCATCATCATGTTTGGCTGTTGCCACGGTCAACAGTTTGTGGGCGGTGCTGTTGGTCACTTCGCGGGCAAGTTCGTGGTTACGAATGTCCTTGAGTTCATCGTTACTCAACGTACGGTTGTCGGCCTTGGCGTTCATGCCGTCGATCTTTTGTTTCAGTTCGGTGCCGATCTGTTCCAGCCGTTTGCCCAAGCGGTGTAAGCCGTCGAGATCCCCTTCAAGCTGATAGGTGTTGTCGCGGCTCAGATGCGATACATATTGAAAGGCCACCATGTTTTGAGCGTTCAAATCCTCGATGATCTCATCGCCTAGAAAGTCGCGGATGACCGTACGGGCCAGCAGTTGTTCCACGCTGAAATCTGTGACCGTCGTTTCATAGACTGCGGTGGCGATCTGTTCGAGTTGATGCGCTTCGTCAATGATGTATATGTCAGCCGGCGGTAGAAGGCGGTGGCCGGCATATCCCAGTTCCAATGCGTTTAAGAGTAGATGATGATTGGTGATCAACACCTGTGCGGACGCCGCTCGATCGCGCATGTGTTCGATCCAGCAGTCTCCGAAGTGATCGCAGACATCGTGGGTACAATCATCAGGATAGCTGACGACCTTCGGACGCAGGTCCGCTGCCAGCATAAAGGGCAGATCATCGACGTCTCCCGAATCGGTCTCCGCCAGCCACCGACGCAAGTAGACAACTTGCTCATCCGCACGGTCGTACATGGCCATTTGGTTGCGGATTGGCTCTTCTTGATCCCACTTCTGAAGGCAGACAAAATTGCTGCGCCCCTTGACGAGCACCGCATCGATGCGTTGGCGCAACAGGCTGCGGAGAAACGGTAGTTCTTTGGTGTACAGCTGGCTCTGGAGGGACTTGTTGGCCGTTGAGATCACAACGCGCTGACCCGACAGGAGGGCAGGGATCAAGTACGCAATGGATTTACCCGTCCCTGTGGGCGCCTCAATCAGTGCGTGTTCGCGCGCCAGGATGGCACGTTGGACCGCCAGGGCCATTTCGATCTGGCTGGGTCGCGACTCGTACCCATCAAGTTGAGCCGCCAATGGTCCGTCATTTCCGAAAAGATGCGCAAGATCAGCTTCGCGCAGTGCAGCCATACGCTCATCCGCATCATTGGCCTCGGTTGTCAGTGGCTCGTCCGGCAAAAATAAATCATCGACCTCACCACCATGCCGGTTGAGGTCGATGTACTCGAGTTCCTCACGTGAGTGTTCACGTGACATAGGGCGCTCCATATGTTCGGGGGAATGTCATACAATCACGGGTCTGAGATCTGCTGAACCGTCGTTGATTCTCAGAATATGAGAACAGATCGGCAGCCGATCCTCAGACCAATGCCGGGTTGAGTTTAGCACAGATGTGCGGTATCGCCAAGACGAGATCGCGAGCCAGGAAGGATGACGAGAAAAAAAACGACGATGCACAGAAGGTTCTGTGCATCGTCATGTGGCTTATGCTGTACGACGAACGTCCGACCTCGAACGCCTATTCGAGCGGCGGAAGAATGACGGCATCGATGGCGTGAATGACACCGTCGCTGGCCAGAATGTCCGGGTCTGAGATAGTGGCACCATTCACAGTGATGTTGCCGTCTTCATCAATCTCGAACTTGACTGTATTGCCCTGGCGGGTCTGAACTTCCAGACCATCTTCGATATCATCTGAAAGTAGGGTGCCGTCCGCCAGATGATAAAGCAAGATCTGAAAGAGCTGTCCGTCCGGATTGGTCTGTAATTGTGCAACCAACTCTTGCAGCGCACCGCTCGGTAGTGCTGCAAACGCGGCGTCCGTCGGCGCCAAGATCGTGAGCCCTCCGTCGGCGATTTCGTCCGTCAGTCCCGCTGCGTCGACCGCAGCGATCAAATTCTTGAACCGTCCGTCAGCCGCCAAAACATCGAGCAATGTTCCGCTTGCCTCTTCACCAACCATGGCGTCGGCATCACTCCCTGTCGTGTCGGTGACCGTACCTGTGCCCGTCACCGTCGCGGTGCTCGTCACCGTCGCCGTACCGGTCACGGCGGCCGATGCACTTGTGGACGGCGTCGCCAGCGGCGAAGTTGTGGCTGTGCTGGTTGTCGGCACGGTGGCGCCGCTGCCGAGCTCGGCAGTCGTGGGCAGTTCTATCACATCGTCTACCTCGATCAGGTTACAATTTGCGATGTTGTTGAAGTCGCAGAGATCCTGATAGACGTTGCCGTTGCCATAGATGTCCTGCGCGATCAGGTACATTGTGTCGCCGGACTGAACGGTATAGGTGCCGCCCGGTTCTCCGTCACGGGTGCTGGTAGCAGCGGCAGGAGTAGTGGACGCGGACGTGTCTGCCTCCGTAGTCGCACCAGCCGCTGGAGTCTCCTCGCCGGTAGCGACTGTATCCGTCATCACGACGGATCTTTGGGCCGTCAGAGTTTGGCCCGACTCATCAACCAGTAATGCGCCCTCAGCAGAGAGGGTATAGGTGGCCTGTACTTCGGACGTATTGGACAGCAGCACTGTGTATGGACCAAACCCCACTGACTTGAAGCTGGCCGAACGCTCATTGTCTGCCGTGTCCACGGTGCTGCTTCCCGCAGCAATGGCAACCTTACTCAGACTATCGCCACCAAGAAACTGGTTGAAGCCCCGCTCATCGAGCACCCAGAAGTTCAAACGGCGCGCCAGTTCCGGAACATCCTGGGGATCAAACCGCATCGAGAGATTTACGGTGCCGTCCTTCAACTCCGGTTCTAGACCGAGGTAATGAATGTCTTCCTTCGTGACCAGTTCGCCTTCGACTTCCGCCGCGCGGACGACACCGGCAGCCGTTACCTCAGCAACCGATTCCGTGGTTCCGGTGTCTTCGGTTTCATCGCTTGCAGCCTCTGTCGATGCCGCAGGTTCGGGAGTCGTCGCAGCTGTACTGGCCTCAGTTGCGCTTTCGTCGGCTCCGCTGCTGGAATCGTCGGTCGTTGCATCACCCGTATCTTCCGTCACCCCGTCAGCACCCTCTGCCTCTTCCGCGGGATCGGGTGTCGCCGCAACGGCATTGGGATCGGTCACGTTGCCGCTGTCGTCGGTAATGTAGGCATTTGTGGCATCCAGCGTGAAGCTGGCATCGTTTGGTGATTCATTGAACACGATCAATGTATAGTTCGCAGCTGTGGCGCGAATGACAGCTTCTTGCTGGTTCGGTGAGCCGCGAAAGGCCTGGAGCGGGCTGCCGGCCGCAATATTATTGTCTCGAGCGCGGCCGCCGGACGTCACAGTGGCCACGTTATTGGCATCCAAGATAAAGAAACCGATGCCACTGAGATCACTTCGATCCCAAGTCGCCAAGACCGAAACAGTACCCGGCTCGATAACCTCAAGATCTAGCCAAACCTCAGCAAACTGTCCGCCGGGAATGGTTCCTGCGACAGATTGTGAACGCAGCTGCCGGACAGGGGCGGCGTTCGTCGCTGCTGCAACGGAGGTAAAAACCAGTGCCGCGGCGATAATCACTGCGATTAGCTGGTAGATCCGTCTATTCGTCATTGCTTTCCTCCAGTAGACCGTACCGGTCTGTATTTTTGCTCGCCTGAACTGCGGATGTTTGATCTGTCAAGAACATAAACTACTTTTCAATCAGGCAACACGACAAAGATAATCAACTCGTTGAGAAGAATCGCATGTAGACAAGTGAACTGCATCCATACGGCATCTTCGATTTTGCGCTTTCGCAGGAGGTAGATATACCTGCAGGCGACGAAGCAGTTCTACCCAGCGCGTTCCACTCCTTTTTTTGACCAACCTTTCTATTATAGCGCGTTCCAAAATTCCCGACCAAATCTCCTCTTCGTCTGGATTGCTACAGAGTTCATATCGATCTCGTGTCCTTACGGATTTCATCCCGGTTGAATTGGGCTGATTCGTCGTTCAGTTACTCTAATCAGTCGTTAGCCAGACTTCCCTGTCACATACGGCGCTGTGGGCCAATCAGTGCGTCGGGCGGAAACAATATCGGCCATCCGTAGGGTATCCGTATCTATCCGGCCGGTGTCGAGGTAGCGACTGAGCTGTCCGGTTTGAGCGGAAGCGGCGTCGGTGTAGGATCTACGACGCGCAAGTTGCGGATTCGGTAGTCATCGTAGTTATAATCCGTGCGTACGACGCGCAGCAGAAAATCGTAGAAACCGGTGGGCAGTTGCGAGAGATCCAGGGTTGCCAACGAATCATCAATGATTGGCTTTTCGCTGCTGGTCAGATAGGCCCATTGGCCGTCACCCGCAGGCGACCGATCGAGTTCCCAGCGCAACAGTTGGCGATCTACGGCTGTGCCTTGGAAGCTGACGATTCCACCAACTGTGCTGTTTGAGACGGGTTGGGTAAACCCGTTCGATTGAACACGCTGCACATTGGCACGTACGGACGGCTCGTGATTCACGAAGTGGAGCGCGCGTAGATAGTACTCATCATAGTTCCCATCCTGATAGACAATACGCATCCGCAGATCGTAGTACCTGTCATCGAATTGGGTTGTATCGAGGACGTAGATTTGATCCTGCCAGTACTCGTTTTCACCGCTATACAGCCAAGTCCATTCATCTTGGCCGGTTAGTGAAAGGGCCAACTCGTAGCGAACGAAGGGGTTCTCCCACCAGCCATTGGCTGTTCCGTAGACGGGAACATAACCGCGTAGTTCAGCGCCGCTGTGTGGCCCATAGAAGCCTTGTCCCCCTTCGACACGACTCTCTGACGGCGGCGTCGGCGTCGGCGTAGTCGTCGGTGTAGCCGAAGGCGAGACTGCTAATGGCGTTCCTGCGGCGTTGACCACTCTGGTGGGGGTAGGCGGATTGGCGTTACGTACCTCGAGCGCGCGCACAAACGCTTCGGTGTATGAGCCGCGGTCGTCAATGGCCCGAACGCGCAAGTCGTAATATCCGTCCTCATACTCACCAGTGTCCCAGATATATAGGATACCATCGCGGACCACGTCATAGTTCGTTGCCAACCAGGTCCACCCTTCCAGCCCGGTAATCGACAGGTGCACTTCATAGCGCCGGTACGCCCACGTTATCGCCGTGCCCCGGATGATAACCGAACCGGATACTGCGTCACCTGGCCTCGGATGGACGATCTCATTGGCGACCTTGCGGCTGCGCGTTGGTGTGGCGGGGGCGCCGCCAGATCGGCGTTATGGTGGGCGAGGGCGTCCACGTCGGCGTAAATGTCGGCGTTGCCATCAGCGAACTCTCCTGTGCCCGCAGAAGTTGTGAGGGTCCAACGTGCCAAAACGGGCCAAGTGCGACCACGATAGCGATGGCTGCGACAAGCAACAGGATCCCACGTTTGAATCGAATAGACATCGTTGCCAAATACACCTACAGTGAATAGCGTCGTTGCAGTTCGTCTTTCGATCTGAAGAACATGCTGCGCCCGAAAATTACCATGTGAATCGACTTTAACTAACGCCGCCAACCTCAATCATTGTTCCGTAAGAGCGGGAGTTCGACACATACCAAAAACTACAGATCTGTCGACAAAATCGATACGCCCGGCACTCCAGGAAAGCCGGGCGTATATTCGACTCATCAATCCAGGTCAATCGTGAGATTAGCCCAGGCCGATCGTGAGATTAGATCGTGGCGTCGAAGCCCATGTCATCCAGATACTCGTCTTCACGCGCATGGTCGACTTGCGTTTGATGGATGGCTTCCAGCACCTGCGAAGAAACACCGAATGCCTGGGCTTCCCCTCCGCTACCTTCCATCTGTGCAATCGTAGGGGCAACTTCGTCATCGTCACAGAGCACGATTACGGCCGCACCGCCACTGCCCAGATGTGCCTTGATCTTTTCTACATTGGAATCGGTCAAGCCGAGCGAACCGGTGGTGACCTTCCCAGTCACACCACCGACCGCACCTCCGGCCACCGCACCTGCCAGCAGTGAGAGGCCCCCTGTAATCCCTGCTGAAACCAGCCCGATCGCGCCGCCAATGAGCCGCGCCGCGTGTCGTACGGCCGGAGCCATAGCGCTTGGTGTGGACTTTGCCCTCGGCGTCCATCACGAGCCGGCCGATGTGACCCAGCTTGATGTCATCATTGGCCTTGTCCCAGCCCATGAGAGAGTCGGCGGCGCTATCGGCAGACTCCACGCTGCTGAAGAAACCTACGACGACTTGTTCGTTCAGATTGTCAGACACAATATCCTCCGTTATCCTCCGTAGTGATTTCCACTGAGATTGATACACCATATATCCGCAAAACCTGCGACCGCTCTGTGTTTCCTCAAGCGTGGGCCGATTGTCGTGCGCAACTGACGACAAGGCAATTTGACGAAAACCGTCAGTACTGTCGATGTCGCCGCGCAATCGCGTGCCGGCATTTGCTGCGTACCCCGTCTACCCTTGGCCTGCCATGGCGACAAGAAAAGCCGACAATTCCTCGCGGCTGGGGATGCCGAGGCACGCGCCGTGTCGGGTACAACAGAGTGCGCCCGCCGCGCTTGCGTACCGCAACAAATCAGTCCACGCCATGCCCGCCGTGAGTCCTGCCGCAAACGCGCCGTGAAAGGTGTCACCCGCACCGGTCGTGTCGACCGCCTTGACTGGAAAGGCCGGCAATGCACCACTCTGCCGGTCCCGCTGCCAGATGAGGCCGCGGTCACCGAGCGTTACGACGACGTGGGGCGCCAAGCTGAGCCAGCTCCGCCAGCCCGTCCTCGGGGACTGGAGGCGCCGGTGAACTCCTGTGGCGAATCGTTCTGACGCGACGACATAGTCGCACCGACTCACCAGCTGCAGCATTGCCGTCGTTGACCGTGTCTGCGTCCAGCACGGTGATGACATGCCGCTGCGGCGGCCCAGTCAGCCACGGTAACGGCCAACTTGGGCTGGTGACCGTCAAAGAGCACCACTCGGACGCAGCTCGTGCGAAGTCTCGACGTCGTCTGCGGTCAGTCCATTGGTCGCGCCCTTATAATTGACGATAGAGCGTGCACCGTCCGGCTTGACGAAGATGGACGAGATGGGCGTCGACCAGTGGCCAGGAACCACCAGCGACGCGTCGACGCCCGCCCCGTGGAATTCCGTCAGTGCTCGCGGCCATAGATGTCGTCACCCAGGTAGGCGGCGAAGCGCGACACGGTAACCCAATATGGCTGCGGTCATGGCCGCGTTGGCCGCTGTCCCTCCGCCACAGCCGATAAAGGCCGTGCGCCCGCGCCTTCTCGTCCGGTCTCCGGTTGGTGGTCGACGGTGAAGATCAGATCGTAGCATGCATGGCCGACGCAGAGGAGATCGAGTGTCATGGTTTGCGATACGTGATAGGTGATGCGTGATGCGTGATCCGTGAATTGGAGGTGAACGCCCTCACGGATCACGCATCACGCATTGTGTTCTACGCAAACAGACTTGTCATGCGCTCTTCCTTGACCATGCCGCGCATCTCTTCGTCGGTCGGACGACGCTCGAAGCGGCTGGCGGCGTCCAGCACTTTGGGCAGGACATGGATATCGCCGACGGTGTTGAGGAAGATGCCGGGACGGCCGATGACCCAGTGCACGGCCCGGTCGATGTCCTCCTGGTCGCGCAGCGGCTGGTACCAGGTCGAGGCCCAGCGGTCCTGGGGACCCCACGGCCCACGGGTGATCGACTTGATGGTCTGGACCGCGACCTTGCGTTCCTCACACAGCGCAACCAGCTCTTCGAAGTCGGCTGATGTAGCCTTCGTTCATCTGCATGGCGTAGTTGTAGGGCAGCAGCACCGAGTCGAAGTCGAACGCGCTCCAGGCTGCGCTGGTGGAAGGCAGGCGATGTTGAGGCCGTGGCCCGTCACGCCGATGAAGCGCACGATGCCCTGCTCGCGCGCCTCGATGGCGGCCTCCAGCGCGCCGCCTGGGTCCCATGGCCTCGTCCCATTCGTCCGGGTGGCCCAGGTTGTGGAGCTGGATCAGGTCGAACGAGTCGATGCGCATGCGGTCCAACGAGCGATGGATCTCCTCCGTGGCCTTGGCGTAGGAGCGCTCCCCGGTCTTGGTGGCCAGGAAGAAGTCCTTGCGGTGCTGGCCATCCACGGGCCGATGCGCAGCTTCGGCCTCGCCGTAGCTGGCGGCCGTGTCGATGTGGTTGACGCCGTATTCGAGCAGCAGGTCCAGCGTGCGGTCCGCTTCGGCCTGGGTCACGTGCCCCAGTGCTGCAGCGCCGAAGAGCGTCACGGTGCTCATGTGGCCGGTTCGTCCGAATGGTCGTGTTTCGATCATGAGATTGTTCCTTTCGTTGGAAAAATGAGCTGTACTGCGCAGATCTTGGCAGGGGGTGCCGGCATCGCGACGGCCGGTCTGAACTTTATTCAAATACTCGACAATGTTCCTCCCCTGAACATGGAGTACATTGTCCAGTACTTGAGTATCCTCTCTATTTGGATTCACCCGCCAGCGCCCGGTTGATCGCGTCGTAGACCAGACGCAACGGCACACTGTGCTGGTTTGCAGCCCGGCGACAGTCTTCGAATTCCGGCTTGACACCGGCCGACATGCCGTCAATTCGTTTGAGTTTGGCACGAATCGATCCGTAGGGCGTCTGGATGATGCACGATTCCCGCTCCGCTTCATGGCGACGAACATCGTGCAGCGCGTACACCGAGCGTGGTGGTCTCCCGCAACAGTATCCCCAGCCAATACATCTTCAGCTTCCGGCTGGGCCAGTACGCCTAATAAGGTCGCCGGCCGCCCCTTTTTCATCTGTATCGGCGTCAGCCAGACATCCAGCGCTCCGGCGTCGAAGAGGAGCTG
>CAVQSG010000058.1:0-9955 GCA_963715415.1 uncultured Chloroflexia bacterium | reverse complement strand
TCTATGCAATCTTCTACGGATGGCGTGCCTTCACCGGCACAGCGGCCACCACTGACGTTGTCGTCGTCCGTGACGACAATTGGGGAACAGGAGCGACCCCCTCACGGCACTTTACGGATCCAGGAGATGCTCTGGCAGGCATGCGGGTCGTGACCGGTCGTACCGTGCCGTCGGCGCAATGTCAACCAGCCTGCGTTTGGGCAGGAGCGCTTTGTTGGCTCTAACATCTCCATCGCTGTCGATCCGCGCAACAGCTCCACAGTCTATATTGCTGGGCCGATCGGGTGGGCGCCAGTGACTATACGCTCCACGTGCGGCGCTCCTTGAACCGGGGCGAATCACGTGGTCCGGCGATCTGCGCACTGTCACCAACGCCACCAATCCGACGCTGGCCATCAACAGCCGTGGCGAAGTAGGGTTTCTCTACCAGTTGTTGACGGGAACGGGCGCTACACAGCGTTGGGTCACCCACCTGGAGCGGACGGCCAATGCCTTTGCGACGATCGATGACCAAATCCTGGCCAACGTACCGGCCAATACGCCTGTATGGCAGTTCAAACCCTATATTGGCGACTATATTCATCTCATGGCTGGGGGGAAGAATTTCTACGGCATCTTCTCCGCCAACAATACGCCGGACAACGCCAACTTCCCCGAATGGCGTGACCTACCAACGCAATGCCAACTTCACCACCAATACGTTGCTTGACACGGACAACACCACGCCGGTGGCTATCTCTATCGATCCCTTCTTCGTCAGGGTGCTGGAGCTGCCGCCGGAATCTGACTTCTACGTGCGTGACTGGACGTCCAGCCCCACAAATCGCGATACCGGACTCGAGCCCTCGACGAATCCAGTGTTCTACATCAACAGCGATGTGTGGAATCGCAGAAGCAATGCACCGGGCGGCTTCAATGCAAATGATCAGCCGCAAAGTCAAGATCCACAGATGATCAGTTTGGGTGACAATTTCGCCTTTGCCGCGCGGTTGCGCGCAATGCGTCAGGCACGGCAGAAGTGGTGACCGCGCACTTTCTCGTCTCTGAGTTTGGTACTGGCAGCAACTATCAGCACGCCGGACCGGCGGCCGATCCAACCATCAGTTTTGCGGCGACGGATCTAGAGCAAACCATGACCAGCGGCTTCCAGTGGCAGCTCCCTGTGACCACCTCCAGCCATACGTGCCTTGCTGTAGAGATCTCGACGCCGAACGATCCCAGCATGGCTCCCAGCCTTTTGGGACGAGCACCGGGTTGGCCGACAACGGATCTGATGGTGATCAATGACAACAACAAGGCGCAGCGCAATATGGGCGTCTACTCGACGGGCGGCTCAGGTCAGGTCTCCTTCTACGCCGTGATCCACAACGCAGCAACTTTCCCCCGCGATATGGTGTTGGAACTTTATGTATTGCCGGAGATCCAGGGAAGGTTGGGCGAAGCCTACATAGAGGTCATCGGCGGCGAACGCTTTTCTTTGGAGTCCGGGGGGACGATTCGATTGCCCGAGATGCAGCCGGGCGAGAATCGTTGGATCGGTCTCACATATGAATCTCCCGGAAGGAGAAGAAGGCGAACTGCTTCCGGTCATGTTCTATGAACTGGTTGACGGGAGACCGGTCAACGGCTTCGCAATTGCGGCTCGGCCTTCTCCACTGGACAGGGTCTTCAGAGAGAATCTCGAGCTTCATGCGCAGAGCTTCATGCGCATGGCAGCTTCGTTCGAGATCGACACCGCGATGGAGGAAAGCGAGGCAGCACTTGAACTGCTTGCAACCGAAGAGATCTCCGACAAGGCGTACAGCGAGTATTTGAAATCGCACCTGGATCTGATCAGCGATTCGACACAGATACTACTTTCGCTGGGAGAAAAGGGTGATCCATTTGAGATCGAGCCTTCCCTAGAGCATCTAGGAAGAATGCTGGCCTCCGACGATATTGCGTTTGCGGTCACAGCACATATGACGCTGATCCACAAACTTGATGCCTTTGTCACAATGCTGCAAAAGGCGGAGGGCGATCCGGCAGACATTTTGCAGAACGTGCGCTGGCAGATTGAACTTTTCGCAGAACTGCCTCAGTTGCAGACTGAACGCATATTGGAGATGTCCCGGCAATTCGCTTCCGGTTACGAGGTCGGGGAAGTGAGCAATGGCGACTATCCAGATCTCATTGCGTCCCTGCTCGAGGACTACCGCGCTGCTGCAGAAATCCTGGCAGCCCAGGAGTTGATGCCTGACATCGACGCTATGGAGGTCAGTCTGGATTCTTTGGCCGCGCTGCAGAAATCTCATCGTGATTTTCTGCTCAAGCTTCAGCGCGTCGTGATAGAGAAAAGCGAAATCAAGGACATGATGCGACAGTCGAAATTCGTTTTCGCCGGTACCGTGCAGGAACTCGAGGCAGCAACGATGGCTATGGTTCAAGATACTGAGAAGACGGCTATCGTTACCGTCGATGAAATCTTCGAAGCGCCGGAGATGCTTCGAAACTTCGTCGGCCGGGCCATTACAGTCCAACTGCTGGAACCGGGATCGGTCGAGGTTGGCCAACAGGCGGTGTTCTTCACAAATGGATGGCTCTTGGGAGACAGCATTGCTGTCCTGGAGGTTGGCAGATTACCCATTGAGGACACGTCGAGCATGCGCAGCCAGATCGAAGAGGCGGTTCAACAACTGGCAGACGAGGAACTGCAAGAACGAATTGCCCGGGCCGAAGTGGTTGTCGTTGGAAAAGTCTCTGCAGTCAGGGAGGCAGCCGAACTGGTGCAGGCTCAACCCGTAACCGAGCACGATCCCGAGTGGAGGGTCGCTGTCATCGACGTGGAGGAGGTATTGAAGGGTGAATGGAGTGAGCCCGTGGTTGAGGTTCTGTTCTCAAGCAGTACGGACGTCATGTGGTACCAGACTCCGAAGCTTCGCGCGAGGGTCAGAAGCGGTATTGTTCCTAGATAGAATACAGATAACGGAGACGGGCTTCGACATCGATGGGTTTGCAGCCATCGATTCGTTGACGGTCTGGCCGCGCAGCGAACTTGACCGAATTCGGGAGTTGGTCGAGCGGTTGCGATAGAATCGTTGTGCGCGACCAGAAGCAACGAATTGGATCGTTGGAAACGGCTGCGTTCGCACATGCATCTTCGCAGGGGAGGGTATCCGAATGACGGATACGGCTTTGTTGGTGGCCGATCGAGACGGTAATTTCGAGACCGCTGTCGGGCTGCACGAGTCAGTGGCCAATGGCCTGCTCTACACCCACAGCCGGCTCAACGCCAACACGCGCAAGACGCTGGAGTCGGCCTCCTTTCTCTACGCGCTGGTCGAGCTGCTGGCCGAGAAGGGGCTCATCACGGTCGAGGAGCTGGACGCACGCAAGCAGGTGGTGGGCGAGCGGCTGGTCGAGCAGTTTCGCGAACAGGGCATGGGTGCGCTCTTCCAGGACCCGGAATACGACAAGTACGCCTTCGAGCAGCGGCGCCGAGATCGACTGCGCCAGCCGCGTCCAGCTCTGCCAGGCCGCCTGCTGCCGGCTGCCCTTTGCCCTCTCCAAACAGGACGTCCGCGAGGGGGTCGTGCACTGGGACCTGGGCCAGCCCTACCTGATCGAACAGGGCGCGGACGGCTACTGCACCCACCTGGACCGGGGCACCTGTGCCTGCACCATCTACGCCCACCGGCCCGTGCCCTGCCGGGGCTTCGACTGCCGCCAGGATGAACGGATCTGGCTCGATTTCGAGGCATGGTTCCCAATCCCGCAGTCGAGCGACCGGACTGGCCGCACGGGGCGTGAAGAGGGATCTGAAGAACAGGAAGTACACGACATGATCCACGACCTGGACCGTACGTTCAGAGAGCTGCTGACCCAGGAACTGCCCGCTTCTGGGGCAATGAGGTCAGCATCAGCTTCGAGACGCCCGACGACGAGTTCCCGCCGGTCCACCTGCCGGCCATCGATCTCTTTCTCTACGATGTGCGCGAGAACCGGGAGCTGCGCAGCAACGAGTGCCGTCATCGAGCGCAACAGCGACGGCGTCGGTGCACCGCGCCGCCGCCGGTGCGCGTGGACTGCTCCTACCTGATCACGGCCTGGGCCGGCCGCAGCGGCGGCGGTACCGGTGCCGGGCCGACCAGGAACACATGCTGCTCAGCGAAGTCATGCGCGTGCTGCTGCGCCATCCCACACTGCCCGAGGCGGTGCTGCAAGGGGAGCTGGTGGGTCAGTCGCCGCCGCTGCCCACGGCCGTGCTGCAGCCAGGCCACTTGCAGAGTCTGGGCGAGTTCTGGCAGGCCTTGGGCGGCAAGCCCAAGGCCGCGCTCAACTACACCGTGACCATCAGCGTCCAGGTCCACAAACTGGTGACCCTGGACCGGCCCGTGATCGACGTGCAGATTCCGGGTTAGAGGAGACAGACATATGTCGCATTGGGTGCGCATCGAACCGACCCGCCGTCAAGTCGCCGTTGCCGGGCGCGTCACCGACGCGCTGTCAAGCGCCGCGCTGGGGGGTGCCCAGGTGCAGATCACCGACGCGCCGGCCCCCTTCGTCGAACGTCTGGCCGTGCAAGCGCGGCTTGCCGGCGGCCGCGATGCGGCGCTTGCGAATTACTTCGCTGTGTTGGATGACGTCACAGCAACCGCTGCGGATCGATTGGCCGCAGCCCAGGCCATTCTCGACTACCTGGCGCCGCGTGGCCGCTCCTCGGGGCAGCGGCTCGACCGTACCCGGTCCGCGGCCGACGGTCTCTTCTACTTCCTCGATCTGCCGGACGGCGACTATACGCTGGTGGTCTCGCTGCCCGCTGCAGCCCGCCGTTACGGCCAGGCACAGGTGACGGCCACCGTGAGCCGCGACAGCCACGGCACCATCCAGATGGTCGCCGCCGATGTGGCGCTGCCACCCACCGCGCTGGAGGGCACGATCACGGCCGAAGAGCCGATCTCCATGGCCGCAGTGCGGATCCTGGGCAGCGGTGAACGGACCTGGAGCGACGCGTCGGGATATTACGCGTTTGGCGGCCTGGAGCCCGGCCTGCGCACCGTCGAGTTCGCTTCCTCCGGCTACGGGATCGTCGCGGAGACGGTCTCGCTGGTCCAGGGTACGGTGCAGCGGCTCGACCTGGACCTGATCGAGCCGGCGCCCGTGGCCGGTAGCCGGTTGTGGCTGTGCACCGGCACGTTGGCCGGTCTGGCTGCCGGTGCCCCGGTCGACCACTGGCCGGACCGCAGCGACCATCATGCCGACCTGGCACAGGCGGATTCTGTCCGGCAGCCCACCTATCAGCCTGGCGTGGCCAATGGGCACGCAATTGTGCGCTTCGACGGCTCCGACGACTATCTGGCGCACAATCTGAATACAGATGTCGCCTGGCGGGGAGACTTTTCGCTCTTTGTCGTGGTCGCGGCGCGCAGCCTGGGCCAACCGAGCGGCGCGGCCCTCTTTGCCAGCCGCCAGCGTTTTGGCGGGGGGCGATCTCTCAACACCTTTGATGTCGAGACAAACGGTGCCGATCCAGGGCGCTATCGGCTGCGCACAACCAGCAACACCTACAACATCGCCGAGATCGTTGCCGATTTCTTGCTGTTGGGGGTCATCCACGCCGGCAACCGGCTGAACCTCTATGCAGACGGCGTGCGCACACGGCGCAGCCCGGTGGATGCAACAGAGGCAAAGCGGTTTGACGACTATCTCGTGGGCGCCAGTCGCATCGGCGATGCCTTTTTTGACGGCGACATTGCCGAGATCATTCTCTACGACCGTGGTCTCACGGATGACGAGCGCGTGCATGTGGAGACCTATTTGAGCAATCGTTTCGCTATCCCGTTGGCGTAGGGGGCTGCACTCTTTGAGGCAGTTGCGCCTCACGATGCCTGTCTGAACATAGCGAGAATTGTGCGGGGTAGCCGGCAGAGCAAAGGAGCTTGACGATGCCACAGTATCTTTCGCCCGGAGTCTATGTAGAGGAGGTGCCGTCGGGCGCCGCGCCGATTGCCGGCGTCGGCACCAGCACAGCTGGGCTCATCGGCGGTATCCCAAACGAGATCACAATACCCGACGGCGTACCTGTGGGCGATGAAAAAATCGGTACTGGTGACGGTAACAAGAAAGTGTTCGATCTTGATAAGTATCCCGTGATCATCGAACGCGGCACATACCACATTTATGTGGATGGTACGAAGACCGAAGCTGTGCTGTCGAATGACGATACTTCATCAAGCCCTAAGTCACAGGTGACCTTTACAGAGGCGCCCGAAAACGGTGCAGCCATTATCGGCGACTACCTGAGCACGACGTTTGCGGTTGCAGATGCGAACAAGGCCGTGCTCTGTACCAACTTCAGTCAATTCAAAGCTGTGTATGGTGACTTCTCTACCGACCAAGGCCAAAAGTGTCTGGCCCACGCAGTCTATGGATTCTTCAACAATGGCGGCACTCGCTGCTGGGTCACGCGGGTGCAGAGCCTGCTGGTGGACGACGCTACTGCCTTTGACGCCGTGGAGGCCGCATTGACCGAGTTTGAGGCCATTGACGAGATCGCACTTGTCGCCGGCCCCATTCCCACCGACGTCGGCGACCTCGACGAAGCCGCAAATCTTGCGCGCCGGGTTGCGATCCGTAGCATGCTGCTGGCCCATTGCGAGACGATGAAAGATCGCTTCGCCATTCTCGACGGCGAGGAGACCTACACCGGATCGCTGACGCCCGCTGCTGTCTACCCCAACAGCGACGGAACTGCAATGGGCGCCACCAGCGACTTTGGCGCCCTCTATTTCCCCTGGATCGATGTCACAGGCAAGGGAGAAGAGTACGTTCCTCCGTGCGGCCACATCGTGGGCGTCTACGCGGTGGGTCGATGCCACACGGGGTGTCCACAAAGCGCCTGCCAACGAAACGGTGCGCGGCGCACAAGGGCTCAAGTACCCCATCAGCCGGTCTATGCAGAACGGTCTCAACCCCGACGGCATCAACGCCCTGCGCCGGTTCGACGGCAACATTCGCATCTGGGGCGCGCGCACCATCGGCGGCGACGCCAACACCGAGTGGACCTATGTCAACGTGCGGCGCCTCTTCCTCTACCTGCGCGAGTCCATCGATCAGGGGACCCAGTGGGTCGTCTTCGAACCCAACACGCCCGATCTGTGGGCCAAGATCAGGCGCAATGTGACGGCCTTTCTCATGAACGTCTGGCGTGACGGCGCGCTCTTCGGCAGCACGCCGCAAGAGGCCTTCTATGTCAAATGCGATGAAGAGACGAATCCGCCCGAGGTGCGCGATCTGGGCCGGGTCGTCACCGAAATTGGCGTGGCCCCGGTCAAGCCGGCTGAATTCGTCGTCTTCCGGATCGGCCAGTGGACCGGACCGGCAGGCGGCTGACCGACGCGCCCTGCACGTGAAGCGAGTCCTACGCGGAAGGAGTGAAGACGATGCCACAGTTTCTATCCCCGGGCGTTTACGTCCTCGAGGAATCATCCGGCGCCGCGCCGATCGCCGGCGTGGGTACCAGCACGGCCGGCTTCATCGGCGACGTAGACGGCAACGTGGTGATGCCGCCCAAACCCGGCGAGTTTCAGTTGGATTCCGTACCAACCAACCGGTCTTAGACGCTAATGGGAATCAGATTCCAGTTCTATATACGCCGGCGCTAGCGGGAGAGCCGCAGCTTGTCACGAACTGGGCAGAGTTCAAGAATCGGTTCGGCGAATTTGGCGCAGGCAACAAGGACCTGGCCCACGGTGTCTACGGCTTCTTCAACAACGGCGGCGCCCGCTGCTGGGTGACCCGCGTCGATGATGCAAGTGTCGTCAACGCATTCGTCTCGGCGCTGGAGGGTTTTAACGCCATCGACGAAATTGCCCTGGTCGCCATACCAGGCGTGACGGATGCGACAATTCAGGACAAAGTACTCGACCATTGCGAGAATGCCAAGGATCGCTTTGCGATTCTCGACGGTCGACCTCTGGCGGCGACGGATGTACCTACGGTGGCGAATATCCAGGGAACCCTACGTGACAGCCACTATGCAGCCCTCTACTTCCCCTGGATCCAGGTCTACGATCCGGTCAGCGAGAGCAACGACTACGTGGCCGCCCAGCGGGCACCTGGCCGGCATCTATGCCCGGGTGGATGCGGAGCGCGGCGTGCACAAGGCGCCGGCCAACGAGGTCATCCGCGGGGCGCTGGGCGTGAAGCACCGCATCAGCAAGGCACGAGCAGGACGGTCTGAATCCGGAGGGCATCAACGTCATCCGCGACTTCAACGGCAACATCACCGTCTGGGGCGCACGCACCCTCGGCGGTGCCAACGGCGAATGGACGCTACATCAACGTGCGCCGGCTCTTCCTCTTCCTGCGCGAGTCCATCGACGAGGGCACCCAGTGGGTGGTCTTCGAGCCCAACACGCCCGACCTGTGGGCCAAGATCAGGCGCAACGTCACCGCCTTCCTGACCAACGTCTGGCGGGACGGCGCGCTCTTTGGCGCCACGCCCGAGGAGGCCTTCTACGTCAAGTGCGACGACGAGACCAACCCGCCCGAGGTGCGCGACCTGGGCCAGGTGATCACCGAGATCGGCGTGGCCGTGGTCAAGCCCGCCGAATTCGTCATCTTCCGCATCAGCCAGTGGGCCGGACCGGCAGGCGGCTAGAAGCAGAATCAACGAGGACGATTCCATGGCCAACTATCCCGTTCCTGGTGTCTATATCGAAGAGCTCTTCCCGGCCAGGTCTGCTGAGTTGCCGACCGGTGTGCCCGCCTTCCTGGGGTATGTGGCGCAGTGCCCGCCGCACCGCGATGCCAGCGATCTTGGACCCTACCGGCTGACGCGGCGAGAACAATTTCTCGGCGAATTCGGTACCCCTCTCATGGATTCGTTCCTGTTTTCGGCCATAGACGGCTTCTTTGCCAACGGCGGACGTGAGTGCTATGTCGCCCCGCTCGATTTCAGGATTGCCCTCGATGCGGCGAAGGCCAAAGACCAACTGGAACAGGCACTGGCAACGCTGACCACCACAGACGCCATCGACCTGATCTGCATTCCCGATCTGGAAACGATGTGCCGGGGCGGCGAAGCGGCGGTCGAGCCGGATGAGAAGCGAGCGCTGGCACTGGCGTTGCAGCGCATGGTCATGAAACATTGCGACGAACTCAACGATCGTTTTGCTCTGCTCGAACCGGTGCTGCGGCTGACCTCAGAATCGTTTTCAGATCAGATCGATCGGGTGATCGACGATAAGAATGCTCTGCATGGGACCAACGGTGCGCTCTACTTCCCCTGGATCAACGTCCGGGATTGGACAGGCGTTGTGCATGACGTACCGCCCTGCGGCCATATCGCCGGTGTCTTTGCCCGCAGCGATCGCGCCGCCGGCGTACACAAGGCGCCGGCCAACGAACTGTTAGAAGGTGTCGTCGACCTGGCGCTGGATCTTGACGAAGAAGTGCTGGAAAGGCTGCACACCGAGGCCGTGAATGCCCTGCGCGCCTTGACCGGCCGCGGGATCCGTGTCTGGGGCGCAAGGACGGTGAGCTCCGATCCGGCCTGGACCTACGTCAATGTGCGGCGGATCTTTCTGACGACGATCCGCTGGATCGAGCGTACCCTGGGTGACGTGGCCTTTGAGCCCAACGGTCCGCCGCTCTGGAACAGGATCACACGGCAGTTGACGGCCTATCTGGGCGAGCTCTACCGGCAGGGCGCGCTCAAAGGCGCCAGTGCCGCAGAGGCCTTTTACGTCAAGTGTGATGCGGAGACCAATCCGCCTGAACAGAGGGAGACCGGCCGGTTGACCACCGAAATCGGATTGGCGCCCCTGGCGCCGGCCGAATTTGTCATCGTGCGCATCGAGCAGAATACGGCAGGTGTCAACGCGGCCGGCTAACGACGATGGGCCGGCAATCTAGAAGCTGGCACTGGAGTGACAGCGAAGTAAGGAGAGAAAAAATGGCTACTGGCGAATAC
>CAVQSG010000057.1:0-15036 GCA_963715415.1 uncultured Chloroflexia bacterium | reverse complement strand
ATCAATGTGAATGGCGTGGGATATTGTGGCGAACGTCCTGATACTTGACCGCCAATTCCAGACAGGCGCCCGTCGACAACTGACCCACGTGGGCGCGGTAGATCTCCTGCCACGGCGTCTGGTGGATCAGTTCCGGCGCCAGCCAGGCGGCGCGACGCTCTGCCAGTTCCTCATCGCTGACCAGCATGTTGATCGTCCCCTCGTTCAGATCGATGCGCACCCGGTCGCCGGTCTGCAGCAGAGCCAGGCCACCGCCGACCGCCGCCTCGGGCGAGGCGTTGAGGATCGACGGGCTGGCCGATGTGCCGCTCTGGCGTCCGTCGCCGATGCAGGGCAGTTCGGGCACACCCAGCTTGACCAGCCGGTCCGGCGGCAGCATGTTGACCACCTCGGCCGAACCGGGATAGCCGACCGGTCCGCAGTAGCGAATGAAGAGCATCGAATCTTCGTCGATGGGCAAATCGGGATCGTTGATGCGTGTCGTGGTAGTCCTCGGGCCCGTCGAAAACGACCGCCGTGCCCTCCCAGGCATTGGGATCGCCGGGTCGCTCCAGATACTTGCGGCGGAAATCCTCGCCGATGACCGATGTCTTGAGCAGGCCCGAATCAAACAGGTTGCCGTGCAGCACCATAAAGCCGGCCTTCTCCTTGAGCGGCTGCTCATAGGGCTTGATCACCCGCTTATCCAGTATTCTTCGGTCGGCCAGATTTTCGCCCATGGTCTTGCCGGTTACGGTCAGAGCATCGCCATTCAACTTGCCGGCCTTGAGCAGTTCAGCCATGACCGCCGGCACGCCGCCGGCGCGATAAAAGCCTTCGCCCAGGTATTCGCCGGCCGGCTGGCAGTTGACCAGCAGCGGAATCTCGTGGCCAAAGGTCTGCCAATCCTCGATGGGCAATTCCAGCCCGATGTGGCGGGCAATGGCCGTGATATGGACCGGCGCGTTGGTCGAGCCACCCAGCGCCGAGTTGGTGACGATGGCGTTGCGGAAGGCATCCTGGGTCAGAATCTTGGAGGGGGTCAGGTCTTCCAGCACCATCTCGACGATGCGCTTGCCGGTCTCGTAGGCCATCTGCTTGCGTTCGCGATAGGGCGCGGGGATGGCGGCGCAGCCGGTCAACGACAGACCCAGCGCTTCGGCCAATGAGTTCATGGTGAGCGCGGTGCCCATGGTGTTGCAGTGGCCCACGCTGGGCGACAGTGCCGCACCAGTTCCATAAAACCATCGTAGTCGATCTCGCCGCCGGCATAGCAGTCTCGCGCGCTTCCCAGACCACCGTGCCCGAGCCGGCCAGCCGGCCCCGCCACCAACTGTCGAGCATCGGCCCGCCCGAGAGCACGATGGAGGGCAGGTCCATGGTGCAGGCGGCCATGATACAGGCGGGCGTCGTCTTGTCGCAGCCGGTGGTCAGCACCACGCCGTCCAGGGGTAGCCGTGCAGCACCTCGACCAGGCCCAGATAGGCCAGATTGCGGTCCAGCGCGGCGGTGGGGCGCTTGCCCTGCTCGCCGATGGGGTGGACCGGAAACTCGAAGGGCAGACCGCCGGCCTGCGCGGATGCCGTCCTTGACCCGCTTGGCCAGTTCGACATGCACATAGTTGCACGGGCGTCAGGTCGCCGCCTGTCTGGGCGATGCCGATGACCGGCTTGCCCGACTGCAATTCCTCGCGCGTCCAGCCGTAGTTCATGTAGCGCTCGACGTAGACCGCGGTCATGCCCATGTTGTGCGGGATTGTTGAACCACTCCTGGCTGCGCAGCTTGCCTTTGACCTGCGAATAGTCCTTTTTCATGCCAGTCTCCTTGGATTTCGATCGGTGCAGAATACCGATTGGTTGGTGGTGTGCGCAGTCTAGTCGACAGTGCTGCGCGCGACGACATAGCCGCCGTCGACGCGCAGGATCGTGCCGGTGATGTAGTCGGCGTCGTCGCTGGCCAGAAAGGCCACCGCCTTGCCGATGTCTTCGGGCGTGCCGATACGGCCCCAGGGAAGCAGTCGTCCGCCCTCCTGGATCTCTTCCTCGCTGTAGAAGGCGCGCTCGCCCGGCGTGTCGATCCAGCCGGGCGTGATGACGTTGACGTTGATGCGCTGGTCGGCCAACTCGACGGCCAGGGTCATGGCAGAACTGGTTGATGGCGGCCTTGGCCATGTTGTAGGCCGCGCTCTCGGTGGCGCAGCCACCTCGGACTGCACCGAGCTGATGATGACGATCTTGCCGCGGCTGCGTCGGATTGGCGATCCTGCTTCACCATCTGCTGCGCCGCCATCTGGCAGACGTGGAAGACGCCGAACTGGGTCACTTCCAGTGTCGCGAGCACATTGCTCCCACTTGGCCTCGACGACCGGTTCGCGGATGGACATGGCCGCATTGGAGACGACCACGTCGATGCGGCCAAAACGCTCGACCACGCCGGCGAACATGGCGGCGACCGCGTCCCGGTCCGATACATCAGCCTGCCAGAAGATGGCCTCCTGGCCCATCGGTGACGATCTCATCCACGACCTCCGCCGCCAACTCGGAATGATCTGCGATCGTTGACGACGACGTTGGCGCCCTCCGCGGCCAGACAAAGTGCAATGCCACGGCCGATGCCGCGCGCTGCGCCGGTGATCAGTGCCGTCTTCCCGTTGAATCGTCTCATCGCAACTCCTACAGCACGCCATACTTGTCGTAGACCTCCCGCAACGTGGCGCCGTTGCGCAGTTCTTCCCGTGTCCGGTTTTCCCCCTGCACCTTGTCCATGGCCCGTTCGATGACCTCGCGCGCCACAGCGGCCGGGATGACGACGACGCCGTCGATATCGCCGAAGACGATATCGCCCGGGTGCACGATGACATCGCCGCAGTTCACAGTACAATTGTAGTCGATCACCATGCCCCGTCCGGCCGAATCGACCGGGTACATCCCGGTGGAAAAGACGGGGAACTGCATCTTGCGAATCAGCTTGACGTCGCGTACGTAGCCGTCGATGACGGCGCCATGTGCGCCACGTGCGACAGCGGCGGTCGAGAGTAATTCGCCCCAAAGGCAGGTGCGCGTAGACCGCTGTGTGGAAGCGACCATCACATCGCCCGGTCTGAGACTGTCGACGGCCGCAATTTCGTGTTCGTATACATTTTGTTCGGGCTCAAAGACGTCAACAGAGTGCATGGTCAACGCGCGCCCGACAACCACGGCGTCAGGATCTGTGGGCCGAATGTCGGCGCGCATGGCCTGCTGCCGCAAACCCGCTTGATCCAGGGCGTCGCTGAGTACCGCAGAATAGAGTTGTTCTTTCAACAGGGCGAAGAGCATCAAATCGTCGTCATAGGGAATCGCTGTTGTTGTCATTGGGTTTTCCTCCGTGATCATGATTCTACGCCATCTTGGAGCAGTCGAAAAACAGGTTTCGTTTGCCGTCCTGATATCAGGGGCGTATTTCAACCTTGGGGCAGGCCACGTCCCCGACACGCCGCACGCAAAGTTTTGTATGCGTCGACTGGTGTGCGGCGTGCCGGGGACGTTACCGACAGGCTGTCGCGCCCCCACCGTGAACTGCTCCCCGATATCAGACCCGCGTTGCAGGGGAGACGGCTTGCCGGTACAATGAGATCATGATCCCCTTGCCGTTGCACTCCATCTACATGACCGATCTGTCGACGGTCATATCCGGAATGCGTTCTATCGCTTGTCAATGAATGACTCCACCAACAATGGCTGCGTAATGTGACAATGGCCCACGTCCAACTTGCCTTTCTCGGCTCCTTTTCCGTCGTCATCGACAAAAAGCCCGTCCTGCAATTTCGCACAGAGAAAGCGTGTGCGCTGCTGGCCTATGTGGCACTTCAACCGGCCAACGAGCATAGCCGCAGGGCGGTGGCTGCCTTGCTTTGGCCGGAGAGTTCGCCACAGCAGTCGAGTGCCAACATGCGAATTACCGTGTACCGGTTGCGCAATGCTCTCAACGAAGTGAGTCCCGGCGCCTGTGAGCAGATACTCGATACGACCCGGCGCTGCGCTCTATTTCAACCACGGTGCAGCCGATATCGATGTCACGCGCCTCGAAGGGCTTCTAGCTGCCGTCGCCAATCATGACCACCGAGAACCGGCTCTCTGCGGCGTCTGTCGCAGCAATCTGGAGAGCGCGGTTGGCCTCTACAAGGGGGAATTGCTGTCTGATCTGGCGATCACCGACGCGCCGGCTTTTGACGAATGGCTCACCATGCGCCGGGAAGCCGTTGCCCTCCAGGCGCTCAAAGCGCTGATTGCACTGACAACGGCCTATGAAGCATGTGGACAGGTCACCGAAGCGACGACACACAGCCAACATCTCGTGGCTCTGGATCCTTTTCAGGACGAGGCGCAACGCCAACTCATTCGCCTTTTGGCCTTACAGGGGCTCAACAGCCAGGCATTGGTTCAGTTCGACCGTTTCCGCGATCTTTGTCGTGCAGAGCTCAATGCGGAACCGGCGCACGCCACACAGGAACTCGCAGAGGCGATCCGTCGCGGCGAGTTCCACGGTCAGATCGATCTATCCGGGACGATGCCGGGGGCATGGTCGGTTGAAGCAACAAAGGAAGAGTCCGAAAGACGCGAGTCCGGTGCCGTCGAACACCATACGATCTGGAGTGATGTGCCTGAACCGGGGCCCTTCTTCGGTCGCCAACATGAATTGGACCGCCTGCAAAGTCGTCTGTTGTACGAAAGCTGCCGCGTCGTTGCCATCCTGGGCATCGGCGGTGTCGGCAAGAGCACTCTGATGTTGCAGGCAACTCATGCCGTCGGCGGTCACTATGACGTGGTCATCTGGCGGTCGTTGCTCAACGCACCGCCTTTGGATGAACTCCTGCTCGATCTTCTGCAACTCCTGTGCGATCGACGCCAGACCGATCTGCCGGACACCCATGACAAGCAGTTGGCTCTGCTGTCAGCCTGTTTCCGGAGCCGACACACTCTGATCTTGCTTGACAATCTGGAGAGCATTCTGGAGGATGCCGCTGCCGGAAGCTTTAGACCGGGATATGAGGCATACGGTCAGCTCCTCAGGCGAATGGTCGATGAACCGAACAGCCAACTGATCTTTACAAGCCGCGAGCGACCCCACGGCTTTTCCCGACTTGAAGGCGACACACCATATGTCCGTTCACTACAACTGGATGGCCTCGACACAACCGCTGCGCGTGGGTTACTGGCGTCACGCGGTATGTCGGGAACAGTCGAACAGGAGAGCGAACTGGTCGAGCGTTATTCAGGAAATCCGCTTGCACTCAAGTTGGTGGCCGACACGGTGGAAGAACTCTTTGCGGGCAATCTCAGCGACTTTTTGACCCAAGAGACCTTGATCTTTGACGATATCCGCACTGTGCTAGACCAGCAGTTTACTCGGCTTGTGAGGTTGGAACAAGAGATCTTGCTCTGGTTGGCGGTTCTAAGGGAACCTGTTCCAATCCGGCAGTTGCGTGCGTATCTTCTCCCCGCACCGCCACAGCGACGTCTGGTCGAAGCGTTGCGCAACCTGCAGCGGCGCTCGTTGATCGAGCAATCCTACGGTGAATCGTCACGCTTTGGTCTGCAAAATGTGGTCATGGAGTACCTGACCAACCACTTGGTGGAGAGCGCAGTCTATGAACTTTCAAGTGGCGAGGTAGAGCTTTTGCATCGACACGCCTTGCTCGTCTCCCGCGCCAAGGAGACGGTACGCCAGAGTCAGACTCGTCTTCTGCTGCAGCCGGTGGCCGAGTCGTTGACGTCCAGATTCGGTCGAGCCGGTCTACGACTCCATCTGCAGGACGTCCTCGATCGATTGCGCGCCGATGGGCCGGCAATCCCAAGCTACGCCGGCGGCACGATCCTCAATCTGCTGTTGTCGTCCGAGATGGATGTCACCGGCTACAATTTCTCGCGTCTGAGCGTGTGGCAGGCTAGTCTGGAGAACCGCGTCCTGGAAGGTCTCAACTTCGAAGGCGCAGACCTGACCGATTCGACATTTACCCAGACCTTTGGACGGATCGAAGCAGTTGCGATCGATCCGGACGGCCGCCTCTTGGCAGCCGGCGGCGATGCCGGTGAGATTCGGATCTATGGGCTGGGCGAAATTCAGCCCGTACTTGTCCTACACGAACATGTAAACACGGTCACGACGCTCGCGTTTAGTCCCGACGGTGCTCTGCTGGCCAGTGCCGGCTTCGACAGGAACATACGGCTGTGGGATGTCGCCGAAGGGCGCGTGGTTCGCAGTCTGGACGTACCAAGCCCGGTCTGTTCGGTCGCGTTCGATCCGGCCGGCATCCTGTTGGCTATTGGCGGCATTGATGGGGTCATTCGGCTGTGGGATGTCAAGAGCGGGCAGTTGCAGGGTACGCTGGACAGACATTCGGAGCGGGCCAATGCCGTCACCTTCCACCCTGAAGGCAGCTTCTTCGCCAGCGCCGGATCCGACGGTTACATCCATCTGTGGGACTATACCGGCCTACAGGAGGGGCACGGGACGTCGACAAATGAGGCAGGCCATCAACCGGTTGTCCATGTCAGAGCCATTCAAGTTGCCGAGCCGGTGTTGTCACTTGTCTTCAGTGGAAATGACTCAGTGGTTGCGGGTACCTACAGCGGTTCAATCATGTTGTGGCACGTCGAGAATGGCCACCTCAAAGGAACGCTGAGCGGTCACACGGGTGAAGTGTGGTCGCTCGCCTGCAACCGGCGTGCCCACCATATCATCGCCAGCGGCAGCTATGACCGGACGGTGCGTCTCTGGGACAGCGCAAAGGGAAGCTGCATCAAAACCCTCGAAGGCCACGACGACACGATTTGGTCACTGGCATACTCTCCGGATGGCGCCGCGCTGGTCAGCGGCGGGGAAGACGGCACATTGCGTCTGTGGGATGTCGCGCAGCCAGAGCAAGCAGGGCTCGCCCAAGTGCTTCACGGTTACCTACAGGCAGCGCAGACGTTGGATTGGAGCCCGGACGGGCGCCGGCTGGCGGTCGGTGACGTCCAGGGCAAGGTGCGTCTGTGGGATAGCGACCTGGCCATGCCTAGATGTCGCTACGTCTTGGACGCAGCATCATGCGACGCGATCGCTGGCATTCAGCCCGGACGGGACAATTCTGGCCAGTGTCGGAGAAGATACGCAGAATGCAGTGCGGCTTTGGGATCCAGCTGAGGGAAAATATCTGGGCAGCCTGCATGGACATGCGACCCACGCGACCTTCGTGGCCTTCGCGCCCGACAGCGCGACGTTGGCCAGCAGTGGGCGGGACGGAAGTATCTGTCTGTGGGACGTTACCGACCCAACTCACGGGACATTGCGCCGGCGACTAGAAGGGCATACTGGAAATATCACGTCACTGAGTTTTGCTGCCGGCACGAGCCTGTTTGCCAGTTGTGCCTCCGATAACACTGTGCGTCTTTGGGATCTGGAGACATTTGACGAGATTCAACGACGACCAGGTTTCGGCAGCAATGCCTTTGTACGGTTCGACCCTCACTCCCGCCTGCTTGCCTGCGCCGGTCCGCAATTTAGCATCCTACTCTTGGAACGGGCCGATCTGACGGCAAAATCTCCGCCAATCCAACTTTTCGGTCACACGAATTTCCCAAATGCCGTCGCCTTTAGCCCCGACGGCACACTCCTGGCAAGCGGCAGTCTCGACCGTACCGTGCGGTTGTGGGATGTCGCGAATGGACGTCAACGGTGTATCCTCGGCGACCATGCCGGCTATGTAATGCGCGTCGCCTTTAGCCCTGACGGCACAACGGTCGCCAGCGCCGGCAACGAAGGAGCGGTTCGCGTTTGGCAGGTCGAAACGGGTAGATGTCTCCACGTCCTGCGCGCGCCCGGCCCCTATCGAGGCATCAATATCACCGGCGTGACCGGCATCACCGAAGCTCAGCGCGCCTCGCTGCTGGCGCTGGGCGCGATCGAGGGTAGAACTTTCTAGCTTTCCAGCCAGTCATTAGCCTGCAACTTTTGAGATTTTCTGTTGATTTTTCCGTTCAATCGTCTGTTCTCAATCTACACCCCGATCTTCCTGGAAGATCGGGGTGTCTATTTCTCTGGAATGGTCTTACTCGGCTGCTTTCACAATCACGGTTCCGCGCATGCTGGGGTGAATAGAACAGGAATAACTGTACTCGCCCGGTTCTTCAAACGTGTTCTTGAAGGTAGCGTTGGGGCGCAACATACCCGATCCAAACGATCCGTCGTCGGCCGTTACGGTGTGAAAGACCACATCGTTGCTTGTCCAGGTTACTTCGCTGCCCACGGTGACGGTGAGTACCTGCGGCACGAACTGGTAGTCAGTGAGGATCACCTCGCTCTCACCCGCAACAGGTGCGGTCTTGCCGAAGGCGCGCTCTGTGCCGAAGACCCAATCTCGCCCCTGGCCGGCCTCGACGTGACAGGCAGCGCAGGCAGTTGTTCGCTCCGGTGGGGTCAGGACAGAGCCGTCAGGCCGATAGGCCGCGTACTCCCACTCACCGTTGCGCTGAACCCCGTACTTTGCTCCGAATCCCGCTTCCTTTCGCATGACGAATAGGCCGAACAACTCGTCGCGGGTGTAACGACCATTCTCGTCTAGAATCACGTCACCTGCATCATCCTTGACAGTACGGTAGACCTCCATTACCAGGACGCTGCCGTAAGGGAACGGCTTACCCGGCTCGATCGATGCCGCCCCATACTCTTCCGGCGAGACAGAGGCTGCCGCGTCGTTGGCATAGATGACGCGTGCAGACTTGTTGTCCGGGCGGTCGAACTCATAGAAGGTCGAATAGGTCTCCTGATAATCCGCGGGGAAGCCGACCCGGTCGACGTCCGGAGGAACGGGTTCGGCGAGCAAGCCGGCGGCCTGGCCATGATCTGCAGGCAACAGGAGCGGTTGACAAGCGGCCATCACCAGCGCCAGGCAACCGAGCAATGCCACGGACAGCAAGGTGGTCCGGCTCAATTCCGGCAATCGATACGTGATGCATTGGCGCATACATTGTTCTCCTCAGGTGGTGGCACAAGCACCGTGAGACGCCGGCAGCAGTGGAATCGCGTGCAGAGTTGCCGTGCACGCAATCCAGACACGGCGCCGGCATAGATGCTTGACCGATGCGGTTCGGTTAAGAAAGGGCCCCCTGAGTATATATACTGGCGAATCGCCCGATTGGATCCCTTGAATTTGTATGCTGCCCGCCATGAACCCGTGGAGTGTTAGGGTTCGGCGTCCCAACGCAGGATGATCGGCCCGGCAGGCGCACCGGCCCCCAACGGCTGGAGAGTGACTTCGGCGCTTTCATAAACGGGACCAGGCTGCGCGGCGTCAAAGAGTATAAGACCAAATCCTTCGTCATTGACATTGAGTAGACCGGCAAACGACGTCTCGCCCTTCTGCGTGGTCCAAAGATGGTAGCCCTGCCCTTCGGATGGTGGCGCGAGACGAGCAGCCATGGCAACGACATGGACCATATCGTCGCGGGTGAACAATTTTCCATAGGCACGCGAATCAGGTACCGGCGAGCGCAACACGCGGCGTTGAGTCTGGTTGGAGTCGATGACCTCCAGCACCAGTTCCTGTCGGTCGACCAATTCGGCAAATTCGGCGCGTAGCGACCGTTCGCGTGCGAGTGTAACCTGCAACCGGATGCTCCAGACGCCCAATAGGATCAGCAAGGCGCCCGCCGCGATCAGGGCGAGACGCAGGCGCCGCGCGCCCGTTTTGCGCGCCGGCTGGAAAAACGCAACAGGCTCAGCGTCCCGTCCCCTAGATGCTGAAGCAGTTTGCGTCATCTCGCCGGCTTGGAGCCGACTGTCCTCCAGGCGCTGCAACAGGCGTTGCTTGAGCGCGTGCGGCGGTTCTGCCGGCGACACAGCGGCCAATGCCCCGGGCAGCATGGCTGCCACATCTGCATAGACACCGGCAAGTTCCTGACAGTGTGTACAAGTCACCAGATGCGCGGCAACCGCCTCTGCTTCCTCCCAGTCGAGGGCGCCGAGAGCATACGCTTCTAATTGTTCTTCGATCTGTTCACAATCCATGATCCATACGCTTCAGTAGGGATAGATTCGACATGCATCTACTGCAGTCCGGCGTGAATGCCACGACAGAAATCCGGTCGCTGTACCTCTGGAGGCGACGGAAAAGGATATCTGCCGGGATTCACTCCTCAAAAAATGTCGTCTTGGTGCACAAAAATCATCCTCAACTTCTGCAGACCAAGGCGAATCCGCTTTTTGACCGTGCCCAGCGGCCAACTCATCTGCTGGGCGATCGATGCTTGGCTAAAGCCGCCAAAGTAGGCCAGCATGATTGCGCGTCGTTGTTCGGCCGGCAATCTGCGCAACCCGCGTAGGAGTGTCTCCTGCCGTTCATTGAGCCAAACCGCTTGCGTCACGTCGACGTGTGGATCGGCCATATTTGAGAGCAGCTCGTCTACAGTATCGACCACACACAAGCGATCTTCCCGGTTGCGTCGTCCCAGCTCATCTTTGACGCAATTGTGCGCGATGGTCATGAACCAGCTTCTGAACGAGCCTCGCTCGCCGTCATATTGATGGGCCTTGTTCCACAGACGCAGAAAGACTTCCTGCACCGTCTCTTCGGCGTCAGCCGCGCCCAGCAGGTGCATCGCCAGTGTGTAGATAGTCGGCGCATATCGATCGTAGAGCGTCGTAAACGCCGTGACATCCCGGCACGCAACGCGTTCAACCAAGACTTCGTCACTATCTTCAGGCGTTAGTCGATAGGAGTCCCGCACTGATCTTCGATCCCCATGCCTTTGCACATAGACGAGCGCAACCGTTTCAGGAGAGAGCTGCGATGTCGCTACAGTATAACCTGAACTCTCTTTCCAATACAGCAACACCGAAACAGGGGGATGTCACGTTAGGGGCAACACGGTTACGTGCTGGGGACGGTCCAGCCTAATTCGCTCACGTGGAGATGCTCCCGGACCGTCCCCGGCACGATCTCAGGTACACCCGAAACGGGGCCATTCAGGTCGGCTGCATGGGCCAACAGATCGATTGAACCACGCAGGGAAGATGGGTACCCAGAGATACATGCGACTGGAAGTAGAGCAGCGATAGCAGACCGGTCGGAGATGAGAAGAGCAACAACAGGCAAACAACGTCAAGGACACTGGACAAACCCCTGCGCCCAGAGACAGCCGCCACAGGTGGGGAAGCC
This sequence comes from uncultured Chloroflexia bacterium, assembly GCA_963715415.1. Lineage (GTDB taxonomy): Bacteria > Chloroflexota > Anaerolineae > Caldilineales > Caldilineaceae > JAWKOK01. The sequence goes on along the minus strand of CAVQSG010000057.1, from coordinate 3,878 downwards.
GTTGCCCGTGCAATCCTCGAAGTTGGCAGGCGAAGCGTTCGCAACCGCCGCAGGTGGTGCAGGGCGAGAAGTCGAAGGCACAAAGCCGCTCCCGAAACGCTGTGAAGTCGGGCGCGTGCCAGATTTCGGCCAAGGACGGTGGTGCGGATATTGCCGAAGGAGTGGTGGGTCACGTCCTTGCGCCGGCCGTGGATGTACTCCGGGTGGTCGTGGAGCAACGATAGGCAGGGGCTCACCTCGCCGTCCCAGCGCACAGCCGTGTAGCCATCTCGTGCAAAACGGCAGTTGTCGCCGTAGCCGCTCAGTCCGTGGCCGAGCAGGCTGATGCTAGCTGTGGAGTTGTAGGCACCTCGCAGCGGTTCCAGCGTATCCTCGTTGAAGTCCAGTTTGGGCAGGTTGAGAGCCGGCGCCCAGGGCGAGGCCCGGTAGGCGGGCGCGCGCAGTGCGTGGGCGTACAGAATCTCCGTCTCCATCTCGCGACTATGAGGCACGACGTTGGAGACATGAATCCAACGTGCGTGAAGCCGGTTGGCCAGTAGCGGCAGCTTGGGCAGGTCGTCTACGTTGCGACGCATGGCCACGAAGGCGATGCCGATGTGTGGTTTGCCGCGGCGGCCTCGATAACGCAGCACCAGCCGGTGCAGCCGCTCCATGTTGGCAATCACATCGGGTAGGCTGCCGTCCACGCGAATCTCGCCGAAACGTTCGGACGAGACACCGTCGATGGAGGCGGTCAGCCGGTCCAGTTCCAGTTCCACCAATGCCTGGGCCCTGTCTTCATCCAGCAACATGGCGTTGGTGGTCATCTCCACTTCGGCGCCGGTCGCCTTGGCCAGCCGTACCAGCTCCACAAAGTCGGGGTGGCACATAGGTTCGCCATAGCCACTTAGGTGGATGGTGGGTGGGGTCGGAAAGGCGGCTACTTGTCGCATGAGATTGGCGAAGGTCGCCAGGGACATCTGACCCGTGGGTTCTCCCCAGGAACGCCGCACGCACATGGTGCAGTCCAGGTTACAGGCGGTCGTCGGTTCAATATAGAGTTTGGTCAACTGGCGGGACATTGGCACACCTGCTTCCGATCATGGGGTGAGAGTTGGCCTCTTCATGGTAATGCGGAGGTGCGTATACGCCAACCGCCTGGTGGCCAGGTTTCCGATCTGGGGCTGGGAGCAGATAGGCGTGCAGTTTCCACTAGTAGATCCCGGCGTAAATTGGGCCACAGTCGTTTCGGCGTTTCCACTGCCCTGCCCTGAAAAATAGCCCAGGGACGATGGTTGGAAAACGAATAAAGGTAGCATTGAAGCAGCCCGGCCTGAATTAGCAATAGTAGAAACATGGCCAGGAACGCGCTGTCAATAGCGTTTTGCCGCTAGCGCATACGAACTAGGCAGCGATGGGAGTCAGGACGATGTCAAAACCGAGTGTTTGCAGGGTTTTGATGGCCCGACGCTGTTCTTGCTCCTTGTTGCGTTTGAGGAGAAAATCTCCTCCTCGCTCTTCAAAGGTTCGTTTCGGATCGTCAAGGAGGTGATAGATAATCGTCAAGATGGAATGAGCAACGGCCATAGCGGCTCGCTTCGGTCCTCGACGTACTCGCAGACGATGGAACTGAGCAGCCAGATAGGTATCCTTGGTGCGAGAAGCAGCCCAAGCGGCTTCGACCAGGGCAGAGACCAGCCACTTCTGTCCCTTGCGTCGTTTACCGCTCTTGCGTTTACCGGCCGATTCGTGATTGCCCGGACAGATACAAGCCCACGAAGCCAGTTTCTTGTCGGAAGGCCAAGCCGTCACCGAAGAACCGATCTCTGCCAGAACGACCTCGACCGTGCGGGGACCAACGCCAGTGATGGCATCGAGCCGCTCCATCAGTTCGGCATGGGGCTTGGTCAGTTCTACGATACGCTGATCCAGGGCCTCAATACGCTGATTGAGGCTGTCCAACTGGTAGAGCAATTCCTGCAACATGAAGCGATGATGCTCACGAACATATCCAGTTAAGGCTTCGGCCAGTTGCGGAATCTTGCTGCGCATCCGTCTCTGGGCCAGTTGAGCTATCTCTTCAGGACTCTGTTCGTCAGCGATCAATGCCTCCAGCATCAGTCTGGCCGAAACACCCTGAATGCTGGTCGCAACTGATGTCAACTTGATGTTGGCATCCTCCAATACCTTGTGGAGTCGGTTGGCCGCACTGCTCTTCTCTTGTTTCAGGCGAGTGCGATAGCGTGTCAGGTCTCGCAAGTCTCGCTGGGACTCTTCAGGAATGAAGCTGCGTTCCAACAGACCATGGCTCATCAGCTTGGCTATCCATTCGGCGTCGCTCTCATCGGTCTTGCGTCCCGGTACCTGCCGCAGGTGACGAGCATTGACCACCCAGACATCCAGCGCCGGATGCAGAATGTTGTAGACCGGCTTCCAGTAGACCCCGGTGCTCTCCATGGCCACTTGGGTCACGTTCAAGGAGACTAACCAGTCTGCCAACAACCATAATTCCTTGGTCGTTGTACCAAACCGCTTTCGACTCACTTCGAGACGACCATCGTCATGCTCAATCCGTACACAGGCCACGACACTTCGTTTGTGAACATCCAGACCGCTACAACGAGCAAAGAGCACTTCCATCTTTGTTCTCCTTGGCGGCTACCTATGTGTACCCGACTAGAGCACAGTCTGCCCTGCGTGTTTCGCCGATTCGGCGTCCACAATCCGTGGTGCGTCGAGATACACGAATCAAGCTCGAGTGCGACTTTGGTAGACCACGGTGTTATCGATTTCTGGTTGGCAGCCGCTACCTACAGTCTACCATTTTTCATCCCCCGTGGTGCGCAACCGCCCATGGGGAACTCGAGTAAATTGGCCCTATTTACTGCCGTGGTATCTACGCCGTTCCGTACTAGACATCAGCGTTTCCGTAACCGATCCACTACACCCTGCAGAAATGCAGGTCCTTTGGCGACACGTACGCGTAAGCGCCAGCGGAGCAAATCCGGGTGATCCGGTTCGATCTGTTCCCACATGTCCAGCCAAGCGTTTGCTCCATCTACTTCGTCCTGGGCCAGCAATAGCTGGGCGAACGTTGTGCATAGCGCCCGAAACTCGCTGATATGCAGCTTGGGGCGGGCGGCAAGTTCTGTGAGCAGCGCATTAGCATGCTCGAAATCTTCCTGCTGCGTTGCCACATTGGCTCGTCCGATCACGCCGAAGAAATAGTCCGGGAACTCGGCCGAAATCTTAGCAAGCAGTACGTTGGTGTCGGTTCTACGGTTCTGCCTTTCGTAGACAAGGGCTAGATTGTTCAGAATCTGCGGCATGTCAGGCGCGATGTCGGCCGCCTGCAAAAATAGTTGTTCCGCCCGTGAAAGATCCCCTGTCACCAGCGCCTCATATCCATCGTGATACAGTTCATCAACGGCAGTAGGCAAGATATCCAGCGGTTCCTCATGGATTTCAAATCCGAATTGCAGGACCTCCTGTTGTTCACCGCTGACCCACATGGGTGTCGGTCCTGAATGAATAATGCCTTGTTGCCTGGCAGTCTGGGCGGTTTCCAAACGCAGAGTGTCGGGGCCGGCGTGCCCCGTGAGATATTCTTGCAGAGCCGGATACAGATCGGGTACGCCGCCGTACAGCGCGAGGAGTAATCGCCAGCCGGCGAGCGGCAGGGGCGCCCCGCTCCAGAAAGACCGGCACCAACTGAAGAACCTCCTCATGCCGCCGGGCAAAACGACGGATTGCTCGATTGAGAGTCTTCGATTTGCCGCTCTCGGCGATTGCAGGAAGCTGCTGAAACTCCTGCATGGCCTGATGAGAGATCCAGGCGTTAAGTGGCAGGGCCCACGCCCCCTCACGCTCTCCCGGCCGCTGCTTCAAATCGGCCAGAT
>CAVQSG010000056.1:0-63819 GCA_963715415.1 uncultured Chloroflexia bacterium | reverse complement strand
GCAATCAGAAGCAAAACTCGACCACGTTGACGAGCGCCGTGCGCGGAGTATTCAAGGACGACCGCGATTCGCGGCGTGAGTTCATGGATTCTGTCCGGCGTTGAGTCTCTGTCCGGGAACAGAATTCGAATAAACCTCCTTGGGGTGGCCGGGCGACGTTTGAGCCACTCCGAGGAGGTTTATTGGTGACCAATCGACATTGGTCGCGAACGCCAGCTCCCGGCGCCACAGCCTTGGCTGAATCCCCCAATGCATGTACCATATGTATGAAGGTTCCCCCTCAGCAAACCGGTGCAAGAAGACAATGACCATATTAAATCGAGACCTCGTAATCGTCGGTGCAGGCATGACCGGCTTGATGATGGCCACGCAGCTACAGAAACTGGGCGACCAGCGCTCGATTCTGCTCCTGGACAAAGGCAGCAGCGTCGGCGGACGATTGGCAACCAGACGTATCGACGGAGGCCGGGCCGACCACGGTGCCCAGTTTTTCACCGTACGTGATGTTCGTTTTGAACAGTACGTTCGGCAATGGCGTGAGGAAGGGTTGGCCTATGTCTGGTCGCAGGGCTGGGGCGACGGCAGTGTGCAGAACACCAATGCGGACGGTTATCCGCGCTATGCCATAGACGGCGGCATGAATTCATTGGCGAAGCACTTGGCTGCCGGGCTGGCCCAATCACCTTCGATCGAGATTCGCACCGGTACCCGGCTCATCGCCCTGTCGCAAGCCGGCGAACGCTGGCAACTCGTCGACGCAAACGGGATCGTCGCCCAGGCCGCTGCCGTGGCCGTGACCGCACCGGTTCCGCAAGCGCTCACCCTCTTGAAGGCAGGCGATACAGAGCTGCAGACAGCCGATCGTGAGGCATTGGAGCGTATCGAATACGCGCCGTGTCTGTGCGGGCTTTTTCATATTCAGGGAGACCTGCACCTCCCGGAGAACGGCGCCATCCAGCGCCCCAACTCACCGATTACCTGGATCGCCGACAACCAGCGCAAAGGCATCTCGCCCGACGTCAAATTGGTCACAGTGCACATGGGCGCGGAAATGAGTCGCGCCCTCTACACCGAAAGTGACGACATCATCGAGCCGTTGCTCTCTGAGTCAGTGCGTACTCTCTTGGACGGCGACGCCCGAATTGTCACAGCGCAGGTCAAACGGTGGCGCTATGCCCTTCCGGTGGTCCTCTATCCGGAGCACACCATGCAGGCCGGCGCGTTGCCTACACTCTACTTCGGTGGCGACGCCTTCGGCGGGCCCCGTGTGGAAGGAGCCGCGCTCTCCGGATTGTCGCTGGCAGATCGATATCACGAAAATTGAGCAAACGTACGGATCTCGAAGCCCGGACGCCCTTTGCAGAGGAGACAACAGTGATACAGAGCCATGAACTAAAGCCTATCCAAGGAAATAGCTACCCTATGCACCTTCCTGGAAGCTCCCGGCCAAACAGGTTGTCTCGCAGTCAGCTGCCAGGAAGATCGGGGTCTCTATTTCTCTGGATTGGCCTAAAGCAAAGAGGGTTGCGCCGCCGCCTCGCCATCGTCTTGTTCGTCGTCGTTGGCGTCGTGTCACTGGCGGACCGCGCAACTCCGGCCACCGGTGAGACCATTCCACCGGTTACAGTCACCCTGTCGCCCTCTCAAGACAACACGCTTTACCAGACAAATGACGGCGCGGTGAGCAACGGCGCCGGCGCCTATCTCTTTGCCGGCGTCACCAACGACGGGTTCAAACGCCGCGCAGTTCTGGCCTTCGACGTGGCGGCCGCTGTGCCGGAAGGGGCAACGATTCTTGACGCCGAGGTCGTACTGTTCATGTCGAAATCGCCGGTGCCCAGCGGTGCATTCCAGTTTGGTCTCCACCGGCTGACCGACGGCTGGGGTGAAGGAACGTCCGACGCCGGCAGCAATGGCGGCGGTGGTGCGCCGGCAACGACGGGCGATGCAACGTGGATCCACACCTTCTACGACACCAGTACGTGGACCAAACCCGGCGGAGAATTCCAGAGTTCCGCCGGCTCAACTGCGCTGGTCGGCGAACTAGTGCAAGCATATACGTGGCCGAGCACGTCGGCACTGGTCGCTGATGTCCAATACTGGCTCGAACATCCATTGGACAATTTCGGCTGGATCTTGGTCGGAGATGAAGAAAGTAGCCGCACTGCCAAGCGATTCAATGCGCGCGAGAACAACGATGCGGAGAGCCGCCCGCAGTTGGTCATCGAGTACAGACCGCCGGCCACGGTTGAGTACGTCTACCTGCCGACGATCTACGCGCCGAAGTAGCCCCAAGCGAATCGTGCCGCGCCGGCGGCGCTGGTCGCCCGTGTGCAGATCCGCTGGTTCGGAGTGCCTTGGGTGTGAATCGAGTGCACGGTAGAAAGCCGGCCGTTCCACCTACGGGAGATACTCCCGGCGAATCTCTAGTGGAACTCATCCGAACGTGGAGAAGTGACCATGGGGGCGCAAAGCAGCAATGGGAAGGCCGACGGCAGAGGAAAAAAAAGGTGCAGAGGGGTGCAAAAAATAGGTCAGCCAAATCCAGCGTGCGTGCGCGTCGTTGGAAAGAGAGTGACATTCCCGGCATCGTCGCCTGTCACAAGGCTGCCTACCCCGAGTACAGCATCGATGATAGCTTCTACGAAGCGCGCAACTATCACCTACAGTTCGAGGCATTTCCGGAAGGCCAATATCTGGCTGAGATCGACGGCAAGATCGTCGGGTACGCCACCTCGATCATCCTGCAACTGGATGACTCATATGTCTACACCTATGCAGAGATCACCGGCGAAGGCACCTTTACATCACATAGTCCGTCCGGCGATACGCTCTATGGAGCCGACATTGCGGTCGACCCTACCTACCGCGGATCGGGCGTAGCCAAGCAACTCTACAGACAGCGGCGCAAGCTCATGAAACGCTACAACTTGCGCCGTATGGTTGCCTACGGTCGGATACCCGGCTACGCTGCGTACGCCGGCAAGATGTCGGCGGACGAGTATGTAGACGCCGTCGTCGGCGGGACCTTACGCGATCCCTCACTCAACGCGCACTTAAAGGCCGGCTATCGCGTCAAGCGAGTCATGCTCGACATTCTGGAGGACGGCCCCAGCCTCAACTACTGCACCTTTCTGGAGACGCTCAATCCAGATTTCAGACCTTTGCGCCGCACCATCGAAACGGCGCCACTGCGCCGCCCGGTGCGCAAGGTGCGCGTCTGTCTGGCCCAGTATATGATGCGGGAGGTCACAGGTTGGGACGAGGTGGCGTCCTCCGTCGAGTTTTTTGTCAATACTGCGGATCGCTATGCCTGTCACGTCCTGGTGCTGCCGGAACTCTTCAGCGCCCAGATGTTCAGCACCATGCCGGCCGATCTGGTCGACACGCAAAAGTGTGCGCAAGCTGGCGGCTTTTGCCGATCGCTACCGCACCACATTGCGCGCGCTGGCCATGCGCTCGCGGCTCTACATCGTGGGCGGCACACACCCGGTGATGCGCGAAGACCGGCTCTACAACACGGCGCACCTCTTCACGCCGTCGGGCAGCATCTTCACACAGGACCAGCTTCATCTGCCGAGCGAAGAGCGTCGAGAGTGGGGCATGCGGCCCGGCAACGAGCTGATCGTCTTCGAGACGCCACTGGCGCGTATGGCCATCCAGGTCTCGTACGACATTCAATTTCCCGAATTGACCCGCCTACAGGCGTTGAGCGGCGTTGAGATCATCTTCGTGCCCTTCAGCACCGACGAGCGCGTCGACTATCACCGGGTGCGCACGACTGCGCAGGCGCGTGCGGTGGAGAACTCGGTCTACGTCGCCATGACCGGCACCGTGGGCAACCTGCCCAACCGTGGCTACGTGCTTAACTACGGGCAAGCTGCGGTCTTCACACCCAGCGATTTCTTCTTTCCGCCCAACGCCACCGCAGGCGAAGCAGACCCCAACGTCGAGACAGTTGTCATCACCGACCTGGATCTGGGGTCTCTCGTGCAACACGCGAGCTGGGCGACACCCGGCCGCTGCAGGACCGGCGCCCGGATCTCTACGACCTGAAACCGACAACGCCACTCCGCATCGTGGTGGCAGAGTGACCGGGATCGACAGCTTCATTGCCCCACGACGTTTTCACGCGCTGACCAACGATCTACGCCCGATCGTCCGCGGGCGCATGTGCATTCTACCGGCGGTGCAGCACCTCCAGGAGCTATCCATGTCTCAGCCCAACCACATTGCTGCGCTCGATCTCGATCTTCCCGGCCGGAGGAGTTGCCGGATGACCTGCACACTTTTTCTTGTTCTGGTGTTTTCTGTGGTTGTTACAGATCACTACAACGAATTCAGACAGGAACGAATGATTGCTCTCGTTTTCGGCGATCATTGTCCAGTAGCCGCCGAACCTGGTCGCCCATAATACAATTCGTTGCCGTCTGAATTCGTTGTAGTGACAGCAGAAATACAAAACCACAGAAAAGGCCAGAACTAGCACTTTTTTTGATCCAGTGCAAAAACAAGAGATCAGCCACAGATGAACACAGACGGACACAGAAAATCACAGATTTTGCTTGAAATCTTTTCTTTCGGCTCGATATGAGTCAATCGGCCATTTACCTGAATACATCTGTATGAATCTGTGTGAATCTGTGTCCATCTGTGGCGAAAGAGAGTTTTTGCAGTAAAGTCATGGGTTATCCCGGGAGCATATCGATGTCCGACGAGCGTGTAAGAGTTGCTGTGGTGCAGGCGGCGCCCGTGCTGTTCGACCGCGAGGCCACCGTCGCCAAGGTGCACAGCCTTACGCTGGATGCGGCAGCCAAAGGCGCCCAACTCGTTCTCTTCCCCGAATCTTTTGTGCCGGCCTACCCCCGTGGCTTCAGCTTCGGCATGGTGGTTGGCAGCCGCACCGACGCCGGGCGGCGTCTTTGGGAACGCTACTGGGCCAACAGCGTGACCGTGCCTGGTCCGGCCACAGAGCAATTGGCCGCGATCGCACGCAAGGCCGACGTCTACCTGGCCGTGGGCGTCACCGAGCGAGACAACCAACGCAGTGGCGGGACGCTATATTGCACGATCCTCTACTTTGGACCGGACGGCGGTTATCTGGGCAAACACCGCAAACTGAAGCCTACGGGCAGCGAACGGTCGATCTGGGGCGAAGGCGACGGCAGTACGTTGACGGTGCTCGACACACCGCTCGGCAAGATCGGCGGGTTGATCTGCTGGGAAAACTACATGCCGTTGGCGCGTACTGCCATGTATGCCAAAGGTATCGAGCTCTATCTGGCGCCGACTGCCGATGCACGCGAGACCTGGTTGGCGACCATCCGGCACATTGCCTGTGAGGGACGCTGCTATGTGTTGAGTTGCAACCAGTTTGTGACCAAGAGCATGCTTCCGGACGATCTACCGGGCAGTGAAGAATTGGCGGACACGCCGGAGATCATGTGCAGGGGTGGGAGCGCCATCGTCTCGCCAATGGGTGAGTTGCTTGCCGGACCACTCTATGACGAGGAGGGCACGCTCTACGCCGATCTCGACATGACAGCGGTCGTGCGCAGCAAGCTCGACTTTGATGTGGTGGGCCATTACGCGTGGCCGGACATCTTTCATCTCGACGTGGACGAGAGCGCCCGATAGGCCGGGTTGGCGCCGGACGACAACGATTATCGACACTTTTTTGTCGATGTCATTTTGTAAGCGCCTATTTGATGCCGCAGGGTCCGAGAGCTATCTCAAACCGGCGGCGAACTATGTTCAGCCTGGTGTCGAGATCAATTTCTACGCCGTGGTAACGGCAGCAGTGAACCGGGGCGAAACCGCGATCGGCTATCGGGTTAAAGAGCACGCCGACGATCCCGAACTTGACTATGGTATCGTGCTGAATCCCCTCAAGCCGGCACGCTTCACCCTGGCCGAAACCGATAAGGTGATCGTGGTCGCCGCCGGCTAAACTAAATTGGAAACGACGGCCATCTATCTCAGCTTCCACGGCCAGACTCGCCCCAACGGGCGCAACGCCACCGATCCGGACTGGCTCGGCAGACATCAGGGCGTGGCCTGGCACCTGGAGGAACGCTTTCACAGCGACGTCTTCATAAGCGACTCGGCGGTCATGTGGATCGACAACTATCAGGGAGACAAACCGATCTTTCTGATGGGACCAGCCGGAACATGCACATCTGAAGAGCGATCTCCACATGCGTTTGCTTGCCTGGCTGACCGGCAGCAGCTACTGGAACGCCGGCTATCGCCGCAACCGCGAGCGCCGGTACGGTCTGCGTTGGCCCGCCGACGGCGACGCGCACCTGCACGGCGGAGGCCAAAACGAACGGGGCAAGCAGACCGAGATCTTCTGAAATATCCCATGTCCCAACTCTGGAGCCATCCATCAAGACATACAGGAGACAACTTGTGACCCGTCAACCAGCGGCCCTCCAGGGGATCCGCATTCTCGATTTCAGTCACGTGTTCCAGGGTCCGGTGGCGACGCAGCTGCTGGCCGACTACGGTGCGGATGTGATCAAGGTGGAGCGGCCGGGCGCAGGCGACTGGAGCCGCAGTTGGGGACCCTTCATCGAGGGGGTCAGCATGCCCTTCGCCGGTCTCAATCGGAACAAACGCAGTCTGGCCGTCAACATGAAAGAGCCCGCCGGCAAAGAGATCATCTACCAACTCGTCGACGTTGCGGACGTGCTGGTGCATAACTTCCGCAGCGGCGTCATGGAGAAGCTCGGTTTCGGCTACGAAGATCTGAAGGAACGCAATCCGGCTCTGATCTATGCCGCGTCCAGCGGCTGGGGCGACGACGGACCCTATGTGGAGCGGAATCGAGGCGGCCACGATCTCATGGCCAGGGCCGAGGCCGGTTGGTTCTACCAGGCGGACGACGCAACGCCGCCGGTCCCGGCCGGCATCTCGGTCGACTATCCGGCCGGGCTCATGTTGGCCCAAGGCATTCTGCTGGCACTGTTCGCGCGCACCCATACCGGCCATGGCCAATACGTAACCACCGATCTGTTGAGTGTCTCTTTTCACGCCAACACCTGGGACGGCGCCACCGACCTCAATCGGCATCGACTGGCGACAGATGAAGGCGTGGGCGCAACCGAAGCGGCCATCGACAAGTCGTTTCGAACCGCGGACGGCTGGATCGAGGTTTCGCCCGTCTTCTCCGACAACGCGCTGCGCGACATCTCGACCGCCATCGGGCTGGCCGATCTATCCCAGGATCCTCGCTATGCGACGCCGGCGGCTCAGCTGGCCAACCGGGGCGCCATGAACCAGGCCCTGTCCGCTCGCTTCGTGGAACGCACCACAGACGAATGGATTGTGGAACTGGAGCCCAAGGGCGTGCTCTGCGCCAAGATCCGCTCCTTTGCCGAAGCGGCCGACGATCCGCAGCTGGCGGCAAACTGCATGGTCGTCGAAATGGAGCATCCGGCAGCAGGTCCTTTGCGGCTACTGGGTACGCCGGCGCGCCTGCACGGTACGCCGCCCACCTACCGCATCCCGCCGTCGAACTTGGGCGAACACAACCATGTCGTCCTGACCGAACTGGGCTATGGGGCGGAGGAGATTGCTGCGCTGGAAGAGAGCGGCGTTATCGGATCGTAGGACAGAACCCCGGAAACTGATGCTGCCGCTTGTCCCATTGAACTGCTCGATGCACACCTGCACCTGGTGGTATAGCACGAATTGTGTGAAAGTGGCTTGCTCTCTCTGGTAGATTGCGAATATACACACAATTCGGGATACCACCCTGCACCCACGGTTTTCGGATGCTGGCCGCCGATTTGGTTCAGGCGGCCAACTCAAACAACCGGTCGCGCGAGCGCGGGGGGTGCGGGCTGGAGGTCGGCGCGTCTCACGAGCGCTTCAAAACGTGGCACATCGAGCAGATCGGTGACGATGCGAGCGGCCAGATCAGGCGGCAGCAGAGAATGAAAGCGGCCAAGCTCCAGGCTGGATTCCAACTGGGGGCGCAGGATCTGCAGCGTACGCCGAACCTGTCTTGCATCCCAGGCAGGTCTTTGGACGAGGGGCTGCGATAGGTGCAGACAGAGTGCATTGACACGGGTGACGATCACTTCGTTATCACTGTCGTAACTGCGACCTGCCAATGCCTGCTCCACAAGACCGCTCAGCAGCCCACCATAGACGTCACCCCAGAAGTGGAAGAGCAACATCCCTTCATCCAGAGGCAATATGTAGAGCGTCCCCGGCAACAGCCCCAGGTGGCGTGCGATGGCGGCGGTCACATCGAGCGGGACTGCGAACGGTGTGGTCTGAAAGCGCAGAATCTCGTCCGCCGGCGTGGCATCGCCCCAACGCACGGCAATTCGGTAGCGGTCGCGCCAGACGACTTCGACGGTGCGTCCACCCAGCAGCAGCGTTTCACCCTCGACGCGTTGCGCGATTGGTCTGGGCGATCGTGCGTCCACTAAAGGCATCGACGATGGAAAGGAGCAGGGGGTCGGCGCCGATGTTGCTGTAGATCTCATGTTCGTCCAGCAGGGGTTCCAGCGCGGGACCGGGTCGCCATTCGCCCAGTCGGGCCGGGCGCAGATAGTTCTGTTGCGCCAACTCGGAGAGGATGCGTTGGAGGGCGGTCTCTTCAACCGTCTCCGGCGCGACGCGACGTAGGTCGGCCGGCCGCAGCGCGCCCGTGGGACTCTGTTTGAGGATGCTGAAGACCTGCTGCACCAGGACCGAGGGTCGAAAGTGATATGCCGGCGGCGCAGCGATGGGATCGGTATTCCGACGCACTCTCCGCGCGCGACACGTTGCCGAACTCGGCCAGTTCGAACAGGGCTTGACTGCGCGCTTCCTCCAGCGGTGAGCGGACAAGACAGAGCACGCGTGTGATGCCGCTGCGGCGTCCGCCGCGGCCGATGCGCTGCAGGAACGAGGCCAGCGACGGCGGCGGCCCGACCAGCACCACGTCGTCGATGCTGCCGATGTCGATGCCCAGTTCCAACGTCGAGGTGGAGACGCAGATGGCGACGCTGCGCCTGGGCGAAATCCATCCTCCACCTGCGGCGCATGGCCGGGTCCAGGTTGGAGTAGTGGACGAAGATCGACGCCTCGTAGCGCAAGATGCTCGCGCAGATAGGCGGCGGTCTGCTCGACCTCGTGGCGGGTGTTGCAGAAGAGCAGCGACTTGCGCACGCCGACCCGGCTCGCCCGCGTCGCAGAGCCAGTGCTGTGGGCCAGGTCGTCCAGACCGGTCATGCGGGCCACAGTTCGGCATCGAGCGACGCGCCCTCCGCCTGGACCGTCTGCACGATGGCGTGTCGCCCGGTCGTCGACCGCTTCGTCAGCCAGATAGCGCTGCGGCCACGCCCTGCGGGTCGGGGACGGTGGCCGAGAGCGCGACGCGTTGCAGCGGCGTGGCGGACTCGGTCGCCAACCTGTTGGCTGCGTGGATAGCGGCGAATGTGTCTCGATGCGGTTGAGCAGACAGCGCAGGTGGTCGCCGCGCGGGCCGTCGTCGAAGAGGTGGATCTCGTCGAGGACGACGGCCTCGCAGCGTGGCCAGCAGGCGCGGGCCGCGTGTCAGCAGCGAATCGGTCGACTCGGGCGTGGTGATCAGCACGGTGGGCGGCGACTGCAGAGGTACCGGGCCGGTGTCGCCGCTCTTCATGCCCAGCGACACGCAGTCGTTCCAGCGAGGGCGCCAGCCGCTCGTAGAGATCGCGCACCAGGGCGCGGGTGGGGCAGATGTAGAGGATGCGCAGTTCGGATTGGCAGCGGGGCAGGGCGGCTCCGCCCGGCAGTAGCGTTCCAGCAGCGGCGCGATGACGGCCTCGGTCTTGCCGGCGGCGGTGGGCGCGATGACCAGCGTGTTGCGCCGGTCAAGAATGGGCGGAATGGCCTGCTGCTGGACCGGGGTGAAGTTGCCGTGGCGGGCGAAGAAGACCGGCCATGTGTGGACGCAGCCGGGCCTTGAGCGCGGAAGCGTCGTGTTCCATTGATTCTACGCGCGACTCGAACCGGGTTGCAGTTGGCCGCGTAGTTCGTCCAGCAGCGCGGCTGGGTCGTAGTCGGGGTAGAGGTAGAGCAGATCGAAGAGCTCGACGGCCAGACGCACCACGCCGCGGATGCTGAGGCGGTCGTTGCGCATGCCCAGGGCCAGATGTTCGGCCGCGCCGCGGCGCAACTGCCGCTGGCGCTCGCCGGCCTCGTAGCCGTAGGCCTGCGCGTGGTAGCCCATGACCTGCTGCAGAAACTGGCCGATCTCCTGGGGCGTGTGGTGGGGGTCCAGGGTCAAGATCTGGTCGTCGTCCAGCCAGTCGTCCAGCGGCATCCGGTTGTCGCTGCGGGTGACCGTGAAGAGGAAGAAGAGCGACTGGCGGTCGTCGTAGGCCGAGCGGATAGTCGCGCCAGCGATGCTGCGGGAAGCATCTCGGCCGTGATGGCGGTCTGGCGCTCCTGCAGCGCGGCGTAGATCACGGCGCTGAAGAACGGCTCGGCCTTGGGACGCTGGTAGGGAGTAGAGCAGCGAATAGCTCTCGGCCTCGTCGATCAGCACGCAGAGCCCGCTGTAGCCGGCCAGCCGCGCCAGCACGCTGACGCCGCTGAGCAGATAGGCGATCTGGCGGGCGTTGTGGCCGACGCGGTAGATGGTGGGAAAGCGGATGCCGCGCGGCGTGGCCTTGTTCATGAGCTTGACGCGACGCCCGCCCATCAGCCACTGCTGCCAGGCCTTGCGCTGGCGTGACGAGGATGTGTCGCCCAGGCCTGCAAGGCCGACGGCCAGCGGATCGTCCTCGACCGGCGTAGTGGTCGAGCAGCTGCTCGCGACACGCGGGCAGTCGTGCACGCGTTGCAACAGCGGCGCCAGCCCGGCTCGTCGGTGTCGGGATAGCGCAGGTTGCGCATGAGGCTGCCGAAGATGGCAAAGGCGCGGTGGGGCGGCAGTTCGCCCAGATCCAGGCTGGTGGTGGCGACCAGGAAGTTGCGCTCCAGCGCTTCCTGGCTGGTCAGTTCGACGATGTGGCTCTTGCCGAAGCCATAGTCGCCCAGAACGGCGCGCACGGCGCCGCCGGCCTGTGGGCGGCTGATCAGCCCGGCGAGTCAGGCTGGCCCGTTCCGCCTCCAGACCGATGGTCAGCTCGGGGACATGCTGGGCCGGGGCGATGCCGACGCGCAGCGCCTCGACCAGCTGGCGCGCCTCGATACTGGCGTGCGCGGCATGGGCGGTGCGATGCCGGGCAAGAGGCAGCGGCGCGGCCGCTGGTGCATGCGTGGTCTGCTTCGCCCGCAAATTCCTGGCGCGGGCGGCGGAAGCGCAGCCCGCTGTCGAAGCGCACCATCCACTCCGCGCCGTTGCGATAGAGGGCCACGATCTGGCCGCGGCCATATTGCGGATGCTACAACCGTTTCGCCGATCATACGCGGCTCGATTCGTGGTACCGTTCCGGTGGCACGGGAATTGCAACCTTCATGCGTTGTCCGCTATCCTGGTGATGTGGCATAAATATCTGGTCGGGGCGGTCAATAGGGCGGCGTCTCGCCGCCGCTCAGCTCATCCACCTGGCCGCGGATGATGGCGATGGCCTCGTCTTCGGTGAGCACGTGTTCCTCCGCCGGCGTGCTGGCGGGCCAGTTCGGTGACGAAGGACTTGACGAAGAGGCGCCGGTGGCTGATGTCCAGAAAGACATCGCGCGCCACATTGGCCAGGATGGCGGCGTTGGCCTACTGCATCTGCTGGTCCAGCTCGGTGTCGAAAGGCCATCTCGTAGATCGGGATCAGCTTCTCGCCGATGGCCAGCATCAGATCGTTCTCGTCCAGATCCAGGTGGTCGAGGTTGATCTGCGGGCTGAAGTGGTTGGCGCGCGAGAAGCGGCCGGGCGCGCGCACGCGCTGCTGCAAGGCCGGATAGCGCGGCACGATGTCGTTGATGAACTGGGGCGGCACGGCGTAGACGAACATGGCGCCCGGCAGCTCGTCGCGGCAGCGGTCGATGACCTCGCGCAGGTTGTCGGTGGCCAGCTTCTCGGCCTTGCCGCCGATGCTGGCCATGCGATCCACCTCGTCGAAGAGCAGGATCAGGCCGCTGTAGGAGAGGGCGCGGATGGTCTGGGTCAGCGAGCGCAACATGCGAAAGGCGTTGGGCCGCGTGATCTTGCCGGTGACGCCGACCTCGCGCAGCATTTTGGTGTCCTCGGGCGTGGTGTTGACGCCCATCAGCCAGCGCGTCGAGCGAGTCGAGCCGTTCGTCCTGCTCGCGGATCAGCGCCTCGAAGTAGGCCAGGACGGCGTTCTTGTAGGCCAGGCTGTCGATGGTCGCGGCCTCCAGCGTGTCGACCAGACCCGCGATAGTTGGGGTGGGTCAGCGTCTCCAGGCTGAGATGGCTCGCCCACGAAGCGCTGCAGCGTGCCCTCCAGAAAGCGCGGACAGCCCGTCTCGTCGGTGATGGTCTCGTCCTCTTCATGCCAGATCAGGTTGCGCACCACCGCGGCATAGACCAGCGCGCTGGTCGTTGTAGGGCGTCTCCACCGGGCTGAGATCGACCTTGGAGACGGCAAAGCCGCGTTCCCAGGCCAGATCGCGCAGGCAGTAGAGGAAGTGGGACTTGCCGCTGCCGTAGTCGCCGATCACCATCTTGTAGGCCGCGCCGCCGTCCTGCAGATAGGAGGAGAAGTAGTACTCGTCCAGCGCATCCAGCAGCGAGTGGTTGCCCACGTTGAAGTAGCTGAACGCCCTTGACCGGCGGCGTGCCGGAGCTGCCCAGCACCTCGACGATCTGGCGGGCCAATAACTGCGATGGAATCATCATCGGTCTCGTTACTCAGCCGAAAAAGTGAGGTCGGCGTAATACTCGCCGTCCAGCGGCCCGAAGGGAAGCCAGATGCTGCGCTGCGGACTGTCGGCCTGGCTCTTGGTGGCGCCGCCCAGGCGCAGATGGTGGGTCGTGCCGTCGATGGTCACCGTTGGTGCGGCGTGGGCCAGCACCAGATCGCGGACAAAGATCGGGCGTGGGTAGTCCTTGAAGGTACTGCGTGACGGGCTATTCCAAAAACGCTTGTTTTGGCGATTGAGCGTTACCTTACTGTAGACGTCGATGACGCCGATGCGATCGCCGGACGGTTTGCGCGTATATTGGGCAAGCAACTGATCCCACGCCTGGTAGAGTTCGAGCATAAATCCCTGTGTGTCGATCTCGCGGCCGAAGAGCGCCTTACGTTGCTGGTCATACGCCTTGATCAGGTTGGCAACCGAGAGCGGCAAAGGGCGCGTGAGCGCCTCTTTGCCGTAGTACCAGTCTGCCCTGCGTGCGGCGATATCGATCTGGAGAACCAGTTCACCGACGACCAGGGTAGGCGGTCGCCCTTCAACCGTGTCGCCGCGCGCCTCAAACGCTGCGCGCAGATCATGGGCAAATTCAAAGGCCAACGAATCCAAAGCGTTCTGGGTGGCCTGACCAAAGGCCCGAGTCGCGTCGTGCAAGGAGTCGTTGGACAACAATTCGTCGGCCTGCTGGAGTTTGACCAGCGCCTTTTGCATTGCCAGTGCATCCGATGTTGCGTCTGCAGCCAGCTTGCCGGCACGCTTGAGCGCAGCGGTCGCGGCAGCGTAACGCGTAAAATTGGGGATCCAGGTCTTGTTGAGCAATTTGTAGCTGCTCTTGGAGCGATGAATTCATGGTGATCTTCTCGAAATGCGCTGTGGATGAGAGGATTGCCGTCGCGGTTGGGAGACGTGACCTTCCACCGGGTTGGGGGCGGGGCAACCGATGGCAGACGGTGCACGTAACACACCGTGCATCAATCCAAAGATATGCGCGCAATTCTATGGTACATTGGTGCACCTGTCAAAGATCATCCCTGAGCATATATCCGAGCTCATTCCGTATCTCGCACAGGACCGGATAGGCGATGTGATTGTCGAAGATTGAAGCCTCCCAACCTTCCTCGGAACACAGGTCGAACCAGGCCACTTGGGTGATCGCGTAGACCGCAGCAGCCTCTTCCTCGGGTTCATATCCAGGCGAGGGCTGCCCTGAGACAATATGGCAAAGGTAGGTCTTGCGCGTTTTGTAGGTCTGCTCATTGGGCAATGAAGATTCGACGAGCAGGCGTTCGACGTCCACCACGAGATTGGTCTCTTCCCACATCTCGCGCTTGACGCACTCCATCTCTGTCTCACCTGCCTCACGTCCGCCGCCAGGAATCACCCAAAAGCTGCGCCCCGACTCGTGTTCGGTATGTCGAATCAGCAGGATATGATCGTTTTCGACAATCGCGCCCTGGTAGCGTGTATGACGGACAACCTCGGATTCTGTGCTCATAGCCGACATGCCAACTGCAGCGCTTGCTGTTGGCATGTCACGAAGAAGCGCAGCACCGCCGCCCAGCGCGCCTCGGCGGGACAACGGAAAAAATCTGCGAACGTATCGTGCGAATCGGGGTGATCAACCGCAAAGCCAGCAAGAGAGATGGTACTCGTTGCCTCCTCCATGCCCAGATACGTTAGATAGGTCAACTTCACCTGCTCATCATTCCCTGTCCAACCAGCTTCAGTCAGTCCAGCCAGATAGGCATCAATGACCGGTTCGACCAACGCCGCCGCCTGTTCGACCGGTATCTCCAGCCATTTGACCGATGTGGACAGAAACTTGCCAACGTCCGTGCCCAGGTGTTCGATACTCCGCTTTGCATGAACGAGCCAAACACATAACGCGCCATGCTGATGGAAGAACGTATGGCCGAATGCACGTAGAGTCGGCTCACGGGACGTTGACCTCCATGTTCCATAGGGCAAGCAGTTCATCGCTGGTCATCACACGTCGGAAATTCACAGGCAGTGTTGCTAAGCATCCGTCGTACTGTGCTTGCGTCTTTTCGGCGGTGCAATCAGAAAGCGTGATGACACGAAAATCATGTTGAAACGCGTCGCGGGCAGTACTTCCAACACAAACGTCGGCAGTCAGGCCGACGACGACAACCGTCAATCTGAATCAATCACTGGACGCAATCAATGGTTCTGTCGGTCGAAACCGCCTATGGCCCAAGATGACGACCACCGACAGCAACGCCAGGACGGCGCTCACGAGGAAGAAACCGCGAAAGCCTACGGCCTCGACCAGCGGACCACCCAGGGCCGCCATGATCGCCCAGCCCAGCGCCAGCCCGATGGTTAGAATTGCCGACGAAATGGTGCGCCACTGAAGCGGGACAAGTTCCTGACTGAAGATGTTGCGGGCTGTCCCCCCCAGGGCTGCAATCGACACGACTGCCGAAAAGCCTAGCCCCGCGACGATCCAATTCGGCACGAGCGCCAGCACCATCAACGCGACACTCAGCGCCGCTCCAGCACCTGCCAGGGTTCGCTCGGTTCCAAATCTCTGCATCAGTTGTGGCGTGATGACAGCGACCAATACCGGCAACAACTGGGCCAGCCCCATCACCGTGCCGATTGTCACAATGTTGACAGCCAGGTCGGTGTCCATATAGACGTTGAAGAAGGCCCGCGCAGCGCCCTCGCCAGCCGTCTGTAGAAAGACAATGACCCCGAGCAGGACAAAGAGCCCGATGGGCGCTGCGGTCCGAGATGCGCCTCCCGCCCCTACTTGCCATCTTCATAGGACTTGCGCCGGCCATCAAGAAGAGAGACAGGAGGAAGACGAACGGCGCGACCCAGAGGGCAGCGCGATAGGGCGCAGGACCATCCAGCGGCTCGCCAAGCAGGACGGCAAACAGCGCGGGCAGAAGACCAGCTATCGCGCCGCCCGCAAAGGCCATGACTGCGATCACAGCCGACTGCGCGGAGAACGCATAGGGCCGCTCCGCTTCGCTGGCAGCGCCCATCAGATAAGGCGTACCATTGACAGTGAAAAAGGCCACGCCGACCCAAAAGAGCAGCCAACACCCATAGATCCACGGCGCCCACACCGTTGGAGGCAGCGCTTCCACCAGCAGCAAGAGCGCCAATCCGACTGCGACCAGACCATAGCCCATCAACAGCGACCTACGCAGTCCGAACCGCCGGCCGATGGCGCCGGCCGGCAACGCAAAAAGGGCCCAAGTCAGTTGGCCAGAGGCGATAAGCAGACCAATGAAGTCAATACCAAAGCCCAGGCGCAGCAGATAGATATTGAGGAGAACGGCCTGGATGCCAAAATATCCAAAGGCGAGACATCCCCAAGCGGCAAGAAGTCGTCTGATATCAATATTAAAACTGCGGGCGATTGACCAGTTGCCAAGCATACTTGCTCCTTGTGTTGTCTGGGCAGTTTCAGTATCTCCATGTGTTCGAATAGGTTGACCGTACATCCAAGTTCGTCTGCTTTTTGTTGGCAGATCGCTAACATCTCCGGTGAGTTATCCACGCCGTCGATATCGATCCCGAGTTGCACGTAGTCAAGCAGAAGCCGACCTGTGCCGCAGCCGACATCAAGTACTGGATGACCATATTTTTGAAGGAGTGTCAGATAGAAGTTGCGATACCAGAGTTCGTATTCCTTGCTATCCTTGGGTCTGTCGCCAAGTTCTTGCGGCCACGGTTCGGGCAGATACCCCCGCGCGTCCTTACGCCACAGCGGCCAGAGATCCGCATCTCCGTACGCGGGAATGCCTTCAAGCACCAGCATGCCGCCGGGCAGAAGGTGGTCATAGAAACGTTGGAGCGACTCGAAGTCATTCTGACGACTGACGCCGATGCCCCAAATGCCGCAGGCGATGATCGTACGGTAGCGACGCGGTAGATCGAGCGTGTGCAACGCTTGCCGGTACAACCGGGGCGACAGCCCCTCGTGTGCGGCTGTCTGTCGGCAGTAGGCCAGCATGTCGACTGAGACGTCAATGCCATCTACATCCAGCCCGGCGCGGAGGAACGGGATGAGCAGACGGCCTGTACCACAGCCGGCATCCAGCGCGGGCTGACCGTACTGCTCAATCTGCCGCTGATAGTAGGCGATTTCTGGGCCTGTTGTGTTGTTCTCGGCCCAATGCCGTGCCATCAGACCGTGGTGCCATGTCTGGACTGCGTCTTCCATGGTGTTCTTTTTCCTCGCAGACAGTTTTCGGCTTCGCTATTCAATCGGGCACTGACGTGATTGCACACAACTGCATCGTTGAGCGCTCTCGCATCGTCGTGGTCACTGTCACCATTTGAGCGTCAAGGGTAGTTGCGGTGATAAGTCCGCTGCCTTCTGCCGCCGACAGTGGTCAAATTCAAGGATCATATGCAACTTTTCCGCATCTTCAACGTCCAACCAGTCTGCCGCCAAGAGGCGAGTCATTGCCAGTGAGGCGCTCTGACGGACAGGCATCAGTAGCCGTAACTTGGTAATGGTAAGTACGCCCAACGGGTGTTGGCGCCGTACCATCTGCGGCGTCCTATCGTTGCCGGAAATCGGAAGAGGCGGAATCTGAAACAACATTGGTTCCTGTGGATGGGTGCTGTTGTCGACCACCTCGATCTGTCGCCCTGCGGGCAAGTAGGGTGGGATGTAGGCCCATGTCTCCGGCAGAACGTCCCTTTCTTCCACTGCCTTACCGTCAGCGGACGGTCGCACGCAAAGTCCGAACGGCGAATAGCCCGTTTC
Organism: uncultured Chloroflexia bacterium; assembly: GCA_963715415.1. Taxonomy (GTDB): domain Bacteria; phylum Chloroflexota; class Anaerolineae; order Caldilineales; family Caldilineaceae; genus JAWKOK01. The sequence continues at coordinate 46,265 of CAVQSG010000056.1, read as the reverse complement.
GCTTGATCGAGAACGTTCCCACAAGTGGGTCGGCGCAATCACCGAGGTGCGCACCTCTTCCTCATCATGGACCCAGAGAAGTTCCAGGAAATTATGTTCAAAGAAAAAACGTCGATTCGACGTCCCCTGACCTGGATGCACGTTACCCGGACCCTCTTCGAGACCCAACTCGATGAGCGCGGCAGCTTCTGGAGCGTCTACCGATGTGAGTATGAATAAATGGTCCAGTTCAATCATCTCGTTCTTGTCCACCATTCTATGGAACCGTTTCCAGGCGAGATTATCTCAAGAGATTGCCGCCAAGGTGAATATGTGCCAGCGCAACCACAACAGACGAGACATTGCGCATCACCAGAGGTAAGTTCGCCACAAAGTCGCCGGCCGCGCTGCTGTTGGCGCCATCGGAGATGCCTCGAATCTCGACAAAGGGCACGCCACTGAGCCGGCAAGCTCTTGCCCCGCCCGCTCCTTCCCAAGCGACGGCGATGGCCCCAGTGCGGGTGCGGACCTCGGTCCGCCGATCTTCGTCGACCACATCCTCGTCACCGCTGGCGATGGCGGCATAGCGGATGACAAAGTCACCGTTGAGTTGCATCACTTCGCGGCAGCGATCCAGCACAGGGGCCGTCGTCTCGAAGCGAGGCATCTGCGGCGGGCCAAAGCAATTGCGGATGTCATGCTCGATGGTCTCGGTGGCGATGACCACATCGCCTACAGCCAGATCATCGGCCAGCGCGCCCGCGGCCCCGGCGCAGACGATCAGATCCCATTCGTCGTTCTCGATCAGATGTTGGGTGTGCGCCGCAAACTGCGCCTTGCCCAGGCCGCCTAACGCTGTGGCAACCCAAAGCTCGGGGAAGCGAGTGATGACCAACGTACCGACTTTCTCGGCAATGGTCCGGTCAGATGTTTGGCGCAGAGCAGCGTCAAAGAAGCCCATCTCGCGTTGGGTGGGAACAATGGCCAGGATTGTCATGCTAGGTCGGCGTTGCGCAGATCACATTGGCGTGACGTGCTGTCAATCGCCATTCCCCCTCTCTCTTCATCCAGATATTTGTATAGCGACGGCGAATCGTTGTCCCTGCATCCGGAGAATTGTCCTTGGGTATCACCGTTTCGCGGCCCATGACGATGACCGTGTCGCCGTGAACCTGTATGGACTCGATATCGCGCACAAATGAAGCATAGGTCAGCGCACCGGTACGGATGGGACCGGCGCTCGCCTTCACCACTTTGTTGAAAGGGTTATTGACTGTATAATCCTCGGCCCAAAGTTGCTGCACCATTGCAAAATCGCCCTTCAGGACAGCGTGCGCTTCTTGGCGGTCGAGCGCTCGAACCTCTTGTTCAATCATGGCAGTCGTCATCTATTTCTCCCAATTGGTCCACGATGGATTTAACGGCGACAAGAAGTCACAACCTTCCACCGACAGAGACAAAAACGCCGCTGACTAGCTGTCAGCGGCTTCCTGCGATGGTCACAGTGTTGTCTCAGCAGCGAGCGAGGATACCTCCAACTCATCCTGGTTGCCAAACGATTCGATTCTTTGCGGTCAATGGCCGTGGACTAGAGTAGCATGTCCAGAACCCAAGATCAACATTGGACATATTTTCACAAGCCGTTGGTTAAAACAAGAGCGCCATGAATACGATATCCTCATATCGAGCATCGATCTTGCGGGCCTTCTTCTGCACGCCTTCGACCACGAAACCAGCCTTCCTGTAGAGTTCGATGGCCGGCAGATTCGAAGCGAGCACCTCCAACTCAATCCGCTCCAGCCCGATCTGATTGGCCATGTTGAGGGCCGTTCGCATCAGTCGCATGCCGATGCCGCGCCTTCGAAAGTCAGAATCAACCCCCATGCCCAATTGGCCGACGTGTTTGAATCCTTCCTGCGTCTTGGGGTCAATGCCACACCAGCCAACTACACGACCGTCGCCCGCTGTAGCGACAAAGTGCGGGTCGCCCTGTGCGATGTGGGCGCACACAAACTCACGCGTAGCATCGAGCGGGGGTGCTTGAAGAAAAGCCAGATAGATGCGCTCGCGGGCAACGGCATCCAAACAGGCATGGAATCCTTCAATATGTTCTTCCCTGATGGGAACGACTCTTATGGCACCTGCCTCTCTGCTTTGCATCGAATCTCGCTTTCTCCCGTGTTCCAAAACCGGAGCGGACGTGCGTGTCCTATTGGATGTCGAGTTGCCGAACGACCTCTGCTTCGTCTATGATGACCGCCAATCGTTTCAAGAACGTTCCAAGCCGCCGAATGGTCTGCTTCGGTCAGCATCGTGTTCGTCAATCCTGGACGAAGAGATCCCTTGTCAATCGTCGAAGCGTTCCCTCTTCCATGCCCGCTAGGCCGCGACTAGCATCTGCACATCGAGCGCCTTCAAGAACTGCTGGGAAGATGAGACCCAGCCGAACAACACTTCGACAGTTAAGATAGAAGCCTCGTGATTGCTTCGCGGCAGTCCATCCCCGATGGGCTCGCTCATACAGTCCGCCAACAGGACAGGCAGGTAGTCTCTGAACATGGCATCCCGGACCGTCGAATCCACACAGATGCTCGTGGTGCAGCCTGTGAAGATCAGGTGCTTGATCCCCATCTGCTTGAGCCTGGCATGCAAGTCGGTCTCGTAGAAGCCACTGAACCGCGACTTGTAGACGATGAGATCATCAGGCCGCGGTGTGAGTTCAGGGATAATATCTGTGTTCCACGTATCGCGGATCAGAATCCGACCTTCTCTTCCGTCAGGAGCACCCACGGTCTCTCCAACGCCGAAGCGCAAGTGCCGTACCCGATTCACTGAGTCGGGTGCGCCCAAGTCCGAGAGATCGGGCCGAAACCCCATCTTGAGATAGATGATCGGCATGCCTGCGCGGCGCGCTGCGGCCAGCACGCTTGCCGTGGGGCCGACTACTTTTTGAATACCGGAGATATCGATTCCGGCACGGTCGAACATACCCCCTTCCGAGCCAAAGTCATTCTGCATATCGACGACGATCACCGCGGTCTGGCTGCTGTCGATTTCAATCGGACTCGGTCTGGCTTCCAACAGGATGGAATTTGCATCTGTCATAGTCATCTCCAGTTTCTACTTTGTTCCTACGTGTGCGTTCACAGCTTCTTCCAGGTTGCCAGCTTCTTGGTCTGTTTCACCATTGCGCCATTCACCGTCTCATCATTGCTGCAATTCCACCTCCATGCGCGTGCCTTCGGTGGTGACAGAAAAGGCATTCTCGATCACCTCGCCGTCCGGCGTGATGATGTCCGCTGCCCCAGAACCGGTGTAATGATCAGGACCATCCATTTGGATCTTGACACGGACAATGCGTCTCCCGGCGTACTCGCCCTCCTCATCAAAGGAGAAGACATGGAACGAATAGAGATAGGTGTTGCCGGCGCCCATCCAGACGCCGTGCGATGCCGTGCTTGCACCGATGTTGATCGATTCCATGTAGTTGCCATCGGCAAAGAAACGCGCCCGGTCGATGTGCTCGCGGATCTCCGGATAGGTTTGGCTCATCCTGCGTAGAAATGACTCACCGTATTGCTTGATGATGATCCCAAAGTCTAGGGCCGGATCACCAATGCCAGCAGTTCCAAAGTCGATAATTCCGTTGAATCTGTTCGTCTGTCGATCAAAGAGCAGATGGTAGACACCCAATATCGCCGTTCATAAAGGCTGGTTCGTAGTCCAAGAATGCGTGGTCTGCCAGAAACGGTGCAAAGTGACGACGGGCCCACTCTCGGCCGTCGGCCCACATCAGTGGGAAGAGATGCGTCTGCACATCTTCATAAAATTGCAGCCGTTCCTCAACCGTGCGCACGGTAGCTGATGGCTGAATATCGGCCGCTTCGACTGCCGCCATGGGTATCGAATGCATCTGTTTCAAGAAGGTGGCCAACATGTCGGCCACAGCGTCTTTCTCCAGCTCGCTCATGCGCAGCACATCATCGGTCAACAGCGGATCGCCAGGGATATAGGGATAGGAGATCATCTCGTCCGATCGGTAGTCCCAAGTCGGGACGGGAATGTCCACGTACTGGCGAACCAGATCGAGCGCGTTCATCTCATTGCGCTGCAGAGCAACGCCCCACTCTTTTCTGGGAAAACGAAAGACCCGTTCCCAATTGACGATGACCGATACATTGACCATCCCTTCCTGGTTGATCTGGACATCCGACAAGTCGAAATCGGGAAAGATACGCTGAATATGGTTGAGGTATTCGGCTTCGGCTATCATTCATTTCCTCGCAAATCAGTGTTGGACATAAAATCACCAGCCGTCTGCTAACAACGTTGTGCGAAAGATCACAAAATAACACGAAGCCCACAATCGACCGTCGTCCAGATTCGCCACTCCCTGAACAGTAAAACCAGCCGGCAATCGTACCGGAGGCAAGCCGTCAATCGCGCGTCTTCTGGCACGGCGTGAAACGGGGCATCAACTGCCTTGTGGCGCAGGGTCGGCTGCATGCGATGTTGGGCCGCGCTCTGCAAGCTCACAGCGGTAGAGCAACAGTTGCTCATCGTCGTGCGAGACGGCCTGGACCAGCTTCCACCCGAGACGCTCCAGGATGCCACGCGCCGCAACCGTCGTAGCGTAAACCCTTTCGTAACCCTGCTCCCGAGCCACATTCATTCCGGCTCTGACCAACTCGGTCCCGATGCCTCTACCGCGGTGCCGACCCACGACGAGTAGCCCCCCAAGACCTGGGTGGTATTGCGGCAAGGTCCAAGTAGCTTGGTCCCGCAAGGTAATCGTACCCGCCAACTCACCATCGGCGAAGGCCACCAAGCGCACGGGGAGACGGTCGCGGTTTGCTTCTGAGCAAAAATCCTGGGCGATATCCGCGGGCGTGCGCTCAATATAATACTCCGGCCACTGGGCACGAAACCAGTGGGTCAGGGTGGGAATAGTCTCGGGGTAATCCACGAGAAAGGCGATTTCGATCATGTGTTTCCTTTGCTTTATCGAGTTGAGCGGCCCAATCGCTATTGATATTTCATGGCATCGCTTATACAACAACCAATAACCAAGACGCTCAATCGGCCAACGCTGACGGGGTTACCGCGGTCGAACCAGTGTAACCCTGTTCACTTGCATGAGATCCGCCCCTGTTCCAACTATTCTCGACACTCCGGCGTCAGCACTTGCACCGCTTTCTGGTCGTAGAGCGCAAGCTCCTCTTCGGACAGCACCTCCTTCCAGCGGCCATTCGTGCCTTTGAAAAAGAAGGTCTTCGGTCCCTCGGCGAAAGCCGACGGCTGTGAACGTTCTACGCCGATCGCCCGCTCACGCATGGCGTCGAACCAGCGGCAGATGCGACTTGATGCAACGACGATGCTGCTGCGCTTCCAACGCTTCGATGCGCTCGTCGAGCGGACTCCAGCGCGGTTCGAACCAGACCGCGGCCTTCGCCGGGACTGTGCCTTCGGAAACACTTTGGCCGGAGAAGATCAACTGGCTCACGATCTCCAGCGTCCAGGTGGTGCCGGATTTGAACGACGTCGAGACTACAACGTCGCCTGCTTGCGGCTGGTAGCAGCGCCAGTGTGTGCTGTCCAGTGCATGGTTCTGGTACGTATGGTCGACGCTGGGGAGCGCTTCCGCCATGATCGGTCGTACGCTCATGTTTGCCTACCTTTTTGGGGTGCATCCCATTTTGCGGGGCGCCAGTCGAGAACACAAAACGAGTCTCCTTGAGGAAGTCCCAAAATGTGGTATGCACCCGCTTTTTTGAATTGAGTTGCCGAAGTGCGCTGATGTCGTCTATCATGACCGGCCATCGTTTCAAGATCGTTCCAGAGAGCGGCGTGGCCGGCGGAAGTTCATTCCATGATCGTTCCAAGCAGATACGCCGATCCCGTCTAACATTCTCTTCCCCCTGGACCATCTAGGGCGGCTGGCATTGTTGCACGGCGATGTGGTGCAAGCCCGTCTACTCTTGCCTGAGTCGGTTACAATTGCCGCCGAAGTTGGTAGCCAGATGGGACTGGGCGACTGGCAGCCGCGTCTGGGGATCGCCACCCTCTATTGCGGCGACGCGGTCGAAGCAGAGCGGCTGTTGATCGAGAGTTTAGAGTTGGCGCGCGACCTAAGAAATGACATGTACCTGTCGCGCATCTGTACCTATCTGGCCGAAACCGCGCTGTGGAGAGCGGATCAAGCCCAGGCCCTGCAATGGCTGGCACACGCTTGGATCCACCATGTCAAGCCGCGTTGGCCACGAACCGAATTGGTGGACTGTCTCCGGGTCAGCGTTTGCCTCTGGTGCCGCCCATCACACCGAGAGAACAAGAGATACTGAACTGCATCGGTGAAGAGACGACCAATCGTTAGATTGCCTTGGAAAGCGACGACCGTGCCATGATTACCCGAATCCGCCTACACGATCGGCTGGATGAACTGCTCACGACCTACTGGTTCGTGCCCCTGTTGATGGCAATCTGTGCGGCATTGCTCGCCGGTTTCTTCTTCTGGCTGGACGGCCAAATTGCCGGCCGTTCCATTGCCAATCATGTTCTACTCTACCGTGCCACCAGCGCCGAGATCCACGACTTGCTGCGCAATATAGTCAGCAGCGGCCTCGGGCTGATGGGCATCCTCTTTTCGGTGACCCTGGTGCCGCTCTCCATCGCTGCGTCCCAGTTCGGCTGGATCGTGCTGCGTTTCTTCTTCCGCGACCGGGGAATCCAGGTCGTGCTCGGGCTGTTCACGGCAGTCGTGCTCTATGCGGCTCTCCTGGACTACCTAATTGCGCTGAAACGATTTGATGACGTGCGGCCCTACTTGTCGGTCAATGTTGCGCTGCTGCTGGCGTTGACCAGTCTCGGTGCCCTGCTCTACTTCTTCAACCATGTGGCGACGCTTCTGCAGGGGTCGAGCATCGTCGCCCGGGCCGGCGTTATGCTGGAGCGTGCCATCGAGGTCGATTATCCGGCCACTGACCCGCAGCCATCCCACCACGAGCGGGAAGGTGCCGAGCAGCAGCGCGCCGAAGTGGCCAAGAACGGCATGACCGTAGCGGCCAAGGGTACCGGCTATGTGCGCACGCACGACGAAGATCTGCTCATGCGCCTGGCAGTCGGCAATCGGCTGGTTGCCTTCGTCGAACGGAGTCCCGGTGAGTTCGTCGTGGCCGGCGATCCGCTACTGCGCTACTTGGCGGAAGGGGAGGTCGACGAGAAACTGGTCGACTCGATCAACGCTGCGTTTCTCTTGGGCGACTATCGCACGCCACTCCAGGACACGGAATTTGGCTTTACCAGCCTGGTTGCGATGGCTGTACGCGCCCTGTCGCCCGGAATCAACGATCCCTTCACGGCCTTCGCCTGCATCGACCGGCTGGCGGTTGGTTTGAGCAGGATCGCTGAACGGCACCAACCCTCGCCCTATACCTTCGATCAGGAAGACAACTTGCGCCTCATTATCGACCCGGTCAGCTTTCGCAGGCTGACGAATGTCTCATTCAACCAGATCCGGGAATATGGCGCCGGCAATCCGGAGATCATGATTCGCCTGTTGCGTGCCATCGCCACCATCGCTACCCGCACCAACCAGCTCGTCGAACGCAAGGCATTGCTGCACCACACCGAGCAGATCGAGCAGAGCAGCAAGTGGAATATCCCGCCGGGGTGGGACCGCGACCGGGTCCACCAAACCTATGCTGCGACCGTGCGTGCCATCGGACTCCAGAACGAGGGTGACCGGCGCGCCGTACCCGAAACAGAGTAGCCCACCCGTCAAGGAGCGCCCGCAGCGCATGTCCAAACTCATTAGCTGGACGGAACTCTCGACGCCGAATGGTGCCGGTAGACCGGACACCGGTGCTGGTAGTTACGCCACGACCGCATATTCAGCACGATTTGACGTTGGTCACTTGTACCCAGGTATCGTGAAAGTCGGCTCCGCCCCCCATATCACTTAGACCGTCCGCAGTAAGCGCATTTGCCGAAGAGCCGCCAAGGCTGAGTGATGCCCACCAGCCGGACGGCATTGCGACGACTCCGGAGTGTACAATATCGCCAATTCTAGCCGGCAGCGTGACGCGTCCCCTATCGTTGAATACAAGCACTCGTTCGCCGTCCTTGATGCCCCGTTGGGCAGCATCCTCTGAAGACAGTTGGAGAACCGGCTCGCCTTCGGACCTGAGGTGTCGTGGCAAGTTGGCATAGCTTGAGTTGAGGAAATGGACGGCAGATTTTGAGGTTATCAACTGCAGCGGATAGGGACTTGCCGATTCTCGTGCCCCGGCCAAGCTCGCGTTCAGCGGGATATGTGCGGGTAACGGATCCATTCCCACATCCGCCCAACTTTGCGAGTAGAACTCACATTTGCCTGACGGCGTCGGGAAAGCCCCCTGCGCAAACGGACGCCAATCGTCAGGAATCTTCAGCGGCGCCCAACCCTCCTCTTGTAGTTTTTCGTACGTAATCCCGGCAAGAAACGCATGATCGCTATTGAGCACCGCTCGAATCCGCGCTTCATCGGTTGTGTGCAAATACGGTTCGTCCAGATCCATCCATGTGGCCAAACGCCGAAAAAACTCGGTGTTGGACACAGCCTCGCCGACCGGATGAATGGCCGGCATGTTCAACGCCAAGTAGGTATGTCCCCACGACCACATCAAGTCAAGTTGCTCGATCTGCGTTGTTGCAGGCAGCACAAAGTCGGCATGGCGAGCTGTGTCAGTCATAAACTGCTCGTGCACGACCGTCAATAGATCCTCGCGGCGGAGACCGGCCAGCACTAGATTCTGATTTGGGGCGATTGCGGCGGGATTGCTGCTATAGACAATCAGGCTACGAATCGGTGGCTCTGGCTCCATGTGAACGAGGGCTTGTCCAAGCTGAACCATATTGACACTCCGAATGGCTTGATCTTCAAGCTCGGGCATTTCGACGGCTGCAGCATTGATTGCTTCGAAATGAAAACTCCATGCGGCTGGAATACCTCCACCGCGATGTTTCCATGCACCGACAAGGGCTGGCAAACAGGCGATGGCACGAAAGATCATTGCCCCATTGCGATGATGCTCCATCCCGATCAGAGTTCGAATCGCGGCAGGCTGCCGCGTGGCATAGGCTCGGGCAAGATTGACAATCTCTTCCTGTGGGACACCAGTCAGTTCGGCAACGCGGGCAGGTGGGTAGTCAGCAACCTGGACTCGTAACTGGTCGAAACCGATCGTATAGTCCTTGACGAAGTCCGCATCATACAGATCTTCCTCGATGATGACATTCATCATGCCCAGAGCCAGAGCAGCATCCGTGCCGGGAAGCGGACGAATATGCCAGCCGGCCAGGGATGCAGTACGGGTTTTCAACGGGTCAATGACAACGACTGTGGCGCCCTGTTTCCTAGCCTGTTGAATGAATGGCCAGTAGTGCAGATCGGTGACGACGGTATTTGTGCCCCAAAAAATGATCAACTTGCTGTGAACGATCTCTTCCGGAAGCATCCCCGAACCAGAACCCATGGTAGCGCTGATGCCGCTCCCGCCGGCTGCACCGCAGATGGCTCGAACCAATCTGGTTGCACCGAGTCTGGCAAAGAACGGTGTGCCCGCCTCTTTCTGGATGAGGCCTTGGGTACCCATATAGCTGTACGGCAGAATCGCCGTTGGGCCATCTTCGTCTATGATTCGCTTCAACCGCTTGGAAATAGCGGAAAGAGCTTCATCCCAACTGACACGCTCAAACTCACCTTTTCCCTTCGGCCCTGTACGGCGCAGAGGATGCAGAACGCGGTCCGGGCTATAGACACGTTCCAGATAGTGATTCACTTTGGCACACAGACCGCCACGCGTGAACGGATGATTGCGGTCACCAACTAGCTCGACCGTGGTACCATTGTCCACCTTAATTTCCCAAGCACAGGTATCAGGGCAGTCGTGTGGACATGCTCCTCGAATCATCTTGGTTGCGTTTTCGCGGCCGGTCATTCTTCTGTCCCCCTTGCGGTACATCGCTCCGCTGTATCTTCTCACTGTGTCGGGGCGGACCCTTGTAGCTGCCCGCCGTCCCTACACAATGAGAAGATACGTTCTGCCGATTGAAAAAAGAGCCCAACACAACCGTACAGATCTGATGCGCGCTCTACGACGCAGGTTTGATGTTCTGGTTCACCCGGAACAGATTCGTTCGGATCGTACTTGTTCTTGATGGAGACCAGACGCCCATAGTTGTCGCGATAGGCTGCCTTTACCCGGGCGTCCCCCTCGTCGTCCATCATCATGTTGACATAGGCGCCGCCGGCCGAATAGGGATGCAGCGCTTCCCAATAGGCCACGGTCCAGTCGCGCAGCTTCCCGGCGTTGGCGGGGTCCGGGTCGATGCCGGCGATCACCGAACCCCAGGTGGACTCGCGGTAGCTCCAGGCGGTGTCGCTCTTGCCGACGCGGCTGGCGGCGCCGTTGATCGGGTAGAGATGCATGGTCGAGAGCAGCGTCGGCAGATTCGAGCCGAACTCGATGTGCTTCGCAATCGCCGCGTCGCTCAACTCGTTGACAAAGTCGGCGCGCCAGTACCACTGGAGACCCTTGGGGTAGAGCGGGTCGAACATGCTCTGGAGCGCAGGGTAAGGCAGCGGGCCGACGAAGTCGATCACCGGCGGGAAGCGCTTGCGGATCGGTGCGAACACCTCCTCGGCCTGCTGCTTGCGGATAGGTGCAGCACCAGACGATGGCGCAGACATTCTTGGTGTGCCACTGCCTCCGGGAAGGGCGGTCCCGGGGGAACATTCAGGAACGCGAAGAAGCCGTTGATGTCGTCCGGCGCTTGGGCGATATAGTCGCGGTACCAGCGCATGATCTCGGCCGCCTGCTCGATCGGCCAGATCATCGGACCGCCGTAAACGGTCGAGACCGGGTGCAGTTGGAAGAGCAGCGACGTCACCACCCCAAAGTTGCCGCCGCCGCCGCGCAACGCCCAGAGCAGGTCTGCGTTCTCACGCTCGCTGGCGGTGACGAGCCGGCCATCGGCCAGCACCACGTCGGCCTCCAGCAGATTGTCGATCGACAGCCCGCACTTGCGTGTCAGATGTCCCAGCCCGCCGCCCAGCGTCAACCCGGCCACACCGGTCGTGGACATGATGCCAAAGGGAATGGCCAGGCCGAAGGCGTGGGTGGCGTGGTCCACGTCGCCCAGCGTGCAGCCGCCCTCCGCGCGCACGGTGCGCGCAATGGGATCGACGCGGACGCCCTTCATGTGCGCAAGATCGATCACCAGGCCATCGTCGCACGTACCCAGACCGCCGCCATTGTGGCCGCCGCCGCGCACCGCCAGCAGCAGCTTCTGGTCCCGGGCGAAGTTGACCGCTGTCATCACATCGGCCACGTCGGCACAACGCGCGACGAGCGCAGGATGCTTGTCGATCATCCCGTTGTAGACCTTGCACGCGTCCTCGTAGCGGCGTCGCCGGCTGCGACGAGCGGCCCGCGCAAGATTGGTGCGAAATTGTTCAACTGCATCAGACGGTAGGTTTGTCATGATGTTCTCCTTTTTGAACTGAAACCCGGTACCGACGGGTACATCCCATTTTGGTGGCGGCAAACAGACGGACGACGTCGGACTTTCCAGTGAAGCCCCCCAAATGTGGTATGGACCCGGTACCGACAACGACTGGCGCGCACTTCTGCGCGGTGCTAAAATATCGCTCCATGCCGCTGTCCAGATCAAGTGCGAAATCTGTCCAGATCGTGGACACTTTGTGATTCGTGGATCGAGTTGCTCGAAAAAGAGGCAACCATGAGTCACCCGTTTGGCGATCTCCTCAGCCAGCACCTGCACCGCAAGCACGGCCTCAGCCAAGCCAGACTGGCGGAGGGCATCCTGCAGGACCCATCGATCATCGGCAAAATGTGCAAAGGGGAACGGCTCAGCGGGCCACGGGCACGTGCGCGCGTGGTGGCGATCGTCGACTGGCTGTACGCCCAGGAGGCGCTGGAGACTGTCGGCGGAAGCCACTGCCCTGCTGGCCGCCGCGGGCATGTCCCCGCTGCGCGAGAATGACGCAGACGAATGTGCGCTTCTGCGGCAACTTCGTCACCAGCCTACGACCATTCCACGCCCTCCGCAAGGATCACTGCCCGCAAGACAAATCTGCCCGCGCCGTTGACCAGTTTCGTCGGGCGCACACAGGAGGTGGTGGAGGTCGTCCAGAGCCGTCACCGCCCAGCGCCTGGTGACACTCACCGGTGCGGGCGGTGTCGGCAAGACGCGCCTGGCCATCGAAGCCGGCATGCAGCTGGTGTGGGGAGAGGATACCAGCGTCTTTGCCGATGGCGTCTGGTTGGTGGAACTGGCGGCGCTGGCCCGCGGCGTACCGCGAGCGTAGCACGGGTGACCCAGGCCATCGCGCAATCGATTCAAACTCTCTGCCCAAGTTGACCGCACGACCCTCGATCTGTTGCAGGAACATCTTGCCGGTAAGCAGCTTCTGTTGGTCCTCGACAACTGCGAACATCTGGTGGACGCCTGTGCCGAAATTGCCGAAGGTTTGCTACATCACTGTTGGCAACTGCACATCCTAGCCACCAGCCGCGAGGAGCTGCGCATCCCCGGCGAGACGGTCTATCCAGTGCCTGCCGCTGGCGGCTGCCCGATGCCGCAGAGCTCGCACACACTGCGCGAGTGCTGACCAGTCCTGCGGCGCAGTTGTTCGTAGAGCGGATGGGGATGGCGCCTTCCCTACGCAACATGCAGGAAGACGACGCCGTAGCCATTGCCCATATCTGTCGCCAACTGGACGGCATTCCCCTGGCGCTGGAACTGGCGGCGCCGCTCACCCGCAGCATGACCTTCGCCGAGATTGCCGCGCAGTTGCACGATCAGATGGCGATCTTGACCAACAGCTATCGCACTGTCATCCCGCGCCACCAGACCATGCACAGCGCGCTGGTCTGGAGCTATCGGCTGCTGACCCCGGCTGAACAGCAGTTGCTGGCGCAGGGCGTCGGTCTTTGTCGGCGGCTGGACGCTGGCGGCCGTGCCAAGCCGTCTGCGCCGACGACGCCAGGAGGAGACTCTCCTGCTGCCGCTGCATCAGCTCATTGCCAAATCCTTCGTGCTGGTGGAATACCACGACGGCGAACGGCGCTATCGCCTGCTGGAACCGGTGCGCCAGTTTGCCCACGTCCAGTTGGTTGCCAGCGGGGAGCAGGATGACAACATGTCGCCGTCACGCCGGCTACTTTCTTTCCCTGGCCGAACAGATGGAGCAGGCGCGGGACACGCCGCAAGAACGGGAATGGCTGCAAAAGCTGGAACCGGAACGCGACAACTTGCGCGCGGTGAACGGTTGGGCGATTGAACAGAACGAAGCCGAATTCGCCCAGCGCTTTAACGGTTCACTCTTTGCCTTCTGGATCTACTCGCACCAGCCTGGCGGAAGCAAGTCACTGGTTGGAAGCAGCGCTCGCCCTGAACCGGGTCGCAAGCGCGACCGGACAAACAACGGCGGCGTTGTACGACCGAGGCCTCCGCGCTGGATACGGCCGGGTATGCCGCCGTCTTGCTGCCCAGACCATGAACGTGCACAGGCTCGGTTCGAACGTGAGTTGGCGCTGTATGCCGAGCTCGGCGACCAGCGGGGCATTGCCACCGCACTGCGCGGTTGCGGCTTCGCGGCCATGATGCGACACGAATTCGCTGCCACGCGGCAGTGCTACGAACGGGCCTTGGCCCTCTCTCGCACGGCCGAGGATAGCCGGGGCAGGGCCTGGGCGATCTTTGGTCTCGGCAATCTGGCGTTGATAGACGGCGATCTGACCGCGGCCCAAACCTTACTGCAAGAGGCTTTGCCCCAGTTGCTCGAACTGGGGATTACGTTCGGTGCGTTCCGGGCACTGCTCGCATTGGGTCATGTTGCGCGCGCACGGTGTGAGACGCAACAGGCCTGCAGATTCTATCGAGATGCGTTGCACCTGCAACAACCGATGCACTATCTACAGTATCTCGCAGATGGACTGGAGGGGCTGGCCGGCATCGCCGTACAAGACGGCGACGTGGTGCGGGCGGTGCGGCTCTGGGCGGCTGCCTTCACGCAACGGGCGGCGATTGCCATGCCCCGTTGGCGTCACCAGCAAGCCGGATATGAACGCGATGTTGCGCTTGCACAGAGTAGGCTGGACCCGGACGCCTGGAGCGCCGCTTGGGCGGAAGGCTGCGCGATGACGTTGGAGCAAGCAGTCGACTATGCGCTGGTGGAGTAGATTGCGGGTGCAACTCTCAAGATCAGGTTGGTTCAGCCGGCCATTTGCCCAGGTACGTGCGATGGCCAGACGTTGCTTCCGCCCGCCAGAGAGCATGACGCCCCAGCTCGCCGATGATCCGTCCGGCAAGTAAGCGTCCAAATAACCCATCCCGACCTTCCTGGAAGGCTTTTTCTACGATTTTGACGCCAACCCAATGGGTAACTACCAGCGGGACACGGCCCACTGCTTCAACTGTTCAAGGTGGGTGATGGGACGCAGCGACAAACGATCTGTTTCCATTGTCTAGCGGTGTACTCAAGCAAACTCGCTCCTCGGCGCGCGTCCCCTCGGACGACAACATCTATCCAAGTGCCGGCCACGATGGTCTTCGCTCCCGCTTCCTCGATCTGAGTTACAGCTCTGTTCGGTGAACCCAACTACCGCATCACAACCGGCAGATAGATGCGCGTCCCCGGCTCTGTGAGCTGCGGCATCACCTCAAACGGCGCCGCATTCGAGATCCGTTGGCTCGGCGACTGGTTACGCACCGCCGCGCCTGCGGTCTGGCCGTCCGCCAGCAGCGCCGCGCTGACCTGAGTCTTGACCTGTGCAGCATTCACGAATTGGGTAGCCAGCGGTACTCCGTTCCAGAGCACCTGGGCATCAGGAGCAAAGTGGTCACCATTGACGGTGATCGTTGTTGTTGGGCTACCCGCCATCACTGTCGCGGGCGAGAGAGTGTTTACGACCGGAGCCAGCGCCTCGACCACGAAAGTCAGGCCATTGGACTCGAACCCGCTCGGCGTGCGGGCTTTGACCTCGATGATGCCGGCGACGGAAAGCTGGGCTGTGCCAAGCTGGGCCGTTAGCTGATTCTCATCCACAAAGGTGGTGTTCAGATCGGTTCCATTCCACAGGACGGTCGCTCCGCTGACAAAACCGCTGCCCTCGACGTTGAGCGTGAACGGTGCGCTGCCTACAGTCTTCGTGAAGGGATCGAGCGCGGTGAGCAACGGCTGGTTGCCCAGTACACTAGTGGCCCAGCCGGCGGGCCGGTTGTCGTCGGACGAGTAGGGCCAGATGTAGTCGTCACCCGCGGCGTTGAGCCGATAGTGGCCGGCAACCAAACCGATCCGGTGGTCCCACCCTCCCAAAGTCTCTCTGTCGATGCGCAGTTCGGCACTCCAATTGTTGGTCTCTGCACGAAGCTGGCCGACCAAACCGCCGGGACCGGGAGCCGTATAGCTACCCGCGCCGTCACCGGCCTCGGTGACCACATCGCCGTCTTCGCCGATAAAGAACCCATAGTCGTCGCCCTGGGCCAAGGCATTGCGACTGTGGTCTACATCCACCCGCAATCCGGCAAATGCACCGGGCAGTTCCGCGCCC
Source organism: uncultured Chloroflexia bacterium (assembly GCA_963715415.1). Classification (GTDB taxonomy): domain Bacteria; phylum Chloroflexota; class Anaerolineae; order Caldilineales; family Caldilineaceae; genus JAWKOK01. The sequence continues at coordinate 30,669 of CAVQSG010000056.1, read as the reverse complement.
TTCTTCATACCGGAAAAGCAGGCCCACAGATGGTCGGTCGTGCGCAGGATGCGGACGGTGGCCTGCGCACCGTCGCTGTAGGGCTTCAGGCTGACGGACTGACCAACGCTGTAGGGCGCGTCGTCACAGGAGCCGTCCAGCGTGGGTGTTGTGGTGGAAAGCGGAATGCCCAGCGGCGCAACCTCGAAACCGGCTGTGGCAGAGGCACTGTTGCCGGTTCCGTCGGTTGCTGTCAGCTTGGCCAGATGTGTGCCTGGGGTCAAGCCCGCAACGCTCGTGTCCGGCCCGCTACCGGCGGCATTGTCGTCCACCATCCACTGCAGCGCCGCGCCGCTCAACCCGCCATCTTCGGGATCGGTGGCACGCCCGCTCAGGGAGACGGTGGTGCCGGCGGCTACGGTTTGGCTCGGCATCGGGACGAGGATGGCCGGTTCGGGCTTGCGATTTTTGACCGTAAAGGGCGCTGACGTCGCGATGGTCGTGTTGTAACCGTCGCTGGCGAGCACACGGACAGAGCCTGGTTCGGCGCGCTGCCCTGTAATCCACCCAGATCGTCCAACGTCAGGGTGTAGCTCCCACTCGGGTTGCTGGGGTGGTTGATGGCGATGGTGTGCCACTTGGCGCCGTTGTTGTGGCTATATTGCACGGTAAAGAGTAACTGATCGTCCGCATCGGCATCAGCCGCGGTCCACTTGATCGTGAGGGTATCGTCAACTGTCGTTCCTGCCGTTGGCTGCGAAACAGTCACCGCTGGATTGGCGGAACCGGGTGCGATCTCATCGATAACCGTGTTGTCGGCGAGCAACTGAATCTTGGCAACCTGACCTGCCGGTTGCGCAAAGAGATCGCTAAAGAGCGCCGAGGCGCCGTCGGTCGTGTGGTCATCCATCTGGACCAACGTCAGCGTGCGCTCGACCAATACGGTCCCCGAGCTGTCTAGCAGCCGCAACTTGAAGGTGGCCTGCGGTGCGGCAGCGTGGACGTCGGTCGAGTCCGCGGTGGAAAGACCGCGCACGATGGAAGGCGGCACAGACGCAGTCGGCAGTACGAGTACCGTGGAGATCTCGCCGCGGTTGTTCTCGGTGTCGACCAACCCGGTGACAAAGACGCTGTCGCCTTCCGCCGCAGGTGCATCCGCTGCCGTCACCACATTGGCAAACTTGTTCATCAACGCGCGCCAGGTGTAATCGCTCACCCAACTGCGGCCGGCATAGGACATGAAGTCCGCGGTCTCGTCCGGCCGGATGGGCTGGCGGGTGGTGACGTCGAAGCCGTAGTAGCTGCTTGCGCCCGTGTCGGCGATCTGGCAAGGAGGATAGGGATAGCCGTTGTCGATATTGTCGGGATTGCCGCAGTTGACATGTTTGCGTCCGAAGTTGTGAGCCAACTCCTGGGCCATCACGCTGCCTTCGCGCAGCATGTTCCAGCCGGTAGGTACGGGATTGGGCAGATGATCCGGCAATTGAACCCACGACTGGTTGCTGATTGTGCTGGCATAGCCCGCCGCGCCGCCGTTGTTGGCCTCGGGATGCACCATGCCCATGAAGTGGACCGGTGCGCTGATGTCGTCGCAGGCGTCGGGGTTGAAGCTGAGCAGTGCCGCGCCCCCACAACGACATGATCACCTTGTCCCGGTCGGGCGGGCCATTGGTGATGCCCCAACCGTCTTCCAGTTCGTAGGGACCATAACAGGGGTAGGGGAACGGTCCGGCCCAACAGACCTGGAGTTCCTCCACCGGATCGGTGTCGCGGAAGATCCAGGTATCGGGGACGGGCCAGCGGCGGTTGAAGTGGCTAACCATACTCCAGAAGTTGGGATCCGATACAGAGGGCAGCGGCGTGTGGGTACGCACGGGCACAGTCCAGACGCAGACCGGCGGCTGATTCCCGGAAGGTGACGGTTTGGCTGAGTTCGTTGTCGGCGCGATTGGGATCGCTGTGGATCCGGCGCCCGTCGATCTCGAGCTTGAACGTCGTCGGCCCCGTCGTGATCCAACTGCCGGGCAACTGGAATGTCCAGCCGTCGTTCAGACGTGCGCGATCAAAACCGCCGCCGGATACCAACGCGCGCGCGCCGTTGAGTGGCTGTAGAGGCGAACCGGGCAACGGAGTGCCGCCCCTGGTTCCGAAGAGCCGGGCCTCGACATTGGGTGTGCTGGGTCCGTCGAGTTGTTTGCCGTAGGCGCGCACGTAGGTCGATTTGTCGGCAATGAGAGGCGCACTGTTGGCCAGATTCTGGATGGCCTGTGTCACTTCCAGGGCACTGGCTTGAAAGTCACGCGTAATGGCGGATGCCCCCAGGGCCAGGCTATAGATACCGGTATTTCTGCGGGCAAAAAAGAGTAGATCGTTGGCGGCATAAAGATAGCGGTCGATATTGGCCTGGTTGGTGGCGATGGTGTCGGCAGGTGCAGCGTCGGTCGCTGTGCCGGCCTTGCGCTTGACATCGCCCGTGTTGTTGGAGACGGTGCTGCTATCGCGCTCGGTCCAGTAGAGGTTGCCGTTGGCCAAAATGGGATTGCCGATGAACCAGTTGGTCGTGGCGGTGTAGAAGGTCTTGACCGCGGTGGGTGCATCCGGTGCGGCTATGTCGAGGGGTGTGACCACCGGGTCCTGGCAGGGCGTGATCGGGCCGATGGAGCAGTAGCGAATCTTGTAGGTGGTCGGAGACGATGTGTTGCGCTCCACCCAATAGATGCGGAAGGAGCGGTTGATGATTGGGCCTCCGGTTGACGGCTGGTAGACCAGACCATGTCCACGTGTGGTGGCGTTGAACGGAAAGAGCGTGCCTCCGGTCTCGGTGCAGGGCAGCGAAACACAGCTGACTGAAATGCTCTTCAGGCCGCCGCTATCGAGCCAGTAGACGGTGCTGCCCACAACCATCAAGTCGGAGACCAGTGAGGTTGTACTAACTACCAGCTCGACCGGGCCGCTGCCGTCCTTCAACGTGCGCAGGATCTGCTGAAAGCCGATCCGAATAGAGGAAACCATTCGCCTCTTTCAGTGGGCTGGTGAAGACCGGGGACTGGTTTCCGGTCAGGGGCTTGATCTCCTGTGGTGTGAAGGGTTCCCCCAGAGGCATGCGCTCGATGCGCTTCTGCGACTCGTCATAGTAGTAGAGACCGTCCGACGAACTGAGCTGGCTAAGATAGGTGTCGCAACGCGCAGCATCGTCGATGGATTCCAACGTGCGGACGATGCTGCCGCTGACCGGTTTGCGTTTGAGCGCAGCCGTGGAGACGAACTCGTCGGCGAAGCAGTTGAATGCCCAATAGACCAGGCCATTGCCCACGCTCCACTCTTCGACCGCGTCGGTCGCAAACGGCACCGGCGTGTCATCGGGGCTGTTCCCTTCCGCACGCGCCGCGGAGATCAGCGGAAGCTGAACGGCGACCAACATGCCGAAAACAATCAACAAATATGTGATACGACTAACGACTCGCAACATGTTGTTTTCCTTTAAGCCGATAACGCTACGAGATCATGAGTATGTAGGTCGGCGCATCCCTGCCCGACCGCTCTCCTACCTGACTGATTGTGGTACTCCAACCGTGTCGGGCAAGGATGCCCGACCTACGGTACTCCCGTTTTCATTAGGATTTCAGTTTAGTTCAGTCCGGCGTAGATACTACGTCGTTAATTCGGGCCAAACTCCTCGGGTTCAAACAGCAAAACAAGCGTGATCCCATTTACGCCGGAATCTACTGGTGGATCGCCGATCAGGCGCAGTCGGCGCGGCGACACCCTCGGCAGGTACAAAAAAAGCCACCGACTTGCTGTCAGCGGCTTCCTGTGACGACCACAGTGGTCTCTCGGCAGCGAGTGGGTTGAACCCAACTCAACTTGATTGCCATCTCGGTTGTTCAAATACATCGGCAAGTACGGTAGCACGGAGAGAGGTCGAAGTCAACATTGGACATAAATTCACAAGAGGCAGAACTCTTGATGGAGGCATTGGCAGCCGGCCGTGATGGTCGCACGCAGAGGCGCTTGCGACCATCACGGCCGGATCACACGGTTCTGCTCTCAGGCACCAGCCAGCAGGCCACGGTTTTCAAAGGTGTGAACCGTGCCGACAGGCAGGAAACCCGCCTGCCGGTAGATTCCGGCACCGTCCGCTGATGCCTGAAGAACTGCGTGCCGATGCCCAAACTGTTTGGCTTCCTCGAGCAGATGGCCAAACATCGCGCTGCCCAACCCGCGCCGGCGATGGTCGGCCCGTGTCATGATGTCATAGATGCCGATGGTCTCGCGCCCGACGAAGAGACTGCCCGTCGCCACGACCTCTCCGCGGACAATGCCAAGATACAAGTGCAGTGCCCAGATCTTGGCTATGCGAAACGGGGGCAAGCAGGTCGTAGTAGGCGGTCACCTGCCCGGCCTCATCTGAATTGCCGAACAGCCCCGCCAACAGTGAACCGTATTGCTGGATCTGCTGGGCACGCGTCACCTTTTCGATGGTGAACCCGACCGGCATCACACGCTGGGCATCTGTCTCGCCAAGATCGGCGACCATGGCAACATGGCTTTCGGCGCGCATCATGCCGTATGCAAGCAATGCCTCTATTGCCTGTCCGTCCTCGGCTCCCTCCCAATGCCATAGCGCCATGGGCCAACCCTTCGCCATAAAATGCCCGACACCTTCGTCCAACAGGCGGCGGACATCCGACAAATCGCGCGCCACGACAACGTTGAAGGTGTCGCTCGGCAGGCCGCAGTCGACGAGGACGAAGCTGCCGGCATCTACGACCGACATCGTCGGCACCGCTCGCGCAACGTAGCTCGCCCCTTCGATGAAATTGTCGCGCACGGCCTGGTTCAGGTTATTGGACATTTGGCATCAAGCGCACCGTATGGACGTCTCGGCGATTTTCACTGCGGAGTTGGGAGACGAGGATTGATCGTTCAAGTTATTGCCGCGGGATTCCCGTTCGTCACCGCGCCGAACTGCGCCTTGTGCAGCCGGCTATAGACGCCGCCGGCCGCGATCAGCTCGGGATGGCGTCCCTGCTCCACGATCCCATCCTCCGTCACCACCACGATACGATCGGCGTTCTTGATGGTCGCCAGCCGATGCGCGATGACCAGCGTCGTGCGCCCTCTGGACAGCTCGGTGAGCGCCTGCTGGATGGCCACCTCGGTGGCCGTGTCCAGGGCGGAGGTCGCCTCGTCCAGGATCAGGATGGGCGGGTTCTTCAGAAACATGCGCGCGATGGCCAGACGCTGTTTCTGCCCGCCCGAGAGCTTGACGCCCCGCTCGCCGATGATCGTCTCCAGCCCTTCCGGCAGGCTGCGAATGAATGCCTCCAACTGCGCCAGCCGCGCCGCGGCCCAGATCTCCTCCTCGGTGGCATCCAGTTTGCCGTAGTCGATGTTCTCGGCCAGCGTGCCGGAAAAGAGAAAGACATCCTGCTGCACGATGCCGATCTGCCGGCGCAACGACGATAAGGTCATGTCGCGGATGTCGATGCCGTCGATGGTGATCCGCCCGCTGTCGATCTCGTAGAAGCGGGGGATCAGGCTGCAGAGGGTGGTCTTGCCCGCGCCGGACGGTCCCGACAAAGGCGATGTTCTCGCCGTCCGCCATGGACAGGTTGATGTTGTGCAGCACGACCCTCTGGTCATCGTAGCCGAAGGTCACGTCTTCGAGACGGATGTTGCCGGCGAGATGCTCGACGGTCATGGCGCCCGGTGCCTCCTCGATGTCCGGCTCGGTAGCCAGGATCTCCAGGTAGCGCTTGAAGCCGGCGATACCCTTGGGGTAGCTCTCGATCACCGAGTTGATCTTCTCGATGGGACGGAAGAAGACACCGGTGAGCAGCAGAAAGGCGATAAACTCGCCGTAGCTCAATTCGCCCTTGAAGCACAAACCAGGTGCCCGCGACCATGACAAACATGATGACGAAACGCATCAACATATAGCTCAACGATAGACTGCGCGCCATGATCTCGTAAGCGATCAGTTTGGTCTGGCGGTAGTTGGCGTTGTCGACCGCAAAGAGACCGCGCTCGTGATCCTCGTTGGCAAAGGCCTTGACCACCCGAATACCGCCGACACTGTCCTCGATACGTGCGTTGAATTGGGCTAAATCGCGAAAGAGCTGGCGGTAGGTACGGGTCATCTTGCCGCTGAAGTACATGGCGACCCAGACGATCACGGGGATGACGGCGAAGGTGAGCAACGCCAGCTGCCAGTTGATCATGAGCATGAGGGCAAACGCGCCCAGCAACGTCATGATGGCGATGAAGACATCTTCGGGACCGTGGTGGGCCAATTCGCCGATGTCCTGCAGATCGGTTGTGATGCGGGCGATGAGATGGCCCGTCTTGTTGTTGTCGAAAAAACGAAACGAGAGCTTCTGGATGTGGTCGAAGAGCTTGCGCCGCATGTCCGTTTCGATGTTGATACCGAGCATGTGGCCCCAATAGGTGACCACGTACTGAAGAACTGTATTCAGGGCATAGATGCCCAACAGAACGGCGGTGGCCAGCAGAATCAGCGGCCAATTCTCGCTCGGCAGCAGATTGTCCACAAACTGGTTCACGGCCAGTGGGAAGCCCAACTCAAGCAGGCCCACGATGACGGCACAGCCGAAATCCAGATAGAAGAGCCCCCTGTAGGGCCGATAATATTCGAAGAACTGGCGAAACATACTGTCGGCTGCGCTCCTCATCATGTCGTCATCATAACAGTCATCAGCGCCGGTTCCAATCGTACCGCCAACGCTGCGAAGGCACAACCTGAGACTTCCGTCTTGTACGAGCGAATCGACGAATTTGGCGTGACGGCGGATTTCCTCCTCTTCAAATTGATTTGAATCGGATCGGTCGGTTTGCCCATCGACAAAAAAGAGGCGCCGCAACAAAATCACGGTTGACACATCTTTTCAGACTTCCTATACTGGCTTTATCCTCGTGCAACAGCCCCGAACGGCAAACTGGCCTTGGCGTTGAATCCCCTTCGTTTTTTTACTCTTGTGCCCACTGAGTTAGGAGTATCACATGAACACTCGCTATTTTGCACTTGCACTTGTATTGACGCTTTCATGGGTTGGCCACGGCATCGCGTTTGCCCAAGATCCGGCTGTAGATGGGCTGGTGAATGTTCAGGCCGCGGCCACGGTCGACGAGGTGGTTAGCCAACTACAGAGCACTATTCAAGATCGTGGGCTAATCCTTCTTTCCACCGTCGATCACGCCGCCAATGCTGCGAGCGTCGGCCAGGAACTGCGTCCAACCCAACTGATCATCTTCGGCAATCCAAAACTGGGCACGCAGTTGATGCAGAGCCGGCAAAGTGTTGGCATCGATCTGCCACAGAAATTCCTGGTCTGGGAAGATGAGGCTGGGCACGTCAATGTCAGCTACAACGATCCGTTGTATTTGCGGAACAGGCATGAATTGACCGGTGTCGATGATGTGTTGAACACGATTTCCAATGCATTGAGCGGCTTGACCAGCTCTGTCGCGCCCACAACAGAAACGACACCGACCATGTCTGCCGAGAGCGCGCCTACCACGTTGCCGGTGACGGGAGCGGATACAAGCTCCATGCCGTGGTGGTTGATCGGTGGTGGCGTCCTGGTGGTCGGGGCAATGTGGCTCTTTCGCCGGCGCACTTGGTCCAAGCTATTTATCTTGGCGGCGACACCGATCTTGCTGGCAATGTTAACCCAGTCGAGCTTACTCGCTCAGATGACAAATGGACTCATCAGCGTCGACAGCGCCCATAGTGTCGAGGAGACAGTGAACCGGTTGCAGACGACCATCGAGGAGCGCGGCCTCAGGGTAATGACAACGGTCAACCATGCAGCAAATGCTGACGGTACAGGTATGGAACTGCGGCCGACGCAGCTGATCATCTTCGGCAATCCCAACTTGGGTACCCAGTTAATGCAGAGCAGCCAAACCGCTGCGATCGATCTGCCGCAGAAGTTCCTTGTTTGGGAAGATGCCGACGGCCAGGTCCATATTACCTATAACGATCCGGGATATCTGGCCCAAAGACACGGGATTACGGATCGTGACGATGTGTTGACCACCATTTCGAATGCGCTCGGCGGATTGGCTGCCGGTGCCGGCGCGCCATAACCGAAGAAGGAATCTACGCCGACACGCTGTCGATCCACGCCGCGGTCGATCTCCATGCCGAATCCCGGTGCATCACTCGGCCTGACAGTGCCGTTCTTGATGACAGCGGTGCCCGGGATCTTGACCATTTCCTCCAACGGGACACCGGGCGCCGACACACCTTCAGAGCGTTCTCCCCACGTGATCGCGGGCATGGCCATGGCCAGATGTTGGCCGAACGGGTAGTTCATGCCCGCGTGGGTGATGACCGAGATCCCGTTGGCTTCGGCCAGGTGGCAGATCTTGACCGCGGCCGTGATGCCGCCGCACCACAACACATCCGGCTGGAAGATGTCGACCAGGCGGCGCCCTGCTGCGTGGGCAAAGGGCGCCAACATGTACCAATGTTCACCACTGGCCAGACCTTGCCCGGACGTATGCCGGCGCACCGTCTCGTAGCCGATCAGGTCTTCAGCAGAGATGTAGTCTTCGATCCACTTCAGACCGTAGGGCCGCATGGTCTCGGCCACGCGAATGGTGTACTCCACATCCCAACTGGTCCAGGCGTCGAGCATCAGTTCGACATCGTCGCCGATGGTTCGCGCGGGTGGTGGCCACCAGTTCCTCCAGTTTGCGCAGCCCCGCAACTCCGTCTGCCGGACCGTGGGTGGCAAAGAGCTTGGTCGCCTTGAAGCCCAACTCCATGTACCATTCCTGATCGAAGCCTGAAGCGTAACAGAAGATCTGCTCCTTCTGCGGACCGCCCAGCAGCTCATAGACAGGGCGCCCCAGAATCTTGCCCTTGAGGTCCCACAGCGCACAGTCGACCGCGCTGATGGCGTAGCTGGCCAGCCCCGGTGCGCCGAAGGAGGTCGTCGATCGGACCATCATGTCCCACAGTTTCTCTGTAGCCATACAGTTTTCCCCCACCAACAGCGGCGCAAAACCCTGGTTGATGAGCGGAATGACAGCCGGCGCGAACAGGGAGATGCCGAAGCCCCACGTGCCGTCTTCGGCGGTGACCAGCACAGCGGGACGGCTTGAACCAGCGAAAACAGCTTGACCCGTTCGCCGGTCGCTCCCCGGGTAACGGTCGATTGGTCTGATCATGGACATGCCCGTGTGCGCCCGGCTGGGCGCACGAGGCTCTGTCTTGGGTTTCGGGTCCAAGACAATTTCAAATGCACGGATCTCTTTGATCTTCATGTGACCTCTGTGTGACGATGCCACCCGCTTGGCAAGCATGATGCTCGCTATCGGCCGGTCGCAGATAGATGATTGTCGCCGGCATGGCTTTGACCTGTGCCGGGAAATCGTGGTTTTCGTATCATGTCTGTTGGTTGAGCCGGCCTAGCAACGGTTCATAATGATCGTCGTGATGGTGTACATATGAACCCTGCAGGACTGCATAGAGGGAGTATCCGCGCAGCCACTGATACTTTTCGGTGTCAAACAGCTCGTCTGCCGGTATCCGCTCCGCCAGATACAGGAACCGCAGAAAGCCGTCCCGCCAAGACGCATGGACGACCGACCAGGGCTCTTCACAATAGGTGCTGCGGAGCGTTGCGTTCAGCTCTTCCGGATCCTCCTCCGCTTCCGGATCCAGTCCTTCGAACCAGGCGGGAAGCACCGGCATGGTGCCGGATCGAGCGGCCTCCAGACGGGCGATGGAAACCTGTTGCCAGGCCATCAAATGGGCGACCACATCCTTGATAGACCAACCAGCGGAGAGTTGCGGGGCGACAATCTGCTCTTCGGGCATGGCGTCCAGCAGTTCTTCCCAGCGGCTGTATTCCTCATGTAGCATCGTAACGATCGGATCTTTTTCCTGCATAAACGCTCTCCATTCGGTCGAAAATCGATGACGGGTGAAGGGTGCTTGGACTATTACCAAGATACACCTTCCTCCGGACTCAGTAAAGAGCTGGAGGGAGCCGCCGTGTCCCGGCCGGATTGACGGCAAACGCACGATTGGGGGAAAATGGACCATTCCTGCTTGTTCTCGCTCCGCACGACGCAGCGCATGGGAGAACGCGAACACAGGGTCTTATCATCCACCATCCCCCGCATATCGACAAGGTAGATTTCCCAATGATCATCCGCAATGTTGACGCCGTCTGGCTCCACTGTCCCATCCCCACCGAAAGACAGCACGTCTCCGATTTCGGCCGCTTGAGCAGCTTCGATATGACGCTGGTGACCGTCACCACCGACGATGGGTGGACCGGCTACGGCGAAGCCAAGGCGTCGGTCGGCAGCGCGGGCGTCTGTGCGTCGTTGGTCGCCTGTGTGCAGCATGAACTGCGTCCATTGCTGATCGGCCAGGACGCGCTGGCAGATCGGGCGGCTATGGGAGATGATGTACAACGGACCGCGCGACCACTATGCGCTGGCCCGGGGCCGTGGCTTTCCGGTGCTGGGACGGCGTGGGCTGACAGTGGCCGCGATCAGCGGTGTCGACATGGCGCTGTGGGATCTGCTTGGAAAGGCGCTGGGCGTGCCGGTGGTTCAGCTGTTCGGCGGTCCGCTGCGCGACGCGATGCCGGCCTATGCCAGCGGCGGCTGGGCGGATGCGGACGGGATCGGCGACCAGCTCAACGGCTACCTCTCGCGCGGTTTTCACGCCGCCAAAATGCGCGTCGGTGTCATGGACGGCGATGTGGCCACCAGCGTGGCGCGCGTCCGGGCGGCGCGTGCAGCGCTGGGGCCGGACGCGGGTCTGATGGTCGACGCGCACGGTACCTTCAGCGTGCCCGAAGCCAAACAATTTTGCCGGGCATTGGAGGACTGCAATCTGCGCTGGTTCGAGGAGCCGTGCAACGCCGACAATCCAGCGGGCACCGCGGAGGTGCGTGCGGCGACGAGCATTCCCATCGCAGCAGGGGAGAGCGAATTCACGCGCTTCGACTTTCGCGATCTGATCGCGGCCCGTGCGGTCGACGTGCTCCAGCCCGACCTGGCCATCTGTGGCGGTCTCACCGAAGGACGACGCATTGCAGCGCTGGCGGCAACCCATCAGCTTGAGTTGGCGCCCCACTGTTGGGGCTCGGCGCTCTCGTTCATGGCCGGCGTCAGTCTCGCCTTTGCCAGTCCGGCGGCAACGGTTATCGAGTTCTCGGTCGGCGCCAATCCAATGATGTTCGAGCTAGTGGAGGAGGAGATTCGCGCGGAAGCGGGGGCAATCGTGGCGCCGACACGCCCAGGGTTGGGTGTGACGCCGCGCCCGGAGTTCGTGCGCGATTGTCGTCAGGTGATCTAGGCAGCTGACAACCTTCTCAATACAACGCTAGTACACCAGCTGAACGATCACCACTGAATTCGGCAATGATAAGGGAGTTCACACGTTGATTCCGAGGCACGTCTGTTTTTCCCGATCGGCCGCATAACTGAGCGAAGCCAATATGTCAGTTTGCGTAAGATAGGGAAAATCTTCCAAGATCTCGACAAAGGTCATGCCCGACGCAAGGTACTCAAGGATATCGTATACCGTGATTCTCATGCCACGGATACATGGTTTCCCACCCCTTTTTCCCGGTTCAATCGTCACAATTTCCCGATAATCCATTTGAGTGCTCACCCCTTGGAATGATTTACGCACATTCACTCTCCTGTGTACGTTCAGGGTATTATAGCAGACTTCACCAGTGTCCGCAGCGGCGATTTCAAGCCGGGTGGATACCACATTTTGGGGCTTTCTCAAGGAGATTCGTTTCGTGCTCTCCTCTGGAGTCCCGGAAAATAGGCTGCTCCCATTCTGGCCGAGCGTATCTGAGTTCTGCGTCGGTAGGCTGATTAGGCCGTTCCAAGAAAATAAACACCGGTGGCGTAGGGGCGGGTCTTGCGGCCGCCCGCACTCGGCCTGACCACAGCGGGCGGCCGCAAGGGCACGCCCCTACGCCATCGGGGGACTAATTCTTTGGAACAGCCTTAGCGGGAGAGCCGGATCTCCTCCAGGTCGAGTGCGATCAGTTGCGCCAGCAACTCCTGGTGCTCCGCTGCAGTCAGCGGCTCCATTGGTGGGCGGGGAAGGCCACAGTCGATCCCCAGACGTTCACTCAACACGGCTTTGGCGATGGCGTGGAAGCGGAAGGGTCGTATCAGATCGGTCACCGCCGACGCCTCCTCCTGTGCATCAATGGCCGCGGTCAAATCGCCGGCCTGGAATGTCTCCCACACCTTGACCCACCGCTCAGGCACCATGTTGGGTGGGCCGTCGACACAGCCGATCGCGCCGATGGTCATGGCCGGAAGCATCAGCCGGCAGTTGCCTACGAAGCAGGCCAGTCCCATATTTACAAAGTCGCGCACGTGGCCCAGATAGGGAGCAGAATGCTTGAGGCCGACCAGTTGCGGCACGCGATCCTGTATCTTGCGCATGAGTTCGGGCGTGATATCGACGTTGGTGGATTGGGGCAAGTTGTAGACGAAAAGGGGCAGATCGGCCGCTGCGGCGACCACACGATAGTGCTCGACGACTGCGTCATCGCTCTGTCGATAGAAATAGGGCGGTACGCAGCAGATCGCTTCTACGCCCACGGTGGCGGCATGTTCGGCCAGCCGTGCCGAACGCAGAGTGGTCGATGCGCCGACATGCATGATGTTCTTGATGCGCCCCTGATTTTGGTCGACGACGATCTCGGCGATGCGGCGGTTCTCTTCGTCGGTGAGCAGCACGCTTTCACCAGTGCCGCCCACGACCCAGAAACCGTGAACGCCGGCTTGAATGTTGAATTCCATGACTCGCGGAAGGCCGCTTCGTTGAGCTTACCGTCGCCGGTGAAGGGCGTGATGATCGCCGGAACGATTCCACTAAAATTAGACATGCGTGTTCTCCTTGAAACTATCCGCGTCGCCTCGGCAGCTGCCAGGCGACGCACGACGGATTGGGCATCTCTCCGACCGGCACCTCGATCAGTGTCGGGACGCCGGAAGCGAATCCTTTGCGCAATGCCCGGCGCAGTTCAGTTGCGTCGTTGGCGCGCAGCCCTTGGGCGCCAAACGATTCGGCCAGCCGCACGAAATCGGGGTTCTGCAGTTCGGTCGCGATGAAGCGATTGCCATGAAGCTCCTTTTGCATCCGGCGCACGTTTCCGAACGCATTGTCGTTAAAGACAATCGCGACGACGCCTATGCTGTGCTGCACTGCAGTCGCCAACTCCTGAACGTTGAACATGAAGCCGCCGTCCCCGGAAATGGAGAGAACCTGTCTATCAGGATTCGCGATCTTGGCGCCCAACGCCGTCGGAAAACTCCACCCCAACGTTCCTTGGTAGCCGGGCTCGAACAGGGTGCGTGGCCGGTAGACCGGCATGGCAAAGCGGCTGACATATCCGACTTGGGTGAAATCGCTCACCAAGATGCCGTCATCATCGGTCTCTTCCCGGATGGCGTTGACGAACGAGAGTTGAGGCTCCAGATAGGCGATCTTTGCCTGGGCATCGCGGAGCCGATCACCCGCCCCCTCGAGCTCGCGCCCCATCTTGAGGAAGCCCTCCTGGACGCGGTTCTGCTCCATCCAGCGGTTGTTCTCGCGGACCGTGCTCATGACGCGCTCCATCTGCTGCGTCATCTGCTGCATCCGCTGCATGCGCATGCATCTGGTCGGTCTGGGTCTGCTGCTGCTGAAGCTGCTGCCTCTGCTGCTGTTGCTGTTGTTCTTGTTGCTGCTTCTGTTGCTGCTGTTGTTGCTGCTGTTGCTGTTGCTGCTGCTGCTGCTGCTGCTGACCGCCCGGGCCCTGCTGGGCCACGGCCACCGCGGCCACGGCGGTCAGCGCCACCGTCGGCGTCAGGAATCTGGATCGCATACGATTGCCTCCGGGTAGAGGGAAGAACCCGGGCCCTCCGTCGCGCAGCGCGCGCCCGGCGGATGCCCCTGCTGCCGCCTCACCTCTCAATGTGGGCTGCCACCGCCCGACGTCATCGAACGGATGGCAGACGCCGCGCAGGCCTGTGACGCGTCGCACAGCGACGAGGGCGGGCGCCCGGGGCTCGACGGCCAGGAGGGAGGCCGCTGACGGATGGCCTGTCCGCGACCCCGAGCGCCCGCCCTCACCGACACGCCACGTCGCTCAGTGCTTGCCGCCCCACAGGTGCAGGAAGTCGTAGTAGAAGAGCAGCAGCTTCGGGGAGCACGTCACGAGGGTGGCGGCGACGGCCAGCGCCCACTTCGAGATCCTCCTCATGGACTCATCTCCTTCCGGACGGCTCTCTGCGCGGCGGCTCACCTGCCCGGAACATACGTCGAGCCGGAGGCGAGGAGAATCGGCGGAGCGAGGATTCTCGAGTAGGACCAGCGCACCGGTGCGGTGTCGGTGTTCGTCCTACGCGGGCGCGGCTCAGCCGAGCAGCCCGTGCTTCACCGCGTAGAACGGAGAACTCCGCGTTGTTCCTCATGTTCATCTTCCGCAGCGCGCGCGAGCGGTACGTGCTGATGGTCTTCACGCTGAGGCAGAGGGCGTCGGCCACCTCGGAGGCCGTCTTCCCGCGAGGCGAGCATGACCATGACGCGGAACTCCCGGTCGGACAGGGCCTCGTGCGGCGGGCGGTCGGTCCCCGAGCCGAGCAGCACGGCGAGCTGCTCCGCGAGCGACTCGCTGACGTACCGGCCGCCCCGCGAGACCTTCCGGATGGCGGCGACCAGCTCCTCCGGGGCGCTCTCCTTCGTCAGGTACCCGGCCGCTCCGGCCCGCAGGAGCCGGACCGCGTACTGCTCCTCGGGGTAGACGCTCAGGACGAGCACGGGCAGGTGCGGCCGGAGGAGCTTCAGCTCCTTCAGGGTGTCGAGCCCGTCCTTGCCCGGCATCGCGAGGTCCAGCAGGACCAGGTCGCAGTCGTGCCGGCGCGCGAAGTCCAGCACCTCGTGGCCGTTCGCCGCCTCGCCGACGACCTCCATGTCCGGGGTCTCCGCGACGATCCGCTTCAGGCCCTCGCGGACCACCGCGTGGTCGTCGGCGATCAGGACCCGGATCATCGCGCCGCCTCCTCCGGCGGCCGGGGATCGACACCCGGACGCTCGTCCCGCGCCCCGGGCGGCCGGTGATCTCGAGCCGGCCCCCGAGCGAGCGCACGCGCTCGCGCATCCCGACGATGCCCAGCGAGCGGCCGTCCGAGACCTGCTCCGGCCGGATGCCCTCCCGTCGTCGCCGACCGTCATCTCGACCGCTCCCCCGAAGTGCCGGAGCACGACGTCCACCCGCGACGCGCCGCGCGTGGCGCGCGACGTTGGTCAGCGTCTCCTGGAAGATCCGGAAGAGCGCCGTGGAGCGGGCCGTGGTCGAGGACGATGTCGTCCGGCTCCGACCGGATGCGGCACGCGACGCCGGACGCGCCGCTCGAACTCCCTGGCCTGCCACTCGAGGGCTGCCGACAGGCCGAGGTCGTCGAGCAGCTTGGGCCGCAGCTGCGACGAGATGCGTCGCACCGCCTGGACGGTGGCGTCGATCGCCTTCGACATCGCGCCGATCCTTGGCGCCCACCGACGGTCGCGCGTCCCCGACCCGCTGGCCCACCCAGTGGAGGTCCATCTTCAGCGCGGTCAGGGCCTGCCCCAGCTCGTCGTGGATCTCGCGGGCGATGTCCGTCCGCTCCTGCTCCCGCACCGACTGCAGGTGAGACGCCAGGTCGCGCAGCTCCTGTCCGCGACCGGCGCAGCTCGTCCTCGACCCTCCGGCGCTCGGCGATCTCCACCTCCAGCCGCACGTTGGCGTCCCTGAGCTCGGCGGTCCGCGCTTCCACGAGCTCGTTCAGGTGCTTCCGGTGCCGCGAGAGGTCCTCCGCCATCTTGTTGAAGGACGACGCGAGCACGGCCGATCTCGTCGCTGCCTTCCCGCGTCGAGGACGGCCTTCACCTCCCCTTCCGACGCGCTCTGCATGGCCGCCGCGATCGTCGTGATCGGGCGGGAGACGTACGACGCGAGGAGGAAGGCGAGCAGCCCGGCCAGCGCCGCGGCCAGCACCCAGACCGAGCACGATCTCGCGCCGCGCGCGGGCGATCTCGGCCCGGGCCGCGGCCCGGGAGTATCCCAACACCACCGTGCCCAGGCGCGCGCCCGCCGCCGTGATCGGGAAGAAGATGCCGTACTGCGGGCCTCGCCGTCCCCCGCGGGGCCTGACGCGTCGTAGCCTGGGCGCGTCCGAAGCGATCGCGCTGCGGCTGAGGGTGTCCTCCGGACGGCGGCCGAGCGCGGCGAGGTCGTTGTGCATCACGACCGTGCCCTCGGCGTCCAGCACGGCGACCGAGCGCACGTAGTCCTGGCTCATCGTGTGGTTGACGAACCTCCGCAGGGTCGCCAGGTCGCCGGGCGAGGAGGGGCCTCACCGAGAACATCGCCAGGTCGCCGGCGATGGCCAGGCCCCGCTTGGTGAGCTCGGCCTCGAGCGTCCCGCGCACCCGCACCGTGGCGAGCAGGCCCGTGGCCAGGCCCAGCACGAGCAGGATGCCTTCGATGAGCAGCGCGAGCTTCGTCCGAAGACCGAGGTTCCCCCAGCGGGGCAGACGGCTCATGGCTGCACCCTGGCGCCTTCGGGCCGCCGCGCGGTCACGGTCGCGCTGGCGGGGCCGTACGGCCCAGCTCCCGCAGGTACTCCGCCCGGGTCGTCCTCAGGAACCCGCGGATCTCCGCGCTCGCCATCACGCGGGCCTGCTCTGGGCTCGCGCCGTCGAGCCGGGCCAACGCCTGCGTGATCGCCGCCACGACCGCGGCCGGCACGCCCTTGCGGGCGGCGAAGATCCGTGTCGGGAAGGCCGTGGTCCGACCGATGACCCTCAGGGAGGCGGGATCCACCCCGAGGTCCTTCTGCCGGGTGCCGTGCTGGCCGAGGAAGTGGTCGCAGATCACGCCGGCGTCGACGGCCTCGACCGACACCGCAAAGGCGATGTCCTCGCAGCAGCCGCCGTTCACCCCCTTGAGATCGCGATCCACGCGGAGGCCCCGCGACTCGAACAGGAGCCCCGCCGCGATCCACTTCGGGCTCGAGGTGCGCGGCCCGAACAGGACGGTCCGTCCCCGAAGCTCCGCGAGGTCGCGGAGGCCGCTGTCCCGCCGCACGACGACGACGGCCGACTGACGCGTCGTGCCGTCGAGCGCACGTGTCTGGAGGAGCGAGGCATCGTCGAAGAGATGGGACAGCTGCCGGTAGGTGTGCGGGTCCTGGAGGGCGAAGTCCAGCTGTCCGTTCGCGGTCGTGCTCTCGAAGTCGGCGAGGTCGGCCGGGACGGCGAGCGAGACGCTGAGCCCGGTGGCGGACTTCAGGTACGCCAGGAGGGGATGGAACTTCCTGAACGTGCTCTCGATGTTCGTGCAGGGCAGGACGGCGAGCCGGAGGCGGGGTTCGGCGGCGGGCCCGCCTCCGGAGACGAGCGGCACGGCCGCGAGAGCCGCCGACGCGAGCAGTCCCGCGAGGTTGCGTGCGCTCATCACGGCCCCCTGCTATTCGAAGTACCCGTTCACGTCGAGGATCAGGTGGACCGATCCTGGACCGGCGCCAACGCAGTACACGGTGACCGTCCCTCCCGGACCCAGCGAGACCACCGCGTTGTTCGCGCGCGTCTGGCCTGCGGCGAAGTTGATGTTCGAGGCGAGCGGGAGCGCGCCCGGGTCGGGGTAGAGCCGGCAGTTCCCCGCTGTGCTCGGCTCGGTGACCGTGAGGTTCAACGCGATCGCTTCCGCCAACACCGACACCCCGCAGAATCCGCCGACCGGGAAGGTCCTGCTCGTGCCGAGGGTCAGGATCGGGCCACCCCACGGCTCGGGCAGGCGGGTGTCAATCAGGCGACACGGGGTGACGGTGAAGAAATCACTCCCCGAGGTGTCGGGACCGGCCTGGGTGACGGGGAAGGTGTTTCCGGCCAGGGTGGCGTCACCGGCTCTCGGGGCTCCCGTGTTCTCGGTCCACCAGACGGTGGCGGCGCCGGAGCCCGAGCCGCTGGCGGGCGAGACGGTGATCCAGGACCCGTTGCCCGAGGCGGTCCACTCACCACCGACGCAGGTCGCGGGCAGCCCCGTGATCGTGACGAGCTGCGAGCCGGCCCGGTGGTCGGGGCTCGCCGAGGTGGGCGAGATCGAGAAGCTCGTGCAGACGGGCGGTGGAAAGTCGTCGTTCGTGATGGTGCCGACACCCTGGCTGTCCGCGATCGCCGCGTTCACCGGGCTGCTCAGGTTCACGGTGAACGTCTCGCTCGCCTCGACCGCGGTGTCACCGTTCACCGTCACGCTCACCGGACGTGTCCGCACCCCCGGGTCGAAGGTGACGGCCCCGGAGGCGGCCACGTAGTCGCCGTCCGCTGTCGTGGCGGTCCCGTCCGCGGTCGCGTAGCCCACGCTCACCGTCTGGCTGCTCGCCGACGAAAGCGACACAGTGAAGGTCGCCGTGGTCGTGCCGGCGTTTCCCTCTACGACGGAAACGTCGTCGATCGACAGGGAGGGCAGAATGGGAGTGGCGCAGCAGGTGCGGCCCGCCTGCAGCGAGATCGTGTCGACGCGCCAGCCGGTGCCCGGGTACTGGTGTCGCTGCCCCGGCGCCAGCGGAGCTGGATGGTCTGGCCGGATGCCGATGCGGGCATATGAGCTGTCGTGGTGACGTACCCGCCCGAGTTGCCGCTCCAGGCGGGCCGCCCGCCCAGGGGGTTGCTGTAGGCCGCGCTGAGCGTCTGGTCGTAGCCACCCGCCACGAAGCTCCCGCCCGCGGCGAGGACGTCCTGGAAGGAGCCCGCTCCGATCTTCACCTCCAGGACCGCGCCGTCGTACCCGCTCTCGAGGGCGTACGAGTGCCGGAAGGTGAGGGCGATCGGAGCCGTCGTGGTCGGCACCGCGATATTGGGCGACACCAGGGACGTCAAGGAGATGGAGGCGGGATCATTGATGAAGGCCGCGTTGGGCGCCGTGTCGGGGGTCGTATCGACGGTGGCCCAGGCGTCCGTTCCGGCCTCGGAGGTCGTGGTCCACCCGGCCGGCAAGGCCGGCGCGGTGACGCTGTCGAAGGCCTCAGTGAGGGGGACGACCGGTGTGCCGGTCAAGAGGGTCCAGACGACAGTGCCCAGATCCGCGGCCCCGTCTTGCACCTGCACCGTCGGCGTGACGGCGGCGCCGCAGCTCACGCTACCTACGACGAAGTCGAAGCTGCGGCAGACGGCCGGGCCGTGAGCCGTGAGCACGCCGTAGCCCTGTGGCGCGCCAGGGCTGGTGACGCCGCCCGTGGGCAGGAGCGTGGCCACGGCGTTCGCCGTGTCGGCCGTGCCCACGTTCTGGAGGCAGAGCGACACCGTGGCCGTCTCCCCCGGGTCGATGGCGCCGTTGCCCACGCCGCAGCTGTCCGCGACCACCGTGGCCGTGCCCGCCACGACGACGGGCTGAGGCACCGCCGTGGCGTTCTAGACGACGAGGGCGTAGTCCTGGTCGAGGGCCTCTGCCGTTGCTGGGCACGCCGTCGGAGTTGATGTTGGCGGCGATCGACCCGTACGACGAAGTTGCCGCGTGACGCCGGCCGGGACGAAGACGCTCTCCACGTTGTTGCGTGGTGTCGGCGGATCCCCCCGCCGTCGAGAAGGCGCCGGAGAAGACGTTGCCCCGGTAGGTGGTGCCGCCCACGGTCACCTCGAGGTCGAGGTCGTTGACTGTAGGCGTTGCCCGCGGTCGGGCCCGGGCGCGTCCGTCCAGGCCAGCGTGACTCGGAAGGGCTGTCGGACGTCGGCCGATGCTGCCGGTGATCGCTGCGCGACTGGCCGGTGGCGGTGAACAGGTCGGCGGGGTCCTGGTCGAGCAGGATCGCGGTCGCGCCGTCGAAGGTCCGGCTCCAGGTTCATCATGCCCATCCCCTGGCCGTTCGAGACCACAGTGAGTCGTTCGTCCCGAGTGCCGTTCATGTAGCGGGCCGAGTTCACCAGGACGGCCTTGGTCATGGCCGGGCTGGGGGGCGCCAGCCCAGGTTGAGGAAGTGCTGCCGGATGAGCGCCGGCCCCGCCGGCCACGGCCGGGCGTCGCGTGGCTCGTGCCCGAGGAGGCCGTGTAGAACTGCTGACCCGCGGGGAAGAAGCTGCTAGTCCACCCCGCCGCAGACGCCGGTGCCGTCGAAGCAGGCGCCCGCGTCGCCGGTCGCCCGCGACCGAGGTCTCGCTCTGGAACACCCCGCCGCTCACGTGAGTGCCGGGCGCGACGATGTCGGGCTTGAGCGCGCCCGTCGGCCGTCGGGCCCGCGGCTGGAGAAGTAGGCGATGTCGTTGGCGATGTTCGGCGTCGAGGTCGCCGACGCCGCAGCCGTCGGTGCCGCCGAACGGGTGGACGTTCTCGCTGGCGCCCACCGTGATCACGTTCTTGGCCGGTCCCGGCGAGCCCAGGTGTTGGCGTTGCCGGACCGGCGTTGCCGGCCGCCAGAGGATCACGCATCTCCTGGTTGCCGGCCGCGGGGACCGCCGAGCCGGTGGGCTGCGCGTCGCGAACGAGCGCGTCGAAGGTCTGGGCGTCGACGGTGTAGGCACCTCCGCGCCGGGCGAGCCCCAGCTGTTGGTGCTAGATGCGGGCGCCGTCGGGTACGCGCGCGACTGCAGGTCCGGCAGGTTCGGGGAGGTGTAGTTGGCCGGGTCGAAGATGACCGACGAGCCCACCTTGACGAACGGGCGATCGCCCAGGCCGTAGCGGAAGCCGGAGGCGTCCGCGTGCGACGGGGTAAGCCGGTCGCCGAGTCGTATGTAGCCCGCCACGATGTGGGCGTTGATGGTGCCGTGGCCGTCGCAGCCCTGGAGGGTGCTGCCCGCAGTTGGCCGTGCCCTCGAGGCGGTTGTACACGACGCGGCTGGTGTCGGCGCATCGTCCCGCCGACGTAGCAGGCCGAAGTGGTTGGGCGTGGTGGTGCCGTTGTCGATGCCGCTGTCGGTGACGTCCACGGCGAAGCCCGACGCGGTGAACTGGGCCTGGGTGAAGCCCCAGGTCGCCAGGAGGCTCAGGTAGCCGGGGCCCGTGGGCCGCCGCCCGACAGCTTGCCCGCCACGATCTGGGCCTGCCGCTCGTCGCTCTTCCGCGGCACGACGTAGGGCTCGATCGAGACGACGTCGGGCCGCGCGGCGACCTCGTCCACCGCGTCGAGAGGCAGCGTCACCACCAGGTTGACGTACTTGAGGATGTCCCAGCGCTGCCGCACGGCTCCCACGCCCCGCCTTTCGACGAGCCTCACCGTCTCCCCGTTGGCCGCCGGATCCGCCACGAGCTGGATGGCGAAGGCGTCCGGGTCGGCCGGCAAGCCGAGCCTGGCGCGCGTCTCCGGCCGCGCCTCGGGCTGGACCTTGTAGCCGTCGAGGTACGCGCCGTCCCACCGCACGTAGGCCGAGGACCGGGCCATCTCCTGCACCCGGGACAGGGCCGACTCGTCACCGTAGACCAGGTAGGCGAACGTGGGGATGTTCTCCTGATTTCTTTCAGTCTGCTCCAACACTATTTGGTATGTTGCCTGGATACGTTGTTCTATTTCTTCTTTGCTAAACAGGTAAAGTGGGTCGATAGATGTGATATTCCCGCCACGCTCGTTGCCTTCAAAATTGAAACTGGCCGGACCATCACCACAGCCAAGAATCTTTAGACCGCATCTCTTTCTCGCCTAGATCGAACATCCGCATATATTCATCATAGTTTCTTCCCCAGGGTAACAACTTCTGCATATTTTAAAGCCATATTTATACCTTCTCTAGATTTCCAAGAATCATTTCTAAATAACCATTGGTCATGCCTGATTCTCGTGAATGGTGAAAGATGGTCAAAATGATCTTCGTCAGCCGCTTGTTGTATGCGATAGGTAAATTATTTGCAGGCTTAACGTCACAGCTCAAATGGAGCCGGATTCTCAGCGATGAAGCGCTGCTCGTTGTCAGGATGATCGGGTGGTTGGGTCTATCTCGTTTTTGCGCTTGTCCTCTGCTGATTATTCTGTGCTAACACGGTTATTGCATTGAAATTATATAGATTTTCCCGTCAGTAAAAAATTGATTTCCCATAAAATTTTTGCCGATTAAAGGATTTACAAGTTGTATCTTCTGGTGGTTTTTTATTTTTCCTGCAGTGTTAAGATCTATGATACAAAAGCTCTCGTTCAGTATCTAGATCAGGAGAAATTTTGGGAATAATACCCCATTTGAAACCGTCATTCGCATTAACCATTCCGACATAGATAATTTTTCCATTTTCCAATACAAAATTAGTGCGCCATATTTTAATGTGACGTGCATTACTCAGCCAATTGTTCCCCGATACTTTTGCAAAACTTAGATCCTGTATTTTTGCATTCCAGAAAGAAGGTGAAATCGGTGCGGAAGGATGTGGTATTTTTAAGTATCAACGCTTTAACTGCCTTGATAAATGACGAAATATCCGCCTTGTCGGTTAAACTCCCAACCTGCCTGCTGCAGTGCTGCAACCAACTGGTCATCATTCTTTGCGAGGAAAATAACATTTACACGGTTCTTGTTTATCTCCAGTCAGCGTCTCAGTGTATTTTCATCTGTTCATCTGTGAAAATATCTGTACTTTTCGAGACAACAACGGCGCTATTTGTTTGGCACTGATGCCAGTGGCAGGACTGTAGTGTGTTGAAAAAACTGGCATAAAACAGGATGGCGATGAAGACGAGAACGAAAGAGATTAGGACGGGCTCCGCCAACAGGGGATATGGATTGGTCACGCTTTTTTGGTGATATCCGAGCCATTCGGAAAAAGAGATAGCGATAATCAGCCACATTGCCCCGACAAGATAACCGCTCCATACATCGCTTATATAATGTACCCCGAGGTATATCCGGCTGAAGCCAATCGCTATAATGATGAGAATTGTTGTGAAAAATATATTTACCTTCCTGTTCCAGCTTTGGAAAAAGCGCATAAGGAGGTAACCCACAAATCCGTAGAAAGCGACCGCTATAGTTGCATGCCCGCTTGGAAAAGAAAAAGAATGTTCTGCATAAACAGCCATCTCCGGACGAGGGCGATGAAAAGCCAGTTTTCCTAAATAGGTGAATGTCTCACTGCCGACGACAGCGATAAAAAGAGAGAAGAATGCAATAATGTGCTTCCGCCATAACCAGAGGAGTGCAATAGAGATGAAAATGAAGCCCAGGATGACCTGACTTTTGCCAAGCAGGGTTATCCAGGTAAAAATATTCGTCAGAGCATCAGTGCGAAAGACAGAGAAAAGATTTGCTATGCGGATGTCTGCGGCAATGATGGGATCAGATGTTATAAGTCTTCCACAATCCCGGCAAACAGAGCCAGGACATAGACAAACGACAAGCGTTAATATGGACAGGGTTAGTCCTGAAAATACTGTTGTGTCAAGTCGTGCCTTAAAAACGAGATGCTGCGCGGATGTTTTTGCACCCATAGAAGCACATGTTCATTATGTGTCACTGCCTCTTTGATCGATTGGTAAAGGGAGACGGCAATCATTAAAAACTGTTTTCCTTTTCTTGTAATCAGCCATTTGAAGAAGTAGAGGATGACGCCAAATATTACGAGAAACGCAAAAAACAAACCAGCCCGTGACAACCATAATTCAGCGAGATTAAGGGATTGCGCAAAGATGTAGCCAGCAAGAACCCATTGAAATCCCCAGCCGATTGCACCGAGAACATTCCAGAACATAAATGTTCTTTTATTCATCTGTACGCTACCGGCAATAAATGGAACAACCTCTTTGACGCTTGGTATGAATCGACCGAGAAAAATGCTCTTTGCACCATGGGCTTCCATAAAATATCTTGCTTTTTGAATATGGTTGGCCTTGAGGAGCCAGAAACCATCTTTCAGCCATTTGGCGCCATATTTTCTCCCGAGATAGTAATTTACATTGTCTCCGAAAATTGCGCCTATGATAGAAAACCATATGAGATCAACTACATCGAGATAGCCGCGTGCAGAAAGCGCTCCAAGGAAAAGAATGATTGTTGATCCAGGTAAAATCAGGCCTATACCAATCGTTGTCTCGAGGAGGGCCGCAAAAAAAGCAATCCAATAGCCTCCAACACGGAAGTGTTCAATTGATGGGAGTACGCTGTTGATCAGGTCTGTGAACAAGAGGTATCCTTATTACGCCAAAGTGATATTCCCCGTTAAAATGGACAGAGCCTTGTTTTCGGTTAGCTGTTTCAAATTGAGCGGGAGCACAATAGCCAATTCCCGAATGCAATCGCTTATGATTGTAAAACTGGTTTATATAACCATTCAAAAATGAACGTAACTCTAAATGTTTGTTGTACTCCCTACCACGTATTAACTCCACCTTAAGACTATGAAAAAATGATTCCATATGAGTATCGTCTGTTCAACATCCTGGCCGATTCACACAGGCTTTGAGGCCATGTTTAGCTAATAACTCTCTGAACTTATCGTTATGTTGATGTTATATAGGTTATTCAAAATCCTCATCATCGTCATAATCGGGATATTGATCGGGTGATTTTCCTACTTTTTTTCATATTATGGGGTATTTTTGTTTAGGAAAAATATCTAAGATTTTCTCTAGAGTTATTTCATGTAGCCATTCATCTCCGAAATCAAATATATATGCATTATTTCTTTCTCAAATAAGGAATCCACCAGTTTTACTGGTGGGTCCAAGCTATGCTAAGCAGGTAGCATAGTGGTGACTAAAAATGAATACCTCCTTATATCCGGGTAGGTGACCCAAAGGATAAAAGGAGGTATTCAATGACTGATTTTCAAAAGTTAGCACATGCAATCTGGCAGTGCAAATACCATATCGTATGGTGTCCGAAATATCGATTCAGAATTTTAGAAAGGTGCAGTGCAAAAGTCAGTCAGGGAAATCCTGCAGCAGTTATGTGAATGGAAAAAGCTGGAGATTCTGGAAATGAATGTTGTGGAAGACCATGTACATTTGGTCTTATCAATTCCGCCGAAATTTTCAGTATCCGATGTAGTTGGTTTTCTGAAAGGAAAATGTGCCATCAAGATATTCGATAAACATCTGGAACTCAAGAAACGGTACTGGGGAAGGCACTTTTGGGCCAAAGGATACTGTGTCAGTACCGTAGGTCTTGATGAAGAAAAGATTCGAAAGTATGTAAAGTGGCAGTTGGAAAAAGATAAACGCATGGAACAACTCAAACTCTGGAAATAAATTTACCCTTTTAGGGTCACCTTTTATTCCACCCCTTTTAGGGGTGGTTGTTAAATCCGGTTGCAAAGGCAAAAATACAATTTGGACTGCATCTGTTTTATCGCGCAGTTTCCGCTGGAATGAAGTATTAAAATACATCACTCTTCCAACTTGACACCTGTCCCTTTAGCATCAATGTAACCCCAAGTGGTAAACCCAACGCCGCTTTCGTAGGTAACTTTAATTACAGCATCCGCTCCAATGACTCTCGCTTTCTCTCTAAGAGCTTCATTGGCTTGCTCCTTCGTTGGATCTTCATGGAAAACGGTTAATTTCTTAACACTAACTTCAATTGGCCCTAGCTCCTTATATTTTTTATCTGGTACACCCTCGAAAATTAGGACGTTGGTCTTTGGACTTACAGCCGATATAGGTTCAGTGGCTATGTTTGAGTCCGTTGGTAGGCTGCACAACCGGGAATGCAGTTGAGCCACAATTACGGTTAGTAACAAAAATAACTTGGGTTCCAGATTCATTTTTGATCTCCAATTGCCGCGTAGCATTTAGTTGAGCGGTGAGCATCAGCGAGTCTGACTCAAACGGCTGGTTCGACAATTTTTATTTTGTTATTTAAGAGCAGGGCTTACATCGTTGGTTGGTGGAGGTACTGTTTTACTTCCCTTTCTATTTGTTTACCTGCCTTCTCTTTTACGACTTTCATATTAAACCTCATCTGGAGATTCAGCCAAAATTCAGGTTCGATACCAAAGTACTTTCCAAGACGTAATGCCGTATCGGTAGTGATCTCACGTTTACCATTGATTATTTGATTTATTCGATTGGGAGGTACCTTTATATCCCTCGCTAATTTTGCTTGAGATATGCCAATTGGCTCAAGAAATTCTTCTAAAAGAATATCGCCTGGTGTTATTGGAGAGAGTTTTTTTGCCATGGTTTTCACCTCAATGATAATCGACTATCTCTACTTCATAAGTGTTTCCATCTTCCCATTTGAAACAAATACGCCATTGAGAGTCTATTCGAATACTATACTGTCCTTTTCTATCACCTTTTAATGCCTCTAGTCGGTTACCGGGCGGCACTTTAAGTCCATCTAACGATACAGTTGCGTTGAGCATCTCAAGTTTGATTCTAGCTTTTCTAGAAATACTCCTGAATCTCTTTACATCTGTATCGTTGAATAGCTTTTCAGTATCTTTGCATTTAAAGGCTTTAATCATACCAACATAATATTACGCGTGACGTAATGCGTCAAGTTTTTGTTTGTTCGGTTTACATCATGATTCTGCTAACGTTGGATTCACTGATCTCGCGCTGTTTGCGGGTCCACTGAAACGTTTGGTTAACCTTTATTAGTAGTTGTTAATCTGAGCGTTCAAGCAATACTTCATAATCTCTTGTAGCAATGCGTTTAAGTTTACCATCTATGCGTCGCATTTCTAGATCAAACCCTGTAAATCGCCATCTATTTTCGCTCCGTTGGATCAATGTATCAACATACTTGGGGAAATTTGGAAACAGTGGAAATGTGGAGGCTTCAATTAACTTTCCATTGTACGAGTATTTAAGAATCCATACTTTAATAACTGAACTTTCTGACTTGTAATAAGTCATTGTTAAGCCGTGCTGATTCGTTCCTGGTGTTGGTTTGAATTCAGCATAGCAATAGCGATATCCATGACAGCATCAACAATTTTACATATTGCATCTTCAGCAAATTCTCCAGACCGGCGTATTTTATCAACGGCCAGTGTCATAATACGCTGGAGCGCCTCGATAATGCTGAGATCCTTCATCTCTTCGATACAGGCATGGAACAGACTGCCAAACGTTCGGTGATCTTTATGCAAACGCTGTTCAAAGCTCAGAAACAGATAACGGATCATCACGATTGTTGTATGGCTGATCAATCCGTCATAATCTCGCATCTGCATCTCCTTTTCCAGCTTCAAATAGTGTTTTGCCATCTTAAAGAAAACCTCGATGTCCCAGCGTTTACCGTAGGTTTGTACAATCTCCTCAGGGCTCAACTCCAGGTCAGTGGAAAGCAACGCCAGCCAGCCTCTCTTCTGACGATTACGGACAAAAACAATCTTCACCGGCAGCCCACTGGGCAGTTCAACAATCACACTCGCTTTGATCGCCGCCTTTCCGGGGCGTTTGCGTACCCGCCGGTAAATGTCGCCCAAGCGCAGGAAGACGTTTTGGTGACAATACTGGATGGTTGGCAGATCTTTGAGCATACAGATGACCGGACGATGCCGATGCAGCGATTCAATGATCGATGGAAAAGCAAACCAACTGTCCATCAGGATACAGGAAGCGTTGATGCCAGAGGCAAGGGCTCGCTTTACCATAGGTTCGAGCAGGCTAGTCGACTTGCTTATCGATTCTTTGCGGCGTATGGCTCCGCAACTTCTTTTATCAAGGGCTTTACTGACGTCATTGAGCCTGTTCTTGGGATTCTCAGACGAAAGCATGGCGAAGTCGAGCGGAAGAAAGCTCGCTCCATCTGTCCAGCCCAGAGTCAGCATCTTGAATCCTTTGAGATACCGCTGATCAGTATGGTCAAAGACCCGGGCAAGAAGCTCAACAAACCTGGAATGCGATCGATCATAAGTGCTGTCATCAATGACCAATACCTTGCGTTGCGGGTTGTCGGTAAGCAGTTCGAAGACCGAAACCACCTTGGCGGCAAGCAGAAGCAGGAGCCGTCTCCAGTTGTAATGTGGATTGCGCAACAGGCTGTAAACAGCATCTTTTTGAAAGCCACTGTCCTTGCCGACAACGAACCGATGGAAGAACGAGGTACCCTCAAACCGCAACGAGAATATCGCCTTGAACAATGTCGTCGGAGAAACTCCTCGCACCTTGCGGATACCGGCTCTGTTGAGCAGAGTGCCGATAGTAAAATTGTCAAAGAACGAATCAATCCTGCTGTGCAGGTGTATTGCTGCTTGCTGTTTTTCTACGTGAATAGTATTGTTCATGGTAGCCCTTTGTTGCTGATATTGTTTAATAAGTCCGCAAACTTATTATATCAGGAGCAACAGGGCTTTTCACGTTTAATATAGTTATTTCAGATATTTATTTTAATTTTATCGCAACTCAGAAAGTTCAGTTAATAAGTTTATTTAGTATTCTTTCATGTTTGAATGCTTTGATTCTTTCATCTTCATTGCGCATCATTTTTTGTTCTTCTTTAGTTCTTGCTACTTTAGGACCTTGATATACTGCAGGAGATAATTCCCACTCCTCAACTGTTTGACCAACTCCATCAAAACTTACAAGTAAATTGATAAAATCGTTTTCACAAACGATCCTGTAGAAAGTTGCTTGTTGATAAACCTCCTCATGTGGAACTTGTATATACGTTAAATTATCTTCCTTATCCGGGTAAGATATTCTGAGCGATATCAGTATCTTTTCTTCTATCTTGTTTTTATGTTCATCAAGATAGCGAGGAAATATATGGATCTTAACCTCTCCGAATCTGCAATAATCCTTTTGGTCACCTTTTAGATATTTCTCATTTGATAGAAAGTATTCGTTATTATCTATGTTAATTGAGGACACTTCCAACGGTACTGACTGGAGTGTCTCAGGCGCAGGACGAACAATAATTGCTTCTGAAAGAAAATCAGAAATAGGATGAAGATCCGTGGAACGATCCTTTTTAAGTAATATTGACCAAATATCCGGGAGTAATAATCTAGTTGGTGTTGACTGTAAAATAGTTAACAATACTTGAATAAATTTGTTTTTACTTTGCTCACCAGAAAAAGCAATCCTGAAATTTTTTGTGTATTCAGCAACTTTTTTATCATTATTGAGTACTTGAATATTAACTTTATGGTGTGTCGACGTTTTCTCAATATTACCAATGAGCTTAATAGGTGCATTTGATTGATGTTCTATTTTTAACCCTCTTGACTTTAATTGAGATATAAATTTGTCGGTTTTTATCTTTACCTTTTCTAGACCATAACAGTATTCATCAGTATCAAGCCATGTTGAAGAAAAATACATAGATTTATACTGAATATCATCATGATTTATATCAACTCATATTGTATCTCCTATGTAAGATTCTACTGATTCAAGTATTTGAATATTTTCATTTTTTACGTCTAAAATATCAGATAATATTCCTGGAATACGATAATTTAAATAAATAATAATAGTAGAAGACAAGAACACAACAACAAACGTGAACCGTTTGAGCTTGGGGACAATTCATAAAAATACCTTGCTATAAAATAAGAAGGAATGATGTTAACCGCAGTTCCAACAATGATTACGCATAGAATTATCAGTATAGGAAAAATGATAAATCCAAATAAAATTTGAATTCCCGCGCTAATTTCTGTCAAAACCAGATCCTTTTATTTGTGTAACCAATTGATTAATAGTTTAATTAAGGTTCATCCGGTTAAAGCGTACTTTTCAAATTAAAATGTGGACATACAACTTCCTTTATAGTGATCCCCATCAACTAATAAAGGAGGTGACAGTATGTCCACGAGTATATTGTACCATGGGTTCGGCATTTACGGCTATCGTTACATCAGCACACAATATCGGGATGGAGCAATTATCTTTACCATTGAAAAAGATCCGCTTTCTCTGCGATGCCCTTGTTGCAAGAGCGGGCAAGTTGTCAGACGAGGTAGCCAACTTCGTTGGTTCCACGCATTGCCGATCGGGAGAAAACAAATCTATATCAAACTGGACATTCCCCGAGTTTTTTGTCGTTTGTGCGGCTTTGTTCGGCAGATCAACATCGGCTTTGCCGATGCGCGTTTCACCTACACGAAATCTTTTGAAAGGTATGCTATGGAATTGTCCCGTCACATGACCATTCAGGATGTAGCCCGTCACCTTGGTATCGGCTGGGATATGATCAAGGAAATCCAGAGACGATATCTGAACAAGCGGTATTCTCACCCGATTTTGAAAGATCTTGAATTGATAGCCATTGACGAAATTTCCATTGGCAAAGGCCACAACTATCTCACCGTGGTGCTGGATCTGATCAGTGGTGCCGTGGTTTTTGTCGGCGACGGTAAGGGCGCTGAGGCTCTTTTGCCTTTCTGGAAGAGATTGAAAAGTTCTCGGGCACAGATAAAGGCGGTGGCCATGGACATGTCGCCAGCCTATATCTCCGCGGTTTCTGCAAATCTGCCTGAGGCAACCATCGTTTTTGATCATTTCCATCTCATCAAACTTTTCAACGAAAAACTGTCTGATTTTCGCCGTGATCTGCATCGCGAAGCCACTGAAGAAGGCAAAAAAGTGCTCAAGGGTCTTCGTTGGCTGCTTCTTAAAAATCCAGACAATCTCAAACCACAACACAATGAAAAACAACGGCTTGAGGAAGCATTGCATCTCAATAACTCACTTGCCACGGCCTATTATCTAAAAGAAGATCTCCGACAATTGTGGTTTCAGAAGAACAAACAGACTGCTTCGTTTTTCCTTGAT
>CAVQSG010000055.1:0-219126 GCA_963715415.1 uncultured Chloroflexia bacterium | reverse complement strand
CCGCTGATCCGCAATGAAGGGGTGTCAGCCGCCTCGGTCCGTGGGGCGCCGAAATGTTTAACGAGACCGAGAACGAGTTACTGATCGATTCTCTGGAAGCCCGGGACGCCCTTTCGTTTTGGGCCGGTCTGATCCACACGGACAAGTCAGCCCCAACGCCGGCAGAGTCTCAGGCCTTTGAACAAGGCGCATGGATCTCCGGTCGTGCTGCCATGCATCCCACCCCCTCGTGGGAGACGCCCGGTTTGTACAATCTGCCAGCTTTGCCGGGATGTCGCACCCTGGCCGACGGGACCAGCGCGGGCAAAGATAGCGGCTCGTTCGGGAGTGGATTTAGTATCACCAAAAACAGTGTGAATCCGGATGAGGCGTGGGCCTTCTTGAGAGAGTACCTGTCCAAAGAGGGTATGGAGTTCATGTGGGGTTCCACCGGTCGCGGCAGCCTGGCGCGCGCGAGGCTGCCTATGCCTCGTGGATGGAATCTGAGGATGCACCAGCCAATGCACAGGCCTATCTTGATGCATTGAAGAGCTACGCGATTACCGGTCGTCCATATCAGACATTGGCCGCCGCCGAATACATCGATATCAGCAATCGTGAAACCGATCTCCTGAAGAACGGCGATCAGGATGTCGAGACAACGATTGTCAACATTATCGAAGAGGCATCGCCTGTGCTCCAGGAGGCTTTCGAGCGTCTGAGTTCGTCATAGGGCAGCGCAATTCGTTCGAAGGCGCAGTGTCGGTCTACGCCGACCATCCCTCACCTTTTGCCATCGAGGATGAGACATGGTCGGCGTAGGTTACCGATTCTCTACCACGGCCTTCAGTGGAGAACAGAACCAGTGTCCGCAATTACAGCCATTATCCAACGCAAACCTCTCACTTTATCCCAACGTGAACGGATCGACTTTTACCTATCCATTACGCCCTGGCTGATCGGGCTGATCTTTTTCACCGGTGGCCCGATCATCGTCTCGTTCGTGTTCAGTTTCACCAGACTGGACCGGCTTGAATTCGTGGAGTTCGTCGGTTTCGCCAACTTCCAGAAGCTGATCTTTGAAGATGACCTCTTCTGGATCGGCGACGCGTAACACCTTTTTCTACTCATTTGGCGCGGTGCTGTTGGGACGCTTGGGCGCACTTTTCGTGGCCATTCTGCTCAACCAGAACCTTCCCGGGCACCACCTTTCCGCGCGATCTATCTACATGCCCTCAATTGCCAGTGGTGTCGCAGTCTCGATCCTTTGGATGTGGCTGTTCAATCCGGAGGTCGGACTGATCAACTATTTACTCTCCCTATTCGGTATCGACGGCCCGTCCGTGGTTGGCCAGCCAGACGATGGGCACTGCCGGCCCTGATCCTCAAGAGCACCTGGGGCATCGGCGCCAACATGATCATCATTTTGGCCGGGCTGCAGGGCATTCCCGTCTCGCTCTACGAAGCCGCTCGCATCGACGGCGCCAACTGGTGGAGTGAATTTCGCAACGTCACCGTGCCCATGCTTTCCCCGTGCTCTTCTTCGTGATCGTGATCTCGACTATCAGCTCTTTCCAAATTCTGACCGATGTACTGGTCATGACGCAGGGCGGTCCGGGCACGGCAACCTTTGTCTACGTCTACTACATTTACCAGGCCGCATTCCAGTATCTGAAGATGGGATATGCCTCGGCCTTGGCCTGGATTTTCTTTGCAATCATTCTCGCACTGACCTTCTCCAACTCTGGGGCAGCAAGAGATGGGTCTACTACGAGGGCGGCGAGCGATAGGGGGCCGACAATATGAGTCAAACACTTGATAAGCCTTTGAGCGTGACAGAATCATGCGATTCCGCAGTCGTTTCAAGGCGTCGCCTTGGTACCAACGTAGAAAGACGCGCACGATTGTGCAGTGCAGCTCGTTGTCTATGCGCTGATCATTCCCGGAGCAGTTGTGTTTGTTCTGCCGCTGCTGTGGATGCTCTCCACTGCACTCAAACCATCCAAATCAGATCTTCATCTATCCGCCCCAATGGATTCCCAGATCCGCTCGTGTGGACTAATTTCTACGAAGGCTGGACTGCGTACTCTGAACTTCAACCGCATGATGATCAACTCGCTGACCATCACTTGCACAACGTAATCGCGAATCTGGTCTCGTGTAGCCTGGCTGCCTACGGGTTTGCCCGGTTACGTGCTCCAGGCAAGAATTTCCTCTTTGCCCTGGTGCTGGCCACCATGTTGTTGCCCAACGAAGTGACGATCATTCCCGCAATACGTCCTCTTCACGCAAGTTGGGCTGGAACGACACCTGGCGACCGTTGATGATTCCGGCCTGGTTTGGATGGCCGTTCTTCATCTTCCTGCTGCGCCAGTTCTTCATGAGTATTCCACATGACCTCGACGAGGCGGCACGTTTGGATGGCGCCTCTTCCTGGCGCATCCTCTGGAGCATCATCCTGCCCCTATCCCGACCAGCGTTGGCCACTGTTGTGATCTTTGCCTTCATTGGCAACTGGAACAACTTTCTTGCACCGCTCATTTATCTGCGTTCCATGGACAAACAAGTTCTTGCCGTCGGGCTGAACATGTTCCGTGGACAGTACGGCCAAATCCACCTCCACTATATGATGGCAGTTGCCCTCATCGTCCTTTTGCCCGTGCTGGTCATCTTTTTCTTCGGTCAGCGCCTTTTTGTCCAAGGAATAGCGTTGACCGGCATTAAAGGCTAACTATTGATACCGACTAAGTTATTGCCAAGGAGGTTTAAGCGGTGAGCATTGCGAGGAGCGCCATGCCAGTCCAGATAGGCGACATCGAGTTTTTCGCCGACGACATCGACGTGACTGCCGCGGCAGCGACTTATCGAGAGCACGGCGCGATCGTCGTGCGCGGCCTGATGAAGCCCTATGCGGAAGAGATGCGGCAGCAGATATTGCAGACTGCCGACACCGCGATCGCGCAACTGGATCAAGCCCGAGAAGTGCCGGAAGGTTGGATTACACCCAATGGCTGTCTCTTCATCCCCGCGCCGGACAACTACGACCGCGACAAGCAGATCATGACCATCGGGATCAACTACTACACCAGCTCGACTTTTCTGCGCAGCGCCATGGATCCGGCCGCGTTGGACATCGTGGAGGCAATTTTAGGCCCCAACATCGAAACATTCGGCAACGGCCAAAGCCTGGTCAAAGAACCTGTCGGCGGCCACCCCAAATACCTGCATCAGGATTCCGCCTATTTCGAGCACAAGTATGAGGGGCCGGTTGCGATCCTCAACTACGCTGTAGACACCGATCTGCAAAAGGGCGCACTGCACGTCGTGCCCGGCACCCACGGAGCAGGACAACTCCGCCATGTCGACACATTGTCACATTTGGGGCTTGACGAAGACGAATGGCCCTGGGAAGCGGCGCTGGCCATCGAAGGGCAAGCCGGCGATTCTATCTTCTTCCATGTCAAGACGGTGCACGGCTCCAAGTCCAACTATTCCAATGAGCCGCGTCCCGTCTTCATCAACCGCTATCGCAGGCCGGACGATTACACCATCATCAGCGCAACGACCACGACCAACCGCGCCGAGGCTGAAAAGCGGGCAGCCGAAGCGCGCAAGACCAATGAACAGCGCGGTCTGATGGTGCGGGGCCGGCGACTGGTTTGACCGCAAGTTCGGTCGCGAAACATTCTCATGGGTCGAAACCATCTCTTTCATGGTTCTTTTGCTTGGTATGGGCACCAACATCGTGCCCATACCTTTTTCGTCCACGACATGTCCGGCACAGCTGCGCGATAATTACAAACCTTTTTCATTTCGTCACCTGACCTACGGAGGTAATCGTGTACGCGGACCAAAACTTGCTCACCGATGAACAGATGCGTCAGTTTATTGCGCACGGTTACCTGATCTTGAAGACCGATTTCCCCCCGGGATTCCACGACGCGTTGAATGCACGCATCGATGAAGTAATGGATTCAGAGGGCAATCCGGGCAACAACTTTCTGCCCCGTATTCCCGAAGCACAGGAAGTCTTCCAACATCCGGTCATTCGTGGCGGATTGACCAGTATCCTGGGCACTGATTACATCATGCATCCGCATCGTCACTGTCACTACACCTACCCCGGTCGCAAGGTTCAGTCCTGGCATAAGGACAGCTACTGGGGCTATCAGAAAGTCCGCAACCACCACCCCTGGTGGGCCATGATCTTCTACTATCCGCACGGGGTCGATCAGCTTCTCGGACCATCGGCGCTGATGCCCGGCACCCAATACTACGATAAACGGGCCGGCGACGAGACAGAAGAGGAAGTGCTCATGGAAGGCGCTGCCGGCACCTTTGCGCTGATCCACTACGACGTCTGGCACCGGGGGTCCGCCAACAACTCGCAGCGAACCCGCGCCATGATGAAATTCCAGTTTGTTCGCCTGACGGCACCGACGACGCCTACCTGGCAGTTCAACGGGACCGGATGGCGGCCTCCAAACGGAGACGGACCGCCCACGACCCATGAGGCTATTTGGCGACACCAGTGGAACTGGTTGTCGGGTCAGCCGTCGGCGCCCGTCGAGCCGCTTGACTCAGAAGATGACGTGCCGAACCTGCAACAGACATTGGCAAGCAGCTACGAACCGGAGGGAATGGACGCTGCCTACCGGCTCGGCGCCCTGGGCGGCGTAGCCATCGATGCGCTGCAGGATGGCCTGCGTAGCGACAATATTCACGCAAACCGACGCGCCGGCTATGGCTTGGTCGCCGCGGGCCCAGATGCACTTGACGGACTGGTCGAGGCGCTGTCACATGTCTCCGAGAAGAGCCGCGGCTATGCGGCCTTTGCATTGGGAGAGTTGGGTGCCGGCGAGAGTGCGGCCGGCATCGCTGGACTGATCGACGACGAGTCCGAATGGGTACGCTACACGGCCGCGGAAGCATTGGGCATTCTGGACAACACCGACGTTGCCGTACCGGCGCTCAGCCGGGGTCTGGAAGATGGCTGCGATCAGGTCCGTTTTACCAGTGCGCTTTCCCTGACGCGCATCGGCGCGCCGGCAGAGGCCTCGGTCCCCGCATTGACAGTCGCATTGCAGGACGACAATCGCTATGTTCGCGCCAACGCGGTGGAGGCGCTGCGTTCGATCGGCACACCGGCAGCGCTCGACGCTGCCCTGAAGCATCTGATCGACTCACGCTGGTGTTATACGACAACCACTGACAATCCCTTCTAACTCAATCCGAACAGGCAACAAGTGCTCCTTATGCGTCGCGCAATCCTCGTCAAACCCGGCAGCAAAAAACGAGCGGAATCACAGGCTGTCAGAGCCCGCTCTCTGTTCCCTTGGTCTCTACGCCGGACGATACAAGCCACGCTGACCATGGTCATGACGTGCCTCATGACGGCCACCCCCGCGTCGATCGTGCATGCGCAGCCAACTGCCCAAACCTCCGGATTGGAGTCTGAATCGTTCACCATTGTCAATGAGCAGGCCGGGATCCACGCTGTGCACGAAGGAAGCTGGGACGAATTCCATCAGACCCGCGAGTTCACCGACGGCTACCAGATGACCGGCCAGGCTTGGGCAGACTACGACAACGATGGTTGGAGCGATCTCTTCGTGACCGGTGGCCTCGCGCCGAGCGTGCTCTATCGCAACAATGGAGACGGTACGTTCTCCGTGTCGCCTCTGTCGGAGCAGGTCAGTCTGCCGGACGTGTGGACCGGGGGCGCGGTTTGGGCGGACTATGACAACGACGGCTGGAAGGATCTCTACGTTCTTGCCCACGGCGCCAATGTCCTGTTTCACAACGAAGGCGGCCAAGAATTCGCCGATGTGACCGAGGTCTCGGGCGTCGGCGATCGCGGCAAAGGGACGACTGCGGCCTGGGCTGACTATGACGGCGACACCCTGCTCGATCTCTACGTTGCCAACTGGTCCTGTTATCCCGCCTGCGATCCGGTCGACTTCGCACAGTCTCAGGACCGCCTCTATCGCAACAACGGCGACGGCACCTTCGAGGATGTTTCACAGTCGCTGCAACTCGAGAAGCTTCTGGGCGCCGCATTTTCGGTTGCGTTTATAGACTATGACGACGATCGCGACCCCGATATCTATGTCGTCAACGACAAGCTGCAGAATCCGATCGGCAATGTGCTCTGGCGCAACGACGGCCAGGGGGATGACGGTTGGCTCTGGACTGATGTGTCGCAGGAGACCGGTGCCGACGTCGTGCTTCACGGCATGGGATTGGCCGTCGGTGACTACGACAACGACCAGGATCTCGACCTTTTCTTTACCAACATGGTCGATCCCAGTGTCCTGTTGGAAAGCGAAGACAGTGTCACGTTTGTCGATCGCACTGCTGATGCCGGCGTTCCAATCGTAGCATCCGAACAAGTTGGGTGGGCGACTTCGTTCCTCGACTATGACAACGACGGCTGGCAAGATCTGTTTGTGGCGACGACAGCGTTCATCTTGTTCACGCCTATGCAGGGACCGCTTGGCATGCTCTTCGAGTTTCCAAACTTCCTGTACCAAAACCAAGGAGACGGAACCTTCGTCGACCTCTCGCCGCCCTCCTGGACCGAAACTCCGCGCCCGAGTATCGGTTTTGCCTCGGCGGACTACGACCGCGACGGCTGGATGGACTTTGTCACCGGTGACTGGAATCAGGGTTATCGTCTCTATCGCAATCAGGGGAAGACCGACGACGCCGGCCATTGGCTACAAATCCGACTGATCGGCGGCAAGCGGGTCAACCGCGATGCGATCGGCACGCGCGTCTATTTGAGATTGACCGACGGCCGTAAGTTGATGCAGGAGGTACGAGCAGGAACCTCCCTCGGTGCGGGCAACGAAACCATGCTCCACTTCGGGCTGGGCGAAGCAGCCGTACAGACTGCAACAGTGGTTTGGCCCAATGGCCTGAAGCGAACCTACGTCCACGTACCACAGGACCGCATCTGGCATGTACCCTACCCTGGTCTGGAGGACGATAAGATCCTTGCCCGGTTTCGAAACTCGTTTGCGGAGCCGTATGTTGATGTCACTGCGGCCGCGGGTATCGATGCTCGTCATCAAGGCACGTGGAAGATGTTTCACCCTGACTTCACGACCGGTTACCTAGGTGTGGGTCAGGCATGGGGCGACTACGACGGCGACGGCTGGGTCGATCTATTCGTCACCGGCAACGAATTGCCCAACGTTCTCTACCGCAACAATCGTGACGGCACATTCAGCGTCGCAGAATTCTCCGATCAACTGAGCATGCCGGATCAACTGACCGGCGGTGCAGTGTGGGCGGACTACGACAACGACGGCTGGAAAGATCTCTACGTGTTGACCCACGGCGACAATGTTCTCTTCCGCAACGAAGAGGGGCTGGGCTTCCGCGATGTTACGCGTCACGCCGGTGTTGCCGCGACCGGCAAGGGTGCGACTGCAACCTGGGGTGATTACGATGGGGATGGGTATATCGATCTCTTCGTCGCCAACTGGGCCTGTTACCCCGAATGTGACCCGGTCGATTTCACCCAATCCCAGGATCGACTTTTTCAAAACAACGGTGACGGCACGTTTGAAGATGTCTCGCGTCTGATGGTCTACGAAAAGCTGCTTGGCGCCGGCTTCACGGCCAGTTTTGTGGACTATGACGACGATCTGGATCCAGATCTCTATGTGGTCAACGATTCGCTGTGGAATCCGGTCGGCAATGTATTGTGGCGCAATGACGGCCCGGGGTGCGACGGTTGGTGTTGGAGTGATGCCTCCGAGGAGACCGGCGCGGGAATCGTGATCGAAGGCATGGGGCTGGCCGTCGGCGACTACGACAACGACCTCGATCTGGATCTCTACTTTTCCAACATGGTCAACCCCAGCGCGCTCATCCAGAATCGTGGCGACGGCACGTTTGCCGAGATAACGGATGTAGCCAATGTGGGCGGCGGACTGGTTGCCACAGTCGGCTGGGGTACGGCCTTTCTGGACTACGACAACGACGGCTGGCAAGATCTCTTTCTGTCGACCACAGAGTTCCGCAATCTGGAGCCGGGTAGCCCACCGGACGGGATGCACTTTGAGCACCCCAACCTGCTCTTCCACAACGATCAGAACGGCACATTCAGCAATTCCGGCCCGACGATTTGGCTCGAGCAGCCTCAGCCGAGCATGGGCATGGCCTATGCCGACTTCGATCGAGACGGATGGCTGGACATCGTCACCGGTGACTGGAATCTCGGCTACAGGCTCTATCGCAACGAAACTGACCAACTTGTCGCCAACAACTGGCTGACGATCCGACTGGTGGGCGACGGACCGGTCAACCGGGACGCCATCGGTGCGCGCGTCTATCTCGCCACCGATGACGGGCGTCTGCAGATGCAAGAGATCAAGAGCGGTTCCAGCCTGGGCGCCGGCAATGACACAGCGCTCCACTTCGGGTTAGGTGACGCGATGGTTTCGGAGCTGATGGTTGTCTGGCCCAATGGAAACCGTACCGTGCACCGGGGCGCACCGGTCAACCGGCAGTGGGAAATACGCTACGGACCCAATTGATCCGATGTAGGGCGAGACGGCCTCGCGTGCCGGTCGAAGGAACCGATCGCTGCCAACCATGCAAACATGCAATAAACAACCAAAATTCCCACCTGGGAGAAAGCACAATGTCCTTTGAAGACGGCTGGGCCGCCCTCCACCTGGAGATGCCGCAGCGCGTGCCCCGCACTGAATATTCGGCCGAAGGTCACTGGGAACTAATCCGGGCTGTGACCGGCATCGAGGTCGACGTCGACAGCCCACAGAACAAACGGACGGCAGCCGGCAACGAATTCATGCGGTCGTGGAACTACGACTTTTTCTGGAGCACGCTCATCGGGCGCGATGATCTGGGCGAAACGCGTTCCGACATGGGACACAGCGAATATGCAGCCGGCGGCGTGGATTGGCGGGATACCACCAGTCAGCTCTATACTGATCCCGAAGATATACTCAACTTCGATCCATGGGAGACCTTAGGTTCACTGGACAAGAGCGAACTAATCCGGCGCTTTGAAACACATTACGCGGCCAATGCCGCTGCGCACCCGTTCGGTGTCAACATGACCGGCACCTACATCTCGTTGATCTCCGGTTTCATCGACTTGTTCGGCTGGGAGATGTTGCTGGTGGCGGCCGGTACCGATGCGTCTCGCTTCGGTGCCATGGCCAATCGTTACGCTTCGTGGATGCAGCAATATTACGACGCACTGGCCGAGTCGAACGTACCGGTGGTCATGATCCACGACGACATCGTCTGGGCGTCCGGTCCCATCTTCCGGCCCAGCTGGTATCGCGAATTCGTCTTCCCCAACTACAGGAACTACACCGCACCGCTGCTGGAAAGCGGCAAACGCATCATGTACTGCTCCGACGGCAACTTTGACGAATTCATCGACGACATCGCTGCTGCGGGTGTCCATGGATTTGTCTTCGAGCCGCTGACCAGCCTGGAGACCATGGCCGAGCGCTATGGACAGACCCATGTCATCATCGGTAATGCCGACACGCGCATCCTCCTCTTGGGTACCAAGGAGGAGATCCGCGCCGAAGTCGAGCGCTGTATGCGTGTCGGCCGCAACTGTCCGGGCTTCTTCATGGCCGTGGGCAACCA
The DNA here is from genome assembly GCA_963715415.1 of uncultured Chloroflexia bacterium. GTDB lineage: Bacteria > Chloroflexota > Anaerolineae > Caldilineales > Caldilineaceae > JAWKOK01. The sequence continues at coordinate 209,505 of CAVQSG010000055.1, read as the reverse complement.
CATCCCGCCCAACACCCCGGTCGAAAACGCGCTCTATTACAACGAAGTCTATGAGGAACTCTCGCGGCGATAAGGCCAATCTTCAATCGTCAACACCCACACAAACAGGCCCAACCATATGGCCGAATCCGCCATCAGTGCCGACGCACAGAAGAACGTCACCTGGAACTTCAATGTCAATCTGGTCGACATCATTTTCATCACGATAGGCATGAGCCTGGTCTCGCGAGAGACAGTCATGCCAGTGTTGGTGAACAACCTGACCGATTCCAAGCTGGCCATCGGTTTGATCCCCGCGGTCTGGGCGCTGGGCTACTACCTGCCCCAGCTGTTGACCGCGAGCTTCACCGAGCGGCTGCGCTACAAAAAGCCGTTTGTGATGGTGGTCGGCAGCGTTGGCGAGCGTTTCCCCTACTTCTTCATCGCTATGGCGGTGTGGGCATTCGCTCTCGCCATGCCGAGCATGACGTTGGCGCTCTTCTTCTTTTTCATCGGGATGGCCTCCTTCAGCGCCGGGATCGCCACGCCGGCCTGGTTCGACATGATCGCCAAGGTGATCCCGGTGCAGCGTCGCGGCATCTGGTCCGGCATCGGCCATGGCGGCGGTGCACTGCTGGGTGTGGCCGGATCCGTCGTCGTGGCGCGGGTGTTGGAAACGGTCCAGTATCCCAACAACTTCGCCCTGCTCTTTGCGCTGGCCTTTGTCTTCGTCATGATCTCGTGGGTTGGGCTGGCATTGACCCGTGAGCCACCCAGCGAGACGGTCAAGGAGCGTGTGCCGTTGCACCATTATCTGCGACAGCTGCCTACGGTTCTGCGCCGGGATCACAACTACTCGCGCTTCCTGATCAGCCGCACAACCATGCAATTGGGCGCCATGGCAGCAGGTTTCTACATGGTCTTCGGCACCGAGAGATTCGCTATCGGCGGCGCCGGCGTCGGTCTGTTCACCGGTGTGCTGATCGCCAGCGTGGCCATCATGAACCTGGTCTGGGGTTCGATCGGCGACAGACAGGGGCACAAGATCGTTCTGACGTGCGCAGCCTTTGCCATGGCATTGGCGGCATTTATTGCGCTCGTCGCATCGTCACAAATCTGGCTCGTGATCACGTTTGTTCTGATGGGGACCTATCTTGCCGCCGACCAGGTATCGGCGCTCAACATTATCCTAGAGTTCTGCGAACCGGAAGACCGACCCACCTACATCGGCCTAACCAATTCGCTGCTGGCCCCGGTGCTGATCCTTGCGCCGATCATGGGCGGCTGGCTGGCGACGGTTGCCGGGTACAAGGGTCTGTTTGTCGCTACCCTGGCGATCTCGCTGGTCGGTGGCTTGATGATGGCATACTGGGTCCGCGAGCCGCGCCAGATGGGGACGACGAATTAGGCCATTCCAGAGAAACAGACACCCCGATCTTCCTGGAAGTTAATATGCGGCGATGCAGCGCCACGGGGGATGAAAACAAGAGAGCCATCTGTCTGGAACCAAACCGCCTCTATCTCGGCCGTACCGTGGAGTACACCGAGACCCATAATCTTGTCCCCATGCTCGAGGGTCGCTCATCCATAGGCAGACTCGGCCTGTTTATCCATGTCACCGCAGGCTTCGGTGATGTCGGCTTCAAGGGATTCTGGACACTGGAGATCTTCTGTGTTCAGCCCATCCGGATCTATCCGGGTGTGGAGGTATGTCAGATCTACCACCACACCATTGAGGGTGAACATGAAGAATATACGAGCAACAAATATCAGGACAATCACGGAATCCAGCCGAGCCTGCTCTTTCAGGATTTCGAAACGTAGTGTCCTGCGAAATCGCACACCATCTATTCATGATCCGTAATCATAGGAGCACCTCCGTGGACCGATCCGACTTTCTGCCCTACCGCCAAATCCACCTCGACTACCACACCAGCGAGGCCATCGCCGGCATCGGCGCGGACTTCGATCCGGACGAATTCGCCGAGACGCTGGTCAAGGCCCATGTCAACTCCATCACCTGCTTTGCCCGCTGTCACCACGGCCGGCTCTACTACCAGTCCAAGCAGTTTCCGGAGCGCATTCACCCCCATCTGGAGCGGCCCGATCTACTGGTGGAACAGATTGAGGCTTGTCACCGGCGCGGCATCCGCGCGCCGGTCTATGTAACCGTGCAGTGGGACTACTACACATCCAGCCGCCACCCTGAATGGCTCTGCACAGACGAGAACGGCGTGATCCTGGGGACGCCACCCTTTGAGGCCGGATTCTACCGCTGGATGAATGTGAATTCACCCTACGTCGATTTTCTCAAGGCTCACGTGGCCGAACTCTTCGAGCTGATGCCTGTGGACGGCTTCTTTTTCGACATCGTCCAGCCCATTCCCTCTACCGACCGCTTTACCCAGGCCAAGATGCGCGCCGACGGTCTCGATCCAGCCGATGCGGACGCACGGGGACACTTTGCGCTGGCATCGCTCAACGCGTTCAAGCGCGACATGACCGACTTCGTACGCCGGTTCAGCAGCGAGTGCAGCATCTTCTACAACGCCGGCCACATCGGCCCGCGCCACCGCGGATTGGACGATGCCTACACCCACTGGGAGCTTGAATCGTTGCCCAGCGGCCATTGGGGCTATCAACATTTCCCCGTCACCCAGCGCTATGCGCGCAACCTGGGTGTGGATACCATGGCCCACACCGGCAAGTTCCATACAGCATGGGGCGACTTTCAATCCTTCAAGAATCCGGCCGCGCTCCAGTTTGAGTGCTTCCGGATGATCGCCATGAACGCCAAATGTCTGATCGGCGACCAATTGCCCCCGCGCGGCAAACTCGAGCCGGCAGTCTACGATCTGATCGGCGCCGTCTATGGCTCGGTGGAGGAAAAGGAGCCCTGGTGTCAGGGCGCGCGGGCGGTCAGCGAGATCGGCGTCTTCACCCCAGAGGCCTTCCACAGCCCACTGTCGCGCGAGCAGCCCGGCGGCGCCAAAGGGGCCAATCGCATGTTGGAGGAAGCAGGCCACCAGTTCGAAATTCTGGATGCAGCCAGTGACCTGTCACCGTACCGCGTGCTCATCCTACCCGACAACATTCCGGTCGACGACGAATTTGCGGCCAAGCTAACCGCATATCTCGAATCCGGCGGCGCGATTCTCGCCAGCTTTGAGTCCGGTCTCAATGCGGAGGGCGACGCCTTCAATCTGGACTTGCTGGCCGTTACACTGGCTGGAGAAGGGCCGCGCGACGCCAACGGCGACCTGGTTCGCGGCGCCAACTTCTCGCGGTGACTTCGCCGAGTATCTTCTGCCCGGCGCCGAGCTCGGGCACGGGCTGCCGCCGGTCGAACATGTCATGTACATGCGCGGTACCGAGATCACGGCGGCGGATGATACCCAAGTCCTGGCCGATATCGTCCCCGCTACCTTCGACCGCACCTGGGAACACTTCTGTTCCCATCGTCAGAGCCCCCCGGGCGGCTCGCCGGCGCGACCGGCTGTCGTGCGCAACGGCAATGTTATCTACATCAGCAGCCCTATCTTCAGCCAGTACAACCAGAACGCACCGCTCTGGTGTAAACGCATCGTCCTCAACGCGCTGGAGATGTTGTTGCCCGAGCCATTGGTGCGTCACGATGGACCGAGCACTGTCTTCGTCGCCTTGAACGAGCAGACAGTGGAGAAGCGTCAGGTCGTCCATCTGCTGCACTATATTCCCGAACGTCGCGGCATGGACTTCGACGTGATTGAAGACGTGATTCCGCTCTACGATCTAGGTGTTTCGGTACGGGTCGAGCAGCCGGTCACCGCTGTGACGATCGTGCCACAGGGGGTGGATCTGGGCTATACCGAGAATGACGGGCGAGTCAACTTCACGTTGCCCAAGCTCAGCGGTCATCAGATGGTGGCCATCCAGTTCTGAAATTGCGCGGGGCGAGATATCTGATCGTTGAGGAACAGGGCTTGCCCCTGTCCGCAGCGGGCGACCGCAAGGGTCGCGCCCTACCGGTTATCGGAACAAATAAACAACTACGATTCATCTCGCCCACATCAGACACATGCATCTTCTTTCATCCGAAGCACCACTGTCATAGCGAGGAAATGACACATGTCAAAGATAACGCTTGAGCACATTGCAGACGGAATCGAGCGCGGGCCTTTTGCCGCATCCTGGGATTCGTTGGAGGCCTACACCTTTCCGGATTGGTATGTGGACGGCAAGTTCGGCATCTTCATCCACTGGGGGCCATATGCAGTGCCGGCCTTCGGCAACGAATGGTATCCCCGCAATATGTATCTACAGGGCTCCAAAGAATACGAACACCACCGTGCGACCTACGGACCCCATGACCAATTCGGCTACAAAGACTTCATCCCCATGTTCAAGGCCGAGAAGTACGACCCGACGGCCTGGGCCGCAGCTCTTCAAGGATGCAGGGGCCCGATTCGTCGTGCCTGTGGCCGAACATCACGACGGCTTTCAGATGTACGGCAGCGATCTCTCGCCGCTGGAATGCGGCAGAGATGGGACCAAAACGGGATGTCATCGGCGAGCTGGCGGAGGCAGTGCGCGCCGCAGGGATGGTCTTTGGCGTCTCCAGCCACCGGGCCGAGCATTGGTGGTTTATGAACGGCGGTATGGCCTTCCCGTCCGACGTACAGGATCCCGCGTACGCCGATTTCTACGGTCCGGCCAAAGGCCGGGGGCGTCCGTACGACCAGTACTTCGACAATTCGCCGGATCAGGCCTTCCTGGAAGATTGGCTGCTGCGCACCTGCGAGATCATCGACAAGTACCAGCCCCAACTCATCTGGTTCGACTGGTGGATCCAGAACATGGCCTTCAAGCCCTATCTGAAACAGTTCGCAGCCTACTACTACAATGCGGGCGCGGAATGGGAGCAAGGGTGTTGCCGTCAACCACAAATACGATGCCTTCCCGGCCGGCACCACGGTCTTCGACATCGAACGCGGCCAGGTACGACGGCACCCACGGCCTCTTCTGGCAGAACGACACGTCGGTCTCCAAGAACTCGTGGGGCTACATCGACGGCCATGACTACAAAGCGGCCAACGACATCATCGGCGACCTGATCGACGTGGTCAGCAAGAACGGCGCGCTGCTGCTCAATGTCGGCCCGCGCCCGGACGGCACCATTCCGGAGCCGGAGCAGGAGATGCTGCTGCGAGATCGGGCGCTGGCTGGAGGTCAACGGCGAGGGTATCTACGGCACGCGACCCTGGCACGAGTCCGGCGAAGGACCGACCCAGGTTCTCGAAGGCGCATTTACCGACACCAAACGGACGGTCTTCACCAGCGAAGACATTCGTTTCACCACCAAAGACGGCGCGCTCTATGCCCACGTCATGCAGCTGGCCGGAGGATGGTCAGGTGCGCATTCGTTCGCTGGGAACCAGTTCCATCTATTCTCTCGCCGCCATTGATGCAATCGAGTTGCTGGGAGACGAAGCGGTGCCGACATGGCAGATCGATGAAGAGGCCCTTGTCGTCGGCCTGCAACGCACCACGCCTGTCGAGCGGCCCACTGACATTGAAAATTTGCCATTGAGCGAATACCTTTCCCGAAAAGGCGAGCAGCGACCATGCCCGATTCACGTCCCAACATCATCTTCATCATGACTGACGACCATGCAGCCCACGCCATGAGCTGCTATGGCAGTCGCATCAACAAGACACCCAACCTGGACCGCATCGCCGAGGGCGGCATGCGCTTCAACAACTGCTTCTGCACCAACTCCATCTGTACGCCGAGCCGCGCCACCATCCTCACGGGCACCTATAACCACGTCAACGGCGTGACGACGCTGTCCACGCCCATGGACAACCGACTGCAGACCTTCCCCAAATTGTTGCAGGCCGCCGGCTATCAGACTGCCATGATCGGCAAGTGGCATTTGGGCCACGGCACTGCCCACGAGCCCACCGGATTCGACTATTGGAATGTGCTGCCGGGCCAGGGGCTCTACCACAATCCCGAAATGATCGAGATGGGCGAGCACAAGGTCTTCAAAGGCTACGCCACCGATCTGATCACCGATTTCTCGCTTGATTGGCTGCGCGAACGTGACCCCGAGCGTCCCTTCCTGCTCATGTGCCATCACAAGGCGCCCCACCGTCCCTGGGAGCCGGACGAGAAACACGCCGGCATGTACGAGGAGATCGACATCCCCGAGCCTGAGACCTTTGACGATGACTACAGCAACCGCGCCGCGGCTGCCGCGGCGGCAACCATGCGCATCGAGCGTGACTTCAACCTGGAGGACCTCAAGCAGCCGGTTCCCGACGGACTAACGCCGCAAGAAGCCAAGAGGTGGAAGTACCAGCGCTACATCAAGGACTATCTACGTTGCGTCGCTGCAGTTGACGACAACGTGGGCCGGTTACTGGACTTTTTGGACGAAGAAGGGCTGGCCGAGAACACGGTGGTCATCTATACGTCGGACCAAGGCTTCTTCCTGGGTGACCACGGCTGGTACGACAAGCGCTTCATGTACGAGGAATCGCTGCGCATGCCGTATGTGATGCGCTACCCGCGCGAGATTGCGCCCGGCACCGTCTGTGACGGAATGGTCCTCAACGTCGATTTTGCACCAACGTTCCTCGAATTGGCGGGCGTGGAGATTCCCCGCGACGGTCGACATGCGATGCAGGGCAACAGCTTCCGGCCTCTGCTCCAAGGCCAACCACCGGACGGCTGGCAGAGTTCCATGTACTATCGCTATTGGATGCACTTGGCTCATCACAACGTCTACGCCCACTTCGGCGTGCGTACCCACCGCCACAAGCTCATCTACTATTACGCCGACGCTTTGGGACAGATGGGGGCAATCGACGATCCCAAGGAGCCCGAATGGGAACTCTTCGATCTGGAGAATGACCCGTACGAGTTGAACAGTGTCTACCACGATCCGGCCTACGCCGATGTGGTCGAAGAGTTGACCGCCGAACTGAACCGGCTTCAGGCCGAGGTGGGCGACGAGCCCTACGTGGCGGGCAAGCTGCCTTCCTTCACGCAGCAGAATGACGATGAGGCATTCACTGGCGATCTCAAGCTTTGGTATGACGAACCTGCGGCAGAGTGGGTGGAGGCACTGCCCATCGGCAACGGTCGGCTGGGCGCCATGGTCTTCGGAGGCGTCGATCAGGAACGACTTCAGCTCAACGAAGACACGCTTTGGTCCGGCTACCCGCGCGACGCCAACAACTCCGACGCCAAGGAGGTTTTGCCTGCGGTGCGTGAGGCCATCTTCGCCGGCGAGTACGAGCGAGCCGATGCGCTGGCCAGAGGCATGCAGGGTGTCTTCACCCAATCGTACCAACCACTGGGCGATCTGCGCCTCCACTTCGGGCACGAGGGAGAGATCAGCAACTACCGCCGCGAGTTGGATCTGGACACGGCATTGGCGTCGGTCGGCTACCAGGTTGACGGCGTCACATTCACGCGTGAGGTCTTTGCCACAGTGCCCGATCAGGCCATTGTGCTGCGCTTGACATCTGACAAACCCGGCCGGCTCTCGTTCGAAGCGCAGTTGGACAGCCGGCTGCATTTCACTGCCGAAGCCGATGCCGATGGACGTCTCGTGCTCTCCGGACGGGCGCCCAGCCACGTGGTGCCCTCCTACAAGCCGGCAGACGAGCCTGTGGTCTATGCCGTGAATGACACCGAGCAGGGCATGGCCTTCGCCATTCATGCCCAGATCCTGGCTGACGACGGCGCGACGCTCGAGAGCGACGGAACGGGCATCGCCGTTTCCGGCGCGACCGAAGCGACCATCGTTCTTGCTGCGGCTACCGGCTTCAATGGCTTCGATCAGATGCCTTCGACATCGGGCATCGATCCCCATGATCGCGCCCGCCGCGATGCTGCCGTCGCCAGTGCACGTCCCTTCGCGGTCATGCGCTCCGACCACATCGCCAGTCACCGGCGCCTCTTCCGGCGCGTCGTCCTCGACCTGGGCCGCACTGAGGCAGCCGACCGGCCGACCGGCGAACGCATACGCGCCTTTCGTGGGGGCGACGACCCGCAATTGGTTGCATTGCTCTTCCAATATGGGCGCTACCTGCTCATCGCCTCGTCGCGGCCGGGCACGCAGGCGGCCAATCTGCAGGGCATCTGGAACGACGAGATCCGCCCGCCCTGGAGCTCAAACTACACGGTCAACATCAACACCCAGATGAACTACTGGCCGACCGAAGTCACCAACCTGGCCGAATGCCACGGACCGCTTTTCGACCTCATCGAAGAGATGAGCGTCAACGGGCGCAAGACAGCGGCGACCAATTACGGTGCGCGCGGCTGGGTCGCCCACCACAACGCTGACCTCTGGCGGCAGACCGCGCCTGTAGGCAACTTCGGCCAGGGCGATCCCGTCTGGGCCTGCTGGCCCATGGCCGCGCCCTGGCTCTGCCGGCATCTTTGGGAACACTACGCCTTTGGCGGTGATGTCGAATTCCTGCGCGAGCGGGCTTATCCGCTGATGAAGGGGGCGGCGACGTTTCTGCTGGACTGGCTGATCGAGCACGACGGTCATTTGGTCACCGCGCCGGCCACGTCCCCCGAAAACAAGTTCACCACGCCCGACGGCCAAAGAGCGGCCGTCAGCTATGCGTCCACAATGGACATGGCGCTGATCCGCGATCTCTTCTCCAATTGCATCAGCGCAGCAAATGTGTTGGGCATCGACACCCAATTCAGCGCCGAACTGGGCGACGCCATGGAAAGACTCTATGCGTACCGGATCGGGCGTTTGGGACAACTGCAGGAATGGGCACTGGATCTGGGACGATGCCGACGACCACCATCGCCACGTTTCGCACCTGCTGGCGCTGCACCCTAGCAACCAAATCACCAGGCGCGGCACGCCGGCACTCTTTGAAGCTGCCAGACGGTCGCTTGAGCTCCGTGGAGACGGCGGCACCGGCTGGTCCATGGCCTGGAAGGTCAACTTCTGGGCTCGCTTTGAGGACGGCGACCACGCGCTCAAGATGATCGGCAACATGCTCGTACCGTGTGAGGAGACCGGCGTAGTCATGCAGAAGGGCGGCATCTATCCGAACCTGTTCGACGCGCATCCGCCGTTCCAGATCGACGGCAACTTCGGCGTGACTGCGGGGATTGCGGAGATGTTGTTGCAGAGCCACGCCGGCGAGCTGCACTTGCTTCCGGCGCTGCCGTCCACTTGGCGCGAGGGCCGCGTCCGCGGTCTGCGTGCTCGTGGTGGCTTTACGGTCGACATTGCGTGGGCGGACGGCATACCGTCCGGCGCTGTCATCGATGTGGCCAGAAACGGCCCCTGTCGCGTGCGCGCCGGTACGCCGCTAACGGTCTTTGCCGATGGTGCGACTGTACCGGTGGTGGAGGTAGAATCGGGTATGGTCGAGTTCAACGCGCAGGCGGGGGTCACATACGTATTGGAACGAGCATGAAACGTTTCCACATTCGGGGTGGATGACAACAGCGTAGCCAAAGTTCAAAGCTCCTGGTTCTAATATTTTCTGTGGTTGCAATGAATCACTACAACGAATTCAGACAGGAACGAATGATTGCTCTCGTTTTCGCCGATCTTTGTCCAGTAGTAGCCGAACCTGGACACCATTAATGTAATTCGTTGCCGTCTGAATTCGTTGTAGTGACAGGAAGTACCCAAACCACAGAAAACACTAGAACTAGCAAAGCTCACACAGGCGAGAATGCGGGATGTATCCGGATTCCCTGTGCAAGTATGCTGCATTTCTGCGGAGATCACCATCATGTCTCAAATCAAGCGCCAACTCGGCATTACTGTGCTTTCACCGTTCATCCAAAATGAGGGCGTGGAGGAAATCCTCGACAATATCGTCACCCGCACCGGAGCCAATGCGGTCGCTGTGAACACGTCCGTGGCTGCACCAGGTGCAGAAGGCGAAGGCAGCTTTCAGCCGCCCGACGACGCCGGCGCCAGCGTGCGGCTCTTCGACCGGCTGCTGTGGGGCCAACACGCGCTTTGGATGCGCAGTGGGCCCGGCCATGAAGCGAACCCGGACTTCTTCCGCGATTCACTCTACCAACCCCGGCCGGCCAACGATCTGACCATAGCGCACGGCACGATCATCGCCGACTTCATCGTTGCAGCCAAGGCACGCGGGCTCAAGGTCTATATCCAGACCGGCGCCACCCAGCCGCCCGGCCTGCGTGACGAAGACATTCCGCGTTTGCCTGACGGCTCGCTGCCCGGCAAGCGGATGGCCAATGTGGGCAGCCCAGCCAGCCACGCCATTCGCGCCTGGAATCGGGCGTGGACGCGTGACATCTTTGCCCGATATCCGCAGATCGACGGCATTCGTCCCGACTGGCCTGAGTTGCCGTGCTATACGTTGAATGAAGCGTTTCAGGATTTTGGGCCGCATGCGGCAAAATTCGCCGCAGCGCACGGCTTCGACTTTGCGGCCATACGCGACGGTGTCGCACGTTTTTACGACTATCTTCACGGCGGTCTGACGAATGACGACTTGGCTGACTTTGCGTCGCCGGATCGCGGCAAATACTCGCTAGTGCGGTTGCTGACCCGCTTTCCGCATGTTGCGGACTGGTTTGTGCTGAAAGCGGCGATGTCGGTCGATCTGCTGCGGGAGTGGGACGATGCCATCAAGACATTTGGCGGATCTGGCAAAGAGCTGGCGACCAATGCCTTCATGCCGCCCTTTACCCAGCTCACCGGTTTTGACTTTGCCGGTGCCGCCGCCTTCAGCGCTTCGATTGCGCCCAAGCTCTACACCATGCACTGGTCGCTGATCGTCAAGTTTTGGGGTGACGTGCTGCTGGCCGAAAATCCGGGTCTGGATGAAGAAGTGCTGGTGCATTGTCTGGTCAATCTGTTGGACCTGAACGAACCCAATGCAGGCGGGGACACCATCGCCGACTACGGATATCCCGAACCGGATGAAATGCACCCGATTTCGAACGCGGCCCAAGCGCGCAAGATTGAGCAGGCTATGGTTGCCGTCGGTGGGCGTGTGCCGGTTACACCCATCGTTCACGGCTATGGACCGTTGGACGACTTCCGCCGGCGCTTTGCCCTGGTCGCCCGCAGCCGCGCCGATGGTGTTTGGATCAATCGATACGGCTATCTCGACGATCCGAAGCTGGACGCGGTCGGCGATCTATGGCGGCAGGGCGAGGCGTAATTGCATATTCTGTGCATCAGACCTGCGCCGCCGGTCCGACCACATTTACACCCATCATGTCTCACATATTCACGTGTCACGTTTCACAACCAGGAGGCTCGAACCAATGCAAATCCCTGAAAAATGGCGCTGGTTTCCCCAAGCGCGCTACGGCATGTTCATCCATTGGGGACCCTATGCCCAGTATGGCCGCGGGGAACAGGTGCTTTTTCGCGAGCGCTTGAACCAAAGCGACTATGCGGCTCGGGCCTGCGCCTGGAATCCTCAGAACTATGATCCGGCCCGGTGGGCAGAGGTGGCCCATCAGGGCGGTATGCGGTACGCCGTGCTGACCACCCGTCATCACGACGGTTTCTGCCTGTGGGATTCGGCATATACGGATTACTCTGCGGCACAGCAGACGCCCGGCAGGGACTTCGTACGCGAATATGTGGACGCGTTCCGTGCTGCCGGTCTGCGGGTCGGCCTCTATTATTCATTGGCCGACTGGCGCATTCCCGGCTACTGGCTCGGACCGGCGCGTGACCCTGAAGGGTGGGCGCGCTTCCGCGACTATGTCCACAATCAGGTGCGCGAACTGCTGACCAATTACGGCAAAATCGATGTGATCTGGTTTGACGGCGCCTGGCCCCAGAGCGCGCACGAATGGCAGGCCGCCGAACTGGTCGAGATGATGCGGACGTTACAGCCCGACATTCTGATCAACAACCGGCTCGGGGTGGACGAAGACGGCGCCGACATTCCGGCGTCAGGCGCGGCCCACAGCACCGGGCGTTCGCGGCAGCTGGGCGACTTCGGCACGCCGGAGCACGAGATTGCGGCCGATCCGGATCGACTGTGGGAGAGTTGTCAGGTCAGCACGTGGCGGCTCTGGTGCCATACCTTTGGCGAGCGCTGGCGGCCTGCCGATCTGTTGCTCGACATGTTGGTGGAGTCGGCAGGCAAAGGGGGCAATCTGCTGCTCAACGTCGGTCCGACTGCAGACGGAGAGTTACCCACGGAGTTCGTCGCACGGTCCGATGCCATCGGCCGGTGGCTCGATCTGCATGGCGAGGCCATCTACGGTGTGGAGGCAGGCGACGTCTGCGAATTCATCACCTGCGGACGCCAGACGCGTAAGGGCAACAATCTCTATCTCATCATCCGCTTCTGGGACGGCAGTGGCGCCGTCAACCTAGGCGGGCTGGCCACGCCGGTCAAGCAGGCCACGCTGCTTACCACCGGCCAGAAGATCGCCTTCACCCAGACAAACGACCATCTCTATCTGTACGGTCTCCCCAAGCAGGCGCCGACCGAGCTCTTCCCGGTCATCAAGCTCGAATGTGACGGTCCGCCAAAACCCCTTCCCTGGGCGGCAGAGCGTCTCTGGCAGGGCGATGCCGGCCGGATGGCCTCTTGGGCAGCCGCGCGCGGGACGTCCGTGATGGCGGACGGTCGATAAATGACTCAATATGAATGGAGGGAATTGCATGCCTAATTCAACTTGGTGGACCCATGATCGGTTTGGCCTGTTTGTCCACTGGGGCATCTATGCGATGCCGGCGCGACATGAGTGGATCAAGAATCGCGAGATGATCTCGGACGAAGCGTATCAGCCCTACTTCGACTATTTCGACCCGGATCTCTATGATCCCTCTGTTTGGGCAAGGCTTGCAAAGACCGCCGGCATGAAGTACACGGTGATCACGAGCAAACATCATGACGGCTTCTGCCTGTGGGATACGGAGTTGACCGACTACAAGGCGACCAATACGCCGGCTGGACGCGATCTGCTCACACCCTTTGTGGACGCCTTTCGCAGTGAGGGGATCAAAATCGGCTTCTATCATTCCGTCATCGACTGGCACCACCCCGAATATCCGGTTGATGGACTGCATCCCATGCGCGAGGACATCGCCTATCGCGAGCGCAATGCCGGCCGGGATATCGACCAATACCGCAGCTACCTCCACGGACAGACCCGGGAACTGCTGACTCGCTTCGGCAAGATCGACATTATGTGGTACGACTTCTCCTACCCGCAGCAAGATTGGGGCTGGTCCAAGGGCAAAGGGCGCGACGACTGGGACTCGGAGAAGCTGATGTCGCTGGTGCGCGAATTGCAGCCCGGCATCTTGGTCAACAATCGGCTTGACATCCCCGGCGACTTCGTCACGCCGGAGCAATACCAGCCGGCGGGTCCTATGACGGCAGGGGGCAAGCCGGTGCTTTGGGAGGCATGTCAGACGCTGAACGGCAGTTGGGGCTATCATCGCGACAATCTGGACTGGAAGTCTACGGAAATGTTGATCAAAATGCTGGTCGACACGGTGTCCAAGGACGGCAACCTGTTGCTCAACGCCGGACCCAATGCGCGCGGCGAGTTCGAGCCGCGGGCCATCGACAGGCTACGCGAGATCGGCGCCTGGATGCGGCTTCACAGCCGCGCGATTTATGGCTGTGGACCGAGCGTATTTACGCCGCCACCGGACTGCCGTTTTACGCAAAACGGTAACCGACTCTATCTACACCTTTTCGACTGGCCTTTCCGGCACGTACATTTGCCCGGGCTGGCACATCGAGTCGACTATGCGCAGCTCCTCAACGACGCGTCGGAGATCAAGATGCGCGTCATCGATCCCGCGCAATCAGCGCTCAACACGACCATGGGCGGGCTGGGCGCTGATACATTGACGCTCGAGCTGCCGGTGCAGAAGCCGCCGGTCGACGTGCCGGTCGTCGAGTTGTTTCTGAAAGAGTCGTGAATATCTCGGTAGAAATCCTTGTACAGTTCCTATAAGGCGGCTCGGCGGCCGGTGCGCCAAAGTAATCCTACATCCTTGAGAGGACGAACGAGATGTTCAAATGCGCAATCATTGGTGTAAGTGGAGGCCGTGCGCGCGGTCACGCCGACGCATATCGCGAGATCACACGCGGGAGATTGGTCGCCGTTGCGACGCGACAGCCGGAGGCATTGGATGCATTTGGTGACCGCTATCAAGTAGAACAGCGCTTCATAGATTATCGCGAGATGTTCGAACAGGTACGGCCCGATGTTGTGCATGTCAATACACCTCCGAACGTTCGCCTTGAGGTCTTCAAGGCGGCCGACGCGGCCGGAATTCCTGCACTGATAGTGGAAAAACCGTTGGCGGTTCAGTGGGAGGATTTCCAAGGAATTCGCCGATTTCTCGACCGCTCAAAGCTGAAGATTGCGGTCAATCATCAACTGCATTTTCACCCCCGCCGGGCTGCTCTGCAGCGAATCGTGCAGGAGGGCGAACTAGGAGAGGTTCGTTTCATCGATGCCAGTTCCGGTATGAACATGGCCTACCAGGGCACCCATACGTTGCAGGCCATCGGCGCGTTCAACCCTCTCGGCAAGCCGTGCGCTGTTTTCGGACAGATCGGCGGGGTCGGCGGATTGCTGGCCAATGAGCGTCAGCATTACGCACCGGATGAGTGCCTGGCCACGATTGCCTATGATAATGAAGTTCAGGCATTGTTGCGCTGTGGCAGCAATGCACCCGAGGTCGTTCCAGGCGGCAGCGTCAATGTTCACAAACGCGTCGCCGTGTACGGGCTACGCGGCTCGCTGGAATGGACCATGTGGTCCTGGCGCCTCACGATTGACGGCCGGACCGATTCCGGAGAACATCGGTACGAGGAGGAAGATTTGCTGGGGCAGGCAGCCATGACTGAGGCAATGTTCGACTGGTTGGAAGATGATGCGTCGGTTCATCCGCTTCAGCTGGAACGCGCCTGTCAGGATTTCGACACGATGTTGGCTGTCTACGCCAGTGGTCTGTCCCGGCAATCGGTGATGCTTCCGGCAACGGCACAAGCAGAGCTAATTCAACGGATGCGCGCTGCACTTGGCGACGCAGGAACCCGGAAAAGAGTGATGGAAAACTGATGAAAACAATCGTGCTGGAACAGCCGGAGAATTTGAAGCTGAGTGAGACGCAAGCTCCCTCCAGCCCTGGACCGGGTCTTGCGCGTGTCCGCGTCCGGCGCGTGGGCATCTGCGGTACGGATCTCCATGCGTACCGCGGTCGACAACCGTTCTTTTCGTATCCGCGGATTCTGGGCCATGAATTGGGTGTGGAGATCCTTGAACTAGGCGACGATGCAGACGGCGTCGTACGGGCAGCGGAGCTGAGCGTCGGAGATATCTGTGCGGTAGAGCCGTACCTGAATTGTGGTCTATGCGGTGCATGCCGGGCCGGCAAGACAAATTGCTGTACGCAGCTACAGGTGCTTGGCGTCCACATTGACGGCGGCATGAGCGAAGAGATCATCGTCCCGACGGCAAAGTTGCATCGGGCCAACGATGTGCCGATCGACCATCTTGCATTGGTAGAGATGCTCTGCATCGGGGCACATGCCGTCGCCCGTGCGGAATTGAAACCGGGTGAACCCACGCTGGTTATCGGAGCCGGGCCGATTGGACTGGGTGTAATGCTCTTTGCAGGTCTACAAGGTGCGCATGTCTTGGGAATGGAAATGAACCGTGTGCGGGTAGAATTTGCCGCTTCCCAGTTGGGAATATCTGATCGGATTGACCCGGTTCGCGATCCGGATGCGCAACTTCGCGCTGCTGTTCCTCAAGGCCCAACCACCGTCTTTGATGCAACCGGGAATGTCCACTCGATGCAACAGGCGTTTCACTATCCGGCACACGGTGGAAAACTTGTCTTCGTAGGCCTGGTCCAGGACGACATCACATTTTCGGATCCCTATTTTCATAGCCACGAATTGACCCTGTTAAGTAGTCGCAACGCGACGGCCAGGGATTTCCGATATGTCATCGATGCTTTGACTATGGGAAGCGTTAAACTGGACCCATGGATCACTCATCGAACCACGCCCGATGAGATTGTCGAACAATTTCCGGCTTGGCTTCAACCATCCAGTCAGGTCGTCAAAGCCATGTTGGAATTCTGATTCGACCGACTTCCAAAGCGAACAAAACAAAGGCAGCAGAGGATCCTCTGCTGCCTTTGTTTTGTTCGCTTTCCGTTTCTTCCGGTCAAAAGCCTCCGGAAGCCGCGGCCGCGGCCACAAGAAAGAAGCCGACTGTGCCGATGATGCCCATAAGTAGGGCAATACTAAACAGGGATGAATGATTGTTATCCATAGTCCGTCTCCAAATCGTTCGTCGCGAATGGCTCCTGGCTGTAACATCACGACGACGGGAGCCTAAGACATATGTTGATACTGTGTAATTACGTTGACGCACGCCCCTAGTCGAAGTTACGCACGAGTTTCGATCGGCTGTTGAAAAAGACATGGAGTTTCTCTCCGCTTCAGAACATATGTTCCAATATTCGAGCGTCTTCTGCATAAGTGCAGAGTAGTGGGTGGCCGTTCAAAAACCGTTATTCCATCGCTAATGAATTACCAATGCCTCTCTGGTATCGTTCAAACAACCGTCTGGTAAGGTTGTGCAGTGCGATATTTCCGCCGAGTACAGTCGAGTGTAGACAGCGCGACAGTTGCAGCTGATTTCTTTCTCGGCTTGAAGCCGGTTTGATCCGGTTCACTAATTGTGCCGGCATCTTCTCGTTTGTCGATACCGGAAATGATTTGGGAGGTGACTCTTATGGTTACAGTGCATTACACCACAACCGACAAGATCACAGCGTGGCGCGTACCAGACGCGCTTTCTCGTCACCCGTTGTTGGGTGGGCCCGCTGCAGATATTCAGATCACCGCAGACCACGCTGATGTGATCATCACCGGCTGGATTGCCAACGCACACTTGCTGACAGTTACCGACCGCCTCGCCAAGGGAATTGCGGGCCGCCGTACCGTTCTAGTCCAACTGGATACGCCGTGCATGCACCAATAAGGTGGTATCCCGAAGTGTGTGTAAATTCGCAATCTACCAGAGAGAGAGCAAACCACTTTCACACAATTCGTGGTATACCACCCAATAACAGCAGTCGCGGCACAGCCGTCTTTCCGAGGCATGGCAAATTCGGAGATCTGCGCTAATGTTTCGCTGACATAACGCAAACCGGTCGATAATGGGGCGCATGCGCCGGTCAAACAGTTATTGGCTAGACTGGGTTCTGTTGCTGGACAAGACAAGCACCAATCGATTCAAGTTAAAGAAATCTGAGAACATGCTGGAGGAAACAAACAATGGCAGTCAAGACTTACAACAACGCGGTGCGTGATTTCGTTTCCATGGCGGACGCCATGAATCGCATGCTTGATACGCGCTCGTACGATTATGCACGCAATGGCGGACACAGCGGTGAGGAAGCCAAACGCGTCATGCGCCTCCCCCTGGATGCGTGGAGCAACGAGGAGAGTTTCACACTTCGGGCGTTCATGCCTGGTGTAGATCCCGAAGCCGTTGAAATTACCTTTGAAGGCGAAGAGTTGGCCATCCGGGGTCACTTTCCGGCCGCAGAGGGTGAGGTTGACTATCTCAAGCGAGAACTCTATCACGGTGAATTTGAGCGACGGTTGACCTTCAACGTCCCGGTGAACGTGGAGAATATCGAGGCGCTGTTTGAAAATGGTGTGCTTACATTGACCGTGCCCAAGGCCGAGGAGATCCGCCCCAAGCAGATCAAGGTCCACGTCAAGTAGGGTACTGCACACATCGTCTGAGCCGAATTGCTGCGTCCAAAAGTCCCGCGCTCCATGGAGCGCGGGACTTTTTTGTGTGCCGCCAAAAACGCACGCCCGATATCCATCGATACGACAGACGGTTTCCGCGTGGACGCTGCTTTGAGCGCACCATTGTGTGAGGAAACAAAGTTCGAGTTGGTGCCCGAATGTAGACGGGGTGCATCCCATTTCCCGGGGCGCCAGTCGAGAGCACGAAACGAACCTCCTTGAGGAAGCCCCAAAATGTGGGATGCACCCATGTAGACGCGGGTGCATCCCATTTTCCGGGGCGCCCGTCGACAGCACGAAACGAATCTCCTTGAGGAAGCCCCAAAATGTGGTATGCACCCTGTAGACGCAACGATATTGACGTCGAATTGGGGCATGGTACAATTAGCAGTCGTTATTCGGGGAATCCAAACTTCGTGTTGGCTGAACCAGCTCGACCGGACTGACGTTGGGTTCTTTGACGACAAATGCTGTATATTCTGATCCAATCGGTTCGGTCTGTGAAGTGTGAAACAGCGTTCATGTTGCAGGACTGCGCAGTGAGTCTGCGTCCCCTGATCTAATAGAGGAAGACCATGTTCAAAAAGCTCTACTACTCTGTTGTCGGTGATCCAAACGAGAAAGCCCTGAAAAAGTACGAACCTGTTGTCGAAGAGATAAATCAGCTCGAACCGGAGTTTGAGCGCAAGAGCAACGACGAACTACGGGCGATGACAAGTGCATTTCGAGAACGAATTCAATCGGTGACGTCGGATGCGCGGAGCGTCTGGCTGCCGCAGAGGAAGAGTATTTGGCCGTTCTCGGGACGGAAGAGCAGAAGTTCGCCCGCGTCGAAGTCGACCGCATCAAGAAAGAGATGCTGGATATCGAGAAGGGGATCTTGGACGAGATTCTGCCGGAGGCATTTGCTGCCGTGCGCGAGGCCGGCAAACGCACGCTGGGGATGCGTCACTACGATGTACAGTTGATCGGCGGCATGGTTCTTCATTCAGGTACCATTGCCGAGATGAAAACCGGCGAAGGCAAAACGCTGGTGGCCACGATGCCGCTCTACCTCAATGCCCTGGTCGGCCGCGGCGTCCACTTGGTGACGCCCAACGATTATTTGTCCAAAGTAGGCCTGCAATTGATGGGGCCGATCTATCATTTACTCGGTCTGAGCGCAGCAGTCATCCAGAATAGCGCCCAGGGTCCGGACAAGGGCAGCTTTATCTACGACCCTGAGTTCCCGGCCGCCGACGACCGTTTCCAAGCGCTGCGCCCGATTCCCCGCTACGATGCCTATCGCGCGGATGTCACTTATGGGACCAACAATGAATTTGGTTTCGACTACCTGCGCGACAACATGGTGCGCGACATCAATCGGATGACCCAGCGTGAGCTCCACTATGCGATCATTGATGAGATCGACAACATTCTTGTGGATGAAGCGCGTACGCCGCTGATTATCTCCGGCGAGGCTCGCGAAAGTTCCAATTACTATGTCCAATTTGCGAACTTGATGCCGAATCTGCACGACGAAGAACACTTCGTCATCAACGAAAAAGAGCGGGTTGCCACGTTGACCGAAGAGGGAATCGCCTTTATTGAGCAGCGACTGGGTTTTGAGAATCTCTATAGTCCGGAACACTTCGACCTCATTCCATACTTGGACAACGCGTTGCGTGCGTATGCTCTCTACAGGCGTGACAAGGACTATATCGTTCGCAACAATGAAGTAATCATCGTCGACGAGTTCACCGGTCGACTGATGGAGGGTAGACGCTACAGCGAAGGTCTGCACCAGGCCATCGAGGCCAAAGAGGGCGTCAAGGTGCAGAAGGAATCCATGACGCTGGCGACCATCACCTTCCAGAATTTCTTTCGCATGTATAATCGGCTGGCCGGCATGACCGGCACGGCCAAGACCGAAGAAGAAGAATTCCAGCGCATTTACGACCTCGAGGTCATCAGCGTTCCCACCTACAAACCGGTGATCCGTGACGACCAGGCCGATATGGTGTATCAAACGGAAAAGAGTAAATTCAGCGCAATTATGGACGAGCTTGCCGCAGCCCATGAACGCGGCCAACCCGTCCTTGTCGGCACTGTGGCCATTGAAACTAGTGAACGTATCGCTCAGCTACTCAAACGACGCGGCATTCCCCACGAGATTCTAAACGCCAAGAACCATGAGCGTGAAGCGACAATCATCGCGCAGGCCGGTCGCCCGGGTGCGGTGACCATCGCGACCAACATGGCCGGTCGTGGTGTCGATATCCTGCTGGGCGGCAATCCGGAAGGCCTTGCACGTGACCAACTGCGTAGGGAAGAGGTCGACTTGACCGAAGTCCCGCAGTTCGAATGGAACGATGCCATCGAACTGCTCAAGCGCGGCGGTGACCCCACGAGCAAATACGACGCACTCTGGGCGCGCGTTCTGACTGACAAGTGGGCAGAGACTGAGAGGGACAAGGGATTCGTGCTTGAACGCGGCGGTCTGCTGGTTCTGGGAACCGAGCGCCACGAAGCGCGACGGATTGACAACCAGCTACGCGGTCGCTCCGGGCGTCTTGGAGATCCAGGGGTCAGCCGCTTCTACCTCAGTCTGGAAGATGATCTCATGCGGCGGTTCGGCGGCGAGCGGATCAGCGGTCTCATGGCTCGCATGGGCGTTGACGACGACATGCCGATTGAGGCGGGGATGGTCAGCAAGGCAATTGAAAATGCCCAGACCAAAGTCGAAGGGCACAATTTCGACATTCGCAAACATGTCCTGCGCTACGACGAAGTCGTCAACGAACAGCGCAATCGTATCTATGACCAGCGCCGCCGCATTTTGGCGGAGCCGTCGCTAAAGAAGTCGGTGGAGGAGATGATCGCCGAAGAGGTCGGCGGTATGGTCGCAAGCTTCACCATGTCGAGCTATGATGACGAATGGGAACTGGACGAGTTGGTCCACGCATTGGGCGGCGTTTTCCCAATGCCCGAAAGTTTTGCATCCGAAAGCTGGGTGGACAAGAGCCGCAGTAACGTTGAAGAAGAAGCGATTGGCATGGCATTGGCGGCCTACGCGGCCAAAGATGAGGAAGTCGGCGAGGAGCAGATGCGCGCCGCCGAGAAGCTCATTATGCTCAGCGCGGTCGACAACCGTTGGGTGCGCCATCTCACCGATCTGGATCGCCTACGCGAAGGCATCGGTTTGCAGGCCATCGCCCAGGTAGACCCATTGGTCGCCTACAAACGTGAAGCGTTTACGATGTACGGCGAACTTATGGACTCCATCCGGAGCGACATTGTCAAAACAATTTTTACGGTTCAGGTGCAACAACAGCCACAGGCCGCAGCGCCGATCGCCCGCAACATTCGCATGCACCGAGGCAACGGCGGCGGTGGACCGGCAAAACAAGAGACCGTCCGGAAAACCGGTCCCGATCTCAATCGCAATGATCCTTGTTGGTGTGGCAGCGGCAAGAAGTACAAACATTGCCACCTGAAAGCGGATCGCGCCCAGGCTGACGGTGGTCAGAAAGTGCGCGCATAGACAAGAACAGACCAGACCGAGACACCCTCTTCAGGAGAGGATAGACAGCCGTCGCCGGTGACGTGTCAGCCATTGAGGATTCGCGACACATCACCGGCGACTCGATTTCCGAACGGTTTAAGATAGCAGTGTAAGCCCTGGTCGTTTCCGTTTCAGACCAAAGCGTTCCACCTCTTGGCCGGCCAAAAGCGCATTGGCTTCGAAGAAACCGTAGGTACGTCGAAGTGCACCGTAACGCCGCCGCACCAACTCCTCCATACTACCGGCCAATACCTGCCACAACAGTTGCTCCACTTCTTCGATGCGTCGCAGCATCTCGCCGGGCGAGTCGGGGGGCGAGATGTCGGCGTAACTGGGCGGTTGGGTATAGCTGTAGGGAAAGGTGATCTGCTCAGTCGGCAGACGCGGGAGGAAGCCGATTGCGGTGGCTGCCATGCCGAATGCCAACAGTTGACCACGCACGCGTTCAATCTGCGACGTACCAAAGCCGTCATCGTCGTCATCGTTGTCATCGATCGCCACAGACAGACCCAACTCTTCACTCAACGAAGTCCAGTCGGTCAGCACTCGATCCAACAAATAGCCGATCTCAGCGCGATCACCGACATTCGACGTGCGCACGCTGAGGGTAAACCCTTCGCGCACTTGGTTTAGGTAGTCACGTGCGCGCTGAACCACAAAGTGTTTGACGCGATCGTGGACATCGGCGCGCTGCGACCGATTTGAAGATGCCAGCATGCCTAAGGCGAGTAACTGTGTCGTGGCTTCTGACAATTCGCCGATGCCGGCAAAATCGTAGAGGTTGGTCGAATCTCGCATAGAGCCTCCGCTTACGGTATCGCCGTGTAGAATTTAGCGTCCATACCTGAGGGCAATGAGTTAAGGGACTGTGTGTATGACAACCGATTGGTCCATGACAATCAGATCACACATGGACGCCGGTAGGTCGCTCGATTCTACCTGATGAAGCGCCGCCTGAAAATCAGCATTTTTTCACGCACCAAACGCCTCGAAACGCACAACAAATTGCAGTACGCCAATGGACAAAGGATGCAATGCTACGCTGCGGGCCGTGGGCCGGCAACCAAGTAAACGGTACAAGTTGACCAGGCAACGGCTCGATTGCACAGCTGCGCCACAAAGAGCTCGTGTACTTGCCCAATCTCGCTGGACGTGAGATGTATGGCCAGTCGCTGGGCGTATGTAGGCCGACCGTCGTTCGATTCGGCAAACCAGCGTTGCAGCAACACCTCAGTGACCTGCACCTGTGTCGTTTCTGCAACCAATTCCAGTGACGCCGAGAAACCGGCAGCCGCAAAATAGGTCTCGAGATCCGTCACATCCCAGTTGACGAGCGGATCATCTGCGTTCAGATAGATCGCCTCCTCAGCCGCCTCAACTCGGTCACGTACGTCCGGCCCCAGTGAAGACAGATCGGCCAACGCATAAAGTCGCTGGGTATGGCGCGGCACGCGTTCGGCTAGGCTGATGACGCCGTCCTCTGCCAGCAATCCGGCGATCAACGCGATCGCAGCCTGCTTGTCGACGGCGTCGAGAAGAGCGTTATTGCCGACGATGGCGTCAAAACGTGACGCATCGGCGGCGTTGAGCAGGGAAGGCAGCGACGGAAGTTCGCCCTGCAAGATCAAGGGCCGTTCGACCTCCGCCAGGCGCGCTGCCATCTGTGTCAGCGCATCTGCGTCGCTGCGCGCTGCGCGCCAGCGTGAAGACACCTCCTTCCGGCACGCGACGGAGCGCATCCCAACTCAGCAATCCCGTTCCGGCCTTCAAGTCCAGCACAAGGCTATGGCGTTTGAGGGCAGCCGCGTCCAAAACGCGATCGCGTAGCTGGGCGAGGCGTTCACCTGCACCGGAGATCGTGCGTTGCAGCCATCGCTCGCGCACCGGATCGGTGGGTGAATAGGTCCAGATGTCGCTGGCGTCGTCGTCACTGACGAGCATCGCGGCAAGTTGCGCCTCGCGCCGGCGGGCTACCTGGCGACGAATTCCTTCTTCGTAGCCTTGATCCGATGGTTGGTAAAAAACCTTTCCCTGGTGAGATGTCGGCAGATATTGCTGTTCAATCCAGTGATCTCGATAGGCATGGGGGTAGAGATAACCTTCGCCATGCCCAAATCCTTCCTGATCCCGATTGGCGTCGCGCAGATGGTTGGGAACGCCGCTGTCCGCGTCCTTTTCGACAGTCGCGAGGGCGTCAAAGAGGGCAAATGCTGAATTGGATTTCGGCGCCGTGGCCAGATAGAGCGCCGCCTGTGAAAGTGGGAATCGACCTTCCGGCATACCGACCCACTCAAAGGCCTGGGCACACGATGCCACGACCTGCATCGCCAACGGATCGGCCAGTCCAACGTCCTCGCCGGCAAAGATCAACATGCGCCGGAAGAGGAAACGCGGGCTTTCGCCAGCATAGATCATCTTTGCCATCCAGTACATGGCCGCATCCGGATCACTGCCGCGCAGACTCTTGATAAAGGCGCTGATGGTATCGAAGTGGTAGTCGCCTTCCTTGTCATAGAGAACTGCTCGGCGCTGAATCGACTCTTCGGCAATGGGAAGAGTGATATGGATCGCGCGTGTTGAGCCGGACGGATCGAGACCGGCCGACCGGACAGTCGAATCCCAGTCCTCAACGAGAGCACTGATCTCATCAATTGGTGCGCTGTCCGTCGTCTCTACGGCCAGTTCTAGTGCATTGAGTACTGCACGGGCATCGCCATTGGCAACGTGCACCAGATGGTCCACAGCAGCCAAATCGATGACTGCCGGAGTAGCACCATATCCGCGGTCCGGATCGGCCAGGGTTTGGCGGACGATGGCACGGAGATCGTCTTCGTCAAGAGGCTGGAGTTGGAAGATGCGGCTACGGCTGACCAAAGCCTTGTTGACTTCGAAATACGGATTCTCCGTGGTCGCACCGATGAAGATGACAGTGCCGTTCTCCACCCAGGGCAGGAGCGCATCCTGTTGTGCCTTGTTGAAGCGGTGTACTTCATCGACGAATAGGATAGTGCGTTGGCTGTAATGTTTGGCGCGATCCTGGGCCTCTTCAATGGCCGCACGGATATCCTTGACGCCGGAGAGCACGGCATTGAGTGCGATAAAGTGTGCACGAGTCGTATTGGCGATGACCCGCGCCAGTGTGGTCTTACCGGTGCCGGGCGGGCCATAGAAAATCAGGCTGCTCAATTGGTCGGCCTGAATGGCGCGTCGCAGCAGGCGTCCCGGTCCCACGATGTGCGTCTGGCCGACTACGTCGGCCAGGGTCCGTGGACGCATCCGTGCGGCCAGCGGCGCGTCTTGTTCCAGCCGTTTCTGGTGTGCTTGTTCGAATAGATCCATTGCCCAGAAGAATAGCCTCAGGTGACTGCCCTGAGATAAGCCACAGATGGACACAGATTCACACAGATGAGTTCAGGCAAACTCTGTGGCCATCCGTGTCCGTCTGCGACTGAAAAAAGTCTTTTGACAGACTACATGTCTACACAGTTTCCAGGCTCAGATCCGCCCATACCGGACTGTGATCGGACGCCTGTTCCCCGGGCCCTTCGGGCCATATACCGCACGCAGTGACTAGCGGGACGAGGGACCGGCTGGCAAACAGGTAGTCAATGCGCAGGTTCTTGTCGGAGGCACTGAGAAAGCTGCGCTGTCCGGGTTCGCCAAATTGTGGATATAGATCAACATAGCCGGCCTTTTCCATTTGGCTGACTACCTGAGGTCCGTCGCCATCGACCAGGTTGCCGCCGCGATTTTCCGCCTGTGACGCAAGATATTCGAGCCCGCTCTCATCCCAGTCCCAGCGACTAATGGCGTTGAAATCGCCCATGACCATGTGGGGACGTTTCCGATCACGACTAGTCCAGGTGCGCAACGTACGTAGTTGGGCCAGCCTCGCCGCCTCTGACGAATGATCCAAATGGGTGACATAGACTGTTAAGGGAGCGTCTCCCGGCAGGGAAATCCGTCCTTCCAGCAGACCGCGTTCTTCTTTCCCCGCGACGGCTGCCTGCAGATGTACTTCTTTTGGTGTTAGATGGTGGGCGGCGCTGGCTAAGATTGGCCAACGGCTGAGCAAGGCATTTCCATAGGCGTTTTCCGGCATGTCGTTCTGTGCAGGCCAACGCAGACAAGGGCCAAACACGACGTGCATATCCAGGCGCGCAGCCAGAGCGGTCAACGCCGGCGCTTCCATGCCATCAACAGTCCGAGGATGAAAAACTTCGTTCAGCCCGACAATATCAGCCCCGATCTCTTCCAACACGCGAGCGACAAGGGTCCAATTCGACGCGCCGCCCGCTGTCCGCCAGCCATGAATGTTGTAGGTCGCGATTCGCATGACCCGATTGTACTGCGGGTCCAGAGCAGGTGTCAACGCATCGAGAGCCTTCCGGTGTATTCCGGCAGATGTGCCTGTCGCGATGGTCTGGTAAAATAGGGGCATGACTTTTCATATCATGACGGTTGACGACGATTCGCTATTGCGACGCAGCCTCACCTTTACTCTGCAACAGGCCGGATATCGGGTCAGTGACGCCGGATCGGCTGAAGATGCGCTTGCGAAACTGGATACCGATCCGGCGGATCTGCTTCTTCTCGATATCGGCTTGCCGGGCATGGACGGACTCGACGCGCTGCAAGAGGTGCGGCGACGAACGGATGCACCGGTCATCTTTCTGACTCCGCGCCGGCGGGAACTGGAACAGGTACTCGGGCTGGAATTGGGCGCGGACGACTATGTGACGAAACCGTTCGATTCGACGGTCTTGCTCGCACGGATCAAGGCCGTGTTGCGACGGTACCATCCAGCGATCAATCGTCAAACCGTTGCAGATGGTGAGCTACAGATCGGCGACCTGTCTATGCACCCGGCCGCCCACAAGGTTGAGATCGACGGTCGCGAGCTCGATCTTTCCCGGCGTGAGTTCGATCTGTTGTACGCCCTCGTCTGCTCGGCAGGAAACATTCTAACGGCGGACGAACTCTTGGACAACGTATGGGGCGAAGAATTTGTCGGCGAGCCGCAGGTGCTCTACGTTCACATGCGGCGCTTGCGTGAAAAGGTCGAGGCCGACGCGGGAAAGCCGACGCGGATAGTGACCGTACGTGGCGTCGGCTACAAATTCGTTCCGCCGCGCCGACAGTTCGGCCTGATTCGGATCCCCGCCCTATGCATTCGCTACGCAGTCGCCTCATCTTTAGCCACATTGTCCCGGTACTGATCATCGTACCGCTGATGGCATTGATCGCCTACGGTCTGCTGGCGACCCAGGGCGCACTGACTAGCATAGAATCTGTGCTGGCCGAAGAGTCCCAGCGGCTCGGAGAACAGGCAGGACTCGTGGCTGAATTGGCCGGCGCCATGCAGAACATTTGGTCCGATCCGCAGTCGGCAGAGAATTTCGTTGCCGATATCGACCTCTCTCTCAGCACCGTAACACTGCTCGACACCCAAGGTCGAGTGCTGGCCTCCTCCGGTTCGCCGGCGCTACTTGCGGTCGGAGAGGAATTACGAGACGAACATGTGTCTGCAGTGCTGCGAGGAGAAAGCAAAATTCAGTTGACGGTGCGCGATGCCCGTACAGGGCAGACAATGGCCGACGTGCTGGTACCCGTCTTCAATTTGGATCAACAGTTGGCCGGCGTAATCCTGCTTTCGCGTGAGGTGGGGGCGGCGCAACAGTATGTTCGACGCTCGGTGTGGCTATTGGCGCTTGCTTTTACTGCAATGCTGTTCCTCGGCGTGGCGCTCGGTGCATACTTTGCCCTGCGCTTGGCGACGCGCAATGCAACGCGTGACCGAAACCGTGGCAAAGATCGCAGCCGGCAACACACCTGCTTCTCTGCCTGAGCAGGACATCACCGAAATCGACGGCCTCTACCAAGAGGTCAACGCATTGGTCGATCGGCTCCGCGCGTGGAAGAGACCAGGCGCCGCTTGCTAGCCGATCTTGTCCACGAACTCGGTCGCCCGCTGGGGGCATTGCGGGCAGCAGTCTATGCGCTCAGCCAAGGCGCAGACGATGACATGGCCCTACGTCACGAGCTTCTGGACGGTATGGACGACCAACTCGAGCGTATGGAACCCTTGCTCGATGACTTGACACGGCTACACGGCCAGTTGTTGGGATCACTTGAACTGTGTCGCAGTCAAATGCCGTTGAGTCAGTGGTTACCGTCCGTGTTGCCTCTTTGGCAACAGACGGCCGAACAGAAGGGGCTGCGTTGGCGCGTCGACATTCCGTTGAATTTGCCTGCAATCGCCATTGACCCGGATCAGATGGGGCGCGCAATCGGCAATTTGCTCACCAACGCGATCAAATACACAGAGCCCGGCGGCGAAGTTTCGGTCGAGGCGGGAATCGACGCCAGGGGAGAGCTGCCACCGGTCTGCTGGATTCGAGTACGCGACACCGGCAGCGGCGTGGCCAGTGTGGACCAAACACGCATTTTCGACGCCTTTCAGCGTTCGACGGCCGATCGGCGGTTTCCCCAAGGCATGGGATTGGGGTTGACCATTGCCCAGGATACCGTGGCCGCACATGGCGGCGACATCAAATTGGAGACCAAACTCGGACAAGGCAGCACATTTACGATCTGCTTGCCCATAGACAACGAACAGTAGATCCCGGCACAAATCGGGCTATGGTTTTCCGCTCGCAGTGGAAGCTTCGGAACGGACCGGACCGGGCGTCCGTTATATGAAAGTTTCGGCATATGCACCTTTCGCACATCAATTCATCGTGCAACGGAATCGATCCGTAGCCACGTGACTGTCCGGAAACGGATTGGCAAAACCGTCATGGGAGCCGATTGCCGGGCAGTTGTCAACTGAAACATCCCAGAAGGTAGCGTCGGGCATCTTGAGTGGTACCAATCGGTGTGAGGTCGCTGTTAGGTTGTTGGTAGCTACCTGTAAAGACCTGCCAATGCAGAACGTGATACAGTGTTGGCCTTGGCACATGAGAATCGACAGATATTTTAGGAGGCATGAGTCATGACCCCAAGTATGCAAAACCCGTTTGGGGGCAACCGCCAGAATCCACAGAGCGTAGTAGGCTCGCAGAACGTCATGGATGCAGGTTTGCATCGAAACATTCGCGAGTTGAACACGACCATCGACCGCGAGTCCTTTTTTCTACACGACCTTCTGGCCGAAATCAATAAAGTAATGGTGGGCCAGAAGTACCTGGTCGAACGCATGATCATCGCGTTGCTGGCAGACGGCCATATCCTCCTGGAAGGCGTGCCGGGACTGGCCAAGACCCTGTTGGTCAAGACGGCGTCTGACGCCATCCAGTCCGAGTTCGCCCGCATCCAGTTCACGCCCGACCTGTTGCCGGCCGACCTGGTCGGTACGCAGATCTACAACCCGACCACCGGCGAGTTCACGATCCATCAGGGTCCATTATTTGCCAATCTGATCCTGGCCGACGAGATCAACCGTGCGCCGGCTAAGGTACAGAGCGCGCTGCTGGAGGCCATGCAAGAACGGCAGATCACCATCGGCGACAAGACCTACCGGATGGATGAACTATTCCTGGTCATGGCGACACAGAATCCCATCGAACAGGAAGGCACCTATCCGCTGCCCGAAGCACAAGTCGATCGTTTCATGATGAAGGTCTTGGTCGACTATCCGAAGCCCAACGAGGAGCGGATCATCCTCGACCGCATGACCGGGGCCACGATTCCCACCGTGCGGCCTGTCCTGACCCCTGAACAGTTGCTCCATGCGCGTGAGGTGGTCAAGAACATCTACGTCGACGCCAAGATCAAGGATTATGTGTTAAATCTGGTGCTGGCGACACGAACACCAGAGCAGTTCGGTCTGGCTGATCTGCGCCCGTTGATCTCCTTCGGTGCCTCGCCCCGTGCAGGTATCTCGATGGTTTTGGCAGCACGAGCGCACGCATTTGTCCACGGACAGCGGCTTCGTCACGCCCGAGGACATCAAACAGATCGCGCCGGACGTCCTTCGTCACCGTGTGTTGATCTCATATGAGGCAGAAGCCGAGAACATCGCCAGCGACGACATCGTTCAGCGTATCCTGGACTTCACCGAAGTTCCCTAAAGGTGAAACGTGATGCGTGGTGCGTGAAGTTCTCGCTGTTGACGATTCGCGCTTGACGGGTTCACCACCCATCGGCAGTCATTCGTGTGTGTCAACCCGCTTTTCATGCACCATGCACCACACACCACGCATCAGATTTGGAACGACGATTATGCTAACCAACGATCTCATGGCCAAGATCCGGCGGATTGAATTGCGCACGCGCCGGTTGGTCAATGACAGCTTTGCCGGCGAGTACCATTCGGTCTTTAAGGGCCGCGGTATGGAGTTCGATGAAGTACGTCCTTACCAGCCCGGCGACGAGGTACGAACCATCGATTGGAATGTGACCGCGCGCATGAACGAGCCCTATGTGAAACGCTACGTAGAGGCCCGCGAGTTGTCGGTCATGCTGGTGGTTGACGCCAGCGGCTCCAACGACTACGGCACGACCACCCGGTTCAAGCGCGAGATCGCGGCTGAACTTGCTGCCGTGCTTTCGTTTGCAGCCACCAACAACAATGACAAGGTCGGCCTGCTGATTTTTACCGACAAGACTGAGCTCTACATCCCCCGCGCAAGGGGCGCCGGCATATCTTACGTGTCGTGCGCGAAATGCTTGCGTTCGTACCGGAGGGCCGAGGCACCGATATTGGCCATGCGCTCGACACGGTCAATCGCATTCTCAAGCGACGCAGCATCATCTTCCTGATCTCGGATTTCCAGGTCGATCCGGAGGAGTACCGCAAACAGCTTTACCTGGCCAACCGTCGCCATGACCTAATCGCCGTCGATCTACACGATCCCCTGGACAGCGAGATCGCCGATGTCGGAGTCATGGCACTGGAAGACGCAGAGACCGGAGAACTGATCCTGATCGACACCAGCGACAAACGCTGGCGCCGCTCATTTGAAGCCAACGTGCAAGCCCACGAACAGAGCAAGCAGAGTCTCTTTCTCCGTGCCGGTATCGATCGTCTGGATGTCGACACCGGACGCGACTACGTAGACGAGTTGGCACTCTTCTTTCAACGGCGTGAACGCCGGATGCGACGGTAGGTCAGGAGTGGACAGATGATGATTCAAGCGAGTTCAGCCGAGCGTGAATACCGCGAGAGAAATCCGGTGACCCGACCCCTGGTAGAATGGGTCCAGGGATATCCGCCGGGATTCAGGAGTGCCCTCCGATTGTCGGCATTGACACTTGTGCTCGTCCTGCTGGCCTTGGTCACCGCAGGCCCGGCACTGGCCCAAGGCGAAGTCATCGAGGCGCGGCTGATTACCAGCGACGACAGCTTGACTGTTGGAGACCCCATGGTGCTGATCATCGAAGTGACGCACCCGGCGGGCTACCAGGTCTTCGTCCCGGAGTTGGCGGACCATTGGGATGATTTCGAGCCCGCGCAATCGGTCGGCCCAGACTACGGTAGAGAACAACAATGGAACATCGACCACACGCCAAACGGTCGAGGTCGCTCTGTTCGCCCCGGCCGATACCTGACACCGGCATTGCCTGTCACGATAAGTGATCCAAATGGCCGGCTGACCGAAGTGACTGCTGCTCCGGTTCAAGTCAATGTGGCCTCGGTGCTGGTCGAGGGAGACACGATGCTCCGCGACATCAAACCGCAAGCCTCGCTCACCATCCCGGCCGTCTGGCCATTGATGGCGGCCGGTACTGCGCTCGGTGCGTTTCTACTCGGCTTCGCCGCCTGGCACATCTACCGTCGAGTTCGAAACCGCCCGGTCGTTGACAAGCGCTCCCCGGAGCAGGTTGCCCATGACGAGTTGGGTCGCATCGGTGCGCTGCCACTGGTGCAGGAAGGCAACCACAAAGCCTACTACGCTGCCATCACCGGCTGTCTACGCGATTACATCCACCGCCAGTATGGCGTCAATACGGCGGACCGGACGACGGGGGAGTTAAGGCGTTTACTCCACAGCACCCGAATGTCCAGTGACTACGTAAATGCCTTTGGGCAGCTATTCGCCGAGGCCGACCTGGTGAAGTTTGCCGAGTTTAGTCCAGCGAAGAAGCGGCTGAACCGATGTTGTCTCAGGCACATCTGTTGGTGACACAGACGGCAATGGAGATAGCCGCCCAAAATGCAGCGTCGCAAGATAGCGGATCGAGCGCCGGCCCATCGACGCCGAGCACAGCGGCAGCCGGCGCCTGATTGAGGATCGATGGTTCAACACGCAGAGGTACGAGTATGAGTTTCCAGTTTGCAGAACCCGCACTCTTAGGCCTGCTTTTGCTTATCCCTGCATTCTTTATTTGGAAGCGGATCACGGGCAATCGGTATGGCGTCTCCGGTCTGCGTTACCCTGATATCCGTGTGGCGCGCGGCGTCCAGCGCTCCTGGCGTGTGGTCATGCGCCCGCTGCTCTCCGTCATGCGCGCACTTGCCGTCGGGTTGATTGTCGTCGGTTTGGCACGGCCCCAGAGCATCCAGGCACGCGAGGTAATCCGCGGCGAAGGAGTCGATATCGCACTGGCCTTGGATATATCGGGCAGTATGGCATCTCTGGACTTTCAGCCCCAGAACCGTCTCGAAGCGGCCAAAGGTGTCATCGACGAGTTTATCGGCGAACGCCAGTACGATCAGATCGGCCTGGTCGTCTTTGCCAGCAATGCGTTCAACCAAAGCCCACCGACAGTCGACAAAAACGTGCTCGGTCGCATGTTGAACGAGACCAAGTTGGCGACCGACCTGAATATCGACGATGGTACTGCCATTGGCATGGGGTTAGCCAACGCCGCCAGCATGCTAAAGGATTCGGACGCCAAGAGCAAGGTCGTGATTCTGTTGACCGACGGCGTCAACAACGCGGGCCAGATCGATCCGCTCACTGCCGCCGAGGCAGCGACCAAGCTCGGCATCAAGGTCTATACCATCGGCGTCGGCCGTCCCGGCCAGGTTCCGGTGCCGGTCACTGACGCCTTCGGAGTAGAACGAGTTGTGATGCAGGAAAGCCAACTCGACGAGGCGACGCTACAGGCCATTGCCGACGAGACCGGTGGGCGCTACTATCGGGCAGAGGATACGCAAGGTCTACGCGCCATTTATGACGAAATCAATGCGCTGGAGAAGTCCCAAATCGAGATCGAGACCTACACCAACACCAAGGAACTGATGGGCTGGGTGTTGGTCCCGAGCCTGGCGCTCCTGTTGGTAGAGATGTTCTTGCGGCAGACCTTGCTGCGGACGATTCCCTAACTGGTAGAGAAGACGCTCAAATATTGGACGATGGACTCCCTGTTCGGACGAGAAACATCGTCCAATATCTGAATAATGTGTCCATTAGGCACACATTTATTGGAGCACTCGCATGACATTCGGAGCACCGAACTATCTCGCAATACTTCTCTTCGTAGCGCCGGCCACTGCATTGCTGTTGTGGTGGGCGCAACGACGGCGACGTGTCGCCATGGCCAAGTTGGGAAATCCGGTTTTGGTCAGACGGCTGTCAGCCTCTGTTAACTGGCGCGGTCGCCAGTGGCGAAATGGGCTATGGCTGGCCGCGGTTATGCTCTTGATCTTCAGCATGGCTCGCCCTCAATGGGGGGAAGAGATTCGCGAAATTGACCGCGAGGGCGTGCAAGTGATGGTTGCACTCGATGTCTCACAGAGCATGCTTGCTGAGGACGTCAAGCCGAATCGTCTCGACCGCGCCAAACTCGAGATTTCCGATCTCATGAACCGGCTCGGCGGCGATGAAATCGGTCTGGTCCTCTTCTCCGGCGCCAGCTTCATCCAACTGCCCTTGACCTCCGACTATTCGACGGCCCGCACTTTTCTGGACGGGGCGCGTCCCGGCGTCATTTCGCAACCGGGCACGAATATCGGCGATGCCGTGCGCACGGCAATGACCGGATTCGACGAAAATAGCAGCAGCCAACGAGTTATTGTGTTGATTACCGACGGCGAGGCCCACGATGCCGACACTGTCAACGCTGTACAAACTGCGGTCGACGAAGGCGCGATCTTCTATACCATCGGCTTTGGCTCAGTCGCCGGTGTACCGATTCCCGAGTATGACAGTGCGGGCATGCCGGCCGGCTTCAAGACGGACCGCAACGGCGAGGTTGTCCTCTCAAAGCTGGACGAGGCCACACTCCAGAAAATTGCTGCGATCGGTGGTGGGCAATATTATCGTGCGACGGCCGGCGGCACAGAGCTGGTCGCTCTGGTGGAAGAGTTGAATCGCCTACAGAAGGGCGAAATCGGATCGCAGCTGGAGATTATGCGTATCGAGCGCTACCAGATATTTCTGGCCATGGCGCTGGCCCTATTGGTCATCGCTACGCTCATCCCGGCGCGACTCAGCGATCCGAAGCCGGCAGTTGCAGCGTGATAGCGGGCGAACGAAGAGGGATACGACTCATGAAAAAGGCAGCACCTTTGCTTCTTTTGGCCGGCCTGACCATGGCGGCTTGTGGATCAAACGCTGAAAAAATGAATGCGGCCGGAAACGCCGCATTTGAAGGACAGGATTATGTCGTCGCCCAGGAGAAGTACAGCCAGGCCATGGCCGATGATCCGGATTTGGCGGCGCCCGTCTACAACAGTGCCAATGTCTACTACCGGCAGGAACAATTCGACGCCGCTCAGCAAACGATGCAACTCGCCATGTTACAGGCCGATGCCGAGCTGACACAACAAGGCTATTTCAATCTCGGTAACACACTTTATAGCAGCGAAGACTTCGACGGCGCGGCGGAAGCGTATAAGGAAGCATTGCGGCTTCAACCACAGGATCTCGACGCCAAATACAATCTGGAACTGGCGCTGGCCAAACTGCAGGAGCAACAGCAGGAAGACCAACAGGAGCAGGAGCAAGAACAGCAGGAGCAACAGAAACAGGAAGATCCGCAGGGCGAAGAAGACCAAGAAGAGAACAATCAACAGTCAGATGAGCAGCAGGAGCAGCAGTCCGGCGAGAGCCAACAGGATGCGTCTGACCAGCAACAAGATCAGCAGCAAAGCGGCCAACAGAGCGAGCAAGACCAATCTGAGCAAGATCAGCAGGATGGTCAACAAGGTGAAGAAGAACAAGACCAGGCCCAACCAAGCGGGGAAGAACCCAACAAGCAGGAACAGAATGGCGACGAAGGGCAGGAAAAACAGGATCCACAATCGTATCCGCAACAGGCCGGGAACGGTCCGGGGGAAGAAGGGGAAGAACCCCAGCAGGTCCAACCGGGTGGTCAAGCCATCCAGGTAGATGGTCTGTCTGAGGACCAGGCCCGCCAACTTCTCGTTGCAGCGTCTCAGGACACGGAGACATTGCAGGAGTACCTGCAGCAGATGTATGTCTTCCCATTTGCCGACGTCGACCAGGATTGGTAGTAGGAAGAAGGAAAGCCATGTATCACATGTCACGAGTAACACGCCACCTTACGTTGCTGCTCGTCCTGATCGCGGCAGCGAGTATCCTAGGTGCAAAATCACTGCTTGCCCAGGGCGACGAACCCATTGTCGCCGGCGTAGATCGCATGTCGCTGACCACGGATGAGACGGTCGAATTGACCATCGTCGTCAGTGTAGCCGGACAACAGACAACGATTCCTCGTCCCGAAATTCCGGATCTGGACGGCTTCTACGTGGTCGGCAACAGTTCATCTCAGCAGATGAGCATTGTCAACGGCGCTGTGAGCAACGACCTTATCTATCGATACCGGTTACAGCCATTCAAGACAGGTATGCTCACGATTCCGCCGACGACATTGTTGATGGACGGTCAGTCCTACTCAACCGATCCCATTACGATTGAAGTGAGCCAGGGCACGGGCCAAACCGATCCCGGACAGGGCAATCGTCTGCCCAATGACTTTCAAGCGCCGTCTCAGCTCAACGACAATGAACTCTTCGTAGAGGCATTGGTGGACAACGAGGCACCCTTCGTCGGCGAGCAGATTCAATACATTTTCCGCTATTACGAAGCGGCCGACGCCCTAAGAATGCCCAGCCTCTTCGCCAGCCAACCCGACTATACGCCACCGGCTTTGACCGGCTTCTGGACCGAAGGCGACACGGATGTAGTCAGCTATCGTGTTGCCGTCAATGGGCGCATCTACACGGTGACCGAACTCACGTCCATCTTATTCCCGACCAGCGCCGGCGCAACGACCATCGAACCGGCCCAAATAACAATCCCCGGATTCGGATTTCAGGGCGACGTTCATCTGCAGACCGACCCTGTTACGGTTGACGTACAGCAGCTGCCCCAGGACGCACCGGCCTCCTTCGCCGGTGCGGTCGGACAGTTCACTATCTCGGCCGCGGTCGATAGCGCTGAAACGCGGGTGGACGAACCGATCACCCTTCAGGTCTCGTTGGGTGGACGCGGCAATATCGGAGTAGCAGGCGAACCGGTCTGGCCTGAAATGGCTGATTGGCGTGCCTTCGAGAGCAAATCGACGCTGGATGCGCGCGTTGAGGATGGACTGGTGGTCGGAGAGCGTAACTTCGAAACACTCATCCTGCCGACCGCAGCCGGCGACTACGCAGTGCCGGCGATCGAGTACAGCTACTTCGATCCGACAGACACGAGTTATCACACGGTCACCAGCCAACCGATTTCCGTTCGCGTGGCACCGGGAATTCCAGGCGCCGAGACGCCGTTGAAGGCCGCGGCGCCACAGGTGACACCGGAAGCGTCAGCCACGACGCCGGCGGCTGCCGCGGTGGCCATGGGGCTGCTCAAACCGGTGCCCACAACACTTCCGGTCGCCACCGACCCACTGACAGAGCAGCCGTGGTACTGGGCACTCTGGCTCGCCCCGCTAGCAGTGTTGGCCGGCGGCTACGGCTGGCAACGCCGTCGTGATTACCTGGCTAATAACGCCGCTGCAGTACGTAGTTCCCGGGCGCTCAAGGATGCACGACGCAGACTTGCCGACCTACGTCAAACGCGCCACGGCGTCGAAGGTCAGTTTGCCGGCGTCTATGCCGTGCTGACCAACTATCTATCCGCCAAACTTGGTGCGTCCCGTTGTCGGTATGACGCGACCTGCGCTGGTCGATCTGCTGGCCGGTCACGGCGTCGACGACGATCTGATCTCTCGTACCCGCGCGGCGCTGGACGCGGCGGTGTATGGCCGCTACAGCCCCGCCGGCATGCAGTTCGGCTCGGCCGGAGAGTTGGTGGCCGAGGTTGATGCACTGGTCGGCGCACTCGATCGTGAACTGTAGGTTTCAGCGCTGACATGCAGGGAGTGCGACATCCACTTCCGGTGTGACGCCCGCACATCAACTTCCCGTTCGGAGAATGAAGAACATGCGACGAATGATTCTGACCCTTATCACAGCGCTGACTTTGGCTGCCACCACAGCTGGTATTGTTGGCGCCGGGCGAGTCTTTGCCCAGTCGGGTGCTGCGGAGCAATCCATGGCCCTCGCTGAGCAGCTCTACCGCCAAGGCGAGTATGCCTTGGCGGCACAAACATACCAGCAACTGGTTGACCAGGGTTACGCCGACAGCACCCTTTTCTATAATATGGGGCAGGCCTATATCCAAGCCGGTGATTTGGGCCATGCGCTGTGGAGCCTCCGTTCCGCCCAGGCAATGGACCCACGCGATGCCGAAATTGAGGCTGCGCTGAGCGCCGTGCGCGAACAGTTGGCAGCCGGTGGTCAGGCTGTTGCAGCAGCAGACAACCCCATGGCCCAGGCAACCGCATTGAGCGTGAGCTGGTTCTCGCTGAACGATCTGGCGATTGTTGCGCTTACGCTGTGGTTCATCTTTGCAGCCTTGATGCTTATATTCATCCTCCGAGTTTCCAGCCGGAATCTAAAGCGTGTTGCACGATTTGCCGCGCCTGTTATTGGCGTACTGCTCATTGTGGCTATGCTTGCACTCGGGAGCCGCACACAGCTGTATAATGATGCCGCTGAGGCCGTTGTGGTGGCACAGCAGGTTGACATGTCCAACGGTCCGGGACCGCAGTTTGGTGTTCAGTTTGCACTGCCGGCCGGCGCCGAGGTGGATATCGTTGAAACACGTGGGGACTGGGTTCGCATCGTCGATTCCGGTAACGGCGCCACAGGTTGGGCCCCGGCTGATGCCGTGGCAACCGTACAGCCGTCGAGCAAGGGTTAGCCCGATACAGATGGCGCAAACGCCACCAAAGCAACAGCCGGGTATGTCGGTCGAGTACAGGCGGATTCTGTCCGTTCAGCGATGAGTGCCGGGAGCTACCATCTCGGAAATGTAAAGGCAGAAATGATGAAGCGATTGTTGAAGATTTTACTGGTTAGCGCCCTTGTATTGGCGATCAGTGTCGGCTTGTTTGGCGCCGGCGTACTGGTCGGAAACGGCACGCCGCCTGCATTTGCCCAGACGGGCGCGGTCCGACCCATTGGACACGCCGACTGACTTTCCCGACGAATTCGAGATCTTCTACCAGGCGTGGGAGATCGTGCAGGACAAGTTCGTGGATCAGGATGTACTGGATCCGACGGTGCTGACCTACGGCGCGATCGACGGGATGCTCAAGGCACTGGGTGACGAAGGCCATACCGACTTTCTGACGCCGGAAGAACTGGCGGATCAGCGCAGCGACATTTCCGGCACCTACAAGGGAATCGGCGCCAGTTTGGACATGCGCGACGGGCATGCCGATCATCGTCGCACCGTTTGACGGCACACCTGCTGCACAGGCAGGGCTGAAAAACGGTGACATCATCATGGCCGTGGACGGCGAAGAGACAGCAGGCTGGGAAATCGACGACGTCGTCAGCCATATCCGTGGCCCGGAAGGAACCGATGTAACGTTGACCATCCTGCGGCTCGACGGCGAAGACACCGACTCGCTGGAAGTCATCATCACCCGCAGCGAGATAGAAATACCCGTCACCGATTGGGCCATGGTGCCCGGCACCAATGTGGCACTGCTACGCTTGAGCCAGTTCAGCGCCAACGCGACCGAGCAACATCCAAAAGGATATTGCCGAAGCGTTGGATGGCCGGCGCCGAGGCGTTGATCCTCGACCTGCGCAACAATCCCGGCGGGCTGCTTGATCAAGCAGTCCGGGTCACCAGCCAGTTCCTGGAACGCGGCAACGTCCTTCAGGAGGAAGACGCAGACGGGGAGCGCCGCGTCTACCGGGTTCGTCGTGGTGGTGTGGCAACCGACATTCCCATGGTTGTGTTGATCAACAGCGGCTCGGCCAGTTCGTCTGAGATCATGGCCGGTGCGCTCCAGGACTATGGACGCGCCGAGTTGGTCGGCGAGACGACCTTCGGGACGGGGACGGTCCTGGAGCCGTTCATGTTGGAAGACGGCTCGGCGTTGCTGTTGGGCACACGGCAGTGGCTCACTGCAAAGGGTCGGTTGATCCGCAACCACGGCATCGAACCGGATGAAGAGGTCAAGCTCAAGATCACAACGGATCTGGTGTCCGCCAACGAACTGGAAGAGATGACTGTGACCGATCTGCTGGAAAGCGACGATCTGCAGTTCCTCAAGGCGCTTGAATTGCTGGACGCGTTGCCGGTGGCGGAAGCCGAGGTCAACACGGAGAAAGATACGGAAGCCAAGGCTGCTGCAAGCGACTGAGTACATGCGGCGTAGATACCGCATTTGGAAGCCCAGGGATCGCGTGCGATCCCTGGGCTTTTTTGTCTCCTACGTCAGAACCCGAGTCGACTGAGGTGCGCTTCGGTGCTCTGGACATAGTGACCGCCAAAGTGACAGACGTGGCTCAACAACGGATAGAGCTGATAGACAACGATACGTTCCTCAAAAAAGCCGGATGCAAGAGGACGTATCTCTGTGTAGCGATCATAAAATGGTTGTCCCAGCGAGTTGAACAGGAAAATATAGGCCAACTCGACCTCCGGGTGGCCGAAATAGATGGCAGGATCGAGCACCGCCGTGATCCGCCCGCCCTCCGCCAACAGGTTGGCGGCCCACACGTCGCCATGGACAAGCGAGGGTGTGCCCTGATTGTCAAGTAGATTCCCGATTCGTGTGCATAGCGCCTCAACCCGCCGCACAACCTGCACCGGCATCCGCTTCGATTGTGCGGCCAGATATGCCAGATGCAGCAGACGATGTTCGGCAAAGAAACTAGGCCAGGAGTCCGACCATGGATTGGGCTGGGGCAGGAGTCCGATCAATGTGTCTGCGTCGAAGCCATATGCGTCGGCGTGCACGCCATGGAGCGCGGCCAACAGCTCGCCGGCATGTTCTTCAGCGGCCCGATCAAACTGGCTCTTCCCCGGAAGTAGACTCCATGATGAGCAGATCGTCGGCGCCAAACCGCACGTGAGGAACCGGGAGCTCGCTGTGCGCCTCCAGATAGCGGAGCATCATCCCTTCGATCGCCAGCATGGGCGAAGTACGCCGGTCTATCTTGGCGACCGACGCGATCTCCATCATCAAAGATCGAGCTGGTAGACTTCGCCGACCATCCCGCCATGCAACGGCACGACCAGCTGTGGGCGTCGACCCACTGCCGCGTTCGACGACATGCGCGATATCGTGACGAGCGGACTTTTCCATCGGCCAATTTCCCTCTTCCTGTTTCCGTGCTCTCTTTGACCTATGATAGAAT
Source organism: uncultured Chloroflexia bacterium (assembly GCA_963715415.1). Lineage (GTDB taxonomy): Bacteria > Chloroflexota > Anaerolineae > Caldilineales > Caldilineaceae > JAWKOK01. The sequence continues at coordinate 169,567 of CAVQSG010000055.1, read as the reverse complement.
GAGTACGTTTGACCGGCAATCGTGCGCCGCCGACGCGACGCGACGCTGCGGTCCGACCACAAACCGATTCGACCCAGAGCGAGGACCTAGAGCAATGAGCTACGACGGCCGCATTCTCACCGTCTCTGTGGGTGACCTTTCCCGCGATCTGCCGCTGTTTCGCGTCGCCCCCGGCATTACAATTGCCATCTTCAACATGCTCGGCGACACAGAAATCGTCGAGACGGCCGCGATTCTGCTCGCAGCGCGGATGCCCGGCCGATGTCGATGTGCTGGTCGTCCCGGAAGTCAAGGCCGTCCCGCTTGGACATTCGCTGTCCGTGAAGACCGGTCTGCCCGTCGCGGTGGTGCGCAAGTTCCGCAAACCATATATGATGAACTGTCTGGAAGCCGAGGTTGTCAGCATCACCACCGGCGCGCCGCAAACGCTCTTCCTGGACGGCAAGGATCTGCATCTTGTTCAGGGGAAGCGGGCAGTGTTGGTGGACGATGTGATCAGCACCGGCAGCACCAGTCAAGGGCTTCGCAAACTGATGGGTGAAGCCGACGCGACGATCGCTGCGGAGATGGCTGTCTTTACCGAAGGCGATCCTGAACATGTGGCCGGCTCGTCGATTTCTCTGGGATATTTGCCGATATTGACCGACTGAATAATGACTCTATGGCAACACTGATTGACCAACTGACCAAAGTTGTCCGAACGTTTCGACGAGATCAATCTGCTCATGGCCGAGCCGGAAGTTGCGGCCGATTTCGAACGTCTGAACGAGCTGGCCCAGGAACGCAGCGACCTCGACGCGATTGCGTCCGACCTTTCGGCGTTACCAGGAAGTGGCGCAACAGATCCTTGACAGCAACGCCCTGCTGGAGGACGCCGATCCCGAGATGCAGGAACTGGCCGAGCTGGAACTGGCCGAATTGGAGGAGGAACAGACCTGCGCTTGAGGAACAACTGAAGCGACTGCTGCTGCCCAAGGATCCCAACGACGACAAAAATGCCATCGTCGAAATTCGGGCCGGAACCGGCGGCGACGAAGCGGGGCTGTTTGCCGGCGAACTCCTGCGCATGTATACGCGTTGGGCCGAAGATCATCGCACAAGGTCGAGTTGATGAGCATGAACGAGACCGGCATCGGCGGTGTCAAAGAGGCCATTATCGCGGTCAAAGGCACGGGCGTCTTCGGCCGGCTCAAGTATGAATCCGGCGTCCATCGCGTGCAACGGGTGCCGGCAACCGAGAGCCAAGGCCGCATCCACACCAGCGCGGCCACTGTCGCCGTGCTGCCCGAAGTAGACGATGTGGAGATCGAGATTCACGACAACGATATCCGCATCGACATCTTTCGCAGCAGCGGACCCGGCGGTCAAAGCGTCAACACCACCGATTCAGCCGTGCGCATCACCCATCTGCCGACAGGTCTGGTCGTTTCGTGTCAAGACGAGAAGAGCCAACTGCAGAACAAGCTCAAGGCGATGCGCATTCTACGTTCCCGTCTTTACGACATCGAAGAGCAGAAGCGCAGGGAAGAGACGGGCGCAGCGCGGCGCAGCCAGATCGGCTCCGGTGATCGCAGCGAGAAGATTCGCACCTACAATTTCCCCCAAAGTCGCGTGACCGATCACCGTATCAACCTCACCATCCATCGCCTTGAGCAAGTGCTCAACGGCGATCTGGATGAGTACATCGACGAACTCTCCACCCGCGATCAAGCTGAGCAATTGCAGTCTGTAGGCAATGGGTAATCGACCGAGTGAATCCCGGCAGAAACCCCTATACTTTGACTGCCAGAGCGTAGGACAGCCGGATTTCTGTCGTGGTATTCACACCGAAATGACCGAGTGAATCGTTCCAGTGTAGGCGACGTCGCAGTGACCGATCTAGCCGACTGTGTACAATGCAATGTACGTTAAATCAACCACCGCAATGATGCAGTGAGTCGATTACTGTTTGGCCGACGATGCGGTCGGTCGACTTGGCCCAATTCCAGTTCGATCACAACCAAGAGACCCTCACAAAGGAGGCAACTTTGGCAATCTTGCAGGTCAACGTACGACCAGCGAAGCTTCGCCGGCACGAACAGACCCAACGACGAGAGCGGTTCGGCGGCGCAACAAAAGATGGCACTTCTACACCTACCCAAAACAGCAGCACCAATCAAGACCGAAATCCCTCGACCTCTTCAACGCTCCCATCAAGCACAGACAGATCTGTTTGGCAGCGAATTGTATGGAAACTAATGCCTTCCACCACAGTTGGACGTGCGCTGGTCTCTGCAGCCGAACGGCTGCGCGATGGTGGAGAACGCGTCGGCCAATCTTGACGCGCAGGTGATTCTTGCCCACGTACTCAGAGTAGAGCGCAGTTGGCTCTTCGCGCACTACGAGTACGCGCTCAGCGATGGAGAAGCCGAGCGCTATACAGAGCTGATCGCGCGCCGCACCGCGGGCGAACCTGTCGCCTATCTGGTAGGCCGGCGCGAATTCTACGGCCTGAATCTCTTCGTAGACAGACGTGTGCTGATCCCCCGCCCGGAGACCGAACACTTGGTCGACGCCGTACTCAACCACCTGAGTGTGCGTGCGCCGCAGGAGATCGTGCGCATCGCCGATATCGGTACGGGCAGTGGTGCAATTGCAGTGGCTATTGCCGCCAACTGTCTACATACACAGATCTACGCGGTGGACATCAGTCACGACGCGCTGGCGGTCGCCGCGCAAACGTTGAGCAGCACGGTCTTACTAAACGCGTATCGATCCTCGAAGGCGACCTGTTGGCGACACTGCCGGCACAGGTCGACATCATTGTCGCCAATCTTCCCTATATCAACAGTCGTGCATACGGCCGGCTCGAACGTACCATCCGTGACTTCGAGCCGAAACTGGCGCTGGAAGCCGGCCCTGAAGGCATGGATGCGATTCGACGCTTGCTTCACCAAGCACCGCACGTGCTGCGCCCCAACGGCCTGATCGTGCTGGAGATTGCCCACGATCAGGGTGCACTGGTACTCAATGCCATTGAGGAAATCCTGCCCAACGCGCGCCAGGTCGATATTCAACGCGATTACGCCGATCTGGATCGGGTGGTCATGGTGGTGATGTAAGAGCAGATCTCAACGTGCATCGCTATGCTACACACACTCTGAGCTGAAAAGACCTGTTGCCGCATTCCTGCCATCGGCTGTACAATGCCTCACATGGACATCAGCAACCCGCCTTTTGACCTCGTCGTGCTCGACCTGGACGGCACGATCCTCGACCTCTACCGCCATTCAGACATCACGCCGCGTGTGCGGGAAACAATTGCGCGGGTGCAGGACGCCGGCATTCCGGTGACCATCGGCACCGGGCGCACGCTGGACTACGTGCGCGGCTACATCGGTCCGCTGGGCATCACCACGCCGGTGATTACCACCCAGGGCGCAGTCATCGGCGATCCGGTCACCGGGCGAAGTGCTGGCCGAGCAGCACATGCCGCTGGCCGTCGCGCGCAGACTCGCCGCCTGGATCGACGAGCGCAGACCCGTCAGCGTCTTCTACTTCCTGGACGATAGCCGGCCACACCCACATCATCCAGAACCGCACCGGCCCGGATCCGGATTTCTATGACCATGTCTTTGGTCTGCCGCGTGACTCTGTCCGCCAGCTTTGCGCCGTCTGCTGGGTGCGACGAGGCAGTCATCCGCCCATCAAGTTCATCGCCGTCAACGATCCGGAGGCGAGACGGACTATCGCACCTTGCTTGAAGGAGCGCTTCGCCGGCCGTCTCTCCATCACCCGCACCCATCCCCTGCTGGTCGAAGGCACCGCCTTGGGCATCGACAAAGGGCACGGCCTGCGCACACTCTGTCAAATGCTCGGCATTGATGCCGCAGCGTGTGCTGGCCATCGGCGACAACGACAACGACATTCCGATGTTGGAGGCCGCCGGCTTCGGCATCGCCATGGGTGAGTCCAGCGCCGGCGTGCGACGCCGTCGCCGACTGGATCGCGCCATCGATCGCGGATGACGGCGCCGCTATTGCGCTGGAACGGTGGGTGCTGGACGGTCGGGATTCGTCCGCAGGCAACTGATTTGTGGACGAACAACCAAGATTGCAGCCGTCCAATACCTGACACTGCGTACGCTGGATCGGAATGCTCAGAAGCGGTTTGACAAGGAGAATTGCACATGGCCGACATGCAAGTACAAGTAAACGTGCTGACTGAACCCATTGCCGAAGCCATCACCATCGTGCTCCATCCGTCCCGGAGCCACAAACCATGGCGTGTGGCGCGGCAGCGGCTCAAGACCGCGCTGCGCGTCTCTTTGCACATCTCTGTCAGAGGCTGGCGAGTGCGCCGCGTACCGTATGCGACCGAGATCATCTATGACCTGTTGCCGCCGGAAGGCTACAGCCTATCGGTTGACGATGCCTGGAACCTGACCTATACATTGGCATCGTTGCCGGACATCGAGGACGCCGAACCGGCGTTTCGCGTGTTACAGGATGCTGTTGTGCCCGATGGCGTCGAGCGTGACGCGCTGCCGGTAGCTGCCGCATCGGCTGCACCGGATGATTTCGAACCGTGTCATGATGACGATGCACCCGCCACCGTCGATCCCAATCTGGTTGACTGGAGCGCGCTGCTGGTTGATGCCCAGTGCGCCTGGATCGTCCCGCCGCCAACCCACGATCCGCCGTACGGTTCCGGCAGAACGCGCGGGGAGGGCACCAGGATCGGCCACCCTGATGCAGGATACCGGGCACACACCGACTACCTGACCGAGCCGGCGGGAGAGTCGACCCGGGTGCTGCATGCCCTAGAACGCGACTTTGTCGACGGCCACACGCCGGTTGACCCCAGACCGGCCCAAAATCCGGACGGCCAACATGGATTGAGCACCGGCACGGTCATCATGAGTTCGGATCTGACGGGCGATATCACCGGCATCGCGCCGGCCGCAGATATCGTGCCATTGCGCGTGACCAAGCCGCGCGGCTTCATCCCGTCGCCCATTCTTTTCGACAGCGGCGTTCGCGCCCTGCGCGACGGTATCGGCTATGCGGTCCACGACGCCGGTTGTCATGTGATCTCGATCAGCCTGGGCTGGTTCTCCAACCGTTCGCTGCACGCGGCCGTGCGCGACGCGGAAGCCAACAACGTCATCGTCTGCGCGGCAGCAGGCAACTACACACCCTTCGTGATCTGGCCCGCCGCCTACGCCGAGGTGATCGCCGTGGGCGGCTGTAACGCAACCCGGCACGGCTGGCCCGGCTCCGCACGCGGTCGCGCCGTCGGCATCAGCGGTCCGTCTGAAGATGTCTGGGTTGCCTCCTTCACCCGCGTCGGTCTGGAAGCACCGGCCCAGAGCAGCGGCACCTCCTTTGGCGTAGCGACAGTCGCCGGCGTCGCCGCACTCTGGCTGGCCTTCCACAATCGTGACTACCTATTGGATCGTTATCAAGGCCAATTCACATTGACCGACGTGTTTCGCTATATCTTGGGTCTGTCCAGCGATCCGTTTGCCGATGCGGTGAGCAGTATCGGGTTGGGAGTGGGCATCGTCAACGCGCGCAAGACGCTCAAGACACCATTGCCGACCATCGCCCAACTCCAGCAACAGACGCCGGCCCTGGCCCAGGCGCCGCTGCCGGACACGCCGTTCAACCGCGTCGCCGCCGCGTTTCCGGACGTTGAGGAGACCAGATCGGAGCAGTGGTTGGCGGAGACATTGCGTGTAGAAGCCGATGGGTTGAACGAGGCCCTGGATGGTGTGGAAGACGAGATTATCTTCCAGATCGCAACCGATGCCCGGCTGCGCTCTGAATTGACCGGCATTGCGCCGGCAGCCGCCCCTGGTCTGGATGGGGGCCCGGTCCCGCAGGCGGCGCCACAACCCTCGACCGCGACGCTGGCCACGAATCCTCTCTCAGATCGGTTGCGCAGCCGCGTCCGGCAGTAACCATTACGGGATCGCGTGTGGGAACGATCTTCCGGAGGTTGTTCCCACACGCGTCATTCGCCCGGACACCCACTCCTACAGCAACGCACCTTGCATCTTTTTTGGCACACAAACCGGCAGAATGAAGCAAGTATTACGCCCATTTCTGTTGGATTCTATCGCGCTTGTTTGGTATACTCTGGGTACCTCACCAGAACATCAGTTCTGCTTATGTAAACTGCCTGCGCAGCGACAAGATGGAACGTGATCTCCGGTGCCGATCGCGTTCCTGTTCGATGTACCACTCTCTGCGCCTTTCGCAACAGTTCGTACAGATCGGCCATCATGACCAACGATTTCGTACATCTACACGTCCATTCCGAATACTCGCTGCTCGACGGCCTGGGCCGCGTCAAGAAGCTGGTGGCCGAGGCCAAACGGCTGGGCCAGCCCGCCCTGGCGCTGACCGATCACGGCGCCATGCACGGGGCCATCGAGTTCTTCCGCGCCTGCAAGAACGCCGATATCAAGCCCATCATCGGGTTTGGAAGGCTACCAGACGCATCTGGGGCCGACCCATGGGTGGGCGCGACGCCCAGCTGGATCGGGAGAACTACCACCTGCTCCTGCTGGCCAAGAACATGACCGGCTATCGCAACCTGCTCCGGATTGCCTCGCGCAGCCAGCTTGACGGCTACTACTACCGCCCGCGTGTCGACCATGAATTTCTGGCCGCGCACGCGGAAGGGCTCATCTGTACCACCGGCTGTCTCGGCGCCGAGGTGCCCCAACTGATCATGCAGGGCAAGGAGACCGAAGCCTACGAGCGGCTGGGCTGGTATGTAGACGTCTTCGGCAAGGAGAACTTCTTCATCGAGTTGCAGGAGCATTCGATCCCCGAATTGGTCGACGTCAACAAGGTGCTGGTGCCCTGGGCCCAGAAGTTCGATCTGCAGTTGGTGGCCACCAACGACGTCCACTACGTGCGCGAGGAGGACGGCGGCCCCCACGATGTGCTGCTCTGCGTGCAGACCGGCGCGCGCATCCACGAGGAGAAGCGCATGCGCATGAGCGACGCAGCTACTTCCTCAAGAGTCGCGCGCAGATGGAGGAGACCTTCCGCCCGCTCGTCGATCTGCCGGCCGCGCCTTCGACAACACGCTGACGCATCGCCGAGATGTGCGAGGTCGACCTGGAAGACCGACCTATCATCTGCCCGATCTGCCCATTCCCGAGGGCTTCACCTACGCGAGCTATCTGCGCCACCTGACCGAGGAGGGGCTTGCAGCGGCTCTACGGCGAGCGCTGGCCAGATCGACACCGAGGTGCAGGAGCGCAAGGAACGTGAGCTGCGCATCATCCACGAGATGGGCTTCGACGTCTACTTCCTGATCGTGGCCGACCTCTGTGACTTTGCCCGCAGCCGCAACATCTGGTGGAACGTGCGCGGGTCGGGCGCCGGCTCGCTGGTGGCCTACTGCACCGGCATCACCGGGCTGGACCCGCTCAAGAACAACCTGATCTTCGAGCGCTTCCTCAACCCGGGTCGCGTCACCATGCCCGACTTCGATCTGGACTACCCCGACGATCAGCGCGAGGAGATGATCCGCTACACCGTCGAGAAGTATGGCGACGACCAGGTCGCCCAGATCGTCACCTTCGGGCGCATGAAGGCGCGGGCCGCCATCCGCGATGTGGGCCGGGCCAAGGACATCTGCTCTGGCCGAGGTCGACCGCATCGCCAAGATGATCCCGGCCATCCCGGGCAAACCGGTCACCATCCAGGATGTGCTGACCGAGGGCCACGAGTTCTACAACCCGGAGCTGGTCGAGCTTATACAAGGACCGAGTAGGTCGCGCGACCTGCTCGACACCTCCATGAAGCTGGAGGGCGTGGCGCGCCATTCCGGCATCCACGCCGCCGCCGTCATCGTGGCCGACCGCGAGTTGGAGCACTACACGCCGCTCATGCGCGGCAGCAAGTCGAGCGTCACCAGCACCATCGCCCAGTACGAGTTCCCGATTCTGGAGTCCATCGGCCTGCTCAAGGTCGACTTCCTGGGGCTGAGCACGCTCTCGGTCATGCGCGAGGCCGGGCGGCTGATCAACGAACGCCACGGCATCGAGTACAACCTGAGCAACATCCCCTTCGAAGGCGAAGAGGCCGGTGAGGCCTTCAAGCTGCTCTCCAGCGGCGAGGTGAGCGGCGTCTTCCAGGTCGAAAGCGAGGGCATGCGCCGCGTGCTCACCGAGATGCAGCCCAGCATGTTCGAGCACATCGTCGCCACCATTTCGCTCTATCGACCGGGGCCGATTGAATACATTCCCAACTTCATTCGCGCGCATGCACGGCGAGGAAGAGGTCGAGTACCAGCATCCCGATCTGGAGTCGATCTTGAGCGAGACCTACGGCATCTGCGTCAGCGGCGATTCCATCGTGTTTGATGCACGCACGGGCCGACGCTACCGACTCGATGAAGTGGACGATGTGACCGATCTGGAGATCCAAGGCGTTGACAGCCTAATGGCGACCTGCCGTTGGCCGGGTCACCCACTGGATCGACAGCGGTCATCAAACCGGTCTTTCGCGTGCGGCTGCGCAACGGTGCCCAGATCAAGGTCACCGCAGGACCATCGACTGTTGAGCGATGACGGCTGGCGTCCCGCTGTGCGAGCTCTGGCTGTCGGCGACTACGTCGCGACGCCGCATCAAGCTGCTCTGGACCCGGATCTCGAGGAAGTGCACGCTCAATCGATCGCCGCAAACTGCGCGTGCTGGCCTATCTTGATCGCCGACGGCGAGCCTGGCCAGCATGGCGTCGGTCGATTTCGTCTCCAAAGATCAGGCGATGATCGATGAGTATCGAGCGCTGTCTTGTCTGCCTTCCCGGACATTCGCACGGTCTTATACACCGCAGATACGCGGCGTGACACGCGTCGGCGCTCGCCAATAACGGCACGAAACTCGACCTGCACATACCACGCCCCTACCTCGCTGTTGGCTTGGATGCGTGCGCTGGGACTGAAGCATGATCCGGGCAGCGTCCTGGCGGGCTACGCAGTCACGAAAAGTTTGTTCCTGCCATTCGTCTTTGAGTTGAGTGAGGACTGAGATCGCATTCTTTCTGGCATCGCTCTGGGAATGTGACGGCCACATGGGGCGCAAGATCTGCCACTATCGCACCGTTTCTCGACGCAATTGGCCGATGGATGTCCAGACGCTGCTGCTGCGCATGGGCATTCGGTCGGTGATCCATGAGTCTGCTATCACAGCATCGAGGCGGAAACGACTGACGGACGCGCTGGAGTTGAGCAGACCAGCTACCAGGTCACAGTCTACGACACCGCAGCGACTGGCGCAGAATGTTGCAGCCGCACATGGTCACCCACGAACGCAGCATGCGCTCTGCACCGGCAAGTAGCACCTCGACGATTCCACGCCTAGCCATTCCTGACAGAAGTGCATCGGCAGTCACGGAGCTGTCGGCCCGTGGATTCATGGCAGCAGTACGGCGATCGATCGCCAGCATTTCTACGCCAAAGCGGCGGATAACGTCCCGCGTCATTTCCGCCGCTATGCCGAGCAACTGGCCGACCAGGCTGAGATCTGCCCCTGGACTGCAGCAACATCAGCTACACGTCGACTGGCAAGAGATCGTCGCCATCGAGTTCGTCGGTGATGAGCATGTCTACGATCTGACCGTCGAAGGGTTGCACAGCTTTGTGGCCAACAACATCATCGTCCACAATTGTGTCTATCAGGAACAGATCATCCAGATTCTGAGCCAGTTGGCCGGCTACACGCCGGGCGAGGCGGACCTGGTGCGCCGTGCCATCAGCAAGAAGAAGGCGTCGGAGATCGAGCGCCACAAACAGATCTTCATCGAAGGCTGTGCACAAGAACGACATCCCCAAAGCAAGCGGCTACGGCCATCTATGAGGACATCGAGTTCTTTGCCCGTTACGGCTTCAACAAGTGCCTGCCGGGTGACGTCGAGGTGGTCGACGCGGAGACCGGCCGACCTGGTACGTATCGAGGATCTCTACACAGGCAGTGGCTCAGCCTGCGCAGACCGTCACCTGCGACACGGCATCGCTGCAAGTTACACACCGGCGCAGTCGCCACGGTGATGGACAACGGCGTCAAGCCGGTCTACCGGCTGACCACTGCGCTCGGGCGTACCATTGAAGCCACAGCCAATCACCCGTTCTACACCTTTGACGGCTGGCGCCTCTTAGAAGAACTAGAGGTCTGGCTGACCAAATTGCGGTACCCGCGTAGTGTGCCGGTTGAGGGCAGCGAGAATGGCCGGAGCATGAGGTCATCGCCCTGGGGCATCTGCTGGCCGAAGGCAATCTTTGCCATCCCCATTCCGTCTATTTCTACTCTCAGGATCCTGAGCAGGTAGACGATTACGTTCGTGCTGCCGAGCATTCGACAATGTCACCTGCTACGATCGCCGTGCAGCGAGGAACCTATCTCGGTCTACGCCAAACGAACGACCGTTCATTAGAACCCGGCATCGTTTCCTGGTGCCGAGGAACTCGGGATCTGGGGCGAAGGGCGCAATCGAAAAGGAGATCCCTGGACGCAGCCTTTGAGTTGACCAATCGGCAGCTTGGTCTCCTCATCGCCGCATGTGGGAAGGTGACGGCCATATCAACGTCGACGAGCGCAGCCTCTTCTATGCCACCTCATCTGAGCGTATGGCGCACCAGATTACAGCATCTGTTCTGCTGCGTTTCGGCATCATCAGCCGTTTGCGCACGGTGGAGTTCCCCTACAAAGAGGGGCGCACCGGCTACCAACTCTTCGTCACCGGGAACGACAACCTGGCACGCATTTGCGACGAGTCATTGGCCGTCATTTCATCAGCGAATGCGCCGGCACAGCTTGCCGAATTGGTGCTCTGCCTGGACCGGTGCGAGCACGCGGCACGAAAGATGTGATTCCGGTGCGGTGTCAAGGCACTTGATCCGCGATGCCAAAGAGCAGCCGGCGTCACATGGACGCAGCTGAACGCCGAGTGCGGTGTTGCGCAACGTGAATTCTATCCGACGAGCGCACTCGGGCAAGAGCCGGCTTTCATCGCCGTACGACGATCGAGCGACTGGCTGACTACTTTGACGATGACGAACTGCGTCGCTACGCGAGAGCGACATCTACTGGGACAAGATCGTCACCATCGAGTATGTCGGCGAGAAGCAGACCTACGATCTGGAAGTGCCCGGCACCCACAACTTCATCGCCAACGACATCCTGGTTCACAACAGCCACGCCGCCGACTACGCGGTCATCACCGTGCAGACGGCCTATCTCAAGGCCCACTACCCGGTCGAGTACATGGCGGCGCTGCTGCTGATCGAGCGGGACAAGACCGAGAAGGTCATCAACTTCATCAACGAATGCCGGCGCATGGGCATCGACGTGCTGCCGCCGGACGTCAACTACAGCGGCCTCGACTTCGAGATTCAGGAGCGCCCGGCCGACGCCGAATCGCTGGCCCACCGCGACCCCACATCGGCTACCCCTTCCCGGTGCCCGAGGACAGCGCCATCCGCTTCGGCATGGCCGCCATCAAGAATGTGGGCGAAGGGCCGGTCAAGGTCATCATCGCCGCGCGCGAGGAAGGCGGTCCCTTCACCAGCCTGGAGGACTTCTGCGACCGGGTCGACCTGCGCCAGGTCAACAAACGCGCCCTGGAGTGTCTGATCAAGGTCGGCGCGCTGGACCGCTTCGGCAAGCGCAGCCAGTTGCTGGCCGTGCTCGACCAGATGGTGGCCCACTCGGCCGGCATCCACAACGCGCGCGACAGCGGCCAGCTCTCCATGTTCGACCTGCTGGGCGACGACGCCGCGGCCACGGCCATGCCCATCAACCTGCCCGACATCGAAGAGGTCAAGGGCAAGGAGCGGCTCCAGTGGGAGAAGGAACTGCTGGGCGTCTACACCATCAGCCATCCGCTGCAGCAGCTGAACATCGATCTCAAGCAGCATCGTCACCTGCGCCTGCAACGAACTGGACGAACGCTACGACGGCAAGAACGTCATGCTGGCCGGCATGATCGCCGAGGTGCGCACCATCACCACCAAGAAGGGCGATCCCATGGCCTTCGTCAACCTGGAGGACATGCAGGGCCAGTGCGAAGTGGTCGTCTTTCCCGCACCTTTGAGGAGTTCCGCGACAAGCTGGTGCAGGACAACGTGGTCATGGTCAAGGGCAAGGCCCAGAGCCGCAACGGCCAGACCAGCCTGCTGGCCGACAGCATCCAGACCTATGTGGAGCAGGCTGTCGCGTTGCACGCTGAGGGGGGGCCTGCGCACCAGACCCAGTTCATTGCCGACGTCGGGCCAAAGGTCAACGGCCACAGCGTACGGACGGCAGAGCAAGGTGCGAAGCGTTATCCGGACGACGACCTTGAAGCTTTCGATTCCGAGGACGAATTGGACGACACCCCAGTGGAGAAGAGTGTGGTCACGCCAACGAGTGCCCAGCCCGCGGGAACGCAACGAGTTCGAAAACCGGCCGCGATCGATGCATTCGATCCGCTGATGATCGTTGACGAGATTGACTGGTCTGCGAGTGAAGAAAATCCGTTCGCCGCTGACGCGCCAAGTTGGATGAACGCTACAGTGGCGACATCCAAAGGCAATGGCCCGCCGGCGGCAGATGCAGTCGTTCCGGCGCAAGACAGAGCAAGCTCCGCCTCAGGCGCGCAGGCCGGTCCCGACCAAGAAGTGAGCACATCGCACGAAGAGGCCCGTCAGGACAAGAAACCAAAACCGCAGCCGTCGCCTGCAGCGACACGACCGGACGACTGCGCGGAACGGAGCCGCGCCTCGGTAGCGGAAGGCGAGGCAGGACAGGCCAAAGCGGAGCCGTCGCCTGCCGGCGCCCGCATGCGGAACGGACGGATCAACGGCAACGGCCACGGCGAAAGCGTGGAGCAAAGAGAACTGCATATCACCTTTCGGCGCAGCGGCGAGTTGGAGCGCGACATGTTCCGTCTGCGCGAGCTCTACGAGCACATCCGTGACCCACGCGGCCGCGATTCCTTCGTGATCGAGTTCGAGTCCAGGGGCAAATCCGTGCGCCTCACCTTCCCGGAAGACCTCTGCACCATCAGCGAGCGTCTGACCGGAGAACTGACCAAACATTTCCGTGTAGATGTCGCAATCGAGGAGAAGGTCTAACATCTACCACTCGATGCGACCGTCCACGATACCGGCGTCGATCATCTCGATAGCGGCCGCCGCGGCCGACGAAATGTCAACGATCGCCGTCACTTGGGGCGGCAGCCGGTCGGTGATTTCCACAACGATGCTCTTGCCGTTGGCCAAATTGGTGACCGTCACCATCGTGCCGAAGGGTAGATCCTTGTGCGCGCCCATCAGCGCGTCCTTGTCGTAGGGCACACCGCTGGCGGTCAACTCGCCGTGTAGTGCATCGCTCTTAAAGGTGACCGGCCCTTCTTCAGCGTTGATCGGCGCGGCCGCCGCATCTGCTTCCGGTTCTCCTTCTTCCGGAGAAAGAGCGTCGCTCTCAGCCGGCTCTGACACCGGTACTTGTTCAACTACCGCCGTCTCAAGTTCTTCGGTAGGCACTGGGCTGGGCGCTTGTGGATCGTCGGCCACGACCGTGGTCGGTGACGGCGGCGGTTGGGTTGGCTCCCCCTCTTGTGAGGTGCAGCCGCAAGTCAACACGGCGAGTAAAACGAAAACCATCAATGAGATTACCTGTCGACGTTTCATACACTATCTTTCCGTATGGCAATAATGCCCTCATAAGTCTTGTTACGGCCGTGCTCAGTGTGCCGGATATTGCAGCAGGCGACGGCAGTGGGCAATGGTCATGGGTACTTGCCCAAAAGTATGCCGGCATTCTTGCATGAAACCATACTACCTATCTGAACGCAACGTTGCATTAGTTTCGGGGTGCATACCACATTTTGGGGCTTCCTCAAGGAGATTCGTTTCGTGCTGTCGACGGGCGCCCCGGAAAATGGGATGCGCCCCCTCGATTCAGGAGACTTGGTCGAAAGATGCGGGATCGAGTATGCTGGACGAGGCGCGCATGCAGGAACAACGGGAACATATTGCTCCACGCAAGTTAACGTCTTACATTTGTGACGCCTACCTCGTAAGGCGATCTGGACGAATGTCATCGTTGAATGGTGCTGTGGTCCAGACGGCGTTTGACTGACGGAATTCTTGCGTAGGATTTGAGAGAGAGTGCAAGCGACAGCACGATGCCGTATCAAATTTCGAAGCCGGTCGACATTCCGCGTTTACAGCAGGTGCTGGATGCGCTTGAGGCTGACATTCGCGAGCGCGAACGGGCTGCCGCTGCGTTGGCGCTCCAGAACACCGAACTTCACGATGAACTCCAACGGCGGTTGGCCGAGAGCGAGAGCTTTGGTCGCGTTCTGGTGAGTTTGCTCCAGAAGACCGTTCTGGAACAAGTATTGGATATCGTCTGTGCCGAAGCCCAGGGCTTGATCGGGGCCACAGGCAGCGCCGTCTTGCTGCTGACCGATCAGGCCTGGCTGGAGGTCAAGCACCGGTTAGGCCGACCGTTGACGGCTGCCGAACGTCTGCCAGTGGACGGCTCGTTGGCGGGTCTTGTCGTCCGCAAAGGTGAGCCTGTGCGGCTGAACGACCCAACCCTTTTTGCGCAGGCGCAGGTGTATCAGTGGCCTGCGGATCTGACCGCGCTGCTCGCCTTGCCTCTGCACGTCAACGGCGGGATCATTGGCGTGCTGGATGTCGTCAATAAGGCGGGCGGCTTCACAGAAGAAGACGTTCGTGTCATGTCTGTTTTCGCCAACCAGGCTGCCATGGCCATCGAGCACGCCAGGCTTCAACAGCAAGCCGAACAATTGGCGGTGTTGGAGGAAAGGCAACGTCTGGCGCGGGAGTTACACGATTCGGTGACCCAGTCCCTCTACAGCGTGACCCTCTATGCCAACGCCGCCGCGCTGGCGCTGGCCGCCGGCAAGGCAGAGATCGCGGCCGGATACCTGGCGGAACTACAGGAGACCGCCCAGGAAGGGATGCACGACATGCGGCTACTCATTTTCCAACTGCATCCGCCCATGCTGGAGGCGGAAGGACTGGTGGCCGCATTGCAGACGCGCCTGGCAGCGGTCGAAGATCGGGCCGGTCTGCAGACTCAGTTCCAAGTCGAGGGAGAGCGGAGATTGCCTATCGCAATCGAAGAAGATCTGTACTGGATCGCTCAAGAGGCCCTCAATAACGTACGCAAACACGCTGCTGCCCGGCATGTAACCGTACATCTACACTTCACCGCGGTGACCATCCGTCTCGAAGTGGTTGATGACGGCGTGGGGTTTGATCTGCAGGCAGTTCGCGCCGAAGGACAGGGAAGTGGCGGCTTGCGCAGTATCGCCGAACGCGCGGCGCGTCTCGGTGGGCAACTTACCCATGAGAGCGGGCCGGGTAAGGGAACACGGCTGGTTGTCGAGGTGACGTTATGATTCGAGTGTTGATTGTTGACGATCATGCCATTGTACGCAAAGGCATCCGAGCCCTGCTATCCGAATCCGGTGGCTTTGAAATCGTTGCAGAGGTGGCTGATGGACAGGAAGCGGTGCTGGTCGCGGAGCAAACCCAGCCCGACGTCATTCTGATGGATCTGCTGATGCCCGGCATGGACGGCATCGAGGCGACGCGTCGCATTACCAGCCGTCAGCCGGGGGCGCGTATTCTGGTGTTAACCAGTTTTGCCGCCGATAACAAGCTGTTTCCCGCCATCAAAGCCGGGGCGTTGGGATACTTGCTCAAGGACTCCTCGCCGGAGGAACTGGTGCGGGCCATCCGCCAGGTGCATCGGGGTGAACCGGCACTCCACCCGACCATCGCCCGCAAGCTGCTGCAGGAGATCGCACGCCCGGCTGACCTACAGCCCACGCCCGAGGCATTGACGGCGCGCGAGTTGACGGTGCTGCAGTTGATTGCCCAAGGATTGGGCAACCAGGAGATTGCTGACGAGTTGGAGGTCAGTGAACCGACAGTCCGCGCCCACGTGAGCCGCATCCTGGGCAAGCTGCACCTGGCCAACCGCACCCAGGCCGCGCTCTATGCCGTCCGCGAAGGGTTAACATCCGAGGATGTGGCGAGCCCGGAAGAAGGGTAGCAGGATCAGACGACGTCATCTCGCATAGGACTGGCACATCAAATAGCGTACATCAACGAGACAAAGGGTCGCCCAACGGGCGGCCTTTTTGCTTTAGGCCCATCTTATAGCGTACGACAAAAGAGAACGAGACGCTTCCAAAAGCGGCTTGTTTTGCTCTCAAAGTCTATCGTTTGCGCTGATGACAGGGTCATGCGTTCCGGCTATGCTAGGTATAGGTGATAGAGCAAGCAGTAGGGTGCGCCCGTTGTGCCCATGCTCAATCCGATGCGAATCCTCAAGGAGAAAAGAATTATGGGTAAAAGTCAAAACAAGAAAAAGAATGACAAGAAGAAGCCGGCTAAGACCATGAAGGAGAAGAAGCAAGCAAAGAGGGAAAAGAAGGATAAAAAGGAGAATCCTGGACTTCTTGTTGAATAATTCCGGCAATCCAGTGAACCAAAACGACCATATAGCGCGATAGTATGTAACCCCGATACCTAGCGCAAGGATTGGTCATCTCACGAAATCCGCTCACACTCTTCCACCGTAACATCGTCATCCTGAAACCAGATTGGGATTGTTTCCAATTGGTCCAAACAACGAGGAGAAAGACTTATGGAACATGATGTACGAGACGAACCCCGACCATCGAATGACTCGCGTAAGAGAAAGCCGGTTGCACCGGGAAAGGTAGAAACCATCGAAAAGAAACCAAGCTTTGGACAAAGATGGAGCGCGGTCCAGCCGACAAAGATGATTCTCTTCTGGGCATGTATCGCCAGCATCATCCTGACGATCGTGATCGGCTTCACCTGGGGGGGCTGGGTATCCGCCGGCGGCGCCCAGAAGGCGGCTGAGACAATGGCGAAAGATGCTGTCGTCCAGCGTCTGGTACCCATCTGTGTCGCCCAATTCAGCCAGGATCCTGACAAGTCCCTGAAACTCGACGAAATGAACGAAATGACTTCCTACCAGGGCGTGCAGTTCGTACAAGAACAGGGCTGGGCCACCATCTACGGCGATGACAAACCAGATCGTAGAGTGGCAGATGCCTGCACCAAGCTGTTGCTGGAGATGAGCCCATAGACAATATTGTGTTGCTATCGGAACTCGACACGAATTTGGGCGAATCAATCACGAGTGCATGTGAGCGGATTGCCATGGATTTGGTGGTGGCGAAAGGGCTGAACCCGAAGACGACTTGCTGGATACAACACGGGCCACTGCACGACGATCTGCCCCAAGTATTCGAGGAGTTGCAGTTCACGTGGGACAGCAACAACACGGCGACTGATCCTCAGTGGCAGCACCTAGACGATGAGCAAGTCGAAGCGTTGACCGGTGATAGCCTAAGTGCCTTGAATCGACGATTTGAAGACTCTGAACTTCAGATTGAAGAGGCAGCCGACTATGATCCAACTGAAGCCAGAGGAACCGCATGAACGACTCTTGGCCGATCCTGACAAAGAGAAGATCGTGCAACACTTGAACAGTGGCCGGGATCAAATGGAATTGCGGTCTCTGGCAACATTGGCCCGTGGGGGGGAACAACCATGTTCGGAAACATTCTGGTACCATTGGACGGGTCGCCAATGGCGGATCGGATCTTGCCCCATGTTGCCGCCATTGCGCAGATAACCAGTCCGTCGATGGAAGAGCGCCGGCAAGAGGCGCTCACCCTTTTACGCGTCCTGGAAACCGACGGCGTAGAATCGACGGCAGTCGATTCGTTGGCCTGGCACTTCGCAAAGGCTGAGGCGCAAGCTCATTTGGATGAGGCTGCCAAGCAACTGACGCAGTTAGGTCTAGCCTCAAATACCGTACTGCTGGAAGGTGAAGCTGCCCGGTGTATTGTCGAGTATGCCCACAAATACAGCGCGGAACTGATTGTCTTGAGTAGCCACGGGCGCAGTGGACTAAGCGGCTGGAATGTCAGCAGCGTTGCCCAAAAGGTCATTCATCGTGCCGGCGCGTCCATAATGCTTGTACGTTCTTTTAACCAAAGTGTCGAAGAGAGTGGGGGAATTGACGCCGAGATCATTCAGTACCATCACATTCTGGCGCCGCTTGATGGCTCACAGCGTGCGGAAAGTGCATTGCCCCTGGCCGGCGCTCTGACCGAGCGCGATGCGGCTGAACTGTTGGTGGCGTACGTTGCCACGCGCCCGGAGATGATCCAACATGTACCGCTTAGCGCGGAAGATGGGGCGCTTGCCGAGCGTGTGGTCGCGCGCAACGCGATGGAAGCCGACAAGTATTTCGCACAACTGCAATCTCGGCTACCTCCGAAGACGCAAACACGCGTCCTCATCGCCGATAGTATTAGTCAGGCACTGCATGAGCTTGTCGAGCAGGAACAGGTGGATTTGGTTGTGCTCAGCGCGCACGGTCATACGTGTCAAAGTGAGTGGCCCTACAGTTGCCTGGTGAACAGCTTCATCACTTATGGCGCCACATCACTTTTCATCTTGCAGGATCTCCCTCTTGAGGAGATAAAACTGGCCACGGTCGAGCGTCCTGCAGAGCACCCTACCACGCCAACCCGGTGGACCTATGAAGACGAAGGGCTAAGCATCCATGGTCAGTTTGCCATCTAGCTTTGCAGTACCGGACCAAGCTCTGCTTCACTCTGTGGAGGCGGATGAGCACGATCCACCAGACACTCCCAGTCGCCTGGAACGGATGGCACACCAACTTGCCGCCCAACATGTAATAGGATCGCAACCCGCCGGTTACGCCCGTCACCTGGCCCAACTGTCATGCGTGACGCAACAGCTGCAGGATGCACACCAACATCTTGTCAACGCCTTGGCTCAGGATCTAGCCTCTTCCAGTGCTGCCGAATGGCTGTTGGACAACTACTATATGGTGGTTCGGGCCCTAAGACAGATTGAAGAAGATCTCCCTGAAAGCTATTACCGGCAGTTGCCCAAACTCACCGCTGACGACCCCCTCTCCAACAATCCCCGTGCCGGGCAATCGCGCATCTACGCCGCAGCCAACGCTTTTTGGGCGTATGAAGAGCATCAACTTGATCAGGGCCGGCTAAGCCGCTTCGTGGCCGCGTACCAGCAAGTGCACGCGTTCACCATCGGCGAATTATGGGCCTTGCCCACCATGCTGCGGCTGGCACTGCTGGAAACACTTGCCCAAGCTGCCGGGCGGATCACGCGCCAAGCGATAGACACTGATGTGGCGGGTAGCTCTCCCGCTGCAATCGCTTCTTCGGCAACGCTGAATGATAATGACGTTGTTGCCAACTGTATCCTCAGCCTGCGCCGGTTGAATAGCCAGGACTGGAACCATTTTTTTGAAGGTGTCAGCCTGGTGCAGAAGATTCTCAGCCAGGATTCTGCCGGGATATATGCACAGATGGATTTTGCTTCCCGCGACCGCTATCGTGGTGTGGTTGAGATGCTGGCGCACGCCACCAGCCAGGATGAAATGATTGTCGCCCAGAAGGCGATTGATTTGACAGTCGTCAATAACGATCGCGTACCGCCCGCCGGAGGCGAACCAGCGGATGCCCAATACGACGAATTCGAACACACCAATGATGACAGCGTTGCCTGCGCCGTCAATCTGGACGTCCCCCATCGCACCCACGTAGGTTACTACTTGTTTGAGCAGGGGCGCCCGCAACTGGAGAAGTCCATTGGCTATCGGCCGCGCGGCATGGAAAGGCTGCGTCGCGGGATGGTTCGCTATCCCACCGCGGTCTATCTAGGCGGGATTGGCCTGCTGACCGGCTTGATCGTCGCCGGATTCGTGGTGTACGCGCGTATCGCGGGCGGCGTGCTGCCGTGGCAAATGGCCGTAGCCTTTCTGGCACTGATCCCCGCGCTTACCTTGGCTGTTAGCCTGGTCAATGGGATGGTGAGCCGTTTGCTCGCCCCCCGCGTTTTGCCCAAGCTCGCTTTTACGCATGGCATCCCACCTGCCTGTCGTACCATGGTCGTCGTGCCGTGTTTGATCGCCACCGATTTCGACGTGACATCGTTGACCAACCAATTGGAGTTGCACTATTTGCGCAACACCGATCCTCATCTGTCCTTTGCCTTACTCAGCGACTTTGGCGATGCACGGCAGGCCGAGATGCCGGAAGACGCTGCGCTGATCGCGCTCGCGCAAGCGCGCGCATCGAAGATCTGAACGCCCAATACCCGGCTCAGCCCTTCTACCTTTTCCATCGGCGACGACAGTGGAACACCACCCAGGGGATCTGGATGGGCTGGGAGCGTAAGCGGGGAAAGTTGCAGGAGTTCAACCGCTTGCTGCGCGGCAGCGTAGGCACATCCTTCAACGTTCAGATCGGCGATCTGACGATCCTGCCCCAAATCCGCTATGTGGTCACCCTCGACGCCGACACCATCTTGCCGCGTGGCGAGGCGAACCGGCTCGTGGGGACTTTTGCCCATCCGCTCAACCGGGCGGAATTTGACGCCGAGACCGGCAAAGTGATCGCAGGCTACACCGTGCTCCAGCCGCGCACCGCCATCAAGCCCACCAGTGCCAATCGCTCGCTCTTCACCCGCGTCTTCACTGGCGACCGCGGAATTGATCTCTACTCGTGGGCCGTTTCCGATGTGTACCAGGATCTCTTTGGCATTGGGATTTTCGTGGGTAAAGGCATTTACGATGTTGATGCCTTTGAACGCAGCCTGGCCGGTCGCCTGCCCGAAAATGCCATTCTCAGCCATGATCTCCTCGAAGGCATTCACGGACGCGTCGGGCTGGTGACCGATATTCTCCTCTATGAGGAGTATCCGCCTCACTACTTGATCAATGTCCTGCGCTCCAATCGCTGGGTCCACGGCGATTGGCAGTTGCTGCCCTGGCTGCGGCGCCGCGTCCCCGCCCAGGTCGGCTGGATCCGCAACGATCTGGCGATCATTGACCGCTGGAAGATCATTGACAACCTACGACGCAGCCTGCTGGCCGTGGCGGTCATGGCGCTTTTGACCGCCGGCTGGACCGTATTGCCTGGAGCCGCCTGGATGTGGACGCTGCTTGCCGTGCTCACACCGGCAATCCCACCGCTGGTCAACACCGCAAGTGCATTTGTTCACGGGTTCCAGAATTCGTCACTTCGTGAGGCACTGCGGCCCGTGCGGGATGACGCGCTTCGCTGGTTGCTCTTTATTGCGTTCCTGCCCTACGAATCATTGTTGATGCTCGTCGCCATCTTGACAACCCTGGGACGCCTGTTCACCCGGAAGAACTTACTGGAATGGACAACGGCCACGCGTACCGTGCGTCTGTTTGGCGATGAGACGACATCCACCACCGCCTTGGTCAAGATGCTGCCATCCATGCTGGCGGTGGTAACCCTGGCAGTTCTCGTCGGTGCGATCAAGACGCAGGCGTTGCTGGTCGCCGCGCCGTTCTTTGTAGTCTGGTTGTCGGCATCGCAAATTGCCTATTGGATCAGCCGGCCCAGTCTTGAGAAGCCGTCCGATCTCACCACTGCCCAGGTGCAGGAATTACGCATCCTGGCCCGTCGCACCTGGCTTTTCTACGAACATTTTGTCGGACCGGACGGCAACTGGCTGCCGCCCGATCATTTCCAGGAAGCGCCGCTGGGCGTGCTCGCTCAACGTACCTCGCCCACCAATATCGGGCTCTATTTGCTGACGGTGCTGGCCGCCCATGATCTTGGCTACGTGGGGATGATCAATATGGCTATACGGCTGTACGGCACCTTCTCTACACTGGAAAAGATGACGCGCTATCGTGGCCACTTCCTCAATTGGGTCGACTCTCGCAGCCTGGAAACGCTGCCGCCCGGCTACGTCTCTACAGTAGACAGCGGCAATCTGGCCGGCAGCCTGATTGCCTTCAAACAGGGCTGTCTGGCCATGCCACAACAGACGGTGTGGCGCTGGGAAGCCTGGCAAGGCCTGATGGATTTGCTGCTCTTGCTCGCAGAGTCATTACCTGCCCATGCGCAACAGGATGGGGACACTGACACCAACGATGCTGACAGAAGTGCGTCCTTCTCTCAGCTGCAGGAGCACCTCTCTCAGGTCCGTCATCAGGTGTCGGCTGTGCGCGGTGATCCGACACAATGGCAACCATTGTTGGCCCAACTTGTCATCGAAGAGCAGCCGGCCATTAACCAAAAAATCGTCGATCTGTTGACGATCAGTGCCGGCGTGTTCAATAGCGAAGTCTTGCAGAATTGCCGCATCTACACTGATCGTATCCAGCACCACCTTGATGAGATGCAACATGAAGTAGATACGCTGCTGCCTTGGTTGGCCTTGCTCAACGCACCGCCCACCATTTTTGTGCACCCGATATCCCCTGCCCTTGCTGAGTCCTGGACCGATCTACATCAGACGCTGCCATCTGCCCCTAAATTGGATGAGATTGAAGCAATCTGTTACGCGGGCCAGCTTCAGGCCCGGCGCCTGTCAGCCCGAATGGCTGCGACAACGACCCATGGTTCAGAAGCCGCGAAAACAGCGCAGGCCTGGTGTACGCGCCTAGAAGAGCAACTGCAAGTGGCGCAGGTGGCCGCCAAAGCATTGATTGAGAGCTACGTCACCCTAGCTGAAACAGCCGACCGCTTGACCACCGATATGGAATTCGGCTTTCTCCTCGACCCGCAACGGCAGCTTTTTCACATTGGCTACAATGTGGATGCCGGCACGCTGGATCAGAACTGTTACGATCTGCTGGCCTCAGAAGCACGCATCGCGAGCCTGGTCGCCATTGCCAAGTACGACGTGCCTCAAAGCCACTGGATTCATTTGGGACGACCGTTGACGCGCCTCGATACCGGCAAAGAAGCACTTCTCTCTTGGAGCGGCACGATGTTCGAATATCTGATGCCGCCGCTCCTGTTGCGTAGCTATCCCGATACCTTGATCGACGCCAGCGCCGCTGCTGCCATTGACCAGCAGATACGGTATGCAAGGGAAAAGAAGGTACCGTGGGGCATTTCCGAGTCCGGTTATTATGCCTTTGACGCGGCCATGAACTATCAATACCATGCCTTTGGTGTACCGGGGTTGGGCTTCAAGCGCGGTTTAGCGGGAGAAATGGTCATCAGCCCCTATGCATCGATGCTGGGCTTGTCCTTCCGCACCCAAGCGGTCTTGCAGAACATGGAGGCGCTCCAGACCTATCAAATGATCGGTCGCTATGGTTTCTATGAAGCGCTTGACTTCACCCCCTCACACCTGAAATTGGGGCAAGCACATGCAACTGTCCGCTCGTATATGACCCATCATCAGGGCATGATCATGCTGTCATTGGTCAATCGCCTGCAAGACCAGATCATGGTGCAACGCTTCCACGCCGAGCCGAGTATTCAAAGTACGGAGATGCTCTTGCAAGAGCAGTTGCCACCTGCTGCGCCCTTGCAGTTCCCGAATGAGGAAGAGGTCAGCGCCGTTCCGCCCACACGCGGCACCATTGCCACCGGGCCCTGGCCCGTGCCGGTGGATACGCGCATGCCGATGGTGCACTATCTCTCCAACGGGCACTATGGACTGTTGATCAGCAACGCAGGCGGTGGCTACAGCCGCCGGCATGACCTTGTACTCACGCGCTGGCGCGCCGATACGACACTGGACAACTGGGGGTGTTGGCTCTACGTGCAGGACCTGGAACGGGGCGCGCTCTGGTCGGCTACGCGGCAACCGCTGGCCGGCGCGCCTGATCACGAAGAGGTGCTCTTCTTCCCGCACATGGCCGGTTTTCATCGACGCGAGCAGGACATTTCCCTCCAAATGGAGATCTGCATAGCGCCCGATGATGACGTGGAGGTGCGGCGGATCACGCTGACGAATGAGAGCGATCAACACCGCAGCCTGCGTTTGACCACGTATGGCGAAGTGGTGCTGGCTCCGGCCGCAGCCGATCAACGCCATCCTGCCTTTGGCAAGCTCTTTGTGGAGAGTGAATATCTCGCCGATCTGAACGCTCTACTTTTTGGGCGACGTCCTCGCTCGGTCAAAGAAAAACCTCAATTCATGATCCACATGCTTGTCCGACCGCGCAACGTTGCGCAGGGAATCTGGGGCCGGCGAAGCCATGAGAGCGATCGCGCGGCATTCCTGGGCCGTGGGCACACCGCGCAAGCGCCCGCAGCATTAGTTGGAGCCACGACCGGTTCCACGGAAACCGTGGGGAAGACCGGCGCCACCCTTGACCCGATACTGGCACTAGGCCAGGAGATCGAACTGCCCGCCCACACCACCGTACAGATCGCAGCCGTCACTTTGGTTGCCTCAACTCGCCAGGCGACGCTTGATCTGGCTCGGCGTTATCGCGCCTGGACCACCGTCGACCGCGTCTTCACTCACGCCCAGACGGAGGCGGAACGGGAACTGCGTCAGTTGGAGATGACGACGCCCATGCTGGAACAGACACAAAAGTTACTGTCCCTTTTGCTCTATCCCCATGCCGCGCGGCGGGCAGACACAATCACACTCAATGCCAACCACAGAGGTCAATCCGGACTATGGCCGTTTGGCATCTCCGGTGATTACCCTGTCCTGCTCCTGTGCATAAACGACGAGGCAGAGGCGGAACTGCTCCAGGATCTGCTGCGGGCGCACACCTACTGGCGCCGCCGCGGTCTATCCATCGACATGGTGATCTTCAATCGCCAGACTACGAACTATGGGCAGCCCATGCAAGATTTCATCCACCGGATTATTCAGCGCAGCGACAGCAACCGTTGGCTGAATCAGCGTGGCGGCCTCTTTGTGCTGCGTGAAGATCAGATGGATGAGGCAGATCGAACACTACTCCACACTGTCGCCCGCGTCGTACTCGACAGCGGAAATGGTCCCTTAGCGGAACAGATGTCCAACCTTCAGCGCCGGCAGCCATCCTTGCCCGCACTTGAGCCGACGCTGTTGGTCGATCCGCGGCGGGATGCCACACCGCCCCTCACTCGTCCGACGCATCTCCAGTTCGACAACGGTTTGGGCGGCTTTAACGGCAACGACGAATACGTAATTTATCTGCATCCCGGTGAAACGACGCCCGCACCATGGATCAACGTTATCGCCAATGCTGATTTTGGCTGCCTGGTCTCGGAGACCGGAGCAGGCTACACATGGGCCATAAACAGCGGCGAGAACCGTCTGACCAGTTGGCGCAACGATCCGGTCTCCGATATACCGGCAGAGGCCATCTATCTGCGCGATGAAGAGACCGCCGAAGTCTGGTCGCCCACGCCGCAGCCTGCGCCCGCCGCCGCACCCTATCTGGTGCGCCACGGGGTCGGGTACACTGTCTTTGAGCACAACAGCCACGGCGTGCAACAGTGGGTGCGGATCTTCGTTGCCCCGGATGCGCCGGTCAAAGTGGTACAGTTGCGGCTGGAAAACAGCAGTCTGCGGTCCAGACGATTCACCGCGACATACTATGCGGAATGGGTGCTGGGCGTGGATCGGGCCGACACCCAAAGCCATATCGTATCGGAATATGCAGAAGAGAATAATGCCCTGCTGGCGCGCAACGGTTACAGCGTCGAGTCTGGCCAACGGATCGCCTTTTTGGCCGCCAACAAACCACCGCACGGCTTGACTGCAGACCGCGCCGACTTTCTAGGCCGCCTGGGATCGCTGGCGCGCCCCGCGGCCCTGGAACGCCTAGGTCTGAACAACCGCGTCGAGATCGGTGTTGATCCGTGCGCCGTGCTGCAACTTCACATCGACCTGGCCCCGGGCGACGCAGGAGGAAGTCTGCTTTCTGATCGGGCAGGGTGCGGATCGGCAAGCCGCACAGACATTGATACAGCGCTTTCAGAATCCACAAGAAGTAGACGCAGCCTGGCTCGCTATGCAGGCATTGTGGACACAGATCCTAGGGACGGTGACGGTAGAGACGCCTGATCCAGCCATGAATCTACTGCTCAATCGATGGCTGATCTACCAGACGCTGGCGTGTCGAATGTGGGGCCGCTCTGCGCTCTACCAGTCGAGCGGCGCGTATGGTTTCCGCGATCAGTTGCAGGATTCCATGGCCCTGATCCATGCCCGGCCGGACCTGGCGCGCGAGCAGATCCTCCGCGCGTGGCGCGCCACCAGTTTGAGGCGGGCGACGTGCTCCACTGGTGGCACCCGCCGGGAAGTCCCGGTGTCCGCACGCGCATCAGCGACGATCTCTTGTGGCTGCCCTATGTCACCGCCCATTTCGTCGCCACGACCGGCGATGCCGGCATTCTTGACGAAGAGGTGCCGTTTCTAAAGGGCGAACCACTAGCAGATGATGAAGAAGAACGCTACGCACACTACGCACCGACAGGCGAGATATTTACGCTGTATGAACATTGCTGTCGTGCGCTGCACAAAGGAACGACTGCAGGCCAGCATGGCATCCCTCTGATGGGCGGCGGTGACTGGAACGACGGCATGGACCGTGTCGGGATCGAAGGCAAGGGAGAAAGCATCTGGTTGGGTTGGTTCCTACACACCACGCTGACCAATTTCGCCGCTCTGTGTACAGATCGTGGCAATCAAGATCAGGCCACCATCTATCGTCAGCAAGCAGACGCAATAGGCGTCAGCGCTGGAAGCCCACGGCTGGGACGGCGACTGGTATCGGCGCGCCTATTACGATGACGGCACCCCACTTGGTTCGGCACAAAACATCGAGTGCGAGATCGACTCCATTGCCCAATCGTGGAGCGTATTATCGGGCGCGGCAGATGCCGACCGCGCCGCGCGGGCCATGCAGGCAGTGCTGGATCGGTTAGTCAAGCGGGACGATGGCCTGATCCTGCTCTTCACACCGCCTTTCGACAAGACGACCCACGACCCTGGCTATATCAAGGGCTACCCACCGGGCGTGCGCGAGAATGGTGGACAGTATACTCATGCTGCGCTCTGGTCGATCTGGGCGTTGGCCGAATTGGGCGATGGCGACCAGGCCTACGCCCTTTTTCGCTTGCTCAATCCGATCTATCGGGCCGATACGCCGGAGAAAGCAGCGCTCTACAAAGTCGAGCCCTATGTGATATCGGCCGATGTGTATGGCGTGGCGCCCCATGTGGGACGCGGCGGCTGGACCTGGTACACCGGTTCCGCCGGCTGGATGCTGCGCCTGGGCATCGAAGCGATTCTGGGGCTTCAGCGCACTGGGAAGGAGTTGCGTCTTGACCCATGCATCCCCAAGCATTGGACGGGCTATGCCATGACCTATCGGTATAGGCGGGCGTCCTACGCGATCCAGGTTGACAACCCGGAGGGCGTCAGCCGCGGGGTGCGCCAAATCATGCTGGACGGCACCGACGCGGTGAACGGCGTGATTCCGCTGGTGGACGATGCTCAGTGTCATCAGGTACAGGTCGTGCTTGGTCAGGGTTAGGCCTGCACCAAACACCGTGCAACAATCGTCGTTATGAACGTTGGAACAGCCTAATGAGCCAGATCACAGAAAAGAACGCTGGTAGTTCAGGAAACAGCTTTGCCAGATGTACGCCTCCTGATCGTGGACGACCAACCTCGAGTCAGGCAGAGTCTCCAGGCTCTGCTCACGGCATTGTATTGGAGCACTTCCAGCCACACCAAAATCCCAATTGAGATCGTCGGGGAAGCCGATGACGGTTATCAGGCGGTGGAGCAAGTACACGCGCTTAGTCCGGATGTGGTCGTGCTGGACCTTCCCACCCATGATTCTGCGCATCGAGTGTTGGTTTCCGGGTCGAAGCTGGATGGTTTGGCCACAATTCGGACGATCAAGAGCCGGTGGCCGGCCGTCAGGGTCGTGGTCCTAACCATGTATGCGACCGATCGCTCAGCCGTCCTACTGGCCGGAGCCGATGTCTTTCTGCTCAAGGGCTGCCCTACCAGCGATCTCCTGGATGCAGTGATGTCCGTTGCACGCTAACACGTCCCATGAAGTGCAGACACATTGTCCGGACCGGTCCGGATAGGTTCGGCAATACCTTCTCGAGGTAGAGTGCGCTTTCGGCTGTATTCATCACCGAAGGCTAGGGAGGTAGACGCGATAGTCCGGGTACGCGGCCGACGCGACCACCTCCGGCGGGCTGGGAGACCCATCCCAGAGCACGCCCAGGCTTTGGCCGTCCGCGCCACCGGCAGCGCGGAGGAAATCGACATATTCTTTGGACGCTGTCTGATAGTAGAGCGTAGCTTCGATGCGATTGGTCGCGTCCGGCAGAGTGTAGACCGTGTCATCCCAGTACTGGCCGTCAGCATAGACGGCGCCCACCGGCAGCAGACCCGGCCCCGCAAATGCCTCATTGGTAAAGCCGCGGGGCGGAATCCGATTGTCCTTGTAAACGGTATTGTTGAGGGCAAAGTGAAACGACGGTCCTCCCTCGAGACCGACCTCGGTCGCCAATTCCGGCGTCAGACCCTGCTCGACTTCGTAGACCTTGATGTCCGCATCGAGCTCCAACTCGGCGGTCGTCTCGGCATACGCACCCGATTCATAGACGAGTTGTTCGCTCTCGTCGTAGGCCCGGAGATGGATCCACATCCTGCGCCCTTCTGCGTATCCGGTGGGCAGCTTGTGACCAGTCTCGTTGACCACTCGGACTGTGGCCAGCTTGACGCCGGCACTGATGGTGATGGTTGCCGTCATCTCCGCGGACGCGCGCAGCAGGGAGCGAGCCGCCGTCACCGTGGCGTCCAGTGCCCGCGCATCTTCGGCCGCGTGGAGGCGCCACCGTGTGTCCTTCAGCAGTTGGGGAACCCATGTGTTGGCGCCGACCAGCGTATGCGCGGGCAGACAGCCATTGGTACGACAATCCCGGGTCGGCGCGCCCGAAGCCGCCGATCCGATCTGGCGCTCCATATGGCAATCCTGACATGATGCGACCAGACCATCCGGCCGCGCACCGGCGAATTTCGGCGCGAGGACACCATCCGGATAGGCGCTGAAACGCCATTCGTCATAGGTAGTCTCGATGGGATAGAGCCGGTCGTCCGGCAGATCGACTTCGCCGGCGGCGCGCGTGCGGAGCCAGAATTGGGCGGGCGCTCCGTCAGGTGGGTTCTCGGTCCACACCGAGCGCGGGGTTGTCGATATTGTGGCAGGTCCCGCACAGACGTGATTCTGTCACCGGGTCGGCGTCTTGCCCCAGGAAGTCGGTTCGCAGCGCACTGTGGGGCGGGTCGAGTGAAAAAGGTCCACGGCGGTTGTCGACAGGGTCTACGATCATCATGCCACTGCCGAGGCGGTCCGCAGGCACGGTGGAGCTCAGATTCTCACGTATCTCAAGGTCGATGGCCACAGCTTCGTCGTCGCTAGAAGGCACCGGATCGACCATGCGGTGGCAGACCTCGCAGGCGACGCCGGCATTGAGATCCGCAGCTGTCAACCCCGACCCGTCGCTGGGATGGCTACGCCCTTCGAACCAACCTTTGGGTGCATGGCAGCGCAGGCAAAATTCGCCGGAGCCGGGCGCGTCCTCTTCGGCAACGGCAAGTGCAGCCCAGAAGAGCGGATCACGGCCGGCCTGCCCCATCATACTGCCACGCCAGGTGTCGTAGATCGGCGCGGTATGGCAGACGCTGCATGTGTCCGGGTCGGGGATGGGCGCGAACAGACCGTGGGGCTGCGTGCCGGGCATGCGGAAGTCATCCGGCGTGGTCGGAAGAGGTGTGGCCAAAGGGAGCGGACGCGGTTTCGCGCTGACGTCCGTCCTCGTCGTGAAGATGGAGACGCCGAAGATCAGTACGGCCACAATCATCAGAAGCGACGCGCGGAGAAGCGTCCTGCTCCCGAACTCAGTAGGTTTAGTCGTCATTATAATTACCCATTGGTGACGGTTTGACTTGTAGGCTCTCGCCACTGCCTCGGCAATCACCCTAGAAATCCGGCTATGCTGCCTCTGGTAGGAACCGGTCAAAGATTTCTGCCCACAGACATAACGCCGGCGACCATGATGTCGCTTTCCGCCATCTCTTGGTATGCGGCGTCCCCGACCCGCTGTGCGCCTGTTCCAGAATCGATTGTCAGACCAAGTATATCACTAATCCTGTGTCAACGGCTGAAGCAAGGCCAAAGCACCCGCGGACGGCGCCGATTGGGCTGCTCCGGCAGTTGTTTTGGGCGGTACGGCGGCTACAATTGTTGGTGTCTTCCGGGTCGGGTGTCCGCTGGGTTTGGCCTGTTCCAGCGGCCTATACGCGCTTGCGTTGGCGCTTGATGCTGCCGTCGTCACAGGTTTGTGTGTGATTTGGGCGGAGTCATGGCTCATGCGTTTCCGCCGGAATTGTCCCTGGCACGTCGGTCGGGGTCGGTACGATCGACACGATAACGTTCTGAACTTGCTGACTCAACTCAGGCAGCATAAACGGCTCGCTGACGCCCATGGGTGGGGCACCGAAACGCCGGTGGACGCTCCAACGAAAGGGGCCGTTGCCAAGTTGTGCTCGCTCCACATACCAGCGCAGATCCCCCGCCGGTCGGGAGAGACCGCTCCAGCCAGGAATCGAATGCCACTCGCCGTCGCCGTCCTGCCAGGCCACCTCGGTCCACATGGGGCGACCCGGCGCGGGTTCGATCTGCAGGGCGATGTAGGCGCCCATGTCTTCGGGCCCGGGCAGACGGGTCGGCAGGCCGACGGGTCGCGGTCGATCGGGCAGACCCGACTCGGCCTGAAGCGCGGCGGGTTGTGCCAGCCAGGCGGCCAGCACGACGGCCAGGGCGCTCAGGCCGAAGGCCACGAGTCTAAGGATGTTGTGGTCATCGTTCATTGCAGCTTCCTTCCAAAGTAGTCCAGTATGCGTAGCGACGGGGCTTGCCCCCGCCGGCAGCGGACGACCACGGGAGTCGCATAGGGCGCGACTCCGGATCAAGACATAAGTCGTCATCGAACCACGCCTGCGAAATGCCGATCATTTGCGCCAGCCGCTACTCAGTAACTTCCAGTCGGGCCGGCAGGTCCATAGCCAGTGTCTCTACCGCACTGCCGGAGATGCTGGGCCACGACGACGGGTCGATGGTTTCCGTCAGCTCGATCATGGCGATGTTGTTGTAGGCGCCGCCGTGTCGTTCGTGGACCTCCAGCACCGAGCCGAAGTCGGTATCGCGGTTGGCCGAGTCGACCTGGGCGTAGATGCGGATGCCGGCGGGCAGGTCACTATGCGGAAAACGGCTGGACTTGCGTTTGAAGTGGGTGTCGTCGATGGTGAGCCGCAACGTTTCGGCGGGCCCCAGGGAATCGCTCAGTTCGACGCCCCAGACAAGGCCGTCCGCCCCAAAGTCGAGCGCCGTCTGGTTGACACGGCTCGGTGCAGCCGGCGGGTCGATATAGAGATCGACCCAGAAGCTTGTACCGGGGGGCACGGCGCCCGGCCCGTTGTTCTGCATCACGACGCGCACGCCGGCCGGCCTGACTTCGATGGACTTGACGGTGAGATCGGCCGATCCCCCAAAGCGATGGGCCACCAGCGGGAGATAGAGCCGGAGCGGATCGAGGACGGCGTTCGTGCGCGACTCCTGCCCACAACACGTCCCGACGACCCTGTCCGTCGCCGACACGGTCAGGACGTAGGGCAGCAGAAACTGTCCGTTGATCAGCGCGATGTTGCCGCTGACCTCGCATTCGTCCCCGTGTTCCGCCTGGGGTGCCAGCAGAGGAATGACGGCGTCACAGGCGCCGCTCTGCGGGTCGTCGACGGTCACGTTTTGCAGGGGCACATTGCCCGAGTTGGCGACCTGCCACTTCAGTATCGGTCGATGGTTTGACGCGGGTGCAGCGGCGCGGAGTTGCTCGGCGTTGGCGACAGCGACCGTGAAGGTCAGCTCCGGGTTGCGCTCCTCGACCGCCACGTTGACCTCTGCGCTGTCCTTGACGGCGACAGCGTCCGGATCGGTGGTTGCCGTCACCGTCAAGACATCTTCGAGGGCAGTGACGCCGGTTGCCGGTACCGTGCTCTCGCAGGTGAATTCGAAGGGGTCCGAAGCCTGGGGCAGGTCGGGAATCGTAGGCGGCGTACAGGTGCCGGATTGAGACGTCATCTGGACGTCGGTCAGCGCCAACGGTGTGGCTTCGTTGCTGACGTTCTGCACCTTCACCCCGTAGGAGAGTGTTTCTCCGGCGACGACAGAGTCCGGCAGATCGACCGTCTCGATGGAGACGCCGGCACTGCGCACAGCGATCTCGAAATCTTTTTCGACAGTGATGCGCGCGTCGTCGGCGTCTACGCCTGTGGCTCTTGTGTTTGCCGGGACCGTGCCGGTCACAGCGATTGTGAAGTCTAAATTGGCGGTGACGTTGGCAAGGGTACAGGAGAACTCCTGCGATTCCGCGTTGGGTGCCAGTTCGCCGATCGGCGTCCACACGCTCACGCAGGCGGCCTGTACCGTGTCGTCCGTTGCCGTCAACTCCTCGACCTCCAGAGTCTCGGCACCGTCGTTCTTGACTTTGACTTTGAGTACCACATCGTTACCCGACGCGATGAGGAACGTGTTATCTCCCTGGATGTCCAGCGAGAGCAGGATCGCTTTGATCTCCGCCTTCTTATCGTCTGGTACGGTTTGGATATCGGCACCCCCAAGTGACTTGCCCTTGGGGGTGAAGGTATAGTCGACGATGCCCGCACCGACACTCGGCGCCGGAATCTTGCACGAGAACGGTTTCTGCTGCTCGAAATCAATGTCCACGTTGTCTGTGCAGACCACATTGTTCACGGAAGGCGCGGTGCCCGTCACGCCGACATCGCGCACGAGTATCGTGTTTGCACTGCTATTCGTCACGGTGACGACAGCCGTCTTGTCTGTCTCCTTAGGGATATAGACGGTGTCGCTCTTGGCACTTGCCTCGAGCTTCATGACAGGCTTGCTGTCATCGTTGCCGTTGCCGGGAAAGGTGCCGAAACGAATCTCCTCGAAGTTCGTGAATTCATCGCCATCGGCATCTTCAATCTTGCCTTGATCTGCGATTTTTGATAGTGCCGCCCTCAATTTGGCAGTGTCGCCTCCCCCTGCTCCCTCTTTTGCAGAGCGCGGTGCCGAAATCATCTATATTATCAGCGGATGCTTTGGCCTTATCATCTTCAGTGTGGCATATTCTGCAGTTGGCCTGATCGAGAGCTGAACCGGACGGAACAATTCCACTGTATCGGTCCTTGAACGTACTCGTATAGCCTGTTGAACTAGCAATTGCAGCGCCGTTTCCGAAGCCTGAACCGCTCGAAAGCAGATTACCATCGTGGTCCCTGACAGCACGCATATTGCCGGTCGAAACGGCAACCAGTGCGCCATTCGCTGCAAACGCCAATAACAGCCCTACTACCACAAGCAGAATCCGCATACATCGCCGTCTGGGAGATCTGAGTAGTATCCTCTTGAATTGACTCACCTGTTCCTCCCCCTTATCGCCATCGGCCGGTTGAAATGTCTGACTCCGTCGTCACGGCCGCAATGTTGTTGTAACCGGCGCCCGTCCGCTCATGGCTCTCCAGCACTGCGCCGTACCCGGTCTCGGTATTGGCGGAATCGACCTGTGCATAGATGGCGGCACCTGCCGGGATCAGATCCGGATAGTCGCTGAGGCCCGGGAAGAAATATTTACCATTTGTCGTCAGACGCAAGGTCTCGCCCGGCGCCAGGTCGACGGCGCCGTCCAGCACACCCCAGACCAGGCCGTTGGTGCGCGGGCGGTCGCCGATCTGGTTGACGCCGCGTGGCGGCAGCTCGGGATCCAGATAGACGTCCACCCAGAAGTTGGCGCCGTGAGGCAAGGAGTCGTCGCCGATGTTGGCAACGACCACCGTCACGCCGCGCTCGTCGACGCTGAGGGACTGCACCACCAGGTCCACGCTGGGCGGCGCCTGTTGGATGCTGGGCAGGAAGAGCCTGGCGCCCAGCGCGTCCTCGTCCATCAACGGGAAATCGACCCGGTTGTTGTCCGGGTTGGCATCGTTGGCATAGTCCGCGGTAGCAGTCAGCAAGGCAATAGGGCCCTTGTCGCGCGATCGCGTTGCAACGATGCGCGCCAGCGTCTGTTTGCCGGCGTCCAGGCGCTGGAGGTCGCAGCGAACTAGGGTGCCGGTCGTTGCCTGGCAGAAGAACGAGGAAGCATTGGCGTCGAAGCGCGCACCGTTGGGCAGCGTGATCGACAGGGTCGGCGCAGATCGGTCACCGGCCGCGGCCGCGGCGGCAATCCCCTGATTGGATATAGTGACGTCATAGCGCAATCCGTACTCTCGGGGCGTGGCTGGGTCTGCGACAAGTTCACCGGTGGCAGCGAGCGCCAGGTCTGCCCGGTCGGTCACGTCAACGGTGGTCTCCATGCGTACGGCGGCCAGGTTGATGTCGACGTCGCTCGCCGTCCGCGAGATTTCGAACGTCGCGGTCGCATGGCCGGCGGCAAAGAGATCCGGCACGTCGAAACTGACGGGCACATTGAGTTCAGACCATGCCTGGAGCGGCGCATTGACGACGACGGCAGCACTCTGGACCGAGTTCGTGCCGTCGGACAAAACCCCTGTCACCGACAGTGAACCGGGCGCGATGGTTTGCATGCGCGGTAGGTTGCGCAGGCGCACCGTAAACCCGGCCGCACTGCCTGAACCGACCGAGGTCGCGACAGCGGCCACATTGACGTCAAGACCGGCAACAGTCTGTGGAACCGGTTTGACGGACTGACAATAAACTTGCCCTGGATCTTCGGCGCAACTGCGTAGCCATTCCTCGATGGGCTTCGTGGCCTCTCCGATCGCAACCTCTTTCAACAGATCGTCGTAACCGGAGGAGATCTTCGGCGGCATCCACTTTTCGTCTCGTAGCTGTGCATCGCTGAAGATAATGTTGATGAGCGAGGAGATCTTGCGCAGCTCACCACGCTGCGGTCCTGCAAACAGTTGGTGATGGCGATTGACATAGACGGATGAGTCATCGTCCTCGGATCCGAGAACCAAAGCCTTCATCGTGTTCTGTCCGAACCCATGACAGCCACCACATGCTAAGCCGGTGGTGGACGAAAAAACTTCGACCGGATTGATCCGATACGGCTGCGGACGCTCCCTCCCGTCGGCCTCAAAAATGCCTAGGAAGTCTGGTATGTAGTTTTTGCCGGTGCCGGGCCACGCGATCGTCTCTGACACTTGCTCCTTCGATGCGATGATCGTTCGCCCGCCCACCGTAAACTCGAACGCCGGCTCCAGATAGGGTGTCCAAATAAAGGGGTCCGCGTCATGGCAACGCTGGCAATTTTTGTTGGCCACATAGCCGCGTGGGTCCGTAGGATGATAGGGATGCAACCACAGTTCCTCCGCGCCGATGGCCATGGGGCTTACGACCTTGCTGCCGTCGAAGTCTTTGTAGACGATGTTGCCTTCGGCGTCATAGCGCAGCTTGCCGTTCTCCGTCCGCTCTGCTAGGGTCGGCACCTGAAACCAGCAGGTGTTGCCGGTGTTCTTGTCGTGCTGGATGACAGCCATGTCGTCGAAAAAACCGTCGGGCGTCTCGATGTCGTACTTGCGACAGCGGAAGACC
Organism: uncultured Chloroflexia bacterium; assembly: GCA_963715415.1. Taxonomy (GTDB): domain Bacteria; phylum Chloroflexota; class Anaerolineae; order Caldilineales; family Caldilineaceae; genus JAWKOK01. The sequence continues at coordinate 134,066 of CAVQSG010000055.1, read as the reverse complement.
ATCATGACGTCGGTGCCGGATGGCGCGTCGCTTTGTGGTCTCAACATACCCGCCACCGACGTGCCGATGGAGCACTCCTTGTCGATGTCGACCAAACGCGGGCATTTCCCCTTTTTCTTGTCAACAGGCAGTTCCACGGCAAATAGCGCGTTGTCATGCTTGGCATTGCCCGTTGCACAGCTGAATTCGGGTACTGTGCCCATATACGCTTTACACTGTTGGGCATAGTCGGCCAACAAATAGGCCGGAGGCTCATCCGCCTCTGACGACGCAAAGAGAGCAAACTCGCTCAACAGTGAGTTGCCATTTGCACCCGTTACAGCCGGAACATATGCATCATCCGCCGGCAAACCTGCCGTGCCCTCGCCGACAACTTCGAGTAGAACCGCGGCGGCCGGCTGATCTAGATCGGGGACAGCGGCAACTGAACGGATGGCGCCGACCAGCACAAATACCAGCAGCAGGAACGAGGCAAGGATGATGCCGGGAAGCGTTTTCGCCAGCAGGTGACGTGGCACGTGCATGCTCCTTTCGGGTACGAAGGCTACGGGCGTGGGATAGATTACCTGACCAAAAGTGGCTGTCCGGATGAAATCCATCCTATGGTACGATTCGGTGGCGCGGCTAAACGATCCCTAAACGATTTGCGCATTTTTGGCCGCAGAATCCATCGATCGGCGCATGTAGATAGGGAAATTGCCTACATCAGCCATCGATCATTCAACCGATTCTCAGCGTCGTGACGGACGGAGATGATCGATGTCGACCACCGTTTCAGCAACTCCTTGTCCTTCCTACAGACTCGTGGATGACTCTCAATTCAACGTTGACTAACTCTTCTGACTAAGTTAATATTTATGGGTTGGCAAATACGATAATCCGGTCGTTTGGCCGCAGCTGAATCGTCAGCGGAGAGGATAGACGAGATGGCCCAAGTAACCATCCATGAAGCCAAGACACACCTATCCAGATTGATCCGGAGAGCCCTCGATGGTGAGGAGATCATCATCGCTAAGGGCAAGCAACCGATGGTCAAGCTGGTCGTGCTACCCGGGATGCGCAAACAGCGCAGGCTCGGTGGCGCCCAAGACGTGATTCTGGAGATGTCGGATGACTTCAACTCACCTTTAGCAGATTTCGCAGAGTATGTGGAATGAAGGTTCTACTGGATACACATGCCTTCCTCTGGTTGCTGCGGGGGCAGAATGTGAGTAAATCGGCCCGGGAGGCCTATCTGGATCTCCAGAATGAACTTTATCTAAGTGCAGCCAGCTACTGGGAGATCTGCATCAAGATAAGCATCGGCAAGCTGAACCTGGCTTCCGGCTGGAGTGAGCGTTTTGAGGTCGAAATCGAAGCGAACGGCATCCGCTGGTTGCCGATTCGCCGCGAACATTGTGCGTATTTAGTTACAATGCCCAAGCTTCATCGCGATCCGTTCGATCATCTGCTGATCGCGCAGGCACAAGTGGAGGGCATGACCCTGTTGACTGCCGACAAGAACATTCACCAGTATGGGGTGCCGACCTGGTGGTGATGGGCAACAACACGCTTTCGTTGGAAACCGCTCATTTTCTGACCGGCCCCGATGCCGCCGATGCACTCGCCGCGCTTCAGCCGAACGATCTTACCGACGCCACCGTAATGGGGACGCTGATGCATTTGCGCAACCGGTTTACGCCGCAACAGGCCGGTGCCCTGGTAACACTGGCCCGGCTACGTCGCCAGGCGACGGTCAAGTTTCCCCAGGCGGAAAAACTCTTTTTCACCCAGGAAGCACTCCAGCAGGCGACCTCACAGCCGGTGGCGCAACGCCATGCCCAACAGCTCCATACTCTTGCCGGGCCCGGCCCGATCCTCGACCTGGGTTGCGGCATCGGCGGTGACACCTTGGAACTGGCAAGCCTGCGTCCCGTGATCGCCTACGAACGGAACCCGGTTCGTCTGCACTTTGCGCAGGCCAACGCCAAGGTTCTCGGCCTCGCCGCCCAAATCGAGTTTCACAGTCGTGACTGGACCGTAGAGCTTGCCGCCGGCAACCTGCCGAGCGCTGCCGCTGCGTTTGTCGACCCTGCACGTCGTCGCGATGGGCGCCGCGTCTTCAGCCTCCACGAGATGGTCCCCAACCTCAATTGGTTGCTGCGACTACGCGCGACCATTCCGCTGACGGTCGCCAAGGTCATGCCGGGCGTGGAGGACGAGGAAGTGCCGGCGGAATGCTCGGTTGAATTCATCGGCTATGACGGTCAGTGTAAGGAAGCACTGCTCTGGTTTGGACACAAGACCGGTCCGCAGCGCGCGGCTACGATTCTGGGCGATACCACATGGACGACCGTGCCGGCGTCAGAAGCGTCACCTCCGTTGGGTCCGGTAGAAGCGGGCATGGCTCTCTTCGAGCCGCATCCGGCCCTGATCCGGGCCGGTGCGTTTGCCGAACTGTGCGAAGTGCTGACGGCCCATCTCTTCGACCCACAGATCGCCTATCTGGTCTCCCATCACGCCCGCAGACATCCGCTTGTTCAGAGCTTCATCATCGACGAAGTCCACGACTTCAGTTTGAAGCTGCTCAACCGCCGTCTGCGCGCACTGAAGATCGGCCGGGTCGAGCTCAAGAAACGCGGTTTCCCGCTGGAACCCGAAGAACTCCGCCCCCGCCTCCGCCTGACGAGTGGAGGGACACAGGCGACGATCATCTTCACCCGACAGCAGGACCGGCGGCTCATGTTGATCGGCCGCCGGCTACGACAAGCAGTCTAACTTTCGGCCGCCCAACCGACTGCGCGTCCGCTGGAACAAGTCTGTCAACCGACGATGGGAATCGTCTGGCACAAGGATCAGGCAAATGACACGAGAGCATGACACAACCCAACAGGAAGTTGTCGATCTTGCGCGCATTGTCGGTATGCAGCTGCGCGAGACACAGATGATCTGCGCGACCGCTGAAAGCTGCACCGGCGGTCTCATCGGCCATATAATCACCGAGAACCCCGGCAGTTCGGACTATTTCGCCGGCGGCGCGATCGTCTACAGCTATGCGGCCAAAGAGGCGATCCTTGGTGTGAGCCACGAGTTACTCATGGCGGAGGGTGCCGTCAGTGCAGAGGTGGCGGAGCAGATGGCGCGCGGCGCACTCGCGCTCTACGGCGCCGACGTAGCCGTCTCGGTAACCGGCGTGGCAGGGCCGGGCGGCGGTACGCCTACAAAGCCCACCGGCACGGTCTACATTCACTTGAGTACGGTGGAGGGCGACCAGCGCGGCGAACGCTATGTTTGGACCAGCGACCGCAGCGGCAACAAGCTGCTGAGCGCCCGCGCCGCGTTGCAGATGATTCTGGAGTATGTTGAGCCACGCCTGGCTCTCGAAGGTCGCGGTGCGGATTCGTAACGTACAGCAACGGCAATTTGACGGTCACTTCACGCACCATCTATGCTGTCGAACACACGACCGCCACGATCGCGAAAGTGAGCAACATGATGAATCGGGAAGTTCTGGTCGATGAAGAAGTGGATACGCTGGTACGAGTCATGCCGAGCGGCGAGATCCGGCCCACCTCCTTTATGTGGCGCAACAAAACGCGCTATGTGGGCGAGATCGGACGCACATGGGAAGAACGAGTCGACGGCCGCACTCTGCGCTGCTATCTAGTTCAGGCCGTTGACAGCGACACCTTCGAACTGCGTTGGGACCCGGCATCAGGTAGTTGGCATATCCATCGCGCCTGGCTGCGCGATCTGCTGGTCTAGTTCATTTCGGCGTGAATACCACGACAGAAATTCGGCCATGCTACCTCTGGTAGGAACTGTATAAGTATTTCTGCCGGGATTCACTAGTTTCTGGTGCGAAACGTTCGATCTGTCACACAAAGACGCCAAGACGCCAAGTGCTGCCTCTGGAGCCGTCTTGGCGTCTTTGTGTGAGTTTTGCACCGAAAACTAGTCTAGGGTCGGGCATCCTCGCCCGGCACGGTCGTCACAGCACCACGAACAGTACGGACGGACAGAGCGGTCGGGCAGGGATCGGCCGACCCACAAGCGGACGACCCTCGCGGCCACCCATGGCAGGTCATTCCCTGCCTCACTCGGGAGAAAACACCATGCAATATCGCACTTTGGGGAATTCCGGTTTACATGTCTCGGCCATCGGTCTGGGAACCAATCAGTTCGGCGGCAAGGTGGACCAGACTGGCGTCAACGAAATCATCGACGGTGCATTGGATCTGGGCATCAACTTCATCGACACTGCCGACGTCTACCAACAGGGGCGTTCGGAAGAGACCCTCGGTGTCGCATTGTCCGGGAAATGGGACAAAGTCGTCCTTGCGACCAAAGGATTCTTTCCTACTGGAGAGGGGCCCAACGACAAGGGCGCGTCGCGCTATCATCTCATCCAGGCAGTCGAAGCCAGCTTGACCCGTCTGCGCAGCGATCATATCGATCTCTACCAGGTCCATCGTTGGGACGAGGAGACCCCCATTGAAGAGACATTGCGTGCGTTGGACGACCTGGTGCGCAGCGGTAAAGTGCGGTATGTGGGCGCGTCCAACTACATGGCCTGGCAGCTGGCCCGCGCCAATCTGCTGGCCGAGATCCACAATTGGACCCCCTTTGTCAGTGTGCAGAATCACTATCACATGTTCGAACGTGGTCAGGAACGGGAGGTCATTCCCTTCTGCAATGCACACAACGTCGGTATATTGCCCTATTTCCCCCTGGCCGGCGGCTTTCTGACCGGCAAGTATCGTCGCGGGGAGGATGCCCCCGCCGGATCCCGGGGCGAATCCAGCACCTATGTACAGGCCTATATGGCCGAAGAGAACTATGACAAGTTGGAAGCGTTGATGGCCTGGGCGCAAGAACGCGAGCATTCCATGACCGAACTGGCCCATGCTTGGCTACTTGGCCGGCCGCAGATCAGCTCAGTCATCTCCGGCGCAACCCGGCTCGACCAGGTGCGGAGCAACGCCAAAGGGGCGGACTGGGTGCTGTCTGGGCAAGACATGACCGCGTTAAACGCGATTCTGGATGGTGCGAAATAGAGCGCTGCGCCTGCACAACATGAATTAGCGCCGATCATGGTGGGCAAGATGCTATCTTGCCCATCCGCCCACCTACTCGATACACTCCCCGGAAGATCGTCGGGCGACAAAGCGAGAATCCCCTCTCAACCCCCAGTTGCTATCATGGCGGTATATCGATCGCGCAACGTCAAGGGAGAAACAGATGCCGGAGATCCACGCACAGGTTAGTCAGATGACACTGGAAGAAAAGGCCGCGCTCTGCACCGGAGCAACGGCCTGGACCACGACGCCCGTCGACCGTCTGGGCATACCGGAGTCTACTGATGTCCGACGGTCCCCACGGCGTACGTCGCGTACCGGACGTCAATGCCATGGGCGCGAAGAGCCTGCCCGCCACCTGTTTTCCCACCGCGTCGGCGCTGGCCGCGACCTGGGATGTGGCGCTGCTCCACGAGATCGGTCAGGCCCTGGCCGACGAGGCCATTGCACTGGAGGTCGACGTGCTGCTGGGGCCGGGCGCCAACATGAAACGCTCGCCCCTTTGCGGCCGCAACTTCGAGTACTTTTCCGAAGATCCCTATCTGGCCGGCGAACTGGCCGCCGCACTGATCGACGGCATTCAGAGCAAGGGCGTCGGCACCTCGCTCAAACACTTTGCCGCCAACAACCAGGAGACACGCCGCTTCACCATCGACGCCGCGGTGGACGAACGCGACGCTGCGCGAGATCTACCTGCCCGCCTTCGAGACGGCCGTCAAGCACGCCCAACCGTGGACAGTCATGTGTGCCTACAACCGGCTCAACGGCGCTCTACTGCTCGGAGCATCACGAAGCTGCTGATGGAGATCCTCAAAGACGAGTGGGGCTTTGAGGGCCTCGTCGTCTCCGACTGGGGCGCGGTGCACGACCGGGTGAAGGCGCTGTCCGGCGGTCTGGACCTGGAGATGCCCGGGCCCAAGCCGCGGCGGGTGCAGGAGTCATCGACGCTGTGTCGGACGGTCTCCTGGACGAAGCGGTGCTGGACGAAGCGGTCCGCCGCATCTTGCGGATCGTTGCACTGGCCTCGGCAACACCGAAGGGAGGCGAGTTCGACGTAGACGCACACCATGCGCTGGCCCGCCGGATCGCCGGCGAGGCTATCGTCCTGCTCAAGAACGACGGCATCTTGCCGCTCACAGCCGTTCAACGTCTCGCCGTCATCGGACGTGCGGCCAAGCAGCCCCATTTCCAGGGCGGCGGCAGTTCGCACATCAACCCCACACGGGTCGACGTTCCCTTGGACGAACTGCGGCACTTGGCGGGCAATGCCCGTCTCAGCTATGCAGCCGGCTACACGGCCGGCGATGAATTTGACCCGGCACTGATCGACGAAGCGGTGCAGACGGCGCAGGCCGCCGACGTCGCGCTGCTCTATGTTGCGCTGCCCGACAGTATCGAATCCGAAGGCTACGACCGCGCCCAACTGGAGCTGACGGCCCAGCAGGTCGCGCTGATCAAGGCTGTCTGCGCTGCACAGCCGCGGACCGTCGTCATCCTCAACAACGGCTCGGCGGTCGACATGCGCGCGTGGATCGGCGGTGCGGCCGCGGTGCTGGAAGCGTGGATGATGGGCCAGGCCGGCGGCGGCGCCATCGCCGACGTGCTTTTCGGCAGGTCAACCCATCGGCGAAGCTGGCCGAGACCTTCCCCATGCGCCTGGAGGACACGCCTGCCCATCTCAACTTCCCGGGCGAGAACGGCGAGGTGCGCTACGGCGAAGGCATCTTTGTCGGCTACCGCTACTACGACGCCAAAGAGCTTCCGGTCCTCTTTCCCTTTGGACACGGACTCAGCTACACCACTTTTGCCTACGACAACCTCCAGGTCTCGGCCAGCGCATTCGACGATGTCGAGGGCGTAACCGTCAGCCTGGATGTAACCAACACAGGTAGCGTGGCCGGCACGGAGATCGTTCAGTTCTATGTGCACGACCACGAAGCGCGACTGGCACGTCCGCCCAAGGAGCTGAAGGGTTTTGCCAAAGTGGTGCTGGAGCCGGGCGAAACCCAGACGGTCACGGTCAAACTGGATTTTCGTTCCTTTGCCTATTACCATCCGGCCTACGGCCGCTGGATTACCGACGACGGCGCTTTCGACATCCTCGTGGGTGCGTCGGCGGCCGATATTCGCGGTCAAGCCACAGTCACTCTGCGCTCCACCGTTGCGCTGCCCAGCCTACTCAACCGCGAATCGACCATGGCCGACTGGTTGGAAGATCCGCGCGGGCGCGTCGTCATCGAGGGTATGTACAAGGTGATGATTGCTCAGATGAACAGTATGTTGGGCGGAGACGAGAGCGACGCCATCGGCATGGACATGCTCGGTTTCATCATGCAGACACCGCTGCTCAGTGTCCTCGGTTTCCAAGAGTCCGCCCTACCCATGCCCGCCGACGACCTGGTCGACGGGCTGCTGGCCCAGGTCCATGAAGCCGGTTGAGCATGGTGTGGGCGTCCTGCGACAGGCCAGGCACTGTGTACATCGGGTGTGGTGACGGTCGCCAGGCATCAGACTGCTTACATCGTAGGAGGCAAAGATGACGAATACAGCCATCCCCATCATCCGATCTCTACTGGCGTCGCCGGAGCCGTCACTACGCTTCAAGACGCTGGTCAACGTTTTGGGCGAAGAGCCGGGATCTCCGGCCATCTGTGCGCTGCAGGGCGAGATCAAACAGTCGTCACGCGTGCGCGCACTGCTGGCCGATCGAGACGAACGCGGTCGCGTGCGTCCAGCCGATAATGTGTACAAGAAGTGGTTCGGCGCACATTGGGTATTGGCGACACTGGCAGACATCGGCTATCCGGCCGGCGACGTCGAATTGCAGCCGATCGTCGACCAGGTGCTGGACACATGGACCAATCCGGAGGGCATCCGCGAGCACGTCATCGCGGGCACGCCGCCCAAGAGCAGAGTCAAGGGCAAGGGCGTACCGATCATTGAAGGCCGTGCACGACGCTGCGCGTCCCAACAAGCCAACGGACTCTACGCGGCGGTCACACTGGGTTTTGTCGACGACCGCTGTCGTCAACTGGTCGATCTGCTCGTGCGCTGGCAGTGGCCCGACGGCGGCTGGAACTGCGATCGCAAGCCCGAGGCGTTCGTATCATCCTTTTGGGAGTCGCTGCTGCCACTGCGTGCCCTGGCCCGTTATGCCGAAGTCACCGGAGACCACGCGGCGCAGGAAGCCGCTGAGCGTGCGGCCGAGGTGTTCCTCACGCGCAGGCTCTTTCGCCGGCGCCGCGACGGTGCAGTGATGAACGAGCAATACCTGCGTCTGCACTATCCGTGCTACTGGCGGTACGATATTCTCTGTGGGCTGAAGGTTTTGGCCGAGGCCGGCTTCTTAGGGGATGAACGCTGTGGCGACGCGCTGGATCTGCTGGCCTCCAAGCAGTTGCCCGACGGTGGCTGGCCGGCGGAGGAGCGCTTCTATCGTTGCGCCGATCCGCTCGTCAACGGCTGCGATCGTGTCGACTGGGGCGGCGTCAGCAAACGGCGCAGCAATCCGTGGGTAACGGTGGATGCACTGGCTGTGTTGGGCATTTCCTGATCGGCCTCTACTGTGCCAACGCATAGGCAATCACGAGAAAAAAGCCGACTGTGCTGACAATACCGACGAGCAAAGCAAAGCTGAATAGGGGAGATCTGTCGGAATCCATGAACAGGCTCCTACTGAGTGGAATGAAGCCCATACAGTAATGGATGCCGATCGCGGGGCTTATGATTAAATTAGTTCGACGACAAAAATGACGAAAAAAAGGCAAAAAAGTCACGTGCAATTTGATTCCATCAAAGATGAAAAACCGTACAGGCCACCGTTAATTAAGTTTTGGATTGCAGGCTCTGCACCACAAATTCGTAGATCCCGGCAGAAATCCCTGTACAGTTACTGCCGGAGGTAGTAGCGCCGGACTTCTGTCATGTTATTCACACCGAAGTGAATCAGCGCTGCCGGGGGTTACTAAACCGACAACGCTACGAGATCTTGAGTTTGTAGGTCGGCGCATCCCTGCCAGACCACTCTCCTACCTGACTGATCTTAGTACTCCAACCATGTCGGGCAAGGATGCCCGACCTACGTAATTCGTGTTTTCATCCGGATTTCGGTTTAGATATGCGAAAAATCTCCTAAGCCGACATGCGGCGTCTAAATGCCGCCACCCCCAGATCGCGCCAGCGGCGATCCAATAGGATCGTCGGATCGGAGCGTTGCGCCTCCATGAACCACTTCAACGCTTCGCGCGGCTTCCCTTCTTTTACACATCCGTAACATGCATAAAGACGGACGACGGCAGTACCGTGTCTGGCCTGTCGCGCAAGCTCGGTGGACGAGACGCCGAGCCGTGAGGCCAGATCGGGGTCGGAGAGAAAGCGGTCGATGATGGCCAGATGCTCGCGCGCCATTCTCGCGGTCTGGCCGACTGTCTTTGAGTTTTGACTCAGACGAAACTCGGCAACCGGTTCGGGCAGACGCTTGAAGTGTGCGCCGGACAGCAGAAGCCGAACCCAATATTCATAATCCAGCGCATAGTTCAGATCCTCGTTCAGCAGCCCGGCATGCTCCATGATCTCTCGCCGCCAGAACGAACCCGGCTGGTTGACGACGCACTCACCGATGGCGTGATGCTGATCAAAGGTCACTCGATCCTTGGGAAGAATCGGTGTCGGCAGCGATCGGCCGTCAGAGTCGATGCGATTGAGCCGCCCATACACCACATCGACTTCGGCTTCGCGGAGGAAGGTATCAACGGCCCTGCTCACCGTGTTGGGCAACAACACGTCGTCCGAGTTGAGCCAGCCAAGGATCGAACCGCTCGCCCGCCGCAGGCCCTTGTTGATGGCGTGAGCCTGCCCATGGTCGGGCTCCGACACCCAGTAGGCCACCCGATCGGCATACTGTTTGATGGCGGACAGGCTCTTATCGGTCGATCCGCCGTCGATCACGATATATTCGATGTGGGGATACTCCTGACCGAGCACTGATGCCATGGTCGCGGCCAGAAATTCACCTTGATTGAATGAAGGGGTCACAATTGTGACGAGGGGTAGAACAGTTGTTTTCTGAGTCAACGTTTCGGCGACCATCTACGGTCCTATGAAAACACGATTTTCGTGGGTCGGGCAGGGATGCACCGATCGACAAATCATGATTTCGTCACACTTTAGTCAAGATGAGCACCTGTCGGCTAATGGTGGTTGCGTTCACGACAGGAGTCGAGCGTAAAGTTCGATGTAGCGCTCAGCTTGGCGTTCTCGCGAAAATAGTTGTTCAACTCTCAAGCGTGCACTCTGGGACAAAGAGTGCCGTCGCGTCTCGTCTTCCAGCACCCAGACAATGCCGGCAGCCAGATCATCTTCGTCAAAACAGGTGGCTCGATAGCCACATCTCTTGTGTTCGACGATATCCTTCAGGCCGCTGGTGTCAAACGAAACGACCGGCACACCGCACGCAAGCGCTTCCGCGGCCGTCTGTCCGAACGCTTCCTGAATCGACGGAACGACCATGACGTCGGCTGCGGAATAGACCAGAGAGAGCATCAACTCATCGTTGAAGTGACCTAAATAATTGGTGGTCATGCCCATGTCCGGACTGTCGCTCGGCTCTTCGGTGCCGAAGACTGCACAGTACAGGTCGTTTGGATCGAGTCTGGTGGCGAGTCGACGCACGGCCCTATGCAGATGATGAAAGCCTTTATTTTGATCGCTCGAGGCATGGACAGCGCCAAAGAGAATGATCTTCCGGCTCTGCGGCAACCCCAGCACAGAGCGTGCGAATTCCTTGTCCTGGGGCTTGAAGACTGCTGTATCGATACCGTGATGGATCACATGGACTTCCCTGTCTTGCGCGAGCGAACTGGCAGAAACTTTTTCTCCCAACCAGTGACTCGGCGCAACCAGTGTAAGTGTCAAGTCTTTCCAGGCACGAGACTTACGACGCCAAACCCACCGACTTAAGTCTCGGTTGCGGTTCGACGCCAGCTGAGGACAGGCGCCGCACTGCTCCTCGTAGCGTTCGCAATCGCCGACGATGTGGCAGCCGCCGGTGACGGCCCACATATCATGCAAGGTCCAGACGATGTGAGCTCCCAGCCGCGACAAGGACCCGATCCGGACAAATCCCTTGCCGATCCAATGCAGGTTGACGATATCGGGCTTGAGTTCGTCGACCCGTGCAGGCAGACAGGTCGGCATCCAGGCGTACGAAAACTGGATATCCTTTGTACGCGTGAAAGCATATTGCGGCAATCGATCCAGAGTAGGACGGAAGACACTGATCCCTTTCCGTAGCTTTGTCTGTGGCCCATAGACAGTGGATGAGGTACTCTGCTTGGCCTGCACGACCAGGTAGGAATCTACATCGCGGGCTTGCAGCCCGCGATGTAGTCGATAGGCTGCTCTAGCTGCGCCGCCAGCCAAGTCTGACGTGCTAACGTGCACGATACGCATCCGTTGGCTGCTAGTTTGGCCGAGCGAGTTGCGCATGTTCACTGAATCCTCTTGCCGATAAAGGCATTGCGCGTCAACAGCTTCTTCAATTCACGTTTGAATGGTGCCAGTACATTGTTCCGGTAGAGAGTTTGTTGTGTATAGATGTCGGCCTGTTTGTGCTGCAACGTATAGGGCGGATGCTGAAGCGGGAACTGTATGGCATCTGTTTTCATGTTGGCCAATGGACTGCGGCGTCCGAGCGTGTTTGATGCGTTTCCTCCGAAACCGATATTAGAAACCAAGTTTGCGTGAGGCAACAGGGTCAATCCGCTTTGCAGCCAACAGGACAAGGTCCACCGATAGGCCCAGGACTGGATCTTATCATCATAGACATCCTGGAATCGTTTCATCCAGTAACGCATGGCCTTTGGCTGCTCGAACATGGATGCCAACAGCCGATGGTCGCGGACATATGGCCACAGCGTCATTTCTTCATCGTAGTGCTGCCAGGCTCGCTGCCAGGTTGCCCAGCCCCAACAGTGGTTGTAGATCGAATGGTAATAGCTATAAGGTGTCCCATTGCGGCCAAATTGGTAGTTTGTGCCTGACACGACCATGATCCGTCGGTCCTGCCGGTATCTGTACAGCAGCTCCTCACAGAAACGAAAGAACGCCGGGTGCGGTACGCAATCATCCTCAAGGATGATTGCGTCATCGATCTGTTCAAACGCCCAATTCAGTCCGCTTGACACCCGCGCACGTAGCCCCAGATTCCGATCCGCATAGTCGGTCAGTACATCACAATCCCAATCCACCCGTTCGACGACAGCGCGGGCTGCCGCACAAAGTTGCCGATCGTCCGCGTGTCCCAGCCGTGGACCATCGGCAACAACCAGCAGCTTGGGCGGCTTTGCCTGGGCAATGCGGGCAAACACGCGTGCTGTTGTATCCGGACGGTTGAATATCAATAGAACGACCGGGGTGTCGAGTTTGTACTGGACCATGACAGACTACTCATTCGGAATTCGAGCTACACAAGAAAGTGTTTGTGCAGGAATCAAGCACATTTGATGTTTGATACCATCAGCCGTTCACTTCTCCTGACCATCATTCACCGGATCACGACGTTTCCCTGCACATGCCGCCACATCTCAGAGAAGAATCCTTCCGGAGACAACTTCTCTTCCCATAGCTCTCTGCATCTGTGCTGGCACGCAACATACTCTTCCGGTGTCATCGCATTGTGAAAAGCAGCAACTTTCTCACCGATCTGTGAGAGCTCTGTGCTATCGACCCTGACTACATAGTCATTCCAATCCACACAAAACTCATATGGCAGAACACAATCCGTGTCCACGAAGACTGGAATTCGGCCACAACTCAATGTCTCGTAGAGACGGTAGGAGAAATTGCCGGCACCGCGAACACACAAAGTGTAATCAGTGTCGACGATGTTGGCTAGATACTCTCGTCGAAGGACTCGCATCCGCGCCAAATCTTGCCCATGCGACAATGTTGCTCCTCCCCAAAAGTTCCGCCTTATGATGAAGCTGGTATCGACGACCGGGCTTTTTTCCAGATGATCGAGTGCTTGCGCGCGAAGCATGTGGCCGGTCAGATTGGTCGGCGATCCCTTGGCCTTGCGCAGACCTGATGCATGGACAAGTTGACGCAAGCCGGCACGCAGACGTTTTCTTACAACTTGACCTGGTGATAAAACAGCTCCACAAAAACCAATCTTGGGTCTTTCGCTCTTCCGGCGAACAGGTAGCTCGCCGTCGAGATAATTCACAACAAAATCTTCGCTCCATGCAGGCATCGCGAATTCATTGCCGGCGCGAGTCGAACGTTCTAGCGATGTTCGCAATACAACTGCGTTGTCGACAGGAATCTTCTCTGTCGAATCGTCCCAGCGGAAGATTAGGGTTCTCTTGCCTGCGTTTTTTGCCTTGATTGCCAGGTCATTAGCAAGCCGTCGAGCCGGATCAAGGTCCCAAACGCGTTCCCAAGAGACGGGAAAGACGGCGCAGTCAGCTTGATCCAGGGGGGGCCATTTCGATGAAGCGATGAGCTCGTTGCATGTACTTTTCATAGCGCCCGCGGGTGGGATGGTCGGCTAGCTCGGTTCCCCTCCCCCAGAAGGGGAAAAGAAGGGGAACAGGTTCGACTCGACCGGGTATGTACCTCGGATCCGAAAATATCTTTAACATCTCGTCACAGCGCCTAGCGAAGTTACATCCTGAAGAATCGAGAAATCCGCTTTGGCCATTCTCCGAAACTAAGGCCTATCCAAGGAAATAGCTATCCTATGCACCTTCCTGGAAGCTTTCGGCCAAACTGGTTGTCTCGCAGTCAGCTTCCAGGAAGATCGGGGTGTCTATTTCTCTGGAATGGCCTAAACCGATAACGCTACGAGATCATGGGTTAGTAGGTCGGCGCATCCTTGCCCGACCACTCTCCTACCTGACTGATCGAAGTACTCCAACTGTGTCGGGCCAGGATGCCCGACCTTCGAAATCCGTGTTTTCATCAGGATTTCGGTTTAGAGGTCAAACATGGGTTAGTGATTCTGCCGCCGATTCTCGACGAGAAGCCAGCCATGTTCGTAGTATTTGCCTATTGTGGTTACGGTGCCGAGGCATCGCTCGAAAAGGTAGTTCTGCCAGAAGGGATACAATTGACGATTGCGCAACATCGTTCCCCACGTCAGGCGAACAATCAACTGTGCCAGTTGAAGCACAGACGCGACAGCCACCTCGAACAAGGATGCTCGACGCAATTGCTCGCCGGCAAAAGCATAGTAACGAGATCTACCCAGAATGAAACGAGAGCGAATCAGCCAGGCCATCCGCATTCGCTCCGGCTTCACCAGGTGAAAGACATAGAGATGCGGATCAGCGTAAATCTTTGTGTCCGGAATCTTGCCCCGCACCCGTTGCTGCAACTCCGTTTCCTCCGCGTAGCCAAGTCTGCGACCGATCCCGCCGTATCGACGGTCGAAGCCATCGACGGCATCCAGCAAGTCTCGATGTACAAAGAGATTCGTTGCGCTCAGGTATTCATTCTCGTTGAGCCATCGGGCTTCAGACGTTACCATGTTCGCGCCATACTCATCCTTGAACCAGGATGGTTTAGGCGACTTGTAGAATGCGCGATAGGGCCCACCAAAGACCTTGGCGGATCGCGCCTGGATGATGCCGACGGCAGTTGACAGCCAGTTTTCAGGGGCGTATGCATCATCATCAATGTAGGCTACATATTTTCCCTTTGCCTCGCGCCAGGCTCGGTTACGCGCTGCCGCATGGCCCAAGTCCGGTTCGTAACAGTAGCGGATATTGGGATGGTGTTGAGCATAGTGCCGCACGGTCTCAACCGTCTGATCGGTGGATCCGTTATCGATCACGATAATCTCATAGGTTGGCGTCGCAACCGCTTGCCGGCATAGAGAGTCGAGCACTGTCACCAATAGAGCAGCTCGATTATGAGTACATACGGCAACTGAAATAATTGGAGTGACTACTTGCATATCTTGCGGACCGTGTCAATGAGCTCGTGACGTCGAATCCAGAGGAACGTCGGATATTGCCGGACAGACCTGGCCAGCCAGACGAGGGCTTTCAGTCGTTGACCCTCAGAGTGACACAGCCCTTGTGCGATCCGAAGATTTGCGCCGGCTCTTGCCTTCATCTCTTGGCGCTTCTTGCGCCAAGAGCTCCTTTCAGCCGTGGCCTGCCACCCGGGCATCGTCACGAACCAGTCGATCAAGTCACGAGTTTCGAAGCCAAATCCATGCTGTTCCGTGCCGGTCTTGCTCGACTCGGTCACGCGGAAGTTGGCCAAGGGCATACCGGCCAAGTAGTGAAACTTAGCGCCGGCCAGCGCCATGCGCATCCAGTATTCATAGTCCATGACGTAGTGCAGGTTCTCATTGAGAAGGCCGATTTCATCCGTGACAGACCTACGCCAGAACGTTCCCGGTTGGTAGATGCTGCCGACAAGGACATTGTCCAGCTGAAACTCGTGCTCCCGCCTCTGTGCAAGATGCAGGAGTTCGCCCTGACTATTCACATAGTTGATTTCTCCATGCACGACGTCCACGTCAGGCAGGACTTGCAGTGCTTCCGCAACGCGAAAGAGGGCATTGGGCAACAATACATCGTCGGAGTTGAGCCAACCGATAATATCACCGGAGAGAAGCTCGAAACCCTTGTTGATTGCGTGTGACTGACCTCGATCGCGCTTGCTCTCCCAGTGATGGATGTGACCTTCGTACTTGCGAATAATATCGACGGAGTTGTCAGTGCTGCCGCCGTCCATGATAATGTACTCCAGGTGTGGATACTCCTGCAACAGTACCGACCGAATCGTCTCTTCCAAGAACTCACCTTGGTTGTATGAGGGCGTGATGACACTGATCTTGGGCCAGTGTGCATCGTCCGGCTGTCCGTCAGTTCGGGAAACAACAGCAGTGGACCAAGGCCAGCCATACTTGCCGGCCGGTGGTGCGCAGACAGGCACCTGGTCTACAGGTGGACTTGCTACCATCATTCACCTCGTCGCGCGCCGGCCAAGAGCGCTCGATTTCGCCGTATGGCACGCCGTAAGGCATATTTCCCCTGTGCCACCGGGTTCCGCCACGTAGTGGCCACGGGCCGCAGATCGGTACGGCTGAAGATCTGCTCGAATCGATCCAAGATCCTTTCATCCCGTAGGAAGCCGGGCACGGTGTTCTCGTACAGATAGGGTGCGGAGAGGACACGCCTGTAGAGTTCGTCGTTCTGATCCAGTTCGATGACCCGTTCGATAACCTGGTCGAAGTTGTCGTAGTCGTGGCAGTTGATGAAGGAGTCCGGGTTGAAGTTGCGAGCGATCAGGGGATCTCCCCAGTAGATAGCGACCGTATTGGCCGCCATGGCATGCATGATCTTCTCTGTGACATATCCGGGATAGCTGCTGTTCTCAAAGGCGATAGAGAACTTGTACGGGCGCATGAATTCGACTTTGTCCTCGACCGGACCACCGATGTTGTTCAAGTGTCTGCCACCTGAATCCACACGCCTGTATTTCGAGAGTAGGTGAAAGAAGTCGATCCTCTCCGCAGCGTTGGAGTTGGAGTAGACGAAGTTACAAAATTTCGATTTCGTGGCGAGAATGGCATCCACATCTTTCGGGTCTGTCAAACGCGCGAACTGTGGATAGAGCCTGTAATGCGGTAGCCGGTAGTTCCTTTCCGTCGTGGGGTAGTCAAAACTAAAGGCGAAGTCGCACTCGCGAAACTTGGGCCGCACATTCTCGCCGGTATAGAAGATACGCACACAGCGATAGCGTAAGAAATCAGTGCCCATGCACGAATAGAGCAGAAAGTCCGGTCTTTCCGCAATTTCCAGATCGAATCGCGTCGAGAGAAGCTTGAACAACGGATTGTTCTCCTTCGCTTCTCGCGTATTCGGATGCCAGAAGTCGACGAAATCGATTTTGACCTGTCGACGACCTTCACTGCCGTTCTTCATCGGTTTCGCTCGTTAGAATCTGGATCAGACGTGCACAGATGGTGCTGATATCGCGGGCAGAGAGCAAAGCGGATGACGGCAGATTGATGCCGCGCCTCGAAAGATGATCTGCAACGGGAAACGTGGATTCGTCCGCCAGAGAACGATACATGGGCAGTGTATGCATCGGGTAAAAGAAGGGACGCGTCTCAATACCCTCGACAGCGAGTTCAGCCATCACACGATCCCGAGATTGCTGGATCTCGGACCCCAGCACAATGCTGTTGAGCCAAAACACACTCTTGCACCATGGCAGCGGCGCTTGAAATGTCACACCCGGTACTCCGTGCAGAAGCTCGAAATATTGGCCCGCCACCTCGCGTCTGCGGGCGAGATGCCAATCGATCTTCTCGAACTGGGCCAGGCCAATCGCAGCGGCCAGATTGGTCATGCGGTAGTTGTAGCCGACCATGGGAAACCAATACCGATTCTCCGGATCCATGCCCTGTCCCTTTAGCTGCCGCACACGCGAGGCCAGCTTCTCATTGTTGGTGACGACCAAGCCGCCTTCGCCTGTTGTGATGATCTTGTTTCCATAGAAGCTGAATGTCGCGACGTCGCCCAACGAGCCAATACGCTGTCCTCGATACTCGGCTCCATGGGCCTGAGCCGCATCTTCGACCACAGATAGGCCGTATTTGCGTGCCAGGGCGAGGACAGGCTCCATCTCCACAGGGACACCGTAGAGATGGACGACGATAATCGCCCGGGTACGTGGCGTGATCTTCTCCTCGATAGCAGCCGGATCCATGTTCCATGTCTGGATCTCAGAATCAACGAACACTGGCTTAGCTCCGCAGTATGTGACTGCGTTGGCGGTCGCCACGTAGGTCAGCGTGGGCACGATTACTTCGTCTCCAGGACCGACGCCGAGCCCGAGGAGCGCCAAATGTAGCGCCACCGTGCCGTTGCTACATGCCAGCGCATGGTCGACCTGACAGAATTCTGCAAAGGCGGTCTCAAAAAGCTCGATATACTTGCCGTTTGACGAAATCCACGTGCTGTCCAAGCAATCCAGCACATAGGATCTCTCATTACCAACCAATGCCGGCTCGGCAACCGGATAAAACTGCTTCACGATTCCGCATCCTTCTCTAGTTTGGCATTCTTCATCCAGTCCCAAGAAAGTAGACAGCGATCTTCGTCGCTCAAAGGCTGATGCACTGCTTGCCGATAGACGGCACGGTACCCCTTGGCGGTACGCGTCCAGCTGAAGTCCTTTAGCCGTCGTTGGCCTCGCTTCACCAAATCCGTACGCAGATGTGGATTGGTGGCCATCTGTCGTACGGCATCCGCAATAGCCTCGATCGAGTATGGATCGAATAGAAGTGCCGCATCCTCAACCTGTTCAGGGAGAGAGGTAACGGCCGAACAGGCGACGGGAACACCCTCTTCCCAGGCTTCGAAGACGGGCCCGCTGGCCGCCTCAAACAGTGTAGGAACGACCACGAACTGGGCCAGCCGGTAGATCGCTCGCAGGTTTTGCTCCGAAACTCGTCCTAGGAATTGCACCTGATCGCCAAGCTTCAATCGACCGATCATCGCTTCGATTGCAGGCCAATTGTTCGCTTCTTTGTTGCCCGTACAGACCAATGGCACGATCAGATCGTGTCGATCACGGAGATAGGCCAGAGCCTCCAGCAGCGCTAGATGGTTTTTGTGTTGCCAGGTCACCGCCGGAAAGAAGGCGTAGCCCGCGGGCAGATGATAGGCCTGACGTGTGTCTTCCAACGCGTCGTGTCCGATCTCCATGTAGGCCTGCGTAGGTGGTGCCCACGGGATGACCTGGATCTTGTCTGCGCCGATGCCGTACTGGTCGATCAGATCCTGTTTGACCCAATTCGATCCGACAACAACCGTCCGTGCCAGACGGCAGGCTGTGGGGTAGATGGTTTCACGCTGGGCGAGAGCTGCCGGCGTAAAAAATTGCGGAAAATGTCGATGCTGCAGGTCATGCGGATTGTAGATGGTCGGCAAAGCACAGAGCGTATAGTGCTGGTAGGGGAAGTGCAGGAGATCACACTTCAAGCTCTCATAGAAACCGGTCGAAATAGGTACTTCGGGCCACTGTCGTTGTGTGCCCAATTTGGCGCGTGCGGCCGACAGAAGTGGGCGCAGCAGCGCACGTCTGACGAACGTATCGGATCTCTCCGTTCGGGAGGAGGACGGTGCACAGACGATGCGCTGATTGGAGCCCAAATGTGGCGCCAACCAATCGGGTGCCTGCCTGCTCGTGATGATGAGATATTCCTCCTCACCATCGTCCAATTTGCCCAGGGCAGCGACAAGGCCGATTAGTACCGATGATACGCCGCCATATCCCTGATCCGGTGAAAATTGAGCGTTGATCGCAACCCGCATATTCCTCAGCCTGCCCTATTGTGACGCCGTTGGCGTCTTCAGCGTCTTGTGCATGATCAGGACCTCATCGCTGTTAGTGCCGGATTCGGCCGATCGCCGCTCTGTTTCAACAAACCCCAACACTTCGTAGAGGCGCCTGGCAGCCAGATGGCTTGCGTGGACGGAGAGCCGCAAGCGTTCACATCCCAGTCTCTTCGCTTCTGAAATCGCGAATTTGGTCACGCTCCTGCCCAAGCCATACCCCTGGATCCGTCGATCCAGCAGCACGCCGTAGCTCGGTATCGAGTAGCCCTCGTCCCATCCTCGCAACATACACAGGCCACGCACTCGGCTGCTGACGGACACCACATAGTATCGATCCTTATGCGAGGTCCACGCGATTGCGTATGCGCTTTCACGGGAGAGCGGAAATGGATGAAAATACCGCGTGATCTCATCTACGTTGTTCTCTTCAAAGAGGTGCACAAGCGCCTCATAGTCTGAAGGCCGAACTGGCCGAACGGCAATCTTCATACTCGGCTGCAGATCCGCTCTAGCCATCCGCACTGCGTTCCGCCACGATGAGTAGGCCCCCACCCTTGTCGCTGACAACAATCTGAAATGGGGCAAAGAGCTTCCTCCACAGCCACGCCAGAGCCGGCCGCGGCATCTTGTGCATGAACCGAACCAATTGCCGTGAGAGTGTCCTATCAAATGTCATAGTCGCACGACTGACATGATAGTCCAGCCAGAGGAGCAACTGCGTTGCCGGCTTGGACAGATAGTACCGGTGATCGACGACGGTCAGCCTGGACCGGGCCAGCCGCTCGGCCCATTCGTCCAGCGAAAAGTGGCTGTAAACCGGCTGGTAGCTCAAATAGCGATTCAAGGCGTCCTGGCTGCCGGGCCACCACTGATAGGCAAAATCGCTGGCGAGCGTGAAATAGAGCCTACCTCCCGGTTTGAGGACACGGGCGATCTCGCGCATCGCCCCCTCGATATGGTGGACATGCTCCAACGAACTGTTGCTCACAATCGTGCTGAAGTATGCGTCCGAAAATGGGATACCGCGAGCGACATCTACATGAGACAAGCTACCGTAGCGGCCCAGGTCGCCGGCCCGACGCAAGGCAGACTCGCTGATGTCGCAGCCGACGTCAAACCCATCCGGCTGGCTCAACGAAGCGAAGTAACCATCGCCACAACACAGATCCAGAGCCGCGCGCGTAGCTGCACCGCGCGCAACAGCTCGACCTCGGCCGTACGGATCAGAACGGCAGACGGTGCCGTCGCGTAGCGGCTTGACAGCTCGGCAAAGTATTTCGAGTCGCCTATTCGGGTTGGTGGTTCGGGTAAATTCTTTAGTGTCAATCGAACATCTCTCATTGGTTCTCGACTTGCCGCGTGCTGAACCGGACACTGCGTTCCCGAACAGCGGCGTGAACGCATGAATCTGCTCGTCGGGCACAGCAAGACATTGGTATGTTGGCCCGACATCCGGTCTGGGATCGATCCAGATCCGGCCGTTCAAGTCATAGAGCCGATAGTTGGCCGCATCCAACTCCTTGCGTCCAGCCCAGCCGTCTTCTTCGTGAAACTCGATCACTAGAACGGGCCTACATCTGCGCAGAATCCCTCTCATGCTCGGCAAAGCCTGCGCTTCAGCACCCTCGATATCCATCTTCACAAAGTCTATCTGGATATTATCATCGAAGTAGGTGTCCAGCGATACAGCAGCTATCTGTGTGACTGCCGGCTGTCGATTGCCACTTACGTCGCGACCCACGATGTTCCATTCGAAGGATACTGCTCCTCGCCCAGGAAAGAGATCAACCTTGGCCAGCCTGCCGTCAGACACCGCGACGTTTTCGACATCGACCCGATCACGGAGCTTATTTAGAGCAACGTTGCGAATAATCTTGTCAGCGTTGGCTGGGAAAGCTTCGAAGGCGATCACGCGTCCTTTGCTGCCCGTCAGTATTGCGAGGAGCAAAGCGAAGTATCCTTGATGCGCACCGATATCTAGGCAGAGCCAGCCAGGTTCGACAACGGCCAAAATCGCGTTGCTGACCACAAGTTCATATGATCCGTCTGTGTACGCAGCCCCATAATCACCGTACATTCGGAGGCCGGACAATGGTTCCGATAGCAAGTATGGAACATGGTTGTGGTAGAGATTACGTGCGTTCCGTCTCGACTGAAACGGCTGATTTTTTCTGTCGTGGTATTCACGCCCAACTGAACGAGTCGACTATGTGTGATCATTTCGGTTGTCCGGCGCTTTTGTGCGTGCCAGGAAATCTGCTCTATTACAATTCATACAGGGATCGACGATTGACGGATCGCTCCAGACTTATTTTTCGCATAACAACAGGACACGCGGTGAAGGTGTGGAGTCGTAGATCAAGATTTGTCGGAAGTGTTTCGACAATGCAGTCATAAAGGCGTCCAGACTGTACCAGGCGAACCGTTCATTTATCCACCGTCTCACATAAAGATCATCCGGTGGAACGAACTCGACAATGAGCCATCTCTTTGTGAATCCGGACAATTGCCTGGCAATAAACTCAAATGTAAGTCCCCGTTTAAACACCAGGTGATGCGTGATGGCAAGCGCCAGCACCAAATCAGATCGAAGTCGCTGTTGGGCTCCCGAATAGGCGTTGCCCAGACCATGATGTGGTGTTGGGCGACAAATGTCCATGATCAGCGGGAGAATCGGCAGATTCGTTGAACGGATGCGTTGATAGAGTAGGTTAATACTCGGTTCATCCACATCGACCGCGACTACCCGGACACCTTTTCGCGCCACGAGTTCAGACATCCACCCACGATTGCAGCCAACATCCAATACGGTTTCAGGTTTCAACATATCAGTTATACGGTCGACACTCTTAACCTTGGCCGGCCATTCGTTTGGAGAATCATGCGAATATCTGTTGTCGAGACCATAATAGTCAGACCATTCCGTTCCATGTTGCGCAATTGGAATTGACTCTATCGTCCGAACTAATGACTCAAAATAGTCCTTTCCGATTTTGGCTCGATCCCGGGCATGTCTTCTGTTCTCGAACCTACTCTGCAGCCAGAAGCGCCAGGGCAACCGCTTCGCAAGCAGTCGGTAAATATCCCCCGATGCCGGTCGGTGGGGTACATCGAGCAACATGTTTCGCGTGGTCTGCGATTTGCCCGCTGCCATGAGGCACAGCGGCAACACATACCATCCCTGCAGTTCCTGATAAGGCCACCTGCTCGAGGGGGAAAGCGGTGAGATCGATCCCCAGTCCACATATGTGGGCGTACCGGCGTCAAATAGCACGTTCCACGGATGTATGTCCTTGAGCATCAGCCCATTGCTGTACAGATAGGAGCTCAAGCGACAGACCATCAAGGCGGCATCGCGTAGCATTTCCGAACTCCATTCCATGCAATATGAAGTAACCGGTATGTGGTGATGTTGGAGCACAAGGTCACATCCGTTAACTGATAGAGACGCTACTCGCGGTCTCGACTAAGCCGTGGCTAAATAGAGCATCCCTATCCTTTTGTTCAAGTAAGTCGCGATAGAACTGTGCATGATCAGTGTCTATCGCCCTGTATACGTTCCCTTTCCACCAAAACACTCGCCCCGCATGATCCATGAGAGAACTCGGTTCGACAACAATCTCCGAGTCAGGAATCCTCTGCAAAATCATGGCTTCAGTTCCCAAGTCTGTTGAACCAAGCACAGCGCAGTCTTTCGATCGGTGAGTTTGCCGGTACCATAGAAGTCGTCGGCTTCGACATTGAATGTCGTAGCCCGTCCAATATGGTCGACAATCGTTCTTCCCAATAAGACGGCAACGTTCACGTAACACGGACCCGGCGTAAGATTGATGGAACCTGTCACACAGGTGACTACCCCCGGCCCCTTGTGAATCTTCGCCACGCCGTACGTCATCCCGCTATCGAGAAAAAAAATCGGTCGATTGAGCTGATCGTAGATGCCGATCAGGAAGACAACGCTGGAAAATGTATCCGTCGAATCAAACGTCAAACGGATATGTAGCTTGTCACCGCAGCGAATGGAAGGCTTGTGCTGGCCACTGTCGATGTTAATGGATGTTAGCCGAATGCTTCCGTCACCTTTGCGATCCTTGCGTACATCCAGCGAGACCGTTTCATGTGATCCCACATTATTCATATATGCTTCAATGATGTCTGATGTCCGACCTCGCTTGATTATGTGCCCTTCATTCAGAAGGAATGTTGTTCCACATAAACTTTCAACAGTCGCCATATTGTGGCTCACAAACAACACCGTCCGCCCTTCTTGTGCCACATCCCCCATCTTCCCCAGACACTTCTTCTGAAACGCCGCATCCCCCACCGCCAGCACCTCGTCCACCAGCAGGATCTCCGGCTCCAGGTGGGCGGCCACGGCAAAGGCCAGGCGCACGTACATGCCGCTGGAGTAGCGCTTCACCGGCGTGTCGAGGAACTTCTCGACCTCGGCGAAGGCCACGATCTCGTCGAACTTGCGCTCGATCTCGGTGCGCGTCATGCCCAGGATGGCGCCGTTCAGGTAGATGTTCTCGCGGCCGGTCAGCTCGGGGTGGAAGCCGGTGCCCACCTCCAGCAGGCTGCCGACGCGGCCGTGGATCTCGGCGCGGCCCGTGGTCGGCTCGGTGATGCGCGACAGGATCTTGAGCAGCGTGCTCTTGCCGGCGCCGTTGCGGCCGATGATGCCCACCACCTCGCCCTGCTTGACCTCGAAGGAGACGTCCTTCAGCGCCCAGATGGTCTCGTCCAGGTTCGCAGCGCCGGAGGCCTGCCCCTGCAGCAGCCTGCCCGCCCGCTGGAAGGGCGCCTGAACGGCGTCCACCAGCGTCTCGCGGAGGGTGCGATAGGCGGCCTGGCTGCTGCCGATGCGGTACTGCTTGCCCAGGTTCTCGACGCGAATGGCAATGTCACTCATAGATCACACCACATCCGCAAAGGTCTTTTCCATGCGCCGGAAGTAGAAGGCCCCGCTGATCAGAAGGACGACAGCGGCCAGCGCCGAGACGAAGATCATGGGGCCGGGCGTGGTGTCCGCGCCCAGCAGCGCCCAGCGAAAGCCCTCGACCACGCCGACCATGGGGTTGAGCGCGTAGAGCGGGCGCAGCGGCTCCGGCACGATGCTGCTCGGGTAGGCGATGGGCGTGGCAAAGAGCCAGAGCTGGGTCAGAAAGGGCACGATGTAGCGCACGTCGCGGAACTGCACGTTCATGGCCGAGAGCCAAAGCCCGACGCCCAGCGACGTGACCAGCGCCAGCAGCAAGAAGAGCGGCAGCCAGACAATGTTGACCGTCGGATAGATCCCGTAGGCCAACATCATGCACGAGCAGCACGACAAAGGCCAGCACGAAATCGACCACGCCGGAGAGCACGGTGGAGATCGGCATGGCCAGCCGCGGGAAATAGACCTTCGTGATCAGGTTGGCGCTGCCCACCAGGCTGTTGGAGGATTGGGTCAGCCCGTTGGCAAAGAATGTCCAGGGCACCAGCGCCGCGTAGGTGAAGATCGGATAGGGGATGCCGTCCGACGGCATGCCCGCCAGGCGGCCAAAGAAGAGGCTGAAGACCACCATGGTCAAGAAGGGCTGGATGATGGCCCAGGCCGCGCCCAGCACCGTCTGCTTGTAGCGCACCTTGATGTCGCGCCAGGTCAGGAAGTAGAGCAGCTCGCGATAGTCCCACAGCTCGCGCAGCTTGAGCGAGACCCAGCCCTGTCGAAGGCTCGATGATCGTGACCGGCAGCGTCGCCTGCACTGCTTCCAGGTCACCGATTTCAGTTCTTCGTGCACGAGCTGATCGGTCTCTGTCATATGCAGTCTCTTGGTTCAATCCATGACCCGCCGTGCGACACATCGCAATGCATCGTCGATCGGCCTGTCGGCCACCAAAATGAGATAGCCGCCGCCGCCGGCGCCTGACAACTTCCAGCCCAACGCCTGATCCCGATATTGCTCGATCAACTCCTCGACCAGCGGATTGCTCATGTGCGGGAACATGGCGATCTGCGCCTCGAACGAGGCACGAAACGCCTGCCCGAAGGCTCGCCACGTCCTGCTCCAGGATGGCCTGCCAACAGGCATCGGTGGCGTCGGCCAGGGCCTTGGCATTGGCCGGATTGATGTCGGTGTCGCTCAGCACGTCATACTCCGAATGGCGTGGCCCCAACGGGATCAGGTAGAGCAGGTTTTCCACAAACTGCAGCAGATTCTCCTGCCCAACGTGGTCGATGCGCTGCGGCCAATAGTCCCCATCGTAGTGCGCCTTTGCCAGACCGGGATAGACGATGCCGATGGCATCCTGCGAGCCGGAGACATAGGCGCTGCCGGGCGGGTTGTCGCAGCAGAAGAGGATCCGGTGGTCTGCTCCAGATCGTCGTGGGGCAGCCGGTTGCCCCACAGATCGATGGCGGTTCGACGTGTGCTGCTGGCCATGCCGCTGCGCTCGTTGAACTCCACCGTCGGCTCGATGGAAAGCGTGATGACGGAGCCGGGATGATGCTTGGAGACAAAGGGCTGGTCCAGCCAACCGCCGGCCAGGTCGATGCGATAGGGCAACTGCTGAACGGTTCGCAGGGCCGTGGTCGAGCGCGGCCTGCAGGCCGGCGTGGGGTTCCCGGTGCAACACGACATAATCGATGCCCAGCGACTCGCACAGCCTGCGCTTGTCGGGCGTGTTGCCGTCCTCGTTGACCACAAAGATGTCCGGCTTCAGCTCGACGCAACTCCGGCTCGAAGTCGAGATAGCCGGAGCCGCTGGAGACGATCGCCTGGCTGCACGCAGGCGACGGATCCGACCATGAAGCGTCGCTCTTCCTCGCTGTTGACCGGTGGACGACCCTTCAGATCGAAGACGGTCTTGTCCGAACCGAGCGCCACGTAGAGATCGCCGTAGGCGGCAGCGCGCTGGAAAAACTCGACATGCCCGCTGTGCAGCAGATCGAAACAACCGCTGACAAATACCTTTTTCGTCTCCATGGGACTTCAACAATGCTTTCTTCAGCCACAGGCGAATCCTGGCACCTAATCGGGTAAGGCCTATCCAAGAAAATAGCCACCCTAAGCACCTGCCCTGAAAATTAGCCACAGATATACACAGATGGCTCTCTTGTTTTCATCCCCCGTGGCGCTGCATCGCCGCATGTGAACTTCCTGGAAGCTTTCGGCCAAACAGGTTGTCGCGCAGTCAGCTGCCAGGAAGATCGGGGTGTCTATTTCTCTGGAATGGCCTAAATTCCCGGTTCAGTCTACCGACGATGGACCTTGCGCATCCGGCCAGGTCAATACGAGCTTCGTACCGTCTACCTCGATCAGCGGTGCGCCACCGTCAAAGGTGGGTTGGATCCGAATCTGCATCTCCAGACAGGTTAGGCGGAAAATTTCCGCAATTTCGTCATTGTCGGCAATGTAGACGGCATCATATCCTGCCGCTAATAGTTCGTCGCCCAATCGTTTGGCATCGGCGCGCGTGCGCCGGTAGAGCGCGAGCGACGCATCCACATATTCGCCGGCCAGCTTCGCTTTGCGCGATATACCCTCCGGCGTCAGCAGATAGCTCCAATTCCACCGTCCCATGCGCTTGATCTTGACGTAACCCTTCTGAGACCAACGTTTGAGATACCAGTTGACCGTGCCGACCGCCAGCCCCACCTGCGCAGCCAGATCGGCCTGGGTGCTGTTGGGCGCGGCCTCGACAGCTTCCAGCAGACGCAATTCGCTGTCGATTCCTGTATTGCGCTCAGACATACTCGTGTCCATCCTGCCATCAGGGGTTATGATTCAGGCATTGAATTCAATGCCTGAATCATAACCCCTGATGGCATTCACGGCAAATAGGTTGGTCCCAATTACTGCCGGGGTATCTGCGCCACAATAACCTATGGAGCCTGCTTTGCCAGATAGGCGCTCAATGCCTCAAACGCCAACGCCGGCGTATTGGGATCCTTTTCGGGATTGCGGCCCATGTTATAGGTCATGATCAATTCGCGTCGCGCGCGCGTAATGCCCACATAGAGCAGCCGTAGCCGTTCAGCGGCCTGGCCAACGCGCGCTCGTTGGGTGGCGTTGCCGGGCATGTACTCGTCGAGCGTGCCCATGTGCAGTTGGCGCAATTGAGCCTCGGCTTCGGCCACCAAGTTGACGCTATCGCGCACATACCACCGTTCAGCGCGGTATTTGTCACCTTCGCCACCACTGGGAAAACCGTAGTTGTTGACGGCCATCAGATAGACCCGATCCCACTCGAGGCCCTTGGCCGCGTGCATGGTGGCAACCGTCACCTGGCCCGGCCTGGGTTCGAAGCCGCCGCTCTCTTCAGTGAAGCCCAGGATGCGCCGCTTGTTCCGGGCAATATTGTCCAACTCACCGGCCAGTTCGGTGAGCCGCCAATCCGGATTCTCGTTGCCCAATTTGGCCAGCAGCACAGCAAGGCGGTGGGTTAGCGCCAGATCCGCCGGTTCGCCAAACAGATCGTTGCCGAGAGTCAGCAACAGTTCATCGACAGGCAGGACGGTCGCTTCGGTCCAGCGCGCCAGATCGCGGCGAAAAGCCTGGACAACGGCCGCAAACCCTTCAACCTCGTGCAGCCAACCGATGGAGTCAAGCCAGTCTCGTTGGTCGGGAAAGAGGAAGGTCTCAGGCTCACGTAGCTTGCTCAACGCCCGGCCAAAGGTCGCCACCGGTTCGGGAAGCGCAATCTTCGGGTCAGCAATAGGCGCAACTGATAGTTCCGCCGCCTGCTCGGCGCCATCCGGAA
Source organism: uncultured Chloroflexia bacterium (assembly GCA_963715415.1). Lineage (GTDB taxonomy): Bacteria > Chloroflexota > Anaerolineae > Caldilineales > Caldilineaceae > JAWKOK01. Next base: position 105,898 of record CAVQSG010000055.1, on the reverse strand, counting down.
GCTCTGCCAACGCCTGACCGCGCCGCGGCCACCAGACATTGGTCCACACGGCCTCCAGCTTGGCCGCCTGCTGCGGCGCGACAATGTAGCCCAAGACCGTTGACAATGCAGCTGCCGTGGCGCGGGTCCGGCTGTCGGAACGAAGAAGGCTGTCGTCATAGGGAAGACCGGCGGATTTGATCTGCTCCGCCAACTGGAAACCGCGGTTGTTTTCCGGCGCCAGCACCGCGACCGTCCTGTCCTCATTCTCCGGCAACCAGCGCTTGAGGCTGGTCATCACGACCTCCAACTCCTGCTCGGGCGTCAGAGGACGGTCGAAGAGATGGATGCCCGGCGCGCCCGGCTCCGGGTTGGGCTGGGGATCGCCCGGCGGTGTCGGTTCTATGTGGGGTGGCGTCAACGCGTCGGCAGCGTCCAATACGGGATGCGCCTGGCGCGACCAGTCGATCAGGTAGTTGGCCAGGTTGATGATGGGCAGCGCGCTGCGGCCGGAATTGGGCAGCGGTCGCGATTGCTCTCGATAGCGGGCGATAAAATCGCGCAAGTAACGTGTATCCGCGCTGGTAAAGGTCGTATTGATGGCCTGGTTCGGATCGCCGACGCGCACCCAGTTGCCGTTGTTGTTGGTCAGCAGGCGCAGCATCTTTTCCTGCAGCAGACTGGAGTCCTGGGCTTCATCCTCCAGCACATAGGGCCAGCGTTCCTGGAGACGGTTCAGATAGTCGACATCGGCGTTGAGCGCCTGCAACGCCAGCACGATCAGATCATCAAAATCGACGGCGCCGCGCACGTGCAAGCTGCGCTGGTAGTCGCCGTAGATGCGGATGCCGAAGTCCAGCAGCGGCCAGGTCCCGCTCTGCCTGCCCAGCCCGCGTTCCAACTCCTCGGGACCGACCTGAAGCTCCTTGCCGATGCGGATAACCGTATTGGCGATGTCGACGGCGTCGTCGATCACATAGCGTTCGATTCGCCGGAAGTTCTGTAGAAAATCGGGACGTATATAGGGCGCAAAGGCTTCCGGGAAGACGCGGAGATAGCCGAGCACCGCCTCACGTTTGATGTCGGCGGCCGTTCGCTCGTCAACGATGTCGAAATTTTCGCTCAGACCGACCAGCGCCGGACGCTCGCGCACAATGTCATGGGCCAGGCCATGGAGGGTGCGCACACGGTAGCCGACACCGGCCAGCAATCCCCGCTCTTGGCGCACGAAGTTGCCGATGCGGCTGCGAAAATTCTCGACTGCGCTATTGGTAAAAGTCACAACCAGGACTTCGCGCTCGTCCAGCCGGCCGGCCGCGGCCAGCTTCTCCACCAAATGAGCCGCCAACAGGCTGAGTGTGAAGGTCTTGCCGCTGCCGGGCACCGCGCTGACGCCCATGGGACCACCGTCGTATTCGAGGATCTTCGCCTGTGCAGGGCGCGGGACAAAGGTCTTTTTACTCATGCTGTTTTAAGCGATTCCCCGTGCGCCCCATGACGGCATCAGCCATACGCACTGCATGGACGGCCATGCGCACGTTGTGGGTGCGCACCATGGCGGCGCCTCGCTCCGCTGCCAGCGCGCAGAGGGTCGCGGAGCCGACATCTCGTTCCTCTGCGCACAGGTCTCCCAGTAGCTTGCCGACGAATCCTTTGCGAGACGGACCAAATAGAAGGGGATAGCCCGGTTCGGTCAGTTCGTTGAGACGACGCGTGAGCGCCATATGTTCGGCGATGGTCTTGCCGAAACCCATGCCGGGATCAGCGACCAGCAACCAGCGCGGCACGCCGCGCGATTCGGCGAATCGCAGTTGTTTGAGCAATTCATCCAGCGTCGCTCGAACGGGATCGGGACCACGATCGATCGGATGTGGGCCGATGCGTTTGGCATAGGAGGGGTCATTCTGCTGTTGATGGTTGTGCATCACGATCAGCGGTACGTTTCGTTCCGCCGCCAACATGGCCAGGCTGGCGTCATAGCGCAATCCCCAGACGTCGTTGATGGCCGTCGCGCCGGCGTCCAACGCCGCGCGAGCCACCCCACTACGGAAAGTATCGACGGAAATCGGTCGGTCCACTTCCCGCACGAGCGCCTCAACGACCGGAACGATGCGTTCGATCTCCTCCTCTTTGCTGACCAGAACGTGGCCCGGCCGCGTCGACTGTCCGCCGACATCGATGATGTCGGCGCCCTCAGAAACCATGCGCTCTGCCTGCACCACCGCTCGATAAACAACTTGCTCAGCCCCAGAGACCGCGCCTGACGCCAACAACCCATCGTTGGAGAACGAGTCCGGCGTAACGTTTAAGATGCCCACGACCTTGGTCGGCCCGGGGCGCCGGAACAACTGTTTGCCGACCGGGAGGACGCGCGGCAGCGGCAGTTCACCCAACGCGGCATGGAGTTCCCGCACCGTCTGTTTCAAGCGTGGGTGACACAAATTGGGAACCAGGTCCATGAGGGGTTGCAGGACAAACCCACGCTCGGCCATTCGCACGTGGGGAAGCGTGAGTCCTTCCTCGTCGACGATCAGATCGTCATAGAAGAGAATATCGAGATCGATCAGGCGCGGGCCGTGGCGCACCGTTTCAGTACGCCCCATCTGCACCTCGATCTGTTTCGAGCGCGGCGAGCAAGTCAGGCGGGGAGAGAGCCGTACGCAAGCAGCAGACTGCATTGAGAAAATCCGGTTGCTCGACCACATAGGCCGGTGCCGATTCGTACAGGAACGAAGTCTCTTCCACCCGTGCAACGTGCGCCATTTCGAGCAGCGCGTGGTGCATGTGCGCTGCGCGGTCGCCAAGATTCGATCCGAGCGCCACATAAACCCGAATTTCGCCTCCCATCAGGCCCCGGGTTGCCATAGCGGCTCGGGGGTCTGTTCGGCATGGTTCTCGTAGCGGGCCATGACGAAGAGTGCGTCGGAGAGCCGGTTGAGATAACGCAGAACGTTGGCGCCGACCCCCTCTTCGCGGGTCAGCGTGGTTGCCTCACGTTCGGCGCGGCGACAGATGGTGCGCGCCACGTGCAGGTGTGCCGAGCCTGTCGAACCGCCGGGCAGAATGAAGTTCTCCAACGGGCCGACCACGGCGGTCATTTGGTCGATCATCTGTTCCAGGTGTTCGACGTGGTGCATCTCGATCTGCGGCAGCGGAAACTTCTCCTTGTCTTCTTCCAGAAAACAGAGATCCGATCCGAGGTCGAAAAGTTGATTCTGGATCCGCAGCAACTCGCCGGCCAGCATCTCGTCAAGACCGGCGGCGACAGCCACGCCGATCTGCGAGTTGAATTCATCCACTGTGCCGTAGACTTGGACACGTAATGTGTCTTTGGGCACCCGCTGACCGCCACCCAGCGCCGTCTGTCCCGCTGTCACCCTGCTTGGTGTAGATCTTCGTCAACCGAGGCATATCCGTCTCCCGTGTGCTGGGCCACATCCGCTGCAATTTGCACGATCCGATTCATGCCGGACAGTGAGAAATCGTGGCTGTCGCGACCGAATCGCCACGTTATTCAACGATTGGACAATGTTCCTGGTCAGAGCATGGAGCACATTGTCCAATCGTTGAATGGCTTGTACGTTAGTGAGCCGCGCGGCCTACAATCTCATATTCTCCAATACATCCTCAGTTGTCAACCATCCCGTCGCCGGAAAGAGCCGCGCAATCTGCGGCGCAAAGAGTGGCGACGCGCCCATCACCTCGCCGGTGCGCCCCTGGGCGATGATCTCGCCCTGGCTCATCAGCACGACGCGGTCGGCGAGGCGGCGCCGCCAACTCGACGTCGTGGGTGACCACGCCGATGGCCATGCCCTGGTCGCGCCACGTGCCAGCAGTATCCGCACCAATGCTCCTTGGCGCCGTAGTCGAGACCACGGGTCGGCTCGTCCAGCAGCAGCGTCGCGGCTCGGTCACCGTGATCGCGGCCAGCGCCACCCGCTGCCGCTCGCCCACGCTGAGATCGCGCGGATAGGCGCTCGCCTTGTGGGCCAGCCCCAGCTCGTCGCAGCAACGCCCGCGGCTCGATGGGCGGATGGCCGCCCTGCTCCGGATGAGACCGTGGTTGCGCAGCGTGATCATCAGTTCGTCGAGCACGGTGTCGGCAAAGAGCAGTGTGTTGGGGTCCTGGGGCAGATAGCCGACATCGCGACAGATGTCGGCCACATCCTTGCCGGCAATGTCCTCGCCATCCACCGCGACGATCCCTGCTGCGGCCGCACCAGGCCGACCATACTCTTGAGCAGCGTCGTCTTGCCCGCGCCGTTGCGCCCCATGAGCACCACGATCTCGCCGGGATGCACGTCCAGGCTCGACGTTCGTGCAGCGCCGGGCAGTCGACCGTAACCCGCCTGAAGCTGATGTACGCGTACGACTGCCGTCTCTGCTTGCGACCCTGACCCGCTGTCGGGATCGCGGCGTCGATCTGTCCGCGACAATGTGCCGGGATCGGGCACTGCGCCGGCTGAAGCGCAGCCCCTCCTTGATGGTCAAGGGCAGCGGCTGCCAGTCCAGCGTCTTGCCGAGCTGCACCAGCGGCGGCCCAAGCTCGACTCGCGGCAGCACCGTCTCGCGGCGCCGCCGCCGAGGACCGGCGCTGCCGTCCATCGGAGATAGAGCAGGCTGTCCACAAAGGGCAGCACCCGCTCCAGCCGGTGCTCGGCCAGCAGCATGGTCAGCCCCAGATCCTGGTTGAGCCGCACCAGCGCGGTGAGCACATCCTCGGCCGACTTGGGATCGAGCTGCGATGTCGGTTCGTCGAGCACGAGGATCTCCGGGCGCAGGGCCAGCGCCGCGGCAATGGCCACACGCTGCCGTTCGCCGCCGGAGAGCGTGTCCAGCGCCCGGTCGCGCAGGGGCGCCAGATCGAGCAGATCCAGCGTCTCCTCGACGCGCACGCGCATCTCCTGCGGCGGCATGGCCGCGTTCTCCAGCGCAAAGGCCAGCTCATCCTCGACCCGGTCCATGACGAACTGGGCCTCGGGGTCCTGGAAGACGAAGCCGACGTGGCGGCTCATCACCTGGGGCGTGGCGGCCACCGGATCCAGACCGTTGACGCGGATGTTGCCGGGCAGGTCGCCGCCGCTGAAGTGGGGCACCAGCCCGTTGAGGCAGCGCAGCAGCGTCGACTTGCCCGCGCCCGACGGCCCGACCAGCAGCACGAAGTCGCCCGCCGCCAGCTCGAACGAGACGTTGTCGAGCGCTGGCCGTTGGTGCGTTGGGATAGGTGAAGCTGACATGGTCAAAGGTGATCATAGCGTTGTGGAATCGGAATCCCGTTCAGGAGCTTCTCTGTCGCCGCTTCCGGCTGTGTGGCGCGCGTCGTGCCGAATCAGCATCGTGCGCAAGATGTCCAATGCAACACCAGCGCCGGCGCCAGCAACCCCAGGTCGCCAGCGCCGCACGAGCGAAAAGGTGGGCAGATGACAGGGTCGGATAGGGAGAGTAGAAGATCGACGATCGGTCGATGACCGGGCACGGACATCAAGAAGGCGCGCGGTGATCAGCGCGCCCGGCCACGGCCCAGTCCCGCCGCGCCAGGGCTGGGGGCGATAGACCGTGTGCGGATGGCGGCGCCCGACGTGCCACGATGCTGCCCAGGACCAGCACCATGCCGATCACCAGCAGCGCCAGCCCCAGCCACTGCGCGTGCCAGACCAGACGCAGCAGCCAGCCGGCCACGAAGCGGCTAGCCCGGCGATGAAGCCAAGCGTAGCCGGAGTCGTGGGTCTCGCTGGTCGCGCCGGCAAAGCCGCGCGCCATCATGGCCTCGGAGAGCTGCAACGCCTGCTCCAGCCCGCCGGTCAGCAGCGGGATGAAGAGCGGCAGCCAACTGCGCAGGCCGCGTACTGGTGGCCGCGCACGGCCTGGGCCTCGCGGATCTGGCGAAACTGGCGCAAGGTGGTGGGCACAAAGGTGACGGCGATGGAGACGACGACCGCCACCGGATAGTAGGCGCGTGGGATCAGTTGGATCAGTTCGCGGACGGCGATGGCGCGGTTGATGACCAGAAAGGCGGCAAAGAGCGTCGGCGATGACCACGCCGTTGAGCGCGCCGTAGACGATGGCCTCCAGCGTGACAGGGCCGCCGATGAGCGGGATCGACCGCGGGATCGTGAAGAGGATCGTGCTGCCGAAGTGGACGGTCAGACCGTTGAAGAGCGCCGAAACCGCGATCACGAAGAGCCCGAAGCGCAGCGGCGAGATCGGTACGGTCTGCGGTTCGCCCTCGAGTTTGGCTCGATTGAGCACCAGCGTGATCAACCCGATCCAGAGGGCGGTCAACATCAAATAGAGCGGGTTGCGGGTCATGGTGACCACCACCAGGATCGCGCCACCCAGCAGACCAGGCCAATCCGTGAAGCGGCGCTCGATGCATCATGGGTCACCTGTCCACAGGAGCGGCCGGCTGTAGTGTCGGCTGCAAAGCCGGATTGCCGACGCGCTGTGCCGGTGTGGCCCCACCCGTCCGGCCGTCGAGAGGCTGTAGGTGAAGGCGAAGCGGTCGTGGAAGCGGCGCAACACACGCAGCGTCGGCATGCCGAAGGCCAAAATCAACACCGTGTTGCCGACAAGCCGCATGGAGTCCCAGATCAGCGAGGTGGCCATGTAGAAGACGGCATAGCGACGCAGCGTGTCGACAAGGGTGATGCCCGGCTCCCAGTATTGGTTGCCGCCGACCGGTGACGAAGGGCCAGAACCAGATGTTCATGACCACGCCGTAGAGCAGCCCCCAGACGCCGCCGAAGAGGGCCAGCACAATCACCTCCCCCCAGCGTCCTTGTCCGTTGACCTGACGCACCAGCGGACGGCAGAGCGGCGCGGACAGACCCATCCACCCGGCCGTGAACATCTGGTAGGGCAGCCAGGGGCCGACGGTGCCGGTCACCAGACCCGAGACGACCAGCGTCAGCACGCCCATGAGAAAGCCGAAGCGACCGCCGAAGACGTAGCCGGTCAGCACGATGAGGAAGAAGATGGGCGTAAAGCCGCCGGGACCGGGAATGGCCACGTCGACAAAGCGCAGCGCGGTTGATGGCGACCAGCACGCCGAGCAGCGCGATCGACTTGGCGCTGATCGACTGGCTCTGCACCTCCAGCAGCAGCACGGCAAAGGCCAGCCCGACCAGTAGTGTCAACATCAGCGGCGCGTCCTTGCTGTGGGCCAAACCCAGCGGACCTGCTCAGAGCCGGCATCCAGAACGGATAGAGAAAGGCCACCACGCCGATCAGCGTTGTGAGCACGTAGATGGTATTGCTCAGTATGCTGCCAAGCACCGAGGTTCTTTGCATGTCTCTACTTCTTCCACAACAGCCAAATGACCAGCCAAACACCGGCAAAGACCAAAGGAAGACCGACAATCACCACGAAACCGCCCAACATCACCAGCCGGCGGGTCTGATCACTTTGACCGGCGACAGGCACGCTTTCGGCTTCCGCATAGACCGGCGTCACATCGATCGGCAGAACGACCTGGGGCGTCGGCGTGACGGACGGGAGCGGGGTGGCGGTTGGCACCACGGTGTTTGAGGGCGTCGCCGTGGGCAACGGTGTCTCCGTCAGGCTCAAGGTGGCGGCCGGCGTATCAGTCGGCAACAAAGTTGGGATCGGGGTCTCTGCGGGCGCTTCCGGCTGTGCGCTCGTGGGTGTCGCGAAGACCGGATTGACCACGATCGTTAGGGCGCCGCCGTTCTCGCCGCCTTGATTCACGCCGACGATGCTATAGGTGCTGTCGCGATTTGGCGTCACGGTCCGGCTACCTTGCGCTGCGACCAACTCCTCCAACTCCGGCAACCGCAGATAGACGGCCTCCGCCCCAGCCACATCCCAGAAGAGTGTCGCCGATTCGCCGAAGCTGATCTCGCCGCGATCGACTGTAAATTGATTGATGACCGGCGGTGGGAAAGGCGTGTTGGTGCCGGTGGGCACCGGTGTCGAGGTCGGTGTAGCAGACGGCAGCGGCGTCGATGTCGGCACAGGCGTAAAGGTCGCGGTCGGTGTTGGCGTGTCATTGCCCGGGACGGGACTTGCAGAGGGTGTGGGAGATGTAGTCGGTGTTTCCGTCACCTCTTCGTCCGGACAGATCTCCTCAAACTCTCGCTCGGGCGGCCGATCCGCCGTGGACGCATCCGCACCGTCAGTCCACACCCATCCCTCAACGTCGCCGTCTTGTGCAAACCGGCTTGAAATCCCTAGTGGTGAATAGGTCCATTCGCCGTCCGCCTGGTACCAGTAGCTCCAGTATGCTTCCTGGCAGAAACAGTTCGCGGCGTTGTCGCAGCCGACATCTTCGATCTTACAGATAGAAGCACCGAAACCACTTTGGTCCATGACAAGCCTAAGATTGGCGCGGGTGAGTATAGCATCGCTCCTGATCTCCGCTTCAGGAAACGAAATACACCTCTCGTCGACGCGCCCGTCGTCGAAGACGATGACAAGACCGACGCGGTTGGAATCTTCATTCTGGGCATACGCGGCTCGTGGGGCAAAGAGCAGCACCACGAGCGACAACGAAGAGATTGAGATGATCAACCAACGGCAGTATGCGTATGACATCTAACGATTGCAACTATTCTCGAACAAGTCGACAGCCGCAGCAGCAAATGGATGGTGTGGGCTCACAACCCTTTCGACCGGTGGGCGGCACCATGTTCAGCAGGCATCAGGCATCTTGGACACTCTACCATTAACGGGCGATGGTCGGAAGATGAATACCGTAACAACCATCAATTCCGCTGTCAAACGGAAAACTCCGGCCGAGCAGAGCGGGGATGGCCTGCTGTGTGGCCAATGCATTGGTGCCTATACCGGCCATCCACTCAAGCGATCCGTCGGCCAGTTGCAGATCCAGTAGATAGCTGACAGGTGTATGGCCGTCCCCGGTGGTCCATCGAGGATCGGCGGGATCCTCGCCCAGGGCGTAGAGTGCCTGGATCGCATATGACGTCGAATTGGCATCGCTCTCCGTGCTGGATTCGGAATTCGGGTCATAGGTGAAACCACCGTCTTCATTCTCCGCGCCGGCCAGAAAGAGCATCCCACTAATGATTTCGGTGGACGAAATCGGCTCGCCGGCACCGATCAAGGCCTGGATGACCAGTGACGTGGTGTTCGTATCGGACTTAAAATTAGGACCGGACATCCATTCCCAGCCGCCGTCGGCTCGAATCGATGTCCGGAGGGCCTCCACAGCGCTCGGTGGCGCACTGCCGTCAAATGACAGTGCGCCGATCACACCCCAGGCGTTGATACCGGCGTGAACGCTGTACGCTCCGAACGTAGGGCTATAGACGCTCGAGGAGGTGGCAGCGCCCAAGGGCCAGCAGGTGTCGGTAGACGCCGCGCCGGCGGCCAATTTACCGACTGCAGCGGGCGTCACAAAACCGGGCGTGGTATAGGTAGCACCGTTCAACATGAGGTAGCCCAACAGAGAACTTGCAGTAGGATCGGTGCGCTGCTCGTTGCTGGCCTGCCGGTTGGCACCCAGTGCAATGAGCGCCTCCACTGAGCCGCGCAGTGACCCGAAGCCGCCGTCCGTCATCACCTGAGTGGCCGAGACAGCCTGGATTGCCCGCTGCGCAGCCACCGTCTGTGTGGCCGGTGTCATCGGCGCGCCGAATTCGCCCCAGCGGAAGCCCTCAATGGCGCCGGTCTCTGTGAGCGTGGAGCCGCCGGCGCCGACGTCGTAACTTTGCCATTCCTTGCCGTCCCAGTAGTTATAGTTCCAGAACGAGTCGCCGCCGCAGAAACAATCTTCGAGCGGGCAGCCCACGCCTTCGATAGAGCAAATGGCCGGACCGAATGAAAACTCTTGATAGGCGATATCGAGTCCGCTGCGCAACAACGCCTCAAAACCGGAAATCGGCTCGCTGAATTGAATCCGGCGCACGACCGATGCGCTGTCGTCGAATTGTACGATGATGTCAGCGCGATTGTCATCGGCATCGCTGCCCGCCGGGACGGGCGGTTCCGTGCGATTATTCTCCTGTGCGTGGGCCGTACTCGGGTTGGCGGCAGAGAATATCGACACGGTTAGTAGCAACATCGCCAGGGCAGCCAATACCGCAAACCCGATGCCTGTGTGCTTCATGGTGAACGTCACGAGTCGCGTCCGGCTATTCATCAAATTCTCCTCCAATGGGTACAGACGACAAATCGGACGGCCCTTATTGGCAGATGCGCTTGGGAAAAACGTGCGGAGTTGTCGATCAAAAAACACCTTCCTTGTTGACTAGGAAGGTGTGGCACGGTGGGCAGTCTCTGCCCAGCACCACACCCTTCACACGAGAGTGTCAGCACTTGCATAGGCGGGCGACCTGGCTTCCCGAGTCGAACTCGAGTTACAGTTGCGGGACAGCGCCGGACTTTCACCGACTTCGCCATTGCCTCTCGTGCTATCCGGGGCGACGAGAACCTGTGCAAATATTCAGTTGGAAATCAGTATACTGCGCCGAACTGGGGGATGTCAAAGCTGACGGGCGACCACATTGACGGCTGCATCATTACAAGCCTTATTTGTCGTCCGCGTCGCGGCGAACGGTGTTCAGCAGCTGCCGCGCAGCGGCAGTGGCGGGAAGGTCGCCCTCGACCACAGCGGTTTCGATCTCCGGCAGTATGCGCGCGAACCGCGGGGTGGCTGTAGAAATAGGCGCGCAACTGCTCATCGACCAACGTGTGCAGCCACTCGGTCTTCTGGTGCTGACGCCGCGCTTGACAGACGCCCGACGCCTCGGTCATCTCCCGGAAGCGCTCGATCACGGTCCAGAGATTCGGCCACGCCGTCGCCGGTCAACGCCGAGCAGGTGTAGGCCTGGGTGCGCCAGCCCTCGGTGGCCGGCGTCAGATAGTGGAGCGCCCGGTTGTATTCGACCCGCGCCGCCTGGGCCTGGATCTTGCTTGTCGCCGTCGGCCTTGTTGATGGCGATGGCGTCGGCCAGCTCGACCACGCCCTTCTTGATGCCCTGCAACTCGTCGCCGCCGCCGGGGATGAGCACCAGCAGGAAGAAGTCGACCATGGAGCGCACGGTGATCTCGCTCTGGCCGGTGCCCACCGTCTCGACCAGCACCACGTCGAAGCCGGCGGCCTCGCAGACGAGCATGGTCTCGCGCGTCTTGCGCGCCACGCCGCCCAGCATGCCGCCGGTGGGCGACGGGCGGATGAAGGCCTCGGGCGGCGGGAGAGCTGCTCCATGCGCGTCTTGTCGCCCAGGATGCTGCCGCGGGTGACGCTGCTGGTCGGGATCCACGGCCAGCACCGCGACCTTGTGGCCCTCGCTCGACCAGATCCAGACCCAGCGCTTCGATCAGCGTGCTCTTGCCCGCGCCGGGCACGCCGGTGATGCCGACGCGCACGGCATTGCCCGTGTGGGGCAGCAGGCGACGCAGCACCTCCTGGGCCTTGTCGAAGTGGGCCGGCGCGTTGCTCTCGACCAGCGTGATGGTGCGCGCCAGCACCGTGCGGTCGCCGGCCAGCACGCCGTCCACATAGTCGTCGATGGTCAGCCCGCGGCGACGCGATCCATCGGCCGTACGCGGTGAGAGTGCATCGCCTGTGGGCATCCCGTCGTGCCCGCCGACCACGCCGGCCAACACGCGGCCGGCGAACTCGTCGCCGGCATCGTCGGGTGTCCATTCGGGTTTGGAGGTTTGCTCGTCCATGGTACCTTAATTCTCTTTGCCGATCAGCCCGCAGTACAATGGCCACAGTCAATACTCGCCGGGCGCTACTGCGTCACGCAGACATGGTAGATCTATCCAGGAATATCGTAGATTCTCTGTTTGAAGTCAAAAGGAAGGTTTCCAAAAACCACTTATGCAATTTAGCCTACGTCTCAACAACGACCTGCACCTGTCCGACTATATCGCGTTGGCACGGGCGGCCGAGTCGGTCGGATTCGACCAGTTCTGGATCTCCAACGATCTCTTTCTGCGCAGCAACCTGGTCATCTTGCCGGTGGTTGCCCAGGCAACCACGCGACTGGAGATCGGCACCGGCATCCTCAACCCCTATACGATCGACCCGGCCGAAATCGCCATGTTTGCCGCCACCATGGACGAACTGAGCAGCAACCGGTTCAATCTTGGTCTGGGCGCAGGGGCGGGCGACTTTCTCAGATGGATCGGTATTTCGCAGGAAACACCCCTTGCCGCGATGCGCGAAACCATCAACGTAATTCGCCGGCTACAGAGGGGCGAAGATGCCTCGCTCGACGGGCACCGGCTGCACTGGTCCAGCGAAGCCTACCTGCGCTTCGACGCACCTCGCCCTACCCCAATCTACATCGGCGCCATGGGACCCAAGATGCTCCGGCTTGCGGGTGAGCAGGCTGATGGTGTGCTGCCGCTGCTCTTCCCGCCGGAACACTACTTCAATGTGCGACCTTTGGTAGCGACGGGTGAACGGCAACGTGCGCCGGACCTGAAACCGCTGGACTTTGCTGCCTGTATCTGGGTCTCATTGGCCGAAGACTACGCAGTTGCACGACGCGTTCTGGCCCACAAGATCGCGTATTACGGGCACGCGCTGGGCCCGCTGATCCTTGAGCAATTGGGGTTGACCGTGGCGGACTTCGGGCCCATCGAACAGGCCATGATGGTCGAACGCAATCAGGAGAAGGCTATCGAGCTGGTCGATGATCGGATGTTGCGCATCGGCGTGGTCGGGAGATCGCGCGACGTCATTGAACGTCTCGAACCGCTGGTCGCGGCAGGCGCAACCCACCTGAGCTTTGGGCCGCCATTGGGACCGGACCCGCTGGTCGCAGTACACCTTCTGGGGGAGGTTATCCAGCATTTCTCCAGGGGCTCTTAGTTCAGTCCGGCGTGAATACCACGGCAGAAATCCGGCTGCACTTCCGCTGGTAGGAACTGTCAAAGAATTCCTGCCGGGATTCACTGGTTCAGTTCGGCGTGAATACCACGGCAGAAATCCGGCTGCACTTCCGCTGGTAGGAACTGTCAAGGAATTTCTGCCGGGATTCAGTCGTCAGACCCGCCGAACACCTACAGAGCACCCGTTTCTTCATATACTTTGTGGGATGGCATTCCTTCCAGCATATCGGTCGTGTCGCCGATCGCGGCCTTAAATGCATCGGAGCGCATAAAGGCACGGAACTGCGCGACAGATTCCCAATTCGAATAGATCATCATCGAATTGGGACGAGCAACATCGGCATAGAGCCGCGTCTCGATGTGGCCTTCAAAATCCTGCATGGCCTCGAGCACCTTCATGGTGTAGCTCGTAAATTCTTCGACCCGCTCAGGTTTAACATCGTAGTTGAGACCTATCGTCTGCACGGCCCCCTCCTGTCTTGACGGCGTTTGGTGGTTTACGGTTAAGTACCGCGGTTTGCCTCTTCCCAAGGAATCGGACTCACATCATCGTGTCTGAGCGTACGCGTTGCCGTACGCTCGATACGCATCATCAGCTTGCAGGCCGGGTCGGGGCAGATGACGCGGCTGTCTGTCTCCATCCAGTCCGCAGGGTGATTGATGCGCTGTTTGGCAGGCAGTAACGGGATCGAAGCCTGTACCGCGTACAGGCAAAAGTCCTGGCCTTCGGGTAACGCCAATTTGCCGCCGCGCAGATAGAAACAGTCGCCGACCGCCATGGTACAGGTACAGTTCCCGCCAATACTTTCGACGACGACAGTCAGGTCGTAGAGCTGGAATTCGTCCGGTCGTAGATCGTCCATGGCCGTAAACATCCCACTGGAGTGGCGCCGTTCTCTGGCCGGCAGACGGCGCCACTCCACGTCGAGTCCCTATTCGAACGTTACCTGTCCTGTCGACCCGTCGAACGAGCCGATCTGGACGAACTCGGTGGCGTCGTCACCCACGGTGTAGATGCCGTAGTTGACAACAGCCTGATCGCCGTTCTCATCCAGATAGGTCTGGACAGCGGTGCCGATGTAGTGATTGGAGATAAAGGGCAGGATCGATTGCACGCCCGCGCCGTTGTTGTCGGCCGCCAGCATGGACAGCATGGCGATGTTGGCTGCGTCATAGGCGTAGTTGGTGAACGGCCCTGGTTCGCTGCCGTGCATCTCCACAAAGGCATCGACAAAGGGCTGCGTGTTGGGCGTCTGGCTTTCGGCAAACGAGACCGATGTAAAGTTGGCATTCTTGAGGAATTCGGCATGGGCCGGATCTTCCAGAATCTCGGGGTTGGCCAGGTTTTCGACGCCCAACCACTCCACCGATGCCGAGTACAGGATCTGTCACCGCGACCTGAAGCGCCTTCTGGCCATCGCCCAGGAAGCCGACGACGAAGACAGCGGTGTTGCCCGACTCCTTAAGACGCGCCACTTCGGCGCTCAAGTTCGACATTTCACCCGACAAATCCGGTGGTTCCGGAGCGTACATGACGACCGCGACTTCGCCGCCGCCCATTGGCCTGGAAACCTTCCGTAAACGCCTCGGCTCATGCCGTTGCCGAAGGGATCGTCTACAGCCAGCATGGCGATGTTCTCGTAGCCGCGGGCCAGCGCGATCTGCTGGAAAGGCTTGGCTGGCGAAGACATCCGGCGGGTACATGACGCGGAAGATGTAGTCGCCGGGAATCGCCCCGGCCGGCGCGCTGGAGGCCGGCGCCACCAGCACGATCTGATTGTCGTCGGCATACTGCTTGGCGCCGAGCACCTCGCCGGTGGTCAGCGGGCCGACGATGACATTGGCGCCGCTGGTCTGGTGGATGGTCTGCACCGCTTTGGCGGCGCCGTCGGGCGTGCCTTCGGTGTCGGCGCTGGCGATGGTGAAGCTGATGGGCGAGCCGGCTGCTGCCAGTTCATCGTTCATCTGCGTCGACGGCCAGTTCGATGCCTTTGCCGAAATCGGTGCCGAACGAGCCGAGGGAGCCGGTGAAGGGCTGGGCAACGCCGAGCACATATTCCTGTGGCCCGGCCTCACCGTCTGCGGCCGGCTGCACCGGCTCGCACGCGGCAAAGACCAGCGCAACCATGGTGAGAAGTATGAAGAGCGATTTTTTCAACGTCCGTCCTCCTTGGTCAATTGGTATAGATTTCACTGGTGTGGCAGGGGGAGAATTACATGATGCACGCAACCGTTTGAACTATACCTGAGCCACCACTGAGGCGCAAGCACACCGTAGGTCGAGATGGTATCTTGACCTATATGGCGGGTCACGCGTTATAATCTCAATGCTCTGTTACTCATCCACGAATGAAGGCGTGCTTCTTGACAACCACACTCTTGATCGATTCACTGGTCCGTACGCTGCAGGTCGGCAGCATGTACGCGCTGATGGCACTCGGTCTGACATTGACGCTGGCCGTCATCAAACTGCCCAACTTTGCCCATGCGGAACTCATCACCATCGGCGCCTATGCTGCATTGGTGCATCCTTGTTGGTGAGCGCCAATCCGCTCGTTGTGTTGATGGTGGCGTTCGTGGTCGCGGCGCTGGTCGCCTTGGTCTGTCATCGCGCGGTCTACCGGCCGCTGGCGCGGGTCAATTCGTCCATGTACACGCTGATCCTGGCTTCCTTCGCGGTCGGACTGATTCTGCGTTACATCATTTTCCTTCTGGTGGACCGAGCCGATCTGTTCGACAAGCGCATCCAGGTGCCCATCGAAGTCTGGTTTCAGAAGGAATGGCTGACGTTGACCAATATCTTCTTCTGGGTGGTGCCGACCAGCATCGTGCTGGTCATCGCGCTGAGCCTGCTGCTCAACTACACGGAACTGGGCCGCGAGATGCGCGCCCTGGCCGACAACGAAACGCTGGCCCGGGTCATGGGCATCTCGCATCGAACGAGTCCACAATCTGACCTGGCTGCTGGCCGGCGGTCTGGCCGGTGTCGGCGGCGCGCTGTGGGGCATGTACACGTTCGTCAACCCGCTGGTGGGCTGGCTGGCGATCCTCTCGGTCTTTGCCGCCACCATCCTGGGCGGCATGACCAGCTTTGTCGGCACGATCCTGGGCGCCTACATCGTGGCCTTTTCCGAAAACACCCTCATGCAGCTGCTGAACAGTCTGGTTCGGCATCGACTTCAGCGTCAAGCCGGCCATCCCCTTTATCATCATCATTCTGGTGCTGCTCTTCCGGCCCCAGGGGTTGACCGACCTCGCCTCCGGCATTGGGCTCGACCCGCGACGCTTGTGCCCGCCAACGGCGAGACGGAGCACGCATGAACATCGACTTTGTCGCCACCGTCATCTCGCTGCTGACCATCTTCGGCATCTCCGCCATCATCGCGCTGAGCCTCAACCTGGAATACGGTCTGGCCGGCATCCCCAACTTCGGCCAGGCGCTCTTCGTGAGCATCGGCGCCTACACCGCCGGCTGGACCTACACGCGTCTGCTGCCGCTGCTGGCCGGTCGAGAGGTGATCGATCCGTGCGGTTCGACGCTGGGGCAGGCGCTGCGACTGCGCGGCGAGATCATGCGCACGCTGCCCGCGATCGGCTTTGCTCAACTTCGCCCTGACCCTGCTGATCGCCGCGGTCATCGGCGGCCTCGTCGGCTATCTGGCCTCCTATCCGGCGCTGCGGCTGAAGGAAGAGTGGTATCTGGCGCTGGTGCTGCTGGTGGCCAGCGAGATCGTGCGCATCATCGTGCGCAGCTATGAGCCGCTCATCTGCGCCCACAACGGCCTCTCCGGCATCGTCCAGCCCTTCAACTTCCTGCGTGCACCGGCTTGTCGGCTGCGCTCTTTGCCGGGCTGATCCTGCTCTTCATGGCCGTCTTCTACTGGTATTGCGAGCGACTGGTGCGTTCGCCCTACGGCCGATTGCTCAAGGCCGTGCGCGAGAACGACCTGGTCGCTGCCAACCTGGGCAAATCGGTATCGCGCACTCGCGGCCAGGTCATGTTCATCGGCTCGGCCATCGCCGCGATCGGCCGGCGTCTTCTTTGTCACCAACATCGGCTTTGCCAGCGCCAACGACTACGGCGTCGCCCTGACGCTGGACATCTGGGTCATGGTCGTGCTGGGCGGCCTGGGCAACAACCGTGGAGCGCTGCTGGGCGCGCTCATCGTCACCGTGCTGGATCGGGTCACGGCGGTGACGGCCATCCAGCTCAACATGATGGGCTCCCAGTTCGAGTTCAACTACGTGCGCTTTATCCTCTTTGGCATCATTCTGCTGGTCATGCTGCGCTATCGACCGCAGGGTCTGCTGCCCGAGCCGGTGCGCACGACCCTGGCCCACGATGCCATTGCACTGGCCGCCGCGCCCGGCAGGAGACTGACCATGCTCACACTGCAAAATGTCGCCAAGTCGTTCGACAGCCTGACGCGCGGTCGACGATGTGTCGCTCGACGGTGCAGGACGGGCAGATCGTCGGCCTGATCGGCCCCAACGGCAGCGGCAAGTCGACCCTGCTCAACCTCGTATCGCCGGCAACCTGCAGCCGGACGGGGCGGATCCACTTTGACGGCCACGACATCACCGGGGCCGCGCCGCACATGATCTTCCAGCATGGGCTGGTGCGCAGTTTTCAGGACCCGTCGCTCTTCTTCCGCATGTCGGTGCTGGACAACATGTTGGTGCCGGTCAAGGAGCAGATCGGCGAACGGCCGGCCGCGCGCCCTGGCACCGCTTCTGGCGGCGCCAGGAAGACGCGCGACGCGGCCACGCGCGATGGCCACGCTGGCCGAAACCGAGTTGGGCGGCCACGCCGGCAACCTGGCGTCCGACCTGTCCGGCGGCCAGATGAAGCTGGTCGAATCTGTCGCGCAGCCTCATGGGCGAGCCGCGCATGCTGCTGCTGGACGAACCGACCGCCGGTGTTGCCCCGCGGCTGGCCTACGACATCTTCGGACGCATCGAGGAGCTGCGCCGCAGCCGCGGCCTGACCTTCCTCATCGTGGAACACCGGCTGGAGATCCTCTTCGACTACGTGGACACTGTCTACGTCATGCACCTGGGCAAGGTCATCGCCCAGGGCACGCCGGACGAGGTTTCCGCCGACCACCAGGTGCGGGAGGTCTACTTTGGCGAGTGAACCAACCGCCGGACGCGCTGCTGCTCGACCGTGCGCGACTCTGCGCGCAGGCTACGGCAAGCTCCAGATTCTGCACGAGCTGTCGCCTGGACGTGTCAGCACCTACGGCTTTACCGCCATTCTCGGCCCCAACGGCAGCGGCAAGAGCACCCTGCTCAAGACCATCTACGGTCTGACCGACAGTCTTCGGCGGCGACATTCAGCTGGGCGATGACATCGCTGCTCGGGCTGCCCACCGAGCAGGTCGGGCGCCGCGGGACTGGCCTACGTGCCCCAGCGTGCCAACGTCTTCACCACCATGACGCGTGCGCGACAATCTGCGCGTGGCCGTACGCAAACTCGGTCGCGCCGATGCCGGCGTTGCGCTGGACGAAGCCTACGCGCTCTTCCCCATTCTGGCCGAACGCCAGGACAGCGGGCCGGCCAGTTAAGTGGCGGCGAGCGCCAGATGCTGGCCATCGCCTCTGGGCTGGCTCAGTCGCGCCCGACACTCATGCTGCTGGACGAACCCAGCGCAGGGCTGTCGCCGCTCTTTGTCACCGAAGTCTTCCGCACGCTCCAGACCCTGGCCGAGCACGGGATCACCATGGTCGTGGTGGAGCAGAACGCGCGCAGCATCCTGCGCTGGTGCGACTACGCGTATGTGCTGCGCGAGGGTCAGGTCGCGTTCCAGGGCACGGCAGACGAGATTCTGGCGGACGAGGAGACGGTCAAGGGGTATTTGGGCGTCGGCAGGATTCAGACGCAGATCGACAGATGAAGGTTGAAGCAGGTAGGGCCACTTGTGCTGAGTTGACCTCCGGGAACCTGGCTACGGACGGCCACTGACGCGACTTTCCCGATTTCCATCGTGCGGATAGATACTCTATGGCGCTCCACGCATCTGCCTCCATCGCCTTCCAAACCGACAAACCACTGGCCGCCTATGGACCGCTGGCTGCGCAGGCCGAGGAGTACGGCTTCGACGCCGTCACGGTCTACAACGATATGCTCTATCAGCCGGCGTGGCTGCCGCTGCTGGAAATGGCGCGTGCCACGACCGTATCCAGGTAGGCGTGGCCGCGGTCAACCCCTTCACCTGTCACCCCATCAACATTGCCGGCAACATCGCGCTGGTCGATGAAGCAGCCAACGGCCGCGCCTACTTGGGCGTTGGCCCGCGGTGGCTGGCTCGATTTCATCGGCGTCTACCCGCAACGCGTCGATCACCGCGCTGCGCGAGGCATTTGCCTGTGTGCGTCATCTGCTGCGCAATCCACTGCACCGCTGGCCGGCGAGATCTTCCCGCTCGCCGGCGGAGACGCGCTGCGTTGGTCCATGCTGCGGTCAGACATTCCGTTTCTACTGGGGACGCTGGGGTGAGAAGACCATCCGGGCCTGTGTCGATCGGATCGAAGAACTCAAGATCGGCGGCAGTGCCAATCCCGACGGTGATTCCTCATTACCGGTCGATTGTGAGCGATGCTGCACACACCGTCGGACGCAATGCAGAGGAAATCGGCATCGTCATCGGTGCAGTCTGTGTGGTAGATGATGACGGTGCGGCCCGCGTGCGCTGGCCAAGCGTGAAGTGGCGCTCTATCTGCCCATCGTCGCCGAGTCTGGACCCGACGGTCGCGTTGGATCCGGAACTGCTTTTGCGACTCAAAAAACAGGCGGCCGCATACGATTTTGACGCTGCAGCCGCCCTGATTTCTGATGAATTACTGGTGCGATTCGCCTTGGCGGGCACGCCCGACGAAGTCGCCTCACATGCAGCCGATCTCTTGGCGGCCGGCGCGGCGCGGGTCGAATTCGGCACGCCCCACGGCTTGGCGCCGGAGACGGGCCTGCGCTTGCTCGGCACACGCGTGTTGCCGGCGATTCGCCATTCCGAATAGGGAATGGTCAGCGTTCAACATTCGATCATCAATGGCGCATCAGGCATCAAATCTAGTGAATCCCGGAAGAGATCCTTGTACAGTTTCTACCAGAGGTAGCATAGCCGGATTTCTGTCGTGGTATTCACGCCCAACTGAACTAGTCACATACAGACCGTCAGCCGGTGGCACTTCTCAATGGCTCAACTGTGGGACGACACGCGAGCCGTTTGCCAGGCACTCCTGCCGCGCGTGCAACAGTTCCGCACCCCGCTCCTCGCTCATCAACAGATGCACGAAATCGTTCACCATCGGGGTGATGTGGTCGAGCGTGCGCGCGGCGACCGGCCTCGCCAAATGTGAATTGGCCTACCCAGGCAGCAGTAAGTGCCGCGAACGTCGGGTGCGTCACCATGCTGAATATAGGGCGCGATCGTCTTCGCTGCACGATGGCGGATGAAATGCGCATCGAAGCCCGTGTCGCGAAATTCAGGGTGATAACCCAGGGCACCGGCCAGCGCTGTCTGCACAGCATGGTTTCGCAGTTGACGCTGTCGCTGTCGCGCAATCATGTAACGGATTCTCTGGGCAATCGTACTGGTGGCAAACATGGTTGTACTCCACAATAAACAGATCTGATGGTTTGACTTGCCATCATAGTAGCACTGTTGTAGCATCGATTCAAGCGAATGTTTCCGATGCGATCAATCGATTGAGACGATACCAAAAACAATGGACCTTCGACAACTCACCACTTTTCGTCATGTGGCCAAAACCCTCAGTTTTTCCAAGACCGCAGCCGAGTTGGACTACGCCCAATCGACTGTTTCGGCCCAGATCCAGGCGCTGGAAAAAGAGCTGAACGTCACCCTCTTCGACCGGTTGGGCAAGCGGATTCTGCTGACCCACGCCGGTCACCAACTGTTGACCTACGCAGATCGCTTCCAGGTGCTGGAGGCAGAAGCGCGAGCCAGCTTGAACGAAGAGGAGGATATTGCAGGTGCGCTCACCATCTATGCGCCGAGCACGCTCTGTGTCTACCGGCTGCCGTCGATTCTCAAGACCTATCGGCGCCGGTACCCGCACGTCCAGATCAACATCCACGCCAACATTGAACTCAGCGCTGTGCCGCAGGTACGCAGCGGTGCAGTCGACGTGGCCTTCGACCTTGACCGGCCCATCAATGCGCCGGATATGAACTGTCGCACCTTGATCGTCGAACCGATGGTCTTCGTCACCTATCCGGAACATTCCTTGGTGCAGAAAGAGGGGTTTACGCTGACGGACCTAGCCGGCCAGTCGCTGGTCCTCTCGGAAGCATCCTGCAACTATCGGCAGGTCTTGGAGCAGATGGCCGATCGCGGCAGGCGTGCTATTCGACAGCCCCATGGGGTTTGAAAACGTCGAAGCCATCAAGCAGTGTATTCGAGCAGGAATCGGCCTGTCATTTCTGCCGCATGTTGCGGTGGCGCAGGAGATTGCAGAGGGTGCGCTTTTGCAGTTGCCGTGGTCCGGAGAACCGATCACGTTTGAGACCCAGATGATCTGGCACCGCGAGCGCTGGTTGTCGCCGGCGCTGACGCGTCTCATCGAGGTGGTGGAGGAAGTCTATCCGTCGTAGATGCCGCCGGAGACAGCTGCGTGCAGTCCCGTTCGAGTTGTTCGCCTATTCTTCGACAGCGCGTCTATCACAAGGTGACCAGTGACAGAGTAAGCCAAACTTGCCATTTCCCACTATGGGTTGGCGGACGAGGCCGCAGACCACCTACATGGCTTGTGCGAGGCGTGCGGTCGTGGGTTGCAGAAGACCAATATCCTGAAGGATTTTGCCAAAGACCTCTATGTATCTCGTTCCTTAGGCCGTTCCAGGGAAAACAAGGCTCGCACACGTCAGGATATACCTTACCCGATGATTGCATAGCGCAGCGTG
Organism: uncultured Chloroflexia bacterium; assembly: GCA_963715415.1. Lineage (GTDB taxonomy): Bacteria > Chloroflexota > Anaerolineae > Caldilineales > Caldilineaceae > JAWKOK01. The sequence goes on along the minus strand of CAVQSG010000055.1, from coordinate 84,164 downwards.
ACACCAAGGATGTAATAAGCCGCCAAGACCGACCCTTTGACCGTGCCGCTGACCTTTGAGTTGCCGTGTCTTCGCGGCATGTGGCTGACCGGTACCTCCATGATGCGCGCCTGGCGACGGGCTGCTTTCACCATCATCTCAGTCGGCCAGCCGAAGGTCATCTCTCGCATATCCAGATCGTGCAGGAGATCGCTACGAATGGCGCGATAGGGTCCCAAGTCTGTAACGTCGATTTTGTAGAGCCTGCTCATGAGACGCGACGTCATCCAATTGCCCAAACGTTGGTGGACCGGCATGGCGCCCGGGTCGATACGGCCCAGCGTGCGCGACCCCAACACGAGATCGGCTTGGCCGGCGTAGAGGGGCGTGACCAGGCGATCGAGTTCCACGGGCAACGAACTGTAGTCGCCGTCCAAGAAGACCAGGATATCGGCGTCACGTGCGTAGCGTGCGCCGGCGTGGCAGGCATATCCATATCCCCGCCGCGGTTCGTCGACCACGCCGGCGCCTGCCGTTTTCGCGACGATCGCCGTGTCGTCACGGGAACCGTTGTCGACGACGACTACATAGCCGTCGTCGCCTAGGACCGGCTGCGCGAGCGTCTCTTGCACCAGTTCACCGATATTCTTTGCTTCGTTCAACGCGGACGATCACGGCGGTGCGCATCTTAAAATTGTCCGCAATTGACCTCCCGGAGATTGAAACTGCTAACCTGTTGACGAACAGTAGGATAACCAATGCGGTTGTCGTTCAAACTGGCGAGTTCGACTGCGCACCGGCGATCACGAACAGTCAGTCCACTCAACCCCCATACGTCGCACCGGCGATCGCCGTCAAGCGCAGGAACTGTCTCGTACGCGGCGCGATCCGGGCCGGCATCTCGGCAAGATCACGCTGCAGCCTGGCCAACGTAGCCACATCATCCACGTCATACCAGGTCGGCAGCAGCTCGACGCACAGGCCGGCTGCTTCGGCCAGCGCCAAGGTGTCCGCCAGCACGCGATCCGTCGACATTTCTACATCGCGGACGATGGCGCCGAATTTGCCCTTGACGCCGATCAGATAGTAGCCGCCATCGTCACAAGGACCAAGGACGACGTCGGTATCCGGTCGATCGAGCAGATGGAACGCTTGTTCGATCAGGTTTACCGGCAAGGTCGGGCTATCGCTGTTGGTGGCTATGACCTGTCCATACCCGTGGCCCAAGGCGGACGTAAGCACATGGTCAAGTCGTACGCTCAAATCGTCGCCCACCTGCGCGATGGCGAGGAAGTCGGGCGCAAGCCGGTTGAAGTAGGCAGTTGCCGACGATGGCGTATGGGCAACGGCCAAGTCAAGTTCGGGCAGCGTCATCTTTGTCCGGCGTGCGACGGCCAGCACATCGTGTAGAAAACAGGTATAGAGCTCTGTGGCCTGGATGGGCGTGAGAGGTGGACAGAGTCGGGTCTTTGTGTAGCCGGCCAGCGGCTGCTTGGCCATCACAATCAGTTGACGCCCCAAGCGAATCGTCATTTCAGACCGGACGCCTCAACCGGCGTCAGCAAGACCTTTGACACGTTGCCCGGCGCGTCCAACAGGCGGTCGAACCACTCACCTCCGTGCGCCAACGGTGCTTCTACAATCCACGGATCGAGCCGAATCTGTTCGGCGGCCAGCAACTGGAGTGCGCGGCCGCAAGTTGGCCGGTGAATAGGCAAACGAGCCGCGCACGACCAACTCGCGGCGAATGATCTCGGCAGCCGGCATCTCGCTGGTTTCTTCATGCAGACCGCTTGAAGATCAGCGTACCGACGGAACGTGTGGCGGCGACGCATTGACGCCGCGTGAGTCGCCGTGCCGACCGCATCGACGGCAACGGAGACCCCACGCCCCTCCGTTGTTGTACGCACCACATCCACCACGTCAACCGCACGCGGATCGAGCATGACACCGCCCAGATCGCCGCCCATCGCAAGCCGCGCCGGGTCCAGATCGGCGATGAAGACACGTGTAGCGCCCTGCAAAAGGAGCATCTGTAAGGCCAGCAGCCCGATGGGACCGGCACCGATGATGAAACAGCTTGCGCCGTCAACCGGCCCAGCCATCTCGCCGATCCGTACACCGCAGGCGACCGGTTCGGTCAGGGCACCGGTGCGCAGCGACATACCTCAGGCAAAGGTGTGACACTCTCCACCGGCGTCGTCACGTACTCGGCATAGGCACCCGGCCGGTGTGCACCCAGCAGTGTGCGCTTGACACAGAGTTGGTTAAGCCCGCGGCGACAGTACTCGCACCGTCCGCAGTAACTGAGCGGATTCACCGTAACAAACTGGCCAACCTGGAGCCGGCGCGCGATAGATGCTGCTTCGTTACCTAGAGCGACGATCTCGCCGGAGAACTCATGCCCCATGATCAGCGGCGGCACACGCAGCGCGTTGTGGCCCAGATAGCCGCTCAATTCCGAACCGCAGATGCCTACATAGGCCACCCGGATCAGCGCTTCGCGTGGTTCGGATCCGGCTGTGCCTGCTGCCGCATCACCATGGTGCGTGGAGCCTCCCAGACTAATGCTTGCATCGGAGTGCTCCTCTCGTGATGTGGTGCTTGGCGCCGAGGGCCAGCATCGTGTGCCTCGGGTCCCCGGACTTTCTCCGACTCATTCCGACATGCGCCCGATCAATTCGCCCAGCGTGTCGCCGAGGACACGAACCTGATCTGCCGCCGGTATGAAGTCGCAGTAGGTGCGAAAAACCTCCAACGTCTGGCCATAGGTCATGAACTGCCGAACTACCGGATAGTCGGAACCCCAACAGAGGCGGCCGGCGCCCGAGTTTCATATAGCCGACGCACGATGGTCTGGACGTCACGACAGGGAAAATCCCAGCCAGGTCCGGATGTGCAGTAGTAGAAGCCGGAGACCTTGACGTACACATTCTCGACCGGCGCGCACGCCAGCAACCGGTCGACGGTCCCAGGGTCGTCTGCCTGCGTGTGGCCCATGTGGTGCAACAGCACGGGCGTCCGGGGATGCCGCGCTGCCAAACGGCAGACCGCATCCACCAGATGGGGCCCGCAGTGGATGCTGGCCAGTAGCCTCTGTTCACCCGCCTCAACAAACAGGGCGTCGGCCTCTTCCGATTCGAGCCAGCCGTCGTCGTTGCCTTCCAGGTAGTGGGTAAAGCCGGTCAGCGGCCGAGCGCGTGGCCAGCTCACGCAAGCGCTGGACCGCGCCTGGTTGATGGTAGGTAGAGGACCAAAAGCTATCCAGATCCGCCACCTGATAGAGCCTGTCGGGGTAGCGTGTAACCTGGTCGGCAACATATTTGTTGTTCCCGGGATTGTGGTCGATCTGCGCACAGACGACCAACGCGCGCTCCACTCCATGTCGATCCATTTCGAAGATCAACTGCTCCACTCGGCCCCTTTGCTCCGGATCGGGCACCGGCGGGTCGTAGGGCCAATAGGTCCATGCGTGGCAATGGCTGTCGATAATCATTTGGCATCAATAAGGTGTGAACCAACTCTCTTCGACGCCCAGGCCAAAGCCGGGCGCGTCGTTGGGAACCAGATAGCCGTCCTCGGCCACGGCTTGGCCGGGCAGACGCGGCGCATCGGCCAGGGCCACGCCGGGTCGCGAGCCGATGAAATATTCGAGCCAGGGAACGCCGGCGTAGGCGTAGGAGAAATGCTGGCCAAAGGGATTGCGCGCGCCGCCGTGCAGCATGACGCTGATGCCCGCGGCCTCGGCCATGGCCACGATCTTCTGGCAGACGGTCAGACCGCCGCACCAGTTGATGTCGGGCTGCAGAATGTCGACCACCCGGTTGTCGATGGCCCACTGGAAGGGCACGTGGTGTACCAGTGCTCGCCGGTCGACAGCGTCTGCCAGGGCAGACGACGGCGCAGCTCCTGATGGGCAGTGAAGTCCTCGGGGATCAGGCACTCTTCCATCCACTTGAGCCGGTAGGGGCGCAGCCGTTCGGCCAGGCGCACGGCGTACTCGACGTCAAAGGCCATCCAGCAGTCGAGCATCAGTTCGCACTGGTCGCCGATCTGCTCGCGGACTCTGGGCCACAAAGTCCTCGTTGCGATCCAGTCCGTCCAGCCCGTCGGCCGGGCCATAGGGACAGGCCAGCTTGAAGGCTTTGAAGCCCAGTTCCTGGTACCAGTCCACATCGTTGCCGGTGACGTAGCAGATCATCTTGTCACGCGCCGGGCCGCCGAGCAGCTGTAGACCGGCTGGTCCAGCAGCTTGCCCTTGAGATCCCAGAGCGCCAGGTCCACCGCGCTGATGGCATAGGAGGCCAGCCCCTGGGTGCCGTAGGGCTTGGTCAGGCGAAACATCATGTCGGCGATCTTTTCGATGGCCAGACAGTCCTGGCCGATCAGTTGGGGCGCCAGGTGCTCGTTGATGACCGGCGGCCACCGGCGTGCCATAGCCGGTCGAGCCGGCGCCCCAGGTGCCATCCTCGGCCGTCACCTTGCACCAGACCTCGTCCCACTTCGGCAGCCACAGGCTGCGATGCGCTTGACATGGGGATAGCGCGACATGGGATTGGCGACCTCGGCGGTCTCCGCCCAGGACGGCCGCCGTCCGCTGCGGTCAACCGTGCTTTCGGGCAGGGTCAGGCGCATGGCCCGAATCTCAACGATCTTCATTGTATGGCTCCTGGTGTGTCGGTCTCGTAAAAGGTCTGTTATATGCCGAAGAGGCGGGACGTCCTTTCCAGTCCGGCCGGATCGCGGTCACAGAGTGCCACAAGTTTGGCATCCCGGTTACGCAGCAGAGCGGGGATCTGCATCTCACTGGTCCACCAACCGGTGCCGTTGACGGCGATGCGCGCCTTTGTTTGTATGGAGTCCATCATTTCCCGATCGGCAACGCGCTCGAGAAGAGTGTGTCCCAAAGTGTGTAAACGGATTGACGCTACTCTGGCGGACGGCATCATACACACACTTTGTGGTACACACTCGCGCTCGACTTGTATCGACGCTTGCAGTGTCTGCTATTGTACAGGGGAGGTTTCGCTGTCTCGGCGCCAGATGCAGGCCGATCGTAGAGGAATCACACGGCCTTGTCAAGGCGCCGCTTTTGGTCCTTATGGTTTTTCACGGGTGCAACACCCATCATAACGCTTGCTCGAGAACGTCAATCCAGCCTACTCATTTGACGTCATTGATGATCTGGATGCATCTGTTTTTCGGCATTTCGCTTGCCACTCCTGCTGGAAGTGCATAGAATGCTAGTTGAAAAACCCGCCTATTCACTGTAATGGAGATTCAGCCGTGAATACGATTCTCGGCATACTGCGCATAGTTGCGCTGGTTTTCGCCGCTCTGACGGCGTTTGTTCTGATTTTTATCACATCGCTGGTTCCGTTCAGCGTACGCCGAGTTCGAGCGTCGCTCTGGATCGTGGTCTATGCCTGCCGGGTCTACACCTACATTTTCAACGTACGCATCAACAGCACGGATCTGAAACTCTTGCGCAACCATGAAGGACTGATTCTTATGAATCATATGTCCTATCTGGAGGCGTTGGGTATTCTGTCGCTGGCGCCTGTCCGTTTTTTGGCGGCCGTGGAAGTGCGCGTGCGCCCGGTCAGTGGCTGGATGGCCGAGCAGATCGGCACCATCTTTGTCCGCCGCGAGGACAGGACCTCCCGCTCGGAAGCCCGCGATTCCATGGTCAAGGTATTTTCCAAGTCTCTCTTTCCGCCGCTAGTCGTCTTCCCGGAAGGACGGCTGGGCGACGGCGTGCAGCTTCATCAGTTCCGTTACGGCATCTTCGAAATTGCCTGTCAAGAGCGCGTGCCATACCTACTCTGCGCCGTCCAGTTTAATCGACCGGATGTCTCGGTTTGGCGTGGTCCAAGGGGCGAAAGCCTGACCACCGCCATGTGGCGGCTGGCGAAGTCGTGTGGCAAGATCTACGTTGACCTCTTCCCCCTATACGTGGTCCATCCGACGCCCAAGCACAACCCCCGCGAGCTGGCCAAAGCCGCACGCCGCGACGTGGCAGCCAAGCTGGAGATGAGTTCGCACATTCCGGCGTGAGCGAAGCCTAAAGAGGAACAAATCGTGTCATCATCTTCGCCGGAGATCGACTACAGCCAAAAATGGTATGTCTTGATTGCCGTCGCCATGAGCATCTTTCTGGCCGTGGTCAGCGGCACGGTGGTCATCGTCGCGCTGCCGACGCTGGTCAAGGTGCTGGAGACCAACTTCGCCACCGTGCAGTGGGTCTTGCTCGGTTATTTGCTGGTGCAGGCGACCCTCCTACTCGGCGTCGGCCGCTTGGGAGACATGGTCGGCAAGAAACGCATCTACATCGCCGGTTTCTTGGTCTTCACCTTTGGCTCGTGGCTCTGCGGCCTGGCGCCGAATATCTACTGGCTGATCGGTTTTCGGATTGTCCAGGGCGTCGGTGCGGCCATGATCCTCGGCCTGGGCATGGCGCTGGTGACAGAAGCGTTCCCACCCGCAGAACGGGGCAAGGCCCTGGGAATTAGCGGCACATTTGTGTCGCTGGGCGCGGTCTTGGGCCCCACCCTGGGGGGTCTACTGGTTGAGACGATTTCGTGGCGCTGGGTCTTCTGGTTCAATCTACCCATCGGCATTGTGGGGTCGTTGGTCGCGATTCGCTTTGTCCCCAATATCGCGCCAAAAGGACGGCAGGGCTTCGACTATCTGGGTGCCGGCGCACTCTTCATCACACTGCTGAGCCTGTTGCTTGCGCTCACCTTGGGGCAAGAGAGTGGTTTCGACGAGCCGCTAATCACGGCTCTGTTCGCGCTGTCGCTGCTCTTTCTGGTCGTCTTCCTTCTGGTCGAACGGCGCGTCGCTCAGCCCATTATTGATCTGGGCCTGTTTCGTAATGGCCTCTTCAGCATCGGCCTGGCAACGGGTTGGCTGACCTTCGTTGCCGTCGGCGGCACCTTCGTCCTGTTGCCCTTTTATCTCGAAGATGTGCTGGGATACGGAGCCAGCCAATCAGGTATGCTGCTGGCCATTATTCCTCTCTTTATCGGTCTCACGGCACCGCTGGCCGGGTCACTCTCCGACCGGATCGGCACCCGTCCGGTGGCGGTGGTGGGGCTTGCATTTCTGGTGGCGGGTTATGTTGGCCTCAGTACACTAGACGTCGATACGGTTCAGTGGGGCTACGCGTTGCGGTTGGCGCCGATCGGCCTCGGCGTCGGCATCTTTCAATCGCCCAACAACAGCGCCATCATGGGATCGGTTTCGCCGGCGCGACTCTGGAATAGCCTCCGGTCTGCTGGCCTTTACCAGGACACTGGGCCAGGTGAGTGGGGTGGCTTTTCTAGGTGCGCTCTGGACCGCGTGCACCCTCGTGCACCAGGAAGGAGTATCTACGGGTGACGTAACCAGCGCTTCCATTCCGGCCCAGGTTGCCGGAATGGAAGACGCGTTTCGGGTCCTCGCCGTAATCATGCTCTTTGCGTTGGGCCTGACTGTCTGGGGCATGGTGCACGCATACCGTGTGACTCGGGCAGCCGCCGGCACCACTCCGTAGGGTGAGAGACCTGGATGGTATGAAGTTTTTTCACTGCTCAGACGTCGTTGCCGGCCGCAGAAGCACGACGCGAGCCGACGCCATGCCAAACCAGAAGAGTCGCGCCGGCAATGAGTAGGCCCCAGGTCGGCAGCCACTCGGTACGCCGCACCCATGCGAACTCGCGTAGATCCAATGGATCAACATATGTGAAGTAGGAAAGAAAGAGTGCACCGCTCAGGTAGATCCAGGGCGCAACTGCCAGCCAGCGTTGTCCCTCTTCATCCTCGGCGGGTGACAAGAACGGTGTAAAAGCCAGCAACAGCAAGAGATACCAGGGATGAAACGTCGGCGTTAACAGGACATAGGCAGCCAGTGGAAGCGCCATCAGACGGAGCGCGTTGCGCACCGTTTTGTCTGCGCGTGCTCGCCACCAAGTGAAGCCGAGCACCAATACCATGGAGAATGCCACCACGCGTTTGGCCACTTGGTTGGCCTGGCGCACTTCAAGCCCCCAGCGTTCACCCTGCGCCAGCCCAGATTCCAGCCAATGGAAGAGCCCGCTGTTGAAGTTCCATTGGTCCCCATAAATCCGTAGGGCGGCAAAGAGACCGCGGCCGTCCAGAGGTCCGGCAAGGCCCCAGCCGGAGGTAAGGCCGTAAGGCGCCAGCACGATGAATAGCGTCACGCCAAACAGAATGCGCTGCCACCAGCCCCAGCGCCAAAAGAATACCGGCGACAACAAACCAGGCAGGAGCTTGGTCAACGTAGCCAGCGCCAACAAAACCGGTGAGATCCACAGGGTTACGCCGGCAAAACGTCCGGACTCTTTGCGATAGGCGAGCGCCACCGCGGCCAGCGTCAGAAAGATCATCCACACATCGACGTGTGCACCATGCGCGGTTTCCAACACGACAAGCGGATTCCAGAGATAGATGGCGGCGCGCCGGGCTGGTAGTGCGCACAGCCCGAGGAGAAAGAGAAGTAGGCCCCCGTTGAGCAGATCGATGGTGACCATCGTAAGCTGCATCGAGAACGGCTCTGTTGGCAGGAACGCGGTCACCCCTCCAAAGAGCCACTGGGCTGCAGGCAGGTAGGGACTGGCCATCCACACGTGGTTGGCCTTGGCGCGTATGGGAATATCCAGATAGTCTAGATCGTTGGAATCGATCGGGAGTAGATAGGGACTCACGCCGTTGTTGGCAACGTGCCCGTCCCACAGATAGCGATAGACGTCGGAGGATAGTGTCGGAATTGTGGCCAGTAACACGAGTCGAAAGAGAAGTGCAGATCCTAGGATAGTCCACAATCCCGTTATGCGTCTCTTCTCGAGCTGCCGGAGCGAGATCAGGTAGGCGCCAAACGCTAGAAAGTAGAGACTGGCAGTGCGCGGAATTTGGCTGTGAGTCAGCGTGCCCTGGGTACGGTCGAGCCAAACTAGACCCAGGTAGGCCGCCAACTGAGCAACGACCGGCAGGATGATCCCAAATCTCAGGCGTGGAGTTCTGGATGTAGGCATGCGAAATAAGGGGTCTGATTTGTCTGAGTTGAAATCTGGTCTCGGCCGGAGATATTTTTGTCTTAGGCCGTTCCAAGAAAATAGACACCGGTGGCGTAGGGGCGGGTCTTGCGCCCGCCCGCACTCGGCCTGACCACAGCGGGCGGCCGCAAGGGCACGCCCCTACGCCACCGGGGGACTTAATTCTTTGGAACAGCCTTACCCGACACATATTACCCGACACATACTTGTGTCGATTACACCTGCCGCGTCAGAAGCATAAAATCAACGCGTGATCGGAATCAAATAGCCGGTCGCCTCTGTTTCACCACCGGCGGCGCGGATCGCTTGCTCGCCGAGGCGTTGCGTGCGGCGTGCGATCTCGTTCAGCGAATCGTAGCGCGGTAGGTCACCGGTCACATCTTCATTGTAGTATAGATCGGTGGCCTGCTGAATCTGTTTGGGCAGCTGCCGGTGGCCGAGGATGATGCCCAGTAGACCAGCGCTGGTCGTCATGTTGTTGTCGGCATCCCAGCCGGCCAACGCAGCGATGGTTAGGGTCTCCTCCAGGTCGCCGTCACCGTAGAGCAGTGCCATGATCGTCATGGCGAAGTTGATTTTGGCGGCCCACCACTCCGGATCGTCATGAAGAAGGGCGAGCTTCCGCCGGCATAGACGCCAGTCTCTGGGGTGCTCGCTGTAGCAAGCGACAACCTGGTCGACGATGCGGTTGACCTGCCCATCAGCCGGAAAACGTGTGCGCGCGGCGGAGATGAGTTGGGGCACGTCGTCTTCGAAAAAGGCGTCGGCGTACATAGATGCATAAAAAGCGCTGACCTCGACTGCCGGTCCGGAGTTGGTGATCCGGGCGTAATAACGGGCGCGCCGCATGGCTTCGTTCGGCATTCCGGGCGCGATCAGGCCAAAGAGCTCGGTCTCGAGTTGAGCGTCCATGGACCAGACGCCTTCAGGGTTGAGTGCGGCGCTCCCGGTAGCCGGCGGCACGATGCCGCCATCCATCAGATCGCGTGCTGCGCGGGTCGACACCCAGATGTCGTGATTTAGGTGGTCGACCCATTCATTCCGAATCTGCCGCGTAGTCGGCGTCCAGACCGTAGGTTTCCAGCACATGTAGATAGACCCACTCCACAGCAGTGTCGTCGTCGGTGGACCACTCGTCCGGAAATACCAGCTCGATCGAGTCGCCGGGCCCGGGTTCGTCCAAATATTTGCCTTCATGGATCAGGCCCGTATGATTGGCGACCATGGTTGCCTTCCACGCGCCGTAGAGCTTGCCGTAGTACCCATCCTGTGACAGGAAACGGGTGTCACCTTTCGTGTTTTCTATCGAGCAGCCTGCCGACGCCATCAACACCCCCGCAATCGCGCAGGTGGCGAGCGCAAAAAAAGGCCGACTCCCGCGCAGTCTACGCACTTTGTGCCTGAGACCATGCACCAAGATGTTCGAGTAGCAGATCCGCTTGCGATGACCGGGGATGAATGGATTCATGTCGCTGTTTCACAACGAATCGTAGGTAGCGCCTACATATTTGCGCCTTCGCTGGAGGCTCAGGACGGCGGCGCAAATCGGGCCTTCGGCACTATCGACGAGCGCTTATTCGCCTATCGACACTTTTTTGTCGATGTCATTTTGTAAGCGCCTATGGGCGAAATATGCATGACGATACATGCCATCGTAGCGTAGAATAAACGCACGCCAAAAAGCGTGGGGAATCTTACGGCTGGTGATCAGCACAGCGCCTATACTTCTCAGGTCCCTCAAACTTTTGCGTGACTGAAAGACACGCTCTATGCCCACCTGTCGCTGACTGTTTTCTATCAGTGGGGTCGTGGGTATACTCCTTACGACAATCGACGACGATGATATATGGCCAAATTGTTGCTTTGCCACCCGCTGTTCCTCTCCAAAAGTCCCGAAGAACAGGCGTCCGGTAGTCCCTATTTCCCCTTAGGCTTGCTCTATCTTGCCGCGTATGTGCGTGAGCGTGGACACCAAGTTTCGGTCTTCGACGGCACTTTTCAAGAAGACGAGCGGGCATTTGTGCAAGCCTTGGAACGCGAGAAACCGGACATTGTGGGGATCTCTGCGGTTGCGCCCGTCCGCGAGATGGCGCTTCACCTGGGTGCATTGGCCCACGACCGGGGTGTCACAGTCGTCTTTGGCGGACCGGATCCGACCCGCGACCCGGCTGCCTATTTGGCCTACCCGCAAGTCGATCTTGTGGTGCATCATGAGGGCGAAATGACACTGGTCATTCTGCTTGATTTGCTCGATTGTGGAACGTTTCACCCGGCAACGATCGCAACCGAACCGGGCCTCGCGTTTCGAACCGAACACGGCGAGACGATCGTCAACCAACCTCGTCCCTACCTGACCAATCTGGATGAACTGCCCATGCCGGCCCGGGATCTCATCGACATGGATCGCTATCTCGACAGCTGGCGCGAGACCAACGGCTACAGTTCGCTGACGATCTCGACCAGCCGCGGCTGTCCATATGGATGTGACTGGTGCCACGATGCTGTGCACGGGGCCGAGTTCCGCCAACGTTCACCGGAAAGTGTCGCGGCCGAAATGAAGCTTCTCCAGGAGACCTACGACATCGATCGGCTACGGTTGGTGGACGATGTAGACGGCATCGAACGTCAGTGGCTTGAGGATTGGGCCGCTCAGGTGGAGTCTGCGGGCGTCTCTCTGCGTTTCGAAGCGCTCAACGATCTGGAACGCAAGGACATCCCCATGCTGGATGTACGTGACTCCCTCTGACAGAAGCGGAATAAGTTCTTCCCTACCGTGAGTGGGGACTTACACGCACCGCCACAACAATCGACATGACCGAGTCGCACGATTTTTTTGGGGAGGGTTCGCCCTATTTGGACCATCCACTCCTCACAGAAGAACGGACGCAGCGTGAGGTCGACTTCTTGACCACAGCCCTCGGTTTGCCCGCTGCCGCCCGTCTGTTGGATGTGGGTTGCGGGTTTGGGCGGCACAGCGTCACGCTTGCCCGATTGGGCTACCGGGTCACCGGCATCGACCCATCCAGAGCGATGATCGACGCCGCACAGCGGCGAGCGGATGTCGGCGGCGTGACGATTGACTTCCATCGCACGAGGGGCCAGGATTTTACGGCAGCTGACCCCTATGACGGTGCGCTCTGCCTCTTTAATACACTGGGCCAGACGACACCGCCCGGGGGCGATCAAATTCTGCTCAACAACCTATTTCGCCTCCTGAAACCGGCAGGCATGCTGGTGATCGAGCTCGCCCGGCGTGAGGCAATCGTGCAGAAGCTGCAGCTGCGAGAACGCTTCGAACAACGCAACGGTCATACAGAGGTAAATCGCCGGTATGATGCCCACAGTCGTTCTCTTACGGAGAAGTTCCGGGTTGTATCGTTCGGCCAGGAGCGTGTGTATGTGCTGCAACGCCGGCTCTATTCGGTTGAGGAAGTGAAGACGCTCGTGCTCCGCGCCGGATTTCAACTCGATCGCGTCTTGGCAAACTATGAGGGCGAATCGCTTGCACCGCATACGCGCGAACCTACTGCTCATCGGCCGGCGATGAGCGACACTCGATGACCATTGCATTATGAATCTGCCCTGGCTGACTGCTGATCTCATAGACTTGCTATTGCGCGGACTTGTCGTCACCGTTGCGCTCACCATTGTGACATCTGCCGGATCGATGGTCGTGGGCTTGGTCGTCGGTTCGTTCCGGCTGTCGGACAAACGCATGTTACGCACAGCCGGTGTGCTTTATGTGGAGATATTCCGCAACATACCGGCCCTGGTTCTGATCATCTTCTTCGCCTTTGCCGTGCCGAATCTCTTTGCACCCGCCCTGCGCAAAGAGCTGTTTTTTGCCAACCCGCTCATGCATTGGTTCGGCGATCGGATCGGCATCCCATTGGGCTACTATGCCTTTGCAGTGACGGTGGCGTTGACGTTGAACACGGGCGCCTACATTGCCGAACTCTTTCGCGCCGGCGTCGGCGCCATCGCGACGGAGCACCTCGATGCCGCGCGCACGCTCGGCGCGTCCCCGGCCCATATCTACCGGATGATCCTTGTGCCACAAGGCGTCCGGGCTGCATTTCCTGCCATCTCCACGCGGCTGATCCACAATATGAAGAATACGGCGCTGGCCGCGTTTGTGGCGGTGCCCGAGCTTTTTCATAGAACCCAGACTGCGATCACTCTGAGTTTTCGGGCCGTTGAGCTGTTACTACTGGCTGCGTTGCTCTATCTCTTGCTGGCAAGCGTGATGGCGTCCGCGCTACGGGCTGTCGAGCAGAGACTAGAACCCCGCACACGACCCGACAACCGTCTCCCGGTAGGGGTTGGCGCATGGCTGAACAGATCGTATTTCTCCTGGGCAACGCCCACAGCCTTCTCTTCGGTTTTCCCGGACAGCGACCGGGCGGGCTGGTCATGAGTATCTTGCTGGCAGTTGTGTCCGTGCTCCTCGGCTTTGTTCTGGGCAATTTGGTCGGAAGCGCAGATCTCTCCACCGGCGCGCCCTACGGTGGAGCAGCCGCGTTTACGTCAACATCTTTCGCGGATCCCACTCGTGCTCCTGCTTTTGCTGATCTACCAGCTGTTAAGTAGCCGATTTGTCGGGTTGGGCGCAGAGCCGCGCATTGCTGCCGTCGTGGCGTTGACGCTCTACAGCAGCGCCTATCAGGCCGAAATCCTGCGCGCAGGCCTGCGTAGTGTGCCGCGACAGCTCACCGAATCGGCCCGCCTCATGGGCTGCACGCCATGGGGTGCCTACCGCACGGTTCAGATCCGCTACGCCGTGCGCGTCATGATCCCCGCGTTGGCGGGCCAGGCGATCAGCCTCTTCAAAGACACGTCAGTGGTGCTGATCATCGGCGTCTCTGATTTGATGATGGTTGCGCGTGTGGTTCTCGGCAGCGATGTGACCAATACGCCGTATTGGGTTTCACTCTACATGGTTGTTGGTCTTTTCTATTTCCTCGTCGCCTTCGCCTTGTCACACGTGGCGCGACAATGGGAACGAAAAGTGCAACGCACCGATCTGGTGCATTCACTTGTCAACTATTGACCTTGCGCAACACCAGGGCAATTCGCCCCGAGACAGATACAACTAGCCGATCTTGCAAAGGAAAATCGATGAAGCGTGTCAGCAGCTATCTAATTCTCTTGCTTGTTCTCTTTCTGGCCGCATGCCAACCACTCGCAGCTCCTTCCACCGCCGACCGTGTGGCGGAAGCCGGTGTCGTGCGCATTGGCGTCCGCAACGACAATCCGCCGATGAGCTTCATCGACGAAAGTGGCGCTTGGGTGGGCTTTGACGTCGACCTGGCCGTGGCTCTTGCCGATCAACTGGAATTGGAACCGGAATTGGTCGTCGTCGACGGCACGACGCGGATCAGCTTTCTGCAGGAAGGCCGGGTCGACATGTCCATCGCCAGCATGAACCACACGCGCCAGCGCGATGACGCCATCGACTTCAGCATCACCTACTTCTGGGACAACCAGTCGTTTCTGGTGCGCACCGGCACCTACGCGGAGATAGAAGATCTGTTCGGCCAGACGGTGGCGGCCAATGCAGGAAGTTCGGCCATCCCGTCGTGGCAGGAATATGCCGACGCTGCCGGTGCACCGGAGCCCGAGATCGTCGAATTCGGCGACAAGCTGGCCGCAATGCAGGCGCTGCGCGACGGTGCCGTCGAAGGCTATACCGAGGACAACATTACATTGTTGGCGTTGGCAGCCGGCGATGAGGAGCTCGAATTGTTGCCGGGGGGTCACAACCCGGTCCAGTTTGGCATCGGCGTGCCCAATGATGATTCGCACTGGCGCGACGCCGTCAACTACGCACTGCAGGAGTTGTGGAAGGACGGAACCTACGCCGAGATCTATGCGCGTTGGTTTGAAGGCCCGGACGCGCCGATCCAACTGCCGCTGGGCGGTGAGATGGAAATCTGGCCCAATTAACCTGAAGACGTTGCAAAGCCCATATCGATGACAGATGTCACGTTGACCGAGCTGACAAAAGAATATCAAGCAGGGGCACCTGCGGTTGTAGACCTGGACCTGGAGGTAGAGAGCGGTGAGCTATTGGTCGTGCTGGGGCCCTCCGGCTGCGGCAAGACCACGCTGCTGCGGCTCATCGCGGGACTGATCGATCCGACCCGCGGCGATCTCTGCTTTGATGGCCGCTCGGTTGTCGACATCCCGCCGGAAAAGCGGGGTGCGGCCATGGTCTTTCAGCAGCATGCACTATTTCCCTTCATGTCAGTGGGGGACAACGTGGCCTTTGGTCTCAAAGTGCGCAAGGTGGGACGGAGCGAAAGTCGACGTCGCGTAGCTGATGCTTTGGCGACCGTGCAACTTGCGGGTTTTGAGGATCGCCGGCCGGATCAGCTCTCGGGCGGGCAACAACAACGGGTGGCTCTGGCCGCGTACTGGCCGTCGAACCACGCGTCCTCTTGTTGGACGAGCCGTTGAGCAACCTGGACCCCGATCTGCGGCAGGAATTGCGTGTGGTCATCCGCGATCTTCAGCACCGTGTCGGCATTACCACGCTGTTTGTCACCCACGATCAGGATGAGGCCGCCGCGCTCGGCGACCGTATTGCACTTCTGCTCGATGGACGGCTACGTCAGGTGGGCACACCGCGGGCGCTCTTCGAGGAACCGGTCGATGTAGAGGTCGCGCGTTTCTTTGGCGGTGTCAACTTTCTGTCGGGCGTCAAAAAGGGTGACATGGTCTTTACAGCCGTGGGGCCAATTCACATCGGGCGCAATATGTGTCCGGATGGTCAGGTGTTGCTCACGATTCGTCCCGAAGCCATCGAGATCGGCGCCAACGGTTCGAACAATGTTATGAGCGTCGTGCACTCGTACAGCTATCAGGGACGGAACTCACTGCTTTGCGCCGCTACAAACGGTGTTCAGTTGCAGGTCGTCGCTTCGCCGTTCACATCGCTAGGCAATGACGAACAGATCATGCTGCATTTTCCACCCGAACGCATCTGCGTTTTGCCCGACGAGCCGAGAAACGGTGATATCCCGAATTGTGTTTGAAGTCGCAAGCCACCCTGGAGAGCAAGCTACGGTCAAAAAAGCCGTGGGAACTCCCACGAACAACGGTACCGATGAGCAGACATACAGAGGAAGATAACAGATGGTTATCCTGTTAGCCGTCGGTACCGGCATGATGCTGGGTTACATTTTGGAGCGTGGCGATTTCTGCTTCCACAGCACTCTGCGCGGCATCGTCCGGAGGCCACCGGAGTATACGCTGCTGTGTGTCTATCTGCTGACCATGTTGGTCGCTACGCCGCTGGTTCAGGCGTTGATTGCCTTGGGCTGGATCACGCCCTGGGTGCCGCCCTTTGCGTGGCGAGCCAATGTAGTCGGAGGGCTATTCTTCGGCGCCGGTATGGTCATTGCAGCCACGTGCGTTACCGGACTCTTTTACAAATTGGGACACGGCATGCTGGGCACGGTGGTCGGACTGGCGGCCTGGGCCGTGGGCGACCTCGTCGGCTACCAGGGAGCGTTGGCGCCCGTGCGGGAGCGACTCAACGCGGATGTGACCGGTGTCGACGACCGATCCGCCACCGTGCTCAATCTCTTGGGTGCGCCGGCCGGAATTGGTCTGCTGGTGGTGTTGGGTGGGGTTGCGCTGATCTTCCTGTGGCGCTCGCCGCTGAAGCCTAGAGCGCCGCTCTGGGATTGGCGGCGTCTCGGGTTAAGCATGGGGGTGTTCACCAGCGTGGCGTGGCTGTTGGCCCAGGCCGGCGGCTCCAACTACACCTTTGGCACCTCCGGTGTTCCGACCGCACTCTTCAACTACATCACGGCCGGAGAGGCTCTGCAGCCCTGGATTCCGGTGACGCTGTTCAGCATCATTCCAGGCGCCGTCATCGCCGCCCTTTTGGGCGGCACGATGTGGGTGCGTGGTGAATCCATGCGCCGCTACGCAGGCCTGGCCGCGGGAGGTTTCGTCATGGGCGCGGCGGCTTCCATCTCAGGCGGCTGCAACCTTGGTCATTCGATGGTCGGCGTACCGCTATTGTCAATGGGCAGTATCACCACCACCATCTCGATGTTGGTCGGTGTGTGGTTGGCAGTGCAGATCGGCAAGCTGTGGCCGGCCAACCGCATGCAGGCAGTCGAGGCGACCAAGGGCGTTTAGGCCATTCCAGAGAAATAGAGATCCAAATGTGGTAGGGTGCGACCTTGCGGTCGCCCGCACTGCGCCTGACCATGGCGGGCGACCGCAAGGGTCGCACCCTACCTAGCGCCATGTTTATTTCCTTGGATAGGCCCTTAGTGAATCCCGGCAGAAATCCTTGGTCAGCTTCTACACAGTTCAGCTCAACAGACCCACATTGGAGAAGCCGCATGAACGAAACACAAACCCTACGCAAGATCGTCGCGGTCCTGCGCATTACGCTCGGTATGATCCTGCTCTTCACCTGGCTCGACAATCTACGAAGCGGCGTCTACACGGCCGACGGCATGACCGGACTCTTCAACTATATCTTCAACGACAACGGCGGCGGACCGGCCTTCTATCGTGCCATCATTCAGAATACGATCCTGCAGGTTCCGGGACCATTTGCGGCCTTCCAGATGGTGGCCGAATTGGCCATGGCGCTGGGCTTGTTGTTCGGACTCTTGACGCCACTGGCTGCGCTCGGCGCCATGTTCTTTTTCCTCAACCTGTTTTTGGCCTATTTCGGCGGCAATGAGTGGATCTGGACCTATGTGCTGTTGACCGTCTCGGCCTTTACCGTCTGCTTCACCCGCGCCGGCCGCGCGTTTGGCGTCGACCAAGCGTTGGTCAAGTCCCGCGGCGAGCCGCCCTTCTTTTTCCTCTGGTAGCCATGATCTTCTTTGAACTGCTCTACCTGGCCAGTGCATTGGCACTGGCTGTCTACGGCCTCAACGCGGTCGTCCATGCCTACTTGTATCAACGTCTTGCCGGCCGGCCGGCCGGGCCGGAGATTGATACCGAACTTGCACCGCTTTACCCCATGGTCACCGTACAGTTACCGGTCTACAACGAACGGCACGTGGTCAACCGCCTGCTACAATCAGTCGCGGCGCTGGACTGGCCTGCCGATCGGCTGCAGATCCAGATCCTGGATGATTCGACCGACGATACGACGCAGATCATTGCCGGCGCATGTATGCATCTGGAACGGAGCGAGCACAGCATCGAACATGTTCGCCGTCCCGTTCGGCGCGGCTACAAGGCGGGCGCTCTGCACCATGGCCTGTCGACAGCGCGGGGAGAGTTCATCGCGATCTTCGATGCAGATTTTGTCCCTGTGCCGGACTTTCTCATGCGCACCGTGCCTTGCTTTGCGGATGCCACCGTCGGTTGTGTCCAGACCAGGTGGGGACATGTGAATGGGGATGCGTCTCAACTCACACGGGCGCAGGCTCTGGGCATCGACGGCCACTTCATCGTCGAGCAGACGACGCGTCACCAACTGGGCGCTTTTCTCAATTTTAACGGCACGGCCGGGGTCTGGCGACGCACCTGTATGGATGCGGCCGGAGGCTGGCAAGGCGACACGCTGACCGAAGATCTGGATCTGAGCTACCGCGCGCAACTGGACGGTTGGCGCATCGCCTATCTGCCCGACGTCGTGGTGCCGGCCGAGTTGCCCATGCAGATCGATGCCTTCAAGCGCCAGCAGTTTCGTTGGGCCAAAGGGAGCCTACAGACCGCCAAAAAGCTCCTCGGCCGCGTCTGGAGCGCCCCTCTGCCGCTTTGGAAACAGGTTCAGGGAACGTTGCATCTGACCAACTATTTGGTCCATCCGCTGATGGTGCTCAACCTGTTGCTGTTGTTGCCGATCATGCTCTCCAATGGACCTCTGCTGCGGGTTGCCTTTCTGCTCACATCGGCCACGGTCGGGCCGCCTTTGATGTACTGGCTCGCCATGGCCGGCAGACCATGGTCGACAGTGCACAAGATCGGGCAGTTGGCCCTGCTCATGGCCATCGGCACCGGTCTGTCGCTCAACAACACCGCGCGGCGTTGGAAGCCCTGTCGGGCAAGGAGAGCGAGTTCAAACGCACGCCCAAGTTTGCCGTCACCAGCGGGCAGACGGAATGGCAGAGCAGCAGTTATGCTCTGCCACGCGACCCCATCGTTTGGCTCGAATTGGCACTGGCGCTCTATGCCGGTGTTCTGCTCGTCTACTGCCTGCTCTCCGGCCGGTGGTGGATCATCTTCTGGATCAGCCTCTACGCGGCCGGCTATGGTTATGTGGCATGCATGGCGTTTGTGCAGGCCCGGCAACTCAGCCGCCGACCCGCCGCGCCGGCGCCGACTATTGCCTCATGGTTCGACGCATGACGACTGCATTGCAGCGAAACAGTAATCGTTCTGGCGCACACCGAAGTCGAACGTGGAGCAGATGCCCGCGCTCCACGACAATGTCCGTCGGTCCGGCGTGACCGAACGAATACATAGTAAACTTGCTCAGCCGAATTACCCTACGACTTCACACGCAGAGTATATCCACCAATATTTCTGCGTGCAAAGGCCCATAGTCTAAGGTAAAATCTCCACTTCACCCGGACCAACCTTGACCTACCCGAAAAGGAACCTGCATGGGCAGGATACTGCAGATCATATTGGCCGTTCTCCTCATTCTACTGCTCGTCATACCCATCGGCGGTCTTGCCTTTCTCCACACCAGCCTGCCCAAAACCAGGGGAACGGTGGAGATCGCCGGCCTGGACGCGCCGGTCGAGATCGTACGCGACAGCGCCGGTGTGCCCCATATCTTTGCCCAAACGGACCACGACGCCTGGCTGGCGCTGGGCTATGTCCACGCCCAGGACCGCATGTGGCAGCTGGAGATGAACCGGAGGGTGGGGGGCGGTCGTCTGGCCGAAGTGTTGGGCGAAAGCGCGCTGCGCACCGACAAGTTTCTGCGGACACTGGGCGTCTATCGCGCCGCCGAGGCGGCCTGGGCCGATCTGCTGCCGGAGACGCAGACGATCATCCAGGCCTACACCGACGGTGTCAACGCCTGGATCGACGAAGGACAGACCCTGCCGCCGGAGTACCTGATCCTCGGCTTCGCACCGGAGCCGTGGCGGGTCACCGACTCCCTGGTTTGGACCAAGATGATGGCTTGGGATCTGGCCGGCGACTGGGATCTGGAACTCATCCGCGCCCAGTTGACCCTGGCGGTCGGCCCGGAACGAACGGCCCAGATCATGCCCGCCTACCCGAAAGACGCCAATTCCATCCTCACGATCGACGGCGTTTTCAGCCGGAGGCGCCGGCCAACTGCTGGAGATCGATTCGGAACTGCGCAGTAGCCTGCAACTCGGTGGGCTGGATGTGGGCAGCAACAACTGGACGATTGACGGTAGCCGCACCGAGACCGGTCTGCCCATGCTCGCCAATGATCCCCACCTCGGCGCGCGGATTCCTTCGGTCTGGTACCTGGCCGAACTACACGGCGAGACGGTCCACGTCAGCGGTGCCACCTGCCCGGGGTGCCGGGTTTCCCCATCGGCCACAACGAGCACATCGCCTGGGGTGTGACCAACGTGGACCCTGATGTACAAGACCTCTACCTGGAGCGGATCAACCCGGCCAACCCCAATCAATACGAGGTCGAGGGCGAGTGGGTCGACATGGAGATCGTCGAGGAACTTATCGTCGTCGACGGCAGGGAAAAACCTCTGCGCTGGGCCGCGCGCAGCACGCGCCACGGGCCGCTCATCAGCGACGCCGACGATACGGCCTCGCCCATGGCCATGCGCTGGACCGCGCTCGATCCGGACGATACCACCATTGACGCGTTCTCTGGGCGTCAACTTCGCCCACAACTGGGAAGAATTTGTGGAGACCTTTCGCCGCTATCTGGGGCCGAGCCAGAACTTCGTCTACGCCGACATAGAGGGCAACATCGGCTACATCGCACCGGGCCTGATTCCCATCCGTGAGAACCACGAGGGCATGCTGCCGGTGCCGGGCTGGGATAGCGAGTATGAGTGGATCGACTGGATTCCCTTCGAGGAGCTGCCGCGCACCTTCAATCCGGCAAAGGGCTATATTGCCACAGCCAACCAGCGGGTGGTGGACGACAGCTATCCCTATCTGATCTCCAATGACTTTTCGCCGCCCTATCGCGGCGAGCGCATCAACCAACTGATCGAAGATCTGAGCAGCAGACGGCGAGACCATCTCGATCGCGGATATGGCCGCCATTCAGGGCGACCGCACGAGCCTCCAGGCGCGCGAACTGCTGCCGCTGCTGCGTGCGGCACTGGCCGAGACCGGTTCCGACGCCGAGGCGCTGGCCGGCATCGACTTCGAGCGTCTCGGTGCGGCGTTGACACGTCTGGACGGCTGGGACGGGACCTCGCCGCTGGAGAGCGTGCCGGCATCGATCTACGAAGCGTGGTTGATTGCGCTGGGTCGGACCATATTCGTCGACGATCTGCGCGGCGACCTCTATCAGGAGATGGCCGAACGTGCACACGAAATCTTTCTCACCGACATCTACACCAACCCGGAAATCAACGGGCACTGGTGCGACGACGTGCTCACCGTGCCCATGGAGAACTGCGCCGAGATCGCGGTCGATCGCGCTGGACCTGGCGTTGGACGATCTCAGCGAACGGCTGGGGCCGAACATGGACAAGTGGCGCTGGAGCAGTCTCCACGTCACCCAGTATCCCCATACCCCCTTCAGCCAGGTGGCCGCGCTCAAAGGCATCTTTCACCGCAGCATCGCCAACGGCGGCGACCGCTACACGGTCAATGTAGCGCCGATCAACTTCGAAGAGCTCTACGACCAGACCCACGTACCCAGTTTCCGCAGCCTGATCGACCTGTCCGATTTCAATCACAGTCTCTTCATGCACACCACCGGGCAATCCGGCAATGTCTTGAGCCGCCACTATGACGACCTGATCGAGCCCCACCGCGACGTCGAATACCTGCCCATGACCTGGGGCCGCGACAATGCCGAGGGCAATGTCCTTCGCCTGGAACCACGGAAATAGCGCGGATGAAGATCGCACTGATCGGCGACATCCATGCCAACGCCATCGCCTTGGACGCGGTCCTTGCCGACATCGCGGCTCAGGGCGGCGTCGATGAGTACTGGGTGTTGGGCGACCTGGTTGCCTTTGGCGCCCAACCCATCGAAACCCTGGAGCGGTTGGCCACGCTTCCCCACGCGCACTTCATCCGCGGCAACACCGATGTCTACGTGCGCACCGGTCTGCGTCCGGCGCCGTCCATGGACGAAGTACGCGGCAACCCGGAGTTGTTGCCTGTCTTCGAAGAAGTCGCGCTCAGCATCGGCTGGACCCAAGGCATGCTCACCGCAAGCGGTTGGATGTCGCTTTCTGGACGATCTGCCATTCGACGAGCGCGCCACGCTGCCGGACGGCACGCGTCCTGCTGGCCGTTCACGCCGAGCCGGGCAAGGACCAGGCCGAGGGGCTGCATCCGTTGCGGCCCAAAGAGGATTTGCAGACGGCCTTTGCCGGCGCTGAGGCCGATCTGATCGTCGTCGGCCATACCCACTGGCCCATGCGCGTGGAGTTGGACCGGCTCCTGTTGGTCAATTCCGGCAGCGTGGGCAACCCGATCGTGCCCGGCCAATATGTCCGCTATGCGCTGATTGGATGCCGGGGACGGAGCTATGCGGTGCGGCATCGGCTGGTGGCGTACGATGTGCAGGCCGCGCTCGAACGTGCTTGAGGCGGCGCGCCATCCTGCGCCGGCCTATCCGGCCGGTTTTCTGCGCGGGGAACAGGTGCGCCAGTGGCCGTTGCCAACTATCGAATTTGTGTAGGAAACCGAGGAAGGATCCGATGGCAACCACACCACCCCTCCTACTTCTGCAAAGCGAGCGCATCCGCCTGCGCTCTATGCATGTCGACGATCCCGACCTCCTACGCTATGCATTTCATGAACTACGCTTCCAGAAGTACAATATCCGCTGTATCGAGACCAACCAGCCGATGATCAGACACGCCGAACGGCCGAGCTGATCTTTGGCCTGACCCGCGAAGAGTTCGATGCACTGAACGCCCGATCAGCTGATGACTGACTTCGAATCCGAGATCGCACCTCGACGTTCACACCGATAGTGGAGAAAACCATGCCCGACTACGCCAATCGGCTAGCACGCGTCCAGACGCACATGGCCCAGACCAACATCGACCTGCTCTTCCTGCCCATTTCGGCCAACCTGCACTATCTGACCGGCATCGGCCGTGAAGAGCCCAACTTCGGCAACACCATGTACCCGGGCGAGTGGCTCACCGGCGCCTGGATACCACAGTCCGGTGCGCCGATCCTAACGCTGCCGCGCATGTTGGCCGAGTTCCACATGGGCGCGGTCAGCGGCTACGACATCCGCATCCTGGCCGATGCCGCCGACCCGCTGGCCATGGCGCGTGACGTGTTGGCCGGGCTGAACATCGCCGCGGGTGCCGGTGTAGCCGTCGAAGATCGCGCCTGGGCCGAGACGGTGCTCAACATCGAGCATCTGCTGCCCAACGCTACGCTCAGCCGGGCATCGGCCCTGCTCATGCCGCTGCGGCGCATCAAAGACGAAGACGAGATCGCGATCATGCGCGCGGCCGGCGCCGTCACCGAAGCCGCCTATGCCGCCACCCGGGCCCAACTCCGCCACGGCATGTCCAACCTCGACCTGATCAGCGAGGTCAAGTACCAGCTCAAGAAGCACGGCGCACTGACCGACTCCTTTGTCACCTCGTTCTACAACATGGGCCGCAACTACCCCTTCGACTTCACCAACCGCGAAGAAGTGCTCCAGGTGCCGTTGGAGCCACCGGTTTCCATCTCCTTCGACTGCGGCGCGGCCTATCACGGCTACTGTTACGACTATGGCCGCTCGATCTTCTTCGGCGAGCCGGACGAGGAGTACCGCCGCTGCTACGACCTGGTCATGGCTGCACAGGCCGCGGGCATCGCCACGCTCCGCGTGGGCGATACCTGCGCCCGGGCCGACGCTGCTGCACGCGCCGTTATCTCCGACGGCGGCTACGGCGAAGCCTTCCGCCACCGGCTCGGCCACGCCATCGGCATGGATGTGCACGAGTCGCCCTTTCTGACCGCGAGCGACCACACCGTGCTCGAACCGGGCATGTGTTTCACCGTAGAGCCGAGCATCTTCATGCCCAGACACCTGGGCGCGCGGGTTGAGGATGTGGTTGTCGTGCGGGAAACCGGTGGCGAGGCGTTGACGGCAGGATATCAAGCACTGCATGTTATGGCGTAAGCAAGGAGCAGAACGTGGGCAAAGAAACAGTATCCAGCGGCACCGTCTGGGAAGAGATGGCCGGCTACTCACGCGCCGTCCGCACGGGGGACAGCATCTTTGTCTCCGGCACCACGGCCACCGGTCCTGACGGACTGGTCGGTGGCGATGATCCTGCGGCCCAGGCCGACTTCGTGATCGATAAGATCGCGCGCGCCATCGAACAGCTGGGCGGCCGGTTGGAAGATGTCGTGCGCACGCGCGTCTTTATCAGTGACGTCAAACATTGGGAGCCGGTGGCACGCACCCACGGTGCACGCTTCGGCCACATCCGCCCGGCCAATACCTTGGTCGAAGCGCGCTTGGTGGGGCCGGAGTTCCTGGTCGAGATCGAAGCCGACGCAGTTGTCGGTGCGGGAACATAGGGCAGGCCGGACGTTGAGAAATCTGTAAGGCTGTTCCAAAGAATTAAGTCCCCCGGTGGCGTAGGGGCGTGCCCTTGCGGCCGCCCGCTGTGGTCAGGCCCCTACGCCACCGGTGTTTATTTTCTTGGAACGGCCTAAGCTGCTTGGGCGTGGATGCCAGAGCGGCACATAGCGCCAATCTGTTCGGTGAAAGTCGTAGAACGACTGCGGCCCGACTTACGCCGGACTCTACGATTTCTCCCTGCTGCAGACGCAGACCAGCCGCATGATGTTGAGTTCATCGTACGACACCTCTCCACCGAGCGCTTCAAAGACTGGGGTCAGGTACTCGGTCTGCAATTCGCCGAAGATGCGCACCACATTTTGCTGCGTGGCGGCGTCGAGCGTCGACTGCTGCACGAAGCGCCACAGGGTCGAGGCGGTGGCCGGTCTGCACATATTTGTTCAGATGGCCCAAAATCGTGCGCGTCTTGACCGCCGTAGGAGGCGCGGATTTCGTCCAGCGACTCACCGGCGACAAAGCGCTCACCCACCTCCTCAAAGCGTCGCTTGCCGATGCTCACGGTTGAAGAAGCGGCCGACGGACTCGACCGGGCGTACGGTTTCCACGCCAGACCGTTTTCCACGGCTGTAGCTGCGAATCAGGTCCAGCAATTGCGTTCCGTAGCGGGCCAACTTGGCTTCGCCGATGCCGTGCATCGCCAGCAGTTGGGTCTCGTTCTGCGGGTAGTGGGCCGCCATCTCCACCAGCGATCGATCCGACAGAATCACGTAGGCGGGCACGTCTGCAGCGTCGGCCCACTCTTTGCGCAAGCGGCGTAGACGGTTGAAAAGCTCGCTGTCGTATGCCACCGGCGCGGCCGCAGCCTGACGGGTTTGCTGCAGCACGACAGTGACCGGTTCACCCTGAAAAACGTCACGTGCTTTCTGGGTCAACCGCAGTGTGCCGTACTCCAGATCCTGCTCCATCAGGCCCTGGTTGATGAAGTGACGCGCCAATTCCTTCCATTGCGTCGCAGAAAACTCCATGCCGATGCCATAGGTCGACAGTTTGTCGTGACCCAACGACAGCAACTTCCTTTCGCCTGAACCGCGCAACACCTTGATCACGTGGGTGATGCCGAAGCGCTGACCCGTGCGCGCCACGCACGAGAGAAACTTCTGTGCGGCGACGGTCACATCGGTGCGTTCGACATCCTCGCCTTCCCCGCGGCAGTTGTCGCAGCCGTCGCAGGGTGCTGCAAACGTGCTGCCAAAATAGGAGCAGGATGACCTCCCGGCGGCAGGTGTCTGTCTCGGCAAAGCGCTGCATGGTCTGCAGCCGCAGTTCGCGGCCGCGTCTCTCTTCCTCCGCGCCCTCATCGATGAAGTAGCGCATGGTGCGCCACATCCTGGTGGCTGTAGAGCAGCAGGCAGTCGGCAGGTAGCCCGTCTCGCCCGGCGCGGCCGATCTCCTGGTAGTAGTTTTCGATGCTCTTGGGCAGATTGAAGTGGACGATAAAGCGGACGTTGGACTTGTCGATGCCCATGCCGAAGGCGACGGTGGCCACCATGATGGCCACATCGTCCCGCACCCACTGGTTTTGATTGACGACCCGCGCTCGACTCTCCATGCCGGCGTGGTACGGCAGAGCGGACCAGCCTTGGCGCTGCAGCATCGCGGTTACGTCATCGACCAGTTTGCCGCGTGCTGCAGTAGATGATACCGGACTGGTCCCGGTGACTATCGAGAAAGGCCAACAACTGGGTCGCGCCGTCGATGCGCGGCTGGGCGGCCAACATGAGGTTGGGCCGGTCGAAGTCGCCGATGAGCAGCGCCGCGGCGTCGAAGTTCAGGTTGTGCTGGATGTCCTGTTGTACCCGCGGGCGTGGCCGTGGCTGTCGAGCGCGATGCAGACAGCGACCGGGAAGCGCTGCCGCACATCGGCCAGACGACGGTATTCGGGGCGGAAATCGTGGCCCCAGGAAGAAATACAGTGGGCTTCGTCGATGGCCAGACAAGCCACACCACTCTGTTCCAGGCTAAGCAACACTTCCGGTTTGAGCAGCGTCTCCGGCGCCATGTAGAGCAGCCGGATCGCGCCGCTGCGGGCGCGTTCCAGCACCGCAGCCTGCTCGGCGTAGATCAGCGTGCTGTTGAGTAATTCCGCCTCGATACCGGTCTCGCGCAGTTGCGCTACCTGATCCTGCATGAGCGAGATCAGCGGCGAAATCACGACGGTCAACCCGTCCATCAGCAGGGCGGGCAACTGGTAACAGAGCGACTTGCCACCGCCGGTGGGCAGCACCACCAGGGTATCGCGACCGCCGAGCAAATTGGCGATGGCCTCCGTCTGAAGCGGACGAAACGTATCGTAGCCGAAGACGCGCCTGAGCGTTGCGTATGCCGGTTCCGAGGAGCTCGGGTTGGGTTGTTGTGTCGCTCACTAGTAAAGGCTGCTTTCTGTCGACGGGTCAGTTTCTGATGATAATCATACCACCCCGACAACTGGGCGAAGCAACGCTCCTCCCATCCGGGTTGGTCGTCCGGCTGCCACCAGTGGGCCAGCGAGACCCGCAGCAGTGTGCCCGCGGGGATCGTATCCGGCGGATCCTGGAAGCCCACGTAGGTCGCGCGCTGGCACCGTCCGGATCGTCGCCGCCATAGCGATAGCGGATCCGCACGTGGTCCGCGTCCAGGACGCGGGCAAGCGGTCGGTCCGGGCAGCCAGAAGGTGGTACTGTGGTCGGGGATGCCCGAGCGCCACCGGCGATATAGAGTGAGCCGAGGCTGGTCCGTAGGAGCATGCCGCCGTAGAGCATCTCCGGTCCACCCGTGACGCGGCGGCATTTGCGCGAGGATGGCCGGCACCGGATCGACGCCGCTGCGCCAGCGTTGCTTGTCGTAGACAATCACATTCTCTTCGTGGGGCGGCACGATCCCACGAAGCGGCTTGGCCTTCACCGTACCCGCACAGTTCACCGACATTATACTCCAGTACCGGCCCGGTCGTTGTAGGCCGCATCGGCCGCGATGAGGCGCACGCTGCGCCCGGTCTCCATGCTCGATCGCGCCGATACATGCGCCGCCACCCTGGCGAGTCTTGGCAACGATCAAGACTGTGAATAGGTCCATGAAATACCTCGTTAGATATGTGGGGGACGATCTCTAAGCGAGAAATGGGTTGGCCTCAGACCGCCGCATCGAGATGAATCTCGACGCAAGCAGTGCCCTCGATCGTTCGAGCTTTGTACAGGCCGATGCCCGACTGCTGTTGGTCGTGAACTCTGGGTGAGCGTCTCAATCCGGCACCAGGTGGGTGACCGCCAGCCCCAGATCAAGGGCCAGACGTTCCGACAACAGCGACCTGTGACAGGCTGTCGGCGCTGTTTCCACGCAGAAAAAGACAACGCGTCTGCAGGTTCCAGCGTACGCAGAAAATCTGCTGCTGTCAAGCGTCTGCAGCACTTCCTGTTCATAGCCGTTGACAAATTCCGCTGCCAGTGTTGTGCGCCGGCGGCGGGCCATGCGTTGGGTGCGGTCGTGATCGTGCTGGAGATCGCGCAGGGCTTGGCTGGGCGCCAACTCGGGCCGGTGAACGTAGCGGATGGCCAGTTCGGCCAACTGCTCCTGTAGGCGGCGGCTGTTGGCGAAAGCGTAGGCGCTGCCGCGTACGCTACGGCGGGCGCGTACATCGCAGAACAGATCGATTTGAACTGAGGTAAGGGCGGCGCAGAAGCGTTCAGCGTCATAACCATAGACGCCGATCGTGTAGAGGCGGGGGAGGCTCTCGGTAGTCATGTTGTTGGTCCTGTCAATAGCGTTTGCGTGACGTAAAGTCGTGGTCGCCGAAGAGGCTTAGCTGGCCGTCGGTCAGGCGGAAGATGATTTGGTCCTGGCTGCAAGGGTGGTCGTTCTCGTCGATGTGGACCACCGGCACGCCTGCTGCGGTTAAGGTAGCACCGATGAGTTTGCTGCGGTGGCACTCTTCCGGCCTGCCTTCGCTGCACATCAGAACGACACGATGTTCCTGGTCAAAGGCCTTACGCACCCGCGCAATCCCAGCCTGGTAGCGGGGTGTCGCGGCCACAGCTGCGTAGTCCACCTTGCCGTCGACGTAGCAGGCCGGATCGTCGGGCCGTCCGCCCAATTCGTCGCCCAGAAAGACGTAGCGAATGCCTTCTGCAGCCAGTCGTTTTTCCAGCGCTGCCTTGGTGAATTCCGGCTTGAAGCGTGAGTAGGGAGCAGTGCGTACGTCGAGCAAATATTCGATGGCGAAGGTGTGGAGCAGATCGGCGAACGCGTCGATATCGCGCGCCCCGTAGCCGACGGTATAGACCGACCGTACTATGTCGTCCTGCAATTCGTCCTGCAATTCGTCCTGCAATTCGTCCTGCAATTCGTCCTGCAATTCGTTGTGAACTCTGTGTCCATCTGTGACTTTGCTGCAAAAACAAGAGATCAGCCACAGATGAACACAGATGGACACAGAAAATCACAGATTTTGCTTGAAATCTTTTCTTTCGGCTCGATATGAGTCAATCGGCCATATACCTGAATACATCTGTGTGAATCTGTGTCCATCTGTGGCGAAAGAGAGTTTTTGCAGTAAAGTCATCTGTGGCTTTCCTGAGTCGCTTACCGGCACAGCATAGCACATGCGTTCGTTTGGCTCAAGTCGGTTCCACTTTTCTAAATGGTTTCATGTGGTACACTTGAACCGTACCAAAATCCATTCGAAATTGGCACCGAACAATTCGGTGTTCGGGTGGTCAGAGTATCGAGGGCATACAAGCATTGCTAACCCATCGAATAGGGATATCCTGCCGAGGATAGCTGTTGACCGAGTTCATTTCGGCGTGAATACCACGACAGAAATCCGGCCGGCGTGCCTCTGGCCGTCACAATACAGGGATTTCCGCCGGGATTCACTAGCTATCTTCTGTGGAAACCGATCATGACGGAATCCTACGACAAATCCAGACCGAAATTACTCCACGCGCATCTCTTTCCAGACACATCACAAGAGGTCGAGCGTATTCTGATTCGGCATCTGCGTACCATGTCCGGCGCGCGTAAGCTGCAACTCATGGCTGAACTCAATGCCAACATGCGGGCGATGGCCCTGGCCGGGTTGCGCGCCCGGCACCCTCAGGCGGGAGAGGTCGAACTTAGGCGCAGGTTGGCCAATCTATTGGTGGGTGACAAGCTTGCGACGCAGGTTTATGGGCCGTTGGATAACTTTCTAACAGCGGACGCAGACAATGAGTGAACCTCTCGCGGTTACGCCCTTGCGCGAATCGTACAGATTGATGGTACACTTTTTGTACCGAACTCACAGCATTGCCAGTTTTCTTTGGGCAGCACATGAACCTGCAAACCCCCGGTTTCCCGCTCGTGTTTGATAACTCATCACACCGAGTCCACGAAGAATTTTTCGTGCCGGCGCTGCGCGCATCGGTGCGCTACGACCGCGGCGTCGGCTATTTCTCCTCCGGGTGGCTGCGGACTGTCTCGGCCGGACTCGTCGACTTCGCGGCCGGCCATGGCCGCATGCGGCTGATCACCAGCCCGATTCTAGACGCAGACGACTGGCAAGCCATCGAACTGGGCAGTCAGGCCAGCCGGGATCGACGCATGTTCTCGATACTGCAGCGCAACATCAAAGACCTGGGCGAGTCTCTCGAAACCGATACACGCTCGGCGCTGGCTTGGATGGTTGCCGACGGCATCTTGACCATTCGGTTGGCGCTGCCGGTCAACAAGTTGGATGGTGGCGAATTTCACACCAAGTTTGGCATCTTCTCCGATGCAGACGGAAACCGGGTCTCGTTTGAAGGGTCTAATAACGAGACCGGTGCGCGGCGTTTCGCGCAACTTCGAGCGGTTCAAAGTCTTCTGTTCCTGGAAACCGGAGCACAACGATTTTGTGCACGCTGATATTGCCAAATTTGACCTACTCTGGGAGAACCAGGATCCGAATCTGCACATATTCGACTTGCCTGAAGCCGCCCGTGAAGAGATCCTCAAGCTCCGTACTTCCGAACGTCCCTACCCGGAACCGCCCTGGGTCGAGGAGATGCGTCGGGCCCGAGAAACCGGCAATCGGTATGAACGGCCACGACCCTATGTGCCGACGGCGATTCAACTGCGTGACTACCAGCAAGAGGCCATCGACGCCTGGTTCGCAGGCAAACTGCCGTGGCTTGCTGGAGATGGCGACCGGTACCGGCAAGACGATCACCGCCTTGGCCGCGTCGTCGCGCCTCTTTGACCGTACTGAGTCGTCTTGCCGTGATCATCGCCGTTCCCTATCAGCATCTGGTCGACCAGTGGGCCGAGGAGGCATCGGTTTTCGGCTACCATTCGATCTTGGCCTTACCGCAGCAAGATCCGCTGGCTGGAGCGACTTGATCACCGCAGATTCTGGACTTCAACGGCGGCTATCGGAAGCTTCATCTCGGTGATCGTAACCCATACGCACTTTTGGCGACGAAGATTTCCAAGCCGCGCTGGCTCGCCTGCAAGGCCCAGCTCTGCTCATCGCCGACGAAGCGCATCACTTGGGCGCGGAACGCAGCCGGCAGCACTATCCACACCAGGTCGAATACCGGCTGGCGCACTCGATGTTCTCGGATTGCCGATTTACCAGGGCATGAAGTTTGGAGAAGTATCTTGCAACACGATGCACTGAGAGCCTACACTGAAAGGTTTTCCAGGTTGCATACCGACAAGGCCGCTCGCGATGGTCGTCGGAGACCATGTATCGCGCTCCGCATAAACCCTTGCTACTCCTTGCCGTGATGGATTTCAATCGAGGAGGGTGCAATCCAAGCCAACTGTATTGAGTTGACTCCGGATCTAGGTGACTTGTTCGCCATCTACTGGCGTCTCATTTTGCCCATGGGTCGTCTACGAGGCAACATTGCCATGCCTTTCTGGCACCTAACCAGCGAGGGATTTTGGCATCTCCTCCCAAAGATCTGGAAAAGAGAACCTTATTGCCAGTGTGCGCCGCATTCACGCGGTCTCCCTACTGAATGAGACAGTAATCGGAGCTCGGTTGGACGACGAGCTTTTTGAGCTAATGGGAAGCCAACAGAACCGTTACGTCTTGCGCACCGTGATTATTGAGACCTACTTTGAGGAGAGATTGCGCCCAGCCTTGTTCGCCCAAGCGCTTATCAACAGAGGAGCAGATGTCTACGGCAAAGACTTACTGACGCAATCAGCAAGGCACGGCGAGATGTTGAAGGAGATAAATGAAGAATTCGGTTCTGAAGTAGCAGTGGCAGTGCCGGATCAGGGATTTCGTCGGGCTATCGTCAAAGCATACAATCATCGTTGCGCAATCTGTGGAGTACGAATCTTGACGCAAGACGGCCATACAGCGATCTCGCGTTAGCCGCACATATCATTCCATGGAGCATTAGCCACAACGATGATCCGCGTAACGGGTTGGCTCTCTGCGGCTTGTGCCACTGGACTTTCGATGAGGGATCGGTTACCGTCACTGAACAGTTTAGAATCCGCTATTCTCCACAGATGAATACAACGTCCAACGTTCCGGGGCACCTTATTACGTTCGAGAATCGCAACTTGCATGCGCCAGACAATAGGGCCTTGCTTCCCGCTCAGGGCGTCACTTCGGTGGCATCGTATGGAAGTGTTTCTGCAGCGCTGACGATACCTCGTAGTCGTGTTGTGGGCGTTCATTCAGCTGATGAAGTTCCACATCCTGCGACATCCAGAGTTGCTGTATTGCATCGACAAGCCCGTCTGTTGTGGACTCAATGTCATTCCCTGGTTTGAAGCGACCAACGCCGATCTGGATGGTGCTATGCACACGATTCTCGCCAAAGCCCAGTGCATCCGATCACATGTGGGGGAATCAACGGTGTCGACTTCTTCAACACACTGGACGAACCAGACTCTCTCCAGCGCTTCATCGGCTTCAGCGCGCAGGTCGGCAAATCTACTGCTCATCACTGATTGTGCGTAGCTCGCGCAGTTTCCGCTCAACAGTCATGATGCCACCGACGGCTGCCTCCCACTTCATGGCGTCCTGTTCGACATCCCAACTGTATTCTATGCTTGGCCACTCGTCTCCACTTCGGAACGGGAGTACAAACTCGGCGACTTTGGCGTATGTAGGTCTACAGGACGAGAGAATATTGCCGACAATTCTTCCTGCAGGGCGAAAAATCTAAATCCCGGTGTTTCACCTGGTTCAAATTCGACCAACACGTCGATATCGCTATCCGACGAGAAGTCAGAACCCAACACGGAACCAAACAACGCCAGCTTGCGGATACGATGGCGCTGACAGAAGTCGGCAATAATCTCTTGTCTGACGGCAAGAGTCGTCGGTTGATCCATGTCGATACCTTCTTGTAGACTACGAGCACGCGGTGAAATTATGGCACAACTGCATTGATGGCCGCGGGCTCAACCAACACCGGGGCCTTTGCTCAATCAGCAATTCATGGGGGTGAAGCGAACATGCAGGACTCTCACTTCGAGTACATCGTCATCGGCGCCGGCCTGATGGGCGCCGCCGCTGCCCGCTACTTGACCAGATGGAGCAACAGTGTAGCCGTCATCGGACCGGCCGAACCGGCCGACCAGACCGCGGATGGCAGCGTCTTCTCCAGCCACTACGACCAGGGCAGGCTCACGCTGCTGTTGAGCAAAAACGTGACCTGGTCGCGCATCGCCCACTATGCGATCCGGCAATATCGCCGTCTTGAGGAAGAGTCCGGCATCGCCTTCTATCGGCCGGTGGGACGGGTGCAGGTCGAGGCGATCCGGTCGCGGACACCGGAAAGCGAGGACGCACTGCGCATTGCCCAGGCGGAGGAGATCCCGTATACGCTCTATCCAAGCGACGACCGGCGCTGGCAAGCCCTCTTCCCCTACCTGAGCTTCCCGGCCGACTTCTGGCTCCTGCATGAACCGGAGCCGGCCGGTTACATCAATCCGCGTGCCATGTTGGCTGCCCAACTAACCCTGGCCCAACGGCACGGCGCGACGCTTGTGCGCGAGACGGTCGTCGACGTGGTGGAAGAGAGCGCCGGCGTGCGCGTGCACACCGATGCCGGGACAGAGCTACCGAGCCCAAAAGGTGCTGGTGGCCGCGGGTGCGTTTACGAATTTCAACGACCTGCTGCCGCAACCGATCCCGCTCAAGCTCAAGACGGAGACGATTCTGCTCGGGCGCGTCGCTGCGAACACACCGCAGCCGAGTTGGACGCCATGCCCGTCGTCAACTACCAGATCGACGATCCCGATATCGACGACATCTACATGGCGCCGCCGATCCGCTATCCCGACGGCGAATTCTACGTGAAAATGGGGTGTAATACGCGTGCCGATCTCTGGCCCGAAACATTGGCAGAGGTGCAGGAATGGTTCCTGCACGGTGACAGCGACATCTGCAAACCGGCCATGACACGTGCGCTGCACACCATGCTGCCCTCCGTCGAATTTGGTTCCCTACACAGCCGGCGCTGCATCGTTTGCTACACGCCCAGTGGCCTGCCGACCATCGACGCCGTCAGCGACCGCACCTATGTGGTCGCCGGCGGCAACGGCAGCGGCGCCAAGGGGTCGGACACACTGGGCCGGCTGGCCGCCGGTTTCATGGTAGACGGACGTTGGATCGCGGAGATCGAACGCGAGCCGTTTCGACTGCGAGGTAGCCGCGTGGTCGAACCATAGGGGCACGCAGCGCCAACACCGTATCTCCGCCGCTCACCCTGTCGACGCCGGCCCCGCGCTGTCCGCCACCGGTGTTGGCCGTCGCACCACCATCCAGACCGACCAGCCCACCAGCGGCACGATGCTGAAGGCGGCCATCCACCAGATGACGCGCCGAGACGCTGAACGACGAATCAAGCGCAGCGCCCACAGCTGC
Source organism: uncultured Chloroflexia bacterium (assembly GCA_963715415.1). Lineage (GTDB taxonomy): Bacteria > Chloroflexota > Anaerolineae > Caldilineales > Caldilineaceae > JAWKOK01. The sequence goes on along the minus strand of CAVQSG010000055.1, from coordinate 49,564 downwards.
CGAACTGAGCGCGCTCAACAGATTGAAGAAGGCGAACTCGGTGGCAAAGACGCGGCCGCGCACGTTGCCGGGCACAAGCTGCAGCAGCAATTGGGTGGAAAAGACCCAGATGATGCCGCCGCCGACGCCGCGGAGCGCCGTGCCCAACAGCACCGAGCTAAAGTTCCACAAGCGGCGCCGTGATGACCAGCCCCAGCCCGCCGATCAGATAGCCCAACGCGATGGCCCAGCGCAGACGCGGCCATCGTCATCCCCGGTAAAATAACGCGCAACAATCGGTCCGATGCCGGTGCCGACACCGGCCACGGCAAACATCAGACCCAGGCTGATACCGCCGCCCTCGCCGATCGACAAAGTACTCCTGCGCAATGGCCACCTGGATCACCTGGAAACCCGACGACAAAATCAGCGAATTGACGGCCTTGTGAAAGCGTGATGACCAGGATGTCCACGTGGCGTCCCAGATAGCGCAGGCCGTCCACGTATTGGCGCAGCGCTGCACCGATCGTCTTGTCGGCTGCAGCCAGAGTCGGGGCGTGGCGACGTGCTGATCTGGGCGATCATGAACAGGCCGAAAGCAAGAAGGTGAGCGCCGTCGATGACAAAGGCCGGATAGATGCCCCAGATGCCCGAGACCAGCCCGCCCAACGCCGCCCCCAGCGCCAGCATCACCGACCAGGTGGCCGAGCTGAGGGCATTGGCCGCGCCCAATTCCTCCGGCGCTGGTGATGTCGGGCAGGATGGCGTTGCGCGCCGGAAAGAAGAAGCCGCTGATGCCGAGTTGGATCGCGGTCAGCGTGTAGAGCAGCCAGACCTGATCGGCGTTGCGCACGAACAGAAACCCAAGTACCGTCACGGCGCGGGCGATGTCGGTGACGATGAGAATCGTCTTGCGGTTGTAGCGATCGGCCGACCACGCCCGCGATGGGGCTGATCAGAAACGGCGCCAGCATGCGCACCACAAAGAGCGAGCCAATGGCCAGCCCGGACTGGGTCAACATGCCGATCAGCGCGGCCGAGGCGATCAGGTTGAACCAGTCACCCAACAGGCTGACGATCTGGCCAAACCAGAGATAGCGAAAGTTGCGGTTGTCGCGTACCAGTTCGCCGTAGCCAACCGGCTTCGCGCACGTCAGTTACAGTCGGCGGAGGACATGATGTCGATTTTCTCCGGATGGTCTATTGCAGGCGCAGCCGTGGATTGCCCACTTCATCCAGGCCAATATGGACTAAATAGAGGGAGAGGAAGATCACCATGAGCGTGACCACCGGCGTCATCCACCACCACCACAGGTTCTGAAAGATGGCGCTGAAGCTGAGCGCCCAGTAGATCATCATCCCCAACGTCATCTGACGCTGCGGACCCAACCCGAGTATCGACAGACCCGATTCGGCCAGCACGGCGGCAATAAAGGCGTTGACAAAATTGGCGCCGAGCCATTGGCTCATGTGGGGCATGAGTTCTCGAACCACAATCTCCATCCCGTTCATTCCGGAGAGACGCGCCATCTGCACAAAGCCTCTCTCTTTGAGACTCAACACCTGGGCGCGCACCTGACGCGCCGGTGAAGGCCAGGCAAATGCGCCGATGATCAACGCCATGGTAACCACACTCACGTTACGCACCAGGGCCGCAATCAGGATCAGAAAGAGTAGTGACGGTACTGAGAGAAATACGTCGATGAGGACACGCAAGACGGCATCGACCTTGCCACCAAAGTAGCCACTGGTGAAACCGATCAGCGCGCCGAGAATGGTGCCGACCGTTGCCGCGATCAATCCGACCAGGATCGAATTTGGAATCGCCTCGGTCAACTGGATGGCGACGCTCTGTCCCAGTGCAGTGGTGCCCATCAACGTGTCCTGCAGTGGCGGCTGCCTCGGTGGGAAACTGCCCGACAGGCGCATGTCCGGGTCGACGAAGAGCCTACCGATGAGCGAAAACAGAAGCAACGAAAGAAAGACGGCGCTGCCGACGGTGAAGTTGTTGTTGCGCAGTAGCGCCCAGAGCACGCCTTGGCGCGCCTCGACGGCATGTTCCGGCACGGGGACCACAGCCATGGGCTAGTTGCCTCCTGGGCCCGCATAGCGAATGCGGGGATCGATGAGCGGGTACGCAATATCGATGGCAAAGTTGGCCACGGCGACCGACAGAATGATCAGGAGCACACCACCTTGGATCAACGGATAGTCAAGACTCTTGATCGCGTTGTAGATCTGATAGCCGACCCCCGGATAGGCAAAGATCACTTCTGTAATCAGAGCCCCGCCGACGATATGACCCAACGCGATGGCAAGACCTGTGGTCTGGGGCAAGAGCGCGTTGCGAAAGGCATAGCCCCACGTGATGCGTCGTTCGCGTATCCCCATCGCTTCGGCGTTCATGATGTAATCCTCTCCCTTCAACGAGATGATCAGGCTACGCATACTGAGAAACCACCAGCCCAGCGAAACCAGGAGAATGCTCAAGGCAGGGAGCACGGCATGATGCAGCACATCGATTGCGAACGCTGTATTCCACCCCGGCCGCTGGCTGATAGAATAAGCACCGGAAAGTGGGAAGATCGGCCACTGGAACGCGAAGACAAAGACCAGAATCAGGGCCAAGATGTAGTAGGGCGTCGTGTAGAGAACCAGAGAAACAGGCACCAGCAGACGAAAAGCGCCCGCTTCGCGCCCGTGCCATCCGATGATCGCGCCGACCACAGATCCCAACACCCAGCTAGCCAGCGTCGTCACGGTGAGCAGCCCGATCGTCCACGGTAGGGCATTCATCAGCAATTCTGAGACCGGAGAGGGAAAATTGCTGATGGAGATGCCCAGGTTGCCGCGCAGCAGTTCGCGCCAGAAGCTGATGTACTGCTTCCACAACGGCTCGTCCAGGCCAAAACGGGTTCGATACTCGTCGATCATCTCCTGCGCGTTCATGCTGCCGCCCACGGACGCCATGTTGGCAAAGATGGCGGTCATCGGCTCGCCGGGCACAACGCGCGGCACAAAGAAGACCACGGTCATGGAAATGAAGACCGTCGCGATCAGGAGTAGGAATCGTCTACCGACATAGCGAGAATAGGCATTCATCGACAATCACATTTTCGTATATCACCCAATGCGTCTCCTCTCAAACCCTGAGGCAGGTCTTGCACTTGCCCGCCGCGGTTGACCGCAACGGCACGCCCCTACCCCGGCGTATTGAGAAGATACTCCAACTCGTGTACACACTTTGGGGTATACACGCCAAATTCACAAGCATCTCTGCACGGTGTGTAAAGTTATATCATTTGTCCATTCAAGGGCCATGAAGCGTAGGGGCGGGTCTTGCATCCGCCCGAGGCGGGCGACCGCAAGGGTCGCCCCTACGGAATTGCGGTCCTTGATCCAACAATTGGTATTACCGAACCTGTATGCTATTGGCCGGCCGCTCGAATACCGGGCACCCACTCGCCGGTCGAGGATGACTCATAGCCGGTCAGCAACAGATTCATGGTTGCCCACCAGTTGACCGGCATCATCCACGGGTTTTCGGCGTTGGGCCAGCCCTCCCAGTAGGTGTTGCTAAAGGGAACCAGCGCCGGCGCCTGGGTCAGCGGGGTCACAGGCAGATCCGCGTACCAGATCTCCATGGCCCGGCTGAAGATGTCGATCAGCGTGGCTTCGTCGGCATTGGCGCCCAGTGCGGCCAGCATCTCGTCCACAATGGCGTCATATTCCGCATTCTGGTAACGGAACGAGTTGCGCTCATACCAGGGCGCCGCATCGCCCAACGGCACGTAGAACTTGCCGTGGAACAGCTCCAGGTTCTCGTAGATCGTGCCGGGACAGAAAGGCTGCGGGCCGTAGAGATCCCAGTTGCCGGCGAGCAGGGCTGACTGTTGCACTGCGCCGGATAACGGCTGTAGCTGCACTGCAACTCCGCCGGTCTCCAACTGATCGGCGACGACCTGAGATACCTTCATGTTTTCAGGAGAGTCCGCGTTGGTGAGCAACACGGGCGCTAGGCGCTCCCCATCCTTGGCCCAGAATCCCTCACCATCCTTGGCATAGCCGGCGGCCGTGAAGAGTTCCTCGGCCTTGGCGGGATCATAGATAACCGCGCTGTTGGCGATAGCGTCGCTGATTGCATCCATGTATGGCTGCAGGCCGGAATAAGCCGGCCACACGGTATCGGCCGTGGCCGTGGCGCCTTCATAGGCCAGGCTGACAATCTGCTCCCGATCGATTAAGCTGGAGACGGCCTTACGCAGATTCGCATCGTTCCACGGCTCGTGGGCATGCTGGAACATCAAGGCGCGCGGACAGGGATCGTACCAGGCATAGGGTGCATCGGCCAGCCACGCCTGGACATTGGGATTGCGTTCCTTCACGGAGAGGAAGGCACCGGTCGAGAGGATGCCGATGGCCGGTGTGTCGAGCTCGTCGGCCGAAAGGGCGATGGCCACACTGGTTTCCGGACCCACATGGACAAAGTTCACCTTTTCCGGCGCCGGCGTCACGCCGAAGACATCGGTGCCCCACCAGTCGTCGCGTCGCACATACGAATAGGCCGATTCAGTAGCGTTGTCCAGCAAATACGGCCCAGTGCCGATGGGTGGATCGTTGGCAAAGGTGACGGGATCTTCGATGCCGTTCCAGATGTGCTCGGGCTGTATGGTGATCCCGCTCCAGACAGGAACAGCCGGGAAGGCCTCACGCACCAGGTGGAGTCGTGGGTTGGGCTCCGTAAGGATGAACTTGACCGTGAGATCGTCGATCTTCTCGACCGTGGCAACCGCTTGGTTGGCTTCATTGGCCCACGTCATCCCCGGATTGTCGCGCAGCATGTCATAGGTGAAGACGATGTCGTCGGCGTTAAACGCTTCGCCGTCGCTCCACTTGACGCCGTCGCGCAGCTTCACTGTAATCTCGGATGAATCTTCGTTGTACGCGTAGCTCTCCGCCAGCCACGGGATGTAGTCACCGGATTCCAGGTTCAGGTAGAACAGATACTCATGAACCAACGCACCCAAGCCGGTGCGCGAGCGATCAAATCCCGGGGCGTAGATGTTGTAGTTGTTGGTATTGGCGAAGGGTCGTGAGACGGCAACATTGAGCGTCGAGGCGCGCTCTGTGTCGACGGGGGCTGCAGCCGGTACTCCGGCCTGACAGGCCGTTGCGATCATCATGACCGCAAGTACCAGTAGCACGAGAGTGATCTTCATTGTCGGTCTGTACATGTTTCTTAGTCCTCCATTTCAGCAAACAGGGGAAGCAACGAATGACAAACCATCGTAGTGAATCCCGGCAGAAATCCTTGTACAGTTTGTACCAGAGCTAGCATAGCCGGATTTCTGTCGTGGTATTCACGCCCAGCTGAACTAGTGTACGGTGACGGATATCCGGCCCGATACCTCCTCCTTTCTGGACAAGCTTGGTTAAATCTTGCGACACCGGAAGCCCGGTGGGCAAAGCGGCAGACGTGCAACATCCCATCAATCTACACCGACTTCGTTGACGTTTCGTCAATGCCCCTGAGGCCTGTGCCCGCTCATTGCCTTGGTGGCCGAGGCATGCACCAGTAGCTGATCCATCTGGTCAAATGCCAATGTTGGCGCATCTTGATAGAGGTAGCAGGTGGCCGCGCGCCGTGGGTTTAGTCGGTATAAGGGCGGCGCCTCCTCAATACAGGGATCAAACGTATTGGAACAGCGGGCAGCGAACGGGCAGCCGAGATCGTTCCGCGCTTGGGCCGCCAGTGCAGACGGCGCCGGCTCCTCCGACCAGAGACGGTCCGGATCCGGCCACGGAATGGAACTCACCAACAGTTGGGTATACGGATGCTGCGGATCTTTGACGACCAGGCCGACGTCGCCGGCTTCGGCCACATAGCCACGGTAGAGCACGATGATGTCGTCGCAGACCTGGTAGGCCGTCGTGAGGTCATGGGTGATGTAGACCAGCGAAATGCCGTACTCATCACGCAGCTGGCGCAGATTGGCCAGCACTGACGCTCGCAACGAGGCATCGATCATCGAAACCGGCTCGTCGGCGATGATGAGCTTGGGATTCAGCATGAGCGCACGGGCAACCATCACGCGTTGGCGCTGTCCACCGCTTAGCTGATGCGGGAAGCGGCCCAGCGTCTCTTCCGGTCTCAATCCAACAGCATTGAGGGCTTGGATCATGATCTGCCGGATCTCTTTCTTGTCCCGTGCAAGCTTGAATTTCTTGATGGGCACTTCGAGCATGTGGTCGACCTTATAGAGCGAATTAAACGACTCAAAAGGGTCCTGAAAGATCGCCTGTACGTCCTGGCGAAAGGCGCGCCGCACCGAACCGCGCAAACGCTCCAGGTTCTTGCCGTTGTAGCGGACGCTGCCGTCCGTCGGAGCTTCCAGACCCAGTAGCAGGCGCGCCATCGTGCTCTTGCCGCTTCCGCTCTCGCCGACGACACCCGTAATGGAGGGACGGCTCGAATCCAGGGTAAAGGTAAAGTTTCTTAACGCAACGGTTTCCGAGCGCTGACCGACACCGCCGCCGAAGACTTTCGTGACATTCTTGGCTTCCAGCAGAGTTGTCATGTGGAACGCTCCGCCGCTTTGAACGCTAGCTCTTGACCACTGTCGTACAGATGACAGGCAACCCGTTGCTCAAGGGCAACCTGCCGGTAGGCGGGTGCTTCGTCAATACAGCGTGCCATGGTGTGCGGGCAACGGGGATGAAAGACGCAACCGGCAGGACGCTCCAACGCCGACGGTGGCGCGCCGACCGCTGTGTCCGAGAGTGCTTGCTTCTCATCCAGCGATGTCAAACTGTCCATAAGCAACTGCGTGTAGGGATGCTCCGGACGTCGGAAAATCGATCGCACCGGTCCTTCCTCCACAAGCTTGCCGGCATACATCACCCCGATCCGGTCGGCAAATTGGGCCATCAATCCCATGTCATGACCGATAAGGACGACGGCGGCGTTCAACTCCTCCTGGACGTGCCGCAACGTCTGCATCACTTGACGTTGCACGACCACGTCCAGTGCACTGGTCGGTTCATCGGCAATAATCAGGCTAGGGCTGAGACTCATGGCAATGGCGATGCAGACGCGCTGCTTCATGCCACCGCTCAATTGGTGCGGATACATATCGGCGACGTTGGGCTGTAGACCCACACGCACCAACAGTTGGCGCAGTCGTTCGCGTGCATCGTCTTTGGAGACTGCAACATCGTGGCTATTCAAGCCATCTGCAAACTGCTGACGAATCCGGATCACCGGGTTCAAGGAATTCATGGCGCCCTGGGTGACCATGGCTACGCCGGCCAGCCGCCGCTGACGCATCTCCTGCTCGCTTAGGTCCAAGAGGTTCTCGTTGTCAAGACAGATGCGACCGGACTCAATGATGCCAGGAGCGCGAATCAGGCGCATGATGGCCAGGGCAATCGTCGACTTGCCCGAGCCGGATTCCCCGATCAGTCCAAATCGTTCGCCCGCGCGCACGTCGAAACTGACGTCATCGACGGCCTTGACCGTGCCGCGCGGTGTGTGAAAATAGACCCGAAGATCGTCGATCTGGAGAACAGAAGTCATAAGTGGTGAGGATGGGTCGGTCGAGTCAGGATGAATTCGAATGCGCTGCGACGTGTACGACAGGCCTTACGATACTGTCAGAAAAGACAGGGTCGGAATCGGTCTGCCAGCACCTGCTGACGGCAACACGCCCTGTTCACAGTATACTCGGGTTTCCATGATTTGACTACCCCTACGCAACGGTCGCCTATGGCGTTTTTGGCGCTTTCTCGGGAACCCATAACCAGCGAACCCCTGTGATGCTCCTGAAATTGGAATGCACCCAGTCGAAATCGACGATCGTGAACACTCGACAAGCTGAGATTCAGCCGCTACAATCATCTGGGTTTGTTGGCGCATGGCGCCTGCTGCGCAAGCAAAATGAGTTGACGCAAAGTCTACCGGACCAGCTCAATTTGATTGCACCCCAATCACTATCATTCTGAGATGCGATGCGCACCCCAGCCTACATCTCCTAGTACAGTCGGGCGTAGATACCACGGCAGTAAATAGGGCCGCTTTACTCAAGTAAGAACACCTGAATAACTGTGGGCCCTATTTACGCCGGGATCTACTAGCCAGCAGTCCATCATCTACCATCAAGGAGAAAACCACATGCGATCACCCCGTGCCATTTTTGCTCTGTTGCTCGTGACCGGCCTAGCGTTCGGTGCGTGTGTTGCGCCGGCCGCGCCCGCCCAACCAGCCGCTGAAGAACCTGCTGGCACTGAAACGTCTGCTGAAGCAGGGAGAAAGCGCCGAAACCACGGCCGGCGACACAGCGCTCGCACCTCTCGACCCGCCCGCCGCAGTGACCGTTGCCTATGTGCCCATCATGAAGTTCGCCACCATGTACGTGGCCGAAGAGCGCGGTCTTTTTGACAAGTACGGCCTCGATGTGACCATTGAGCCGGTCAAGTCGGGCACTGAGGCCATCGCATTTCTGAGCGAAGGCCAGGTTGACGTCGGCGGCATCGCCATCGTCACCTCTCTCTGGAACGGTTGGAACCAGGGATTGGACCTGCGTATCTTTGCCCCGGGCGCGCTGGAACCCTTCGAGAACAGCCCCACCAAACTTATCGTACGCCAAGCCATACTGGATGACGGCACGGTCAGCAGCGTGGCCGATCTGGCCGGACGCACGGTGGGCGTGGCCGGCGGACCGGGCAGCGGCGGCGAGTACCTGCTGGCCAAGGCGCTGGAGCAGGGCGACTTGACCATCTTTGACGTCGAGCCGGTCAACATCGGCAACGCCGACATGCCGCTGGCGTTCGAGAACGGCTCCATCGACGCCGGCATCCTGGGCTCACCCTACGCAGACCAGGTGATTGAAGCCGGTTTCGGTGCACCGCTGGCTGAAGACCTGACGCCGGGTCTCATGACGGTGGCCTTCGTGGGCTCCGGCAAGTTCATTAACGAACGCCCCGAAGTGGCCGAACGCTTTGCACTGGCCCTCATGGAAGCCGCGCGACTGATGCAGGGCGACGACTACCTAAGCGACGAGAACGTTGCCGCCTATCTCCGCTATGTAAATTCGACCGAAGACGCGCTGCGTGCAGGAACGCCCGTGATCTACGACCCCAATCAGGTAATTCCGGTCGACGGTTTGGCCGATGTCGAGAGCACCCATCGCCAAAATGGCCGCACCGAATACGAAGAACCCATCGATCTCAACAACGTCGTCGACACATCCTTCACCGAACAGGCGCTGGAACTCGTGGGCAAGTACGCCGGTGAATGACGGCCATGGCGCGCGAGTGATGTGCATCATTCGCGACGACTCCCATACGTGATGTCGAAAATCATCGCGCGGCAACGTCTACAAGAGCTATCCGTCCGTCAACGGTGACGTGACGGCAATTGCGGACTTCAACCTGGACGTCGCGGAGGGAGAGTTTGTCTGCGTCGTCGGGCCGTCAGGCTGTGGCAAATCGACCTTTTTGCGCATCTTGGCCGGGCTGGACACGATTTCGTCGGGCGAGGTGCGCATTGTGCCCGGGGCCGACCCCAGCCAACCGCTCAACAACGTGGTCTTTCAGGAATATGCCATTTTTCCCTGGAAGACAGTGCTGGACAACGTGGCCTTCGGACTGGAGATGCGGGGTATCGGCAAGGTTGAACGCTACACGGTTGCGCGTGAATGGATCGACCGCGTCGGCCTGCGCAAGTTCGCCGACTACTATCCGCACCAGATTTCCGGCGGCATGAAGCAGCGCGTCAGTATCGCCCGCGCGTTGGCCAATGATCCGCAGGTGCTGCTCATGGACGAACCGCTGGGCGCGCTGGATGCCCAGACGCGCACAGTGCTGCAAGAAGAATTGCTGCGAATCTGGGAGGCCAACCGCAAGACAGTAGTCTACATCACCCACAGTATCGACGAAGCGGTGTTGCTGGGAGACCGGGTCGTGCTGATGACTGCGCATCCCGGCGCCAACAAGGCGATCTTCGACGTAGACCATCCCTCGGCCCCGCTCGTTGGAGACAACCAGCCACGTCGAGTTCAGCGAACTAACCTATCAAATTTGGGAATCGCTGCAGGACGAGGTCATGCGTTCGCTGCAGGAGCAGATGGGAGAGATCGGGTGACGCGGACGTCTGTCGCCATCATCGTGGCCATCGCGGTTTGGAATGCGTTACTCTCACTGACCGGGCTATGGGAACGGCTCTGGTGGCTTGGGCTACTGGTCAATTTCGCACTGATCGTCATGCTGGCTGAGCAGGTCGGCCGGACGGTGTCGCCGCAACGGCGCCGGGCCTTCGAGTTGGTCCTGGCCATCGGTTTTCCGGTTCTGTTGCTGGTCGCTTGGGAGCTGATCGTGCGCGCCGAGATCCTCAATGCGCGTTGGTTTCCACCGCCAACGCGCGATTGTCGCGGCCCTTTGGGACTTGACCATCAACTATGACGAGTTCAACGAAACCAGCCTTTTCGGACGCCCTTGGCTCTTTCCGCAGACGTTGGCAACCCAGGGATGGGAACCGGCGGTGGCACTTCTTACCGAAAGCCATGTTCTGACGACACTCTGGCGTGTCTTTGCCGGGTTCACCATCGGGGCGGCGCCAGGCATTCTCATCGGCATGGTGATGGGCATGAACAAGACGGTGCGCACCATGTTGGACGGCACCATGTCGGCGATCTATGTGCTGCCCAAGATCGCCATCTTCCCCATCATGATGCTCATCTTCGCCAACCCCTTCGGCGAGGGGCCAAAGATCGCGGTGGTGGCGATATCGGCCTTTTTCCTGGTTGCCATCAACACTATGGCCGGCGTCCGCGACATCGATCCGGTCTACATTCAGGCCGGGCGCAACTACGGGGCCAATCGCCGGCAGCTCTTTCGGCATGTGATCCTGCCCGGCGCGCTGCCGGTCATCTTTGCCGGGCTGCGCCTGGCGTTGGGCACAGCGCTGATCGTCATCGTCGCGATCGAGTTTGTGCGCGCCCGCAAAGGAATCGGGTTTGTCACCTTCTATTACTGGGAAGTCCTCGTCACCGAGAAGATGTATGCCGGGCTCTTTGTGGTCATGGGGCTCGGCGTTCTGCTTACCTTTGGCCTGCAGTGGCTGGAGCGAAGGGTCATGCCCTGGCAGCGCGATTAAATTGGGACCGGCTGATGAAAGGCCACAATCGCGTATTCTCCCACAATTTCAAAGCCGAGTGATGAGTATGACCTGTGCGCGGCAATGTGATCGCTGCCGGTAAACAGAACAGCGAGGCGCACGCCGTTGGCACGTGCATCGAGCAAAGATTGGGCAACAGCTGCACGGGCATAGTACCGGCCGCGCAGCTCAGGAGGCGTATAGACGCCTCCGACTTGCACCGCTTCCGCCATGACCGCGTTAAAGGAGCTCATGGCGACCGGACGCCCCATTTCTTCGACAAGCCAGGTTGTGCCAGACGCGATGCCATGGTCGACGCGCGCCCGGGCGCGCGTCAGAAGATCGGCGTCGTTTTCATACAGCGCTTCTTGCATATAGGCCACTGCCCACGCCGTGATCGTGTCGACGTCATCCGCACCGATTGGGCGTCCTTGGAGCGTGCCGTCAACTAAAGCGAGGGGAACGACCAGACGATCCAGATCCAGCCGGTAGAGAGATTCTCGGCTGTGCATGCGCAAGTCATTCTCTTTCAAACCCAGCGCGTCGACGATGGCAAAGGCCTGTTCTGCCGGACCGTTGGTGCCGACAATCGGACGACCGGATTCTTCAACGGCTGCGCGCCAGAGCGCATCCAGATGCACCGGCGACTGCGGGATCAGGTACCCATTGCGGAAGTGAGCGACCACGCCGACGATTGCATCCTCTTCGAATGCAGCGGCATAGGTGCCCTGAAAGCGATCGCCGTAGTCGACCAGACCCGCCGATCGGCTGTTGGCCAAGAGAAACATGGATGACTCGATGTGCGGTAGCAGAAATCGCTCCAATGCTGCCTGATCATCGGCAGTCAACGTGCGGATAATCGGTTCATTCTTGGCCGTCACTGTTCGTCCTCTGCGGGCGAGCGTCTCTCATTCTGCCGTCACGATCGGCAGGAAGATGCGGTGCTCTGTCCTGCCTAGATTCTCGTAAATCACGACCCGATCGTGCGTCCAGCCGATGGAGACGATGTCGAGATCGCCATCGTTGTCGAAGTCGGCCAATTGCGCACCATCGTGGTGTTCGTCGCCGGTCCAAACGGTGACAGGCTTCCAGGCCGTGCCTACTCCATCCAGGTTCTCAAAGACGAATAGGCCGGCACTTTCCGGCTTGCCTGTGATATGTTCTCCGGCCACCACGTCCAGATCGCCGTCACCGTCCAGGTCCGCGACATCGATGCTCATCGGACCTACCAGATCAGCGATGGGGTGTGGTTCCCAGAGCGCATCTGCTGCGGCGCCCTGCTCGTACCAGACCAGCGTCCCTGCTCCCTTGAACTTCTCATAGCCGATCACGGCGTCGAGCCGGCCGTCACCGTTGACGTCACGCAGCACATTGCGATCCGGTGCGTCATCGGTCGAGTGCAGAGTCTGTACGCTCCATTGGCCGTTGTCATTTCGCAGCCAGAGCGTGCCGAGGGAAAGATCCGCATCACCATCGCCGTCGATATCATCGCTGCTCAGCGCTTCGTCCTGGGAAACAGCGGCAATCTGCGACCACGTCCACACATCTGTGCTTGGGTCGTCGGGCACGGTGAGCAACTGAACGCCCTTGCCAGCTTGGTGCCACGAGAGCGCCACCGCCAGCTCACCGTCGGCCGCCAGCGGACCGACCGCAACTCCCTGCAGAAAGTCGCCGTCGCCGCGCTCGATATTTTTCATGACTGAGAATTGTCCGGCTCCATCGTTGCGCGCCCAGACGAATTCGTTGCCTTCATGGGGCCGACCGTTTCGAACCGTGCCCAATATATCCTGATCGCCGTCGCCGTCAAAGTCATAGACAGCCGCAAGCTGATCCAGCGATGCACCGATCTCGCGTCGTTGCCACGGCTTGGCGATCGCGCCCGGATTCGCGTACCACCAGGCACCGGCCAGCACGTCGAACAGTCCGTCGCCGTTCAGATCGGCGGGCGTGACGAACACGGCCCGATGTGGTCGCTCGTCGTCAATCGGATGCCGCTGCCATCGATCTAGGCTGATGCGTCCGGCGTCGTTGAGCCAGATTGAGATACCCGGCGAGCCAAAGGTATAGGGCTTTCCCAAAATATCAAGATCGCCGTCGCCATCCAAGTCCGCCAACCGCGATTCGTGCTGACCGTAGCCGGAAAAGAGCACCTTTACCTTGAAGTTGCCGCGTCCGTCGCCGAAGAGAATCCAAGTCTTGGCGTTGTCGTTGCCGTTAATGCCCATTTCACCAAGAAACAGGTCCAAATTGCCGTCTCGGTCGATATCGCCCCTTTCCAGACTGTGGCCAAGGGTTATATCTTTTCCAAGCAGATCTTGTCCACTCCATTCCCCGTCAGACCATGCGTAGAACATAAGCGGGCCGGTGGTGTCACCCTTCACGAAGACAATTTCTGGCCGACCCCCGCGGATGAACTGTCCGGCAACCACGCGGGTAAAACTCTGCGCGGCGTCGATGATCTCGGGAGTGAAGGAGCTGTTTCCGGCGTACTTGAACCAGCGCCCTCCCCCCACGATGTCCAAAAGGCCGTCGCCGTCCACATCCGCTGCGGCGAGCCCCTCATGTTCAACGTCACTCCAGCTATAGACAGGCGTCAATGCCCATGTGCCGGATGTACGCGGATTCTCGGGGATTTCGGCCAGGAACAATGCCTGCGCGCCCTGATTCCAGAAGACCAGTTCGATCCGGCCATCTCCGTCGAAGTCACCAAAGATGGCGTCGTGATGCTTCGTAGCGCCGCTGCTCTTGATTTCGCGCCGCGTCCAGGAATCGGACGCATCAAAGTCAGGGTAGGGGTTCTCCCACCACCAAACCTTGTTACTCCGGCTGTCACCACCCATGACGACGTCCAAATCGCCATCGCCGTCGATGTCATGATAGTCGCCGCCCGCCTCGATATCCAGCACTTCATCGTCGATCACGTGGCGAGTCCAACCGCTGGCCGTGCGACGATACCAGACCAACGAAGGGCCCGGATCGCGTCGCGCTGCGATCACAAAATCGTTGATGCCATCGCCATCGACGTCCAGGACCAACGACGCGGTCTGCTGTTTGCTCTTGCTGGGCGCAGCCAAATCACCGTCAGCCGTGGAGATTTGTGTCCAGTTCAACGCACCACCTTGGGCGGTAGCCGATTTCCAGACGCCGCCCATTATCAGTATGGCCAGCGCCATACTCAGTCCAACTTTGCATAGGTCTCTTCTCTTTGTAGGCATGTGACCATTGAACCATAGGCTCACTCCCCCCACTGGACGCTACGCACGCGCTCGTCGGCTTGGGTAGCTACACCGGCTCTACACCTCACCGACGCTTTACACCCGCTACCCTTGTGATCGGACAGCGCGTCGAATTCTCTGATCGCCGGTCTACTGGCTCCGATCCCAGTCCCACACGAAGACCTCGAGAAGCCGCTGATGGATCGCAGGGGCGTCGGTCAACAGCAGAACCTCACGGTTGACCTTATGGCTGATTTCACCGCCGTTGAGGCTACCAACCGCGGACCAAGCGACGCCGTCCAGCGTAAGCAGCATGAGCTTGGCATGAATGCCGCCACCTGTTGGGTTACCCAAACGTGCATCCATGTCCAGGCCCTCGGCCTCGGCTACCGTGCGGACATAATCCACGGTGGCGCGATTGCTGCGCAGCGCTTCCGCATCGTCAAAATAGCTGTCCAACACTATGCGCACGTGCGCGCCGCGTTCGGGCTGCATTCAGGATTGCTTCCAAGCGGAGATTCGGATCCGCGACTGGATTGCTGACGCTGTCGCCCCAGTACTTGTGTTCGTAGAGTTGCTCCAGCAGAATCTCATCGCCGGGACCACTCTGCTCGATCAATCGGCGCAGCCCATGATCCGGGTGCAATGCGTTTTCCGGCGCAGTGACAACGACAAAGTCCGCTGTGCCGATCGTCTGAACCGGCGCGCCGAAAGGAGCCTCCGCGATGTCGTAGTCGGCCGGCGGTTCGAGCACAAAATCGGCCGGCGGTTGGCCATATCTGTCATGTTGTGGGCTGTAGACAAAGAGGTCGTAGAAGCGCTCAGGCTGCCAATCGGCGTCGAAGACCGCTTGTAGCGCCGCGACCACGTCCGTGGCGTCGGTGAAGAGATAGTAGCCTCGGCGACCACCCACCGGTCTGTCAGCGGGGACCGGCATGGAATCGCGGTTGAAGTTGTCGGTGCCGACTAGCACGGCGCGGCCGTCGATGACGGCATATTTGGCATGGGTGTAAGAGTAGCGCGGTTTGTAGCCCTTGGGTGCGTCATCGCGGACGGCCATATAACGGATATCCGCGCCGGCGGCGGCCAGCTGCGCCACACACCATTTCTGCAGATCGCTGATTCCGCCGGGTGGGCTACCTTCGAGAAGCAGGCGGATTCGCACACCATGGGCCAAGCGGTCAACCAGCAGCGCCGTCAGCTCCGGATGTTCCAGCGTGTAGATGCTGAGGTCGATGGTCGACGCCGCCGCGGACAGGGAGTCACCCACCGGCTGATAGAGCCCTTCCGGGCCCACTGCAACACCTACTGTTGCATGTTGACGGGACGACACCGGCACGCCCAGGTCGGTGGGACCCCAGCCGCGCCAGCCGGGTCGACGCACCTGCCGGCCCCACGCCAGATCGGTCAGGTCGCCACTCCAGTCGGTGGCGCTGTCGCTGTCGATTGGAGAGCCGGTCGACGGATGCCGTTTCCGCTGCCAGACTTGCCCGATCGCAGCAATTGCACCGCGGGTGTAGAGTTGTGCAGGAGGGCCGGACCATCCCGGCGAGGGTCTGTCGTTGTCACCGTAGAGAAGCGTGTCCCGGATATGGCCCGTCTCGTCGCGCAAGTGGATGACGCCGCCTCTGTTGGGAAACGATATGTCGCCATCCAGAAGCACGGCGTCCGCAGCGGTCGATTCGCCCCATTCGCAGCCGGCTGCCTCCTCCGACGAATGGCGAAAGACAGATGCTTCGGCGGTGCACCACAGCCGAGCGCCGGGCGCAAGCGACAGAGTGACGGTTGACGGCACGGTCGCCCTGCGTGAGCCGGTGTCGATTTGCCATCCGGCCAGAGATCTGGGTGAGCCCACCCACGTTCCAGAGCAGCAGCGCCTCGTCCGGCTCATGGCTGATGGCGCTGTCGATATGGGCAGCTGCGATGAGAACGCGGGCAGGCGCTGGCCCCACAATCAGCGGCAAATAGAGCTTTGTAGCCGAGATTGTCTCGTGCGCGCCAATTACCAGTCCGGACGGCGTCAACGGTACGAGTAGACTCTGGGGCGTAGAACGCGAGGCGATAAACAGGGACAGAAGGGTGGAAAAGAGTGTCGCCGACAGCGACAGAGTGTACATGCCGGGGGATTGCATGGGTCTCTCCTAGGTATGGGTTTTTGACGTTCGACGTGAGCAATCAGTTAGTGGACCTCACGCCACTATCATCATGGCAAAGATGCCCGGATCCTATCGCAGTTTTGTCGACGATGTCAACCGCCGAATGTGTATCGGGTGCATCCCACATTGGGTGACTTCCTGCGGACGCGGCCGATGATATTCTCGCCCATCGCCCCGAAATAGTATGCACCCATGTGTATCCCAAGTAGCTCGTTCAAACTATGTCGCCGGAGCGGATACAGCCTGCTTCGTCCGGTGAGAAGTCGGTGGGCCAACGGGTATAGGCGTTGTAGTGTGCACCGGCGAGATCGGCATCGGCCAGCTTGGCATCGGCCAGATTTGCCCAGCCCAATCTTGCACCTGCCAGCTTTGCTTCGCGCAGATCCGCAGAACTCAGATCAGCCCAAATCAGGTCGGAGTCGGCCAAATTACAGGCACGTAGCTTCGCGTGGCGCAAGATCGCGCCGTTGAGCACGGCATTGTGCAGATCCGCCCCGGAAAGGTCGGCTTCCGTCAGATCGGCGCCCATGAGGTTGGCGCCGACCAAAACCGCACCGCGTAGATCACTTCCATGCAGGTTCGACCAGAACAGATGCGAATCGCGCAGGTTGGCGCGGCGGAGGTCTGCATTGGCAAGGTTGGCCTGGTCGAGTGTTGCATCGCTCAGATCGGACCTGCTCAGATCGGCCTCTTCAAGATCGGCCTGTTGCAGGTCGATGTTGTGTAGATCTGCGCTGGAGAGATCGGTATAGCTGAGCACTGCCTCATGAAGGTCATAGTCTGCGTGGGTACGGACTTCGGCGGCCAGCAGACGGGGGCGGATGCTTGCTGCCCATGCGCGGATGGCAGGCCAGTTGCGAAAGTCGCCGTGGGGGCCGTGATTGCCGGGAATGATCAGACGCATCTCGGGAGCCAGCGCGCCGGCAAAGAGTCCGATACCGACCGGGAGCATGCCCGGCGCAAGATGCAGCAGCGGTTCCATATAGGCCAGTACGGTCTGCCGGCTGTCGGCCGAATCGGTCACCATGGTCAGACAGGTAGTGAAGAGCGCCACCGGCTTCAACGCCAACGTGTCTTGGAAATCTTCGATGAACTCGATGGCCTCAGGCAGCCAACGTCCAAGGCGGATTGAACTTCCGACGACGACAGCGCTGTACTCGCTCAGGTCCTCAACGTCGACCACATTGCTCACGTCAACCGGTGTGCCCTCTTTGCCGATCTCCTCGGCAATTGCTGCCGCCACGTCGGCAGTCGTTCCGGCGCCGGTTGCGTAGGCCACTAGGATCTGTTTGGTCATGGGTTCTCCTTAGGCTACCTGTGCACGCGTCTATGCATGCGGTGCGACATTCTTCGAGGCGGAGTGGACATGTCAGGTTTGGAGCCTAGCATGATGTCGTGAAGGGAAGTAGGGGCATGCGCCATCGATTGCACGTGACATCCGTCACACAGGTCCGTGTAGAGCGAGATGCCCTCTTACCCGGGTACAATATCTGCATATCTTCCTTCACACCCGTCCAGATTGCGATTTCCGGTTCAGCATAGCACAAGGCGCAGAGCCGGTAGGGAATCCTATTCTGCACTGCGATATCGATTCGGACTCTGGTCACAATCGCGACCGAGGTGACGGCCGGCGCCTATGGATCGACGACGTCGACTGTGAGTGATTGCAGTTCGTTTGCGCTAATGGGTTGGGCGCCATGGCCGGCAAAGGTGAGTTGCCGGATCCAGATCCTGCAGCCGGCGCAGGCTGGAGGCGATCCGCGCCCAGCTAAACGCATAGGAATTCTGCGCGTGCGGATTCCCCGTTGCGGAGACCAGATCACCTGCAAAGGCATACTGATCGTCGAGGATCAAGGTCGATGAGCCGGGGGTGTGACCGGGCGTGTACAGAACGTAGCCGTCAACGCCGTATTCATCCAAGCGCTGGCCGTCTTCGAGGACAAGATCGGTCTCGGTCGGCGCCAGAAGTGCGATCATGCGTTCGATATAGGGCAATGTCCGGATCGATAACCATTGCAGATCCCGAATCTGTCCTAAGGGCGACTCGCCCGCAGCCATCGTCTCAACATCGCCCCGATGGACGGCGATCGGCGCACCTGTGGCCTCGTGCAGCGCTGTCGCGCTGCCGTAGTGGTCGACATGGGCATGGGTGATGTAAATGAGCTTCAGATCATCTTCGCGCCCGATCTTTCCGAGCGCACGCAGGATACGTCCTTGCTGGAACGGCATACCGGCGTCCACCAGAATCACGCCATTGTCCGTTTCGATGAGGAAGGCATTGGTGACAAAGAGATCGATGCGGTGAACTACGGTTCCGCTCTCCAGTTCGAAACGATTGTGCGCAGGCAGCGTCCATCCGGGCCGGAACGCAGGCGTCAGAGTCGCATATGCGCTCGACGTCAAGACCAGACTCAGTGCAATCACGATCCACAACCATGACGGCACAGCACGCAAGATATTGCGCCTGCTGGAGAGTCTCTCATCCATGCCTCGTTATAGGCCTTGCTTGTTCTCAATGGCGCGGCGGTAGGCCGCAACGTATTCCCTGGCACTACTTTCCCAGGAGTAATCCTGCGCCATCGCCGTCTGTACCATCTTGTCGATATGTGACCGGCGATCGTAGTAGGTACTGACCGCCCAACCGACCGTGTAGTAGATGGCGCTCGGGCTGGTCTCCCAGAACTTGAATCCGGTGCCGTCGCCGCTAACCTCGTCATACTGAATCACGGTGTCGTCAAGTCCGCCGGTTGCGCGGACGATGGGCAAAGTACCGTATTTGAGCGAATACATCTGGTTGAGGCCACACGGTTCATAGATGGATGGCATGATGAAGAAATCTGCACCGGACTCGATCCAGTGGGAAAGTTCATTGTTGTAGCCAATAAAACTACCGACCCGACCTGGATACCGTGCCGGCAGCGAGGCATAAAAGGCCTCCAATGCTTTGTCGCCCGAGCCAAGGATGACAAACTGTACGGCCATGTTGTCAAGGATAGGTTCCATTGCCTGGGCCAGCAGATCGAGCCCTTTCTGGGCAGCAAAGCGGCTGACCACGCCGATGAGCGGAACATTGGGATCCGGTTCCAGCCCGAACCGCAGCTGTAGTTCGTGTTTGCAAACGGTCTTGCCGCCCAGATCCGTGGGCGTGTACCGGGCAGGAATCAACCGATCAACGGCCGGATTCCAATCGGTATAGTCGATGCCGTTGAGAATGCCGATGTAGTCATCGCCCCGGTCAGACAGGTATGGCGCCAGCCCGTAACCAAGTTCGGGCGTGCGTGTTTCGGCAGCATACGTCGGGCTCACGGTGTTGACCATATCCGCAAATGCGATCCCGCCTTTAAGGAAGTTGATCGCACCGAAATCCTCCAGCTTGTCGGAGGTGAAATTTTGCAGGCCAAGACCGATGTAATCGTAGTCGCCGGCGCTGTATTTCCCCTGGTAGGCAAGGTTGTGGATGGTCAACATGCCGGCAGTGCCGCCCAATACGGCATCGTTCCAGTGCCACACCTTCAGGTAGGCAGACGCCAATGCCGATTGCCAGTCGTGGACATGGACAACGTCGGCGGCGAAGTTCAGATCGCGGCACAGTTGCAGCCCGGCGCGTGTCAGAAAGGCAAAGCGTCGCGGATTGTCGCCGTAGTCGTTGTTGTCGGCGTCGTGATACAGACCGTCGCGGCCAAAATAACCGTTGTGTTCGATGAAATAGACCGGCACGCCGCCGCTGTCGGCTACATCGACGGCACACCACTCCAAGACATTGCCCATCCATACGCCCAGTGCGTTGAAATGGCGGGTCAGCCCAAATTTCTGTGCATCGATCATCGCGTATTTGGGCATGACGACGATGACTTCATGCCCCATGGACCGCAGGGTTTTCGGCAGTGCACCGACAACGTCGGCCAGCCCACCCGTCTTGGCGAAGGGCACGCACTCGGAAGAGATCATGGCAATTTTCAGTGGTTGATCCATGGTTGGATTCCTTCTCATGGACACATGCTTCAAATATCGGACAATGTTCCTCGTCCGAACATGGAGCACATTGTCCAATATTTGGGTGTCTTCGCTATCGGTGGCCGGGTTGACGCCGGCTTGCTGTTGCCGCCAATTGCGATGATTATACACCAATCAGGGGGGAAGTCCTGTGTCGAGGCGCTTTTGGGTGCATACCACATTTTGGGGCTTCCTCAAGGAGATTCGTTTCGTGCTGTCGACGGGCGCCCCGGAAAATGGGATGCACCCGGCGCTTTTTGTAGATCAGGGGACGAGATGTCGACACGGCTGCCAACACTCGAAAAGGTCACTGCTTTTGTCAACACTCACTGTTCGTCCAGAAATAGATTCCCGGTTACACCTTCCCGGAAGCTCTCCGGCCGACAGCTTCTTGTGGCGAAAGCTCCCAGGAAGGTCGGGATGGCATGGCGAACCGTTTGACAAACCCGTAGCGGCTATACCGAATGGCGCCCGCGAAGCTGCCGATCAAGTCAGGGCGCCGGCCGGTCTCCTCCTCGAAGCCTCTGATATAACCGTCAACTTCTGCTCATATTGATCCTGTCATATCTGCACCGGCGACCGAAAGGGGCATTCGTTGCACCGCAGAGAGGGACATCTGTCCCATTCAATAGGTACTCTTGCCCGGCGGATCTACAGACTATTCAATTGCCGCTTATTTCGGTATACTCTACGGAGCAAAATCGTCAAATCATATCCATGTATTATCCAGGCTGAGCACCGACCATTCCCGCACAGCAGAAGCCGGGACCGGGCTCTGGAATCGCCTGCGGTACATTTCATCGTGCCCCCTTGGAGGAGAGTGTGACCCACCAAGCCAGATCCGTCGCAATTGCGGCGTTATCGATTGTTCTCTTGTTGGCAGCTTGCACCGCGGTTGTCCCAGGCACTACCCTGACAGCTTCTCCAGTCTGTGTGGTGACCGCACAAAACTTGAATCTGCGCACGGGCCCCGCGGTTGAGTACCCGCGTTCGACCAAGATGCCGCAGGGCAGCCGCTTTGCCGTGCGCGCCCAGAGCGGGACGCGAAAGCTGGCTGATCGGCGATTGGAATGACCAAACAGGTTGGGCGTCAGCTGCGTTCATGGATTGCCCTGCGGAGATCTCTCAGGTTCCAGTGCTGACAATGTGGCCGGAAGCGCCGGATCCCAGCCCGCCGCTGGCGGCGCCCAATCGGCCACGCGTAAACGCCAATCAACCGATCCAGGCGGCCGCCGCGCCGCCGCCTGCTGTCTTCGCCGGCGATGTCACGTTGCTGGAACCGCTGGCGCCGGCGCTGGCCGGTCGTCTCCTCTTCCGCTGGGCCACTTCCGCACAGCTCGGCCCGAACCAGGGCTATGAAATGGTCTTCTGGAAACCGGGCCAGGATCCCATGGTCGCCGGGTTTAGTCCCATCGGCGCTCGACCGGACACGGAAGTGCGCGTCAACCTGGAGGATACGGCAAGCAGCCTGACCTTGCTAAATTTTGGGGAGGACTACCAGTGGGGTGTTCTGCTGGTCCAGCTCGAACCGTATCAGCGTTTGGCCTATCTGGGCGGCGCGCATCCGTTCCGCTTCGTGAGCAGCGGTGGCGGTGGTGGTGGCAGTGATGAAGACGCGCCCCGACCCGAGTCGACCAATGAACCTATCGATCCCGGCCGGCCGGAACCAACTCGCGAGCCATCCCCCTTTGAACCGACTCCTGAACCGGACCGACCGGGCAAGCCGCCCGCTCCTCCCGGATCGCCGTAGGTCTACTCCGCCAGGAAGTGCACGACACGGGCGATGATCTCAGCCGCGACTTCGGCCTTGCTCATCAGGGGTAGGGCCGAAGTCGAGCCGTCTCGCTGCACAAAGGTAACCCGGTTGGTGTCGACGGCAAAACCGGCGTCCGGCGCGCTTACATCATTGGCAACGATCATGTCCATGCCCTTGCGCTCCAGCTTCGACCGCGCGTTTTCCAGCAGGTTCTGGGTTTCGGCGGCGAAGCCGACGACAACGCGTGGAAATCCGGTCGGTCGCAACTGCTGCTTGACCGCGGCCAGGATATCTTCGGTGCGCGCCAGCTCGATCGCCGGCACGCCGCTCTCCTTCTTGATCTTCTGTTTGGATACCTGGACCGGGCGGAAATCGGCCACAGCCGCAGCCATAATAAGTGCATCCGCCCCGACCGCCTCGTCCAGCACCGCGTCGGTCATCTCCTGGGCAGAGTCGACAGGGATCAGATGCACGCCCTGAGGCAGCGGCAAATCCACGGTTGAGACGAGCGTCACCTCCGCGCCGGCGTCGAGGGCGGCCTGGGCCACCGCATACCCCTGCTTGCCCGACGATCGATTGGTGATGTAGCGCACGGGATCGATGGCTTCGCGCGTGCCCCCGGCCGTGACGACGATCTTGCGCCCGGCCAATGGACCATGCTGCGCCAGCAGCCGGCGAATCTCCCCCAATAGGACAGTCGGCTCGGTCATGCGCCCCTTGGCTACGAGCCCCGAAGCCAGATGCCCCTCTTCCGGCCCAACGATCACTGTGCCGCGCGCGCGCAAAACAGCCAGGTTGGCCTGGGTGGCCGGGTGGTCGAACATGCCGCCGTCCATGGCCGGCGCGATCATGCATGGACAGGTGGCTGCCAGTGCAGTCACTGTAAGCAGGTTGTCGGCCTGACCGGCGGCCAGCTTGGCGATTGTATTGGCAGTCGCCGGCGCGATCACCAACAGGTCGGCCGTATGCCCCAAGCCGACGTGCAACACATGCGCCTCGCTGCCCCAGAGATCGTCGTCGCCATAGGCGCGCCGGCCGTCACCGACTGAAAAGTCAGCGGCGAGAGAAAGCGCGTTGCGCCGGAAGTCAGGATCGCGTCGACCTGCGCGCCGCTCTGTGCCAGTTTGCTGGCCAGATCAGCGGCCTTATAGCAGGCAATGCTGCCGGTCACACCGAGAAGGATGTGCTTGTCGGCCAGAGGAGTTGAGATCATGGAGTCGGCTCCGCGTGTTCGATCAGGTACTGCGATTCATCTCGTACAAAATCCGCAGGCCATCCAGCGTCAGCCACGGTGCGATCTCGTCCAGGACGTCGGTGCCGCTGGCGAGAAGCGGGGCGAGGCCGCCGGTACCGATCACCTTGGTATCCGGTCCCAGTTCCGCTTTGAAGCGGGCGACCATGCCTTCGACCAGGCCGACATAGCCCCAGAAGAGACCGGACTGCATGGAGTGGACCGTGTTGCGGCCGATGGGCGACGGCGGCATGGCGATGTCGATGGCCGGCAGTTTGGCCGCGCGTTGGGCCAGCGCATCGGCCGCAATGCCGATGCCGGGGCGATTGCGCCGCCCAGATATTCGCCGGCCGCAGTGACCGCCTCAAAGGTGGTGGCGGTGCCGAAGTCCACGATGCAGAGCGGACCGCCGTAGAAGGTATAGGCAGCCACCGCATCCACCACACGATCGGCGCCGACGGCGTCCGGATTGTCGTAGAGGATGGTCAGCCCGGTCTTCATGCGCCCGTGGACCACCAGCGGTTCCAGCTTGAGATAGCGCCGACAGACCTCGATCCAGCGGGTGGTCAGCCCCGGCACGCCCGACGCCAGTGCCACGCCGTCGATGTCCGTCGTGTTGACGCCCACATAGCTAAGCAGGTTGATCAGTTGCATGGCGTACTCGTCGGGCATACGCTCGTGATCGGTGGCCAGTCGCCAATGAGGTCCCAGCGCCGCATTGGCGTAGAGGCCGAGCATGATATTGGTGTTGCCGACGTCGATGGTCAGGAGCACAGTATCCTCCACTTGTCTACATTACGAATGTCGTTTTGTGGGCGGACTCTGACGGCGATATTCCAGAATGCGTTACGGATCGTGAAACGGAAATACGACCACGGGTTTCATGTCCGGATGGCTCACGGCGCTGCCGCCGCGCCGTGGTCAATGGTCAACAGTTCTGCGCGCGACGGAACTCGGGCGTAAAGTCATCCCAGTCGGTGGTGGTCAGCAGCGCCTGGCGCACGTCCTCCAGCGCAGTCAGCAGCGTGCTGCGACGAACGTCATCCAGCTCGCTCATGACATCGTCCAGCAGCAAGATGGGCGGTGTGCCGGTGGCCTCGGTCATGGCGCGGACTTCGGCCAATTTGAGCGAAAGCGCGGCTGTGCGCTGCTGGCCGCGACTGCCGTAGGTGCGCAGATCCCGGTCATTGGCCAGAAAGCGGAGATCGTCGCGGTGGGGGCCGTAGAGTGTGCTGCCGGCGGCCAGTTCTCGGTCGCGCCGTTGCTCCAGCTTGGCGACGGTAGCAGGCCGCGACCGCTTCCGTCGTGATCGTCACGCGCGGCGGATCGTAGACTTCCCGGCGGCAGCGTTCCCTCACGAAAACGGACGAACTCGCCTCGTCGAGCAACCCCAGATTGAAGCTCGGCAGATAGTGAATGCCAACTCTTCCGCACCGTCGGTCAGGTCGGTATGGCGCTGCACTGCGCTGCCCAGCAATTCCTGCACAAAACCGAAACGCCGTTGCCATCACATAGCTGCCGTGGCGTCACCAGCTGGTCGTCCCAAAAGCCCAGTTGGGCGGAGGTGGTGGGTGCATGGAGCGGACGCGCCGTTCTCACGCAGGTTCTTCAACAGGCTGTTGCGCTGGCTGAGCACCTTTTGGAAGGCCGAAAGTTCCCGGCAGTAGGTGCGATCGATCTGGCAGAGAGCAATATCCAGATAACGCCGCCGTTCGCCGGGGCTGCCGTCGACCAGCTTGATGTCCTCCGGCAAGAAGAGCACCGCCCGCATCAGGCCGATCAGATCCATGCTGCGCTTGATGACGCCGTTGATCTTTCACCTGCTTCTTGAAATTGACGCCATCATCCCGGGGCGTAAGCAAGATCTCCAGTTCGCAGCGGCTTGCCGGTCGCGATTCGGGATGTTCGCACGATCGGCCGCGACCCGGCAGTAGGGAATGGGCTCGTCGCACCGCCTGCCAGCCGACCACCTCCCGCTCGGTCGAGGCGTGGACCGGCTTGCTGGTGGCCAGATAGTAGATCGCTTCCAGCAGATTGGTCTTGCCCTGGGCATTTCTCCCCTGCATCAGGGTCAGAGGGCGCGGTGAAATCCAGCTCCAGCTGGCCGTAGTTGCGAAAATGGGTGAGCGACAGGTGCGAGAGAAACATCAGTTTGGGTAGCCGGTCGACAATGCCAGCGTCAGCGTCGGGGTGAGCGCGTCAACTCGGCA
The DNA here is from genome assembly GCA_963715415.1 of uncultured Chloroflexia bacterium. Classification (GTDB taxonomy): domain Bacteria; phylum Chloroflexota; class Anaerolineae; order Caldilineales; family Caldilineaceae; genus JAWKOK01. The sequence continues at coordinate 23,872 of CAVQSG010000055.1, read as the reverse complement.
ATCAGCACATCGATTTCCGTGTCGGCATCGGCGCCGGTCTTCATGGCGATGTCAGCGGCCAACAGTCGCTCCATGATATCATCCAGCTCGTCAAACGAGTAGCCGCGCTGCCTGCTGCATGGCCTTCTTGACCGGATAGGGGCTCTCCTTGACCTGTTTGGCGATGTCGTACTCGTTGTTCATGCCCTGGGCTACGGCATCCTTGACCTTGATCGATGATGCGATACTGGCGCGCGATCATGGTGAGCAGGTAGAACTGATTGGCGTCGCCGCGCCGTAGTTCGTAGAGCGTCTGCATGGCCTGTCGACCGTCGCGCCGGCTGAGCGCGTCGGTCAGGTTCCAGATGACGCCTTCGCTGGCGTCGCTGACCAGGAGTCTGAACGTCGTCACCGGTGATAGTGCGGCCGGACGCATAGGCAGCCAACTTGTCCAGTTCGTTGTCCAGCTGGCGCAGATTGGGACCGACGTAGTCGAGCCAGCATCTGCACGGCGCGTCCGTCGATGGAGATCTGCTTCTGACCTGCACGCCGCTTGATCCAGCCCGGCAATGCCTTGGGATCGGGTGTTCCGTACTCCTCGACTTTGATGACCCCACTCTTGCCTAGCGCATTGAGACCCGCGACCTCTTCTCCCCCGGTGGTCTTGAACCCTTTCCAGAGTTGGCGCCGTTTGTCGACTCCTTTTGCCTCGATGAAGACCAGATCGGACGAGTCGGCCAGCGTGGCGAAACCGGCCATCAACTGCGCGGCCTCGCCATGCGCAGCACTGTCGGTGCTCTTGCTGGCTGCCATCCGCCTGTCCAAGTGATTGAGCCAGTCATGGGCCACCAGCAGACGACGTGTGCTCAGAAAGGGCATCATACTCGCCTGTCCCAACAGTTCGGCGACCGTGGCTTGTCCGGCCGCAATCGTCGCCGTGTTGAGATCGGCCATCTCAGCATCGCCCATGGCCGGCTTTGAACTGTTCCAGTCGCTGGGAGACAAGGTATTCGTCTGAGTTGAGTAAGAGATAGATCACGGTTGAATGCACAGTGTCGGATTACGTCAGTCGAAGATCACGGCGATGGGAGCCCAATCGGCCAGTCTCGAGACTCGGTCAGCGACACGGCTGGAGCCGGATGTCGGCCAGCCAGCGATCGCTGACATCGGCCAGCGTGGTGTACTCCTGTAGCCACAGACCCAACGGCCGGGCGATGACCAGGGTCGGCAGTACCAGGATAAACGCAATTACCAGCCTTTCGATGAAATTACGACGGACACTCAGACCGACCGCCGCCGCCAGTGTCGCCAGGATGCCGGTCGTGGCCAGATTGGTGCCGCAATTCGGATGGATGGCCAACGCATGCTCTCCTGCCTGTAGACGCAGAAGAGCATCGCCCACGCACCTTGCGCAGCGCCAGCTCGTCGACGTCGCCGTAGATGGTGAAGCCGATCGGGTCGCTCAACCCGCTGAAACGCTGCCGGGGAAAGCGCGCAGCCAAAATGTGAATCGTCGCATGTTCGATGGCATGGTGCTGGCGCGTACGTCGCAAGATGTCAGACAGGAGTGCCAGCATCTCTTACTTTCCCAAAACTGACCGGGCCTGCGCGGCCACATTTTCCGCGGTCAGGCCGAATTCGGCATAGAGCTTCTGGTAAGGTCCGCTGGCGCCAAAATGGTCGATGCCGATGGAGATGCCGTCGTTGACCCAGCGCGCCCAGCCGAAGGTGGTGGCCGCCTCGATGGAGACACGCGGCACGTCCGGGTGGCAGCACTTGGTCACGGTAGCCCTGGTCCTGGGCGGCAAAGAGTTCCCACAAGGCAGACTGACAACCCGCGCGGCAATGCCCTCATCGGCCAGCAGCTTGGCGCCATTGTAGGCGATATCGACCTCGCTACCGGTGGCGATCATCACGACATTCGGCTCGCCGCCGGCCGGCTCGTAGAAGACGTAGCCGCCCTGGGCAAGACTCTCGGCCGCGCCCAGCCCATCCGCCGCGCGATCGTAGATAGGCAGATTCTGGCGGGTCAAGGCGAGGACGGTAGGGCCGTTGGTATTGAGCAACGCCACGCGCCAGGCCTGGGCCGTCTCGTTGGCATCAGCAGGCCGGATAACCGTCATATTGGGGATGGTGCGCAGAGCGGCCAGCTGCTCGATGGGCTGGTGGGTCGGCCCATCTTCGCCCAGACCAATGCTGTCGTGGGTCAACACGTAGATGACACGGATAGCCCATGAGCGCGGCCAGCCGCATGCTGCCGCGCATGTAGTCGCTGAAGACCAAGAAGGTCGCGCCGTAGGGAATCAGGCCACCGTGGAGCGCCATGCCGTTGAGGATGCCGGCCATGCCGTGTTCGCGCACACCGAAGTGGATGTTGGGGCCGGCAAAGCTCTCGGCGTCGATAAAGGGCTGGCCAGTAATGGTGGTCTTGTTGCTGCCCGCCAGATCTGCGCTGCCGCCGACCAAGTTGGGCAACGTGCCGGCAACGGCGTTGATCACCTTGCCGCTGGCGTTGCGGGTCGCGTCGGCGCCGCCTGGAGTAAAAACCGGAATGGATTCTTCCCAGCCGGCAGGCAGATCGCCGGCGATCAACTGTGCTATATTCGGCGGCTTCCGCCGGATAGTTCGGCGGCGTAGGCAGCAAAGCAGTGTTTCGTATTCCGCTTCGAGCGTCCTGCCGAAGTCAACTGCCCGGCGGAAGAGAGCCAGGACGTCGTCCGGCACGAAGAAGCGCGGCTCCTGAGGCCAGCCGAGGTTCTCTTTGGTGGCGGCAAGTTCTTCTTCGCCCAGAGGCTCACCGTGCACCTTGGAGGTGCCGGCATTGTTGGGGCTGCCGTAGCCGATGATGCTGCGACAACCGATGATGCTGGGCCGCGGGTCCGACCTGCGGCGACGCCAATCGCAGCGGAGATGGCCGCGCGCGTCCGGTGCCGTCCACATTCTGTACGTGCCAGCCGTAGGCGTCGAAGCGCTTGGCCCAATCCTCGGTGAACGAGACATCGGTCTTGCCGTCGATGGTGATGCTGGTTGTCGTCGTAGAGGTAGACAATCTTGCCCAGCCTGCAGATGACCGGCCAGACTGGCGGCCTCGCTGGCCACGCCTTCCATGAGATCGCCGTCGCTGACGATCGCGTAGATGTAGTGGTCGACGATGTCGTAATCCGGCCGGTTGAAGCGTTCGGCCAGCCAGCGCTCGGCCAGGGCCATGCCCACGCCATTGGCGAAGCCCTGGCCCAGCGGACCGGTGGTCGTCTCCACGCCGGGGGTGTGGCCATATTCGGGATGGCCGGGCGTCTTGCTGCCCCACTGGCGAAAGTTGCGCAGCTCGTCCAGAGGCAGATCGTAGCCGGTTAGGTAGAGCAATGCATAGAGCAGCATGGAGCCGTGGCCGGCGCTCAGGACAAAGCGATCGCGGTTTGCCCAGGCCGGATTGGTTGGGTTGAAGCGCATGTGCTTGCGACCAGAGTGTCAAATGCGGCCAGCGCCATGCCCATGGGCATGCCCGGGATGGCCGGACTTGGCCTGCCTGCACGCCGTCGGCAGCCAACATGCGAATGGTATTGACGGCACGTCTCTGCAGGTCGGCGTCGAGCGTCACATCGCTGAGAAATGATTTTTTGCTCATTATGAGTCCTTTGTGTTGACACTGGCTCATTTTTCTGTATTGTGGCGTGCAGAGGCGGAATTGTCAAACTGACACGAACCCTCGGGTCGATCTCAGATCCGAGTCATCTTTGGTTTCAAATGGAAACTACAGTACGATTAATGGTCACGTTGCTGTCTGGGCGTTCGAACCATGTAACCAATAGACACAGTATTCAAACTTTGGACAATGTTCCTCCTTCAGACATGGAGCACATTGTCCAAAGTTTGAATGTCTTCTCTACGAGGTGGCTGGATGAGCTTGACCAATCTTCCCCGTTTGACATCGGCGTTCTTCCGCGATCGAAGAACACAGCAAGCGATTCTACGCGGCGTTGGCCTGTCAGCCGGCATCGGCGCCGGCGTAGCCGGGTATGCCGTTCTGGCACGAACCACGCAACGTCGGAATGGAACGGCTCACCGTCCGTCTGCCCCACGGAGCCGGCAAACTGCCGGCGGACGGGTCTGCGCATCCTGCATCTGTCCGACACACACTTCATGGGTCGAACTCGCCGCGAGCACGCCAAAATCCGGCGCATTCTGCAGCAGGTGCAGGGATCTGGAGTATGACGTCCTGGTCCACACCGGCGACTTCTGGCACTACGAAAGCGGGCTTGCCCAATGTGCTGGCCCTACTCGATGCCTTGCCGCGCCCCGACTTGCAGCTTTTGCAGTGCTGCGGCAACCACGATTACACCCACTATGCCATGGAAGAAGCGATTCCCCGAATGTGGCGTTCGTTTCCAGACCCAGGAGAAAGATCGGCGTAACGGTCGAGGCCCGGTGCCGTGGAGACTGCCGAGCCATCTCACCAGATTCGTGCTTCTACGTACGCAACACACCACTGGACGGTCGCCGCACCGGGGGAACGCGTCAGGACGCTTGACGGATGCGCTTGAAGCAGCGAGGCTTTCGAGTTCTCCACAACCGGGCGGTACGCCTGGTGCGGGGACACAGGGAGTCGACGGTCCAATGGAACTCTACGATCGCCGGCGTCGATGACGTGGTCGAGGGGCGCCCGCGGATCGCCGACGCGCTGGACCGGTGTCCGCCCGACGCGCCGACCATCCTCTTGAGCCACAATCCGGACATCCTGCAGAGCCCACGCATCAACCAGGTCGATCTCGGTTCTGTCAGGACACACCCACGGCGGCCAGATCGTGTTGCCCTTTTGGGGACCGGCGCATACCCAGGTCGAGCACCTGAGCCGGCGCGAGGTGGCCGGTTTCTTCCGGCGCGGCAATACCCAGGTCTATATCTCGCGCGGCATCGGTGAAGGGCATTCCGATTCGGTTCAACGCCCGGCCTCAGTTCGCGCTCATTACAGTAACAGTATAAGTAGGAACGCACTAGACATGTTTGACGGTTGGCGTAAGCGATTGGTAGCCGATCTGGAAGGTCAGATCTTGGAGGTCGGCATCGGCACCGGCGAAAACCTGCCTCACTACCGGCGTGCGACGTATGTTTGTGGAATAGAACCTGACGCAAAGCGTGCGGCGCGGGCGCGTCGGGCATCAGCTAAGGTCCCGTTCACAATCGAAGTCGCCCGGGTCGAGTCACTACCCTATGGGACCGCCAAATTTGACCATGTTGTCAGCAGCCTGGTCTTCTGCTCCGTCACCGACCAGAGCGCGGCGTTGGCTGAGATACTCCGTACCCTCAAACCGGATGGCCTATTGCACATGGTTGAGCATGTGCGTCCGCGGACACCTGTCCTGGCTGCCCTCTTCACCTCTATGACCCCTTGGTGGAGTCGCGTGGCCTACAATTGTCATCTGGACCGAGCAACCATCGACGTTTTGCGCGAAGAGGGTTGGTCGGTCACGATCCAGAGACAGCGCGCCATGTTTGTGCGCATGAGTTGCGTTCAACCGGCTGTCAATATAGGCTAAGCGTCTGCAATTAACTTGGCGATTTCAACCTTCGGGAGGAGGTCAACGCCACCATGCTTCGCCGCAATTCCCGGTGCACCACGCCAATCAGAACTTGAGAAATTTGCGATGACTGTTCGACTTCTACTGCTTGTGCTCTCCCTGATCCTGATGACCGGTTGTGGCACACGATTCGGATCTTCGCCGGAATCGTCGCCCACATTGCCACCGCCTCCGGTTCCCACCTTCACGCCGACGCCGGTTATGGCTGAAGCGGCGCCGCCTGAAGTGCCAAGTGAAGTGCCGGCAACGGTGGTGGCTGAAGAACCGGCGCTCTCCAACGCGGATGTGCTGGCCGACCAGCCGAATCTGATTCTGGCGCCGACGCCCACACCCAAGGACGGTCAAGCCGATCAAGTAGCGGATGAAATGCAGGAGTCGGCCTCAGCTGCTCCCGCCGAAACGCTACTGACGATTGCCGGCGAAATCGTGAATATTCGTCGCGGACCAAGTATTGAGTACGTGGTCTTGGAGAGCGCAGTGGCCGGGCAACAGTTCCCGGTCACCGGTCGCAACGCAGCAGGCGATTGGTGGCAAGTCTGCTGCTTCGGGAATGACGAGCCCGGTTGGCTATTCGCGCCCCTGGTTGAGGTGGTAAATGATGGGAATGTCAGGGTTGCGACAGACATCCCCGCGGCGCCGACGGCAACAGCGGCGCCGATCGCGGTTGAACAAGCATCCGAGGAAGCTACGCCCGCGGATGCGCCACCTCCTCAAGAAGTGGCGCCCGTTGTTGATGCCGGGACGGCCGGCAATTTCGATCCCGGCGCGCAGTTCCACATCGTCGGCCACCGCGTGCTCGGCTACGATGAGAACAACGGCGGCATCTTTAACAACGGTGGCCAGCATATGATCTTCGTCAACGTGATCGACGAGAACGGGCAGGGCATTGACGGTGCCGTGGTCAGAGATGCCGTCGGCGATAAGGTCGATATTGTGACCGGACCCAAAGGGCCGGGACGCGCAGAATACGAGATGTTTGGGAATCCACTCAAGCTTTATGTAGCCTCGATTCCCAGCGGCCCGGTCACCAGCCAGATTTCCAACCAGATGGACACGGTCTATCCCCATTTGCCTGATATCATCGGACGCTTGGGGCCGCCGGAGGAGGAATACGCCATCTGCCCGACCGCGGAAGATCGCTGTGAGCCGCCCTTCTATCATGCGCACTGGTCCTATGAAATCACGTTCCAGAAGATCAACTAATCGGGGTCCATGTCACATTTTGGGGGCTTTTCTAGCAAGGGCGCCATCACCCTTCTGCTGGCCGCCACCCAAAATGGGGTACACCCAGCTAGGCGCCCACAGTAGGCGAAGACCGGTTCGATATTGTATACTACGATACGGCAGTGTTCAGCCCATCCGATTAAAGTGGCTACTTGCCAAGCGCAGATACCTTCCGACCCAAAAATACACATTCACAAGGAAAGGAATTGCACCAATGCTGAAGAATGCGATTTCCAAGTTTGCAAATGCCCTGCCTGCCGCCGAAGTCAGTGCTCACTGTGACGGTCCGTGCGGCGTCTACGATCCGGCGTCGGCGCGCATCGCCGCCGAAGCCGCTCTCTCCATGACCAAGAAACTGCTGGATATGGGCACGCCGACCGATGTGGCCGGCAACAATACGTTCGGCCGCTATGTCGCCATCAAAGAGGAACAGGCCCATCTGGCCAAGACCGAGCTGCTGGTGCTCTGGACCGACTACTTCAAGCCGGTTCATCTGGAGAAGTATCCGGACTTGCATGAGAAGTTCTGGAATGCTGCCAAGCTCTGCTCGGCCGTTAAGGTTGGTGTCGACCTGGGTCAGGCTCAGGCACTGATGAGTGCCATCGAAGAGATTCACAACATTTTCTGGGCCACGAAGGGGCGCGAGGTCGCTTACTACACCGCCTCTTAGAGTGCTCTGCTGGGAATCAAAAGACCGGGCCCTCGTGAGCCCGGTCTTTTTTGTCTATTGCTCATGAGTGACCCACCGATCTCCAGATCCTGGCCACCTGCCTGCCCTGCCTGAGCCGAGTTGGCGCGAATGGGGTCTCTGGTTGATCCGTAGACGGTCGCGCCGCCGGGTCACAGGAGTCTCCATGCTCCCCACCCTAAAACCGGGCGACCTGGTGCTAGTCGATGTCCGCGCATTCCGTCTTCGCGATCCGGCGCCGGATGAGATTATTGTCGCCCGCCACCCGCGTCAAGAAGGGCTAACTCTGATCAACCGCGTCGGCTTTGTGGACGAAGCCGGCCGTGTCTTCCTGCGCAGCGACAACCCGCGTGAAGGGTCCGACAGCCGCCAATTCGGCGCGGTGGCGCCGGACGCGATTTTGGGACGGGTGACCGCGCGTGTGCAACCCTAATCATGGCAATCGCTAGAGACTCAGATCGGTTTGTGGAGTCCGGCATCGATACGACGGCCGGAAATGGGCTCTTGTTTCTCGGGTCGAAGCGGTGGAAGAGCGACGCGCCGTTTTTGCCGCGACCGACTTCTGCCTTGAGGAATTGGATGCGTGGATGAGGATCAAGAACGCAGTCGCGGGATCCAGCACATCGCGCAGACCGTCACCCAGCAGATTGAAGGCCAACACGGTGATCATGATGGCGATGCCGGGGAAGATGACCAGATGCGGCGCACTGAACAACTGGTTGAACTCCTGCCCCAGCATGGCGCCCCACTCCGGCGTGGGCGGCTGGGCGCCGAAGCCCAGGAACGAGAGCGCCGCGGCGTCGATGATGACCGTGCCGATGCCCAACGTGCCCAGCACGATCAGCGGCGAGAGCACATTGGGCATGATCTGTCGTGCTCAAGGATGCGCGTGTTGGAGGCGCCGACCGAGCGCGAGGCGTCCACATAGTCCATCTCGCGGGCGGAGAGCACCGTGGAGCGCACCACGCGTGCATAGGCGGGAATCGTGACGATTGAGATGGCCAGCATGGCGTTGAGCAGGCCGGGCGAAAGCACAAAGGCGATGGCGATGGCCAGCAGCAACGATGGAAAGGCCAGCAACACATCCATGGAACGCATGATCACGTTGTCGACCCAGCCGCCGGCAAAGCCGCCGAGCGCAGCCCAGCAACGTGCCGATGGACATGGCGACGAAGACGACCACAAAGCCCACGAAGAGCGAGATGCGTGCGACCGTAGAGGATGCGACTGAAGACGTCGCGCACATTGCCGTCCAGGCCCATGATGTGCTGCGGTTGGTCTTCGGGCAGCCCAAGGCGTGGATACACGGATTCTCGCGCTTGCGCACATCTTCATGGCCTTCGGTGCCGATGAGCACCTGGTTGGGATCGGATAGGGCGCGAGCAACGGCGCAAAGATGGCGGCAAAGACGACGATGCCCAGAATGATCATGCCGGTGATGGCCGAGCGCTGGCGAAAGAGACGGCGAACATTGGTGCGCCAGGGTGAGCGTGCGCCGTAACCTTCAGAGACAGTTCCTCTCGTTGCCCGGCGGCGGACCGGACTCGGGTTCGCTGATGGCTGAGTCAGTGACATTGTCGATGAAACAGCCGCTGTATCGATTGACATTGACTATTCCAGTCGAATTCGTGGGTCCAGGAAGGCGTAGGAGACATCCACGATCGAGGTTGACAAAGACATAGATGAAGGTGATGACGATGACAAAGCCCTGGATTACAGGGAAATCACGCGAGGTGATGGCCTCGAAGAGAGCTGCGTCCGACGCCGGAGAGACCGAAGATCGTCTCGGTCAGCACAGCGCCGCCCAGAATGGCGCCGGCCTGCAGGCCGATGATGGTGACAACCGGCAACAACGCGCTGCGCATGGCATGGCGGCTGACGACCACCCGGCTGCGTAGCCCCTTTGGCGTGCGCGGTGCGGACGTAGTCCTGGCCCAGCGTCTCCAGCAGACTGGAGCGGGTCATGCGCGCGATGATGGAAAGCGGAATGGTGCAGAGCGCAAAGGCCGGCAGAATCAGATGTTTCAGTGTATCGCGCAGAACGATGAAGTCCAAGGTAATAATTGAATTGAAAATGTACAGATTGGCGATAAATCGTATCGGGATATAGCCGGGCGTCTCTGGCGTGACATTCCAGCCGTAGACTTCGTAGAAGGGCATCGACGAGATGCCGGGCGACAGACGTCCCGGAGGGCGGCAGGGCGAAGGGCGTGTCACGCAACAGCACGGCAAAGACATAGATCAACAGCAGACCCAACACAAAAACAGGGATCGATACGCCGATGTTGGCCCCGATCATGGTCGTCACGTCAATACCCGAGTTGCGCCGCAGCGCCGAAACCAGTCCGGCAGGGACGCCGATCGCGACGGCCAGAAACATGGCCGCCATCCCCAATTCGATCGTCACCGGCAGACGTTCGGACAACATCAGCGCAATCGGGCGACCGAAGCGGATGGAGTCGCCGAGATCGCCGCGCAAGATGTTGCCCATGTAGACGACAAGTTGAACAGGCAGAGGACGGTCCAGACCGAATCGCTGGTCAAACCGCGCACAGGCCTCCTGCGTCGCTTTCTCTCCCAGCATGGCCGTACACGGATCGCCGGGGATCATACGTGCAAGCATAAAGGTGACGATAAGAATCGCCAATAATACCGGGAATCGCATATAAGGTGCGTCGAGCAATATACCTGAACATGATTCACTTCGTCATTCTTCTGGACGGAACGAGAGACGCATATTGGGAAGCGAGCTCGAGCATGTCGGAATCGCTCACATGAGATCAGAACTGACCAGGTTTCGGTTCGGAATACCTGGCCTGGTATTGCAGATGAGCACGGACAGCGAACCGGCGAATCCCGAAGTACGATCTCCGCGGCCTGATCGTAATCACGCGATCCGGTCACCGTTCACGGTTCCTACATCCTACTTGCCGGTGCGTTCATCAAGCCGTCCCACAGATATGAGTAGTATTCGAACTGACCGGTGTTGCCGGTGTGATACGGATTGGAGGCGTCGATGCCGGCTGCCCCAAGAGGCGAGCACATCGTTGGCATCCAGCGTGGAACCGTCGTGGAACTTGACGCCTTCGCGCAGCGTACAGGTCCAGACGGTGGCGTCCTCGTTGCCCTCACAGCCGTGGCCAGTGCGGGGCGTGTATCGCCGGAATCCAGTTCGTACTGGAGCAGCGTTTCGACGACCTGCTGGCACGGACGCAGGGATTCGCCGTCGGTCTCGTCAGTGCAGTAGAGGCTGATCGGCTCGCTGTTCTGCATGTAGACCAGGATATCGCGTCCACCCGGATCCAAGCAGGGCGAACTGGGTGGCGCCGAAGGGCGGCACATAGGCATTGCCGACGTCGGCCAGCGCGGCATCAGCCGCCGCGCCGTGGACCATGGGCACCATCGGAACCAGTTCCTTGATGGCGTTGTTGGCCGCCTCGTAGAGCGGTGCAGTCGACGGCCAGGATCGGCGATCTGGGAAGCCTCTTCCAACGGCTCGTAGATTTCTGGGAACGGATCGCCGAACTGACGGATTGCCGCGCACCGAAATGGAAGTCAAGGAAGTTGGTCACGTGGGGATAGTCGGCGCCCCAACCGAGCAGGATACAGACCATCCAGATTGCCGTCGGTCGGCCACGTCAATGAACTCGCCCGATTCCATGACCACGACGTTGGCGTCGATGCCCAGATTTTCGGCCAACTGGGTCTGGATCTCAACAGCCACCACCGACGGTTCCGGCAGATAGACGCGGAAGACATCGCGGAAGTAGATGCTGGTCTCGAAGCCGTCCGGATAGCCGGCCTCGGCGAGCAGCGCACGCGCGCCTTCGGGATCGAACTCGTACCAATCTTCGCCCTCACAGCCGGCAGGGATGGAGCAGGGCGTGAAGTGAGAGGCGACTTCCGAGCCGTCCGGATAGAAGTTGTCGACCAGGCGCTGGCGGTCGATGCCCATGGCGATGGCCTGGCGAACCAGCGGATTGTCGAACGGTTCAAAGGTGTTGGTCATGCCCAGATAGAGGATGTTGGGGTTGGCGCTGGGCAGCAGTTGCAGGTTCGGATCCTCGGCGACCGTCTCGAAGTCGTCCGGGCTGACGTTGGTGATCATGTCGACGGTGCCGGCCTGAAGTTCCAGCAGGCGGGCGGCGCCTTCCTGGTTCCAGCGCAGCACGGCGGTCTCGGCAATGGCCGGGTCGCCCCAGTAGTCGTCAAAGCGCTTGTAGGTGATCTGGCTGCCGCGGTCCCAGGAGTCAACCTTGTAGGGGCCGGTGCCGATGGGCTGTCTCCAGAATTGCGCCGGTACCGCCGGTCGCTGCGATGTACTCAGCCGGCTGAATGCCGAACGGCGTGAAGGCCACCTTGGCCAGGAAGGCCGGGTCCGGCTTGCAGAGATTGAACTGGACGGTCATCTCGTCCACGGCTTCGATGGACTCGATCTTGCCGCCGTAGTCACAGTTCTCGGCCGCGACGGACATCGGTGCAAAAGGCGCTTCGGCGGCCGGCTCCTCCGTTGCGTCGGCTGCGGGTTCGCTGCCGGTCGGCGCCGGTCCGGCACAGCCGGCCAGAATGCCAAGCAGCAGCACAGCACTCACGATCAGTGCCAGAGATCTACTCTTCATGTGAACTCCCTTCATAGAAAGAATGTTTGTGGGAAAGAGAATCGACAATTGCACCGCGTTATGGACGCGTTCGTGAATTGCGACACGATCATAACTCTATACCCACACACGGGTATGTAGCAAAAATGAAAAACGGACAACCATCATCTGTTGTCCGCACCGCTACACGAGGCCGACCTTCCACTATTTTCGCGTGCGTGGATCCAGTGCATCGCGCAGACCGTCGCCGATGAAGTTGATGCTCAGCACGGTCAACGAAATCAACAGGCCGGGCCAGAGGATGACCCAGGGCGTGAAGGTCATGAAGTCCTTGCCGTCGAAGAGCAGACGTCCCCAGGTGGGCACGTCGGAGGGAAAGCCGAGGCCCAGAAACGAGAGCGCCGACTCGGTGATGATGGCGGCGGCAATGCCCAATGTGGCCGAGACGATGATGGGGCTGAGTACATTGGGAAAGACGTGGCGGCTGACGATGCGTCGTTGTCTGCTGCCGACGCTGACCGACGCCTCGACAAACTCCTTCTCCTTGACGGAGAGCACCGAACCGCGCACGACACGCGAGGTCGGCATCCAGCCCAGAATGCCGATGACGAAGACGACCAGCAGAAAGATGCCCAATTCCGGCCCTAGCCACTTGCGCAGAGCTGTCGCGGAAGAGCATGATGATCACCAGCAGCAGCGGCAATTGGGGCAGCGCCAGCATCATGTCGGTGAAGCGCATGAGCGGGCCATCCAACCGCAGGAAAGAAGCCGGCCAGAATGCCGATCAGCGTGCCGAAGGTCATGGCCACGAGCATGGCGACAACGCCCACCGAGAGCGAGATGCGGCCGCCATACATATTGCGCGCCAGCAGATCGCGGCCCAGATCATCGGTCCCGAATGGATGTTCTGCGCTTGGCGGCTGGCTGGCGTCGACGATATTGATCTGCTTCCGGATCGACCGTGTAGATCAGCGGACCGAAGGCGGAGCCCAAAATCAGAATGGTGAAGACGACCAGGCCAAACATGGCCAATTTGTGCCGCCGAAATCGCTGCCAGACATCGCCCCAGAGCGTACGCTGTTTGCGCTCCGGCTGGAGCCAAGGTCAGTGCATCGGATGCGACTTCGGATTGTACAGCCATACTCATGTTCCTGAATTCGACAATGAATGCTCAATCGTAGCGAATACGCGGGTCGAGAATGCCGTAGGCGACATCGGCGATCAGATTGAAGACCACGATGAGAAAAGCAAACATAAAGGTGATGGTCTGGATCAGCGGGATATCATTGACATAGATGGCGTTGATGAGCAGCGCGCCCAGTCCATTCACCCGGAAGATCTGTTCGGTGATGATGGCGCCGCCAAAGATGGCCGGGAATGCCCAAAGCAATCAGCGTCACCACCGGGATCAGGCTGTTGCGCAACACGTGCCGGACGACGACATAGCGCTCCGGAAGCCTTTGGCGCGTGCCGTACGCACATAGTCCTGGGGCAGATTGTCCAACATGGCGGAACGGGTGAAGCGTGCCAAGGCCGCGGCCTGGAAGAAGCCAAGCACCATGACCGGCATGATCATCTGCTTGACCTGGGCCACAAAACTGTTCCAATCCGTCACCTTGAGATTGGTGTCATAGATGGAAGGAAACCACCCCAACTCGACGCTGAAGATGATGATAAAGAGCAGTCCGGTGAAAAAAGTGGGGATGGAATAGCCGACAAGAGAGATGAAGGTGCCGACCTGGTCAAAGATGGAATATTGCCGGACCGCCGAGATCACACCCACCGGGATGGCAATCATAATGGCCACGACATAGGCAAGGCCGACAACCCACAAGGTCTGCGGAATCCGCTGCATGATCAGATCGAAGACCGGCGCGCCACGGCTGCCCCAAGAGGTAAGGCGTACCGTCTTTTCTGGATCCAGAACCTGAATTCCGGTCGACTGCTGCAGATAGAGCATGGGTTCCGTGATAGAAGAACTGCTTCAGCCAGAGCGCATACTTGACCGGCATGGGTTTGTCCAGCCCCATGGCCTCACGGATCATCGCGCGTACTTCGGGCTGAATCGTCTCCGGCAGCGCGCCGGTGGGATCGCCGGGCGCCAGTTCGAGCACGGCGAAGATGACAAAGCTGATCACGATCAGGGTTGGAATCGCCAGCAGCACACGGCGGAGAAGGTATTGGCCCATGGGTCTGATCTCTCAACTGTCTCGAAAACAGCTGTTGTGGTGACAGAACAGGGACAGTGTCAGCTCTGGAGACCTATCGAGGGATTGACGCCGTCCGGGAAGCTGTCGATAGCTGCCACGGAAGGCTTGCCGTTCGATGGCAATCGCGGATAGCGCCGACATGTGGCGGCTATCCTCAACGGTCATTGTCCGCAAGATCAGTCATCGTCGGAGCCTGCAGATCAGTCTACATGCGAATCAGCTGACTACTCGCGATACCACTCCTCGATGTTCCACATCTCAGATTCCCAGCCGCCGTTCATGCGCACGCCCTGAAGGTTGTTCAGCCTGGCGGAGACGCTGCCACGATGGACCAGCGGAATCTGGAAGTATTCCTGGACGTTGATGTCGTTCAGCTGCTTGACGATCTCATCGCGCTCGGGGCCGACCGGGGTCTGTGGTCAACTGGGCGAAGAGTTCGTCGAATTCCGGGCTACAGCCGCGGAAGTTGTTGCCGCCGGCCCAACCGTTGTCCTTGCTGGCGATGAACTCGCACTGCCACTGGGCCAGGTGATCCTGGGGATCGACGTGCAGCGCCGGTGGTGTACATTTCAAGGTCGGCAAAGAACTTCAGATAGGTGTCCGGGCTGTTGGGATCGCTGCCGAAGAAGACGCCGGCGTCCACGTTCTTCAACTCGGTCTCGATGCCGATCTCGCTCCACCACTGCTTGATCAGCGCCTGGGTCTTCTGGCGCACCGAGTTGGTCGAGGTCTGGTAGAGCACCTTCAGCGGAATGCCGTTGTATTCACGAATGCCGTCGCCGTCGGTGTCGACCACGCCGTTCTCGTCCAGCAGCGCCTTGGCGCCTTCGATGTCCTGGACCAGACAGTCGTCATTGGCCGTGGAGACATAGTTGGGCGGGTTGGGGATGACGTTACAGGTGGCCACGCCGCCATCGCCGTAAAGCTGTTCGGCGATCAGGTTGCGGTCGATGGCCATGGACATGGCCTGCGGGATCGGCTTGAAGGTCAGGAACGGATGCGGGTTGTTGCCGTCGTCCCACTCGGAGCGCATATCGCCCAGTTCCGGATCGGGATTGGCCTGGTTGACCAGGATACGCTCGACATTGGTGGCCAGGTTGACCATGATCTCGCCGTTGCCGGCGGCTTCCATCTCATCCAGGATCTGGGGTTCGACCTGCAGGTTCCAGGCGTAGTCGACTTCGCCGGTCTCCAACACGGCACGGGCCGCCGAAGCAGCATCGCCACCGCCCTTGAAGACGACACGGTCGAAGTAGGCCGGCTCCTCGCGCCAGTACGGATTGCGCACAAAGGTGGCCACATCGTTGACCTTGAAGTCCTCAAGCATGTAAGGACCGGTGCCGTAGGGGTGCCAGGTTCTCTTCGCTGCAGGTCTGCGCTGCGGCGCCGACACAGTCCTCGAACTGCGCCTTCTGAATGATGGCGCCGCTGTAGTTCGTCACAAAGGGCAGATAGGGATAGGGCGTCGGGCCTTCAAAGGTGATCTTCACGGTCAGAGGATCCACGGCTTCGACAGACTGCACGCCGTCAAATGCGGCGATGTTGACACAGCCGGTGTCCGGATCGGTGCAATATTCCCAGGTGAAGACCACATCGTCGGCCGTGAAATCGGTGCCGTCCGACCACTTCACGCCTTCCTGCAGCTTCCAGGTGATGGTCGTCAGATCTTCAGAGATGCCGCCATTTTCAAGCGTGGGAATTTCGACGGCCAATTCGGGCACCAACTCGCCTTCGGGCGAGATGTTGGCCAGCGGCTCGTGCGTGAGGGCCGACACATCCTGGTCCTTGGTGCCGCCGGACAGATGCGGGATTGGGGATCGACGGGGCCTGCCAGTAGAGGATGTTCAGAACCTTTTCGCCCTCTGCACCACCGGTATCGGCGGCGGCAGCCTCTTCAGCGCCGGTGTCGGCGGCGCCGGTATCGGCCGTCGGTGCGCCGGCGCACGCGGCGGCAACCAAAATGACCACGAGAAACAGGCCCAGAAGCGCGAGCTTTCTCATTCCTTGCATATTGTGCTTCTCCTTGTTGTGACTTGAATGTTGCGAATTGAACTTGACATTGTGAGCGCAGATGCACTCTACCAGACACGAAACGACCGAAAAATTGAAGGGTATCGCCGGATCAGCGCCGCCTTTGAGGCCAATGGAAGTCCCACATTGAACGGTGACGCATGTTATGTCAGGGGGTCGTGTGCAAGCTGACGCTCACACGGTATGCTTATGCCGTGAAGCGGCACAATCGTACATAATTTTGATACGGCTGTCAACAGAGCGAGAAATGTCCCGAAACGTTGGATTTTGAAGCCGCATTCATGAATTCGAATCGGCCGCGGTCTCGAGTTTCGTGGCACGGGTCAAGGCGCTGACGACATTCTCCGGCACCCGGTGGCTGCGCCGGCGTAGAAAGGTCAGAATGCGATCGGGCGAGATACCCTCATCGGCGGCACGTTTCAACGAACGCTGGTTGATTTGGTATTCATAACGCGGGTAGCTCTTTTGCCACTGGGCAAAACGTTCGACGCGGAAACGTTCCGACAGAGATTCATTCAGCGACAAGGCCAGGGTAAAGTCGCCGTCGATCTCCAGCGGCCGCCGCGGATCGTCCGCCGGCTCTGCCAGATCATGGCCGAGCCAGCGCGCACCAAGTGCGCTGAGCGAAACCTGCATGTCGTCGCCGGCCGAGGGCTCCGCCAGGTCCACGATTCCCAACCAGTGGAGAGGGCCCTGCAGAAGAAAGCGCAGCAGGCGGCCTTCCACCAGGTTCCACTGCTCGAAACCTTTCAGGAATTCCTGCGTAGTTGTATCGCGGATGTACCAGGTGTCGTAGTTGCCGGTGGGACGCTGAAAATCGGGTTCAACTTGCTTAATCGCAGTAACAACATCATCCTGACTGAACCACATTTCGGGCTGCAGGCGCGCCAGATTTTGCAACACATTTGTGCGTGTCCGGCAGCGGGTCGTTCTCCCAGGCGCCCGTCTCGCGGCACTCAAGTTCCGGTGTCCGGCAGAGATCGTTCCAGTCCGGCGAATCACGCCAGGCTGCGAAGAGCATGGCACGTTGTTCGTTGCGGTTCTTTTCCAGAAAGAGACGCACCCGGTTCCCGGTCAGCTCGACATGGTTCTCGTCGGTGCGTCGCAGCCAGCCCAACCGGTTGGCAATGTGCAACATCAGCGCCAGCCGTGCATTCAACATGGCGTCCTCGCTCGACGCAGGCAACTGCAGCCGTTCGACAAAACGCTCGATGTCGTCCGGATGTGGTCCGGCGGTGGTCAGCCGCAGCCCGTCGACATGGATAAAGCCGATCAATGTGCCCATGTCTTCCAGAAAGCTGCTGTCCGCGGGGATCGTACGCGATGCCGGGCGGGGTGGTACGGGCGTGATCGACAATGCATCGTCGCCGGACGCCGATCCTGCGGTTGCGGCAGCCAGGGCATGACGTCGCTGGGAACATAGACGATGGCGTTGGCCTCGCGCCCGACGCCCTTGAATCCACGTCCGAGCATGCCGTAGTAGTAGAGCACTTCAGCCACGCTTTCGGGATAGAGCCAGGGCGATTCCCGTTCCAACTTGGCTGGGCCCATCTGGCGAATGCCGCCGAACTCGCGCACGAACTGGGCCTCCACCATCTCGCCGCCGTCCTGCAGCAGGCTTTCCAGCGCGTCTTTCGCCTGGTCGACTGTATCGACTACTTCCTGATAGGCAAACTGGATCGAGGTCGGATCGGTGATCTGCGCGGCGAGCAACTGCACCGCCTCATGATGGCTGTCAGCAGCATCGAGGAAAGCGCCGCGCAATTCGGCCAGCACTTGCAGCAGGAGATCCGGATAGTCGGCGAGCATCTGCGCTGTGGTCGGCATGGTTCGTTCATGCAATCTGGTTCTGAGATAGAGCCCCGCCCATCAGGACAGTATACGAATCGACGTACATTGGGCAGATCGGGCAGAATCGTATATACTTGAACTGTTCTACAAGGAGAACATAAATATGGCAAACAACATCATATCGAGCGTCCGGGGGTTGGAACATGGGATCGCTGGCTAGAGATATGACTACGGCTTGGCGTCTGCTCTGGAGTCCGCAGGTGCCGACGATACTGAAGATCGTGTTGCCGGCCGCGGCTGCAGTCTATTGGCTGTCACCCATCGATCTGATGCCCGGTCTGCCATTCGACGACATCGCGCTCATGATTCTGGCGCTAAAGATGTTTGTCCAGTTGGCGCCCGATGCGGCCAAACAGCCGGCCGGCGGATCAAGCTCCGCGAAGTCGCTTCATCGGCAAAAACAGCTCCGACGACGGCACGGTCGTCGACACCACATGGACCGTAGTTGAAGATTAGCTGGAAGCCGGTGACGTGTTACAATTGTTGCACCACCAGGGCGTGACATACAGGTTGCCGGCCGTATCTCCGGCCCGGAATCCCGGAATAGAATGAGCCAATTCAGTCGTCCTGACACGTCAACCGACATCGATCTGCTGCCGATGACGGAAGCGGCGCGCCAACTGCGAACCGAGCCGTATATCCTGCGCCAGTGGAGCAGAAAGTTCGCCCCCTTTCTCGGCGATCAGATCGATGGCGACTACCCGCGTTTCAATCAGTGCTGACGTCATTACTCTGAGCATCGTGCAGACGTTATTGGTACAGGGCTTCACCGAAGACCAGATCTCCACAGCATCTGATCGCTGCGACAGAACGAAGCCGGGCAGCAGTGCCGGGTCCAGCACGCGCAACCCGCAGACGATCTGCGCTCCGACGCTCCAGACCGCCGACTCTGACGCCAGCCGCAGTCGCGTGCAGGAAGTCTTCGGCGCCATTGCCGACAACCAGCGCGCCATCCTGAGCAATCAGGCGACGGTACGCGAAATCGTCGGCGTTGTCGTGCAGGACAATTTTAATCTCAAGGACGAAAATCGCAAACTGCGCGACCGAATGCTGGAATTGGAGCGGGTGCTGGCCGAATACCAGCGGCGCGAGGAACTGCGCAAGGAACGCCTCGAAAGTCACGTCTGCGCGCGCTGGAGACCACCACCGGCGGTCTCCAGCAACAGATTGCCCAGCTCGTGCAGATCATGCGCAAGAAGAAGCGTGGTTTGTTTCTGGTAGCCCGACGCACGCACGACGATTCGTGCTGCAGGGGGATTCCTACCTATGCGGGGTTCTTTGAACTACGAATCGTCTCCGCGATCAATGGTTCACCGACCAGATCGTATTCCATGGCGCCGTTGATGTAACCTCAATCATCTCGCCGAGCGCGCACCCCGAGATTCCCGGCACCAGCACCAGTCCATCCACTTCCGGTGCATCCCGATAGCTGCGGCCCAGCAGCAACGGCTCGTCCGAGTCCTCGATTTCACCTTCCCCTTCCACCAAGATCTCCAGCATCTTGCCCGACCTGCGCCTGATTCTTGCGCAGGCTGATGGGCTGCTGCTGTTCCATCAGCCGGCCATAGCGTTCCTCCTTGACCTCATCGGCACCGGATCGGGCAGCGTGGCCGCCGGTGTGCCCGGTTCCGGGCTAAAGGTAAAGGCGCCGACCTTGTCGAACTCGATCGCCGCCGACAAAGTCGAGCAGCCCCTGAAACTCCTCTTCGGTCTCGCCGGGATAGCCGACGATGAAGGTCGTGCGCAGGGCGATGTCGGGCATAGCCGCGCGCAGTTTCTCCACATGCTCGTAGACCATCTCCAGACGGCTGGGCCGGCGCATGCGGCGCAGCGTGCGCGGGTCGCCATGCTGCAGCGGCATATCCAGATAGGGCACGATCTTGGGCTGGCGAGGCCATGACCTCGATCAGTTCATCGCTGACATGGCCCGGATAGGCGTACATGAGCCGCACCCAGCGCAGATCGTCGCTGGTGCGATTGCAGATGGCGCGAGCAGCAGACGCGGCAGGCTGTTCGGCTCCCCCCAGTCACGGCCATAGTCTGTGCTGTCCTGGGCGACGATGACCAGTTCTTTGGCGCCGGCCGCCACCAGACGCATTGGCCTCGTCCACCACGGCCTCCAGTGGACGGCTGCGCAGCTTGCCCTTGAAGCTGGGGATGGTGCAGAACGCGCAGGGCGCATTGCAGCCGTCGGAGATCTTCAGATAGGCGCTGCCGCCGGCCACCGGTGGCCGTGGCACCGCCGGCGTCGAAGCCCTGATCCGGGTCGCCCAGTAGGGCGTAGCGGTGCGAAGCCGTCGGCTGCCTGGTGGCCGCCGGCGGATGCCTCTGGAGCAGTTCCAGCACATCCATCCAGCGCCGGGTGCCCAGCAGACCGTCGACCTGTCGGCACGCGCGCCAGCACCTCATCGCCGTTGCGCTGGGCCAGGCAGCCGGCGGCAATCAGGATCTGATCTCGCGTTTCTTCGCGCGCCCAGTTCCTGCAGCACGCCGATGGACTCTTCCTTGGCCGCCTCCAAGAAAGCCACAGGTGTTGACGATCAGCACATCGGCCTCATCGGGTCAGTCCACTGCGTCGATAGTCCGCCTGGCGCAGCAGCATCTCGATGCCGTCGCTGTCGACCTGGTTCTTGGGACAGCCCATGGTGACTAGATGGTATTTCAAGGTTGCTTCTCCATTAATGCAGTTTCCGCCTCTTCCCGGCCCACGCCTCCATGACCGCAACATTCGCCTGTAGCGACGCTCGGCCAGATGCCGTGCGGGTTCCGTATTCATGCTTGTGACAGTGCGTGCAACACAGTTTCCACAAATTCAGATTGTGCTGGCGGCGTTCGGCGAGCGATTGTCCGCATGGTGGTGCGTAACTCAGATAGACGCAGCGCCCGCACGCCGATCTTGGACAATTTGTCGGCATCCCATAGTACGGCCGCCTCCAATGGCTGCATCGGTTCCGGATCGTCGCGATAGAGCCCCTCGTGCCGGCGGATCGCATCGGCCACCGCCGCGATCTTCTCCGCCGGGAAATCGCTGTCCGCCAGAATGCCTGGTGCGCCTCCGCCCCGCGCCGCGCGTGGTTGCGCTCCCGTTTGCGCACGTCGTGCAGCCACGCTGCCGCCTCGACGACCTCCGCATCGGCGCCGGTCTCCTGCGCCAGCCAGAGCGCCAGACCGACGACCTGCTGCACATGCTCCCACCGGTATGCAAATGGAATCGGTTGGTCGTCGCCGATGCTCCATGCCTGCCACGCGTCGGTTTCGGCAGCTTGTTGCGCAACCCGGCGGCAGGTTGCTCGCCAATTAGCGGGCCTTTCAGCGTTTGTCGGCGCATGGCCGTCAGAACCTTCGGAGTCAACCATGGTTCTCTCCCTGCGCCGGTGCAAGGTCCAGAATCTGATACGGATAGATGTTGATCACTTCGGTCTCGTGGTAGAACGTACGCGTCACCTCATTGTGACGATAGAGGTGAATATGGCCGTGCAACAAATATCGTGGCTTGAAGACCCGCATCAGAACAAAAAGCTCGCAAATCCCTGGTGTGGTAGATCGTCTTTGTCATGGATGCCGAAGGGCGGCGAATGGGCGACCAGCACATCCAAATACCGTCCAAAGCGAGCCCTGTTCACCAACTGCGAGGGACCAGCCGCATGACGTTGCCCCACATCTCCCGTTGGTGTACTGAAAGCGCGGTGCGTTGTTGTAACGCATGGATCCTTCCAACCCGGCCAAGAGCAGCGCCCCCTCGCGGGCGGTTCGGCAATGGAAATTCACCGCGCCCTGCGGTTCGGTCTTGCGCTGCCATATCTCGCCCTTGCCGCTCTGATACTCCACCTCGCGTCCGTGGTTGCCGAATACGTAATAGGTGGGCCGGTTGAGCATGCTGATGATGAATTCCAAATAGTAGAACGGCATATCGCCGCAACTGAACACCATATCGACATCCCCGGCGCGTGTCAACACGCCAGGGCTGTAGAGCATCGGTTCGACTTTGTCGCTGACGACCAACACGCGCATAGATCTAAGATTGTAACAGTGGAGCGGGGGTGGGTCAATTAATCGATCTGAATTCTTCGCCGGTTCGCTTTTGCGCGGGGTATAATCGCGAATGCCACTATCTGTCTTTACATTGGGTCTATACTGTCTGTAGTAGGTCGACTGAAGTGAACAGCTTTCACGACAGGGAGTTACAGGTGCAACTCTATTTTATCCGAACGGCCAGAGCTTTGTGAACTTAAAGGACTGGACTCAGGGCAACATCGACACCGCCTTGACACCAAAGGGACGCCGGCAGGCCACAGCATTGGCCAAGTTGTTGCCGCAGGAGGTACCCCGGGTCGACGCACTGTATGCCAGCACGATGAAACGGGCCGTCGAGACCGCCCAAACCATCGCTGCAGCGTACGCTTGTGAGATGCAACCGGATGATCGGCTGCGCGAGATCGGCAATAACCGCCACGACCACTCACCCTACCCCAACGATGCCTTGCCCGGCGACTACGCTGACTATCGGGCCAGTCAACAACCCTTTGCGTCTGTCACACCCGCGACAGACGGCGGCGAGTCGCTGATGCATTTTCGGACACGTGTCGGACATTTTATCGAGGAGACAATCGCACGCCACCACGGTGAGACCGTCGTCGCTGTCTGCCATGGCGGGGTGGTGGAGTGTGCATTCGACCACATCTTCAACATCGGACCATGGCGGCGTTGTGAGGTCTGGGATTTCAATACGGGCGTCACCCATTTCGAGTACGTTGAACTGCCGGGACGTGAGACCTGGCGGCTTCACTACCATAACCGGATCAACCACCTGGCCGACTTCACGGACGAACAACAGCGTCGCGGTCCAGGGTACGCCGATCCAAACGGACGCGTAGATCCCGGCGCAAATCGAGCCGCGGCTGCTCTGCCGTCTCTACTCGGGCAAACTGACCCTATTGACTGCCGGGGTGTCTACGCCCAAACTCCTGGCAGGTCGCGACCAATGGCCCGCTGCGAAACTGTACGGTGCAAATTGACCGCAGTTTGGCTGCTTAAAGGCAACTCGATCTGCGTGGATGCTTGCCGATCAAAGTACGATGACACACACGCCGTCGGCGGCCGGGCTGGTATAGACGTCAGGCCAGATATTGGTGACCTTCGGATAGTGGTGATAGATTGCATCGGCGACTGTCTGTTCGCTCCCCGGCTTGACCAGCGCAATGGCGCAACCACCAAAGCCTGCCCCTGTTAGTCGGGCACCGTAACAACCGTCTGCACCCTGCATGGCATCGACCATGGCGTCCAACGCATCGCTGCTGACCTCGTAATCGTCACGCAGGCTGGCATGGCTGGCGTTCATCAGTAGCCCAACTGCGACAAGATAGACCGCGCTGCAACGCATCCACTGTCTGCATCACACGTTCGTTCTCACTCACGACGTGACGACAACGCCGATAGACCACGGCATCCAGCAGATCCTCGTGTGCAGCGGACTGGCTGGAATTCACATCGCGCAGGGCTGCAATCCCGGGCATGACGCTCTGCAGCACGGCGACGCCTGCCTCGCACTGTACGCGGCGCTCGTTGTATGCACTGCCGGCCAGGGAGCGGCTGGCTTTGGTGTTGCCAATGACCAGCGAGGCGTTGGCTGGGAAGGGGACAAGCTTATAGTCCAGAAGAACGACAGTCGATGAGCAGTGGGCTGGACCCATCCGTGTTCACTTCACGGCCGAGGAG
>CAVQSG010000054.1:0-29852 GCA_963715415.1 uncultured Chloroflexia bacterium | reverse complement strand
CCTGGAGACCAACGATCTCCAGGCCGTCGATGCAGAACTACTGAGCAAGTTGCCTGGCGTGATGGCAGGCAACGGATATGTCTTGCAGGTAGATCATAGCGTGTCGCCTCTGGTGGATTACGAGACCTACAAGTTCTTTGTCGAACGCGGCCTGGAAATCGGTACCTACCGGAAATGAGGATTCCTTGCAGATCCTTTGCGGCACGTGGAAATTTGCGACTGACCCGATCAACGTGGGCCAGAAGAAACCGTTGGTTTGACGCCATGCGGTCCGCCGCCCAGGATACGCGGGCGCCAGACGCCATCCAGCAAGTATTCCCAGGCTACCTCTGGGTGGCCTGGTGATGGCACCCTTTTGTTTGGATGAGCATGATACCTCCGAAGCGCGCGTCCAGTTCCGGTTCGGCGCTGTAAGCCACCGTAGCGCAAAGTGCGCCGCGCTTAAATCCTCTGCGGCGCGGCCGTTGACCGCCAACGCGTAAGGGGAGGTTGCCAAGTTCACCGCTAGTTCTTCCCGATTCATCAAATGAGCCTCAGATCTGAATTTGCTTCTTGACAGACGTCTCCGCGTATGTTACAATTTCGCAGTAATTGTAAACAGTTAACAATTTACTGTTTACAATTTTGAGCACTGGTTGCCTGAACATGCTGCAACCAACCCCCGCCGCTATAGAGTTGGAGAGAGAACCATGGATTCCGCCGCACTGACACAAGTCTTGCAGCCTCCCAGCAAGAGCTCCCTCGCTGATGAAGTTGCCAAGAGTTTGCGTGACGCGATCCTTTCCGGACAGCTGGAGCCCGGGGCGCAGCTGCGGGAAGCCGCACTTTCCGAGATGCTGGGTGTCAGTCGTGGTCCGGTCCGCGATGCCTTGGCTCGCCTCGATCGAGAAGGACTGGTTGTCATAGGTCGCACCGGTCGAACCACCGTGGCCCGCCTAACGCGCCAGGACCTCGACGAGGTCTTCAGCTTGCGCAGGAGCCTTGAGCTGTTGGCTGTCGAATATGCGTGCGAGCGGGCAACTCTGGAGGATCTTGACGAGCTGGAATTTGTGGTGGATGCCATGGCTGCCGCCATCTCGCGGGGTATCAGCGAGAAGGAGGGGGCTGAGCTCGACCTACGTTTTCATGATGTCTTGTATCAGGCTAGTCGGCATCAGCGTTTGCTCGACTTCTGGACTACGCTGCGGTCACAGGTGTACGTGATCATGCTCGGCCGAAATGTCGCCAGCGCCGATTTCAAAGATGCCGTCGTTCACGGTCATCAGGAGATCACGGATGCGATCAAAGCTCGAGACAAAGCTCTTGCGCTTGACTTGATCGAGCAGCACATGTCTGTCGCGTATGATCTCGTGAGCAAGAGCTATCAAGGGCCCCAGATCGATCCATCTGCTAGAGAATTGATCGAATAGCCGGGACGAACGTTCACAGCAGCACAGGAATTAATCTCAGATCGACCAACCTTTTGCAACGAAGCAGGGCATCATCGATGAGGCTGACTACTTTTCTCCACGATGGGCAACTCCGACTGGGCGCACTGGCTACTCTCGACCGGGACGAGCGACTGTACGACTTGAATCGTCTGGAGCCGCGCTTGCCGGCCGACATCCTGGTATTTCTCGAAACCGGCCAGGCGGCGCTTACTCTTGCGCGGCAAACGCTGGCGACCGTGACGCCGGATCAAGGCTTAAACCCGACTGAAGTCAGGATCAAAGCCCCGATTTCGCGGCCCGGCAAGATCATCTGCATCGGTCAAAACTATCTTGCGCACGCTCACGAATCCCACGCCTCCGCGCCACCTTTCCCCATCATCTTCGCCAAGTACGCCAATACAGTCATAGGTCACCTCGACCCCATCGTCGTTCCCAGTTCCGTACGGGAACCGGACTACGAAGGTGAATTGGCGGTGGTCATTGGCCGCCGCGGTCGAAACATCCCCGAAGCCGAGGCGCTCGACTACGTGGCCGGCTACATGCCGCTCAACGACGTCAGCGCCCGTGATTGGCAAGGCCGCACCAGTCAATGGGTGATCGGCAAAACCCCCGACACCTTCTGCCCGATGGGCCCGGCCCTGGTGACTGCGGACGAAATCGCTGACGTCCAAAACCTGTGGCTGCGCACTGTCATCGGCGACGAGGTGCTGCAAGAGGGTCACACCAGCCTGATGATCTTTTCCGTCGCACACCTGATTGCCGACATGAGCCGGGTAATGACCTTGGAACCCGGTGACGTCATCGCTACGGGCACCCCGGCCGGTATCGGCGCAGCCCGCACGCCACCGCGTTGGCTACGACCGGGCGATGTGGTGCGGGTCGAGATCGAGCACGTTGGCGTACTTGAGAACCCGGTAGTCTTCGAGCCATGAGGCTTGCAATGAGTTACCGCCTTCACAGTAAGCATTTTCCCTGACGATGCCTCACCCCGCGGAGGAGCGACATATGACGACAACGCATCAAGACGCCCCCCAAGAGTTGTACAGACAGGCGTTTTTCAAGCGCCTGCTGGGCGTGCCGGAACTCGGCGTGCTCGCCGCCGTGGTGGTGTTTTTTGTCATCTTCACAGTGAGCAACAAGAGCATGGCGGGGCAGGACAACCTCGTTCGAATGGCGCTGCAGGGTAGTTTTCTTGGGCTGGCCGCCTTCGGTATGGGCTTCCTCATGATAGCGGGGGAGATCGATCTGTCGAGCGGCGCCACAGCCGCGCTCAGCGCGGCCATCGCCGGAGTGTTACTCTATAACTTTGGGTGGCCGGAATGGGCCAGCTACGGAGCGGCGCTGGCGGCGGCCGTGCTGGTGGGACTGCTCAATGCCTTCATCACACTGAAAATTCGTATGCCCTCGTTTTTCGCCACCCTGGGTACCAGCTTCCTCGTGAGCGGGCTGGCGATCTGGATACTCAAGGGAACGTGGCTCTACGTGGCAGAACAGATTTCAGCCTTGGCGAAGATCCTGAACCCATCGCCGATCTTTACGCTGCCGTGGCTCGTCATCGCCCTCCTGATCGCGTACCTGGTAGGGGATTTCCTCATGCGAACCTCGCGCCTGGGTTCCACTTTGACCGCTATCGGCGGTAACCGGCGAGCAGCCGAGATCGTAGGCATCAATGTGCCGCTGGTGAAGACACTTTGCTTCGTGTTCGTTAGCGTTTGTTGTGGGATGGCAGGCATTCTGGTGGTGGCATATTCAGGTACGACGGATGCGACGATAGGGGAAGGCTGGCTGCTCTGGGTGATCGCGATTGTTATCATCGGTGGCGGCAGCCTTCAGGGTGGAACCGGGAGCATCATCGGCGTGCTGCTCGGGTTAATTCTGATTCAGATCATCCGCATGGGACTTCTCGCCGCCAATGTGCAGACCAACGCCCAAGGTATTGTGGTCGGGGCGATCTTGCTTGTTGCTGCTACGCTCGACATTGTGCGGCGCAGGAGCGCTCAATAATACTAGCTATACGACCATCTCGCGACGATTACGCGTGCGGCATGAGGAAGAGCAGACATGGAGCTAACCTACGAAGATCACGACAAAATACCCTGGAGCAAAAGATTCTCGAGTTCTCTGCGCGGTATTTTGGGCAGGCAGGAAACCGGGATCATCCTGCTGTGCATCATTCTGCTGGCCTTCTTCTACTCCCGCAACCCTGCCATGCTTGCCCCCCTGACCATCGTCTCCATCCTACGCACCATGGCCTTCCCGGCGCTGATCGCCATGGGCATGGTACAGTTGATGATTGCTGGAGAAATCGACCTGTCGACGGGCGCGATGATGGGTTTGGGCGCCGTATTTGCGGCGAAACTGATCCGCGATGTCGGCCTCACGATCCCGGTGGCCGTCGTGTGTTCACTGGGAGCGGCCGTCCTGGTTGGGCTGATCAACGCCTTTTTCACAGTCAAAGTCGGCGTGCCATCCGTGATCACCACGATCGGCACGCTGTTCATCGTGCGCGGCCTCGCCTACTCTTTCACCAACGGCACACCCATCTACCCGCTTCCGGAGGAGGTAGGCATCATCGGTTCGTGGCGGCCGCTGGGCATCTCCTTTACTTTCTTTCTAGCGCTGGGCGCGATGATCGTCGTGCAAATCCTATTGAGTTAGACGCGTTGGGGATCGGCTTTGTTCGCCACCGGAGGCAATAAGCTCGCCGCCCAAGTGTGCGGCATCAACACTAACCGCGTGAAGACCATCTGCTTCGTGGTCACCAGCATGCTGGCCGGGCTGGCCGGGATGCTCACCATGAGCCAGTTGCCTTTGACCCCCGGTGATCCCATCATCGGCAGAAATCTGGAGTTGCAGATCCTGGTCGGTGTAATCATTGGCGGCGTCAGTTTCTTCGGTGGCCGCGGTTCCGCCATCGGCGCTTTCGTCGGCGTATTCTTTATCCAACTGGTGCGCAGCGGCCTGGTTATCGGACGCTTCGATTCATTCCTCCAGGTCCCGGTACTTGGTTTCCTGCTGATCCTTGCGGCCATCATCGATGTGTTACGGAATCGCAGGGAAGAGAGTTAAATGGCGCTCCGCTTGAGCGACACCGATGACCGTGCTGTCTACAGGCAGACTATCAGATTAGAGCTCCAAAAGGAGGTAAGCCCTGAACAGAAGACAAGATAGAGTTGATCCAGAACCGACCGCTGAAGGCTGAATTTTGGCCACATTCCAAGGAGGTTGATATGTCTCGGAAATTGCTGTTCCTGTTCCAAATCGTGGGTATGATCGTCTTGCTGTCCGTGCTGGCGGCTTGCAGCACTCAAGCGCCGCCCGTCCAGGCCCCGGCCGATGAGGCTCCGACGGCCGCGCCGGCAGCGGCAGGGGAAGAGGTGAAGGGCAAGTTCGTCTGGGTGCAGAGCTCAGCCTGGCATCCCGTGCATCAGTACACGCAGCAGGGCTTCCTCGCCGGCTGCGAGGCACAGGGGTTGGACTGCGAACTCGCCACCACCGACGAGAACACCCTCGACGCCCTCGTCGCCCTCGCTGACCAGACCGTCTCCCGCTCGGACGTCAAGGGTGTCGCCATGTGGTTCGGCGGCCTTCCCGTTGCCAAACCTATCATCGAGAAGGCCAAGGAGAACGGCATCGCCGTCGTCCTCCCGCACTTCCCGGTTGAAGAAGGCTTCTTCGCCGACAATGCCGTCCAGATCGCCGCGGATACTACCAAGTATCCCGATCCTGTCGCCAAGGCCATGTGCGATGAGCTCAAGAGCCAGGGCATCACCACAGGCTCCGTCGCCATCACCGAGAACAACCACAACGCCACCGAGGACATGGTGGCCCAGGTCTTCGCCGACGGCATGGCGAAGTACTGCCCTGACCTCACCATCCTGCCCGTCGAGCTGGAAGGCCCTGAGCCCACCCAGGCCATCGCCGTCGCTACCTCGATTATGCAGGCCAACCCCGACCTCGTCGCCGCCCTCTCCACCACCGGCGGTGGCCCCACCACCTGGGCCGGCGCACAGAGTGAAACCGGCAAGAAGATCATCGCTGTCGGTATGGACACCACCCGTGTCAACCTCGACCTGGTTACGAACGGCGAAGTCTGGGGCCTCGTGGCTCAGCCGCTCTATGATGAGACCTTTGGTTCCGCCGAACTGCTCTACAAGATGGCCAACGGTGAGGAGGTCCCCTACTGGACCGTCCTCGAAGCCCCGCTGGTCACCCAGGACAACACGCAATACTTCTACGACCTCCTGGCGCAGGTCGAACCCAAGTTCCGCCAGGACGCCAAGAACCCGGACGAGCAGCCGACCGAATCCGAGGAAGGCGCCGTGAAGGGCAAGTTCGTCTGGGTGCAGAGCTCAGCCTGGCATCCCGTGCATCAGTACACGCAGCAGGGCTTCCTCGCCGGCTGCGAGGCACAGGGGTTGGACTGCGAACTCGCCACCACCGACGAGAACACCCTCGACGCCCTCGTCGCCCTCGCTGACCAGACCGTCTCCCGCTCGGACGTCAAGGGTGTCGCCATGTGGTTCGGCGGCCTTCCCGTTGCCAAACCTATCATCGAGAAGGCCAAGGAGAACGGCATCGCCGTCGTCCTCCCGCACTTCCCGGTTGAAGAAGGCTTCTTCGCCGACAATGCCGTCCAGATCGCCGCGGATACTACCAAGTATCCCGATCCTGTCGCCAAGGCCATGTGCGATGAGCTCAAGAGCCAGGGGATCACCACGGCTCCGTTGCCATCACCGAGAACAACCACAACGCCACCGAGGACATGGTGGCCCAGGTCTTCGCCGACGGCATGAAGAAGTACTGCCCTGACCTCACCATCCTGCCCGTCGAACTGGAAGGCCCTGAGCCCACCCAGGCCATCGCCGTCGCTACCTCGATTATGCAGGCCAACCCCGACCTCGTCGCCGCCCTCTCCACCACCGGCGGCGGCCCCACCACCTGGGCCGGCGCTCAGAGTGAAACCGGCAAGAAGATCATCGCTGTCGGTATGGACACCACCCGTGTCAACCTCGACCTGGTTACGAACGGCGAAGTCTGGGGCCTCGTGGCTCAGCCGCTCTATGATGAGACCTTCGGTTCCGCCGAACTGCTCTACAAGATGGCCAACGGTGAGGAGGTCCCCTACTGGACCGTCCTCGAAGCCCCGCTGGTCACCCAGGACAACACCCAATTCTTCTACGACCTCCTGGCGCAGGTCGAACCCAAGTTCCGCCAGGACGCCAAGAACCCGGACGAGCAGTAGCAGTCCCCCTGGCTTCACGGGAGTTGGAACGTGTCCGGCTCTCGTGAACTGACAAAACAAGTTGATCCCCCGACCTTTCCGATCAGACTGGATCGGGGGATCAACCCAATCCAAAATGCCGCTTCATCTACAACGATGACAAGGAGTCGGGTCCAATGACTGATGTTGTGACGAATAAACGCATCGAGGCCAGCGCTGATGACCGGCATCCTATCTTGGAGGCCAAAGGTATTTCAAAGGCGTTTGGCCACGTCCAGGCCCTGGATAACGTAGATTTCGAACTCTATCCCGCTGAAGTGGTGGCCCTGGTGGGCGACAACGGCGCGGGGAAGTCCACGCTGGTCAAGATCCTTTCCGGCATCTATCGCAAGGATTCAGGGCAGATCTACTTTGAAGGCCAGCCTGTCGAGATACACGACCCCAAGGATGCCGAACGTCTGGCCGGGATCTCGACAGTGTACCAGGATCTGGCATTGGTAGGTGTGCGCGATGTGGCATCAAATATTTTTCTCAACATGGAACCGACACGGCTAGGCATATTCATCGATTTCAAAAAGCTGTACGCCGAGGCGCGTCGGGTTATCGACGTGTTGCGCATCGACATGCCTTCGGTCAAAGTCAATGTCAATGAGCTGTCGGGAGGGCAGCGCCAAGGGGTCGCTATCTCGCGTGCCCTGGCACGCGGCCGCCGCATTTTCATCCTCGATGAGCCAACGGCGGCGCTGGGAGTCGAGCAGCAGCACAAAGTGAATGACCTGATCTTGAACTTGAAGGCCGAGGGAAAGACCATCCTGGTGATCAGCCACAACCTGGAGCACGTCTTCACCGTGGCCGATCGAATGATCGTGATGCGTCGCGGCAAGCGCGTGGGCACACGCCTCATATCAGAGACATCCAGAGAGGAGATTGTCGGGCTGATCACAGCCGCGATCCCGGGTGACGTGGCAGATTGATGCGTCGCGAATCAAACTCGTTTCATTCCGACAAAACCGGGCATGCGCCTGGCAAAGCCAAAACTCCGTAAGCGGTGGAACTATGACATTAAACTTATGTGATTTAAGCGGAAAACGCGTGCTTGTCACCGGCGCCGGTACCGGCATCGGACGGGGCGTCGCCCTGGTGCTGGCGGAGATGGGCGCCGACGTGGCGTTGCACTATGGTCGCAGCGCCGATGGTGCCCTTGCGGCAGTGGAGCAGATCAAAACCTGGGGCAGGCGGGCCATAGCCATTCAGGGTGATCTTGGCGTCGTGGCCGACTGCCGCCGCGTGGTGGACGAAGCAGCCGCCTTTTTGGGCGGCCTGGACGGCCTGGTGAACAACGCCGGGATCACCACCACAATCAACTTTCTGGATGTCACCGAAGAGCAGTTCAATCGCAGCTACAATCTGAACATTCGCGGTGAGTTCTTCTGCGTGCAGCAGGCAGTGCGGCACATGGTAGAACGGGGACGCATGCTGCGGGAGTGCAACCCTGACCGCGACTGGGCCGGCGGCAGCATCGTCAACATCTCGTCGGTGCACGGCAGCGCTGGGTTGCCCTGGGCACTCGGTCTACGCCGGCACGAAAGGGGCCATCAATGCGTTCACCCGCGAGCTGGCGATTGAACTGATCCCGTTGCACATCCGCGCCAATGTGCTGGCGCCTGGTACTATTGAAGTGCCGAGCTACTGGCACAAGTCGCCGGGTTATACCCGCGAAGCCGGCAACAAGATCGTGCCTTGGGGTCGAGTTGGGCTGCCCGAGGAGGTCGGCTACCTGGCCGCCTACCTGATCTCGGACGGGTCAGAGTTCATGACCGGCTCGGTGCTCTACTTTGATGGTGGCCTGACCGCCAAGATGGCGCTGCCTGAGCAACCGACGCAAAGCGAAGGCTAGAGAAGCAGATGAGATTTGGAAAGCTGGAGATCGACCCGACGCTAAGTCCGGGTATCCTCGATACGGCAACCTGGGATCGCGCGGCCGCCTGGACCAGCTTGCAGGCGGTTGCGGCTGGCGGCTGGCTGGCACTGTTAGATGCCGCAGTGCGTGGTGCGCCCTTGCCTGTCACCAGCGGCCTGACGCCCTACACGTCGTCTTGCGCCTGGCACGGTGACACGTTGGTTTGCCTGGTCGGCTTGGCGGATGGGCAACAGGTGTTCGTGGCCATCGGCCCGCAAGCGACGAATCTCAACCTTGGATCGGCGGTTGCAAGCAAGGCGCTGCCCGCAATGGCGGCGGTCATGCCATCTGCTGTGCTGGCGCTATACCCCACCGATGCTCCGGTCATCGATCGCTTCCTTCGCACTTTTGCGCCAGAGAAAGGCCCGCGGGCACTGGGTCCGGCACCGCGGCTGGGCATTGGCACACGCATGACGACCGCGATCTGGCCCGCGATCTGGCAGGCGATGACGCAGGGACGCTTTGCGGCCAATGCCATCCAGAATTCGGTGCGCGAGCTCAACTTCCTGGAGACGTTGCTCGAAGGCCGGCCGGCCGAGAAAAACATCGCCTTCGGTTTTGGGACCATCGAGACTGGGTACACCGGGAGTTCGTTCGAGGGATTGTGGGTGGCAGGCGTGCTGGATGCCCTCAGGCACGGCGCGCCACCCCGCTTTGGCGCAGATGCCGATCACATCCAGGTCAAGCGCGGGGCTGAAGGGCTGGCTCGCGCCAAGCGTATGCTGGACGCGACGCGTTATTACTCGTTCTACACGCTGGACGTATCGGACGTTTTGGACTACGGGGCGTTGTCGACAAGCACACCGGTTAGCATAGCTTACCTTGAGGCCAAGATCCGCAGACCCGGTGTATCGTCGCGATCTCAGCGCCTACCATCGGCAGCCGCGGCGGATCGGCGGCTTCGATTACCGCCCGGACGAAGCGACGTTGGACCGGCTGGTTGGCAAGTATTGGGTCGCGTTGGACGCGGTCGTAGAGATGTATGAACATATTTGCAAACTCAAGGATGGTCTGTCCTTTGACCTGGAACTGAGCATCGACGAGCACCCCAACGACGTGCCCACGTTTGACTGCCTGACCTCAGAGACGGAATTGATCTTCGTGCTGCTGGAGGCGCAGCGCCGCGGCATTCCGCTGACCCATGTAGCACCTAACTTCGGTGTGGAAAAAGGAACAGACTATCGCGGGGTCGACGGTTTACCCGGCTTCGAGATGCGCGCCGCCAGCTTATGGCGGATCGCCGAGGAGTTCGGGGTCATGGCCGATTTTCATTCGGGTGATGACCTGAGCGCGGTCGACGCGCCAGGCCATCGGCCGGGCGACGCAAGGCCGCAACCATTTCAAGGTCTCGCCCAACCTGCAACTGCTTTTTGCCGAGGTGTTGGCCGAATACCATCCGGCCCTGTTCCACCGGTGGTGGCAGGACGCGTTGGCCTATGCGCAGCGCGAGGCCGCGGCTGGCTCCGCGTTCGCGCTGGAGTGCATCCGGCATTCCAGCGCCGGCGCACCATCGCCGCACGACACGGTGTTCCATCATTTCAGCTTCGCGTTCGTCGGCCGGCGCGATGCCGGGGGGCAGTTCGTGTGTCGGGAGGAGTTCTACGACCTGTCGCCGGCGTTCTATCAGGCCTACCGGCAGTGCGTTGCCGTGTACTTGTTGGAGTTGGCGGACGATCTGTTCGGCACAGAATGATTGGAGAGGACCCCAATGGACCTTTATCTCGATAGTTCCAATCCCAAGGAGATCCTGGAAGTGCGGTCGTGGGGACTTGCTTTCAGGAGTAACGACCAACCCCGGCCTGATCTCTACAGCCGGGCAGGACATGGAGAAGACGTTGCGCGGGGTGGTGGACGCCTCGCCGGGAGCAGTGTTGGTGCAGGTCATCGGTTGGCATGACCCGGACCCGATGATCCGCCAGGCGCGCTGGCTGCACGCTTTCTCGGAGCAGATCATTGTCAAATTGCCGGCTAGCGTCGCCGGCCTGCAGGCGCTCCAACAGCTCAAGACTGATCTGCCCGACATGCGGTTGGCAGTCACAGCGATCGCTTCTCTGGCGCAGGCCTACCTGGCTGCCAAAGCCGGCGCCGACATCGCCGCCATCTTCAACGGACCGCTGGATCAAGCCGAGGACACGCCGCACGACCTGATTGCACCGATCCGCCAGATCTACACCAACTACGGTTTCAAGACTAAGATCCTGGCATGCGGCCGCTATCCGCGGCTGTTCGGCGAGATTGCCGTGGCCGGCGCTGACATCTGCACACTTCGGATGGATTTCATGCGACTACTCTACGAGCATTCCTTCACTGAATTGCGCATGAATGGGTTCCTGAAGAGCTGGCGAGGCGTGTTTGCTGATAAGACGTGGCCGGAGTTGCTATGAGCGTACTCGATCTTTTCGAGCTAACCGGCCAGGTCGCCATCGTCACCGGCGGCGCGCGCGGGCTAGGGCGGCAAATGGCGCTGGCATTGGCTGAAGCCGGCGCCGACGTCGCGATTTGCGACCTACTGGAGGAAGACGGTCAGCTGGTCGCGGCCGAGCTGGCAGCCCTGGGGCGCCGCTCCTTCTTCGGCAGAGTGGACGTGACCCGCGTTGACACGATCGAGGCGTTCATTGATCAAGTCGAAGAGCACCTGGGCAAGATCGATATTCTGGTAAACAACGCCGGAATGCCCTCGGATGGACTGGCGCTGGATGAAGAGCCAGACGACGTGTGGCGACGTATGATCGACACCAACCTGTCGTCGATGTTCTACTTCGGCAAACGGGTCGCGCGGCACATGATCGACCGCGGCGAGGGCGGCGTCATCATCAACATGGCCTCGATCAACGCTCTGGTGATCAGCAACATCGCTCCTCGCCACAACGTGCCGTACTGCGTGGCGAAGGCCGGCGTCGCTCAGTTGACCCGTGGCATGGCCGCCGACTGGGCGCCATATGGCATCCGGGCCAACGCCATTCTGCCCGGCACCATGCTCACCGCCCAGACCGCGGCCAGTCGGGCATATCCCGGAGATCGTCGAGCGGATCATCGCCAACACGCCGATGAAACGGTACGGGGAAGAAGAGGAGATCAAGGGCCTGGTCGTGTATCTGGCGTCGCCGGCGTCCTCGTTCATGACCGGAAGCCTGGTCGTGATGGACGGCGGGACGACGATCTGGTAGACCGACTGGTCGAAGGCTGTCATTTGGCAATCTACGAAAAACCGAGAATAGGGCCGACGGACTCCTTGGATTTGTCCAGCTTTTGAGGAAACGATCATGACATCGGATCAGGAGAATTCGTGGAGACAACACCATCAACTAACCTCAGGATCGCGCCGCAAGATCTGGCTGCGTTCTGTATTGAAGCGATGCGTGCATCCGGCCTCAACGAAGACGACGCCCGGCTCACGGCCGAAGTGCTTGTCACGACCGATACGCTGGGCACCTTCACCCACGGCACGCGCCAACTGCGCGGCCTGCTCAAGAACCTGCGCTCCGGCCGGCTCAGCGCGACCGCGCGCGAGGAAATCGTCGCCGAGGGGCCGGCATGGGCCATCGTGGACGCGCACTATGCCATGCCGCCGGCCGTCTCCTATCGCTCGATGGAGCTGGCAATGCGCAAGGCCAGGGCGTGCGGCATCGGCTACGTCGGCGTCAGGCACAGCAGCCACTACGGCGCTGCCGGGTTCTACGCCAACCTGGCCGCGCAACATGACATGTTCGGTATGTCCATGTGCAACGTGGACCCCTGCATGACCGTGCCGGGCGCCAAGGGCAAGGTGCTCGGCACCAACCCCATCGCCTACGCCGCGCCGGCCGGCGAGGAGAAGCCCGTCTACCTGGACATCGCGACCAGTGCCGTGGCAGCGACGAAGATCTTCTCCGCCCAGGCGTTGGGCAAGCCGATTCCCGCCGACTGGCTGGTAGACGAAGACGGTCTGCCCACTACCGACCACAGTCAGTTCCCGCTCAAGGGCGCTGCAGTTGCCGATGGCCGGGCACAAAGGGTACGGGCTCGCCGTCATGGTGGAAATCCTCACCGCCGTGCTCACCGGTGCAGCAATCATGAGCGGGGTGAGCAGCTGGGTGCTCGACACGCCGGAGCCGACGGACGAAGGGCATGCATTCATTGCCATCGACATCGCCCAGATGATGCCGTTGGGTGAGTTCAAGAGTCGCATGGACGGCATGATCCGTGAGATCAAGGCTGCGCCGCTGGCCAAGGGCGCTGATCGCATCTACCTGCCCGGCGAGATCGAACTGGAGAAGCGCGATGTGGCGTTGGTCGAGGGCATCGCTGCTGCCGCCCGACGTCGTCGCCAGCCTGCGCGGGCTGGCAGAGGATATAGGCTTAGATGCTGACGAGTTGTTCAAAGGATAGATTATTCGACAGTAGGTTGAAGGTTATTGGTTTAGGGTTACAAGTTGAGCCTCTGCGCCATCCTTGGATTTCGCAACCGCGACGATCGTAAGCGCCGAAGCCTTGAACCTCACATCTTCAACATACCTTCAACCATTTCCCGTCGGAGACCGAGAGATGACTGAGACGGTTGTGACTCACCAGGCGATCAAGCCCACCGCTGTGTGCCGCTACGATGGCGCCGCGCTTGGCGAGGTGATGCTGCGCTTCGATCCGTTCGACGTGCCCACGGCGTTGGCGCGGGAGATGCGCGATCTTCCAGGGCGGCGGCGAGACCAACGTTGCCTGCGGATTGGCGTACACCTTCGGTCTGCGCACTGCAGTGTTGACCGCGTTGGTGGACGACCACATTGGAGCGAACATACGCAACCAACTGCGGGCTGCGGGTGTGGATACGGGCAAGATCATCTGGTTCAATGTCAGGAACGACGGTACCCGTTACTCTACCGATCAGAAGGGGACGCTTATGAACGGCGTCAACTTCACCTATGTTGGAAAGGGTATTTTTCCCTCAGATACGCTGTACTACCGCGCGCACTCGGCTGTCAGGGAGTTGCAGGAGGGCGACATCGACTGGGATGAGCTATTCGGAGTCGATGGCGTACGGGTCTTCACCACCGGCGGCATTTTCACCTTGATTTCGCCGACGTCCGCCGGGCTGGCGCTCGAGGGGATGAAGAAGGCTAACGAGCACGGAACGTTCGTCGCCGCTGACCTTAACTACAGGTCGAAGGTCGAGCCGAACAAGGCCCGCGCCCGGCAGATCAATCAGGCGGTCGCATCCTATCTCGGATTCCTTGTCGGGAACGACTCGGACTTGAGCGATGCGCTAGGTTACGAGACCGCAGTGTCATCTAAGGCACCGTTCAGCGAATGGTTGGGGGCGTACAAAGTTACTGTGCGGCAGGTAGCTCACGATTTCCCCAACCTGAGCCTGATCGGAACCCAATGGCGCGGCGCTAACAGCGCTGATTCTATCGACTGGTGCGCTGTGCTGTACGACGCTGCAGCCGATGTTTTTCACACCGCGCCGCTGCGGAGGAACATCCCCATCGCCGACCGGACCGGCGGAGGCGATTCCTTCATGTCCGGTGTTCTGGCTGCGCTGCTAAAGGGCAATGATTTGGACACAGCCGTTCAATGGGGCGCCGCCCACGGCATCCTGGTCCAGGAAACCCCGGGCGATATCACAATGGTGGACGAAAAAGCAGTGCTGGCCGAAGTCAACCGCGCTGTGGCGGGCAGCGGCGTGAAGGCGTCAAGGTGAAGAGGATTCCGGTCGGTTTCTGTGAATGAGCTGTGCGGCTCCACGACAAATGCCTGATAGCAGGCGATGTGTCCACGTCAAGACGAGGAGGAGAATCGGATGTCAAGTATCGTCAGAGCAGCAGACCTCGAATCGGCCCGAAAGTGGCTCGACGAGACCTTCTTTTCGGCTGACGGGGCAGGACTGCCCCGCTTCCCGATTTCCTGCCGCTGTGGTGATGACAGCTTGGCCACGTTGGCCGAGAAATGGGTTGTGCACAGAGGCTCCTCACAACGGAGGGAAGACTTCTCTGTCGAGACCATCTTTCTTGCCAGCCCACAGACCGGCCTTGAGGTTCGCTGTGAGATCAAAGTCTATTCTGAGTTTCCGGCGGTAGAGTGGGTTGCGTACTTCAAGAACAATGGGGAAGCGGATGGCGAGATGCTCTCCGGCATCCGACCACTCGATACTCTTTTCCCTCTCGACGCAGGGGTGTCATGCCGGGTCCATCATGCCCGCGGCGCCCTTTCACAAAGGGACGATTTTGAGCCGCTGGAGACGCCGCTCACATTTCGGCAGGGAGGTTCCAGGCTAGAGTTGATGGCGCGCACTGGTAAGTCTTCCACCCTTCACTTGCCCTTTTTTAACCTTGAGTTGGGCAGTGGGGGTGTGATCGGCGCCATTGGGTGGAGCGGTGGTTGGTCAGCAAGTTTCGAAAGGCAGCGGGACGGTGTCCGCGTAGGTGCCGGCATGGAACGCACGCATCTCAGGCTTCATCCCGGCGAGGAGATTCGCACCCCGCGCATCCTGCTGTTGTTTTGGCAAGGGAACGACAGTTCCGATGGCGGCGTGGACGTGTTCAAAGCTCGCATCCGGAGCCACAACATGCTACGACGCCTGCTCCTTGCGCATTACACGCCGCGGTTGAATGAACTTCCACTCCAGCCACCGTTCTGCGAGGGCGTGTGGGGCGCACAGCCTGAGGCGGACCATCTCGCAAAAATCCAATGGCTAAAAGAGAACCACATCCCGACCGAATGTTACTGGATCGACGCCGGCTGGTACGGCGACCGGCCCATCGCAGAGGCGGCCGATGGACTGGGCGATGGCTGGATGAGGCAGGTCGGCACCTGGTTACCCAATGCAGAGGCCTATCCGAATGGTTTCGCTTCTATCAGTGCAATCGCCCGGGTCGCAGGATTGGGGTTCCTCCTCTGGGTTGAACCCGAGCGGGCGTTTGAGGGAACGCAGATGGTTCTAGAGCATCCCGATTGGCTGATCGGCCCGGTGGCGTCTGGAAACACCAACGGGGCAAATTACATGGTCAACTTGGGCATCCCGGAGGCCCGCCGCCATGTGACGGACCTGGTCTCACGCCTGATCGCCGACGGTGGGATCACATGCTATCGGCAGGATTTTAACGACCTGCGCGTGCCGGAGCTCTTTGGGATGGCAGATCCGCCCGATCGAGTGGGAATGACCGAAATCCGGCACATCACAGGCCTCTATGCGTTTTGGGACGAACTCTTGGAGCGCCATCCCGGGCTGATCATCGACAATTGCGCGGGCGGTGGGCAGCGCATTGACCTGGAGACGATCGCGAGAAGCATCCCCCTCTGGCGAAGCGATTTGCAGTGCTGGTCGTTTGATCCCCTGGCGATGCAGACGCAAACCCAGGGACTGGCACCCTGGGTCCCGTTGAGTGCTGCGGTCTGTGAGGCGCCAACCCCGTATGCATTCCGAAGCGCGCTTAGCCCAAGCGTGGTCACACACTGGAGTTCGCAGGCGCTGGATGGCCGCGTCCCCCTTCCGGTCGATGCAATCCGCCGATTGATGGACGAAGCCCTTGCAATGCGCAAGTACTTCTACGGTGACTTCTATCCGTTGCTTTCATTCAGCTTGGCCGCCGATGCCTGGGCGGCCTGGCAGTACGACCGGCCCGATCTCGACGAGGGGATGGTGGTCGCATTTCGCAGGCACGCATCGCCATTTTCGCGTTGGGAAGCCAGGCTACAGGCCCTTGACCCGCACGCGAATTACGAACTCTATTCCTGGGACGACAGAAGCACACGGCAGATGACCGGCAGGGCATTGGTGACCAACGGTTTCGTGGTCACGCTCACTGAGAAGCCCGATGCCGCGCTCTTTACGTACAAACGCGTTTCCTGAGAAACCGCTTGAAAGGCCTGAATATCATGAGGAGACCTCCATGTTTCACCCGCTTTTCGATCTAACCGGCCGCGTAGCCTTGGTATCGGGTGCCGCCCAGAACATGGGCCGCGCTTCGGCTCTTGCCCTGGCTGAGATCGGCGCCGATCTGCTGATCGCGGATATCAACGAGCAGGGACTGCTGGATACCGCGGAAACGATCCGCAAGATGGGTCGGCGAGTCGTCCCAGCGGTCTACGATGTCTGGAACGAGGAGCAGATCCGAGCGATGTACCAACAGGTAGACCGCGACTTCGGCCAGATCGATATCGTGGTCAACATCCCCGGCGCCAACATCCTCGGCCACCCTGAAGAAATCACATCCGAGCACTTCATGAAGGTCTTGCAGGCTACGTTGGTTAGTAAGTTCATCTCCTGCCAGGAAGCGGGGCGGCGTATGCTGGCAGGCGGCAAGGGCAGTATCATCAACATGTCGTCCATTGGCGGGGTTCGGGCGTTGGGTCGCGGTAACTTCGCCTACAGCGTCGGCCAGGCCGGCGTGATCCAAATGACCCGCGAACTAAGCACTGAGTGGGCCGACCGCGGGGTGCGCGTGAACGCCATCGCCCCGGCTCAGATCACCAACCCTGGCTTCGATGTCCGCATGGACAACACCCCGGGTTTGCGCGAACGCTTCATGCGCGGCCTTCCGATGAGCCGTCTGGGTGTGCCCGACGACATCAAAGGCGTCGTGATGTTCCTGGCATCTGACGCGTCAGGGTTCGTCACCGGCTCGGTAATTGCATTCGACGGCGGCAACCTGGCCATGGGCGCTAACGCCACCATAGGCCGCAAGGAGGCATGAGATGTGCGATTATTCTAAATTGGCGACAAGGGCATTCTGCGCCGCCAGGCGAGAACATTCCATGAGGAGCCATGAATGGCAGTATTAGCGAAAGATCAATTGCTTGCCCTTTACCGCATGATGGTGATCATCCGTCGCACCGAGGAGCTGCTGGTCAGGTATTACGCCGCCGGGAAGCTCTACGGTGGCGTCCACACCTACATCGGCGAGGAGGCAGTGGCATCGGGCGTATGCGCGCACCTGCGCGACGACGACACCGTGTTCAGCACACATCGCGGCCATGGGCACGCGCTGGCCAAGGGCGTATCACCGCGTGAGCTGATCGCTGAGGTGATGGGACGGGCTAGTGGCTGTTCAGGCGGCCGCGGGGGCTCAATGCACTTGTTTAAGCCCGAGGTTGGCTTCATGGGTTCCAGCGGTATCGTCGGCCCAAGTATCACCCTGGCAGCGGGCGGCGGCTATTCTGCTATGCTGCTCAAGACCGACCGGGTGAGTGTGGCATTCTTTGGCGATGGTGCAATCAACAACGGCGCATTTCACGAAGGGATCAATCTGGCGACGACTTGGGGCCTGCCGACGATTTTCGTCTGCGAGAACAACCTGTACGCCACTGAGGTTGCCATTGACAAGGCGACAGCAAACAGCGATGTGGCCTCACGAGCTGCTGCTTACGGGTTGCCTGGATTGGCCGTCGACGGCAACGACGTGGTGGCGGTCTATCAGGCTGCTGGTGAAGCGGTAGCACGTGCCCGCGTCGGTGGCGGACCCACCCTGATCGAGTGCCGTACCTACCGCACGCGCGCCCACGCTGAAGGAATGCGCGACGCCGGCTATCGCACCCAGGAGGAGGTCAGGTCCTGGAAGGAGCGCGACCCTGTATCGGCCTGTCGCCAGATACTGTTAGGTGACGGGTTCGCGACTGAACCTGAGTTGTCGGCTGTCGACGCCGAAATCAAGTCTCTGGTCGATGAGGCTGGAAAGTCGGCCGAAATGAGCCCGCTGCCCGAGCCGCGCACCGTGACCGAGCATGTTTATGCCGTGCCGTCTATTGCCTCTGATCCTCCCGCTCTCCACCCCCCATCTCCAGGCGACCGCGAGCTGACCTTTGTCAACGCCGCGCGCGAGGGGCTAGCCGAGGAAATGGCCCGCGATGCCCGGATTTTCGTGATCGGCGAGGGGATCGGACCGCGGGGCGGCAATTTCAATACAACCATCGGCCTGTTCGATCTCTACGGAGAAGAACGACTGCGCGACTCGCCGATCAGCGAACGGGGGTTCACGACCCTGTGCACAGGCGCTGCGGCCACCGGTACGCGGCCGATCGTAGATTTCATGTTTATTGATTTCTTGGCCGACGCGTTCGGGGACATGTTCAACCAAATGTGCAAGCTACAGTGGATGAGCAGCGGTCGCATCAAGATGCCAATCGTTGTGCGTGGCTGCGTCGGCGCGGCCCCGTCCAATGCCGCGCATCACTCCGGCAATTATTACCCGTTTTTCATGCACATTCCCGGCTTTCGGGTAGTGATGCCATCCACACCGGCTGATGCCAAAGGACTGTTGAAGTCCGCAATCCGATCTGACGATCCGGTGCTATTCCTGGAGCACAAAAACCTGCTGTCGCTCAAGGGCCTGGTCCCCGAAGGGGAGTATCTGATTCCGTTCGGTCAGGCGGCCGTTCGGCGGTCAGGCGCCGATCTAACCGTCGTCGGCATCGGTTTCACCGTGCAACAGGCGCTGGACGCTGCCGACCAGTTGGCGACGGAAGGTATCTCGACCGAGGTAATCGACCCGCGCACATTGGCGCCTCTCGATATCGACACTATCCTGGCGTCGGTGCACAAGACCGGCCGGCTGCTGGTGGTGGACGAGGACTTCGCACCCTGCGGTGTCGGCGCGGAGATTGCCACGCAGGTCATGGAGCGAGCGTTCGACGATCTCGACGCGCCTGTGCGTCGCGTGAACGGTCTCTTTGCTCCCGCACCCTACAGCCCGGCGCTTTACGAGGGCATGGTCCCAACCGTTGCCGGCATCGTACAGGCCGTCCGTGAGCTGTTGGATGAGTGAAGGACGCGAGAAGATCGGAGGACCCTATGCCATTTGAAGTTGTCCTGCCGCGGCTTGGCTGGAACATGGAAACGGGTAGCCTGGCTGAATGGCTGAAACGCGACGGCGAGCGGGTGGAGGCCGGCGAGATCCTTTTCACGGTCGAAGGAGATAAGGCCACGCAGGAGGTTGAGGCGCTGGAGAGTGGCGTTCTGCACATCCTTCCCGACTCGCCTTCACCAGGCCAGGAGGTGCCGGTCGGCACTCTGCTGGCCTATTTGCTCGCCGAGGGAGAACCGGTACCTCCTGCACCCGCAGTCGATCCGGCACTCGCAGGTAGCTTGCGCAGCCAGCCGGGAGATGAGCCAACAGGCGAGTTGGCCCGCCAGCCGTCAGTTTCCGGACGCCAGTCGGCCAATCAACCGCCGTCGGCAGGTGAACCGCTCATCAGCCCGCGCGCCAAGCGCGTCGCTCGCGAACTGGGCGTGGATTGGACCAGACTGGATGGCAGCGGCAGCACTGGGCGCATCGTCGAGCGCGATGTGAGGCAGGCCGCCGCAGATCTGACGAAATCAGGAGATCCGCCCCGTCTTCGAATCACACCACTGGCCCGCCGCCTTGCCGCCGAACTGGGCGTCGATGCCGTAGCGGTCGCTGCCCGAATGCCGGGCAAGCGCATCAGGCGAGCGGATATCGAGGCGGAAGCCGTGCGTCTGCAGGCAGAAGAGGGAATGTCCGAGGTCGCGAGGATTCCGGCCCCGGTTGCGCCTCCGGACCCCTCGCCTCTCCCCCCGTCTGCGCCTGCGCAATCCGGCGTCGTGATGCCCATCAGTACCACCCGTCGCATCATCGCCGACCGGATGGCGGCCAGTGCGCACACCGCGGCCCCCGTCACACTAACCACAGAGGCCGATGCCACGGAGTTGGTGCGGTTGCGCAGACAGCTCAAGGACGACGGCAGCCAGCCGGTGCCGTCATATAACGATCTCCTGGCCAAACTGGTCGCGCAGGCGCTGCTGGAGCACCCAATGGTCAACGCCCGTTTCGACGGGGATACCATTGTCCAGGCGGCGACGGCCAATATCGGCATCGCGGTCGACAGCGAACGCGGTTTACTTGTGCCGGTGCTGCGGGATGTTCAAACGAAATCGCTCCGTCGGATCGCCAGCGAATTGGCCGCGCT
Source organism: uncultured Chloroflexia bacterium (assembly GCA_963715415.1). Classification (GTDB taxonomy): domain Bacteria; phylum Chloroflexota; class Anaerolineae; order Caldilineales; family Caldilineaceae; genus JAWKOK01. Next base: position 9,343 of record CAVQSG010000054.1, on the reverse strand, counting down.
GATCGAGAAGGCCCGTATCGGCCGCATTTCGGCGGACGATCTGCAGGACGGCACTTTCACTATCACCAACCTGGGTATGTACGAGATCGACGCGTTCACGCCGATCATCAATCTGCCGGAGTGCGCGGTGCTGGGCGTTGGGCGGATCGTGCCCAAACAGATCGTGGTCAACGCCGAGGCAGAGCGGTTAGCCATCCGGCACTTGATGTTTCTGAGCCTGACCTTCGATCACCGGCTTGTGGACGGCGCTCCGGCCGCACGCTTCCTGCAGCGGGTCAAGCAATTCGTCGAAAAGCCGTACTTGTGGCTGGTAGGACAATAGGAGAGAATGGCATGTTGACTTCCAGAGAGCGGGTCCTCTGTGCACTAAATCATGAAGAGCCCGACCGCGTACCGATCTTCTTCGGCACATCCGGCGCGACCACGATGCTCGCGCCCGGATACGATCGGCTGAAAGCGCATCTGGGCATCCAGGGCGAGACGACGGTCTTCTGGCGCGGCCTGCAGTACGTGCTGATGGACGAGGAGGTGCTGGCCTGGTCTGGCTCAGATGGCCGGCCGCTCCTGGCCGGGCCGGCCCCCGCGACGTCTACGCTGCGATATCTCAGAGAACGCCTATGTGGACGGCTGGGGCTGCCTGTGGGAGCGCCGCCCCCATGTGCTGTATTATGAAGTCGTGGACTCGCCCATCCGCACCGCCACCATCGACGACCTCGACCGCTACCCCTGGCCCGAGCTGGCGCATCCGAGCCGGTTTGTGGGGCTGCGTGAAAGCGCTAAGGCCATCCAAGATGCCGGCTACGCAGTTGTGGCGTTAAGTGGCGTATCGCCGTTTGAGCAGTCCTATATGTTGCGCGGGGTCGAGCAGTGGATGCTCGACTTGGCCGGCGACCCCGATTTCGCGCTGGCGCTGATGCGCAAGGTCACCGACCTGCAGAAGGCGGGCGTGATCAAGCTGCTGGACGAAGCAGGTGACCATATTGACGTGCTCGTAATGGGCGATGACCTCGGCTCGCAAACGTCGACCTTGATTTCGCCCAAGATGTACCGGCAACTGATCAAGCCGTTCCACATCGAACTGATGACCGAGATCAAGAAGCGCACCAAAGCCAAGATCTTCTATCATTCCGACGGCAACATCTACTCGCTGCTGCCCGACTTGATCGAGATCGGGGTCGATCTGCTCAATCCGGTGCAGGTGAACGCCGGCGACATGGGCGACACAGCGCGGCTCAAGCGGGAGTTTGGCGACCGGCTCTCCTTCTGCGGTGCCATCGATACCGGCTGGGTACTGCCGAGCGGCACGCCCGACGATGTGCGTGCGGAGGTACGCCGCCGGATCAGGGACCTGGGGCCGGGCGGCGGCTACATCCTGGCGTCGGTGCACTGCATCCAGCCCGACGTGCCGGTGGAGAACGTCATCGCGATGCTCGACGAGGCGAAGGTGGCAGGGAAGTATCCGATCCGTCATTAACGCGCTTTAACCTCACAACTGGGCGTTCGCTTAATTATGGTCAAGCTGAATGTGTTATCGTCAACTAATTGCCGATTTTCATGCAAATTCGCGCAGATCGAAAATTGGATATTCGGTAAAAGCTAACAAGCGCCTACGAATATTCACCGATATCGCCGAATAAATTTCGTCTATTCAGCAAAAAATGAGCGAACGCCCAGTCACAAGATTGGAGAACCAAAATGATCAACGTCGTCAAACAGAAGATGATGGCCGGACAGCCGGCCATGGGGATTGTCCTGGACATGGGCTCTCCGATCGTGGCGGGCATTCTCGCTCGTGCCGGCTTCGATTTCGTTTTGGTGGATTATCAGCACGGCGATTGGGACGACGCCACGGCTTTGGCTGCCTTCGGCGCCATCTCGCTGGGTGCTGCCGTGCCGGTGGCTCGCGTGCACCAGAACGATTACTACGCCATCGGCCGGGCCCTGGATCGGGGTGCGCTCGGAATTGTCGTGCCAATGGTCAACTCACCAGACGAGGCTCGCGCCGCTGCCTTCGCAATGCGCTACCCGCCCGCCGGCGGCCGCTCTTGCGCAGATAATCTGGCCGTCCACTATGGCCCCGACTACGACACCTGGGCGAACAGAGAAGTCTTCCTTGCCGTCCAAATCGAGACCGCGCCGGCGGCCGGGCAGGCGGAGGAGATCATGGCGGTGGAAGGTGTCGACGCCTGCTGGATCGGACCGACGGACCTGGCGCTTTCGATGGGTGTGGTACCGGGCACCCGGGCGCACGAGGAAGTAATTCTGAACGTGTTGGATGCCTGCCGCAAGACCGGCAAGATTCCAGGCACCTTTGCACCCGACGCAGTGACCGCCCGCCGCAGACTCGAGCAGGGGTTTTTGTTCGTGACCGCAAGCAGCGATGGTGCGTTGATCTCCGAAGGAGGCCACGCGATACTGCAGCAACTGCGCAGGTAACCTTACGCTCTTCGTATTGCCAAGATGTAGAACAAAAAAGCGGCGAATACGCCCTTGGCAAGTCGGGAATTCCGGCGTGCAGGATTTGTATTACGTCTTCGGCTAACCCCCTTGATTTTCCACAGGAGCATTCCTATGTCACCCTTCAAAGTCGTCATCACCGATTTCGGCGACCCGGATCACAGCCTCGAAGCCGGTGTCCTCCACGGCTCAGGCCTCGACATCAACATTGTCCGTCTGCAGACCAGGGACCCTGAGGAATTGATCCCGCACGTGACGGACGCCGACGCCCTGATCGTGCAGTGGGCAACGATCAACCGGAAGGTCATCGAATCCATGACCCGGTGCAAGGTCATTTCCCGCTACGGTATTGGCGTGGACATGGTGGATCTGCAGGCCGCGAGCGAGCACGGCATCCCGGTAGCCAACGTCCCTGACTTCTGCATCGAGGAAGTTAGCGACTCCACCATCGGCTTCATATTCGATCTCAACCGCCGCACCTTTTTCTTGGACCGTCACGTACGGTCAGGCGGGTGGGGCTCGACCCGTCCCATCCCCTATTGGCCCCCGCCGCGCCTGCGAGGCCAGACCCTCGGTATCGTCGGGCTGGGCAACATCGGCCGGGTGGTGGCGCGAAAGGCAGGCTGTCTAGGCTTGAAGTTGCTCGGCTACGATCCCTATGTTCAGCCCGATCAGGTGGCCGATCTGGGCGTGGAGTTGGTCACGCTGGATGACCTGTTGCGCCGCTCGGATTTTGTCACCTTGCACTGTCCTCTGGTCGCCGAGACACGCGGGCTGATCGGCGCGGCGCAGTTGGCGCTGATGAAGCCGACCGCGTGCCTGATCAACATGGCCCGCGGTCCGATAGTGGTCCAATCGGCGCTCTACGATTCACTGGTGAATCACACGATCACCGCCGCCGCGCTGGATGTGCTCGAACAAGAGCCACCCAACCCTGACGATCCGCTGCTGCACCTGGACAACGTGATCATCACCCCCCACGCGTCCAGCGGATCTGTCGAGGCAGTCATCCAGTTGCGTCGAGACACAGCCCTGAACGTGGTGGACATGCTGAAGGGAAAAAGGCCACGCTCGATTGTGAATTGCAAGGCTTTGGGGTGGTGCTAAGTGGCGTAAAGGAAGAACCCGTTTATCGTTCTCACCCGTATGCTGATCGGGTCTATGTATGCGCTTGATACGGCGCGCTTTGGGCGCTAGTCCCTGCGTTTCGAGGAGCAAGCATGTCCTTTATCGGCATTGACCTTGGCACATCATTTATCAAGGGCGCCGTGCTGGATGCGGAAACTCTGGCAATCGGGCATGTCCGCCGCGTCCCGTTCCCTGACCCTTTGCCGGGCCTACCGCCGCTGCACCGCGAGTTCGATCCGTTTACGGTCCTGGACGCGACGCGCAGCCTGCTGGCCGATCTGCTGATCGCTGCAGGCGGATCTGTGCTGGACGGCGCCGAGGCGTGCGAAGGTATACTGATGTGCAGCCAGATGCACGGCCTGGTGTTTACCACTGAGCAAGGGGAGCCGCGCTCAAACTTGGTGAACTGGCAAGATCAACGCGTGCTTGAACCACATCCCTCCGGCCAGGGGACCTACCTCGACGCGCTTGCACGACAGATCACGCCGGACGAATTGCGCCAGCTTGGCAACGAACTGCACCCGGGCCAGCCGTCCGGTGTCCTCTTCTGGTTGGCTGAGCAGGGCCGGCTGCCCGCTGCCGATCTGATCCTGTCCTCGCTGCCCGACTTTGTGCTCGGCAACCTGTGTGGCACGATCCCTACGATCGAAGCGACCAACGCTGCGGCCCATGGAGCGCTCAATCGGGAGACCGTGGATTGGCACAACGGGGTCATTGGCAAGCTAGGACTTGACGGTCTGCGCTGGCCGCTGTTGCGGCAGCAGGGTGAAGTGGTCGGCATGTTCCAGGCGGGGAGGCGAGCGATCCCCTGTTATACGCCGGTGGGAGACTACCAGTGTGCGCTGGCCGGGGCGCTGTTGCAGAACGGCGAGCTTTCGCTCAACATCTCAACCGGCTCGCAGGTGAGCACGCTCAAGTCGACGCTTGAGTTCGGCGACTATCAGACCCGTCCTTTTTTCGATGGCCGCTTCCTGGCAACCATTACCCACATCCCGGCCGGCCGCGCCCTGGCCGCCCTGGTCAGGCTGCTTACAGAGTTGGCAGTGGGGCAAGGGGTGACTTTGCCGGAGCCATGGCAGTATATCTCACGGATGGTCAGTCAGACAGGGCCGACGCAAATGCGCGCCAACCTGGCCTTCTTCACTTCATCCTGTGGCGATCACGGCGAGTTCACGAACGTGCGTGAAGAGGAACTGACCGTCGGCCATCTTTTCCGCGCCGCGTTTCAGAACATGACCGACAACTACTATGGCTCGGCGCAGCGACTGTTCGCCGACGGAACGGATGGGACGCCGCCCTGGTGCAACCTGGTCTTTTCCGGCGGATTGGTCCAGAAGATCGATACGCTACGTGATCTGATCGTCGACCGCTTCGGCGTGGGCTATCGCGTTTGTCCGACGTCTGAAGACACCTTACTCGGGCTGCTTGCGCTCGGGCAGGCGTTCACCGGACGCACAACTTCCGTTGCGGAAGCTATGGAGCGAATCTATGCCGCATATGACAACGACAGCATTTCGCGATAGCGTGGAGGGAGCGATGATCAGCACAGAACCTCCAAGCGGCCGAAAAGCAGAGCGACTCGGGAATGGGCTCGGAGATATGAACGGGCTATCCTGGTCCTGTAACTGGCCGAAGATTTTAGGCGCCCAGGAACTTGTTGTCAGCAAAAAGGATAAGGGCCTTCTCTGCGAACTGGCGAAACGTGTGGCTGACATCGCAGCTCAACCGAGACAAGAGAATAAGAGGAGGTTATGGCTCACTCATAACGCCCTCGGCGACACGCGCCCCCTGATCTTCGCCGATCCGGAAAACGCCTGGTATGAACTCATCCCGGCGGTTCGACTGGAAACCGAAAGCAGTCTCGCACGATTGTGGGAATTCCGGCTGCGGAAGGAAATCTACTGGGCCGAGAAAATCGGCGATGACAGGGTCACCGAAGCGGCCTTTACCGTCTATCATATCTTTGATGAGAGCAGCCGTGGCCTCGAGGTCAAGACCGTCGGTGATAGTGGTGACGGAGCTTACCGCTGGGACTCCCCACTCACGAGCTACGGTGACCTGGACAAGTTGAGCTTCAGGCGTATCAACATTAACTCCGAGAAAACGCAGCGACTCCATGAGCTTGCGTTGGAGGTCGTGGGGGATATCCTTCAGGTCAGGCTCGATGGAGTATGGTGGTGGTCGTTTGGGATGACATCCGACCTGATTCTTCTGCGGGGTTTCCAGCAGATGCTGTACGATATGTACGACAACCCTGAGGGCCTACACCAACTGATGGCTTTCTTGCGTGACGAGAACATGGCGAAGTTGGACTTCCTGGAGGCAAACGGGCTGCTCTCTCTCAACAACGGCGGTGATTTCGTAGGCACGGGAGGCTATGGATGGTTTGATGAGCTTCCCGCCCATGGGATAGACGTTGGGAAAGTGAGAGCCCGGGACATGTGGGGCTTCTGCGAAAGCCAGGAAACCGTCGGGGTTTCACCGAAGCAATTTGAGGAGTTTGTCTTCGCCTACCAGCTTCCTATCCTTGAGTGTTTCGGGCTGAATATCTACGGATGTTGTGAGCCATTGGACCGGCGGTTCGACATCATCAAACAGATTCCCCGGCTCAGGAAAGTCACCGTGTCGCCCTGGTCGGATGTGGAACTGATGGCCGAGAGACTTGGCAGCGATTACGTCTACACCCGCAAAGTCAACCCGGCTGAGATCGCGGAGTACACAATCAACGAAGATCGGATTAGAAAGGGGTTGCGCGACATGCTGAGGGCAACGGCAAGAAACCACTGCCATGTCGAAATCCTGATGCGGGATATTCTCACACTGAGTGGGAACCCAGAGAACATCATCCGCTGGACTCAGATTGCGCGGGAAGAGAGTGAGCGTGTCTGAGAAGCTCTCGCTTCAGGAGTGGCGAGTTGTCCGGCGATCACGCCACTCGCATCTCCAGGTGCCACTTGTATATCGCTTCAGCCCTGACCGTGGAGCACTCCCCACGGATGCGAGCCACGTCCAGTCGGTCAAGGAAGCGGTCGCCGGCTCCAGGAAGACGCCGTAGAGATCCTGCCAGCCGCCCTCGTCAGGCAGCACCGCGAAATACGGGACCCGCTCGGCCGGCCATGACAGCCGAAGCTCGCATCCGCTGCGAGGATAGGTCAACCTGCACCAGCCCTCCGGCATCTTGCCTTTGACGAAGTACTTGACGGCGTTGGCGGCCGTCTTTGGTTGCATCCGGCGCAAATCACGCCGACGACCGTCCGACAGGGTCGCGACCGGCCAATCGAACTCGTCGCCATAACGCCCCAGGCTGCCGTCGAAGTTCAATGCTGTGACGATCTTGCGCACACCATCCGGCAGCGTCAGTTCCGCGCCTTCTTCCAGGTTGAGCATTATGTGAGCGGCCCACATGAAGTCTAGGTCGAAACCCGATAGATTGGTCAAACGATAATCGGTATGCAGAGTTGAGTCATCGAAGATAGATACCCATTTCTCTAACCGGTACGGAAAGCGTACACCGTGAACGGAAAAATGTAGACAATCAGAGACCCGGTCTCTTTCGGAGACCGGGTCTCGTTTTGCAATCGTGCATACCCAGGGGATGCTCCACACTTCGCCGTGGTCCGGAATTGGCGTGCCGCTGCCACGGGTAGCCCTCATAGAAAGACTTGTCGATGCTGGGGAACATCTCGTCGAAGCCGGAGCATTCTCCTTCCGTCACGTAGCCGCCATCGTAGGGGGCGAGCAAGTACTTTTCGGCGGGCCGTTGCAGCAACAGCTCCAGGTTCGCTGGTTTGTAGATCAGCGAACAGAGCTTGGCCCCAACGCCTGGCAGAAATTGAGCGGCAATGGTCTCCGACTCCAGCGTGATCGCCAGCTGATCTTTGTAGAGTGTTGGGCGAATGGTGGGGATCATTTCCGATAGATGAACAGTTCACCCTGCGACATCAGATGCGGACGAACTTCGGGCGCGAGCTCTTTGCATGCATCCAGGAATTGTGCTGGGCTACCGCCGTGCTCAGCAAACATCCAGAAGTGGCACGGGATCGCGACCCTGGCGTGTGCGTCGTGGGCAAGCTTCGCCGCCTCGACGCCGTCCAGGTTGCCATAGGCGCCATTGATCGGCGGTATGATCACATCGATACCTGCTGCGAAGACATCCTGCCACTTCTCCGGGCGATACGCCGTGTCTGCCACCTGCCACACCTTAATGTCGCCCGACTGGACGATAAGACCCAGCGCCTCAGGCGCCAGGTCTCCGTGGTCGGCGTACACGCCCGTCAGGGTCACGTCGTCGAAAATCAGCGTCTCGCCCTCGTGGATGATAGTGAAGCGATCCGAGGGCACGCCCAGCTTTTCGAACTCCGCGCGGCAGTCGGGCGCGGCGACGAATTGGATGCTTCGGTTGTTGACCAGCACCGGGATCGAGTCGTAGTCGAAGTGATCAGGATGCATATGCGTGCAGACCACCAGATCGGCCTCAACCTCTTCAGGGGCAAGCGGCGCGGGCATGATACGCTTGAAACCATACCCCACGTCGCTCAGCATTCGGTGGACGCAATCGCTAAGGTAGGCGTCGACGTACATGATGGTACCGCCGGGTGTCTTGTAGACAAACCCCGCTTGCGCCAGCCAGAAAATCGCCAGGCTGCCGGGCTCCACATGAAGATCTTTGATCTGTGAGGCGAGTTTGTTGCTCATCATTCGCTCCAATGTCGGCACGGTGTGAAATCGAAATGAGGTTTTCGAGGTCTAAATGGCCTCAAACGTCCCGTCCAGACCTTGCCAGCGGCTCAGGCCCGGATCTCGCGAATCAACCCCAGGATATCGGCCGTCTTGGCTGCCATTGCATCGAAGTTGCCAGTGTCAAGATACTCTTTCTTGATAAGATCCCCGCCGATGCCGACCGCGGCCACACCGGCCTTGAACCAGCCAGCGAGACTCTCCTGAGTTGCTTCCACCCCGCCAGTCGGCATGATGCGCGTCCATGGGCAGGGGCCAAGGATCGCCTTGACAAACGAAGGGCCGCCTACCGAACCGCCGGGAAACACCTTGACGATCTCCACTCCCAGCTCCTCGGCGTCGGCGATCTCCGTAGCGCTGCCGCACCCGGGGCTGTAGGCGATCTTGCGCCGGTTGCAGAAGCGGGCGACTTCCGGATTCAGGTAGGGACCGACTACGAAATTGGCCCCGTAGGCCACATAGAGCGCTGCTGTTGGAGCGTCCAGAATGGAGCCAACGCCCAGGATCATGTTGGGAAGCTCCCGTTGGCAATACCGGGAAAGCTCCTTGAAAACGTCTGGCGCAAAATCGCCGCGATTGGTGAACTCCAGAAGCCGGCCGCCGCCGGTCGAGATCGCCCATGCGACCTTCTTGGCGACTTCGGCGTCCGCGTTGTAGAAGATCGGCACCAGGCCGGTATTAACGATCGTGTTGAGTACTTCAAGTCGGGGGAATTTGGCCATGATATCCTCGCAACGGTCAGTTGGTCGACCGTCCGCAAAATAACGCCTGCCAAGAAGCTGCGTCAGGGGAAACTTGCCGGGCCGGCGGTCACGTTGGGGAATGTAGATGTAGGAGTTCTTCAGGGATCCCAGTGGGACCATGAATTGCTAGCGATCTATAGTGTGTAGTATACAGTTTGTGGAAAAGACTTGTCAAAAACTGGTCTGCTGGAAAGCCCAACTACAACATCCGCGCCAACAATTCACATACGTTTTGTCGTATCGGTGAGCTTCAACATAGATTTGCGCACCAGCAACGA
>CAVQSG010000053.1:0-41793 GCA_963715415.1 uncultured Chloroflexia bacterium | reverse complement strand
TTACGGTTGATACTGGCGATGGTGCGACCGGTGTCTGCACCGGCAGCATAGCACGTAGATTATTGGCTCCCTGCCAGCCGAGATCGTAAAGCTCAGTGTGTTGTTGTTCCACGAGATCGAGCTGAAGGCGGAGCTATTGCGTCCGTCCAGCCACTCAAGCATCTGCCGCGCCGTCACCACCGGCACGCCGAGCGCTTGCGCCGATTCCACAATCGCCACGGCGTCATCAGGCGACCGATCGGTGTGCATGTTGGTCGTGAAGACACCTAGTACCCCTGCGCTCCCAGCGCCCGGCCGAGCAAAGTTTCAGCGCTCGCCGGAATTACTTGTCCCGACTCATCAGTTAGCTGGGTAGCCGCCTGGTAGGTATCAATAAGCGTACCGTCCAGGTCGGCAAAGCGCATGGGCATACCCGAACCGGTGAAGAAGCCATCGCGGCCATTGATCCAGGTATCCGGATAGTAGTAGTAGGTCGTATCCAGCCGGATGCCGTAGTTGCTCTCGACAATGGCCTGGGTTGCCGAGTCAGACCAGGCGATGCAGTGTGTTCGCTGGCTCACCGGCGGCTGACAGAGCCTGGATAGGTCGCCGCCATTGACGCCAACTGCGAACCGTAGTTGGCGTCCAACGAGCTGGCCGTGTACTCGGTACAGCCGGTATCGACGTGCAGCGCAATCTCGAAGCCGACCGCTTCGTACGCGCGGCAGCACGTCTCGGTCAGCGTGTCGCCGGATAGATGTACGATGTACCGCGAACACATTCCCAGTCCGTCCAGCAACTGGCCGGACTCAGATTGGCAAAGGCGTCGAAATGGTCGACGTCAAACCGACGCCGTGATCGTCGCCCGTCATCACCACCACTGCCTTGTGGTCGTCCGGGAAGTACCAGAAACGCGGCAGCGGCTTGCGGTCGGCGTTCATCAGTTGGATCAGGTTGGCCAGCAGACGTTGCTGCTCATCCGCCTGCGGTATCGCCGCCTTGTCCAGATTGACCCAGTCGAGCTGGGGGTCGCCGGCTGCATTGCCGAAGAACATGTCGTTGGAGCGAATCGGCAGATTGCCGTCCCGATCCTCGCCCTCCCAGGCCCGGGTTGCCCTGTCGGGTATAGACGATAGAGCGCGCCAGATCATAGGTGAAGGCAGCGGCCTGGCCGCCGTTGGCGCCTACGCTGTTCAGCGTCACAGCCGGTGCATTGCCGGTTGCCGGTGTTGTGGCGTCGTTGTAGAGCGTCGCTACCGCTGCGGCGCCGGACAAGCTGTAGAGATCCGCCGTGCCGTGATACTGCATGGTCTGGCCCACGATGCCCGCGCCCGGCTGCGTGACGTATCGACCTGCAGATAGCCCTCGGAAATCGTCGCCGTCGCATCCGTCAGACCGAGCAGGGCGGCCAGTTGCTTGTCCGGACGCATGGCGATCAGATTGCCGCCGGCATTCGACCCAGTCGCTCAACAGGGTCACCTGGGCTATGGTCAGCGGCATCTCGCCGAGAATAGCCACATCGTAGTTGGCCAGTAGTGCTGTGGTCATCTGCGATATGTCGCTGCTCAGGAAGAGGTTAAGCCCCTCTGCACGCAGGATTTCGTTGTAATAACGGCTGAAGGGATTCGCCGTCGATGTCAAGACCAGAATCCAGGGCCACCCGGCCCATTATCGGGCGGGTCCACGCCATTGTCGACCGTCACATTGACCGGTGTCGAGGTCGTCGTGTTGCCGGCCGCGTCACGGGCAATGGCTGTGATCTGGTAGGCGCCGTTGGTCAATGCTACAGTGTTCCAGCCTACGGCGTACGGCGCCTCAGCATCTTCCGATCCCTCGGCCACACCGTTGACCAGGAACTGCACACCCTCGACAGCCACATTGTCGGTCGCATCCGCACTCAAGGCGACTACACTCGACACCGTCGCGCCTTCCGCAGGCACAGTCACACTCACCACTGGTGGTTGGGTGTCCGGTACGCCAGGGGTCGAACAGTATGTCTACCCAGTAGTTGGCGCCAAACCCCGTATTGTCCGGGAATATGGGCGTGGCGCTGTAGGTGTAGACCCCATTCGGGCCGTCCTCACCACTGGCCAGCGCCCTGAGCGGCGGATTGACGAATGCGTTGACGAAATATTCACATCCGCCGAGTAGAATCCGACGGTCGTGTGGTACGACGCCACATAGGTCGTGTTGGCTGCGATCGTCACCGGACTCGCAAAGAGCACCGTCTGCCAGCCACTCGCCGTCTCGTTTACGAAGGTCGCACGGGCCAACTACGCGCCCGCACTGTCCCACAAGGTGCCTACATGGGTGCCTGTGTTGTCCACACCCTTGTAGAAACGGATTCCGCGCCACATTCCCGGACACATCCGCCTGGAACTTCACACCCACCTCAATTGCCAGCGAGTCCGGCTGCGACGCCACTGCCGGTACCGTCGCATCACTCCAGATACTGTTGTATGCCGACGGTGCCCCTGTGGTGAAGCTCCACACAAAGTCCGCGGCCAGCGCATTGCCGGCCACATCCTTCACACGTGGATCGGTTGCACCACCGCGCACCAGCGCACTGTAGGTCGTTGTCTCTGCCAACGCCGCACCCGGCGTCAACGTCGCCGTTTGGGTGCCGGCATCGTAGCCCACCGTCGCCGCCACAAGATTGTCGGCACCGTCGCGCAGTTCCACTGTCGTGCCGTCGATGCTCGCAGGGTCCATGGCCTCGTCGAAGAGCACTGCCAACACCGTACTCGGCGACACATTCGTCGCTCCGTTCACCGGCGCTACGCTCACTACTGCCGGCGGCGTTGTATCGGGGACATTGTTGACTGTCACGTTCACGGCCGGCGACGTCGTGCTGTTGCCGGCGGCATCACGGGCCACGGCCGTGATCTGGTAGGCGCCGTTGGCTACGGCCGTGCTGTCCCAGTTCACCGTGTAGGGTGCCACCGTGTCTTCGACACCCACATTGGCACCGTTGACCCGGAACTGCACACCCACAACTCCCACGTTGTCGGTCGCATCCGCACTCAGCGCGACTGTCGCACCTGAGACCGTCGCCCCTTCAGCAGGCGCCGTCACACTCACCACCGGTGCTTCCGTGTCCGGCGTGCCGGTACTCTCAAACAGCACATCCACCCAGTAGTTGGCGCCGTTGCCCGAATTATCCCGGGAAGATCGGCGTGGCACTGTAGGTGTAGACGCCGTTGGGGCCGTCCTCGCCATTGGCCAGCGCACGCAGCGGCGGATTGTCGAATGCAGTGGCGAAGTAGCCCACATCCGCCGAGTAGAAGCCCACCGTCGTGTGATACGACGCCACATAGGTCGTGCCGGCTGCAATCGCCACCGGTGTCCCAAAGAGCACCGTCTGCCAACCGCTGGCCGTCTCGTTCGCAAAGGTTGCTTGCGCCAGTTGTGTCCCGGCGCTATCCCACAGTGTACCTACATGGGTGCCCGTGTTGTCAGTACCCTTGTAGAAGCGGATACCGGCCACATTCCCGGCCACATTGGCCTGAAACTTCACACCCACCTCAATGGCCTGGGCGTCGGGCTGAGATGCCACAGCCGGCACCGTCGCATCATTCCAGATGCTGCTGAACGCCGACGGCGCGCCCGTCGTGAAACTCCAGGTGAAGTCCGCAGACAGCGCATTCCCCGCCGTATCCTTCACACGTGGATCGGTCGCACCACCACGCACCAGCGCATTGTAGGTCGTCGTCTCCGCTAATGCCGCACTCGGTGTCAGCGCCGCCGTCCGCGTGCCGCCATCGTAGCTCACCACGGCCGCCACCAGGTTGCCGGCCCCGTCACGCAGCTCCACCGTCGTGCCGTCGATGCTGGCAGGGTCCATGGCCTCGTCGAAGAGCACCGTCAACGCTATGCTCGGAGCCACATTCGTCGCTCCGTTCACCGGCGTCACACTCACCACCGTCGGCGCCGTCGTGTCGGCAGCATTGTCCACCGTGACATTGACCACTGTCGAGGTCGTCGTGTTGCCGGCGGCATCACGGGCAATGGCCGTGATCTGGTAGGCGCCGTTGGCTACGGCCGTGCTGTCCCAGTTCACCGTGTAGGGTGCCACCGTGTCTTCGGCGCCCTCGTTCACGCCGTTGACCTGGAACTGCACACCCACTACTCCCACGTTGTCGCTCGCTGTCGCATCCAGCGCCACCACACCGGAGACCGTGGCGCCCTCAGCGGGCGCGGTCACACTCACCACCGGTACTTCCGTGTCCGGCGTGGTGTCGGTCTCGAAGACCACATCCACCCAGTAGTTGGCTGCGTTGAAAGAACTGGTTGGGAAGCCACTTGGTCCATATAGATAGACACCGTTCGGACCGTCCACCCCATTGGCCAACGCACGCAGCGGCGGGTTGTCCACACCGCTTGACGCGAAGTAGGGTGTGTCCACGGCATACTTCCCGTTGGGGGCGTGATACGACGCCACGTAGGTCGTGTTGGCTGCAATCGACACCGGCGTCGCAAAGAGCACCGTCTGCCAGCCACTTAGCCGTCTCGTTCACAAAGGTCGCACTGGCCAGAAGCGTACCTGTGCTGCCCCACAGATTCCCAATATGGGTCCCCGTGTTGCTCTCGCCCTTATAGAAACGAATACCCGTCACGGTTCCGGCCACATCCGCCTGGAACTTCACGCCTACTTCAATCGCATCCGGATCATCCGCCGCCGCCAACGTCGGCACGGTTGCATCGTCCCAGATGCTGCAGGGGCAGCCGATTTGCGCCCGTGACGACTCGATTTGGCCGACAAGTGCGAAGAGCACGAGCGGAACCAAAATCACAATTCGACTGACATCTTTGAACAGCTTCCGGATAGACGGCTTCACTAGTGAAAGCGATAGGGTACTATGGCTTGACATTGCGCTCCCCCTACAGTACGGATGTAATATTGTGGTTTGGCTCTGTACGTATGCAATACAGAACGAGTCGACTTCCGCCGCGACAACCGCTGCGGTCCTTAAGCTCTTGGCACTACGCCTCCCTGATAAAAAGAGTGAAACATGATTTCATGTTGCGCAACTTCATGATGGAATGTAGCGGCGCCCAACGCACCAATACATCTGCCACCTGACTCGCAGAAAGAGAGAGTGATCGGTCAGCAAACGCAGACCTTCAGGAAGTTGGCGAGAAGCACATCGAGTACATGACTGCATTACGCAGTCGGTAGAGCAAAGAAAAACATCAACACTTGTTCACAAACCGCTGCGGGCAACCAATACCACGCCGGCGCAGATAATGCTCACGCCTACCCAGCGCAGCGACGGAACGACTTCGCCCAACCCGACTTGGGCGACAAAGGTCACCAACACGAAGTTGAGGGCCAAGAACGGATAGGCGTAACTCAAGTCCATTCTGCTCAGAACCGCGATCCACGACAGCACGCGCCCACACCGTACAGCACCAGACCAAATAGAATCAGCGGTGAGTTCACGATCGTTGTTACCAGTTGCGCCAACCCGCGCGGTATCGGCCGCTTCAGGCCGGCTTACACCTAGTTTGATTGCTGCTTGTCCAGCCACACCGGCCGAGATGGAAATTGCGATGAGCCACCAGTATTGCACGAATTGTTTCCTCATGAGTTATGCACGATCTTTCATTGATTCTGTTGACGAGGCGTCTCTCCAACACATCAGGTCGAACCTCCGGTCGCCTCTCACAGATAAACCGAGCGTGATGTAGATGTGATCCGTTGTTCGCCGCTGCGAATCGATCTCGCGCAGCTAGACGCCGTTGCCGGCGCCTAACAAATACATCACGCTCATTCTTCTCGTGAATCCCGGCAGAAACTACATTACCGTTCCTGCCAGAGGTAGAGACCCTGGTTTTCTGTCGAAGTATTCACGCCCGGCTGAACTAGAACCATACAGGGAGAACGGTCAATAGGCTCCCTCGCCGCGTAGCACTGCAACCGGTGTTTGGACAAACAGCAGCTGCAGGTCGAGCCAGATCGAATAGTTGCGAATATAGTACATATCCAACCGGACACGGTCTTCATAGCTCAAATCCGACCGTCCGGAGACCTGCCACATACCGGTCAGCCCCGGTTTCACAGTCAGCAAGTTGTAGCGCATGGGACCATACTCTTCCGCCTCGCCGGCTGTAATCATGCGCGGACCAACCAGGCTCATTTGGCCCAGGAGCACATTGAGAAGTTGGGGCAATTCATCCAGGCTGGTCTTGCGCAGCCAGCTGCCGATGCGCGTGATACGCGGGTCGTCCTTGAGCTTGTGATTTTCGGCCAGAAGCAATTTGAATTCCGGATGCTCCTCGAGTATTTCATCCCCGTTGACAGCCATGGTCCGGAACTTGAAGGCGTCGAATTGCTTCCGTCCCATGCCCAGGACGCGTCGACGATAGATGATCGGCCCTGGCGAGTCGAGCCGGATGAGAACGGCTATGGCCAAGAGCACCGGTGAGAGAACCACCAAAACCCAGATCGCCATCACGTAATCGAGACACGACTTGAGCATGATTTCTGTGCGATCCAGGCGCACCTTATTCATGCTCATCAGCGGCACGGATCCCACGGTGTTGACCTGCATCCCCGTCGTCAAGACTTCGTAGAGTCCGGACGAGAGACGCAGCTCCGTCTTATCCAGCAAGGCGACGCTGTTGAAGATATCCAGAAGTTGCGACCGGTGCAGCGCGGTCGTGGCCACAATTACTTCAGCAATGCCGTACTTCCGGACAATCTGCGCGATTTCGTCCATCGAGCCAAGCACTGACATTCCCTCAGGTAGGCCTGTGGCGATGTTTGTCGAGAGTTCGCTATCGGTAGCGACAAGGCCACGCACCGTCAGACCGGAATAGCGGCTTTCCCGCAGCTGTTCCGCCAACAGAATCGCTTCCTCATTCGTGCCGACAATCACTGCCGGCACTACGAAGTAGCCCTTCACGCGCAGCCTGTAAGCCAAACGCCGCACCACCATGCGGTCGATACAGATCAACAGGATCGCAAGCATCCATGCCAGCACGAGCCAAGCGCGTGAATAGACGATCTCCTCTTCAAAAAAGCCCAGAAAGAGAAGAAAGATGACGCCGGTCGTACAGGCGTTGAAGACCAGCATGTACTCTTCAGTTCCGCCCAACAGCACCTGACGATCATATAGACGCATGATCGCAAAGATGGTCAGCCAGGCGGGAATCGTCAGCGCGACCAGCCGCACGTAGTCGTCGACAATCGGCGTAACCTCCTTGATCGCGATACCGAATTCGAAACGCAGCCAGTAGGCCAGGACGAATGCGACCAGAAGCACCAGTGCATCGATGACCACGAGTGACGCCGCAAACGAACGCCAAGGTACGCGTTGACTCGAGAGGACAGATTCTGATGTTTGATAGGTTAAACCGGACGATGACATGGGGTATCCTCAGGGAATTGGAAATTGGCGTCGCAGCGGTAGTTGTCGATCAGTTTTCGACCGGTTGCCAGCCATGAATGATGGCGTTCCACAAACTCGCGGCCGTTTTGCCCCAATCGCAACCGTTCCACCGGATTATTGAGCAAGGCCAAAATCTGATTGGCAAAATCATATTCGTCGTGAGCCACAAGAAGGTCTCGTCCACTTTCGACGTTGATGGCCGAGACAGCTAGCGGGCTGGAGATCACGGGCAGACCACAGGACATCGCCTCCAGCACCTTATTCTGAATTCCAGCCCCGTAGATGACGGGCGCTACAGCAATAGTTGCCTGCCGGAAAAATGTACGCATGTCGGGCACGGTGCCGGTCACCACAACGCGCGGTGTCGGTTCCGCATAGGGTGGTTTCAGGGCGTAGCCCGGCATATGCTGGCCGAGGGACTGGATCTCCGCCGACGGGCTCTTGCCGACGATCCAGACACGGACGTCCGGCCGCACTGCCCAGACCAACGGCATGATTTCATTGACCAGGTGTACCGCCATGGTGATATTGGCGTGATAGCTCATTTTCCCGCTGATGACCAAGGTCGGTTCGTGGACTTCTCGACGGTCATAGCGGAAATACTCTGTGTCCACCCCATTGGGCAGCACGGCTATTCGATGCGAGATATCCTCCGCATTGCCACAGAGGTTGATGAAAACATCACGATCGAGGGGCGACGTCACGAGCACGCGGTCAAATGCGCCGGCCAAACGAGCTTCATGCCGCCGCGTGCGACCCAGTTCGATACGGGTCATCAGACGGCCCTTGCGGCTGATGCTCTGCTCCGAAGCCTGTGCAAACAGGTGACTAATGCTGTCGACACTATCCCAAACGACCGGGATATTGCAGCCGGAAGCGCGTAGCGCTGCCTGCGCCCGCAGCCCGAAGACGGCGCCACGCAGATGTTCAACGTGGACGACATCATAATGCTTAGTCTGTAGCTCCTTGGTGATCGAAGTCGTCAGACCCGGATGCCAACAATAGTTCGCCTGCAGCGGATGGCTGGACGGGATCGCGCGCAGTCCGTTCCAGATCGCGCGCGTTTGGGTCAACTGATGTGCAATTACTTTGGTCACGCCGCCGGCAATGAGTCTCTCGATGTCGTCGCATTCATCTTCATGCGACCATAGCGTGGCCACCGTAACGCTGTGCCCTTCGGCAACAAGCGTGCGGATCAGATTATAGGGTCTAACCCGGACCAGGTTGGGGACATAGGGAACAACAAATAGGATTTGCATAGGTTGGCTACGTCTGTTGATAGACACGATCCCAATCTGTGTAGGTGCTGTGCCAGTTGTAGCGCTCTTCCACATGATATCTACCTGTACATGCTAGACGCGCGCCCAGATCGACGCATGTCAGTAGTTCGATCGTGGCCAAGGCGAATTCTTCGGCGCTATCGGCCAGGAGCAGATGTTCGTGGGCCCTGTATTCGATGCCTTCGGCACCGATGGATGTGCTCACAATCGGCAGCCCCCACGTCCAGGCATCGATGATCTTGACGCGCATGCCGCCGCCGGCCAATAGCGGTACGATGAAGGCAGCCGTTTCGGCCAGATAGGGCTTCGGGTCGTCCACGTAGCCGGTAATCTCGAGATTCGCCGGCGGTATATCGATTGGACCAAGACCACCGGGCGGCAATTTGCCGATAATCGTCAAAAGCGCATCGGGCGACTTCTCCAGCACCCGGGGAAAGACGTGCCGGCAGAACCACAATACGCCCTGGGCATTGGGCGGGTAGTGTAGTCCGCCCAAGAAGGTCACACGTCGTCCGTCCGGTTGGCGTCGAATGGGGCCTTCCTGCATCGGGTCGCCGCAAATCGGAATCACGCCGTCGTTCGGCAGTGGGCCGCTCTCTTCTCCGGCACAACGCGCGACCGCATCATAGTCGTCGTCCGTGACCCAGGTCACCCGATCGAATTGGCGCACTGCAGCCGCTTCGTAGTCGGACATCTTCCGGCTCTCAAATTGGAGCAGGAGCCGCTTGAGCGGGTTTCTTTCGGCAGACGCCAGACGTTGCGGAATCATGTAGACGGCATTGTGTTGGTCCAGTACCGACATAGGCGTGCTGCCGTTGACCCCAAGATTCTTGGCCATCAACGCATAGGGCGCCATCCACAGTTGATCCGCGTGTACGGCGTCGAAGGGCGGCGATGCACTGTGCACCACATCCGTCAGCAGACGAGCCATCTCCGGAACCCAGTCACGGACAATGATAAAGGGCTGATTGGTGACCAGACTCTTGGTCAAATGCATCAAGTCGCGCGGCGCAGAACGAACCATCGGCACCGTGTGAACAGCTTCGCAAAACTCGGCCAGATGGTCGACGGCAACTTCAGTGTCGCTTGGACGCACAAAGGAAACCAGGGTGACATCGTGTGCTTGGGCAAGATGGCGCAACACGTAATAGGCGCGAATCTTTGGCCCTGCATCCAGCGGAAAAGGCAAAATCTGTGTCAAGAAAAGGACACGCATGGGAAGAGCGATTTGGCTTTCTGATAGAACCGGTGCGCTGCGCCCGAAATCCAATCGCGCCGTACTCAAGACGGCAGACGCGCTCCGCCACTACTGCGCGCGTTTTGCGGCAGGACGTGGGGCAAGGATTCGACAGAACCAGTAAGTTATGAATGGTGCACGCTGTTTGCCGCTTACCCGGATGAGCGAACAAAATGCTACATTCGGGTGCATCGGCGGTCATTCACAATGATAGCGAACGGGCAGGGGAAGAACTATTACAGGTTGCTTGCAAAGCATGTCGCAGCGGCGATTGGGAATGCGTACCTGTTGTCTAGCTTACAGTACGAATCCGGTTACATTACAGTGGTTGAGCCTCCGATCGATCGGTGGCTCAACCAGCGCAACGAAGTCAAGAGGTGATTCCCGGCGAGGACCTACTCAGGACTGCCTTCAGAAGGTGACAAGAGGCGAAAATGCCGCAGCAGTGTAGTGACCGCCAAGGCAGCAAAGAGCAGCATAATGGTATCGACGGGAAGACGATAGCGAATCAACGTCCATGTGGCAAGATGAATCCCTGTGTAGACAATGACGAACAGATAGAGCAGTGCAAGCTGCGCGCGCTGTTGCGCATGTTGGGGCCGGCGCCACAGCCCGAAAGAACGCCACAGGCCATAGAGCATAAAGGGCAAAAAGAGCGCGAATGATGCGACGCGGGACAGGTTACTGACCATCCCTGATTGAGCGGAAGGCCAGAACTTGAAGTACTCGCGAGTCCGGCTAATCGAAAGCAGAATGTATCTTACCGGATCCTCGGTCACGAATCCGATGCCTTGCTGTAACAGTGCGCGATCGAGTTCAGCTTCGTTCAGCACCAGGAGTTCTTCGGGGATGAGATCCAAGTAGATCTTGGGCTCGAGGATCGGAATAAAACTCGTGCCGTGAATTGGATGGTTGCCCCAGAAGAAGGCAAATCCCGCATTCGTGTTGAGGGGCGTCAACGTACCGAATACCCGATAATTGCGCATGCTCCACGGCGCAATCAGCGCGACGACGACAACTGTCGCGACGGCAAGACCCGCCAAGGCATGTGGTCGTAGATGGCGAGCTACGCGCCCGCCTTCTTGGTTAGGCGGCGCAGCCCGGTTCCACCAGATCCAGAGAAAGAGGAAGGGAACAAAGAGCAGATAGAGCTGCCGCAACAAGCCGGTCACCCCAATGGCCAAGCCCAGTTCGAGCCACGGCGCCGCGGCAATCAACCAGCCCCGGTGCTGCCTTGGCGGTCGATCCTCCACAATACGCTGCGCCACGTCGATCGTCCACAAGATTCCGACGAAATAGAAGCTCTCCGTCAGCAACCCTCCGGCATAATAGAAGAGATAGACGTAACACGCACTGAAAGCCGCGGCAAGAAGTCCGACTTCGGGACCAAAGGTACGGCGCCCAATGCGCCAGATCAACACGGTATGAAAAACACCTACGATCACTGCCTGGATGGCCCGTGCGGCCAACGGTTGGACGCCAAACAGTGCGTAGATGCCGGCTAGATAGAGCGTATACAGATAGCTCCAGTGGGCCGTCGGCTCACCGGCCGGTGTTGCCGGCCAATGCCCTTCCCCAAACGAAAAACCGTAGCCCCCCACCACGCGCTGGGCCAGCTCATGGTAGGAGAGCTGATCGTAGACGCCCGGCAGCTCGACAACCGTGTTGCCTTGAAAGAGCGCCGATGCCAGACGCAACGATACGGCCACAACAACGACCGCAAACAGTAGATTTCTAGTCGACAAAAGAGTCCGCGACCACCCGGACGACATCGACTGGCTTGTGGGCACTCTCCCGCCAAATTGGGTATCCAACTTCATGACACATCGATTCCATCTCTATACAGATTGAAGTGATGCCTGCCCAACGACTTCTTCCGCGAATGACGCGCCCGGTCCGTCCCAGGGCACGTCGAGGAACTCGGCAACGCTTGCCGCCAAGTCGGCGAAACAGGCACGGGTCCCCAAGTTCCAACCCGGTTTGATGGACTCGCCCGCGATCAAGATCGGAACCCGCTCACGCGTGTGATCCGTGCCTTCGCCGGTAGGATCGTTGCCGTGATCGGCTGTGATGATCAGGACGTCGCCGGGCTTCAGAGCGCTGACTAGCTGGGGCAGGCGCCGATCGAATTCCTCCAGAGCGGTGGCATAGCCCTGGGGGTTGTTGCGATGACCGTACAGGCTGTCGAAATCCACCAGATTGACGAAGATCAGACCTTCGTCACCGGCAGCCAGGAATTCCAAGATGGCGTCGACTCCAGCCATATTGTTACCGGTGTGGTTGCTGACCGTCAGCCCGCGGTAAGCGAAGATATCTTCGATCTTGCCGACACCGATCACAGGGAGCCCGGTCTCTTTTACCGCATCGAATATGGTGCGCGCCGGCGGTTCGAGGCTGAAATCCTTGCGCCGTTCAGTGCGGATGAAGTCGCCGGCAATGCCGATAAACGGCCGGGCGATGACCCGACCAACGGCGTGTTCCCCGTGCAGCAGCTCTCGCGCGATCCGGCACATTCGATACAGCTCATCGATCGCGACGATCGCTTCATGGGCAGCAATCTGGAATACACTGTCCGCCGACGTATAGACGATGGGCTTGCCCGTGCGCATGTGTTCCGGCCCAAGTCGTTCGATGATCTCGGTGCCTGACGCCGGAATGTTGCCCAATGTCCCGGAACCGATCGCTGTTTCGAACTGCTGCATCAGGGCGCGCGGAAAGCCGGTGGGATAGACGGGAAAGGGCTTCTCCAGCACGACCCCTGCCAGTTCCCAATGCCCGGTGGTCGTGTCCTTGCCGGCACTGACCTCGGTAAGGCGACCATACGCACCGGTGGTCTGTCGGCAGGCGGCGTCCCGACAATCTCCGTCAGATTGCCAAGACCCAATCGTCCTAAGTTCGGCAAAACCATGCCGCCGACCGCGCGGCTGATGTTGCCTAGTGTGTTGGCGCCGAAATCGCCATACGCAGACGCGTCAGGCGCATCCCCACACCCGACGCTATCCAGCACGATCACGACTACGCGCCTGATGTCGTCAACCATCGGTTTTCTCCCTATAGTTCAATTGAGATGCCAACACAGGCGTGCGACATCGAGATTTGACTTCAGTTCCTTGCGCGCACGCTCACGTTGGCTCGGCACAGCCGCTGCGACGCCCCAGGCCATCAGCTTGGTCAAACTCAAGCCGCCCAGTATCAGCCGCAGCGTCGTCGTACGCATGGGCCCGTAGTTCTTCTGGTAGAAGAGCATCTTGCCCCGATAGACCATCTTGCGGCGTCTCCAACGGTTCATGCTGCGCCCACCGTAGTGAATCGTGGTGGCCGTAGGCAGATAGAAGACCTTCCACCCGGCCCGCTGAAGTCGATACTGTAGATCGGCTTCGTCGCCGTAGATAAAGTACTCTTCGTCCAGCAACCCGACATCATCCAGCGCAGCACGACGGACAAGCAGGCAGGCGGAGCTCAACCAGCCCACTGCTCTGATCTGATCGTCGTCAATGTGCGAGGGATAGCCGTCCCAGAGGATTTCGCCGACGTGGGTGGCGATCAGCAATTCCTCCGTCAGTGTGGAAAAGTCGGCGTATCCGGCCTGGAAGCTGCCATCGGGATTGATCAGTTTGCCGCCGACCGCGCCGGCATCCGGATTGGCGTCCAGAAACTCAACCATGGCATCGAGCGAAGGGCCATTGACCAGCGTGTCATTGTTGAGCAGCAGGACATGACGACTTGATGTCGCCTCGATGCCCTGATTGCTGGCCTTCCCCAATCCGACATTGTGGTCGTTCTGGATCATCTGAATTTCCGGATAGTGCTCACGCAGCATTTCCTGGCTGCCATCGGTCGAGCCGTTGTCCACGACGACGATGTCAAAGCTGCTCGCCAGGTTCGCGCCGTATAGCGATTGCAAGCACGGTTCCAAATAGGCCTTGTTGTTCCAGCAGACCAGCACGATCGACATGTCGGGTATTGCCCGATCGCGCAAGTCCGTACTGCTGTTTGTGGGTGCAACCTTCGTAGTGATCATTTCTTACTCCTCGCGAAAACGGTGATCCATCTCCATAATTTCATCATACGTGCCCAGATCGATGTAGGTGCCGCCATCCATATGCACGCCACGAAAGTGCATGCCCATGGCCAGGGCGTCATTCATGATCCGGGCGAAATCTGACACGCCTTGCTCAACCTGTTCGTGCAGATATTCGGTGAAGCGCGGCCGCCAGATAATACATCCCCACATTCTCTCCAGATCCGTTGCGGCTGGTTTGTCCACAATTTCCACCACACGCCCGTCTCCGTCTGTGCGCACCATGCCGAACTTCTCCGGACGTTCGGTGGAAAACAGGGCCAGAATGACATCGTCCTCGGGAGTTGCGGCTGCATGTGCAATCTGAAAGACAGCTTCAGGCTGCATGATGGTGTCCGCCATGCCGAAAAAGACTGTCTTGCCGCTCGTCAGATGATAGGCGGAGTCGAGCGCATGGGCCAGTCCCGGCGATGTGGAGGCATCCTGGCTGCCCGCAACCTCCTGCACGACATAACTGATGTTGCAGCCGAAACGCTGCCCGTTGCCGAAGTATCCGACCAACTGGTGTTTGGTCTCGTTGATGACGAAGACGACATGATGCAGACCCGCCACCGTCAAGTTGTCGACGACAAACTGGGCAATCGGTTTATAGTGATTGTCGCGGATGACCGGATAGAGTTCCTTGGGATAAGGCAGCCCCAACCGCACGCCCTTGCCGGCGGCCGGAATCAGGCCGATGAATTCTTCACGCATAAGATCTCCTTTATTGAATTTACGCCACCTGGGCCTGCCCAGGCTGATCTGTGCTGCACATGGCTGTCTGGGTGCCGTGACAGACGGACATCAAGCCGTCGGCGGCTCTGAGTTTTCACGCCGCACTATCTGTTCGATACTCACGAGTCCGCCGAGAAAGGCCCACGCCAACATGCTGGAGCGGAAACCGGGCAGCCCGATGTTGTAGACAAAGGGCAGAAACCAATCCACCAGCATTCCCGACGCCAACATTCCGGCCAACCCACCCAGCGCGCCGTAGACATAGGCGCGGGCAAAGCCCTCCGGCGCCAGCGTACGGAGACGCCATCCCAATTTGCCCACTTCCCAGGCAAACCAGAAGAAGCACGCCATTCCCACCAACCCGACCTGGGCAATGATATCGAGATATTGATTGTGAGAATTGAAGTAGGAATGATAGCCCCGAATGACAAACAGAATCGTGTAGTTATAGTAGTTGGCCGGACCAAAGCCCAGAATCGGATTGAACTTGAGCATCTTGAGCACAACCATCCATGCATCAAGCCGGGACAGGTAACTGTATTCATCCGTCGCAATGGCCTGGCTGAACAATATCTGGGCAGGGATCATGCCCATGACCCCCAGGGCAAGCGCAAATCGCCAAGAGCGAGCGGCGACAATCACCCCGATGGCGACAAAGGCAGGGAGATAGCCCGACTTCCAGTCGCTAATCATGACGAACGTGACATACATGGTGCCCAAACAGATGCCGCCCAACACAAGACGCCAGACGAGATGGAGCTTGCGGTTGTAGAGCGCCTGGCTACAGGACAGTGCGACCAGCCACAGCCAGAACATACTGTTGCTTGTCGTCCCAGGCTGCAACAACCGGTTGTTCCATCCTCTCACCAGCCATGGTGTCAGCCAGCCGAAGGTGGCCAGAGATGCCACGGCAATGTAGGAATAGGTGAACCACTGCAGCCATCTGAGATCGGTCACCACATGTGCGACGAGTAGAAATGCACCGGCGGCCAAAACAAAGATCGCCAATCCGCCGATCTGTGTGTCAAGCGGCGCGTGCTCTCCGCCCCTGAATCCGAACCACGGCAACTGTCCGACAACGAAGGCCAGAATCGAGACGCCGACGAATGCCAACAGTGGCCGCACGGTGGCTGACGGCACGAGCACGACCTGCCGGCGCACGACCATGTCCATCACCCACAAGCCAACCAGCGCCGCCAAATAGATGACGGCCACATTCAAGCCGCCGGGGAGGCTGGGCGACGGCGCGATCAGTGCGACAAAGATCAACGCAACGACGCCCAGAGGCGGTACCTTGAGCAGGAGTAGAGCACCGCCAACGGCTATCAGCAAACCCAATAAAAGCGCCAATTGCATGAGCGATGCCACCATAGGCAGCAACGCACAGATCAGCAGCGCCATCCCCAAAATGGGCCAACGCAGGTTTTTGCGGAATCTGGGCGCCGACACGCGGCGCTCAATCATGTTGTACAGTGAATACGCGCTCATTGGATCCGCTTTAATCTTGAGCTACACAATGGTTGATCGACATTGTCTACGCAGCAATGTCCTGTTCGAGTCCGGCGCCTTGCCCAACCGTCACTCGTTCCATCAGGGCAAGAATCCGCGGCAAGGCGGCGCTCCAGTCGTACTTATCACGAACCAGCTCATAGGCATTTTCGGCCAGACGGCCGGCGAGCGCATCGTCACGGCAAAGCCGGACAACGGCACTTGCGAAATCCGTTGCGTTGTCCGCAATCAGAAGGTGCTCGCCGTCTCGAACCTCCAAACCCTCCGCACCCTTCGATGTTGCAACAACCGGTGTGCGCAGCGCCATGGCCTCCAATATTTTCAGCCTGGTGCCGCCGCCGTCCAGAAGAGGCGCTAGGCTGACCCGCGCGCGGGCAACCAGTGGGCGAATGTCGTCGACAAAGCCGGTGAGTGTAACGTTCGCTGCCGCCGGCAAGGGAAGACCACCATGGTCGCCGGTGATCGTGAGGACAATGTCGGCAATTTCCTGCTGCACCAGCGGGTAGATATCCCGCAGGAACCAGACCATCGCGTTGTAGTTGGCATGATATCCAAACGGCCCCGTAAAGACCAACGTATCCGGCAAGGTGGGCGGCACAACTGCGTACTCGGCCAACTCGATACAGTTGGGCACGACCTCGATTGGCGGACAGTCGGGCACGGCACGCGACAACAATTGCTTCTCCTCGGACGAGGCCACCGTACAGGCGGCGAACCGGCGCAACTGGCGCGCCAGATATCGCCGGTGCTTAGACCAGGTCAGGCCGTGGCGCATGCGCGATCGCAAGTTGGACGCACAACTATACTGTTCGTAGAAAACCCCTAATTCGACTTCTTCGTACAGCGCCGGTACGTCGCCGAAGTACTGCCCGTAGTGGGCCATGGTGACCTGTGACGCAATCACGAGGTCAAACGGTCGGCTCGCCAGCATCTCCACGATTCGATCGCGCATCTCCGCAGAAAATGTATCGACGATCGAACGTGGTGCCGATTGCAGCAAACCCAGATAGGCACGGCCGCTGTTTGGCTGAAAAGGTCTCCAGTCGACGGTCTGAACGTCACGACAGATCGTCTGAAGTTCGGGCACGTCCGACTCACTTTCGCCCACATCGGCAAAGCTAATCAGTGTCACATCATGTTGGTGCGCCAGCCCGCGCAGCAAGTTGTAAATACGCAACTTTGACCCGTTGTTCGTCGGCCAGGGAAACCATCGCGAAAGAAAAAGAATGTTCATGTCGTCACTTTCGTTGCTCAGTTCCAGCGCCGGGATTGGTATCAACGAGCTCGCCATGCGTCTCGACGAGCGCCCGTAATGCGACCGGCGCTGCCTCTGCCGTGTCAATACAGTCCGCGCACAAACGAACGGGGCCGGACAACTCTGGAATCAGACCGCCGGGGAGTACTTCCAGCCGCTCTACGCTTCCTGCATTCTGATCGTAGACAATGGCCACGATCTCTGCATAGGGCGTCAGCGCGCCCGTCTCCTGGGTCAACAAACCCTCCCCGGTCAATTCTGGTTCGATGGGTTCGACAATGTCGGGGAAAATCACATCGCCGGCCAGCGTCGGGTTGTCGTACAGCAGACGCAGCGCACTGGATGCTTCCCAAGATGCCGACAACGGCGTGCGCTTCCAGTTGCGGAAACCGGATCGTTCTTCGAGCCCGGGTAGGACAAAGAGCACAAATGTATCGTCTTTCAGATTTGGTGCGACCTGGAATAGTCGGCTCCAGAGCGCCTTTTGCTCCTGCCAAGCCGCCCGGTTGTGATACTGAACCGACGCCTGCGTGGCGACACCGATGGCGAGAAACGGGATAGCGGCGGCCAAAAAGAGATAAACGACCTGTGTCCGATAGCGCGCCAGCAGCAGCGAACCGACCATCAGCAGAGATGCGATAAACAGACTGCTGCCGATGGTGGCGTAGAGATTAAATCTCGATCCGATCCCGGACAAGCTGGGCAAAAAGACGAACATCACCGGTGCATAGCCGGCGCCGAGCAACAGCAGACCGAGAAGAGAGACCAGCAGATACGTTGAGATTGCATCTTGCGGCGCCTCCCACGGTTTGCGGTCCTCGCCCCGGCGCTGGTAGTGTATGGAAAAGCGACGGACCACCAGCCAGATCAGCGCCACGACCGCGCAGATGAGCACGACCGCGATCTTCGCTGCACCGGGCCGCGCAATACTCTCCTCGAGCCAAGCCGTCCAACCCCACCCCAACATGATCTTGTAGCCCAGCAGCAATCTGGAGATCAGCACCTGCGGCGTGATGACCATGGCGGACAGATACTTGTCATCGATTCCCGTACTCTGAAACCCTACTGTGCGCCACAGCGCGAAGAGCACCATTATCACCAGAGGTGACAGGAGAAACAGCCGAATCTTGTTAGGGGCGCGTCGAAAACCTACGGCCAGCACCAGCGCCCACAATGCGGCGACACCCAACTGCGCCTCATAGATGCCCAGCGAGAAGAGCAGACAGACCAGCGCCAGCGCCAGGAGAAGCCATCGCCCCTCCTGCGCGAATCGGAGGAGCAAATAGGCGTATAGTAGAGTCAGGAATAAGCTTACATACACACCCACCATGATGGCCCACATATGGGTGTAGTTGGCAGGATAGACAAGAAAGAGCAGTGCTGTGACCAACCCAAATTCATGGCGATAGGGCAACGGCAAACGACCGACGATCAGATAGATGATCAGCGCCGTCAAGGCATACAGTCCCCACAGGACGAAGTAGTAACCGACCAAATTGAGACCGAGCAGTTGATATTGAGCGAGAAAAACGGAGAAGAGTAGAGGTCGTCTTTGCGACCCATCGAACCACTGTGCGTTGCCGGTCATAACACGCTCAACCACACTCGTCCAGTCATCCATGAAGAGGGCCGGGACAAAGAAGAGCCAATAGGCCAGGATGCCGACAACCACAATCGAGATGGCTGCGATGCCCGTCTTGGGCATCGACCAACGACCCAGCGCTGGTTCGGGCACCGCTCTCTCTTCCGGCCTGCGGCCGATGTTGTATTCAGTCGATGTCATGACGCCAACTCACTATCCACGACTTGAACAAGATATGATTCGATCCCGGCTGTCATGCGCCTGATATCGAAGTTCTCAACCGCTCGATGTTGCCCGGCAACAGACAACTGCTTCCGCAACGACGGCGAATCCATCAGCCGCACCATCTGCTGCGCCAGAGAAGAGGCATTGCCGGGAGGGAAGGTGAGCGCGTTCTCTTCCCCACTCAGGATTTCCGCGGCGCCGCCGGTCGCCGTCCCGATGACGACGAGGCCGGACGCCATGGCCTCAACCAACACCCGGCCGAAGGGCTCGGGCCAAATCGAGGTAAAGAGAAAGGCCTGCGCCCGTGCGTAGAGTTCCGGAAGACGCTCCTTGGGCTGCGCGCCGGCAAACGTGACGTGGTCCTCGATCTGCTCCCGTCGCGCAAGGGTCAGCAGCGATTCAACATACTCATCGTCGCCGGCGCCGACGATGACGAGCCTGGCGCCGCGACGCCCACGCTGGTGGACAACGTTGCTCAATGCTTCCAACGCGGTGTGAACGCCCTTCTCGTGTGTGAGTCGACCGACGTACAGAAAGGTGAAGTCTCCGTCGCTCGCCTCGCCCGCGCGTCGATGGCCCACCGCATAGGGTCGGGTATCCACACCACCGTAGATGACCGCCGCATTGCCCACTGCCACGCCCCGGTTCGTCAGCTCCTGCTGCATAAAGACGGTCGGGAAGATGCTATGTTCGAATTCGAGCCGGCACGGATCGATCGCGGCCAGCCGGCGCAGGGCAACTGCACCAAGAATGCGTTTGGGCAGCGCGGTTGCCCAATGGCGCGGTGGGTATTGCCAATACTCCTCAAATTGGCTGGGCAGCGTCGGCCAGTAGTCTCCAAAATAGTAGGCCACACGGTGCGGCATAGCTTCCTCGGCCAGGGCCGGCAACGACCGCGGCAGATTCCACATGCCCCAGACCAACACTGCGTCCGGCTTAGTTTCGTCGAGCAAACGGCGCAGCGTGGCGAGGTTCGCCGCTTCGCGTTGTCCACGATGGGTAAAGAACTGGACGCCGTTACGCAGCGAGGCCAGCTCCATTTCAAGAAACAACTCGCGCCTGACCCATGGCGGATCTGCCACCTCGATTGCGCTCCGACCATGGCAGACTGGTGAGGACCACAACCTCATGTCCCCGGTCGCGCAGCCCTTCGGCAACCTCACAACACCATTCTTCATAGCCGCCGCGACTGGCCGGCGGGTAGAAGTTCGAGAGAAAGAGCAGATTCATGGGTCAAACCGCCACGAAGGTGTGGGCAGGTTGCGTCTCGACAGCAGGAACCGTGCCGACAATACCGCCCAGATAACGTTCGATGTCGACGACCATCCGTTCCAGTGTAAACTGTTCCAGGACCATCTCTTGCCCGGCACGCGCAAGCCGGCGCATGTCTGCCGGCGCGCCGATCATGGCGGTGATGTGGCCGGCCAACCGTTCGGCATCTTCCGCCGCAAAGGTCAATGCATTCCGGCCATGGTCGAGCATCTCCGTCTGCCCGCCGACCTCAGTGCCGATGACCAACAGCCCTGCCGCCATGGCCTCCATGACACTGCGGGCCATGGGTTCCGGCCAGATGGAGGTAAACAAGAAGATGTCAAAGCGACCGAGCCAGGCCGGAATCTCCTCGCGCGGTACCTGCGAAACAAAGCTTGTCTGCTGCTGCAACCCCAACTGCTCTACCATGTCTCTCAGTTTGCGTTCATACTCCGGGTGCCCACTCCCCAACATGGTGAGGTGGACCCGTTCGGCCAGACCCCGCTCCTTTAGGAGTCCCAGCGCTTCCAGCGCAGTGTGAACGCCTTTGTCATGAATGAGCCGGCCGAAGTAGAGCAGCCGCAACGGTCCTGGGCCGGCATCCCTCTGCAACGTCGAATGGGCAAGAAACGGCTGCGGATCGGTGCCGCCCAGCAAGACTCCGGCCGACGGTGGCAGCTTGCCTGCCGCCACCAAGGTATCGCGCACGTAGCGACTACAGCAGACGGCATGCTCGAATTTCAGCGGCGGTGGATAGCCTTCACGCCGCAACTGGGCCAGGGCTGCAGCCCGCAACGGTCTTTTCAGCCCCTCCGCGGCCAAACGTCTCGTCGGCAGTTGCCAGTAAGCGGTATGGGCATCGACATCCGTCGGCCAATAGTTGGAGACGAAGTAGGCCACGCGACCCGGCAGCCACTGTTCGGCGGAGTAGGGCAGAAAATGAGACAGATTCCACATGCCCCAGACCATGATCACGTCCGGCCCGAACTCCTGAATCTTCCGCTGCAGGGCCTCCTGATTGGCCTGCTCCTGACGGCGGCGGCGTAGGAAGAAATCGGATGGCCGGTAATAGGCAATGTCCGACTGCAGATGGAGCGAGCGCGTCACATCCTGCACCGGATCGTGGGTCATGTCGCGCGCGGTTGGCTCCTGTATGCCGGCACCATTGGACATGCCGAGGTTGCTGGTCAGCACCGCCAGTTCATGGCCGCGATCTGTCAATCCGGAGGCGACTTCGCTACACCATTGCTCGTAGCCACCGATGTCATGGGGCGGATAGAAGTTGGACAGGAATAGAATACGCATAGATGAATCGATCATGATGAATTGGTGCCGCTACGACGACGAACAAGCTGACGAACGAACTGATCGGCCAGCGGCAGAGATTTGGTCATTGTCGCCACTGTGTGCGGTCTCAGCCCCGTGCGCGGGCTGGCCAAAACACTGCGGAGGAGAAATCTCCGCGAATCCGGATAGCGGTGGGCACCGTAGCTCAACAGTCCCATGGACAAGTAGGCATTGGCATAGGCCGTGCGCCGGTACTGTGCCAATTCGTCGTTTGCCTGCGGCCCGTCGAAGAGTCGATCCAACATCACGATGAGTTCAGCAGCACTCTCGTCCAATTTGACTGAAGAGAAATCGCCCATCCAGCCCTTTGGTTGGCTGCCGCAACCGAGCAGATAGAACGTATCCGGCTCAAGCAGAAGCTCAGGACAGACCGCAGCCATTTTGCGCAGACAGCGGTCGGCGCAGGCACAGTCCCGAACCTGCAAATACTCGATACATGAAATCAGGAAGTTGCGTCCGTATGCCCGCCGGACGACGGCATCGCCCTCTGTCTCTTCGTCCGGCTCGGGTCCAAGATGTTTCTCGAGCACAGCCATGCGGTTCAGATACATGCGCGTCGGATCGGTCGACATACTGCCGGACAGGATCCGGTGACGGGTGAGCACCTGATCTGTGCCGATGAGCGTAAAGTCCTGGGCGATACGCAGCCACATGTCCCAATCTTCCAGAGCAGAGAGTGTTCGATCGAATGAACCTACCCGCTCATAACAGCTACGCCGCACAAGGACAGATTCCGGGACCAGGAAGTTGCCGTCCAGAAGCGAGGTATAGAGTTCGCTCTCAGGCACCAAACGCGCTTCACGTTGCGGCAATAGTTGGTTCTGTTCGTCTACAAATTGATAGCCGCAGTAGACGTGGCCGCTTCCGGCCGTTCCTTCAGCAGCGCCACGAGCACACCCATGAAATTGGGCTCATACAGATCGTCGGCATCGAGTACCCCGACGAAAGAGCCGCGGGCGGCACGGATGCCGGTGTTGCGCGCAGCGGACAGGCCCTGGTTCTCCTGCCAGATGTATTGCACCAGGTTCCCGAACTCTACAACGACAGCGCGACGATCGTCTGTCGAGCCGTCGTCGACCACAATGATTTCGAAGTGGGGATACTCTTGCGCCAAAACACTCCGAATCGCATCGCCGATGTAGCGCGCGTGGTTGAAGTTGGGAATGACGACACTGACCAGATTCCGAACCCCTGGTCCGTAACGCTCGATGTATTCCTGCTCCTTACTTGTCGTGTCATGTACAGCCGAATTCATCTGCATTCCTCTACCATCCGGAAGATAGGCACAACTGAGAAAACTGGACTTCGTGCCAGACAAATCAAATTTGGTTGGCAGCTTCGCTGGCGATAACAGCAGTGAAGAGTTCTTCCAACCGGACGATGTACTCGGCCCACGAATGCTCGCTAACAGCATCTTCCCGGGCTTGCCGGCCGAGACGTCCACGTAGCGACTCGTCGCCGATGAGCGCGATGAGTGCCTGGGAGAGGGCGCCGATGTCGCCCGGCGGCACCAGCAATCCATTGCGGCCGGACTGGACCACCTTGCCGGGCTGACCGACGGCCGACGCCACGATTCGCGTTGCCGGACGCCATATACTCCACCAGCTTCAACGGCGAGAGCCAGAGTTCATTGTCCAGTGCCGGATAGGGCGCAGCGGCAATATCTGCAGCGCTCATCAGTCTCGGCACATCATGGTGGGGCACGAAACCCAAAAACTGTACGGCGTGGTCGATCTCCAGTTCACGGGCCAATGCTTCCATCGCTTCACGGCGAGCACCGTCTCCGACAAGGATCATCCTTGCCTGTGGATGGGATAACAGCGCATCCGCAAATGCGTGCAATAGTGTGGCGACATCGTGCCATTCGTAAAAATTGCCGACGAAGATTATCAGTGGCTGTTCAGATAGACCGAGCGCATCCCGCACCTCTCGCCACGCGTGGTCGTCGGGACGGAAGCGTACGACATCGACGCCGTTGGGGAAGACTGCGATCTTCCTTGCGGGCACATCCCAGTTGTCTACGAGATGGGCCTTCGATGGTTCTGAAACCACGATCACACAGTCGGCTGCCGCCAGGTTCTGAGCGAACATGCTCTTAGCCGCACGTCGCTGTAGACCGGTGATCGGCTTGTTCATGTAGTCGTGCTCTAGGATTTCGTCGGCTTCCACAAAGAGCACATAGGGCAACTTCAACCGCTTGCAGGCCATCGAGACACCGGACCGATAGAGACCATTCCGTTCGTAGACGACATCGTGGCCGGGCAAACATTGTAGACACGCGTCCATCAGCCGATAGTTGGAGTAGACATTCAGGTATGGAATCCCGACTGCTCGCTGGACACGCCATGTCCCTCGTCTCGCCACATCAAACCAACGACTCGTGGACCAGGTCAGCGGCGCCGGCTCGAGTTGCTCCAGGTCGGTTGTATAGACGTTGTCTCCCAGCCCACGTTGCGACAGAAAGGACAAATCGTGGCCGCGCGCCTGTAATCCTCGGACCACGTAACCTTGCAGAATATAGGTCGCGTCTCCGGCTCCGCCGTTCATGACGCGACGTAGCGGCTCGATTTCCGGTGGACAAACTGCGATCCGGAGTTTTGTGGCTGCTACGGCGCGGCTGTGACAACGGTTCTTCGCTCAATTGTGCACGTGCTTCGTTTGCGATTGCACCCATCGTTGTACGGTTATCCCTCTTATGACGTCGTGACGCGTCTATGGCAGTGCATCAGCGCGTGACGATCGGTATGTGGATACGGAAATTCTGTTTCTCAGCGCTGACGTCGACCGAAAATGCCTGTGTTGCGTCCGGCTCGACACCGTTGCTTGCGCGGACCACAACGGCGACGGTATCAGTGCGGGCTTCGTCTGCCATAGGGACTATCCCCACCAACCCGGGATGAAACTGCAGCATACAGAGATCGCTGCCCGCAGCAGGCGCACATGGCAGCCTTGTGACCCAGGCACCGCCACCGTATTCTTCGCTCGGTGACGTAGGTTGGCCGTTCTCCTGAGGTACCCAGGAAACCAACCCGGTCGCGGCGTCGATCGTCATGCCGTTGGGCGCCTCATCGAGCGCGTACGTGGGTACCGGGACACCCGTTGCGTTGACATCGTAACTATAGCTCTGTCCCATGACGGCGGTCGTGACCGGCTTAGAGGTGATGGTAGGCGCCGAGAGTTTGGGGTCCGGGACATCACCGGCAGCGGCGAGAACCGCGACCAGGTTTTGCAGATGAAACAGATCGCCACGATGGAAAGCCGGTACGTCCAGGTACTTCACCAGTTCCCCGTAGGGCTCATCCAGCGCATAGGCCTTGGCCTGGAGCAGCGCATCCGCGTCGTAGAGCGGTTGATAGACTCCTTCTCCATAGGTCACGTCGAACTTGGAGACGAACCAGTAGGGTTCGACGTCTTGATACTCCGCAACAGCGGCCTGCACTTCCGTCCCGACCCTGGTCTGCAATTCGTCTGCCAGTTCCGGCACTAGATACATGAAGTTCCTGGCCACATTCATGGTCTTTTCATAGGTAAAGGAATCGTCGGTGACATACGAATCCTTGCTGAAGTTGTCGGCTCTCAGATCGAGCAGGCGATTGTATTCGGCCCATTTGGCGCTCTGGGAGATGTCAGAGATGTTTCCCGCCAGCTTCTCCAATTCAACATAGCCGCGGTAGGCTGCGAGATAGGCATTCAAGAGATACGGGTAGTCACGAAATTCGCTGTCGGACGGATATCTGGGATCCGAACTGGTCGGCTCCAGCTTGCCTGCGAGCGCGTTAAAGACCGTCGTCGCTTCGTCAGGAAATTGCTCGGCATATTTCCAGGCCGCATAGAAAGATGTCTGTGGAAACTTCCAGGCGGCAATACTGGTATTCCACTGGGAATATGTGCGCGGCACCGTTGCGATGATGCTGTCGGGATCGTCGGTATCGCGACGCATCATGGCAGCTCGCTCAGGCGTATCGGTATAGATTTCACGCTGCGCACCGTTCTTCCAACCGACGTGGGCGATCTGCGTGAAGTCGTAGTCGGCGCCAGGACCATAGTGCTCCTGTACATAGCTCTTTACCTGCGTCTGCAGCGAAGTCGGCAGGTAGGGCAGTGTGCTCAATAGAGCGGTCACAGTATCGCCCGGATTATGGAAATATTCGGCCAGATGATCGCCCTGCACGTCGGGTTGGTAGGCGCCATTTGCCGACTGTCCCCAAAGCCCGGAATCATGGAATCCCGGCCGTAGATGTCCCGCAGCAAGCATATCACTCACCTCTGCGACAAGTCTCTGTACAACGGCATCTACCGGTAGCTCTGCGCTCTCCGTCACCGTCTGCTCCGAAACGCCGATGGTCGGCAATCGGTTGGCACCACCATTGGGACCAAACGCAATCAACGCATTGCGCTCCAACAGGTAGACTCGACCCTTATACGGAACAAAGATACCCGTCCCGGCACTGTAGACACCATTGCAGGAGCCGAATAAATCGCAGGGATCATAGCGTTCATCGTAGCCGGGTATGCCGAGACATCCCCAGATGCCGCCGCAGGAGGAATACTCCCAGGCATCGTTGCTGCCGTTTGGTTTGTCGATGCCAAACGCGCCGTACCCCATGTTGAATCCTTCTACCCAGTAGATCAGATTGCCGCCTGCCGTAAAGCTCACCGGCTCATCGGCGTACCCTCTCACAAAATCATATACCTGGCTGATCGTCTCCGTACCGAATTTCCAGCCTGCAATCCCGCCTGACGCACCGGCATTCGGCTCCGATCCGGGATCGCCGTTTTTGTAGCCCATGTGGGTGTAGATGACGCCGTCACTGCCAATCACAGGCGGCTGCTTGCTTCCGCCGTGGGTGGTGGCTACCCACGTGACCGGCGCGTAGACAGGATGCTCTTCGCCGGTGGCGGCATCCAGAACGAATAGATGGCGTTTGTGCGGCTTTTGCTGCAGAGTACTCCTGGATCTTCGACGCGTCGATGGTCTTCGTCCCGACTGCCCACTCGCCGGCCACTGTGCCGGTTGGTCCGACCAGATTTCCGGTCGGAGTTCCCGAGAAGAGTTCGTAGTTCTCGGTGTAGTAAGAGTCGCCAAACCAGACCCAACCGACCTCCTTTTTGGTGCCGGAGAAGAGTACATAGTCTTTACCGGTGGCCGGCTCCGTATAGACGACGGGCCAATAGGTCGAGAAGCCGACGCCCGACAGTAGAGTCAGATTTCCAGACTCAGTTCGGCCGCATCACCGTTGTCACGAATGGCGTAGGCGCGGGCGTTGTCGGCGCCGAAATAGAGTACGCCGTCCTTGTAGGCTGCGGAATGACGAATGGGCGCGTCAGCGTATTGATCCGCTTCATCACGCCATTTCCAGATGAGGCTGCCGTCTTTGGCATCCAGACAGTAGAAATAGCCGTCGCGATTGCCGGCATAGACTCTGCCATCTATTACCAGCGGATTGGTTTCGAAACCGGCCCCGGCCTCCACGAAGCTCCAGTTGCTGACAGGCGTACCGTCGCCGGCGTTGACAGCATGGATTCGACGGTCGTAGCCACCCACATAGAGCACGCCGTCGGCGTAGGTGGGCGAGTGACCCAAAGGCAGATCGGTTCCATAGGTCCAGAGATGTGCGCCGTCTGCGGCGGCAAAGGCATAGAGGCCGCGGGCGCTCGAAACAAATACTTTGTCATCGGCCGCAATCACCTGATGCTTGTGATGGACATAGGGCTCGATGGTCCGGTACCATTCAGGCTGTAGTTCTCCCTTCACCTCTTCGGCCGTCCACGATGTGCGCTGTGGGTTCGCGGCCACCATTGGCCAATCGTTTTCCGTTGCGCTTTGCGCGTAGACAGCCGATCCGTCGCCGATCGTGCATAGAACGGCGATCATTATGAATAGCGATAGTTTCTTGATGGGCTTCATCGTTTTTCTCAGTGTCGAAAGCAGTGTGATCATTGCGCCCTCAATTCAGCGAGCGAATCGCTGACCATATGAGTCTCATGCCGCGCCGGCAAACTGAAATTCCTGCTGCAAAATCTCACTGTAAACAGCGTTAAATTGCTCAGAAAGTGACGCCGGTTGGTAGGGTCCTCTCTCGTAGAAGTCGCGCGCCACCCTGCCCAATTCTCGTCGCACGATCGGCTTTTCAACCAGAGAACAGATCTTCTGCGCCAAACAGTCCGGGTCAGCGGGCTTGCACAGCAGTCCGGTGATACCGTCGGTTATGATCTCAGGAATGCCCCCGACGTCGGTCGTTACGATGGGGCAGCCATAGGCCATAGCCTCGATAAGGGCCAGGGGCTGGCCCTCCAATATGGACGACATCACAAACAAGTCGGTTCGGTTCATGATGTCGCCCAGATCTCCATGGTTAAAGGCACCCACAAAGATCCGTTCTCCATCCAACCCAAGATCCGCGGCATAGTCCAGCAGATCCTTTCGCAATCGACCATCGCCATAGACACGAAATTCCGTGTCCGGATAGACAGCTCGAACCTGAACGATCGCCTCGAGCAAATAGGTCAATCCCTTGGCAATATCCAGCCGCGCCACCGTGGTCACCCAAATCGGCTCGTCGGCCGGTCAGCGACCGCGTGTTCGCCTGCCAGCCAGAAGCTTTGGGATCGGGCAACAGCGGATTCCGGACCATAATGGGTCGGGTAACGCCGCAGACGGTACGTAGGCCTTCCGCACTCGTTTCGGACACCGCCACAACCTTGCTCGCCTTGTTGATGCTGGCCGGAAAATCCTGCCACCAGTCAAACTCAGGCACCGGCGTTTGGTGCTCTTCATAGACGACCGGCACGTCGTGCTCATGGGCCCAGTCGATGACAAACAGCAGATTGCTGGTATATCCCTGAATATGTAGTAGGTCCGGCCGCCACCGCCACCGCCACCAGTTGAGCAGCAGACGGAAGATCGGCCGGCGCCAATCCGGCTTGACAGCCTCGTCCAACT
Organism: uncultured Chloroflexia bacterium; assembly: GCA_963715415.1. Taxonomy (GTDB): domain Bacteria; phylum Chloroflexota; class Anaerolineae; order Caldilineales; family Caldilineaceae; genus JAWKOK01. Next base: position 12,996 of record CAVQSG010000053.1, on the reverse strand, counting down.
GGCCTCGTAGCCAACCATGGGCACTCGTCAGTGACTGTCGCCAGGTTCGACTCGTCATGATGGCGGAAAATGCTGCCATTAGATAGACAGCTGGGCTGAGCAGACCCATAAGTCCGGCCATAATCCTCTCTTTGGTAGGCCAGTCAGAGGCGACAAGCGAAATCAATCTGGGTAACTCGCCGTAGGCAATGTTGTTGGAGCGCAGGCGCTGCAGATACTGGTTGTGCGGCGGCACCCAGGCAGCAGACAGCACGCTCACTTCGTCACCGCTTTCCTGGAGTGCCAGCGCTAGAGTCGTTGAATACTCCTCCAGCCCACCCAGCTCCTGCATATCGTAGAAGACCATGCAGATTTTCATGTATACGATCGGTCCCTATACAGTAACCAGGTCTGGAACTTCGACCTGTGTTGTGCGTTGCGGTTCGAACTCCTTGACTGCTGCGATCACGCGCATCTGGTCTCTCTCACTGAGTTCGTTGAAAAACGGCAGCCGCACCAGACGATCGCTCACATCTTCGGTCACCGGACAGTCACCATCCTCTCCGCCAAAGCGTCGCCCCATATCTGACAGATGTAGCGGCAGGTAGTGGAAGACGCTGAGAATCTGCCGCTCTTTCAGATGGTCGATCAACGCCTGACGATCGTCCAGCGACGGCAGCAGCAAGTAGAACATGTGATAGGACTGCTCGCAGTGGGCCGGCACGATGGCAGCCTGCACGTCAGTGCGTCCAGCGCCCAGTCCTGCAGATGCTCGGTAGTAGGTTTCCCAGATGCGCTGGCGCTTGGCCTGGATCTCGCTCGCGCGCCTCCAACTGGGCATAGAGGAAGGCCGCCAGGAGATCGGACGGCAGATAGCTGGAGCCGATATCCACCCAGGTGTACTTGTCCACCTGGCCGCGGAAGAAGCGGCTGCGGTTGGTGCCCTTCTCGCGGATGATCTCGGCACGCTCGATGTACTGCGGATCGTTGATCAGCAGCGCACCGCCCTCGCCGCAGATGAAGTTCTTGGTCTCGTGGAAGCTCTGGGTGGCCAAGGCGCCAAAGGTGCCCAGGTACGTGCCGCGTATACTTGCCGAACAGACCGTGGGCGTTGTCCTCGACGACGGCGATGCCGTAGCGTTGCGGCAATGTCCAGATGGCATCCATCTCGCAGCCGACGCCGGCATAGTGCACCGGAACGATGGCCTTGGTGCGCTCGGTGATCAGTCCCTCCAGCTGCGCTTCGTCCAGGTTCAGCGTATCCGGGCGGATGTCGGCGAAGACGGGCTTGGCGCCGCGCAGCACAAAGGCGTTGGCTGTGGTGACGAAGGTGAACGACGGGCACGATCACCTCGTCGCCCGGTTCGATGTCCAGCAGCAGCGCCGCCATTTCCAGGGCATGGGTGCAGGAGGTGGTCAACAGCACCTTGGGCACGCCGAGCGATTCTTCGAGCAGCGCATGACACTTCTTGGTAAAGGCTGCGTCGCCGGCGGAGTAGCCATTGTGGATCGCCTCCGAGATATAGTAGAGTTCTTTGCCCACGATGGAGGGCCGGTTAAAGGGAATATAGTCTGACATGGCGTTACGCTCCTCTGGGATTCACGTTTTGACGCCCGGTTGCCTGCAAAGGCGATTCAGGTTGCGGATTCCGCCAACCCCAGATGTAGTCCGGGGTTGCCGGACCGCAGTTCAACAGCAGGTCAAGAATTGAGACGCCGTGTTCAAACGGCGGGAACAACTGCGGGTGCTCGGGATATCCGAAATAGTCCTTGTACTCCAGCGCGATTCCGGCCTTCTGAAATTTCTCTTCGACAATATAATCACGCGCAGCCGGACCGGACAGATAGACTGTTGTTCCGATCTCCTGACAGATACCGATGAGTCGATCATCTTTGGCGCCGGCGGTCGGGAGGTCCACGGAGTTGAGCAACCGGGTCTCGATGCCGAGGCTGCGGCAGATCAGCTCGATGGCATGCCGGTTGAAATCCGACAGCCTTTCGTGCCGCTCGCCGTAGAGCCGATCCAGCAGGGGCTCGTAGTCGTTCAAGAAGGGAGACCGTCCGTAGTTGGTCTGGATCGACTTCCGATGCCGGTATTGCCAGTCACCTTCGGCGATCTCGGCCTCGCAGATCAATTGATGACGCCCTCCCTTCACAGGCACAGTCAACCACTCCGTTCCTCGGGATGTCTTGATCTTGTTGCGCGTGCGCCGATCACGTTTGGTCAACTGTACGTCGTCGAGAAAGACGAAGTAATCGACTTCGTGAATGATGTCGAAATAGCCCTTCCATGGAATGTAGTTAGATTGAATGATTGCTGCTCTTGTCATCTCGGTTATCCCAAAGCGATGGCTTCCAGCGACGCCTGTTTCTTGTGTAGTCGAATTCCTTCCGCGTTGCTGATGATCTCGATGGCGCCTGCATCTACGTAAATGCCGTCTGCCCGACTGTCCTGGAACAATTCGCAACGGTCGACCGCAACGCGTCTGTCTTCCAACAAGATGCTTGTCCCCGGTATCGGGTTCAACGCCCGCACCTTGCGACAGATAGTGCTGATATCGAAGTCGGCCTCAAGATACCCGTCCTCGACCGTCGGCTTGGGGGCAAGCGTTGCCCGGCTGTGGTCCTGAGGTATCCCGACAGGCCTGGATCTGCCGTCAAATAAGTCGATCAGATCCGGCACCATGTTGCCGCACAGATCGGACAGGCGCCCACGTAACTGCCCGTCGGTCTCCTGCTCTCGAATCGCAATCGCCTTCTGCAGCAGGATATCGCCGTCGTCCAAGCCTTCGGTGACGTAATGAGCAGTCACGCCGGTCTCTTGCTCTCCGTTGAGCAGCGCCGCATTTGAAGGGCATGGGCCGCGATATTGCGGCAACAGCGACGGATGAAAGTTCACGACACCCAACTCAGGTACAGCGAGCACGCTCCGCTTGAGAATCTGTTTGAAGGTAGCCACAAGGATCAGATCGGGCTGCTGTGCGGCCACGAGCTCAATGCCGGACGGGCTCGAAACTTTGATGCCATGGTAACATGCTACACCTCGCTCGCCACACAACTGGTCCAGGTGCTGCTCAGGGTAGTAAGGAAAGGCATTTGCATATTTGACTGTGACAACGGCACGAACGTTGACCCTTGTCTCGATGAGTAACGCCTTTAGTACCGGATTGCCAAAACCGGTCAGGGCAAATAGCACGATGTTGAGATTGCGCTTCTTGTTCATGGTTGCGTCCGTCGCCACGCCTCAGCATGACGTAATCATCTGCGATCTGTGGCCGTCTCCAGGCCATTTTCCACACGTCCGGAAAAATTCGAACCGATCCAACGCATTTGAGAACGAGCCAGGATCGAGAGAACGCCCCGATTCGTCAGATGGGTCGGATCATGCAGGACGGCCTTGCCGACGCGTCCGGCTACCCGTTCATAATGACGCTTCTCATACAGTTGAAATGCCTGGCTGATTGCCAACTGGCAGATCAACTGCGGCGCACGATCCTGCTGCCGGCAACACGCTCAAGATATGGCGTAACTCTATTAAGACAGTCGGCTGCCACGTCGATGCCGAACTCCAGTTCATAGTCCTTCAGCTGGCAGACCAAATCCTCGAGGAGCAGGTCGTCAACCGTTGCGCCACGATCTGCTGCCTGCACCAAAAGATGGTCGACGTCGGTTATGCGCTCCCAAATGGCATTCCGGATGCCGCGGATAAGATATCGCACGCGCAATGGCCGATCTTTCTGTGCCGCCAACCAACCCAGTTTCTCGGGCAACGCGTCGAATACCCTTCGCGGTCACGACAACGTGATCGACACCGTCGAACTGGCTCGAATTCGCTACCAGATAATCGGCCAACCGACAGGGCGTTCCGCGGATCAGAGCCGGGTTCGCGCCAATCGCGCGATCCAGCAACTGTTCAGCCAAATCCCATTCCTCTTCGTCCAGCGCGTAGTAGGCAAACTTGAGATAGATATCGGCGGCGGCGGCATCGCGAATTGCGTGCGTGTCGGACGGACAACGAGGATCGGACAGCACGATGTCCTGACAGTCCAGTTCGGCACGACAGCGTAGATCGAGATTCGAAAATCTCCGCCCAGGATGAAAACGCCGATAGTTCAGCGCGTTGTCGAGCGTACCGAATTTGCAGCCGGCCATCCACAGACGCCCATAGACGACGATCTCACCCCCATTGACAATAAAACTCTTCGCCGCGGCGAGTATAGCTGTCGTCCCAGATCTCTTCTGCAGTCGCCCACTGACGACGTAGCACTGCGTCACTGGGGGAAACCAGGGTAACCCTGGAGAAGATCTTCGAGGCCTATCGATGACGGAGGTCGCCAAATTCTGAGGATCGAACCCTGGTCGCCTTCGATTAGGAAACGACCGTTGTGGGTCAGACCGACATCGGGATGGGACTCGAGATAGTCCACATGGATGCGAAGCTTGTCTTCATGGAACATATCGTCCTGATCCAAAAAGGCGATGCGATGTCGCCGGATAACGTATCGAGTCCCGTGAGCCTAGCGGCATTGGCGCCAAGATTCGTTGGATGCGTCATATATTTCAGGCGCGGGTCATCGAACTGTGCAACCGATCCATCCGTGTCGTCCGGCGAGAGATCGTTGACCACGATGAGTTCCAGATTACGGTACGTCTGTTTTAGAACGCTGTGAATTGCGTCTCCTAGGTGATTCATCCCTCCATAGGTAGGGATAATCACCGAAACAGAGTGGCTGTGCCATGAAAAAAGCGCGGTCCTTTCTAGACAATATCAGCAAACTGAAACTCGACTCTCTTGAAGAGCCAGTAGCCCGCCACGAAGATCAACACCGAAATCAGGGCGGCCGACAGTAGGTACGGTCCGGGCAGTTGACCTCTGAGCAGCACATCGCGATAGGCCACGATAATGCCTGCCATAGGATTCAAATAGTAGAAGGTACGCAGCCAATCAGGCACCAAGGTGGCCGGATAGATAATGGGCGTGGCATAGAACCAGACCTGCAGCCCTAGCAACAGCAGCGAGCGCACGTCGCGAAAGAAGACATTCAGGGCCGCACCGGCCAGTCCCAAACCGAGAATCAGCATCAATTGAATTGCCAGGATCACAGGAAGGAATAGCCAGCCCTGGACGGAAGACCGGCACCCGATAGACGATCAACAGGCCGGCTACCAAGACAGCAGCGATGCCGAAATCCATCAGCCGGGCGAATAGCGCAGCAAGCGGCAGTACCTCGCGGGGAAAGTAGATCTTGGTCACCAGGCTCATGTTCTCTACCAACGAATTGGTCATATCGGGCAGCGACATGGCCACCAGCGTCCAGGGAACGATGGCAACATAGGAAAAGAGAATATAGGGACTATCGCCGGTATCGATGGGAACGATCAGAGTGAAGACAATGGTGAAGATCGCAACCTGGGCCAGCGGCTGGATCAGCGCCCAAAGCCACCCCAATGCCGATTGCTGGTATCGGGCACGAATATTGCGCGAAGTCCATTCGCGGAGCAAGTCTTTTGCCTGGAAGATTGTGTGTGTCGACGCTAACATCAGTCTGTATTTACCACCTTGAATGGAGCGCTATTTTGCGGGTTGTGAGTGCAGGCCCGTTGCGGGCAGACCGTTGCCTGTGCTCAGTTCGCGAGCGTGATTCCAATGCACATTGGGTTCAAAGACGCCGGAACTTTCCTCGTAGCTCAGAGCAGCGCCCTTGACCGTAAACCACTCCGAACGCACCGACCCTGACGTGAGTGCCATCGAATCGCTCTCGTTCAGAATCCACGCTTCGGCGAAATAGGTACCGCTCACAAGCTGCAGCGGCGCCAAATCCACCGAGATCACGCCGCGGCCGTGGTCGATCTGCAGATCGTAATCGTCTAGCTTGGTGCGCATCATGCAACAGGTCAACCCGTCCGAGCGGATGATGAAGACGGATGCATGCACCTGGCCCAACGGTTTGAAGGCTGTATAACGGAAGCGGATCTTCGCCGTCTGTGTGCTTGCCAGCGTGTCGACTGCCGCGCCGTCTCCATCGAGCACCTCAACTTGTGTGATCTCGACATCCCCTTCGCTCTCGGCCTGTTGACTATCGCCGTCCAGTTGATTGCTGCCGGCAAACTTGCGCGCCCGCTCCTGGTGCAAATCGTGCTCATAGAGTTCTATCACATCTTTCGTGGCGCCAAAGTGTTTGACCTGGCCTTTCTGCAGATAGAGCGCACGACTGCAGACAGCCTGGACCAGATAGAAGTTATGCGATACGAAGATGATACTGGTGCCGTTGCCGACCAGGCTGCGAATCCGGTGCAGACACTTCTGCTGGAAGGCCGCATCTCCCACCGCCAACACCTCGTCGACAAGCAAAATATCAGGCTCGATACAGGATGCGACGGCAAATCCTAAGCGCACGATCATGCCGGACGAATAGCGTTTCACCGGCGTGTCGATAAAGCGTTCAAGCTCGGCAAAATCCACGATCTCGTCAAAACGCTCACCGATCATCTTGCGGCTCAGACCCAAAATCGAGCCGTTCAGAAAGATGTTTTCCCGACCCGTCAGATCGGGATGGAATCCCGCGCCCAGTTCGATGAGGGCAGAGAGCGTGCCGGTCGTTTCGATGGTGCCTGACGTGGGTTTTGTGATGTTGGCCAGCAGTTTCAGAATCGTCGTCTTGCCGGCGCCGTTCGCACCTACCAACGCAAGTGACTCGCCTTTCCTCAATTCAAAGCTGACGTCGCGCAGTGCCCAGAAGTCCTTTTCTTCGTCGCCGGCAGGTGCGGAACGCTTCCACAATTGCCGCAATTGGGCAGAGATTAGGGACGGTAGACTCGTGCGCGTCAGACCGAGCCTATACTGTTTCGAGACATTCCGAAAGTGAATAGTGGTTTCCATGGACGACTGCCTTGCTTCAAATCTGGTTGATGTACACAAATTATCTATGACGGTTATCTATGACGATTATCTATGACGGCGCGCGCGACGACGAAGGACAATCGTCCCGACCACCACAACGATGACCGGCGCCACTGCAATTGCGAGCGGCGCTGTGGGATCAATGGCAACAGGTTTGCGTTCGTCATCGTCCCAGCTCAATGCCGCCGTCGGCGTGGGTGTCGGGCGGACCGGAGTTGATGTTACATATGGCATCGGAGTCGAGGACGGTGCGACCGTGGGCAGAGCGACCACGGACAGTTCGGGCGCGTCCAAGACGCGATAGCTATACCAAATACCATCGTTTCCCAATCCCGGATCCTGGCGCCAAATTGAGAATAGAACATTGCCTTGACTGACGACGGCCCGGATGTCATGGGGCGCAACCGTAGCAACGAAATTCGTGGGCGGAAACCAGATATCGTTGCGAAACTCACTGTGCCATGGCCCGTCGATCACCTCAATCTTGCCGTCGACGATCTGTTCGATGCGCTGCATGAACACGGAATGTACGACGCCGTCGCCATCCAGAATCAGTGCGAACTCGCCACTGCGCCCAAGCTGAGACGGAAACGGCGTGATTGGACCTCGCCAGCTGTTGCCGCCGTCGTCAGAAATGCGAACCTGCTGTACCGGCCTACCCATCGGCACCGGCCCGTCAGCATTGGGGTTGCCGTTGTTATACATCACAATAACCTTGCTTCCGTTGTCCACGACCTTCGGGAACGACGGGCCGAAGAAGCCCTTTTGATCGATCCTCTCGTCCAGAACAATCGGCTCCAACCACATTTGACTGGCCACATCTAGACGGGCATAGTGCAACGAAAGATCCTGACCGGTGGTGCTCACTACATTCCAAACTGCATGGACCTGACCGTTGACACCCAGGTTCATATCCAGGCCAAAGGGGATCGATTTCGGTTCGTAGGTCAGGTACAACGGCTGCGGCTCCACCCAGTTTTCCCCGGCATCGGACGAGTATGCTACATATACCCCGTTCCCAACATCAACGCCGTTGTAGATGAGGATAAGATTGCCCTTGTCGTCACCGACCAGTGCCCCCGAATGGGGAGAGGTCGCAGCTCTGCCTACCATTCTCGGCTTGGACCAGGCGTGAGCCTGGCCGGCCTCAGTTGCCGCGGCACGGGTATAGTAGATGGCCGCATACCGGGCATCCCCGCCCCAAAATGCCACATGCATGACGCCTGCCGAATCGATCAGCGCACCCGTGATCTGGGCATTGCCGGCCGGAGAGAGCAGCACGTCGTTGGCAGTTGCCCATCCGTTTTCCAATGTCCATTGCCGGTAGAAGATCGCCGTCTTTTCGCTCTCTTCATCGATGCGCTGGCCGGCAAACACGTGCACGGTGCGGTTCTCGTCCGCAAACAAGTAGGGCGTAAATGTGTCGTCCATAAATCCGGGGACGCGTTCATCCGGCATCCACGGGCTTGGCTTCTGTGCCAATACCGATATGCTGGATGTGTCGACCGCAGCTAGCACGACGACAGAAACAATGACGATGAGCAAGGCAAGTCGAAACAATGACATATCAAGTTTATTTATATGGACAGATTGAATGCGCTGCTGTGATGTTGCGCGGCTGACCGCGTCACACCCGAGTTTCTGATGCCAACTCTATCAGGAGTTGGGCAACGTAAAGTTTACAACCTGCTGACAATTGCTGACATACATCGATGATGCGCAGGATTCGCGTACGAAAGGCGTATGAATCACGAGATGATCTTCACATGTCCGTAACAGAGCGAAAAGCGGTGAGTAGTAAAGCAACGTACGCTCTTCTCGGCTAAGCTGACACAGAGTTCCAAGCGAGCCTAGCACCAATTCATGTTGTGCATAGGCCATTAGCACACGAAAGGAGAAGAAACAATCATGCATCGACACCAACAACGCCGCCTGAAGATTCGCACTGCGATCTTTGTGATTTTCGGCGCCTTGCTCGCATTTGGCGCCACGAACCGGGTCGGATTGACCCAAGACACACCTTCCAGTATGGTCTACCTCCCCTATGTCACCGGGGGCAACGGAACGCTACCAACTGAGGTTGAGGCTGTGGAATTCGACCTCAGCTCGCCCTCGGAGGAACAGCTGGATGCGTTGAACCATGCCGTCGAGCACGCTGGACTCCGCATGAAACGGGAGCCGGGAAAGCTCACGATCCTGCATGAGGAAAACGGCACAGAGCGGACGGTCATGACGCTCAACTGCCTGGACAAGAAATGCAAGAACCTGACCGCCAGCAACCTGAGTGCCGAAGACGGGCTCAAAATCACGATTCGGGTCAACGGAACACTGAGCGCAATTGTCGAACAGGTTTCGCGCAGATTGGTCATCGTATCGTTCCTGGTCGACGGCACGGTGATCGAAAACATCGAGTTTAACTGTCGAAACTGTGACATCGACATCGATATTCCCGCCGATATGGCCGAACCGACGGCAACGCCGGTCCCAGTTGACCCACCGGTCGAAGAACCGACCGCCACGCCCACCGACGAACCGCCGGTCGAAGAACCGACCGCCACGCCCACCGACGAACCGCCGGTCGAAGAACCGACCGCCACGCCCACCGACGAACCGCCGGTCGAAGAACCGACCGCCACGCCCACCGACGAACCGCCGGTCGAAGAACCGACCGCCACGCCCACCGACGAACCGCCGGTCTCCACCGTGCGACAATACTGGCATGCGCCCGGCAGTCACGACGATCTCAACGTCCACGAACACGGCGATGCGCCGCCAGATTGGGCCGATGAATTCAGCATGGCTAGCTTCGGCCATCCCGTGATGTTTGGCGGTGACGAGTCAACACCGAATGAGAACGTCCTGAAGCACCAGGCCTACAAAGGTTTTCTCATGGATGCCGTGACGCCAGCGGGGTTGACCTCTACATCCGCTATCATGCCATGAGCAACCCGATTGGCCGCACCGGACCCTTGCACAGCTACGAAGTCTACGCCCGCGACTCGTCCGGCAACGTCAGTTTCTGGCAGGGCTGGAACTTTTACGGCTATCCTGAGTTCAGAAGCCAACGCATGACACGGCGACACGAAGTAGCCGGTGTCGACGGCTTCCCCGGACGCGACCAGTTTATCATTGCAGCTCCGGACGAGGTGGACTGGGACAATTACCTACGCTGCGAACAATGGTATGGACATGGCGGCCTGTGGGCATGGGATGTCTCGATCACGATCTGCAACTCGACCACGTACTTCACCTATGATGAACATCTCACCGACGTCACCGACATGAATACGTGGGAACCGACAGGTGATTTAGGCAACACCAGACGTCTGGAGGTAAGCCACTACGGTCCCAACAATCCGAATGTCGGCGGTCTGAATTTGCCTTTTGATCAGTGGTTCTGCGTACAGTTGGAACCGAATGAAAACCGAGAACAAGGCAGGACACCCTCATGGAACGTGGGCGGCGCCGTCAGTGGCCCTGCCGACTGTCGCGATGGTTGGCTGCCGCAGTACGTGGCCGATACGTTCCCCAAAGCCGGCGTCTACTTTCAGACCGGCAACACTGCGGAAACCACGTTTCCGGTGAACGGGGTTACACTTCCGAACTAAACTGACGGCGCTACGAGATCATGAGTTCGTAGGTCGGCGCATCCCTGCCCGACCGCTCTCTCCAACCTGACTGATCGTCGTACTCCAACCGTGTCGGGCAAGGATGCCCGACCTACAAGATCGTCTTTTCATACGGATTTCGGTTTAGACTCCGGTCAGCATGAAAACAGCGGTTTGCGAACTTCCGGGAAGCTGACAGCTTCCCGGAAGTTCGCGGCAATGACACACGACAAAGCTGCATATCTCATATTGCACCCAAGCGTACCCGACAACTCATCATAGAACCCCAGAAAAAAAGGTGGCAGCCACCGGCATCCCGCAATCGCCCTGGTAGCGAGTCTTACCGTCGGTGGCTGTCACCTTGACTGAACTGAAACGTCTGTTGTCGGTCACCGGCCCATCCTGGCGGATATGGGAAAGCGAACCTTATCGATTTCTTTACGGGCCCGCCTCACCCCGCGCGATCACTTCGACTTCAGCCAAACCGGTGACATTCCCGACCACCGAGTCAATCTCGATACGGACGGCGCGTACCAGGACATCATCAAAAGGCACATCCGTTCCCTGATCGGACAGTTCGCCCGTACCGGCGCTTGCCACCTCATCCGTTGCGCCAGTATCGCCATAAAGCCGAACAGTGGCGTCAAGCACGTTTAACCCCGGATCCGGTAGATCATATATACGCACATTGCGCACGGTAACCGGAACCGGGAAGGTCAATTGCGCCCACTGCCCACTGGGGCTTTGCCCTTCCTCGCTCAGCCAGTACTTCACGTGGTCATCATTGCCTAACGGCATATGGACACGGCGGTCGACAAGACCGCGACCATCGATCTGACCGGCCAGTGCGGAATCCAGCGACGATGTGGTTACGACAGCACCGGGTGCCAAGTTGGACCACAGTGCGTCCTCCGCGTCTGTCAGGCACCGGAATCAGTGTATGCCCGGCATGGCAGCCGACACAGCGCTGCACCTCGCCCGGACGTCCGAAGTTGAGACCGGCAACATGCGCGGCCCCCGTGCGGTCATAGAGTACATTGCCACCGGTCAACGGCACAGTATAGTCGGGTTTGGCGGTACGGATCTGCTCGAACAGGGGAACATTGGCGGGCGATTGTGCACGTACGGACCCATCCGGATTCACGGCTACTTCTTGCAGCAATATCGGCCAGTCAAGATTCTCATGCGATCCGCGCTGTTGATCGCGCTGGTGGTCGACAAAGAATCGAATCGTGCCGGCCGAACCAACGGGCATGGCGTCGATGATGTCGACATCGACCGGCGCGTTGAAGTAGACGTTGAAGGCGTCAAAAGTAAATGTGCCGTCGATGTCATAGGGCCCGTCAACCGCCGGCGGCAGTAGGCTGGCCACAGCGGTCACGGTATCCTCGATGACAGGCGGAACCGGGCGCGCCTGAATCACACGCGCCCGCAACTCGGTTGTGCCGGGATTGTCGTAGAGCAGCGTTCGATTGCTGCCGTCAGCGTCGTCACGTAGAGGCCATAGTCTTGTTCGACATCCGGCGTCCACGAGATGATGAGGCGGCCATCCGGCAATATCTCCGGTTCTGCCGCGTAAGCGCCGTTTTGAACGCCGTAGGAAGGCGGGTTCTCAACCACAAGCCATAATACCCTTCGTCACGGTTGTCACACCGATGATCGGCGTGTACCCGTTGCGCGCCGCGCTGTAGTGGCGAATACCGCCAAAGCCGCCGCTTCGGTCCCGTTGGCCATGGGAAAGAAGTTCGCATAGAACGTCCCGTCGGCCGTAAACGAGCCGCCATAAGCGAGATTGGCGACCTGGCCATCGAGGTGCGTATTGGACTTTCCGCCCCACTGGCGCAAACCGGTGCCATCGGGGTTAATGGTTGCCAGATGCCAGGCATTGCGGTTCAGGTTCAAGTGCCGCCAACCTCTTCGCCGGTTCTACCAGAGTGGTTCAAAGAAAGCAAGCCATCGGACGATATAGCCACCGTCCGGATCAGGCACCGTTGCCATGCTATTGGTCGCGATCCGGAAATTGCGCCACCAGCGATGAATAGACAATCCTTCCGGTCACCGGATCGACCATTGGTCGATCCGCGCCATTACGCTCAGACGTAATGCGATGGAGGTTGCCACCGTCGGCGTCGACCACATACAGGTTGCTGGTGCGGGCCGCACTATACATGCCGTTGGAGGGCCAGCGGGTGGATGAAAAGGCAATCCGGCCGTCCGGAAGCCAAACCGGATCGGTGTCGTCATAGATCGAAAACCCCTCGGCCAGGTATCCGAACTGGGAGAGATCGAGGTCGTCGCGATCCGAAACTGTGAGCTGGCGGAGGTCGCTGCCATCCACATTGATGGCGTAGATACGCCATGTACCGGGGTTGTACATCGGTTGGCGGCTGTAGTCGCCATCCGGCAGAGCTGCAAACACAATTTGCTCGCCGTCATAAGAAACATTAGGCGCGTTGACGTCGATCAGATAGAGCGAGTCGGCCGTCGGAGTCGAACCGTCCACCAACG
>CAVQSG010000052.1:0-127354 GCA_963715415.1 uncultured Chloroflexia bacterium | reverse complement strand
TGAAACGCTCTTTGACTCTTATGGGATTGCTCGTCGTGTTGAGCATGCTGCTGGCTGCCTGTCCGGCTGCCGCACCTGCCTCGGCGCCGGCCCCAGACAGCGCCGAGGCGCCGGCTGAAGAAGCCGCTGCCGCAGCGCCCGCCGGCGGCGAATGTACGCCGGGCGAAGGCAGCATCGCCGTGCTCTTGCCCGACAGCGCGTCGTCCGCCCGTTGGGAGAACGACGACCGCCGTTTCTTCGAAGGCGCGTTTGAGGCTGCCGGCGTCGAGTACACCATCGTCAACGCCGAAGGCAATGCCGCCACCCAGCAGACCCAGGCCGAACAGGCCATCACCAACGGCGCCAAGGTGCTGTTGCTGGTCAACTTGGACAGTGGCTCCGGCGCCGCGATCATTGCCCAAGCCCGCGACGCAGGTGTGCGCGTCATCGATTACGACCGCCTGACCATCGAAGGTCCGGGCGCCGACATCTATGTCAGCTTCGACAACGTTGCCGTGGGTCGTACCATGGGCGAGGTGCTGGAGCCGGTCATCGACGCGCTCGGTCTCGAGCAGCCCAAGATTGCCTTCCTCAACGGCTCTCCCACCGACAACAACGCCACTCTCTTTGCCGAAGGCTACCACTCCATCGCCGACCCACGCCTCGACGCCGGCGACTGGACCAAGGTTGACGAGCAGGCCGTTCCCCAATGGGACAACCAGCAGGCGTTGGTCATCTTCGAACAGATGTTGACTGCCGCCAACAACGAGATCGACGCGATTTTCGCTGCCAATGACGGGTTGGGCAACGCAGTCGTTTCGGCCCTCAAGAACGCCGGTCTGGATCCCAAACCTGTCAGCGGTCAGGACGCCACCGTCGGCGGTATCCAGAACATTCTCTCCGGCTGGCAGACCATGACCGTCTACAAGCCGATTAAGCTGGAGGCCGAAGCAGCCGCCGAGGCCGCCATCGCGTTGCTCAACTGCGAAGATGTCTCCTCGCTGACCGCGGACACCATCAACAACGGCCAGAGCGACCTGCCCTTCATGAAGCTGACGCCCATTGGCGTGACCGTCGACAACATCGCCGACACAGTGATCGCCGACGGCTTCCGCACCTGGGATGAGATCTGCGTGGGTGATTTCGAACAGTACTGCCCGGCCGATCGCTAAAGCACCGGCACCGGTGTTTGATGTAGGCCGAAGCTAGGGGCGAGTCATTTGACTCGCCCCTCTCTGTACACGCCGGCACCGGTAGCGATATCGTCGTACTCCAACCGTGTCGGGCAAGGATGCCCGACCTACAAAAATCGTGTCTTCATACAGATTTCGGTTTAGGCTGTTCCAAAGAATTAAGTCCCCCGGTGGCGTAGGGGCGTGCCCTTGCGGCCGCCCGCTGTGGTCAGGCCGAGTGCGGGCGGGCGCAAGACCCGCCCCTACGCCATCGGTGTTTATTTTCTTGAAACGGCCTTAGTGAACCCCGGCATAGAACCCACGACGGTAAATAGGGCTGTCTACTCGAGTGGGAGCGGCAAGATAAACGTGACTCTAGTTGCGCCGGGAACTACTAGTCGGACGGCGAAATCCGATCCGAAACGAAAGGAGTGATTCGGTGGCCGAACCGATTCTGGAACTCAAAGGCGTCTCCAAGAACTTCGGCGCGGTTCAGGCGCTCTACAAGGTCGACTTCGCTGCCACACCGGGCGAGATCATGGCCCTGGTAGGCGACAACGGCGCCGGCAAGTCCACACTCATCAAAGGCGTGGCGGGCATCTATCCCTTCAACGAGGGCGAGGTCTACTTCGCCGGCAAACGCGTCAACATCCATGGCCCACGCGATGCGGCCGATCTCGGGATCGAGATCGTCTACCAGGATCTGGCGCTGGCGGACAACCTGGACGTGGTGGCCAATATGTTTCTCGGTCGCGAGTACATCAGATCCCCGTTTCGGCTCGATGAAGCCGGCATGGAGTTGGCGGCCATCGAAACATTACGCTCGTTGGCGGTAACCACGCTCCGTTCCGTGCGCCAGCCCGTGGCCGAACTCTCCGGCGGTCAGCGCCAGTCCATCGCCGTGGCCAAGGCAGTCATGTGGAACTCGAAGGTCGTAATCTTGGATGAGCCGACCGCCGCACTGGGCGTGGCCCAGACGCGCCAGGTGCTCGACCTGGTCAAGCGTTTGGCCGAAAAGGGACTGGCTGTGGTAATCATTTCCCACAATCTCCACGATGTTTTCGAGGTCACAGATCGCATTACCGTTCTACGTCTGGGGCAGCGCGTCGAGGAATTCGAAACCAAGAAGACCACGCAGCAAGAGGTCGTGCACGCAATTACAGCGGGTAGCCTCGAAGTTGTACCAGGAATGGCGGGCTGACTCCGATGAGTGCAAACGAGTCTCACGAGGTGACAGGCACAGCAGTATTGGTCGAACAGCAGACCCTCTCGCCGCGTGCTTATCTCAGCGACTACATGCGCCGAGTCCGCTCCGGCGATCTCGGTTCGCTGCCGATCATCGTCGGTCTGCTCATCATCGCGGTCGTCTTTCAGTCGCTGAACCAGAACTATTTGACGCCGCGCAATTTCGTCAACCTGATCGTGCAGATGGCCGGCATCGCCACCATCTCCATTGGCGTGGTTTTTGTATTGTTGTTGGGTGAAATCGATCTTTCCATCGGCTACGTCAGCGCGGTGGCCGGCGTCACCATGACATTGATGTTGCTGCCGCCGTTTTCATTCCCCTGGTTCATTGCGATTCCACTCTCTCTGTTGCTGGTCTCGTTCATCGGCCTGGTGCAGAGTTCGATCATCACCTACTTCGGGCTGCCCTCATTTATTGTCACATTGGCCGGATTGTTGGTCTGGAACGGCGTCGTCCTGATCCTGGTCGGCGCCGGCGGCACGATTATCATCCAGGACCGAACCGTCATTGCCATCGCCAATTCCTTTCTGCCGGAGATATGGGGCTGGATCGTCGTCGCTCTGATCGTCGCCTTGTTCGCATTTTCGGCTATCGGCCAGGGGGCGAACCGCCGCAAGGCGGGACTCTCTTCAACGCCCTTGCCGATCGTCGTGGTACAGATCGTGCTGGTGGCCATGCTGGTCTCGCTCGGTGTCTACTTCTGCAACCAGGATCGTGGCGTGCCCTTTGTGGGCGTGCTGCTGGCGTTTTTCCTGGCCGTCTTCACCTTCGTGGCGACCAGGACCCGCTTTGGACGGTACGTATACGCCGTCGGTGGCAACGCCGAAGCAGCGCGCCGGGCCGGTATTGCGGTCAACCGAATTCGTATCTACGGGTTTATTCTCTCCAGCTTTATGGCCGGTTGGGGCGGCATCGTCCTAGCCTCACGGCTACGTTCTGTGGCGACTGACGCCGGCGGCGGCAACCTGATGCTGAGCGCCATCGCCGCCGCTGTGATCGGCGGGACAAGCCTCTTCGGCGGCAGTGGACGTGTGGTCAGCGCGCTCTTGGGAGCGCTGGTGGTCGCCAGCGTCGAAAACGGCATGGGACTGCTGGGGCTGAGCGCCGGCGTCAAGTTCATTGTGACCGGCCTGGTGCTGTTGTTGGCTGTACTGGTGGATGCCCTGGCCCGCCGCAGTCGTCGCAGTTCCGGGATTGCGTAGAGGGTCGTTGCATGGCAACATGAGGCGCTGGACGCCGGTTGCTCCGGTGGACGTTCAGCGTCTGTCTGATTGGTCAGTTGATTTCGCGAGGAGGAAAACGATGGCACGCACCGGCAGAGCAATCATTGCCTATGGGCAGGAGTTTGGTGTTCGCGAGTTTTCGGTGCCGGACCCGGCACCCGATACGTTGATCTTGCGCCAGGAATTGGGGGGCATTTGCGGCACGGACGTTCACAACTGGCAAAACGGCTTTACGGCCGAAACCTTCATCGGCCACGAGAATGTGGGCATCATCGAGGCGCTGGGATCGGGCATCACCACCGACTACATTGGGAATCCGGTGCAAGAGGGCGATCGCATCGTCTTTCATCCACGCAACAACGGCGTGGCCTACGGTTTTCGCACCATCCCCATGGAAGATCCACCCTTCAGCGGCGGCTTTGCCGACTACATCTACCTGGCCGAACCCGGCACCTGCTTCGTCAAGGTAGCGGCGCCTGCCGATGTCGCTGTTCTCGCCGAGCCCTTCGCCGTCGGAGTCCACGCCGTCATGCGTGCGGATGTGCAATTGGGCGACACTGTGATCGTACAGGGATCGGGCGCCATCGGCCTGCTCACGCTGGTCGCCGCCAAGATGAGCGGTGCGGCGCGTTGTCTCGTCGTGGGGGGGCCGGCCGATCGTCTGGCGCTGGCGCGGAAATTGGGTGCGGACGAAGTCTTCGATATAGCCGATGTACCCGATGTTGCGGAACGCACCAAACTCGTTTTGGACAGCGACGCCAGCGCGGAGAGGGGGCCGACGTCGTGTTCGAGTGCGCCGGTTTCCTGCCGGCCATCTCAGAGGGGCTCTCCTATGTGAAACAGGACGGCACATTCGCCGAGGTGGGCCATTTCGTGGATGTGGGCACCATGCAACTGAACCCCAACACCCAACTCATGCGCCGTAACCTGCGGCTGGAGGCGATCTGGGGCAGCCGCTTCAACCACTTTGTGCGCGGTCTGGCGCTGCTGGAGCGCAATGAGGTTCCCTTTGCCGACCTGGTCAGCCATGTGTTGCCGCTCGATCGCGTCCACGACGGTTTCTTGGCCCTGGACGGAAGCTACCGCCTGGGCGATGAAACGGTGGTCAAGATCGCGGTATCCGCCGCCGCGTAGGGTTGGCATCCTTTTCGCCGTCTGCGGTACTGCCCTCGTCGATGATGTCGAGCATTGCTACACGCCTACTTGAAAATCACTGGAAGCCATATCTGATTGTCGACTTCCGCGTCCTGCCGCTGGGGATACAGGAAACCGCCTGAGACTTTGTAGTTCAGGCTGTCCACCACGTCGGTGACGGGTTGACCGATGACTGACGTGACGGAATAACTGGCGGACTCGGCCGCACCTCCGCCCATTGTCACAAAGCGCTGCGTAATATAGGCTGTCACATGATTTGTCGACGACTGTGCGACTGCTATGCCCACAGGAGTCAACGCTAGAATGAGAGCCAAGAGGATCAATTTGCGCTGCATGGTAGTCGACCTCCTAGTTCAGTTCGGCGTGAATACCACGACAGAAATCCAAGGTCTTTACCGCTGGCAGGATCTGTATAGGGACTTCTGCCGGGATTCACTAGTCGATGTCGATAAACAGTGGAACAGTCTGCGTTTCCGGGTCGATTGCACCGGCCACCTTGCCGACGACAATCCTATCAGCCTCAGCGCCGCTTGAGGTCACCATCTCTCCACCTGCCGAAATCGCAAGTTTGTCGCCGATCTCCCACTCTGTGACGAGTGCTAGGCTACTCAGATTGACGGCCGGCGCCAATCCATCGGTGACGATGACGAGATAGCCGTTGGGCGCGATGGTGCCGCGCCCGAGCGCAAAATCGATGTATTCGCTGCCGTCTTCCAGCAACGATCGTTTCGGACCGACATTGCTTCGACCGCGACACCGATGACGGCGTTGCGGTTGCTTGCGTCGACCTTGGCGACCGCCAACATCGGCTGACCATGTTCCGGTGATGGCGCCACGCCGACCATGGCCACCAAATCGCCCGGCTCGATGGCTGTGTCACCCAAGTTGACGACCAGAGATTGGCTGCTTGGCCGCACGATCGACGATGCCGTTTGCACTGATCCCGCCGGTACCTCCGAAGTAGGCGTCGAAATATCGAACTGCTGCCTTGCACATACATGCCGCGATACTGGTTGCTGAAGATGCGCGCGCCGTAGCCCTGTTCGCCCGCCGAATCGGTCCCGCGGGCATAAAGACCCTTGCCGCCTTCAAAGTAGCCGCCTTCATTGTAGAAGCTGTAGCTATTGGACGTATCGCCGCGCCCGTAGACGCCCACGCCCTGATTGCTCTGTCCATAGACGCCCGGTGCCAAGATATTGGGGTGGCTGCGGTCGCCGTTGCTGTAGCCGTAAACGCCGATGCCGTTTGTGCTGTAGAAGTAGCCGGCATAGCCGCGATTGGCATCGCTGCCGCCGTCAAAGCCGTAGACGGCATAGCCGTCATTCGTCTGGCCATAGATGGCGCGGCCGTTTTCGGCAAACCCATAGATGGCATTGCCCGTGGTCGACTGTGCGCAAAGATCGCGCCTCGGTTGAAGCCGAAGGCATCGTTGTTCATCTGCACATCGAGCAAATAGTTGTTGGGAATTGCACTGGCCGTGCCTTTGACGATCGCGCCGGGACGCAGCGTATGTGCCATGGGCGCCGGCAATATCTCCTGGCGCGGCGTCAGCAACTCGCCGTTGATCGTCTGCGCAACCCACAGCTCTTCACCGTTGAAGATGTCGGTAGTGATCTCAAGCCGTGCTTCAAAGAGACCGTCAAGTACCGCGATCTGGCTGTTGCCGCTATCCCAAAGCAGGGCGCCGCCCGACTGCGCATTATAGATCTCGAAGTGCATGGTGAATGTACCTGTGAGCGGTAGATCGTCCTCGTCGGTGAGGTAGCCTTGGTACGTGACGGCATCCCCAATTGTTGACATGGGCGCCAACGTGGATTGGGCCGGAGCGGCGCCGACCCACCTAGGCCGATCAGGCGCCCAATCCGCCGAGTAGCAACAGTGCTACGGTAACGATGGTGATTTGCGCAAGATGACTTCGAGCTTTCATCGCTTCTCCTTTGGCAGAAATAGATGAAAAGTAGAACAACTACTGCTGTAATTGTACCTGCAACGTCAAACTCGGCCCGTAGGTGGGGTCGAGCAGCAAGCTACGCTGCAATGCCTCATGCGCCGCAGGGAAATCGCCTTGCCGGAAAAAGGCAGTGGCGAGGCCAAGGTGAAAATCGGCTGAATCAGGCTGCCACTTCACCGCCTGGTCGAACGCATTCTGCGCAGCCACATGGTTGTCGGTCCGCAAGTACACCCAGCCTAGAATGCCGTACGCGACGCCATCCGTCGCATCGAGATCGACTGCGCGTCGGGCTTGCTTCAATGCAGTCGCCTCATCGCCGGATCGCAGCGCAAGATCGGCGTATTGCTGATATGTCAGTGCGATCGTGGGGGCCAGGGAGATCGCGTGTTCATAGGCGCCATAGGCCATCCGGGTCTTTTCGGCTGTTTCGTTGGCCGCGTGTGCATAGACCGCGGCAAGTTGCGTATAGAGTACGGGATCAGTCGGGCGCAGGGCAATTGCCCTCTGCAGGGCTTCTTCGGCCTGCGCAAAGTTGCCTTGCCGAGCGGCGGTCAGCGCCACGGCCACATGGTAGGCGGAGCGACGCGGCTGTCGTTCGACGGCCGATGCGTATTCTGCCGACGCAGTCGCGATGTTGCCCAGGTTCAGTGCTCTTGTGCCGCGCCGACTGTGTATGTCGGCCAGCAGTGGGCGCGCGTTGCCTTGCCACACGGCCCAGCCCACAATCAAGACGCAGACCACGATCACGACATTGCCCATACGGAGTGGCGCCGGCGCTGGCGCTGTCTCTGTCTCGCTGCCGATGCCGCCGCGGTCACGAGTCCCAACAACAGCCAGAACAGCAGCCCTGTGGCCGCGACCTCAAACAGAAACAGGTTGCCGGCAAGTTGGGCGCAGAGAGCTGCCATACACGCCGCCACCCAGCAAGGCTCAAGAGGTTGGTCGTCCGACCCCGGTGCCGGCACGCCTTCAGCAACCGACAGCTGCCGCCGGCCCTGCCGCAACACAAAATAGACGAACCCGACCAGAACGGCAGTCGCCACAACGCCGAAGCTGAGCGACCAGTCGAGCAACCAGTTGTGCGCGCGGTCGACGACGACTCCACGTCCTTGATAGTAGACAAGCTGTGGCGGGTAGACTGACGGGAAGTACAGCTCCAGCGTATCGGCACCGTAGCCGAGCCATAAACGTGGCCATAGTAGCCGCAACGATGCGCGCCAGATCGTCCAGCGGGCGGCGATCGAGCCGCCGTCGGCAATGCCACGCTGTAGGATCAGCAGCAGTACCCCGCCCAGCACGACGACTCCGCCGAGCGCACTGAGCCAACGTACCTGCCAAGATCGTTGCCGTGTAACACGCAACCACAAGAGCACACAGCCGCCGAAAGCGGCGGCAATCCACGCTGCACGCGCCTGGGTCAGCACAAGCACAAGGAGCTCCAGCACAACGAGCGTCCCGTAGCCTGTGCGCTGCCAACGGCCCGTCGCCGCTTGGACCGCGGTCAGGGTGAGCGGTAATACCAGGGCCAGGTATGCACCCGTGAAGTTGGCGCGGCCCAGCGTGGTCGTGATGGGGCTGCGGGCATCGGTGAAGACGGGCAGCGGTTGCCAACCGGCTGCTTGGACGAGACCAAGGAGGCAGATCGGCACGGCCGTGAGGACGATGACATGCAGCAACCGCCGGCTGCGCTGGGCGTCGATCCGGGTCGCGATGCACACAAAGAGCAACAGATAGCTCAGCTGCGTCAGAAGACCATTGGCGCGCTCAAGTGTGCCAAAGAGAGCGATATAGTGATTTGTGCTCAGGAAAGTAGAGAGGCAAAGAACGAGGACGAGCGCGATGAGGAGATTGCGAATGGGTGGGGGAAGCGGTTTTGGTCGAATCCCGGCCATTCGGCCGGCCAGCCACACCACCGCCAGCACCCAGACCAACGTCCGCAACAGCCATACCTTCGACGCCTCGAATTGCTGCTCAACCCAAGAATTGACGAACAGTGGCGTCAGCAGCACGATCAACAGCCAGAGTGCCTCTTGCCATTGCTGCAGTGGATGCGTGGTTGTCTCACTTGGCTGCATGTTCAAGCTCTGTCCGAGGAACATACGGCTGCAGATGCCCTATCGGTGCAGAGGGCAACTGGTCTTTGTTGCGTCTGGTCTTGACGACGCCACATGGCCGATCGATTGTCCGGCAGATGCGTTAACCTCTTCCCACGAACGGCTGGCTCACGGGCAGCACGATGCTTTCCAGGACATTGATTTCCGGCGGCAGCGTCACCATGAGCAGAGCCACGCGCGCCAGTTCGTCTGCCGGCATGATGCCTTCCGTATTGGGCTCGGTTGCCCCGCGGCGCTCCCAGATGGCCGAGGCGGTGTTGCCCGGCTGGAGCACACTGACGGCAATGCCGAAGGGGCGCGCGTCCAGCGCCAGGGAGCGCGTCAACCCTTCCAGTCCGAATTTTGAGGTTGAGTAGGGCGCCGCGTTTGCGCGCGGCATCTTGGCCGAGATACTGCCGATGTTGAGGATGCGTCCCGATCGCTGCGGCTTCATGATCTTGAGCGCCTCGCGGCTGCAGAGAAAGGGGCCGTTCAGATTGACGCTGAGAATGCGCTGCCACTCTGCCAGAGACATCTCGTCGGTCGGCGTGCTGCTGGCCACACCTGCGTTGTTGACCAGAATGTCGACGCGTCCGTACTTCCCGTGCACTGAGTGGAACAGATCGACCACATCTTCTTCGGCAGTGACATCCGTTCGATGGGCCAGGGCAGTGCCGCCGTTTGCCTCAATTTCGGCCGCAACGACTGCCAGCGCCTCTTCATTCCGGGCCGCGGGCACCACGATTGCGCCTTCCGCAGCACAGGCCAATGCGATGCTGCGACCGATGCCCGAACTGCCGCCGGTGATGATGGCGACCTTGCCGTCTAGCTGTCCCATAACGTGGCTCCTTGCCTGGCGCGAACAATTGTTGTGATTTACCAACCGGGGACTGCGGGTCTCAACCTTTGACTGCACCAACGGTTAATCCCTTGATAATGTGTCGCTGGGCGACAAGAACCAGAATCAGGGCAGGGATCATGGCAAAGAAGGAACCGGCTGCCATGTCGCCATAGCGGATATTGAATTCCTGAACGAAATTTGCGATACCGACTGGAATGGTGCGACCGGCTGAGGTTGTGGTGAGGGACAGCGCAAAGAGAAATTCCTTCCAACTGAAGACAAAGACGAGCACGGCCATTGCTGCAAGGCCAGGACGAACCATGGGCACGACAATCCGCCAAAATGCCTGAAACTGGCTACAGCCGTCGATGGCGGCAGCCTCTTCCATCTCCTGCGGCACTTCAGCAAAGAAATTGATCATCATGATCACAGCCAGAGGCATATTCAGAACGACGTGTGACATGATCACCGCCAACGGTGAGTCGTAGATCCCGATGGCACGCGTCCACAGGTAATAGGGAGTGACGAAGACGATGGGCGGCATCATGTTTACGAAGAGCAGCCAAATCAGAACACCGCCTGTCACCCACTTTGACCAGCGCATCCGTGAAATACTATAGGCACCAAGCGAGCCGACAATGCCGCAGATGATGGCGACGGCGGCCGCAACGACGAGACTGTTTCGGGTGAGATCCGCAAAATTGCTGCGGCTGCCGGTGAAAATCTCGCGATAGTTCGCCAGCGTTGGCTTGAACAAGATCGTACCACTGTAGATATCGGCGGTGCGCTTGAGCGAAGTGAGGAGGATGTAGACAACCGGTAGCAAAACGATCAGTATCGTAAGCAGGAGAATCGTATTGATGAGAACAGATGAGAGTCTTTTACGAGTCACAGTCTCTTCCTCACTTCGCCATTTGCCCAAAGATACCCGATCACAAATACGGTCATGATCAGCGCGGTTAAGAGTGACAAAAACGACGCGTAGCCCAGGCGAAACTGCTCACTAAATACTTTATAGATATGCATACTGATGACCTGCGTAGCCGTTCCTGGACCACCTGAGGTCAAGACAAATATCTGATCGAAGACCTTGAAGGCGAGAATCGTGCGCAACATCATCGCGATCAGGATCGTCGGAGCCATCAACGGGAGAATGATATAGCGGAAAAGCTGCCATTCACCTGTGCCGTCAACCCGCGCAGCTTCCAGCAGGGACGGAGGCAGGGATTCCACACTGGCCAACATGATCAGAAAAATAAAGCTTGTCCAGTGCCAGACGTCCACGATAATGACCGACATGAGCGCGAGATTTGGATCAGCCGTCCAAAGCGGTGGGTTCTGGACACCCAGGCCGATCAGAAGTCCGCGTGATGATGCCGTAGTTGTAGTCGTACATGAGGGACCACATCGTCCCAATCGCGACAGGTGGGATCAGAAGCGGGATAATGATGACGCTTCTGTACAAGACCGAAAGTCCCTTCGTTCGACTGACCGCCAACGCAAGCGCCAGCCCCAAGGTGGTTTCGATGAGGACGGCAATGATGACATAGGTGACTGTGTTCCTGATCGCGATCCCAGCGATCGGATCCTTGGCCAGCACGCGAAAGTACTCCAGCCCCACAAATTCGGAGACAAGTTCCCCTTCGACAAACTGAAGCTCCATTACGCTCATACGGAACAACTGAATAATTGGCAACAGCGTGAAGATTGTCAGGACAGCAAGCAATGGGACCAATTGACCAGATCTTGAAACTCCCGGGGCCAAGCAGCGACCGGCGAAGTCCAGATGTTGGTTTGGTGGGCATAGGAGTCGATCTATTCAGCGCTTGTTGGCTCACGGTTATCCCTCTGGTTCAGTTCGGCATGAAGACCACGACAGAAATCCGGCGATGCTACCTCTGGAAGAAACTGTGCACGGATTTCTGCCGGGATTCACTGGAATCTACGTCTGGCTACGCAACGTCATACCCTGCGTCGACCATGACGGCGCGGACTTCGGTTGCCATCAACTCGAGGCCCTCTTCAGCCGTGATCTCATCGACATAGATCTGAGCCATGCGTGTCGAGACGCTATCGCGGATGAGCGGCAAATCCGGAATCCGCGGTTCAGGAGTAATGAACGGCGTGCTTTCGGCGAATGCACTTGTCCACCAACCCAAGGTCTCATCTGTAGCCAACTCCTCATACGCGTTCTGGCTGGTCGGGATGGCGCCTGCACGGGCGTACTCAACCTGGCGCTCTTTTGCCGTCAACCACTTCACAAATTCCAGGCCGGCCTGGGCCCGTTCTATCGGCAAATTGGCAGGATGCGACATGACCCACATGCCCGACGTCGGCGAGCGTGTTTCCGGCGTCGTACCCGGCACGACAGTGGCCCCCATCAACCCGCCGACAATAGATTGTTCGGGGTCGTCAAAGTTTGGTGCCGCAGCGCCCACCATGTGAACCTGGGCCAGACGACCGCTCGACATCAGAGCCAACAGGTCGCCCTGTCCCAAATCGGCAAAGTTGTCCGGCGCCCAATTACGGCCAAGTTCCAGCCAACGTTGAATGGCGTCCATGGCTTCCGGCTTGTCGTAGCCAATTGACCAGCGACCGTCATCTTCGAGTGCCACATGTGGTGCACCATACGAATTGATGTACGCGCTGAATTCCCACCAGATCGGATTGGCTCGATTGGCATTGCCAAAGAGTGTCGGTGCATCATACAGTTGCTCAGCAATCGCAACCATTTCGTCAAAGGTCTGAGGCGGCGTAATGCCGTTCTCCTCAAAGATATCTTTGCGATAGTAGTAGAGTTGGATATTGCCGTTGATCGGGATGCCCAAAATTGTACCGTCAGGAGTATTGATGTTCTGATCGGAGTCCCAGCGTGCGGCGTTGCCGTAGCTGATCAGATCTGCATCCAAATCGTAGCCCGGATCGATTTCGGTGATAGGCTGGAGCAATCCGCTGCTGTAGAAGAACGGAATATTCTGTTCCGTGATTGCAACCGCATCATATTCGCTTTCATCTGCCTGGATCGCATTGCGGGTCTTGTCCAGCATGCCGGCAAACGGCGTAACATCCAGTTTGACCTCGTTGCCGGTTGTCTCGATATACTTGTCGACCATGGCAGAAAAGCCGGGGAACCACGGCGAATCGTTGATCAGAATGGTGATTGGACCCAGTTGTTCAGCGTCCGGTGCACCGTCATCGGCAGCGGGAGCGCCTCCGGGTGGCGAGCAACCCGCTACTGTCAATACAACGACACTGCCGGCGACGCCGGAAGCTTTGAGAAAATCCCGGCGAGACAGACGGCCCTTTCTGTGAGTCATGATTTCTCCTTTTGATTCGAACTGATGAACCTGATTGCTCGATCGACTCAACGCCTCATCCTTCTCAAGCGGGTTGAGCCAGTGGTTGAAATGCATACGCGCTGCACGAATAGATAGGGCGCGAGAGGAAAAGCAGGGCTGTTGAAAGTGTACGCCAATCCCCGCAATCCATCAAGTCGAAATCGCCGAACCCAGAGCCACATTTTCTCAGAAGACAACACCCGCAGAAAAAATCACGTTGGCGTACGGTGAGAACTCCCCTGTGCGGATTACTGCTTTGGCCGATGCCGTGCGCTCTTTGAATTCTTCGTGGGGCACAAACAACAGCGGTACATCGCCCATGAGCTCCTGTAGGCGTGCCAGGATTTCCGGGCTGGCGCTCTGCATTTCGGAGGCCACGATCGCGCCCTCGATTTGGAGTTCGCTGAGAATGGTCTCCACCGTGTCGAGAAAGCCGGGTACGCCTGCGGTCAACGCCAAGTCGATCCGCACCGGCCCATTCGGGATCGGCAGACCGGCATCGGCGATGACCAACCCATCGGTGTGGCCCATGCCGGCGACAACGGACGATATGGGCTGGTTGAGCAAAGCGGACTTCTTCATAGCAGGATTCCTTGGCTTTGAGTCGGCTGCGCGACGTCGATCAGTGACTGCACATCGGCGCGGGTCGGAAGTGAGGGCTGTGCGCCGGCCTTGGTGACGGCCAGCGCACCGGTCGCACTGCCCCAACAGATTGCGTCTGCAAGGGCTCGTTTTTCGGCCAGCGCCGTTGCGAGACCGCCCACGAAGGCATCGCCGGCCGCAGTCGTATCGACCACGGTTTTCATGGGAAACGCGGCAAAGTGGCGTGTTTCTTTGTCCGTTGCCAGTAGCGCGCCCTGCTCCCCAAGCGTCAGAATGACCGCCCCGACGCCGAGTCTGCGCAGATGAGCCGCGGCATGTTGCAGTTGTCCTATATCGGTCGTGGGCAGACCTGTCAGCGTAGCCGTTTCGCTTTCGTTTGGAATCAGTAAATCCACTTTGGCAAGCAATGCTGCTGGTAGGGGCCGGGCCGGCGCCGGATTGAGGATCACCGGGACACCGTGTCGGCGACCCAGTTCGGCTGCACGGACGATGCTATCGAGCGGGATTTCCAACTGCAGCAGCAGCACGTCGGCTTGCGCGATGGCCTCTTCGGCGGCTTCGACATCACCCGGTGTCATCTTTGCATTGGCGCCCGACGCCACCACGATGCTGTTTTGGCCGGCGGCATCCACGACGATCAACGCCACACCGGTCGCGCCGTCAACCGTTGTCACATGGCGCAGATCGATGCCGTCCGCCGAGAGGCTTTCGCGCAACTCGTCGGCAAAACCATCGTTGCCTACGTGGCCGACCATGGTGGTGGTCGACCCCAAGCGCGTGGCCGCTACAGCCTGGTTGGCACCCTTCCCGCCCGGGATGGTGCGGAGATCGCCGCCGATGACGGTCTCGCCCGGCGCAGGGATCTTGTTGGCGGTTGTGACCAGATCCATGTTCAGACTGCCGACGACAATGACATTTGCCATAATTACCTCCGCAATGCGGGACGAGAAACATGATCGATCTCTTCCGTCGCTTGGTCGACTGCCACGGCGTCGGCCAGAACTGCCTGAATGAGTTCGTCAGCCAGGGTCGGCTCCGCCGGCAACAGATCGATTCGGGCAGACGGTTTATGGACACAATATTTGAGTGTCTTCTCTATTCGTGGTGAATCGATAATCTACCGTAAAAGAAACGTGACGTCAACCGTTGCGAACAACTCTGAGTTGACGCTGGATTGACGATGTGTTATACTTTGGGTACCCTCTCTTAAAACGTTTTTTTGCTCTGTCTTTGATACCCTCTTCAACGATTTTCACCGCACGAGGATTTTCCGGGTGACAACTGCTGCAGACTCAGTATCGGTAAGCAAGCAATCGTCACGGCGATCCAGGATGAGTCGCCAGACCATGCGTCGCAACCTGGACGGATGGCTCTTTGCGTCGCCATGGATCATCGGCTTCTTCCTCTGGACGCTTGGCCCGATGTTGGGATCGCTTGGTATATCGTTCACCAACTGGGATCTGATCACGACGTCCGGAGTTTGTGGGCGTCGAGCAACTTCCGAACGATGTTCAGCGATGACCTGGTCTGGCAAGCGCTCAAGGTCACGACCATCTATGCAGTGGTCAGTGTGCCGTTGCATCATCTCTAGTCGGCTTCACTCTGGCGTGGTTCCTCAACACCAGCGTGCGTGGGATGCGTTTTTACCGCACCGCCTTCTATCTGCCGTCCGTTCTTTCCGGTGTTGCCGTTGCGCTGTTGTGGCGTTGGCTCTTTTCAACCGAATTTGGGCTTTTCAACACCATTCTATCCTATTTCGGTATCGTAGGGCCCAGTTGGCTGGGCGATCCCACATGGGCGCTTCCATCGCTCATTCTCATGAGCTTGTGGGGCGTGGGCGCCGGCGCCATCATCTATCTGGCCGGACTCCAGGGCATTCCCACCGATCTCTATGAGGCAGCAGATGTGGACGGCGCCTCAGGTTGGACGAAGGTGCGCCATATTACGTTGCCCATGATGACACCGGTGCTCTTCTTTCAGTTGGTGACGGGTTTTATCGCCGCCCTTCAGATCTTTACCCAGGCCTTCATCATGACCAGCGGCGGTCCCAACAATGCGACGCTCTTCTTCTTGCTCTACCTCTATCGCAATGCTTTCGAATATTTCCGGATGGGCTACGCCAGTGCGCTGGCCTGGATTCTTTTCATCTACATTCTGGCCTTGACGTTGATACTTTGGCGCACGTCAGATTCGTGGGTCTATTATGAAGGCGACGAGAGGGACGGTTAGAGCGATGGGCGTTGTCAACCAACCACTGAGCGGATCGGAACCGCAGCAAACCACTCTTCACGCGCCGGCAACGAAGCCTGATCAGCGCCACAGTGGTCCATATTCTGTTGTTGGCAGGCGTGGTGATGATGTTTATCCCGTTGGCCTGGACGCTCTCCACCTCGTTGAAAACGCCGGGTGAGGTCTACCTTTTTCCACCGACGTGGATTCCCCACGATATCCAGTGGGACAACTACCGCAAGGCTGTGACGGCAATCCCCTTTTTCCGCTATCTCTGGAACACCACGCTCATCACAGTGATCAGCGTCATCGGCAAGGTGATTTCGATCACGTTAGTGGCTTTTTCCTTTTCGCGTTTGCGCTGGTGGGGTCGAGACTTTGTCTTTATCGTCATGCTGTCGACCATGATGCTGCCGCCCCACATCACCTTGATTCCCCAGTTCATTCTCTTCAAATGGTGGGGCTGGATCGACACCTTTTTGCCGCTGATCGTGCCGACCTTTTTCGGTGGTCCGTGGTTGACCTTTCTGGTGCGTCAATATTTGATGACGTTGCCGCGCGAGCTGGACGACGCCGCTCGCATTGACGGCTGCTCGAGTTTCGGCGTCTATCGGCGCATCATCATGCCATTGGCCAAGCCGGCCATCCTGATCATCGTAATCTTTATCTTCAACGGCACCTGGAATGAGTTTCTGCTGCCGCTGATCTACTTGCACAATCCGGACAACTTTACGTTGGCGTTGGGGTTGCGCATGTTTCAGGGCGAAGCCAGCACCAGTTGGAATTTGCTCATGGCTGCATCACTGTTGACCATGTTGCCAGTCATCTTCCTGTTCTTTGTGTCCCAGAGATATTTTATTCAAGGCATTGTCTTTACCGGCGTTAAGTCGTAGCCAAGCACCAACTCACACAACTTTGGAGGAGACCCATGAAGAGGAACTTAATTTCACGCCGTGACTTTTTGCGCAACAGTGCGATTGCTACAGCTATGATGGCCGGTCTGGCGGCCTGTGCGCCAGCGGCCGCTCCCAGCGCCGGCACAGGCGAAACGTCTGATGGAAGCGAACCCGCTGCCGAGGCCGTCACCATAACCTTTGTCTGCGATACCATCAATGAGGGTCACACCGAGGTGCGCGACAAGTGGTCTCAGGAATTTACAGAGGCCAATCCCGGTATCATCGTCGACCACCAGACCGTGCCCGGGCCGGACTACAACACCAAAGTGCAGACGCTCTTCGCTGCCGGGACTCCGCCCGACATGTACCGCTATCTCCAGGAAACTACACCCATTATTACCGTAGCAGAAAAGAATTTGCATCTACAGTTGGACGATTATATCGAGCGTGATGGTTACGATCTGAGTGACTTCCGCCCTGATTCCATCACACTTTATCAGTGGGACGGCAAGACCTACGCTCTACCGCGCGACTACGGCAATCAGAATCTGTACTACAACGTCGACCTCTTCGAAGAAGCGGGCGTCGAACCGCCGCCCGCGGACTGGGAAGACACAGAGTTTACCTTTGAAGTCTTCCTTGACATGCTCAAACGGCTAACCAAAGAAGAGGGTGGCCGGACAACCCAGTGGGGATTTTTGGTCAACCGCGGCCAGCGTCCCTGGGCATCGTGGGTCTACTCTAATGGCGGCGCGTTGGTTCACCGGGACGATCGCGGTGTAGCCACGGATTCTGCGATGGCCGACGAAGCAACGGTCGAAGCCCTTCAGTTTTTGCAGGATCTGATGTACGTCCACGGTGTCTCGCCACGGCCGGATCTGGAATCGGAATTGGGTGGCATCGACCTCTTTGCCACCGGGCGTGTTGCGGTCATGTTGACGAATCCGTCGGCTGTCAACCAGTTCCGCGTGATTGAGGCCTTCAAGTGGGATGTGGGCACAATTCCCATCGGGAAGGCGGAACGCCGCGGTACGGGTGGCGGCGGCACCGGGTGGGCTACCGGCGCAGCCTCCAAGTATCCCAATGAATCCTGGGCCTTCATGCAACACATCACTAGCGCACAGGCCGAGCTAGATGAAGTGTCGGTCGGCGCGACCACACCCTCGCGCGTTTCGGTGGTGACCTCTGAGGCATTCCTGAATCCGGACCTGCCGCCGGTCAATGCCCAAGCCTTTGCACAGGCGCAGGAATATGTCGTGCGCGATCCCGTCAGCGTCAATTGGCCTGAAATCACACAGCGCATCTATAACCCGGCGATGGACCTCCTTTGGAGCGGTACAGAAGACGCAGCCACCGTCGGCGCGAAGATCAAGGAAGAGTCTGACCCACTCTTCGCACAGAGCTAGCCAACAAATCCCGGCGGAAATCACCCGAGGCTGTTTCAAGTTGCGTACCTCCGGCCGTCGACGGAGAAAACCGCCGTGGTATTTATGCACCAATGTACCAGCACCCGTGCATTCGATTACGCGGGCGCCGTCTCCTTCATGTTCTCCTTGGGGGAAACCCGAGTCTTCCGTTGACCATTTGCCGGTGTGGAACGGCGCCGGTGATCAACGTCGAGAAGACTCGGGTTTCTCACGTCTGGAGAAAATCTGCAATCGAATTGACTCAGGAGCATGCAATCATGTGCGCAGCACAACAGTCCCGGCCGAATGTCATTGTCTTCTTTTCGGACCAGCAGCGCTGGGACACGACCGGCGTCCATGGCAACCCGCTTGGCCTGACGCCGAATTTTGACCGTATGGCGCGTCGAGGGACCGACGTCCACTACTCGTTTACCTGCCAACCGGTCTGCGGACCGGCACGATCCTGTCTGCAGACCGGTACTGTACGCCACCAATACCGGCGTCTATCGCAACGGCATCACGCTGGATCGAGGCGCGACAACGCTGGCCAAGGTCTTTGGCGAAAACGGCTACGCGACCGGCTATATCGGCAAGTGGCATCTGGCCGGCGCCGAACCGGTGCCCGCCGAGGATCGCGGCGGCTACGACTACTGGTTGGCCGCCAACCTGCTGGAGTTCACGTCAGACGCCTATGACACCGTGATGTTCGACAACGACGGCAACCCGGTCAAACTGCCCGGCTACCGGGTCGATGCCCAGACCGACGCGGCAATCCGTTACATCGATGCGCACCAGGACGAACCTTTCTTTCTGTTCCTCTCCTACATCGAGCCCCATCACCAAAACCATCGGGACGACTACCCGGCGCCGGACGGCTATGAGCCGGAATATACCGGTCGTTACACGCCACCCGACCTGGCGGCTCTGGGCGGTTCGTCGCAGCAGCATCTGGGTGGCTATTACGGCATGGTGAAGCGCCTGGACGAAGCGTTGGGACGGTTGTTGGATGCGCTGCGCAGCCTGGAGATACTGGAGAACACCGTGGTCCTCTATACGTCGGACCATGGCTGCCATTTTAAGACGCGTAACTCCGAGTACAAGCGTTCCTGCCATGAAAGCTCCATTCGTGTGCCGACAGCCGTCCAGGGCCCGGGTTTCAACGGCGGCGGCCGTCTGAACGAGTTAGTGAGCTTGGTCGATCTGCCGCCCACGATATTGGATGCCGCCGGGCTGCCGATTCCGGAGACCATGGAAGGGCGGTCGATTTTGCCGCTGGTGCAGCGCACGGCGACCGATTGGCCGGACGATCTCTTTGTCCAGATCAGTGAGGCGCAGGTTGGCCGCGCGCTGCGGACCAAGCGCTGGAAGTATTGTGTCGATGCACCCGGGATGTCGGGATGGGAAGCGTCCGGAGCGGATCGCTATGCGGAGCAATATCTCTACGATCTGGAGGCCGATCCGTTCGAACTGGACAACCTGATCGGCAACGATGCATTTCGTGACGTTGCCGACGACCTGCGCAAACGACTGGTGGCCCGGATGGTTCGTGCCGGCGAATCGGCGCCGGATATCGTGCCGGCTGATTCCTTTGCGGGCGGGCAAAGAAGCGAGTCAATTGCGTTGGTGCGGGAGAAACATCTGAATCGTGGCCAGAGCCAAAAGGCGCCTTGACGCCGGTCACAGAGCGGAGGTGGGATTTGAACCGGGCCGGGCCGGTCGTGAGGTGCAGCTACAGCATCACATCTGCATACCGCAACTTTCGCGTACGATCAATTCGGGCGTCAGATATTCCACGACCGGGGTGTAGGTTGGCTCCTCCTGCTGGCGATCTGCGACCATGGCATTCAGTAGTTGAACCGATCGACGCCCTACGTCCATCAGATGCTGGCGAACGGTCGTCAGTGACGGCCAGAAGTAGGCCGATTCCGGGATGTTGTCGATGCCGACCACGGCAAGATCGGTCGGTAATTCGATCTCGCGCAGGTGCGCCGCCCGCAGGACGCCCAGCGCCATCTGGTCGTTGCAGGCGAAGATGGCGTCCAGATCCGGATGGCGGACGAGTAATTCGTGCAGCGCTCGTTCGCCGCTGCGTGCACTCCAGTCACCCTCGACAACCAGCGTGTCGTCATGGGGGCGACTGGCGCGGTCCAGTGACTCACGCCAGCCGGCGCGGCGCTCACGCGCTTCCCACCAGTTGAGCGGTCCGGTGATCAACCCGATCTTGCGGCGGCCGACTTGCAGCAAATGGTCGGTCGCCAGCACAGCGGCCTGCCGGTTGTCGGTACTCACGATTGATAGACCCGGGCGCGATTCCATGGTCAAGAAAACGACCGGCGGAAGTTCCTGGAGTCGGCTCGCCGTGACCCAATCCCGATTTGCCGTGACTTCGTGAACCGCCCATACGATGCCGTCGACACGCCGGGCCGTCAGCATGCGCAACACGCCGTCGATTTCGGATTCAGATGAACCGATGCGCGGCAACAGGTCCAGCAGCAGCGAGAAACCGAGTTCGGTCGCCTGTTCCTCGATGCCGACCAGTGTGCGTGATGGGCCGTAATATTGGAGACCGGTTGCCACGACCGCAAGGGTACCCGTCTGGCGGCTGACGAGTCCCCGGGCCAACAGGTTGGGTTGGTAATCGAGTTCGGCAATCGCGTCCAGGACTCGCTGACGGGTGGCCTCCGAGACAGGGCGTTTGCCGGAGAGCGCATTGGAGACGGTGCCGGGCGAGACACCGGCAATCCGCGCCACATCCTTGACCGTGACCTGATGATTCTCGCTCATGACGTCTACCTGCTTTCCATTGACAACCGGACGATGCTCTGCTACACTATCACTATATATAAAACGTTTTAATTTTATTCTACTCGCCGGATAATTTCTTGTCAAGTTGCCTTTTCCGGCAGCACCCATACCCACGAAGGAGCATGCAATGAAACCAGTTACCCTGGGTCTGATCGTCGGCAACCGCGGCTTTTTCCCCAGCCATCTCTGTGAAGAGGGACGTGCGGAAATGATCGCTCTCCTGGAAGAAGCGGGCTTCAATGTCATCACTTTGACGCCGGAGGAGACGGAGTACGGCAGTATCGAGAGCCTTTCCGACGCACGCACGTGCGCCGAACTCTTTGACCAGCATCGCCGGGAGATCGACGGCGTTTTGGTCAGTCTGCCCAACTTCGGCGACGAGCGTGCGGTCGCCAATGCCATGCGCTGGTCCGGTTTGACGGTGCCGATTCTGGTCCAAGCCTTTCCGGACGACGACACGGCCATGACCATCGCTGACCGCCGCGACAGCTTCTGCGGCAAGATGTCTGTCTGCAATAACCTACGCCAGTACGGCATTCCCTTCAGCCTCACGACGTTGCACACGGTATCTCCCCAGCATCCGTCGTTTCAAAAGGATCTGGTGGATTTTGCCGCGGTCTGCCGTGTGACGCGCAGCATGCACGGCCTACGAATCGGCGCATTGGGGGCACGTCCACAGGCGTTCAACACCGTACGCTACAGTGAAAAGTTGCTGGAAGGGACGGGCATCAGTGTCGAGACCCTGGACCTCTATGAGCTTTTCGGCTGGGTGGATGCGCTGGCCGATGATGACGCATCAGTGCAGTCTAAACTGGGTGCAATCCAGGCCTATGTCGAAACCGCCAAGGTGCCGGCCGATGCGCTCATGAAAATGGCCAAATTCGGCGCCGCGGTCGACACGTGGATGCGCGATTCGGCCCTACAGGCGACCGCGATCCAGTGCTGGACGGCCATGGAAGAATTCTTTGGCGTGGTGCCCTGTACGCTCATGAGCATGATGAGCAACGAACTGGTGCCCAGCGCATGTGAAGTCGATGTCATGGGCACAGTCGCTATGTATGTGTTGGCCCAGGCCAGCGGCCGGCCCAGCGCACTGGTCGACTGGAACAACAACTACGGTGAGGATCCGGACAAAGGCGTGGTCTTCCACTGTTCCAACCTACCCAAAGACATCTTTGTGGACGCGGGCGACGCCAAACCATCCATGTACTACCAGGAGATCATTGCCGGTACGGTGGGCAAGGAGAACACCTTCGGCACCATCTACGGGCGTGCCGCGGCCAATCCGTTTACCTATCTGCGCGTCAGCACAGACGACGCCTCCGGCACCATGCGCGCCTACGTGGGTGAGGGTGAATTGACCGACGATCCTCTGTTGACCTTTGGCGGCTACGGCGTGGTCAAGGTCAAAGATTTCCAGGGGCTGTTGCGCCATATCTGCGACAACGGTTACGAACACCACGTCACCATCAACCCGACCAGTGTCGCCGGCGCAGTACACCACGCCATGGACAAATATCTGGGGTGGGACGTCTACCGTCACAGTTAACCTGCAGAACGGGTAGGTTGCCCGACGGGTCTTGCCCCTGCCCGGCGAGGCTGCTTGGTGGACAAGCTACCCGTACTACGATCTTTATTGAATGGAGAATCGCATGAGTCCAAAATATGCCATTGGCGTCGATTTCGGCACCGAATCGGGCCGTGCATTGCTGGTCGATGTGGCCGATGGACGTGAGATCGCCACGGCTGTCTATGACTATCCATACGGCGTCATCGACGAACGCTTGCCGGAGAGCGGTGTGCAGTTAGAGCACGACTGGGCGTTGCAGAACCCGGATGACTACATTGAAGTGCTCAAACGTACAGTCCCGGCTGTGCTGAACGACAGCGGCATCGACCCGGGCGACGTGATCGGGCTGGGCATCGATTTTACGGCTTGTACCATGTTGCCCGTCAAAGCGGATGGTACGCCACTCTGTAAGGTGCCCGAGTTTCGCGCCCGGCCGCATGCCTGGATCAAGCTCTGGAAACACCATGCTGCACAACCGGAAGCCGATCGCATTAACCGGGTTGCCCGCGAGATGGGCGAAAGCTGGCTCGACCTCTACGGTGGCAAGATCTCGTCGGAGTGGTTCTTCAGCAAGGCGCTGCAGATCCTGAACGAAGACCCGGAGACCTATCACGCCGCCGACCGGCTGCTCGAAGCCGCCGACTGGGTTATCTGGCAATTGACCGGCCGAGAGACGCGCAACTCGTGTACGGCCGGCTACAAGGCCATCTGGCAGAAGGAGGAAGGCTTTCCCAGCCGGGAATATCTGGGCGCGCTCCATCCCGAACTGGCGGACATCGTGGATACGAAGCTCTCGCGCGAGATTTTGCCGTTGGGCGCCAAGGCCGGTGAATTGACCGAACAGGCCGCATTGTGGACCGGACTCCAGCCGGGAACGGCCATCGCCGTCGCCAATGTAGATGCACATGTGACCGTCCCGGCCGCGCAGGCCATGGACCCGGGCGTCATGGTCATGATCATGGGTACCAGCACCTGTCATATGGTGAACGGTGTCGAGCGGGTGAAGGCGCCGGGCATGTGCGGCGTGGTGGAGGACGGCATTCTGCCCGGCTACTTCGGCTACGAGGCGGGCCAGAGCGGGGTGGGTGACATCTTCGCCTGGTTCATCGAGAACGGCGTGCCGCCTGCCTACCACGATGAGGCCAAGCGCAAAGGCGTGAGTATCCACAACGTGCTGGAGGAGCATGCCGCCAAGCAGCGACCGGGTGAATCCGGATTGATCGCGCTGGATTGGTGGAACGGCAATCGCTCCACGCTGGTCGATGTCGAGTTGAGCGGGCTTCTGGTTGGCGCGACGCTGGCCACTACCGCGCCGGAAATCTACCGTGCGCTCATCGAGTCGACGGCTTTCGGCACGCGCGAGATCATCGACGCCCTGACTGAAAACGGCGTACCGGTCAACCGCATTGTCGCTGCCGGTGGTCTGCCGGAGAAAAACGCCATGCTCATGCAGATCTATGCGGACGTCACCGGTCGCGAGTTCAACATCGTCAAGAGTTCCCAGGCGCCGGCTCTGGGTTCGGCCATGCACGGCGCCGTGGCAGCCGGCGCCGCTCGAGGCGGCTACGCCTCCATTTTTGACGCGGCAGAAACGATGGGCGGTATCAAGGAAGACGTCTATCGACCAATCGCAGAGAATGTGGCGCTGTACGACCGGCTCTATCAGGAATACAAGCAACTCTATGACTACTTCGGACGCGGCGGCAATGACGTGATGAAGCGTCTGCGTGCATTGCGCCGCGAGATGGCAGGGTAATCAACATGTTGGAACAACTGAAGACCCAACTGCATGCGCTTCACCTGCTGTTGCCCAAAGAAGGGTTGGTTACGTGGACCTCCGGCAACATCAGCGCCCGCGATCCGGAGAGTGGCTATGTGGTCATCAAACCCAGCGGTGTGATGTACGACGATCTGCGACCGGAAGATCACGTGGTGCTCAGCCTGGAAGGTGACGTTGTCGAGGGTGAACTCAAGCCTTCCTCGGATACCGACAGCCATCTCTACATCTATCGCCGCCGGCCGGACGTCAACGGGATCGTGCACACCCATTCGCCGTATGCAACCGCATTCGCGGCATTGGGGCGCCCGATCCCGGTCTATTTGACGGCCATGGCTGACGAGTTCGGAGGTCCGATCCCTTGCGCCGGCTTTGCGCTCATCGGCAGCGAGGCAATCGGCCGGCAGGTCGTCGACCATATCGGCGCCTCACCGGCCGTTCTGCTCAAGAACCACGGTGTTTTCACCATCGGAGCCAGCGCACAGAAAGCCGTCAAAGCTGCTGTGATGGTCGAAGATGTGGCGCGCACGGTTCATTACGCGTTGCAGCTGGGCACGCCCGACGAGATCGCGCCCGAGGATGTGGCCATCTTGCACGATCGGTACATGAACGTCTATGGCCAGTAAACTACCGTCTTCTTGCGGACCGGATGCACGTCACATTGCTTGCGACGGCGCAGCAAATGTCGGGGACTGCCTTGTGCGTCTGTCCGGAATCTCTGGGGGTGATCCCCGGCACGCTTGCGTTGGATTCTGCGAGGCGCTCGTTGTAGGATAGGCGATTGACAGCGATTTGACATGGACGACCACCGAACTTTCGTGCTACCGTAGCCGGTGAGCGCCGAGGCACGCCATTGTGGGTTCGCGTTGATTGACTGACAGGTTTCCGCGTCCGCGCTGGAAACGACAGCAGCGCATCCTCGGAACGATTGCGACTCTGTCGCGCACCCAAGTTCGGATCCCGGGTGCGCATCCCGGTTGTACGCGGCAAACCGCAGCGCGCTCTTCACCCAACGCAAAGTGAGGCTTGAAATGAAGGTTCTTGTCACCGGTGGTGCAGGCTACATCGGCAGTATCACCGTCGAGCAACTGGTCGACGCCGGCGAAGAAGTGATCGTTGTCGACAACCTCTATCAGGGGCATGCCGCCGCCGTCCACCCTGACGCCCGCTTCATCGAAGGCGATCTGGCCGACCGCGATCTCATCGATCGGGTTATGGCCGAGCATCGACCGGACGCCATCATGCATTTCGCCTCCCACACGCTGGTCGGCGAGTCCATGGAGAATCCCTGGCGCTATCTCGGCGAAAATGTGACCAACGGGCTCAACCTGCTCCAGAGTGCGGTGGACCATGGTGTGATGAAATTTATTCTGTCGTCAACAGCAAATCTCTTCGACGACCCGGAACGCATGCCTATCGACGAGAACGAGCGCATCGTGCCCGGCAGCCCTTACGGCGAATCCAAATACTTTCTCGAACGCATGCTCTACTGGCTGGATCGCACCAAAGGATTGAAGTACGCTGCCTTGCGCTACTTCAATGCCTGCGGCGCGTCGGCGACCCGCGGCGAGGACCATACGCCCGAATACCATCTCATTCCCATCATTCTACAGGTGGCGCTGGGTCAGCGAGACAAAGTCTACATCTTCGGCGACGATTACCCGACGCGCGACGGTACCTGTGTGCGCGACTACGTCCATGTCCTCGACCTGGCGCAGGCCCATATTCTGGCCCTGCGCGCGATTGGAACATGGCAGCCGGACCTACAACCTGGGCAACGGCAACGGTTTTACGGTCAAAGAAGTGATCGAGATGGCGCGTGAGATCACAGGTTGCCCGATTCCGGCTGACGTCACGGACCGTCGTCCCGGCGATCCGGCCATTCTCATTGCTTCCGGCGACAAGATCCGGCAGGAACTGGGTTGGACGCCCCGCTACACGGAGCTTCGCTCGATCATTGAGACGGCATGGCATTGGCACCAGTCGCATCCGCACGGCTATGTGTAAAAAGGCTTGGTCTCTCTGGGAGGTTGCGGATTTAGGCCGCTCCAGATAAATAGATACTCGTGCCACCTTCCTGGAAGCTCTCTTGTCGAAAGGTCGTCCTGGGTGTAGCTTCCAGGAAGATCGGATAGTCAATATTTTGGAATGGCCTTACACACAATTCGGGATACCATCTGAAAAGACCGGAGCAGCGCAATGCAAGTGACAAAAGCCGTCATTACGGCCGCTGGACGCAGACAGCGCACCTTACCGCTGCAGATGCTGATCGATCGGGACGGCGTGGAAAAATCGGTGCTCAACATACTGGTGGAAGAAGCGCTGTCCGCCGGCATCGAAGACATCTGTGTGGTTGTGCGACCTGGTGATGAACAGGCCTATGCCGCCGTAGTCGAGGGGCACGCCTCACGATTGCACTTCGTGCGCCAGGATGAACCGCTGGGCTACGGCCACGCAGTCTACTGCGCACGCGATTTCGTCAGCGATGATCCGTTTCTCCATCTCGTCGGCGATCATCTCTATGTGAGTCTCGGCCCAGAAAACTGCGCACAGCGTCTGGTCGCGGTGGCGCAGGCCGAAGAGTGTGCGGTCTCCGCCGTCCAGGCCACGCGTGAGACGTTTCTGCCCTACTTCGGCGCCGTGGGCGGCCGGCGTGTCGGGCGCGACAACCTCTACACGATCGACACCGTAATCGAAAAGCCGACGCCCACCGTGGCCGAACAGCGGATCATGGTGCCGGGCCTGCGCTCCGGCCACTATCTCTGTTTTTTCGGCATGCATGTATTGACACCCACAATCATGGCCATCCTGGAAGAGCAGATTCACACGGCGCGGAATGCCGAGGAACGTGGCGGATTCACCTTGGCGGATGCGCTCGCCGAGCTGCTGCAGCGCGAACGCTATCTCGCCCTGCTTCAGACCGACCTGCGATACGATGTCGGCATCAAGTATGGTCTGTTGTCGGCCCAACTGGCACTCGCCCTCAACGGTGAAGACCGGGAAGATGTTTTGGCCATGCTGGTCGAGTTGCTGGCACAGCGCGTCCAGATGACACAGCGAACGGCAGCGCGACGATGAGCCGGTTAATTGCGATCATCACTGCCGAGGACGCCGAAACACGCGATTGCGCGCTCGACGACTTTTGCCGGCACGCAACGCTGGAGACATTGGTGGACGAATGCCGGGCGTTGGACGGATTTCGCCGCACCAGCGAAAACCTGTACGAGCGTGTGCGTGCACTCTTCTTTCTATACGCGATTTATCGCTTTCACCTCCCGGCCAAACCGGAGTTGCCGGCACGGGGTCTGGTGCCATTCGAAGGCTATACCAACCTGCTCAACCGGCGTTTTGAGGAAGCCATCGATCTTTTTCGGGCCTCGCCGCTGCACGACGGGACAGCGAGCGCGTCGGCCGAGGCCTATCACAAGCTCGGTTTTCAGACGCTGGCGGACCAGGTGCGCCGCAGCGTGCGCTCCGTCCGCGGCAACCAGTGGATGTTTCGTATCGGTCACCCCGCGGATCAGCCTCTACGCGTGCGACCTGAACTATATGCTTTGGTCGACGCCGGCCGGCTGGATCCGCACAGCCGTCTCTTCCCGATTTTGCACGAACGCACGCCGGTTCGGATGGATCTCACCCATAGTGGATGGAGCGACATCTTCTTTCTGGGCATGGATTTTCCTGAAGGCGCGCGCGTGCTGAACATCTCCGTCGATCTGCGTGTGCGTGATGGCGAAGAGGGCGCGCCAACCCCTCCGATCGAAACCTTCTTCCGCGTCATCGATCGTCCGGTACTGCGCTTAGTCAGCGTCGATCTGGATGCGTCGGCGGAGATTTCCTCGCTTTCGGAGGTTTTCGATTTTGCCCGTGACTATCTCGGTCTGCTCAAGGCTGCCGTCATTGCGTCCGGCATCGTTCCGCCGGGGATGGAAGGCGCGGGCGAGTCGCTGGCCGACCTGTTGGCGCGGCTGATTCGGCCCGGTTTTGGGATCGAGCTGGTCAGCCAGGTCAACGGCATTCCCAAAGGCTCGCGCCTGGCTGTGTCGACCAATCTGCTGGCGTCGCTGATCGCCGTCTGTATGCGTGCGACCGGACAGACCAAGTCGTTGACCGGTCCGCTGCAGGAAGATGAGCGACGGGTCGTGGCCGCGCGGGCGATCCTCGGCGAATGGCTGGGTGGGTCCGGCGGCGGTTGGCAGGATTCAGGCGGTGTCTGGCCCGGTATGAAGTTGATCGAGGGTGCGGAGGCCGGACCTAACGATCCCGAGTACGGTATCAGCCGCGGACGGTTGCTGCCCAACCACACGATTCTGGACACGTGCCGGGTGCCGGCTACCGTGCGCTCCCAGCTGCAGGATAGCCTGGTACTGGTGCACGGCGGCATGGCGCAGGACGTCGGCCCTATCCTGGAGATGGTCACCGAGAAGTACCTGCTGCGGTCGCCGGCAGAATGGACCGGTCGTCAAGAGGCCATCGCCCTCTACGACCGCATCACG
Organism: uncultured Chloroflexia bacterium; assembly: GCA_963715415.1. Lineage (GTDB taxonomy): Bacteria > Chloroflexota > Anaerolineae > Caldilineales > Caldilineaceae > JAWKOK01. Next base: position 98,574 of record CAVQSG010000052.1, on the reverse strand, counting down.
GATCTCCTCTCCCAAGGCGACATTCGTGAGATCGGCCGCGCGACAGAGCGCAATTTCCGCGGTCCCATCCAGACCATCATTCCCTGGGCCAACAATCTATACACTGAGTCCCTAATCGCACAGGTGCGCGCCCATTTCGGCGAGCGCTTCTACGGTTTTTGGATGCTCGGCGGCATGGCCGGCGGCGGCATGGGGTTCATCTTCGACCCGGCGGTCAAACCGGCTGCCCAGGATCGGCTGCAGAAGACCATGCTGGCCAACAAACGCGCGTTGGAAGACGCCGTGCCCTTTGCCATGGACCCAGTCGTCTACGACTTTGCCGTCAACGAGTATGGAACTCGTGCAGAGCTGCTGGACGGCGCAGACGCGCTGATGCCGCCCGGCTACTACGCCATTTCGGTGCCGGAACTGCTGCGCCACGAACAACGCACCTTGTCGGTCTACCGGCGTGCGGAACTGGATGCGCTGGGCTCTGCCGCCCGCACACGAACCGAACTTTCCGGCATGGTGCAGACGCTGTTCGACCGTCTGCTGCCCCACGAAGAGAGTAGTGGACGCAGCGGGCAGACCCTGTCCGAATTGCTGGCACAAAATGGTTTCGACACCGTACAGCACGAACAAATTCGCGCCGATTTGCGCTCCGGTCGGATCGGCCTGGCGCAGAACCGGCTGCCCGTGAGCAGCAAGATCGAGGATGTGGCGCCTGAAGCACTCTTTGACGTCGCCGCTATCTCCGACACCGTCTCCGCCGAACTCGCGGAGATCGGCGTGGACGCCATCGCGGCCGGCCACGTTGCCGTGGTCACATTGGCCGGCGGGGCCGGGAGTCGCTGGACCCAGGGCGCGGGCGTTGTCAAGGCGCTCAATCCTTTCTGCCGCTTTGGCGGTCGATATCGTCGCTTCTTGGATGTACACCTGGCCAAGAGCAGGCAGATCGGGCGATTGTTCGGGAAGCTGCCGCCCCATGTCGTGACGACCAGCTATCTTACCCACGAACCGGTGGCGCGCTGGGCGACGACCGCACTTGACGACGGATATGCCGGACTGCTGTTGTTGTCTCAAGGTCGAGCTGTCGGTCTGCGCATGGTACCCATGGCGCGCGATCTGCGCTTCATGTGGGAGGAGGTACAACAGCAGCGCCTGGACGAGCAGGCGCAGAAGGTGCAGGACAGCCTGCGCCTGGCGCTGATCGGGTGGGCGCACACCGTGGGGGAAGGCAGCGACTATGTCGACAACCTGCCGGTTCAGTGTCTTCATCCCGTCGGGCATTGGTACGAGGTGCCGAACATGCTGCGCAACGGTGTATTGAGTGCCTTATTGGCGGATCGGCCCCAGTTGCGCCATCTGATGGTACACAACGTCGACACACTCGGCGCCAACATCGACCCGCTACTGCTGGGACATCATATCCAGTCCGGCAATTGCTGGACCGGGGAAGTCATCACCCGGCGTATCGAGGATCGCGGTGGTGGGCTGGCGCGTGTCAACGGTCGTTTGCGTCTAATCGAGGGATTGGCGCTGCCTCAAGAAGAGGTGGAGTTCCGGCTTTCGTACTATAATTCCAGCACCACCTGGCTGGATATCGATCAACTGCTTCAGGTCTTCGATCTGACGAGAGAGACGCTGGCGGATGCGGACAGAGTAAACGCCGCAGTGCGCAGCGTGGCGACGCGCATGCCGACGTACATTACCGTCAAAGACGTCAAAAAGAGATGGGGCAAGGCTCAGGAAGATGTCTTCCCGGTGACCCAGTTCGAGAAGCTGTGGGGAGACATGACTGCACTGCCGGAATTGTGCTGCGGCTTTGCCGTTGTGACCCGCGAACGAGGGCAGCAGCTCAAAGAGATCGACCAGTTGGACGGCTGGCTGCGCGACGGTTCGGCGGCCTACGTGGATTCAATTTGCGACTGGTCTTAACAGAAGTTGTGAAGGGAGAACTCATGAAACGTCTGCAGGACAAGAACGTGCTCATCACCGGCGCCAGTACCGGTTTCGGCCGCGGTATCGCGCTGGCCTGTGCCGCGGAAGGCGCCAACGTCGCCCTCGTGGCGCGCAGTGAGGACAAGCTCAATCTTGTGGCGGAGCAAGCACGCGCGATGGGCGTGAGCGCGGTTGTCTGTGTGGCCGATGTGGGTCAGAAAGAAGAGTTGTTGTCGGCCGCCGCACGGGCCAAGTCGGAATTGGGTCCGATCCATGTGCTGGTCAACAATGCGGGTACCAATGTGGCTCAACGCAGCATTCAAGACACGTCGAGCGACCAATGGCGCATGTTGCTCAACGTCAATTTGACCAGCGCCTTTTTGCTGACCCAGGAGTTGCTGCCGCAGATGATCGCGCAGGGCAGTGGAACCATCATCAACGTTGCCTCGCGGGCAGCGACCTTCCCGTCGCTCATGGCGGGTGTCGGCTACAGCACCTCCAAGATCGGCATGCAGTCACTCACCGACGTCACCAACGAGGAAGGCAATCCGCACAACGTGCGCGCCTGTGTCATCAATCCGGGCGAAGGAAATACGCCGATTCTGGATCGCCGTCCTGTGCCGCCCTCAGAGGCGGATCGGGTCAACATGCTCCAGGAGGAAGACTTGGGAGAAATGGTGGTCTTTGCCGCATCGTTGCCGCCACGGGTCAATATCTGGCGGATGGACGTGAAGCCGACCATAAATCGCGCCGCGCAACCGTAGACCTTCGCGGAACCATGCCAGAGCGCGTCGGGCACTCTAAGGCCTATCCAAGGAAATATCTACCCTATGCACCTTCCTGGCAGCTTTCGGCCAAACAGGTTGTCTCGCCGTCAGCTGCCCTGAAAAATAGCCGCAGATAAACACAGATGGCTCTCTTGTTTTCATCCCCCGTGGCGCTGCATCGCCGCATGTGAACTTCCAGGAAGATCGGGGTGTCTATTTCTCTGGAATGGCCTAATAGAGACGACACTCCAATATTTGAATAATGTGTCCATAAGGAACAGGCCGCGCTTGTCTGTCCGGCTCTGGCGGACTTCTTCGTAGTGACGGAGGGCAGATCGAGCGAGTAATGCCGTAGCTGAATGTGGCCCAAACTTGCACTGCCTGGGGCCCGGTGTATGATTGGGCACATGGGATTTCGTGGCTCAAATATCAAATTTCGGCATCGGGCGATATTTTGGGGGATCGTCGGGTTAATCCTGCTGATATCGGCGGGGCGAATCATGGCTGTTCCCGACCGGACGCAGCCCGACGGCGCCGCTCCGGTGGTCATCAGCGAGTTTGTCGCTTCCAATTCCGGCGTGCTGCTCGATGAGGACGGTGACCCCTCAGACTGGATCGAACTTTGGAACCGCAGCGGCGCGCCCGTCCCGCTGCGCGATTGGAGCCTCACCAACGATCCGACGCGGCCGGCCATGTGGCCCTTCCGTGATGTTGTGCTGGAGCCGGATCAGCGGCTGCTTGTCTTTGCGTCCGGCAAAGACCGGCGCCGGCTTGAACCGGAAAGCGAGACCGTGCGAGTCGGTTTTCTCCACACCAACTTCAAATTGGCTGCCGAACAGGGCTTTCTGGCCCTTTTTCCGCCGACCTCACGCCGCTATCTCGACGGCTCCGCCTTCCACTATCCGCCCCAACACCCAGACCAGAGTTATGGATTGTCCGCTGACGGACTACCCGCCTTCTTTGACAACGTGACGCCGGCTGAGCGCAATGGCCGGCCAATCGCGTTGGCGCCCCTCGCCCCTATCGGGTTCAGCCATCAACGTGGTTTCTATGGTTCGCCGTTCGAACTTGAGCTGTGGACAGCAAGTGCGGATGCCGCCATCTACTTCACGCTCGACGGCAGTGCGCCCGGCGTGGAACAGGGGCGACTCTATGACGAACCCATTTCGATTGAGCGGACGACCATCGTACGCGCCGTGGCGGCCAAACCGGGCCATATGCCGAGCGCACCGATCACCCACAGCTTTCTCTTTCCTGCTGATGTGGTGCAGCAACCGGCCGCGCCGCACGACGCTGCCATCGACCTGGGGCGTTCACCAAATCGATTTCGGCGGCTACGCGGCCGGTGAGCCGGTGATCGCTGACTACGAGATGGACCCGGAGATTGCCAGCAACTCGGTCTTCGGTCGGCAGCTGGTCGAAAGCTTCGATCAGTTGCCGACTCTGTCACTGACGGGCGGACAAGGTATCTGGGATCTTTACTCAAATCCTCAGGCACGCGGCATTGAGTCGGAACAGCCGGTGGCTGTCGAATTCTTTGACGCGACAGGCGACGAAGCGGGTTTCGCCGTCGACGCCGGTGCGCGCGTACAGGGAGGCGCCGGACGATGGGAATTCATGCCGAAGCATTCACTGCGCCTCTTCTTCCGCAGCGAATACGGGAGTCCGCAGCTGGAGTACCCGATCTTCCCGCTCTCACCGGCCCGCGTCTTCAACACGCTGATCCTGCGTGCAGGGACCGATCGCGGATATGCCGGCCATCCACCCGCTCCGGAGACGGTCAACGACCATCGGCTGGACACCTACATGCGCGATGAGTGGACGCGCCGCAGCCAACTCGAGATCAGCGGTCTTGCTGTCCACGGGCGCTATGTACATCTTTTCCTCAATGGGCTCTATCTGGGGTATCTACAACATGGTCGAAAAGCCCGACGCCGATTTTTGGGCTACATATCTGGGTGGGGCACCGGAGGAGTATGGTGTGCTCTCTCACAGCGGCCCGGTAGATGGGCCACTGGATCGCTTTAACGTTTTGCTGCAGCTGGCCGATGATGGTGGTCTGGCCGACCCGGCGCGCTACGCGACCATGCTCGAGTTTATCGATCCTGTGCAGTTTAGCGACTATCTCATTCTCAATTTCTATGCCGGCAATACGGATTGGCCGGAGAACAACTGGTATGTCGGCGCGCACTATCCGGCCGGCCGTAACATCTTTCTGGCCTGGGATGCAGAGATGACTTGGCTGGACGGCGCCCGCATCGATCTGGGCGGTCAAGGTTGGGACGGCGCACCGTTTCCCAACGTGATCAAGACGATATTCGACGCGTTGATGGAGAACGATGACTTCCGGATTCTCTTTGCGGATCGGCTCCTGGCGCTGACTGAACAGGGCGGACCTCTGAGCGATAAAGCCGCGCAGGATCGTTGGGGCCGGCTCGGCGTTGAGCTGGAGGACGCAATCGTCGCTGAATCCGCGCGCTGGGGCGATACACGTGAGTCGGAGCCCATCACGCCGGCTGATCTGGCGCGCGGCCAATGCTGCCGTGGCGGCGCAGATAGAGGGCAATGCGGCCAAGCTCACCGGTTTGGCACAGGAAGCCGGACTCTACCCCGCCATTGCACCGCCGGTGTTTAGCCGCACAGATCCGACTTTCGATGCTCCCTTTGAACTGGACATATCTGCCGGCGAAGGGCAGATCTACGTCACGGTTGACGGCAGTGACCCGCGTGCGCCGGGCGGCGCGGTGGCCGATGGGGCCAGTCGCCTTCTCGGCGCGATCTCCGTGGATCGACGCGGTCACAGTACGCGCCCGGGCGCTGGTGGGCGAGAGCTGGAGTCCACTGCGTGAGATTGCCTATCGGCGGGCCGACCAACAGAGTGATGTACGGATCACGGAAGTGATGTACAATCCGCTGGACGGGGAGCGGTACGAGTTTCTGGAACTCACCAATTTGGGCCGGTTGCCGGCGGATCTCTCCGGCGCGTTTTTTGAGGGGATCGATTTTTACTTCCCCTGGTATCGCACCCTGGCGCCCGGCGAGAGCGTGGCCATTGTCGCCGACTTCAAACGCTTCCGTGAGCGCTATCCCGAGGCGGAGATCGGCGGTGTGTTTGGCGGGAAGTTGTCGGACCGGGGTGAACGCATTGTGCTGATCGATCGGCACGGCGTGTTGCTCGACGCCGTCGCCTACGAAGACGGCGACGGCTGGCCCCTCAGCGCCGACGGGACCGGCGATTCGATCGTTCTTTTGCATGCGGACGGCGATCCGAACAACCCTATCAATTGGCGGGCAAGTGAGCAGCTAGACGGCTCGCCTGGAGAACACAGGTGATCCGTTGCGTGTTAAGAGTGCATTGCGTCACGAATTGAAATATGTGATTACCCGCGAGCAGTACGAGTCACTGCTTGGAACGATCACCCGGCGCATGACACCGGACGGGCATGGTGACGGCCAGGGCGCCTACGCAGTTTCGAGTCTCTATTTCGACACGCCGGACTACAAGGCCTATTGGGACAAGCTCGAGGGGCACAAGATACGGCGCAAGGTGCGCGTACGTGCCTACGGCGAACAACGCGTCGAGATGGAGACACCGGTTTTTCTCGAGATCAAACAGCGGAACAATCAACTCATGGCCAAGCGACGGGCGCGGCTTACCTATGGCCAGGCCGTCAATTTCGGCAATTTTGAAGAGAGACTGCATGGGATCCAAGAGGACGAATGGGCGCTGCTGCGCGAGGTCTTCTACCTGTACACCACGCTGCAACTGCAACCGTCCTGTATTGTTCGTTACGACCGTTTGGCCTTCGAGGGCGGTACGCAGTTTCCGGACCTGCGCGTGACATTTGACACCAACCTACGCGGGTGTGTCCGCGATCTTTCGTTGGCTGCATCTGCAGGCGCACTGGATCGGTTCATTCTCTCGCCAGACCTTTGTGTCCTTGAGGTCAAGGTTAACCGGACCGCGCCCTATTGGCTATCGCAGCTGCTAGGCGATCACCGTTGTGTCCTGCAAAGGATCAGCAAATATTGCACTGCCCTGGAGACCAATGCAGCCATCAATGCGCGCCAACGCATCATGATGATTTGAAGCCCATCAACAGTCGGGTACTCCCATGGATTTACAGCAATTATTGGACGGCTTGGCCATCACCACCGAAGTCTTCACCGTTCAGGACGTCACGCTGACGATTGTGATCAGCTTTATATTGGCGCTGATCGTTGCCCATACCTACAAGTCAACCTACCGCGGTGCCTCGTATTCACAGTCATATGTGCACACGTTGGTACTGATGAGTATGGTGGTGGCGGTGATCATGCTCATCATCGGGTCTAATATCGCGTGCGTGTTTACATTGGTCGGCGCACTATCGATCATTCGTTTCCGCAATGCTGTCAAGGACACACGGGACGTCGGATTTATCTTTTTGGCCATGGCCGTGGGTATGGCCTGCGGTACCCGCTTTTTTCTGGTCGGCATTGTGTCGACGCTGGTCATTTGCCTGTTGATCTGGGTCATGGTGCGTTTCGACTTTTTCTCACACCAGGTGAGCCACCAGCTCTTGAAGGTGCGACTGCCGGTCGACATGCCCTTCAATACGATCTTTGCCAGCCTATTCGACCAATATTTGCGCAGCTACAGCCTGGTTGCCGTGGAAACAGTACAGGCGGGAACGCTGACTGAACTCGTCTACAGCATTGAGCTCAAACGACCGGCCGATGCCCAGGAGTTCATCAACGCCATCGGCCGGCTAAACGACAACAACAAAGTTGTGTTGATCTCGGGGCAGCAGGAAATTGATCTGTAACCGCCGCACCGTCGATCCATGTGGTTGAGCGACCATGCCCTGGAAACCCTTTCTGTCGAAAGCCGGCAGTGATGTCGACGATCTGTTCGACCGTCTGCGTGCACGACTGGACGCGCGGTTGAACCAGCCACGTGAGCTTCTGATCGTCCCGTATCGTGGCTACGCAACCTCGCGAACCGCGCACCTCCGAGGGCGGGTCCTACGCAACCCTCACATCACGCCGGCGACAGATTCGTCTACTTCCTGGGACAATCTGCGCGCGAGCTACCGGCGGTACGGCAGCCATGAGGTCTCCGGAGCGCCGCTGACGGTCACGTTCGGCACACAGACATTGTCGGCTGTGACCGATCATGAGGGCTACTTTGCCGCCGAGGTGACGACGCCCGAAGATGGATGGCGACGGAGTGAAGGGACACATTGGCGGCCATATGTATGCCGGATTGCCGCTGCGCCGGAACTGGAGCCTGTTCGCGCGACCGGAGAAGCCCTCGTGGTGGGCCGTGACGCTGAGTTCGGTGTCATCAGTGACATCGACGACACAGTCTTGGTCACGAGGGCCACCAATCTATTGGCTGCGGCAAGGCTTACCTTGCTGGGCAACGCACATTCACGCCTGCCCTTTCCGGGTGTTGCGGAACTCTATCAGGCGCTGCAATCCGGCACCGGCGGCAGTCCACGAAATCCAATCTTCTATGTGTCGAGCAATGCCTGGAATCTGTACCAACTGTTGGTCGACTTCATGGCGCTCAACGGCCTGCCCGCCGGCCCGCTGTTCCTCCAGGACTACGGGCTTGATCGCAATAAGTTGGTTGTCCAGGAGCACAGACGCCACAAACTGGCCCAAATCCACCGAATCCTGACTGTATTTCCGGATCTGCCCTTTGTACTTGTCGGGGACAGCGGCCAGCGTGACGCCGAAATCTACGTACAGGTCGCGGTTGACTTCCCCGGCCGGGTGCGAGCCATCTACATACGAGACGTGACGGATTCGCCGGACGATGCCCGGATGCAGCTGTTTGGCCGGCGTGTTGGCGAGCTGGGCGTGCCGATGGTCTTGGCCGCGGATTCGCTGGTGATGGCTCGCCACGCGGCCTCTCTGGGGTTGATCGACAGCGCGCAAGTTGCGGTCGTTGAGGAAGCGGCCAAGTAGGGGCAGGTGCAAGACCTGCCGGCACCCGCCTGTCCGGAGCAGACAGGCACAAGACCTGTTCCCAATGCAGTCGACACAGTTCAGTTTGCACCCACAGGGAATTGCGCCATGGACAAGCACTACGATGTTATCGTCATCGGTACGGGACCGGATGCGAGGGCGCGGCCAATACTCTGCTCTTCTTCATCAACACGACGTTCAACTACCCGACCATGGCCGAGGCTTATTGGGTTGCCGCTCTCAATGGGCTGAACCGCGTCGGATAAACGGGTCACTTTTCGCGCTTTACCCGTTTGTATTCTACTGTGTTTTTGGGTACGATACACGCGAACAATCGCCCTTTACACCAAACTTAACTCACCGATCATGCCGTCCCCAAAACCACAAAAGATTTGGAATCCAAGGAGGAACACATGTTCAATGCCCTATCTCCTAGAGATGGGAGACGCCGGCGTTTAGGACGGGCATTCTTTGCCGTCATATTCGCAGCCGTCATGTTGACCGCGGTCGCATTGCTGGCTGTACAGTCGACCGCGCTTGCGGCCGATCCGCCTAATCAGCCATTTGATCTGATCTACACTGCGGAGAATGTCAAGTATCGCGTCTACCAGGACGGCGTCGGTACGCTCGGCACGGACACGGGTACTCTGACCAATGTCGTCACCATCAACGGTACGTCGATCAAGGCCGCCTATCTAGTCTGGGCCGGACTTGGGCGAGACGACGACGGCGTCCTTTTACAGCGCGAAGGCTCCGGGCAGGCTCCACAGCAGATCATTGCGCCGGCCCAGTACACATGGAATAAGGACCGGTACGGCGGCGCAAACACATGGGGATGCTGCGGCGGCGAGTTGAGCGTCTATGCTGCGGATATCACTGCCACGGGAATCGCCGCGACCGGTACCTTCTCGTACACAGTCTCGGACATGGAAATCCAGCATGTCAACCAACAGGGTCAGACTGTGGAAGAGAACTGGGGCTTCAGTCTGATCCTGATCTACGAAGACCCGACCTTGACCAGTGAACGCGATATCATCATCAAACTGGGCAACGACGGTCTGTTCACCAACTGGACCGGGCTGGTTGGTCCGAATAGCGATGTGCAATGTGTTGCCTTTTCGGGCCAACCATTTGGGCGCACGGCCTCGTTTAGTATCGTTGTCGGCGGCACCGAAAACGACTATCGCCCCAATGCGCTTTGGGGACGCTCCGGCAGTGACGGTACAGTAAACCCGGCAGAGAAAGGCGGTACCTGGACTGACAATGTAGGCCTGATCAATCTGCCGCCGAACATCTCCGGCGTCGGAACTCAGCTTGATGGACCGACATTCCGATTCGACCCTGACCTTGGTCAGGATCGCTGGTTCTACCCCTTTGCAGACAGAAACGGCGACGAATGGGATGAATACCCGCCACGCCCTGCAGGTGACTTTGACGAGATCGAGGTTTTGCGACAGCCCTATCTAAACGTTCCGATCGTGGGCGGGGAGAGTTGGTCCTGTCTACAAGTTGAGTCTGCATCTCAGGCCAATCGACCCGAATTGCCTGATCCCGTCCAGTCCGCTATCCCGAACGAGAATCGACCCGCCAGCATCGGCTTCATGGGTTTCATCCTGGTGTTGCGCGACCCTGCCATTGAGATCGTCAAGTATACGAATGGCGAGGACGCCAACGATCCGGACGGCGCCGGCGTGCCGGTGATCGCGGCCGGCGACACGGTAACCTGGACCTATGCCGTGACGAATACCGGCGCGGTCACCATTGCCGGCAGCGACATTACCGTAACCGACGACGTCGTGGGCGCGATCACCCAGATTGTGGACGATGGGGACGGAGACGACCTCCTTGCGCCCGGCGAATCGTGGCTCTATCAGAAGACCGGCTTGGCTGTCGACCTGGGTGCACCGGGCGCTGCCGAAGGTCTGGTCCTGGTGGAGAACGTGTGTACGCAAGGACAGGCAGGTCTTCCGCCCAGCACTGCCTACACCAACATCGGCACAGTGGAGATCCCGGGCGCGACGGACTCCGATCCGTCCAGCTATTGCGGCCCGCCACCGGAAACGGGAATCACCATTATCAAGTTCACCAACGGGCAGGACGCCAACGATCCCGACAGTGAAGGTGTCCCCATCATCGAACCGGGCGATCCGGTGACGTGGACCTATCGCATCACCAATACAGGTCCTGTGGCGATTCCAGAGTCCGACATCACCGTTACCGATAATGTCATTGGCGCCATCGCGACCATTGTCAACAAGGGCGACGGCGACACCGATCTGGCCCCCAACGAGAGCTGGGTCTACCAGGCGACGGGCACGGCGATTGACTTGGCCAACCCACCCGACAATTCGAATTTGGTGTTGGTGAGCAATGTGTGCAGTCAAGATGGAGCGGTGCTGCCGAGCACGGCCTATACGAATGTCGGTACCGTAACCATCCCTGACGCAACCGCCTCAGATCCTTCCAGCTACTGTGGACCGCGGGTGCCGCTCGTCAGCATTGTTAAATTCACCAACGGTCAAGATGCCAATGATCCCAACGGTACCGATGTACCTGTCGTTGCTGCCGGCGATCCGGTCACATGGACCTATCGCGTCACCAACATCGGTACGGTCGATATTCTTGAAGCCGACATCAGCGTGACCGACAATGTACTCGGCGCCATTACCCAGATCATCGACAAAGGCGACGGCAACACAACGCTTGTGCCGAACGAGGTGTGGGTCTATCAGGCAACCGGAACAGCCATCGATCTGAGCAACCCGCCGGACAATCCGAATCTCGTGCTCGTGCCTAACGTCTGCGCACGCGGTAACTTGGAGGCAGCGAGATCAGCCTATACCAACGAGGGTACGGTTACGATTCCGACCATGTCCGACAACGATCCGTCGAGCTATTGTAACCCGCCGCCGACTGCGCTTGTAGAGACCGAAGAACCCGCTGATACCATGTACCGGATCTTCATTCCGCTGCTGGCTCGATAGGCGGGCTGACGACCGTCGCCGTATCAATGTTGCACGGCGACGGTCGTTCCGGTGAACGCCGGCATTCACTAATTGTTGTTGCCGGGCTATTTTCACCTATCGCTCTGTATCCACCTTAAGAGAAGCACGAGGGCCGAGTTTGTCTCGAGACAAACTCGGCCCTCGTGCTTCTCTTAAGCCAAATGCAGCATCTCCGGACGACTACTCGTCCGGGACGTTACGGCGCAACTCCTCCAGCCAGACGGTGGCTTCCGAATCGCTCGGCGCCCGCCAATCTCCCCGCGGCGAGAGCGAGCCGCCCGACCCGACCTTGGGTCCATTGGGCAGAGCCGACCGTTTGAACTGGCTGATCTGAAAGAAGCGAAAGAGGAACACCTCCAGCCACTTCTTGATGGTGGCCAGGTCGTATTCATTGCGTCCTTCTCGCGAGATGAAGTCCGGCCAGAGCCCGACCTGCCGATCGCCCCACGCATGATGGCTCAGGAAGGCAACCTTGCTGGGCCGAAAGCCAAAGCGAGAGATGTAATAGAGATGAAAGTCCTGCAATTCATAGGGTCCGATCTTGGCCTGGGTGCTCTGGGCCGGCTGGTCGGTCTCCATGCCCGGACGGCACCAGTTCCGGCGAAATCTCCGTATCCAGGATCGACTGCAGGATCTGTGCTGCATCCTCGCCAAAGCGGCCGCGTCGCGATGATCCAGCGGATCAGGTGCTGGATCAGCGTCTTGGGCACCGACGCATTGACGTTGTAGTGGGACATCTGGTCGCCCACGCCGTAGGTGCACCACCCCAGGGCCAGCTCGCTGAGATCGCCGGTGCCCACGACCAGCGCGCCTTGATGGTTGGCCAGCCGGAAGAGATGGGACGTGCGTTCGCCGGCCTGTACATTCTCAAAGGTGACGTCGTAGAGCGCCTCACCGTCGACATAGGGATGGCCCAGATCCTTGAGCATCTGCAGTGACGACGGGCGGATGTCGATCTCGTGTGCGCTGACGCCCAGCGCCTGCCATCAGTCCGTGCGCATTGCGCAGCGTCCTGCCGCTGGTGGCAAACCCGGGCATGGTGTAGGCCAGAATGTTGGTACGCGGCAGCCCCAGCCGGTCCATGGTCCTGGCGCAGACGATCAGCGCCTGGGTCGGAGTCGAGCCCGCCGGAGACGCCGATGACGACCTTTCGATGCCGGTGGCCTGCAGCCGCTGCATGAGGCCGTGGACCTGGATGTTGTAGACCTCGAAGCAGCGCTCGTCCAGCACGGCCGGATTGCTGGGTACATAGGGGAAGCGTTCCACCCGGCGCTGCAACGTCACGTCCGTCCGCGGGAACGTCAAAGCGTGAACGGAATCGTGCGGAAGCGCTGCAGCAGCTCCCGATGGTCGCTGACGGTGTCGTTGAAGCTGGTCATCCGCATGCGATCCTGCACGCAGTCGTTCCAGGTCGATGTCGGCGACTGATGAGCTGCTCGTCCTGGCGAAACGCTCCGACTCGGCCAGCCGGTTGCCGTTCTCGTAGATCAGCGCATGGCCGTCCCAGGCCAGATCGGTGGTCGACTCGCCCGGACCGGCGCCGGAATAGAGATAGGCGGCCATGCACTTGGCCGACTGGGACGCGCACAGATCGCGGCGATAATCGGCTTTGCCCACGGTGATGTTGCTGGCCGACAGATTGGTCAGCACGGTCGCGCCGGCCAGAGCGGCAAAGGTGCTGGGCGGCAGCGGCGTCCAGACATCCTCGCAGATCTCGGCAAAGAGCATGAAGCCTTCGACATTCTCGGCCGCAAAGAGCAGGTCGGTGCCGAACGGCACGCGCTGGCCGCAAAGCTCCACCTCCGTCGACAGCGCGGTCGCGCGCGGCGGTGAACTGGCGTTTCTCGTAGAATTCCCGATAGTTGGGCAGGTAGGACTTGGGCACGACGCCCAGGATCCGGCCCCGGTGGATCGACCACCGCGCAGTTGAAGAGCTTGCCCTCGAAGCGCAGCGGCGCACCGACCAGGATGACCGGGCGTGAGTGTTTGGCTGGCCTCTACGAAGGCGGCGAGGGCCGTGCGCACGCCGGTCGAGCAGCGCGTCCTGCTGCAGCAGGTCGTCGAGCGCGTAGGCGGAGATGCCTAATTCGGGAAAGAGGACGACTGCGGCGTGCTGCTCGCGAGGCACGGCGAGCCAGACGCGATGCGTGCGCTGGACATTGTAAGCCGGGTCGGCCACGCGTACATCCGGCACGGCGACTGCGACGCGCAGAAATCCGTGGGTATAGATGGAGTGGAAGGGTCGATTGTCCATGATTAGGTCAGAACAGTTGAACCGCGAATTCGCTGCAATATCGAAATTCACGGACCGGCTGCCCACTACTGTTCCTGGCCACGAAGTCGACCTGGATCTTGAATTCATCGGCGACGGTCAGTGTGTTGGCGAAATTCGGCGGATCGATGCCGAAGTCGCTCATGAGCGTAGTGGCGATCGCCGTGCCGGTGATCGTGTCGCCGTCCAGCGTGGCTGTCACGTCAAAGGTCATGGGCTGGGTGATGTCACGAATCGTCATGTCGCCGATCAGTTGGAACGTGACTTCCTCGCCCTCATTGTACCCTCGGGCGCGTTTTCGACTGCGGTGGCTACGAAAACGGCGTCGGGGAAATCGTTGAACCTGGGACCATTTTCGCGGATCCAGTTGTCGCGCCGGTTCTGATCGGTGCTCAACGTCGGTCATGTTGACGCGGAACTCGCTGGGGCCGATCGACGCACTGGCCAGGTCGAGCTGGAGTTCGCCCTCGATGTCTTCGGTCGTGCCGACGATATCGTTGTCACCGGCGGCGATTCCATATTTCTCCAATGCGCCGCCAAAGAACACCTCGTCGACCAAATACATGGCTTTGGATTCTCCGGGTACGATGGCAAAGACACGGAGCCCGTCTTCCGGCATCCTGTCGCCGCCGTCACTTGTTGCGTTCCCAGTCTCCTCCTCCGGCGCCTGGTCGACACCTGCTGCGGCCGGCGCCTCTGTTGGCGAGGAGGCTTCGGTCGGCTCAGCATCGGTCGCGGGGGCGGAGGCGCTGCCACCGCAGGCTGCCAAGAGCAACATGATGACGACTAATGCGATTTTCGTCGTGTGCTTGTGCATTTTGGACTCCGTTCTTGTTGTGCTTGATACCGGACTGATCGGCATCGATAGGATCGCGCTATTCGGCGGCCGGCTTTGTGGGCAGGTTTACACCTTCGGGCAGATAGTCGGGCAGCTGTGTCGGCGTCTTGCCGTAGCTCTGAATGAGCGACCGCGCGAACATTGAGTAGAAGCCTTCGTGTTTGATCGGGGGATCCTCCGCCTGTCACGCGCAACCCGTCGACAAAACCATATTCGGCAAACGAATCCACATACTCTCGGTCACGACTGATGATATGCATGGGAGTGCCGAAGCCGTCAGCACGGCGTGACACTCGGGGGGGCTGGTGATCGCCGACGAGCACGAAGATGTCATTTTCATCGCCCTCCTCGAGTATGAATTCGGTCAGAAACTCAAGTTCATACTCGATCGAGTGGAAGTAGTTCATGCGGCGTGTTTGGTGCTTCGATGTCGTCATCCGACGGTGTTATCTGGTCTTCTTCCGGCACATTCAGGGTACGCCAATCATCCGCGATTTCGGGGATCGGCATCCAAGGGTAGTGAGAGTTCTGCGTGATGAAAAAGAACAGGTGCGGTTCATCGTCGCCCTCCTCCATATGCTGTTCGGCGAAGTTCACAACATATTGGTCCGGCGGCGCGGGACCCCAACCGTACCGTTGACCGACATAGTTCAGATCGCGGTAGCGGATCCAATTGTCCACGCCGTAGAAACTGATATATTCGTTCCACAGCGAATCATTCAGCTCCTTGGACAACGACGACGCGCGATAGTAACGATAGCCCTGTTCGGTGAGCCAGTGACCTAGGTCCGGATAGTCAAGCGTCTGGTATTTTTCGAAGAGCGAGAGAAAGTAAGGATGTTCCTCGATATGGATGCCAAAGAGAGCGCTGGTATAGGACATCCAGGAGCCACCGCCCCAGGTCGGCGCTTCGCTGAGTGCGGTGGTCGTGAACCAGCCTTCATTTTTGTATCGGTTTTCCAGGCGCATGAGCAAGATTTCGTAGGCGATCTTGTAGTCCGGCCGTTTGTAGAGGACACTGCCGTAGGATTCCAGAAAGATAATGTAGATGTCGGGTGTTTCGTTGAGCAGATATGGCTCGTATGCATAGGCGCGACGGATGGTGCGATCGTCAATCGCACCGACCGACCGGTAGACACGCCTGGACTCGTCGATGTTGCGCTCAACTTTGAAGGCGATGCTGCTGACCACCATGCGTGGGTCGGCCAGCGCGCTGTGGTAGTGTAAGAGCGACAGCAAAGACGCAATGGTCAGCATACCCACGGCGAGGCGCGTGATGCGGTTGGGCGAGCTGTGCGCATCCGGCAACAGTCGCCCGAAGAGTTCGTAGAGCAGCCGGCCGGCGAGCACAGACGACAACCAGCACGCCGAGATAGACCCATGGCGACAGGCGCAGGTTCTCCAGCAGAAAGCCGATTCCGTCCATGGCCATATAATAATGGTTGTAGAAAACGGGCTCGGTCTGCCAGAGCGAGCGCACAATGCCTTCGTAGATGTAGTAGATCAGAATGAGGATGTAGAGGAGAAAAAGCGAGATACGCAGCGCGCGACGGCGCACGACAGCGACAAAGGTCCATAACGCGACGACGAGAACGAACTCAAGGTTGATTCGAAAGATGTCCAGGTTCTCGCGCCAGCCGAGAGCGCTGTTGATCAGGCTGTTCTGCCCAGGAGCTGCACTCCCGGTCAAGGGGAAGAACGACATATATTCTGTGTTGAGGGCATAGAGGGGCAGGAAAAGCAGTCCGTTGAGCAAGAAAAATGCGGCCCAAAAACTGATGTTGGGATGGAGCCTAAACTTGAGCCATGGCACGACGGCATCTGTCGAATCGACGGGCGAAACGTCGTCTCGGCCAGGCGCTGCCGATCGTCCGGTTTTCGGGAGTGCGATGGACACGGCCGTTTGACGGCGATTGAAGATGTTCATCAACCCTAGCGTAGACTTACGCCGATAGACTCGCCGCTGTCAACCGTCTTCTTACGTCCGAAGGCTTTGGCGTCCGCGGTGGAATGGACGACAACATTGCGTCCGATTGTCAAACCGGATGGGATGCGGCTATCCTTGCCGACCAATGTCAGCCCGGTATTCAATTCTTCCGGTCTCTCGATGTTGGGCACGTTGTTATCACTTGCGCCAACCTGGGTCTCGGCGCCGACGATGACGTTCTTGTCGATCACGCAGCGTTCGACGACAGCACCGCTTTCGATCACAGTATCGTTGAGAATGACACTATCGCGCACGACCGCGCCTTCCGCCACATAGACACCCGGACTCAATACACTACGTTCGACCATACCGTCGACGCGACAGCCATTAGAGAGCAGATTGCCGCCCGACTGCATGGCACCGGCACCGATCTTGCTCGGGGCACGCTCCTGGCTGCGTGTATGTACGATCCAATTGGGATCGTACAGATCGAGCGCCGGATTCTCGGACAAGAGACTCATGTTGGCTTCCCAATAAGCCTGTACTGTGCCGACATCGGCCCAATACCCAGGGAAGGTGTATGCAAATAACCCCATGCGCCTCTCCAGCATCGCGGGCAGCACGTCGCGCCCGAAGTCGACATACTCGTCATTGCTGGTCAAGATATCGACCAGGACTTCTTTGCGGATCACATAGATGCCCATTGACGCCAACGACTGGCGCGAACGTTTGGGCTTTTCGCGGAAGTCGATGATTGCATTGTTGCCGCCGATGGTGACAATGCCGTAGCGGTGGGTTTCGTGGGGGTTGACCCGTCGCACGGCCACGGTCAGGTCCGCCTGTGACTCTACATGTTGGCGGATCATGGGACGATAATCCATCAGATAGATGTGATCGCCGGCCAGTATCAATACGTGCTCCTCGTCCTGGACCGTGACGAAATCGAGATTGCGCCGGATTGCGTCAGCATTGCCCTTTTGCCAATCGCCGTATGGCCCACCCCGATAGGGTTGTAGTAGACGCACGCCACCAGACGCTCGATCCAGATCCCACGGTTTCCCGATCCCGATATGGTCGTTAAGACTGCGGGGCTTGTATTGCGTGAGCACCGATACCGTGAAGATATCGCTATTGACGCAGTTGCTGAGTGGAAAATCGATCAACCGAAATTTCCCACCGAAAGGAACGGCTGGTTCCGACCGCACTTCGGTGAGAATGCTGAGGCTCTCGCTGGAACCGCCACCCATGATCATGGCGAAGACTTGCGTCATTGATGTTCTCCTGATTGGCGCAATGGGGATGGATATGGCGCAAATTGGCAATGTTCCACATGGAACGGGAAGCCATCCCGGCATACAGTGTGTCTACCCGCGTGGTCTCGGACGTCAGATCGTCAAACCATCTGCGACGATACCGTCTTTGGGGAAATGTCTCTCGTCGCGACTGCTGTTGATGAGCACGTTGCAGCCGATGTGCGCCCCATCGGGTACGCTCGCATTCTTGCCGATGACGGTGATGCCGGAGAATAGCTTGTCCGGCATTTCCGCGTTGGCCTTGGACTCATCACCGGCGCCGACAACTGCATTGGCGCCGATCATCACTTGCTTATCGGAGACAACTTTGTTGACGTGGGCGCCGGGACCAATCCACGCATCATTCATGATGATGCTGTCCCGTATGACTGCGCCGGGACTGACATAGACGCCGGGACTGAGTATGCTGTTGGTGACCAGTCCGCGCACCGTGCAGCCGTTGGAGATCATGCTACTGACGATTTTGGCCTGCGGGCCAAGCTTGGCCGCAGGCCTCTCTTCGGATTTGGTGTGAATCGGCCAGCGATCCGTATAGAGATCGAGCTGCGGTGACGGTTCCAGAAGTGCAAGGTTGGTGGCCCAATACGAATCGAGAGTGCCGACGTCCACCCAATAGCCGTCAAAGCGATAGGCGGACACCTTGTCGCCGGCTTCGATCATAGTCGGGATCACGTGCTTGCCAAAGTCGGCTCTTGACTTACCGCCGTCGTCGACCAATCGACGTCCCAGCACATGGGCATCGAAGACATAGATGCCCATAGAAGCCAGATTTCCCTTGTCTCGATCCTTGGGTTTTTCGTAGAAGTTCACGATCCGGCCCAGATCGTCGACGTCCATAATGCCGAATCGATGGGCCTCGTCCAAAGGCACCGGCATGACGCCAATGGTCAGGTCTGATCCGGACGCACGATGATGCTCGATCATCGGCCGGTAGTCCATCTTATAGATGTGGTCTCCGGACAAGATCAACACCGTATCTGCACGCTGATTGCCGATAAAATCGATGTTCTGATAGATGGCGTCGGCTGTACCCCCATACCACTCTTGACCGCGCCGGCGCTGGTATGGCTGGAGCAGATGAACGCCGCCGTGGCTGCGGTCCAGATCCCAGGGCTTGCCGATACCGATATGGTCGTTGAGACTGTGAGGTCTGTATTGGGTAAGCACGCCGACAGTATAGATATCGCTGTTGACACAATTGCTCAACGTGAAATCGATAATTCGGAACTTGCCTGCAAAGGGTACGGCTGGTTTTGCACGCTCTTCAGACAGGACCGTGAGACGGGTTCCCTCGCCGCCGGCAAGAATCATGGCAATTGTATTCATGGGCGCTTCTTCGCTGTCTGTTCTTATGGTTGTCGCTTTGGTGGTAGGGCGATCATGTCGAACGGAATGGTCGATGACCGATATGGGTCAGATTGTAGCTCAGATTATTGTCAATTGCCAACATTGTATTTGCCATACTACCGGCATTCCGAACCCATGGCAGCCATCGCGCTCTTCTCCGCCGATCAAGGTCACAAATCGCGTTGGTCGCGGACCCGGAATGATTTGAAGAAAGCCGGGTAAGCAGGTATAATTTCAGTTTGCGATTTGCTTCGATAGGTGCGGCGAAACGCAGCGATAGATGTCGAAACATGAAATAGCCATTCAGAAAAAAGGAGGAAAGCGTGCTGCAACGGCAGACCCAATCAGCAGCTTTCTGGCGCGACCAATTTGAAGTGGACGACGACGATGTCGTCTTTTTGCGCAATATTCTACTCGATGTGCAAGAACCAAAGACGACCGGCGAGTTGGCATCCGCAATTATCGACGAATATATGCGGCGCGAAAATGCCAAGATTGAGTCGGAACTGTCCAAGGGCGAAACCTACATGCCCAAGGACCGGTATGCCTCCGGTCAGACGCTTGTTTTCCCGGCCCTCGATTTCGCTGTGGGCCAGGTGGTCGATGTTCGCGAGGGCCAGAATCCCGAGCACGGTGATTTTGCGGTGATCAAGGTCAAGTTTGCAGACGGCGGCACGGAACGCGAATTCGCCTCCGGGTTGCCGACGCCCCATCGACTCAACCAGACCAACGGCAGTGCATTGCTGGACGACAGCACGCTCCTGTCGGCAGCTGAGATCTACTCTCTCTACCAGTCTGAGATCGACGAATGCCTGCTCTTTGCACTGGAAGAGGGCAACCTCAGCGGTCAGTTCGTTCAGGTCAACGACACATGGCTGCTGGCGGACATGCTGGCCGAGGTCCATATCGGTCATCTAAATATTGCAGAGGCGCTGATCGAAGTCAGTGGCGAGCCGCTGACACCCGAAGCGCTGCTCAAGGAGCTGGATCTGGATGAGAACGTCAGCCTACCGATGCGACTCACAAGTCTCAATCATGCGTTGAACCAGGACAAACGATTCGATCGGGTCCATTTTGACTCCGGAGTCGTCTGGTTCTTGCGTCGTATGGAACCGGGCGAAGTGCTCGAGATTCCGCGCTTGTTGCGCCATACGCCTACGCCTTACAACCGTTCCCTGCTGAGCGTTGAATTGCTGCAGGTCGAATGGGAGCTGGACGACGAGTGGGGTGAAAGTACACTCAGTAGCGAGATTCCGTCGATCGTGCCAAACACCAGCTTCACGCTGACCTTTCCCCATCGCAAGTACGGGACAATCCCGCTCAGTGGTCGCACACGTAGTTTCTTTCCCGTGCATGACGCGGGACGATCGATGGTGACGCTGATCGACGGACGCTGGGGCACACAGTTTACCGGTTGGGTGGTCCACGAAGGACGCTATGTCGCGGGGCTCGGCAAGTGGATGGAAGATCACCTTCTGCCTGTCGGCGCTCAGATCACGCTGGAGCGCTCTGCCGGTGCCGGCGAAGTGGTCGTCGACTACCGCACGCGACGCGCCAAGCGCGAATGGGCGCGAATGGCAACGGCTGACTTAGGTTCGCAACGCCTTGTCTTCGAAATGAACAAAGTGCAGGTTGCGTGCGAATATGACGAAAACATGATCGTGGTGGACAATGATCCCGAAGGTTTGGAAAAGCTGCACGTGGAACTATTGAACAACGACGTGGAACTGGCCGCCATTGTTGAACAGACTGTGCCTGAACTGACCAAATTGAATCCCCAGGGCACCGTTCACGCCAAGAGCGTCTACAGTGCCGTCAACATGGTTCGACGCAGTTCGCCCGGACCGATCTTCTATGCACTGATCAGCAACCGCAAGTTCCGCGACGTCGGCGGCGGTTTCTTCGCTCTTGTTTGATACCATCACCACACATCGGGGGGAGACGCCATGAGTCAGTTCACCGCAAGCAGGCTTGCCCGCTTTCGACCAAATGTTGATACGAAGTTTCAGATCGACTACGAGTGGTGGGATCGCAGTGGCAAAAACTTCCGACTATATCTGCGCGATCAACTGTGCGAAGAGTGCCGGGAGCGATTTGCCGATCATCACAATACGGAAAACGTGGACTGGGTCGATCCGGAGACCGGAGAGGTGCATCGTACGGATGCACTACGCGAGTGCCTGCGTACGCGCTGTGCCAACGATCCGGATTTTATCAACGAGCGACTACCCATTGCCTCGGCCTGTTTCCGTATCTTCCTGGCCAATAACAACGCACCGCTGGCGCCGCGTGAACTGAGCCAGCTCATCCCATGGCGGTCTCCGGAGGAAATTCTGCGCACTCTGGGAGGGCGTCAGACCTATTTAGGGCTGCGACCTGAACGTTGATCCTGCCAGAGGGGTAAGCCGACCAACACCCGCATTTTCGAAAATGCGGGTGTTTTTTGTGCCGTACGAACCCGCCTCCGATGGCCTCGTAGAGCCCGACGTAAATAGGGCTACGGTTATCTTGCCGCTCTCACTCGAGTAGATTGGCCCTGTTTACCGTCGTGGTATCTACATCCTGAACTAAACCGAAATCCGTATGAAAACACGATTGTTGTAGGTCGGGCATCCTTGCCCGACACGGTTGGAGTACGGCGATTAGTCAGGTTGGAGAGATCGGTCGGGCAGAGATGCGCCGACCTACGAACTCATGAACTCGTAGCGTCGTCAGTTTAGTCGACGAATTGGGCCGGGCAGGTGGCAGGAACCAGTGCACATGTTTGGTCGGGGACGGGGCGCGGTGCCACCACGAATACGCCCAACGGAATTTCATGGCCGATCAGTATGCCGTCCGGATCGTACACCTGGGCGCGCTCGCCGCTGTCTGGCTCGTAGAGGCCGACTGCGACGGTCCATTCACCCGGCGTGAGGTCAGCGGCCGGGACGATGAATTGCCGCCAATCGTTGGCGACACCTGCTGTCGAAAGCTGTGCTTCTGTGTCATACGGCACGACGAGTCGGCTCGCTCCGTCATTCTGGGCGGTGTTGGCGCCGTCGCGGCGCAGATGGACGAAGACCGTCCAGCCGTTGGGCCAGCGATTTGCGCCGGACCACTGAAGCCAGAGATCGAGGGCTCGATCGGGCCGAAGGGCGCGTGTCGGCAGCCACGCCGCGACGGACAGTGTCTCGTCTCCCGCACGCAATTGGGCGTCGATGCGCTCGGGTGTAACATCGATCAACATCCCCATTTCTCGGCCGAACTCGCGTGTGGACGCGCTGGAGGGCCAGACGATCGACCCGCGATCGTGCCGGCCGCGGACGAAGCCTTGCATCCAGCTCTGGCCATCGACGCCGTAGAGAGGCATGCTGTCCATCGCCACGGTGTCGGACCGGGCCGTCAATCCGAAGGCCTGCGGTAGATAGAGCGGCAGCGAGGTGATGCGCACAACCTCATCCGGTGCCCAACGCTCCGGGGGATACCAGATCAATGCAGGTGGTCTCACTGTAGCCAGGGAGCTGATGTGCTCGCCATTGGGGGCTCGGATGGCCAGGTCGACCGTATCCGGATCGAGTTGGCTACTGTCTTCCGGTGCTTGCCACAGACCGACGACTTTGCTCTGGCGCCAACGCGGCCAATCCTCGATCTCGACGCCCTGAAGACGCACTCCTCCGCGCGTGTCGGTGGATGGTTCTTGGACCGGTGCGCGCGCAAAATCATAGAAGGCATTGGGTATCTCCGTTGTGGCTGCACCCTTGGCCAGCAGCAGGAAACCGTCGGCCGCGTCCACCACCCCCCAGCCCGTCGCCAGCATCCCATCGACCCGGCTCTTGACGTCGCCGGGTGCCATGTCCGTATTGGTCGTGACGTCGATCAGCGCCCAGTTGGCATTGCCCAGCTCGCGACCTCTTTGTTCCAGACCAATTGGGAACTGGTAGACATGGCGTCGATGGCTCACATGTGGATGGACGGCTGCAGTGGCTGTCACGGCCGCGCCGGTTGGAATCTGCTCCACAAACCGCTCCAGCGTCTCATGATGGCTGCTGATCGGCGTCGGATCGTCAGCGCGCCGCCAGCGGGCCGCGGCCATGCTGGCGATAGGAGAAGAGAGCCCAGACCAGGATCCACACAACCAGCATCCAGGTAATGAGCGGACGTAGGGCGTTGCCGGCATTGGTCCAGAACGACACCACCGCCATTGTGCCCGTACTTGCGGCAGGCATGTATTGAAAGTTGCTTGCGCTACGTTCAGTACGGCGGGCCAGCCAGCGCCACAACCTGCCCAATCCATACGCTGCTGCCACCGCGAAATAGGGCACAAGCGGCGCACTGTAGTGGAATTCGCCGTAATACTGGGCTGGGTAGGCGCTCAACAGGTTGGCGAGTAGAACCGGCAACGAAAGCAAGATGACTTCCGGCGCCAGAAGCGCCAGCAGACCGAAGGGTGCCGCCAACCCAAACAGATAGTCGAGCCGCGCCGGTTCCGTGAGGATGGACCAGACGACCTTTGGCTGGGTGATTAGGCCGGTGAAGATGTCGATTGGCGAGTTGCCCAACGACCCGTAGCGTTGAAAGTAACCGCTCTCTGCCACGCCGTATACATCGACCGCGTGGTTCGGCACAATGACGAACGTGGCAGTTGCGAACCAAGCAAGGCAGAGCAGCGCAACGACGCTGCCGGCGATCAACGCTTGGAACGAGTTGGCGCTTGGCGAGTGACCCGGTACCCCCTCGGGTTGGGTGGCCGACTGTGCCGGCATGGGCGCATCCGGCTCCGCATTTTCTGTCTGCTGTCGACTGCGTTCGCATCTTTGCTCCCACCAGCCGCGCCACATCGCCCAGAAGCCGAGGCCGGCAGCCAGCAACGCGATCTCTTCCTTGACCAGCGCGGCCATCAGCGTTGCGATCACGAACTGCCGCCACCGTTGCCGTTCGACAGCGAGAAACGCCCACAGGAGCAGTGGCACGGCCAACGGCGCAGCATGAAACTCGGTGAGCACTGCCGACTGCAGCTGCGACGCCAGAAGAAAGGCAATGGCCAGCGCCAGAGCGACCGGCTGGGTCAAATCGCGTAAAGGTTCCAACCGCCAGATCTGGGTGCGTTCGCGGGGGGTGAGTCCCTTGTCAAACTGGTGCAGGCTTAGCTCGTAGAGCAGCCAAGCACCAAGGGCCACAAAGGCGACCTGCAACAAGAGCAAGGCCCGGACGTCATTCCACAGCCAGAAGATCGGGCTGACGAGGACCAAGATCGGTTCGACGTGGTCGGTCAATCGGGTGGCGGCAAAGCCGTTGTCGGTCTGTTCCAAAAAGCGACCGCGGCTGCTGTTCCAGACGGCCTGGTCGATTTGGCCCAGATCCGCCTTGTGTGTGCGCATGCCCAGATGGATATCGACTGCAAGTGAAAAGAAGAGCCAACTGTAGCCCAATATGAGCAGCCACAGCACAACTCGATAGGGGGAGAGCCGAATGGAAGGCGACCACGTGCGCAATCGGGCAAGCATGGTCGGTCAGCTGCGCGAGCCGAGGATGGAAAGCGTGGCGTCGATGACTCGGGCCACGTCGTCGTCGGAGAGAAAGGGGTGCATGGGCAGTGAGAGAATCTTGCCGGCGAGGTGCTCGGTGACGGGCAGCACGGTTTCGGCCGCTGCATAGGCCGGTTGGCGATGGACCGGGACGGGGTAGTGGATCGCCGTCCCGATGCCACGGTTCTGTAGTTGTTCGCGCAGCGAGTCTCGTTGTCGGGAGCGGACGACATAGAGATGATAGACGTGTTCGCATCCGGGCCGCGTATGGGGCGCGCGCAGTGAATGTCCGAGTCCTGAATCATAGCGCCGGGCGATCGCTCGGCGGCGCTCATTCCATGACTCAAGCTGCGTCAGTTTGACCCGCAGGACAGCCGCCTGAAGTTCATCCAAACGACTGTTGGTGCCTTCAACCTGCGAAACATAGCGCGCCTCCGGCGACCAGCCGTACTCGCGCAACAGACGGATGCGTTTGAGTAGCTCCGGGTCTGTCGAGATAACGGCGCCGCCGTCTCCCAGCGCACCGAGATTTTTGGTCGGATAGAACGAGAAACAGCCGGCATGGCCGATTGTCCCCACAGGTCGACCGTGGTAGGTTGCTCCGTGGGCTTGGGCGCAATCTTCAATGACGAGCAGGTTGTGACTATCCGCAAACCGGCAGATTGGCTCCATGTCAGCGGCTTGCCCGTAGACGTGAACCGGCACGATGGCTTTCGTTCGAGCAGTCAAGGCCGACTCCAGCGTCGCCGGGTCGAGCGTGTAGGTGTCGGGGTCAATATCGACCAGGACCGGCGTTGCGCCGGTGAGGCGGATGGCCGCAACGGTGGCAACGGCCGTATGGGCAACCGTGATGACCTCGTCGGCCGGGCCGACAGCGCAGCCCCAAAGCGCAAGATGCAGTGCATCCGTGCCTGAATTGACCGCCACGCAGCCTCCTGCACCGCAGAAGGTCGCGAACTCCTCTTCAAAGGCGGTGACTTCATGGCCAAGGACGTACCAGCCGCTGCTCAGTACGCGTTGGACAGCGGTATCGATGTCGTCTTTGCGCGCTGAGATATTGCGCGTTGTAGATCGTTAAACGGCAGTGCTTTCGTCATCGCATCAATCTGTTTGTCTATCTAAACCGACAACGCCACGAGATCATGAGTACGAAGGTCGGCGCATCCCTGCCCGACCGCTCTCCTACCTGGGTGATCGTAGTACGCCAACCGTGTCGGGCAAGGATGCCCGACCTACAAAATTCGTATCTTCATGAAGATTTCGGTTTAGCGCTGCTGCACAACTAGGCCGGGCGATCGCCTGGGTGAGCAACGCCATATTCAATTCTACCCAAATGGGCGTTAGGACCAGTAGTGCGAACGGTACCGTCGATAAAAGTCGATCATGCGGGCCAGCCCTTCGTGTAGCGATGTTGCTCGGTTGCCAGCCCAGCGTCATCGCTGAATTCAGTGCGAAACTGGAGTAGACGTCGCCGATGTCGATGCGTCTGCGCGCCTCGGGCCACGGCAACCAGGGTCAAACGTCCGCTTCCGGCGATGTCGATGATCAGCTTGCGCCAAGTCAGCAGAGCGATCGGTTCTGGCCCACCGAGGTTGAAGACCTGACCGTTGCCCTGTATCGGTGGCGCCGGCGCGGCAGAAACGCGTCGCCGCATCGTCGACATAGCAGAGATCGCGCAGTTGCCGGCCGTCACCGTAGAGTCTGGATCTCCTGGTCATCCATGGCCAGTCGCACGAACCAGGCGATGAAGCCCTGCCGGTTATGTTTCATCAACTGGCGTGGGCCGTAGGTATTGGTCATGCGCAGCGACGTGGCGCGCAGATCGTACGCATTGTGGTAGACGATATGATACCACTCGCCGGCCAGCTTGTTGACGCCGTTGACGTCGGTGGGGCGCTGGCGGTGCTCTTCGTCCAGCGGCAGATAGGCCGGCTTGCCGTATTGCTGGCGTGTTCCGGCATAGACGATCTTGACGGTGGGGTTTTCGTGGCGACAGGCTTCCAAGATCGAGAGCTGGCTGCGTGCGTTGATCTCCAGATCGGTGTAGGGATCGCTCCATCGAATCGAGATGGCTGACCTGCCCTGCCAGATTGAAGAGCACATCCTGATCCTGCACCAGCGCGCGGATGGAGTACGGATCGCGTACATCGGCGATATTGACGTGCATTCGCTGCACAGTAGCCGTCGATGTTGAAGCGGTTGCCGCCGTAGTCCGGGATCAGAGAATCCGCTAGTGTAACCGGGCGTCCAGATCGACAAGCCGTCGTGCCAGCGTTGAGCCAATGAAGCCCAGTCCCCCGGTAATGAGGACGCGCTTCTCGGCGTAATACTCTTGATAGTTGTGATCAATCATAGGTGCCAGTGAGCCGGTCTTCCAGAACTTGGGCATAGGATCGATATAGACAGCTCACTCACGTGGCGTTCTCCCGTCTCTTCGGTGTTGTCGACTCTACAGGATGCGTGTGGTGCCGGTTGGCGCTCAACCGGTGAAAGTGGTCGATGTAGCGCCTGGTGAGACTTGGCCACCCCAATTCCTGCTCAATTCGCCGGTGTCCGGCCTCCCCATCCGTTGCCGTCGTGATCGATCGTGCGCCAGACTTGCCAACGCATCGGCCAGCGCTGCCGGGTTTTGCTCTGGGACGATGTAACCGGTCTCGCCGTCGGCGATGGCCAACTCATTGCCGGCGACGTCGCTGCCGACCACCGGCTTGGCACAGCTCATGGCGTCCAATACACAGACGTTGAGACCGTCGGCCGGTTTGCTGACTGAGGGCATCACCAGGATGTCGGCGGCGTTGTAGTAGCACGCGATCTTGTCTTTCGGTACCGTACCCGACCCAGTGGACCCGCTCCGCAATCGACAGATCCCGGGCGAGCTTCTGCCATGGCTGCAACTGATCGCCGTCGCCGATCATCACCGCTGCCACCGGTCGGCTTGCGAGCTGTGGTTCGGCCATGCGCGCGCAAGAGCACGTCGAACCCCTTTTTATGGACCATTCGTCCGACGCACAACAACATGGTCGTTTCATGGTCGAGACCGAGCTGTGCGCGTCGATCCGCAACGCCGTCATCTTCGGGGTACAGTGCGGCGGAATCGGTTCCGTAGATAATCATGTCGAACTTGTCAGGATCCGCACCCAACGCCACAACAGCCTCACGCAACGCGCGTACTGTTGGCGGTCAACAGCGCTGCTTGAGCGAACGTGAAGCGCGCCATGCGCCGAAAGAGCGCGTTTTTGGCGGCTACCTGCGCGTCCGATCCGGGGACCGACACCACCAGTGGAATGTCCAATTGTCGGCTGCACAACGGCGCCGACAAAACCGTTGGGCAATAGCCAGTGTGCGTGCAATATATCCGGAGGGTCGCGTCGTGCTTCGGTCAGCACCTTGCGGATGCCGGCGGCGAAGAACCCGGGGCTCAGTAGATAGGTATTGGCGCGCAACGCCAGGTCCGACTGCATGGAACGCATGTAGCCGAGTTGATGGGCCCGTGCCGGCCAGGCGTAGCGATAGAGCCGTAGGTCGACCGCGGACGATCGTGGCGGCATCGTATTCTGTATCGAAGGGTGCCCAAACCGTCACCCGTTGTTCTTGGGCGACCAACTCTTCACACAATGCCTCGACAAATGTGCCGCTGAAGTCACCTTTGAAGCGTGGATAGTTGTGAGTCAAAACACCGATGTGCATGGTGAGATTGTAACGCAACATCGTGGTTCTGTGGACATTTACAGTGCGCCATCCGCAAAAAGGCGCACGGTGGGCGACCACATTCGTCTCCGGCCACGACGGGCGAACGCAGGGGTCTCCCCTACGAAAACCGGGATCTCTATTTGGCGGGACGGCCTACACAGAAAAAGGACAGAGCCCTTGCGGACCCTGTCCTTTGGATGTCGCCAGCGTCTTAGGAGTGCTTACGGGATGCAGACTTTCTCGCCAGTGTAGACGTACTGATTCGTGCGGGCAGCAATCCAGGGATCGGCTGCCAACATGGCGCCGGCCGGCTTCATGTATTTCTCACCGATGCTATAGAGGCCTTCGCCTGCCATAACCTCGTGGTACTTGCTGCACTTCATGCCGTCCATCTTGCCCATGTTGCCCATGTTGCCCATATATCCATCTTGCTCCAGCCGCCGCTCCAGCTGGTCTTCATGGGAACATGGTGGCCAACCTGCCGGTTGACGAAATCCGGGACTTTGGCTGTCGAGCCCAGGGTCTTGGGAACCGTTACGGTGTAGCAGGTGGAGCTGACATTTTCCCAGCCGTCCACATCGTCGTCCTCACAGATCTGGTATCGGGCGCCGGGAATGCGGTAGTCGTCGCCGGGCAGTTCGAACTTGTAGTAGCCGTTGCCGTCGGTGAAGACTGGGTCGAGATCCTCCTCCACCCTTGTCCAGCGCCTTGGCTTCAATCTTCCAGCCTGGGATGCCGTAGTGGCCGTTGACGTCCAGCTTACGCCCTTCGATGAAGTAGTGGGCGTCGGCCTGCTCGTTGACGAACTTGACGAGGACACAATCGGAGTCAGTCAGCGAGACTTCGACGGAGGAAGTCTGAGCTTGGTCGTAGTTGACGTAGATTTCGTCGAGAACGAGTTCGGTCACCAAATCCCAACCGACACGAGTCTCTTCTTTGATGGTATACGGGCCGAAGGGTAATCCCTCGAACTTGACCATACCGGTGGCGTCGGTGTAGCCGAAGGTCTGTTCGCTGCCGTCGGCGCGCAGGATGCTGATCTCCCAACCTGCAAGCGGGAAGTTGGCGTTGAACTCGGACTCTTCGGGCGCCAGGTCGGTCTTGAGCACCTGGATACAGCCGGTGAGCCGACTTCGTTCTTGAAGCGCAGCGGGTAATCAACCAGCGCAGGGACATAGTCGTTGCCCGGATCGTCGTCGTCGGCACGGTCCTGTGCGGATTCGCACGTCAAGCGTCTGTTGGCCGTTGGCCGGAATCACCGGATAGTAGTCGTCGCCGACGTCGTCCGGTGACTCTTCCGTGAAGATCCACTTACCGGGAGTCAGTTCAAAAATGAGCCGCCACGGCCTCATTTTCGTCGCTGGTCTCGCCGTCCTGCTGGTGGCGAACTTGTTGCTCTTGTCAGGCGTGGCGTAGATCGTCCAGTCGGGCAGAAGTGTATGGTCGGCATCGATCTTGGTGACCAGAACCGTCACGATTTCCTTGAGCTTGAAGCGCACCCGGGTGCATTTGCCGGATGTGGTGTCGAGCGTGACATCGAACTTGACCGGTGTCACACCGCGCCAGTCACCGAACAGGGGAGCAACGCCCACGAGATCGGCAAGCGGCGCATCGACGACTTCGTTGCCCTCATCGTCAAGCCAGATATAGCGCGGGTTGGTTTCGCTTTCCGGCTGGGTGTCATCAAAGTTGGGATTTTCCTCGCCGCGGAAGATCACTTCGAACGACCAGTCTTCGGAGATCAGATGCGGATCATCGTTGATCTCGAACTGGCCTTCCTCGTCGTCTTCGTCGCTGGGTAGAACATAGACCGTCGTGCCGGCTGCCGTCGTCTGCAATTGCCCGCACAAACCAACCTTCTTCGATCGGATTTTCTTGCCAGTCAATGACAAGACCGTCAACACAACTTGTACCGCCGGGCTGCAGAGCCTGCGCCGACGCCGTGAGGGTGACCGGGATCAGAAGGGCGATGGCGAGGCCCAATGCGAGGACCATCCGAAATACACCGTTCTGAGTACCCTTGTGTAACAACTGAAGGGACATTGCTCTCTCCTTTCCCAAAGAGAAAATATAGTGGGGAAACATTGTTTGGCTTTGCGAAATTCGCCGCCTGTTAGCAGTTCGCCATTCTTACTATGACGAAACTCTTCGCAGTGAGATCAAACTCCGCAGACCGGAAATCACTTGCGAAAAGGGGAGTGCTGCTTGGGCATGCTGTGACCGTACAGCGTGATACTAGGCTAGCACGCTGCGAAAAAGATTGTCAACGGGTTCGGGGCTGCCAAATATTGTGATTTTGATCGAAATGCGAAATATTTCAATTTTCAGATTGGGCATTCCAGAGGTAGAACAGCCGGAATGACTATGCGACGGTCGGGAAATTGGTCGGTGCATGCAAAAATCGTGCGGCAACGTGGGAGCCACGATACGGTCATAATGCAGAGTGTCAGGCATAATGAATCTATTGTTTTGGAGCCATTACTCGAGAGGGTACCTGGGATAGAACCTGATGGTTATGCGAAATTTCGCATAACCATCAGGTTCTATCGGCGAAATGCCGAATTTAGCGGCAAGTTCGCACGAACTTGCCGTTGTCAACCCTCAAAATAACGCGAGGTGCACATTGACCATCAACCAACGAAAAGCCGACCACATACGCATCAATCTGGAAGAAGACGTCAGCTTTCCGTCGCTGACAACCGGATTGGAGAATTACCGCTTCGTCCACCAGGCGCTGCCGGAAATGAATCTCGGGGACGTTGAGACGGAAACAGTCTTGTTCGGCAAGCGACTGGGCGCACCAATTCTAGTTAGCTCCATGACCGGTGGCGCACAAGAGGCCGAGCGGATCAATCGCAATCTGGCTGCAGCTGCCGAGGCCTGTGGTTACGCCATGGGCGTAGGTAGCCAGCGCGCCGGCATCGAGCAGACAGAGTCGGTCGCGAGTTTCAATGTGCGTGACGTGGCACCAACTGCACTGCTGTTCGCGAACCTGGGCGCCGTGCAATTGAACTACGGCTACGGGATCGATCAGTGTCGTCGCGCCGTCGACATGATTGAAGCCGACGCGCTGATCCTGCATTTGAATCCCCTGCAAGAGGTTCTTCAGCCGGAAGGCGATACCAACTGGCGAGGTCTCGTCGATAGGATTGCCGATATCTGTGCGAAGCTGGATACGCCGGTGATTGTCAAGGAGGTCGGGTGGGGGATCGACAGCCGCACCGCCGCATCGCTGCTTCAGGCCGGTGTTGCTGCCATCGATGTTGCCGGCGCGGGAGGCACGTCTTGGAGCCAGGTCGAGATGCACCGCGCACCGACGACACGGTTGCGTCGCCTGGCTGCGGCGTTCGGCGATCTGGGGCATCCCAACCGCGGAGAGCCTGGCTGCGGTGGCCGAAACGCGTACACGCCTGGTGCGCAACGATGTACATCTCTTTGCCAGTGGCGGCATCCGCAACGGCCAGGAAATCGCCAAATGTGTGGCATTGGGCGCGGATCTGGTCGGTCTGGCCTCGCCCTTCCTGAAACGAGCTGTGGACTCAGCAGACGCTGTCGTTGAAGAAATGGAGCTATTACGCGACGAGTTGCGCATTGCCATGTTTTGTTGCGGCGTGGCCTCCTGTCGTGGTCTACGCGCTGAAGGTGTTATGATGAAAGTGACGAACGACGGTTCGTGACCGTCCACAGACAAACTCCGCACGGTGGACACCGATACACTGTCCAATCAACCGGTTCCGGCCGGTTTCCGAAGGCTGAAACTTCCAACCACCAACACACTGCTGCACTCAGAGGAACATTATGTCGGACTTTTCTCTTAGCGGATTTATCGGCACTTGGTTGCCTAAGCTCGAAACTGAAATGCGCACGGTCTTGAGCAGTGACGAGTGCGCCCTATCCGGGTTTCACGGCATGATTCACTATCACATGGGCTGGGTCGACCAATCATTTCAGCCTACCTCCTCCCCGGCCGGCAAGCGATTGCGTCCCATGCTCTGTCTGCTCGCCTGTGCTGAATTCTGTGGCGATCCGACGCCGGCCTTGCCGGCTG
The DNA here is from genome assembly GCA_963715415.1 of uncultured Chloroflexia bacterium. Taxonomy (GTDB): domain Bacteria; phylum Chloroflexota; class Anaerolineae; order Caldilineales; family Caldilineaceae; genus JAWKOK01. The sequence goes on along the minus strand of CAVQSG010000052.1, from coordinate 65,985 downwards.
CCGCGGCCATCGAAATCCTGCACAACTTTTCGTTGGTCCACGATGACGTGGAAGACGGGGATGAGACCCGTCGTTTCCGGCCCACTGTCTGGAAGGTCTGGGGTGTCCCGCACGCCATCAATGTCGGTGACGGCATGTTTGCCATGGCGTACGCAGCGATCCAGGAATTGGGTCGGCGAGGCGTGGATCCGCGCCTCGCGTTGAGGGCACTGGACATTTTTACACGCACCAACATCAGGTTGACCGAGGGCCAGTTTCTTGACATGAGTTTCGAGGAACGGCGCGATGTGACGGTTGAGGAGTATCTGCGCATGATCCAGGGCAAAACCGCCGCGCTGATCGGCGCCGGCATTGCCATCGGCGCGCTGATTGGAGGGGCAACGCCCCAACAGCAGACGGCTTTGCAGCAATTTGGGCAGGAAATGGGGCTGGCATTTCAGATCCGGGATGACGTTTTGGGCATCTGGGGTGATCCTGCCGTGACGGGAAAGGCTGCGGGCAACGATGTGCTGCGCGGCAAGAAGAGTTTGCCGTTGCTCTATACCAGGAACCACGCGCTTGTGGGAGAACAATTGCGCGTGGTGATGGACAACAACATGACCATGGCACATCTGCCCTTCGCCATGGAACTCCTCGATCAGGCCGGCGCCCGCGACTATGCCGAACAGGCATTGGTGGAACACCATCGCACAGCCTTGGCTGCCCTGGCTGAAGTGTTGGGTGACCGGATTTCGAGCTCGCCGCTGGCAGCGCTGGCAAATAGCCTGCTCAACCGCACGTCCTAATCTGATCGCACAACGAAAACATGGAACTCAATACCGGGTGACAGTCATTGGCACGGCGCCGACTGCTCGAGAATGAACTAGTGAATCCCGACAGAAAGCCCTATACAGTTCATGCCAGAGGTAGGGCAGCCGAATTTCTGTCGTGGTGTTCACGACGAACTGAACTAGTGAATCCCGACAGAAAGCCCTATACAGTTCATGCCAGAGGTAGGGCAGCCGAATTTCTGTCGTGGTATTCACGCCGGACTGTACTAGTGTGAACCCGATCTTGAAAGCTCTGACGAGTATCATGCCCTCTGTAGACCGGCAGGACAGCCTGAATCGTCAGTCGTGGTATTGTCGGACGACACTAGTGAATCCCGACAGAAAGCCCTATACAGTTCATGCCAGAGGTAGGGCAGCCGAATTTCTGTCGTGGTATTCACGCCCGACTGTACTAGTCGGTCGCTACCTGCGGGTTACCTGTGTCGACGACGAGTTTACGTATTGGAGATGCTGCCGGGCGCGTTCTGGCGAATGAGCGTGTCGACCAGATGATTGAGCGCCTCTGCCGGCTCCCGGCACAAGCCGGTGTGGACGGGTGAGATCTGGATGATGGTGCTGTGGGGCGCCACGATCCAGTGGAAGGCATCTGCCTGTCCAAGCCTACCAACAGGACCGTCGCCGGCGCAGATGCGGGGAATCAGTTCCAATTGCTCGCGTACCGTCTCGATGTCGATGTCCGGTGCCAGCGCACGCAGGCGCTCTTCGTCCAACTCGATGACGGCGTCCAGGAAACGTCGTGTTCGGCAGAAGAGAATGACACCCGCGTTCACAAACTCGCCACGCTCTACCCGCGGCACGACGCGGATTACGGCGTAGTCATAGGTCGCGTGCCCGGGCATTGACCGCCTCCTCCACAAAGACGTCGGCGGCATCGCGTCGCCGATCGAGGTACTCGACATACGCAGCGCGGTGTTGGTTCGTCGAGACAAATGCATGCTCCCCGTTCAGCCACACATCCGGCACCTGGGCCACGATCTGCTCCAACTCCGCATGACTGAGACGTGCCCGCAGTGCTCCGTCGACTGCCGCCACCTGCTCAGCCTGGGGCAACAATGTGTGGCTTTTGACCAGTTGAAAGGGCGACGCGATCCGATCTTCCCAGTCATTCCAATCGTGGTGAAAATAGAGGGACGCGCCGTGGTCGATGAGCCAGAGCGACTGTTCCCACAACAACATGTTCACATTGCGCGGCGTGCGATCGACATTGGTGACGTAGCTATCGAACCAGACGATGGTCGACGCCAGCGCGGCGTCCAATGGCGGCTCGAGCAACGGGTTGAAGGCGGATGCACCGGACAGAAAGGCCATGCCGAAGTTCAAACCGATGCTGGCGTTCAGAAGATCCTGAATCTCAGCGTTGGGCTCGGAACGCCCCAATCCCTCTTCCATCTGGATGAAGACCATTTCCGGCACCTGCAGATCCAAATGCTGCGCAATCTGTCCGGCAATGACTTCCGCAATCAGGGCTTTGGGGCCTTGACCGGCGCCGACGAACTTCATGACGTAGAGCTGGTCGTCGTCAGCTTCGATCACCGCCGGCAACGATCCACCCTCACGCAGCGGCGTTACATAGCGGACGGCGCGAACTGTTCTCATGGTCGCAGATGCTCCTAGGATACGGGGTGGCCTGGATGGCTCAACAACTGTACATGGTATACATTAGGCTGCGTGTGGTCAACTTAAACGTTTATAGAAGGGTGCATACGATATTTGGGGGCTTCCTCAAGGTGATTCGTGTCGTGCTCTCGACTGGCGCCCCGGAAAATGGGATGCACCCGTCATAGAATATGGAAGAAGGATATGTCCGACTCCGAATCACATCCCCTGCCGCCCGGCTATGTCATGCGTTCGCCGCAGCTTGACGATCTCGAAGCATGCCGGGCGCTGATCAACCGTTGTGCCGATGTGAAGGCCGGCGCCGGGCGCACAACGATCAGCGAGATTGAGGCTGAATGGTCGACGCCGGGAGTGACGCTGGACGAGAATTTCCGTCTAACCGGTGCAACTCGACTTTATGAACGTGCGGGAATGCAAGTGGTCAGTGTCTCTGAGATCTATGAAAAGGTATTGCGACCCGGGATCGTATTCAGCAACCAGGGTTGATTCCGATTGACCGGCAGGTCAGCCCGCATTCGCCGGACGCCCTATGGTTGCAGTGTCGCATCTCGGAGTGCATCCCAATCTACACGCGCCTGTCTGACATCACGTAAGGCCAAGTATCCTTCATGCAGCTGCAGCGGCTCGGCCAGAATATCCTCACGCAATTTGAGGAAGAAGGAGAGTTCCGACGGATGTGTGATGCCGGCCCGCGCTGCAAAGAGGGCTGCGCAGACTGTCCCCAGCCCTGAACCGGCCTGCGAACCGACCATGATACCTTTGCCGGCCTGCGCTGCCATGGCCTGCATCTCGATCGACTCGCTGAAGCCGGTGCGCGCGGTTTTGATGTTGAGGATGTGGAATGTGTCCAGCGACAGCTCGCGACGCAACTCTCTCGGTGAGAAACAACTGTCGTCGGCAATGACAGGCAGCAGATCAGCCGCGCGCAGCGCGGCCCGTTCTTGCACCAACTCGACAGGCAGCGGTTCTTCGCAGTAATGCAGCCCGAGATCGCGCAAACAGGCGAGGCGGTCAGCCGCCTCTTCCGGTGTGAAACATTCGTTGGCGTCGGCGTAGAGATCCAGATCGGCGCCGATCATCTGTAGTTCCTCGATGCGAGCGCGATCCTCTACCCAGTTGCGCCCGACTTTCACCTTGAGGACGCGCACGCCCTGGGCGTAGACGGACGCTGCTTCTTCCAGGACCGTCTCGCGGTCACCGATGCCCAAAATGTAGCTGACGCGAATCTTGGACTGAACAGACTCCAGATGGTCTGCCAGCGATAGTCCCGTGCTTTGTGCCACCGCGCCATGGATCGCCATATCCAGCGCGCCCTTGGCGGTCTGATTGTTGGCGATTTCACCCAGATGGGGTCGCGCTTCTTCCGGGGTCAACCCGTGGAGTCGTGGTGCGAACTCGTTGTTGACAATGCTTGTGATGCTCTGGACGGTTTCGCCGTAGATGGTCGGACGCGGCGGCGCTTCCGCGATGCCCTGGCTGCCGTCACTGAGCCGCACGCGAATGAGGACGTGGCGTGCCTCGTTGAGCGAACTGGCCTTGCCCCAGCGTAGTACGCCCAACAAGGGAAGGCGGAAGACAGTGGTCTCGACGTCTGCGATGGTCGGCATGTTCATGAGGAGGCCGCCATATACTTTCTATCGATGAAGTCACCAATGATATGCGCGGCCTCTGTTGCGCTGTACAGCGTGGTGTCGACACAGACGGTGCGGTCCGGTGCCCACGTCTCTAGTGCCTTTATGGTCTCAACCGGATCGTAGTTGCGCCGTTCCTCGCCGACGATCTTCAGTTTGGTCTGAAGATCCGCGACCAGGACTTCTCCACGATCAAGCAGGCGCACAAGTTCTGTCTCTTCGGCCGCACTGAGCAGTCCGGCCGGTGTAGTGACGCCACGTGATTGCAGTGGTCGCCCAGCGCCCGGCGTCGAGCGACTGTGACGTTCAGCAGCAGAGTGCAGGCAATCGAAGGCGTCGTTACGCTGGAGTAGGCGCTGCACACGTACGGAATCGGGCGCGTCTCAGAACGGCAAAAAGAGCGAACGGCAGAACCGATGCAGCGGCTGTAACCTCGTTTTCACCGCGCAAGACCATCGAAGAAGAGGGGCTTGGCCAGGACATCACGGTCAACATAGATGTCGGCGAGGGCATCGGCCATGCCGCCCGGACGCAATTCACGATAGCGCCGTGTCAGCGCAAAGCGCTCTGCCCGGTCCGTCACCGGGACTCGAGGTAGGGCGTCACGTCGCTGAACGTAGTCGATGATCAGCGAGTCGGTGAGCGTGCGTCGGTTTGGCAAGAGCATTGCCGGATTTCGTCGCAGCAGATGTTCGATGGTCGTGCTCTTGCCGACGCCGGTCAGCCCGACGAAAATGAGCAGTTCGCAGGCGGCAACGGGTTGCCAACTCGGCGCCGGTTGTGTGCCGAAGGCGAGCCCGGGCCACACGTTCGCGTCGCCGGTTGTGTCACCGTGATGATCCATCCGCAACCTGGCTTTCTCCGTCATTCTTGGCCGAGGGTCGGTGGGATAAGCAGCGTATCGATGATGTGAATGATGCCGTTGCCGGCCGCAAGATCGGGTGTCGCGATCGTTGCATCCGCGATGCGTAGGTTCGCCGCTTCGCCGACCGCGAGCGTATCGCCCAGCAGCGTCGTTACGGTTGCCGCTTCAGCCAGATCGGCTATGGTCAGCGCTCCTTCGACTACATGGTAGAGCAAAATGTCGACCAGTAGATCCGGATCTTGCCGCGTGCTGTCCGGTAGGTCTTCGAATGCCTGATCGGTCGGCGCGAACAGTGTGTATGGGCCGGCGGTCGACAACTTATCGATCAGGTCGCCTCTCTCGAGGGCGGCGGCCAATTCAGAGAGATCTGGGTTGGAGCGAACCACCGTTACCAGATCGGCCGGCGTGGTTTCCGCTGTTGCCGTCGGCATGGGGGTCGGTCTGCTTGTCGGTTCCGGCGTCTGCTGCCCACAGCCGCCGAGCAATGCCAGCGCCAGCAACGCAATAATCAATACCCGACAGTGTCGGGCCATGCCGTGAGATGGTAGGTCGATACCCCACCGGTTTTCAGAATCGCGTTCCACAGTCGACCTCCTTCGGTTACTTTCACAGGGTGCGATAACAATCGTATGCGCGACAGTTGGGCTTTATACAGACATGCGCAGCCACGGGCATATGAAGAGGCGAGGCCCACGATCGGCCCCGCCTCACTGTCGCCTCGAGTCAATTCAGTCCAGCGGTGCGCCAATTTCAGTTACTATATGTTTGCGCCTGCAACTGTGGTGCAGGACGGCGGCGCAAATAGGGCCATCGGCCTATAGACACAATTTTGTCGATGTCGTTGCGCGGGCGCCTATATGTTTGCGCCTGCAACTGTGGTGCAGGACGGCGGCGCAAATAGGGCCATCGGCCTATAGACACAATTTTGTCGATGTCGTTGCGCGGGCGCCTATATGTTTGCGCCTGCAACTGTGGTGCAGGACGGCGGCGCAAATAGGGCCATCGGCCTATAGACACAATTTTGTCGATGTCGTTGCGCGGGCGCCTATATGTTTGCGCCTGCAACTGTGGTGCAGGACGGCGGCGCAAATAGGGCCATCGGCCTATAGACACAATTTTGTCGATGTCGTTGCGCGGGCGCCTATATGTTTGCGCCTGCAACTGTGGTGCAGGACGGCGGCGCAAATAGGGCCATCGGCCTATAGACACAATTTTGTCGCTGTCGTTCCGCGGGCGCCTACGGTTGTTGGCGGAGCATGATATTGCGAATCAGCTCCATGAGCGACGCCGGATCCGCTACGCCCTCCAACCCGCTCTCTGTTTCAGTGGTCGCTGTCTCCTCGACCGGCGCTTCCGTTGCTTGGTCGCCTACCGCTCCATCACCATCGGCCGCGGCATCCTCGGCTGGTGTTTCAACGTCTTCCGTTGTCTGAACGTCGGCTTCAGGAGCAGACTCTGCGGCCGGTGCCTCCGCTTCCACAACCTCTGCCTCGTCAGCAGCAGCATCTTCAGCCGCATCATCAGCGGCGACTGCACCCGCTGAGTCCGCTGCTACGCCGTCGACGGGCGGCAGCAGCACGGCGTCAATCACGTGGATGACACCGTTCTCGGTCTCGACATCGGCCAGCGTCACGGTGGCGTCGTTGACCATGACCGAGCCGTCATCACCGACCGAGATCGCCAATTCACCACCGCTGATCGTGGCGACGGCTTGGCCGTCAAGTGCCGCCGCATCCTCTGCCGTGACTCGGCCTTCGACGACATGGTAGAGCAGAACGCCGGTCAATGCGCCCTCGGGATCGGTTAGCAACCCGTCGAGGACTCCGTCCGGCAGCGCATCAAAGGCTTCGTCGGTCGGCGCAAAGACTGTAAACGGCCCTTCGCCCTTGAGTGTATCGACCAGGCCGGCTGCCTGCACCGCATCGAGCAGCAATGTGAAGCTCCCGTTGGCCGCCGCGGTATCGACGATATCGGGCAGAACAGGGCTCTCTTCGACGGGACTTTCCTCGACCATATTCTCTGCAGCGTCCGCCTCTGCGGTTTGGTCGGCAGCATCTGTTTCCGCGTTCGCCTCATCGCCGGGCTGAATGTCCTCTTGCGTCTCTACTTCAGCGTCCCCAGCAGCCGCGGATCGGTTCATGGAATCGGAGACCACCTCCATGGTCGCGGCTGCACCGGCACTGGTCTCGGCGCTGTTTTCTTCCTCGTCGGCAGCTTCCACGGCGGATCGACTCATGGACTCTGTCACCATGTCCATGGTCGCGGCTGCGTCCTTCGCGGCTGTGTCCTTCGCTGTTTCGTCTGCGGGCGTTTGCGCGTCTTCGACTAGATCTGCCGCTCCAGCGGTCTCTTCGCTCGCAGCGGCTTCCTCGGGCATTGCAGCCGCGTCGTCATCGGCTGCACCGTCTTCCCCAACTTCTTCCACGTCGGCGGCTTCTTCGGCGACAGCCGCTTCATCATTGGCCGCGTCACCGTCAGCTGCCTCCTCGGCGTCATCGGCGGCATCGCTGTCGGCAGCCTCGTCATCGGCGGTTTCTTCGCTCTCGGCTACTGCATCATCAGCGGCCACTTCGGCGTCATCGGCGTCATTGCTGTCGGCAGCCTCGTCATCGGCGGCTTCTTCGCTCTCGGCTACTGCATCATCAGCGGCCACTTCGCCGCCATCGTCGTCATCGCTGTCGGCAGCGTCGTCATCGGCGTCATCGCTGTCGGCAGCCTCGTCATCGGCGGTTTCTTCACTTTCGACGGTTTCTTCACCGGAGGCTACTGCATCGTCATCGGCCACTTCGTCATCATCCGCGTCATCGGCGGCTTCTTCGCTTTCGACGGTTTCTTCACCGGCGGCTACTGTATCGGCAGCAGCCTCTTGGGCTTCGGCGTCGTCATCCTCAGCTGCTTGGTCATCCTCAGCTGCTTGGTCATCGGCACTCTCTTCGTCGGCCGCCGGCTCTGCGGCTTCGCCGGCCGCGCCACTTCTGCGATCCATGGCTTGACCGATCTGCCCCATGATCGACGCTGCACTTGATGCTGCATCGTCAGTCGCAGCCGGTGGTGATGTGCTTGGTCGGTCCATTGCTGAGACTATGGAGTCTATTAAGGCTGGACTGTGTGCGCTGGTGTTGTCGGCAGCCTCATCTTCGGCAACATCGCCCTCAGCGGTCTCTTCGCCTGTGGCGGCAGCCTCATCTGCGACAGCATCGCCCTCAGCGGTCTCTTCGCCTGTGGCGGCAGCCTCATCTGCGGCAGCATCGCCCTCAGCGGTCTCTTCGCCTGTGGCGGCAGCCTCATCTGCGACAGCATCGCCCTCAGCGGTCTCTTCGCCTGTGGCGGCAGCCTCATCTGCGACAGCATCGCCCTCAGCGATCTCTTCGCCTGTGGCGGCAGCCTCATCGACAGCATCGCCCTCAGCACTCTCTTCGGCTTCGGCGGCAGCCTCATCTTCGGCAGCATCGCCCTCAGCGGTCTCTTCGCCTTCGGCCGTAGCGTCATCCTTGCTATCTGCTGTGTCCTCTTCTTCAACCGCTGCATCATCGCTCTCGATGGTCTCGGCAGAGTCAGCGACGCCGGCATCCGCGGCCGAGTCGGAGTCGGCTACAGTTGCATCCCCTGCGGATTCCGACGCGTCTGCGGCTTGCTCTTCTTGCGCCTCAATTGCCGACTGTTGTTCTGCCACGCGGGACGCCGGCGTCTCGCAAGCAACAAAAAGCATGAGTGCAATTACAATAGCGATCCAGATGAAGAGCCGTTTCATCGGGGTCTCCTTTTCAATGATGTGCAGTCGAATGAACGTCGATAAATACGAGAGTGTGTCCCAAGGTGGATCAACGGATTAGCCTTACCTTCGGCGTGCAACGCCATTTACACGATGCGTGGTATGCGCTCAGCGATGACGCCAAATCTGTGATGGTTATGCTGGGGACGTCGTCCACGGGTCATGATAACCATTCGAAGATCAGCGGTGGTATACCACGAATTGTGTGAAAGTGGCTTGTTCTCTCTGGTAGATTGCGAATTCACACACAATTCGGGATACCACCAAGATCAGCCAGTAGAATTCGGGCAATCCGTCTATGGACTATGCTGATATTTGCCACGGACTTCCAGGTGGGTGAGGGGGGGTGTATGCGTGATGTTACGCATTCTTGCGTGACGATGAAACCGGCACCCGACCAAGGACGGCTAAATTATAGATGCAAACGTTCTCGAGGACAAAACTCTTGTGAGGAAACCGTAGATTCGATCGTCTGAACCTGCGTCGAGTTTCGACGCTGTGGTAGAATAGCGTTGGAGATGACGCTGAATCAATGCAAGAACCACAGAATTTTTTCCAAGTGCTTGCCGAAGCTCTGGAACTGAATCGACTTCCGCCCGCGTCACGTATTGTTGAGTCCATGGACCCCGTCGCCTGGACAATGGTGGCGCTGTTGATCGGTGCCGTGGCTGTCGGCATCTTTTTCAGCTTGAGTACGCGACGGTCATTCTTGCGGCCCGACGATGTAGAGGCCACTCCAGATGTATCGTTGGCACGCCTCAAGCAAGATCCTGCGTCGCTTCCTCCCCTGGCCATATTGAGCCGATTGGGTGCTGAGGCCACGCTTGAGTTGCTCGAATACGGCGACAATTTCCAGAGTAGGGATTGGCGCTACAAGTGGAGCGCCGTGCGCGAAGAATTACTGCGGCTCATGAGTGCGCAGAACGCATTTGGGCCAACCTATGCGCTGGCCAAGTACTATCGCAGCGCCGATACACATGAACCGGACACCATCCGGATTCGCCGCACGGTCCTGATCCATAGGCTTGGACTGACCCGCTACATGGAGCCTGACATTGACGGCCATCCGGCCCAGTTGCGCATCCGGGTCCATCCAGCTGACGTGCAGGGCGATCTAGGGTTTCACGGCGAGACCTTGTGGCTGCTGCCGCAGGAACCCGCCCCGACGCCCCAGGGACCGTTGATCGAAATGGAGCCGGTCGAGTTTCGTACGTTGCAGGACGCGACCATCTATGTTCATATTCGCCGGTCGCCGACTGTCGGCGGCGGTTTTCGTCTGCATCTGCTCAAGCGACGGAAGATGTGGGTCGTTGTCGACGAAGAGATCGAATGGGTTGGATAGCACGTGATGAGTGAGTTTCCATTTTCCTTGACTCAGACTGTTGGCCGCAACCAATGTGGCCATGGCGTCGATCCTGGTCATCCTGGCCTTCTCGCTCCTGGCCTACACCTTTACCTATAACTTTCGGTCGCAGGTCGCGCGTGGCTATGCCATCCTGCTGGCCTGTGTCATGGTGACCTTTGCCAGTGACGTGGCGCTCAATCGCGTCGTGGATGTCGAGTCAATCGAGATCTGGCTTCGCTTTCAGTGGCTGGGAATCGCCACGGTGCCCGCCGGCTACTATCTCTTCTCGCTGGCGGTTTTGCGCACGACGAATTATCGCATCAGCACCCGTCGCTGGGTTGCCGTCTCTGCTGTTGCATTGTCGGTGGCCTCTGCACTCGAGCGCGCTGTGGGGCGGGCAGCTTGTGGGCGATTTGGTCTATGTCCCACCCATCAGCTACCTCGAAGCGGGGCCATATTTTGCCCTGTTCGTTGCCTTTTTCGTCCTAACCACGGCCCTGGCATTTCGCAATATTCTGAAGGCGCGGCAGCGCTGTATAACCGCCGCCAGCCGCCGGCGCATGACCTATATTCTGTTGGGCTTTGTGGGACCGGGCATCGGCGTTTTTCCGTATCTGATTACCTTGAGCCGTTTCCGCGTCGGCATTCACGGTAGCGTCGGCGTGCTCTTGCTGTCGCTATTAGTCAACATGGCTGTTGCCGCGCTGCTCGTGTTGATGAGCTATACAGTCACCTACTTCGGTGTGCTGACACCGGATCGTGTCGTCCGCTACCGGCTAATCCGTTTCTTCATGCGCGGACCTATCGTCGCTATCTTTGTCATTCTCGCGATCCAGATTGTGCCCACATTCGAGCGCCGGCTAGGGCTGCCTCGGGACATCGCGCTCTTCAGCGTCATCACCGGTGTTATCGTCTTCAGTCAGTTGCTGCTGAGTATGAGCAAAGGTCTTATCGATCGCTTGGTCTACCGCGAAGACCGCGAGGAGATCGCCTGGTTACGCGAACTGGATCGCCGGCTACTGACCACCAGCGATGTGCGCCAATTTTTGGAAAATAGCCTGGGCTCCATGTGTGAGTTGCTGCATGTCCCGTCCGGGTTCGTGGCTGCCGTTATCGGATCTGATTTGATCCTGGAAGCGGTTATCGGCCCTGAGGGCACGCGCGACCAGGTCAAAGAGGTCAGCGGCTGGACGAGTGCGTTGAGTCAAGCATTGCGCGAGAACGATCCGCTGGAACCGCTCTTTCACGCCGACTTCTGGATCTGGCCGCTGCTTGAGCCGGCATCGGATGCCGGAGGAGAAGCATGCTCCTGGGCATGCTGGCAGTGGCTGCCCGCACCGAGATGACGTTGCTCAGCCGGGATGAATCTGCGGTGCTGGATAAAATGATCAACCGCATTGCACGGGCCCTCTCCGATCGCAGACTGCAGCAGGCGGTTTTCGTTCAATTGCGGCGCATTATTCCTGACATCGACCGTATCCAGCAGCTGCGCGGACTGACGCCCTACAGTGCGGCGGACAGCGCGGTTGGCAATGACGAGCAGCTGGCGGCGGCCATGCTCAACCCGAGCCCGATCCATAGCCCCGAATTTGAGGACTGGGTCGAGAGAAGCGCTTCGCCACTACTGGGGCGGCCCAAAACTGACACGCAGCCCTCTGACCCAACTGCGTATCGTCGGCGAGAGGCTGGACCAAGGCGAGGGCGATCCGACCAAGGCGCTGCGCTTGGTGCTCCATGACGCCATCGAACGCATGAAACCGGACGGGAAGCAGAACCTGAGTAGACCCGAATGGCTGCTCTACAATATTCTGCAGATGCGCTTTATTCAGGGCCGCAAAGTACGCGAGATTGCGGATCGCCTGGCCATGAGCGAAAGCGATCTTTTCCGTAAACAGCGGGTCGCCATCGGACAGGTGGCGCGTGTCCTTTCGGAGATGGAACAGGACAAAGGCCCTGATCGCACGTTGCGCTCTGCCGAAGCCCACCCTGCTCAAACCGAACCCACTGACTGCGGGTCGGATGACAAAGCCAACGGGCTACATGACACCCGCCAAACGACCGAAGCACAGACAGCACCAGTGCTCGAATCACACGTGCCGAATTCTTAAACCTCGAATCCATATGGCAAATCGACGCAGCAGCAAACCAACCAACTGGACTGCCTGGATGCAGGAAGCACGTGAGTCGTTCAGCACCGAGATTCTCGGCGTCTTCGTGTTGTTGGCCGGTGCGGTGATGCTCTTCAGTTTACGCAGCAATCTGACACCTTGGCTTGTGCGCATGGTCGGCTGGACCGCGCCTTGGCTTGCGCTTGCGGTTATTGTGCTCGGTATGGTGCTCATGTTCCGGCATCGGGCCGGTTACTGGAGCGCCGAGGCAATGGTCGGTGCGGAGCTTCTGCTGCTGGCGTTGATGATGCTCACGTTTCTCTTCAACCACGACGAGACGCCGGTCATGCGGCCGCTGGACGGACAGGAGGGCGGTCTTGTGGGCTGGGCGCTGGGCAGCGTGCTGTTGGGCGCATTGGGCTGGTGGCCGGCGCTGGTCCTGGTCTTTGCTGCCGCGCTCTTCGGCGCATACCTCCTGGTCCGATATACGCCCATGCTCTACGCGGCTGCCGCGTTGGCCCGTTATCTACCGGCCGTGCCTGCGGTCTGGGACGGTCTACGCCAGTCACTCTCCCAACAACCTGAGCCCGATGCCGGCGACGCTCTTTTTGATATTCCTCCCAGCGCCAATTTCATCCCTGCTGCTGAAGCGCCCGACGAATTTGTGGCCGTTGCACCGGCAAACCCGCCTGTCGGTCAGAAACCGCCGGTCACGCGCAATCCACCGCGGAAAAAGAAATCACCTGCGGCCGGTTCGGCGCCGGCGCGCAAACCAACTCGCAGCGTGGACGAACTGCCACCGCTGGATCTGCTGGACGTCGATTCGGGAACCTATGGTGGCGCGGATGTGCACTTCATGCAGCAACTGATCGAGACGACCCTGGCCGACTTCAATGTGCCGGTCCGGGTGGTGCACGTCGAGAGCGGGCCCACGGTGACCCAGTTTGGCGTAGAGCCGCAGTATCTGGAACGCGCCGGCCAGAAGCGCAAGATCCGGGTCAGCCGTATCGTTTCCCTCTCCGACGACCTGGCTCTGGCTCTGGCCGCGCCGGCGGTGCGCATCGAGGCGCCGGTGCCCGGCCGGCCCTATGTGGGCATCGAAGTGCCCAACACGGACAAGACCATTGTGGGCATGCGCGGTGTCCTCGAGAGCGCGGAGATGCGCAAGAACGGCGGCGCACTAGGCCTGCCGCTGGGGCGCGACACGTCGGGCAAGCCCGTCGCCATGGACCTGACTGCCGCACCCCACATGCTCATTGCCGGGCAGACCGGCGCGGGTAAGTCGGTCTGCATCAACACCATCATCAGCGGTCTGCTCATGCAACATGGACCGGAGAGCCTTCGATTGGTCATGGTCGACCCCAAGATGGTCGAGCTGCCCGGCTACAACGGCATTCCTCACTTGATGGGTAAGGTCATCACCGACATGGATCAGGTCATGGGCGCGCTGACCTGGCTGTTGATCCAGATGGACGACCGCTATCAGTTCTTTCGTGAGGCCGGCGTGCGCAACATCGACTGCCTACAATACGCTGGCCCGCCGCCGCAAAAACATGGACCCACTTCCCTACATCGTGCTGGTCGTCGACGAACTGGCCGACCTCATGATGACTGCGCCGGAAGATGTCGAGCGCCAGATCTGCCGTCTGGCGCAGATGGCGCGCGCTACCGGCATCCACCTGATTCTCGCCACCCAACGTCCCAGCACCGATGTGGTGACCGGCCTGATCAAGGCCAATTTCCCCACGCGCATCGCTTTTGCCGTCACCAGCCAGATCGACAGCCGGGTCATTCTGGACCAGCCGGGTGCCGAGAAGTTGCTGGGGCGCGGCGACATGCTCCTCATGCGGCCTGACGCGGCCAAGCTCTTCCGTATCCAGGGCTGTTGGGTCTCCGACCCCGAGATCGAGGCCATCACGGGTTTCTGGAAGGATCGAGATGTGGACCAGCCGGTTGCGATCGTTCCGCCGTGGAACAGTCTCATGGATCGACTGGATGACCAGGATGAACTGATTCACGAGGCCATCGACGCCATTCGTGGGTTGGCGACATGCAGCGCCAGCCTGCTCCAACGCAAACTACGGATCGGCTATCCCAAAGCCGCCCGCCTCATCGAAGAGCTGGAATCGCGCGGCGTGGTCGGTCCCGATCTGGGCGGCGGCCAGGGGCGTCCTGTGTTGTTGAAAGATGATGAGGAGGCCGACGGTGAGGATGAGGAAGAGTTGTTCTGATCGAGTGCGCACAAGATCACGTCTTGTCGACAGCCGAGTCCTACTGACATGGGCCACGCCCATACAGCCTTGGTGATCTATTCATAGTGGCTCCACATGCGGATCACTTTGACCGTTCGTACCTCTTCAAGCACCTGATAGACAAGACGATGTTGGATGTTGATGCGCCGCGAATAGCTTCCGGACAGATCACCGACGAGTTTTTCGTAGGGTGGTGGAAACTGGAAGGGATTATCGCGCAGTACGGCCCACTTCTCTTGGTTGCGCCGCCGGCGGCCCTCTGTGCTCCAAAATCTTTCGGTTTCGTAGCCGCCCGCGTTCATGAAGTGTCGAAACTGCTTGTTGGTGACCGGATAGCGGGCCATGCGGAAGTGATCGCCGTCGGGCGAGCTGAACCAGCCCTCCAGGGGCAGGAAGTCGTCGAGGTCCTCGGGATCGATGTCGAGCGCCGCGGCCAGAAGTCCGACCTCCAACCGCTGTGGCGGTGGCAGGTCGGGACTCTGCATGGCCTGGGTCAGTAAGATCGGTGCCGCCGCCATGACGCTGGACGCGCTCTGCTCGAGCTGAGCCTCGCTGGCGCGTTGAGGGCCAAGCAGGCGCACATAGGTTTCGCACAACAGAATCGCGCACGTCCATTCGTGTGTGTTCTGCGGTTCATTCGCGAGTAGCTCGTCGATTACGGCCACCGGGATGTCACATTCGCCCTGCACCGAAATGTGGTAGCCAAAGGCCAGGAAGATCGCTTCACGCCACTGTGGGTCGTCCAGCTTGGTGCGCAGCTTCCGGATCATGGGACCTGCGCCGCGATCCCGCCGGTGAAGTCACCGGCCGCGCCAATCAGGATATTCTGCACGGACATCGGCAGCGATGAATAGAGGTTAGGGTCCACGGTTGGTCTCCTGGAGCAATGGATTGCTGCAATTCTACCAGAGGGAGACGCTCGTTTGACAGCTCCAATCTCGGTGGACAGGCGCCGTTGCACTTCCTCGCGGTCGATTTCGCGTCGTCTTCGCCGGCCGGCGCCCGTTCCGGCTGCGATTCGGTGACGCGCATGTGATATTGAGGTTTAGCGCCGAAGACATTCATGGTCACAGCGCCGATCGTCCCGGTTTCGACGTGACATTCCAGGGACATATGCCCCGTGCAATTGTTGGCAAGGCCTGCTATTCTTCGCTCAGATTTGCTTAGGTTTCGACTTAATGTGATGCTCGGATCGACGGACTTCGTCGGGCAGGATGCCCGACCTACGATTCGTCGACCATCCACGTATAAGGAGTTCGCATGACTGTCTCCAGCTACCCGCCGCCGCGTTTGATCTTTTGGGAGTCGACTGCCGGGTGCAATCTGGCCTGTATCCACTGCCGGCGCATCACGGTGGCCGACCAGTTGCTGCCACAAGACTTGACGACCAAAGAAGCTTTCGATCTGATCGATCAAGTGGCCGCGTTTGCGCGGCCCATCTTTATTCTCTCCGGCGGGGAGCCGCTCTTCCGGCCCGATATTTTCGACATTGCCCGCCATGCCGCCGATGCTGGGTTGATCGTCGCGCTGGCGACCAACGGTACGCTCATCGACGCCGATGTGGCACGCCACATCAAAGAATCGGGCATCCGGCGCGTCTCGGTTAGCTTCGACGGCGCAGACGCACCCACCCATGACCTCTTTCGCGGCAAGGGCGCCTACGTCGCTGCCCTGCACGGCATCGAGCATCTGAACCGGGTCGGTGTGCCCTTTCAGATCAACACGACCGTTGCGCGGCACAACGCCGATCAGATGCCGGAGACGCTGGCGCTGGCCAAAGACCTGGGCGCAGCCGCGCTCCATCTCTTCCTGTTGGTGCCGGTGGGTTGTGGCGTCGAGATTGCAGAGGACCAACAAATCCAGGCCGACAAATACGAAGAGATCCTCAACTGGATGTATGATGCCGAGCTGGAGGGTGGCATCGAACTCAAGGCGACTTGCGCCCCTCATTATTTTCGCATCGTGCGCCAGCGCCAGGCCCAGGAGCGGCGGCTGGGCATCGTGCGTGAGCGCCCGGCCAGCATGCACCGCCAACACCATGCCGGTGGTGCGCAGCCCGGTGGACATCCAGGCAGCCACCCCGGAGAACATCCCCACAGCGACGGCCGCCATGCCATGAACGCCATGACCAAGGGCTGTCTCGCCGGTACGGGCGTCTGTTTTGTCAGTCACCGGGGGGAAGTCTTCCCCTGCGGCTACTTGCCGGTGGAAGCAGGCAACATCCGCAACCAGCCCTTCCAGGAGATCTGGGAGGGGTCACCCCTATTTGACGAGTTGCGTAATCCCAATTTGCTGGGCGGAAAATGTGGTCTGTGTGAATTCAAGAACCTATGCAGCGGCTGCCGGGCACGCGCCTACGGCATGACGGCGGACTATCTGGCCGAAGAACCGTTCTGCACGTACGAACCAATACAGTTACAGAGAAACTAGGATTTGCCACAGACGGACACAGATGAACACAGATAGTCCTATCCGAATCCGTGTTCATCTGTGTCCGTCTGTGGCTACCCATTGAGGGTGGCGACGCATGAAGATTGTAGATGTGGCGATAGTGGGCGGCGGGATTGCCGGGTTGAGCACGGCGTACTATTTGCAGAAAGAAATGCCGGACGCGCATTACACGTTGATCGAGGCCTCGGATCGCTGGGGTGGAAAGATTCGTACCGATGTGGTCGAACTTCCCGAGTACGGTCGCTTCGTGGTCGAAGGTGGCCCTGATGCCTTCATCACCCAGAAACCATGGGGGCTGGAGCTGGCCCGCGAACTGGGCTTGGACGATGCGCTGCTACCGACGAATGACGAAAAGCGCCAGGTCTACGTGGTCAACAAGGGAAAGCCGACGCCGCTGCCGGATGGCGTGCTCCTGATCGTGCCGACTAAGTTCACACCGTTCGCACTTTCTCCGCTGATCTCTCCGCTCGGTAAGTTGCGTATGGGCATGGACCTCTTCATCAAGCCAAAGCGAGACGGTGAAGACGAGACGTTGGCCGAGTTCATCACCCGGCGGCTGGGGAGCGAAGCGCTGGACAAGATCGCCGAGCCGCTCATGTCCGGCATTTACAACGCAGAAGCGGAGAAGCAGAGCGTATTGGCCACATTCCCTCGGTTCCGCGCATCTGGAAGAAAAATATGGCAGCCTAATCAAGGGCATGCTTGCCTCGCGCAGGCAGCGTGTCGCTTCGGCACCGACCGCCAGTGGAGCCGCGTCCAGCGCCCGCCGTCGGTCTTCATGTCGATGCGCAACGGTATGACGGACCTGGTCGATACGCTGGTCGCTGGTCTGACCGGCGACCTGAAGCTCAATACACAGGTAGCGAAGATCACCCCTGAGACACGGGTGGGGAGTGGCTACTTGCTGCATCTTGCGGATGGAGAGACGGTGGCGGCGCGGTCGGTGGTGTTGGCGACGCCTGCCCACGTCGCGTCACACTTGCTGCGTGAACCATCACCGGCTGCTGCGGCGGCTCTGGAGCGGATCCGCTATGTCAGCACCGGCACCATCTCGCTTGCCTTTGACGCTGGGGAGATCGAACATGAGCTCAACGGTTTTGGCGTGGTCATTCCACGCAGCGAAAAGCGCGCCATTAACGCCGTCACCTGGACGTCGACCAAGTTTGACCATCGTGCGCCGGCCGGTGCCGTTCTATTGCGTTGTTTCTTCGGCGGTTCACGTCGTCCGGAGATGATGGACGTGGGGGATGAGGAGTTGCTCGGCATCGTTCGCACTGAATTAGCTGGTCTGCTCGGTATCCGCGCCGAACCGCTCTTTCACCGCATCTATCGTTGGATGCAGGCCAATCCGCAATACGACGTGGGCCATCTGACGCGTGTGGGTACGGTCGAAGATGCATTGCCTGCTGGTCTCTTTGTCACCGGCAGCCCGTACCGCGGCGTCGGCATCCCGGATTGCGTGCACCAGGCACAGACCACGGCCAAGATGGTGCAGGAGTGGAGCGCCAGTCAAACAAGCCGGCGTCCTGTGCCAATCAATTCCCTGTGAGTCCAGGCAGTAAGCTCTATACGGTTCGTACAATAGGTGGCACAGCTGGATTCCTGTCGTGGTATTCACGCCGAATTGAATTAGTCAAACAGCGCCTCCCACAGCCGCATTGTCTCGTAGAGACTGAGCCCCTGGCCCAGATAACGCCCGTCGATCCAGATTTCGAAGTGCAGATGGACACCTGCATTGGTTTCGTAGACGCCGGCGCTCGTCCCGGAGACACCAACTGCGCCCAGCGGCGCTTTTCGTGCGACTCTGACGCCAGGCATGATGGCCGGCTCGATGGCGGATAGATGAAGATATCGACTTCTGACCTGGGGCGTGTGGTCGACATGGACCTGCCGGCCTGAGAAAGTGTCGACCAACGCCGCGTTGGTCCGGTGTTCAGTGCCGGTTTGACTGACTGCAGCCTCGTATTCCTCCTGTGACAGCTCCACATAGTCGTGATCCGCGCGCGTTACGGTACCATCAGCAATCACAGCCACGCGTGTCCCGATGTCAAGATCCGGTACATCCAACGCATAGAGATCCAAGCCTTCATGCACGCCATGGCGATAGAGACGACGCGCGCCGGGGTAGGAGCGTGGGCGGGACGGCAATGAGCCATTGCTAAAGGGCAGAGCGATGTTCGGCAATAGATCCCGCACGTCGGCGCCGTCGAAGTAGAATGTGTCGTCATAGGTGACGGCCGGGCATTCCAGGTTGGGGTCCGTCAGCGACGCCGCGTAGAGTTTGCTGCCCGCGATGCCGTAGATTGTCTGCGCGTCCAGTGCAACGTTGCGCAGTCGCTGCATACCGGCATGCCGAAAACCTACGGTTCCCAGAAGGTCGAGCCGGGGCAGATCGTAGAATGTCACAGTTCGCTCTTCGCCATCGACGATGAACAACGTCTCGCCTTCCGTCGATACCTGAGACGGCCAGCGTACCGGAGAGACCGACGAAGTGCGGGTGGAAGGCTCGCTACCAGCCTGCATCTGAATCGACGTGAGGCTGCCATCACGGTTCAACACATAGAACCGTTCGTTCTCGGCGTCCCTGGTTAGAGTGAAGTCGACGCCGAAGGACGCTGCCAGACCGAAGTAATGGGAATCGGGCGCCTTCTTTTTCTCCGTGATGCGCCAGACGCGTCCGAGATCGGCATCCAGCATAAAGAGTTGGTCAGCGCCGGCCACGACAGCGAGAAACTGCGGATCCGGAAAGAATCCGGGTATCTGGTCGGCAAGGTATTCGGTTCGCCACGCTCCTTCACTCGTATATCGAAAAATGTCATTGGACTTGTCGAGCAGCAACAAGTCATCGTTGCTCGGGTCGTGGCCAACGTAAACAAGCTCTTGAATATGGATGTCGTCGACTCGGTTCTCTTCGGGCATCAAGTTGTCCGGCGTAACGAAGAGGGAGGCCTTAAGTTCATCGATCTCAATCGAGTAGAGTTTGCCGTCGGCGACCAGATAGAGCGTACTATCGACCAATTCGAGTTGGATTGGATCGGCAGGTAGGTCGAGCTGAATGGACCGGCTGTTGGGTTCACAGGCAAATACCGTCTCATTGCCGGCGGGGAACATGACGGTAGGTGAAGGGTTCGCTGTCGAACTGTTGCTATTGGTCTGATCGGTGTCGCGGTCATGGGGGATCAGAAGTTGCTGTCCGATCGCCAGGAGATCCGGATCGGTCAGGCGATCGGCGGCGATGAGATCCTCGACGGTGACGGCGTAGTGGATTGCGATGCCGATCAAGGTGTCGCCGGCCACAACCTGGTGCATGGTCGCGAGATCCGGCGTCTCTTGCAGAGAACGGTCTGCTGATTCAGGTGACGGTGCAGCCGGCGGCAGTGTCACGACAACCGGCGTTGGCGAGACGTGTGCGGCAACTTCGCGTTGCGAGCTCTCTGCACTTGGCGTCGCCGTCCGGGTGGAACGGGCCACGCCTGTGGATGTTGCCGGTGGCGGCTCGTCATCCGGTTGACTTGTCGTACATCCGTGGAGGAATGCGAATGCGCATACGAGCGCGATTTGGAGGCCGACGATGGCGACTCTTTGGGTGCGGGTCGATGACTTCTCCGCAGCGATCTGTGCGACACCGGCCAGACGTGTCGCGCGCAACCATCTCCGGAATAACGCCACAAACCTGACAGAGGTAGGGACGGAGGTGAGGAATCGAAGTCGCTGCTTCGTCATCTTAGGCCAGTCCAAAGAACTAGACGCCCCGATCTTCCTGGAAGCTGACTGCGAGACAACCTGTGTGGCCGAGAGCTTCCAGGAAGATGGTTGGAGTACTCGATTTCTTGGATCGGCCTTAAAAGAGAAGAGACTCAAATATTCGACAATGCTCCCCGTTCGAATATGGAGTAAAGCGTCCAATAGATGAGTGCTGTGTCCTTGCGCTGCGGCCCCCGCGCTGTTTGTCGGTCTGCAGTGGAATCACGGTTCGATCATTGTCCTGGTTGAATCGCTGTTCGTATCATCTCGGCGAAGGTCTCCGGTGCAGCGACTGCGCCCGATCCCGGGAGATTGCCGCGCAGGAGGTTCGTGTCCTCGTCACAACTGAAGCCGAACTCCGCCATGGTGCCGTCGGCCAGAACGAAGGTAATGCGGTACTGGTCCACACATGCCGGCGGCGGCAACAGCGACAAATCTTGCTCCAGAGATGCGGCAGCCTCGGCGATGAAGGCGGTGTCGCTGATCTCACGCAGAGAAACATACCCGGACGTCGAATTCGGGTCAAATCCTGCAATGTCGATGCTGACGGCGGTGTCGAGCGCAAATGCCGTCGCAAGGTTTATCGTGCCGGTCGATCCAGCGGACGGTGCTGGAGCAGGTCCGTCCGGCACCGGCGCGATGCATGCCGTTGTCAGCAGTGCGATGAATGCGACTAGAATGCGTTGCATGGCTGCCGGCTCCTGGCTGAACCAGGGGCGCTCCGGCAGTCTGCCGGAGCACCCCTGAGAGAAACTCAAAATGCGCGTTCGGTGCAGGTTAATTCTTGGTCAGGAACGGCAGGTAGAGTGGTGCGCCGGTGGTCACGTTGAAGCTCGCCGTATTCGTGGCGAGCGCCGTACTGTCCTGCCCCAGATCCGTTACCTGGAGAATGACCTTATAGGTGACATAGCCGTTCTTGGCGTTTTCGGGTCGCTCCGGCAACATGAAGCTGACTTCAAGCCCGCTGCCGATCTTGTTTTCGGCCGTCGCGTCGTTCAGGAACCATTCGTAGCTATAGGCACCCACACCCAGCTTGAAGTCGAGTGCACTGTTGAATCCGGCATCCTTGAGTGTGGTCGCGGCATCAACAGCCTTGGCTGTGACTTCGCTTCCAGGCGGCAGCGACTTGGAGACATCAGAGGTCGATTCAATCATGGCCAACGGCCGGACAAAGGTCGAGTTGGCCGGAATCCATGTGTAGTCCGTAAAGACGACCGTCTCGCCGATGGCTCCGCCCTCGGTCTGGGCCGGTTCGCCTTCGTAGCGCACCAGAAGGCGGTAGGCGGGATAGAGCAGTGCCTGACCGGCGCTGGCGCTGATCGAGTCCTCATAGGCCGAGAGGTTGTACTCCAGCACCGTCTTCTTGGTCGGGTTGGAGAAGGGCACCATGGTGTAGGCAACCTCGGTCTCCAGCTCATTGAAGAGCGGCAGAATCTGCTTCTCATAGTCCAGGATCGGTACGGTGGCGCGCAGGGCACTGGCCTGCACCTCGTTGATTCGACGCCAGCCGCCTTGTGCTCCGACCACCGCACCGGCTTCGGCAGCCGCGCTCGCAGCCGAGATGTCGCCACCGGTCGGTGTGACATAGACCTTGAGCTTGGCGCCCGGACCGTCGATGGGTACGGAGATCGTTTCCGTCTCCATCAATCCGCTGGCGGCGTTCACGCGCTGCACTTCGTAGGGAATGTAGCGCGAGTAGATGACCTCCAGCGTCGTGGTTTCGGACTGCAGAACTTGGGCCGCCGCGACACCGGTACCCTCCAGCACCTCTGCCAGTACGACCGGCTCCACTGTGTTGAAGACCGAGTCGCCGGGCATCAAGCCGTTCTGGGCCAGAAAAGCGTCGGCGATTCTCTTGGCATCGTCATCGGCGAGGATGCCGGCTGCACTGACGCGGCTGGAGACCGTAGTCGAGAACGTGCGGTTCGGGTCGATGTAGTACCACATACCGGTTTCGACATCCATTTCCAGGGTGCGACCTTCGGTGTCGGAGATGATCTGCGTGTTGTCGATCTGGGTCGTTGCCGCCGATGCCTTGACGGTGTCGAACCCGAAGGCGTTCGTGAGATTGCCGAAGGTGCGCTCGGACTCGTCAAGGGATAGCGCTGGCGTCTCGAAGACTGGGAAGTTGTCGGCAAGCTGTGAAGGCGACAAGGTGCTCGACGTGGGTGCTCCGCAGGCCTTCTTCCACCACCAGTACGTGCCGTTATGGGTTGGATCCGCGTTGGTGACGTAGGCGGTTTCGTAGTAGTTGGCCTGGACCTCGGCCAGGATCTTGGCGGTCACACCGGAGGGCTGGTGGCTGTCACAAGCTTTGAACCACGAGTCCTTGTAGTTGTAGCCCCAAACGATGTTGGTAGCAAACTTCGTGCCGAATCCTTTGACATCGTAAGCTGTATTGGCAAAACCACCCAGCAAGTGCAGGCCGTCGAAGGCGCCGAACCAGTTGGCTTCGGTGGAGTCACTGAGCACGCTGCACGAGAGCAGGAACATGTACTCTAGATCCTTGTCTCCCCAACGTCCCTGTACCTCACCATACTGGACGTAATGATCGTCCGGCGGGCGAACCGTGAAGCCACCGGACCATCCGTGACCTTCGTAGAAGACCAGATCGACATCGTCTACCCAGTTGTTGTCATTGTCGACGAAGTCGTCTTCGAATACGTTGGCATTGCTCCATTTGTAGCAGTCATGTCCACTGAATTGGCACCACCGGGCCTTGCCGAAGATGGTCCAAGGGTGGTATCGCAACGTATTGTAGAACCCTTCGACGTTGTTTTTGGCGTTGGGCAGGTCGCCTTCCGAGCTGTCTTTGTAATCCTGCCAATAGGCGCCTACTTCTCGTTCGCCGGCAGTGACGGAGATCGTCGGCGCATGGGGAGAGTCTGTTGTGTCGACGTCGTCATCGGCCAGAGCGTCTGCATACGCGGTTGTCGTAAGCGCGGCGCTGAATAGCATGACCAGCACTGTGAGTGCAAAGAAAATTCGCACGTTGAAACCAGTGAAACTTCTTTTCATCTGTCTATTTCTCCTTTAGATTCCTCCGGAATGTCAGCCGTGTGGCACGACCTTCGCGAGGAGACGGATATGCTGCCTTCATGTCGGCTGCGTGGACATTACATCAAGATCACCCCCTCTCCAAGGAGATCGTCGTTCGACTCACTTTTTGGTCACGTAGGGCAGGAATATGTGCTGTGTGATGCTCTTGCCCTGAACGAAGGGCAGCGGTATGGCAAATGCGTAGTAGCGGCTCTTATTGTCGGCCACAGCGACATTGCCCGACGTGTCGGCGGCTTGGACAAAGTAGCGGGTATCGGCAGATGCCGGTATCTGACCGATCCACTTCTGGGCCTGCTCACGATAGTCTAGGTCAACACTTAACCATTGACCCGTCCCATCGGTGTAGGCTACCACCACGCGATCGATGCCGTAGGGATCGCCGGCTTCGACCTTGACGACGCCCCGGCCAGCGGCAGAATCGAGTACACCATCCACAAAGGTGATGGTTGGCTTCGCGACATCTGCACTGTCGGAATAGAGCGTGTCAAAGGTCATGTTGCTGTAGAGCCGTTCGGTCTGAGTCTGATTGGAAAACTGGCCCAGACTCATGACTACCGTCTGGCTGTCGCCGGGCTTGGCATCCGGATTTGGCAATGCACGGACCGTGAAGGGTGTGGGCGGGTACCAACCGTCTCCGCCGAAGGTCGGTTCGGCTGTTTCGGTCACATATTCGTTATAGGGCAGCGCGATCACCGGGTCGAAGCCTGTCGAATTCTCGTAGGAGCCGCCGGTAAAGAGTACGCCGCGCAGCTCTCCTGCCTGCGGCGCACCCAGGTTGGCGTAGTAGAGCGGCTGAACCGGTTCGGCATCACCGAAGACAATGGCTCCGTCCAGATCGTAGCTTTGACCCTCCGCACTGTTGCTTTCGCCAAAGGCGCCGGTCGAATCGGGCAGAGTATAGGCAAACTTGCCGGTGTTGGATGTGCCGCCAAACGAGGTCGGCGGCGTGATCACGCCTTCAGCACTGGGGAAGGGATTGGTCGGATCGAAGGTCGCCGAGCTTTCGACGGCAATCATGGGCAGGCCGAAGAGTGTCATTTGCATGAGGATCTTGGCGTCGAAGGCGTTCACGGATAGCTCGGAACTGAAGTAATCCCGTTTAGCCTTGGTCAACGACGGACCGATTTCATTCCGCGTGTTGGACAGTAGCGCAACGGTGAAGAGCCTGAGTAGTTTCTCCGAGAGGACCGACCCGGACCCGCCCCAGCCATAGCCCGTATTGCCGACGTAGGTGACCTTTTGGCCGACAAAGGCCTGGGGCAGGTCCAGGGCCCCGGGATCGTTGAGCCCGGCGTGGCAGCCCACATTGTAGATGAGCGTGCCTGCCAGTGCACCGGTTGCGGCCGCGACTTCGGCAGCGCTAACGGACTGTTGCTCTTCATTGAGAGGCGTTTTCGGCAACAGGGTATCGGTGTGGGTCGAATGGCCGTTGATGGATTGAATGGCAAAGGGATCAGTTGCGTTGAGGTGCTTGGCGATCAGGTCCGCGCGTGCCCATGTGTTGCCGACCAGGGCGCTGTCGGTGTCGACCGTGTCGCCGCTGAAGACAGTCGCGATGGTGTTGGCGGTATCCTGCACAAAGTCCCAGCCGGTCACCAGCGCCCGATCAATTGTGATGGTCTGGTCAGCGAGAAAGGTTTCGATCTGTCCGTTGATTTCAGCCGGCTCCTCGATGAGGCGACTGATAGACAGCCCGGAATCGGGCAGGTAAACCTCATGCACACCCCCTTGCTTGTCGGTCCATGTCTCAGCCTGGGATGAAACATAATAGTCGTCGGTCAGGATCATGTTTTCCGCCAGCGCCGCGGCGACAGTTGTGTCGGCCGTTACATCGGGTGCATACTCCGCCTCTTGTACACCGCCTGAGGAACTGGCGGCAGTGCCTGGCTGGACCAAATCCGGCACACGACGGAAGGGTACGACGCGGTCGTCTCCGACCAGGATCACATAGCGCACGTTGGGTGCATTGGGCAGGAATTTGGCCAGCATGGTCCTGATCGCGCTGCTCACAGCATTGGCCTTTTCGTTGT
Source organism: uncultured Chloroflexia bacterium (assembly GCA_963715415.1). Classification (GTDB taxonomy): domain Bacteria; phylum Chloroflexota; class Anaerolineae; order Caldilineales; family Caldilineaceae; genus JAWKOK01. Next base: position 40,280 of record CAVQSG010000052.1, on the reverse strand, counting down.
CCTGCAGCGCTGTCTGGTCGGTGGTCCACTCGGTGTAGGCTGCTGCTGCGGTCGTGTCCTGGTCCATATCCAGCACGGCGCCGACTACAGAAGTGTGGTCGGCCAGCGCAAAGACCTTCGCCATCACGGCGCCGGCGTCGGCGGCGCCGTGAACCTCTTTCAGCCCTCGGCTGTTGACGACGATGACTGTGCGCACCGTATCCGGATCGGCCGTGGCGCGGTGGAGTGGGTGTCGGCAATGGCGTGGGTGTGGGCGACGGGGTCGGTGTGGGAGTGCTGCCGCTAAAGGCAATCTTGTAGCTTGTTTCGGCGCCGAGAATGGTCGAATTGAATTGCGTGGCGCGTACAAAATAGCTACCGCCGGCTTCACCCGTGAAATCGACGATCGATGACTGGCCTAGACCGGTGTCATCCCCGCTGTGCAACCAAGTTGGCGCCGTCGCCCCGGTAGACCTCGAGCACAGTGTCTACATTGGCACCCAGTTCCGACGTCCGCACCTGGTACGTGCCGCCTGCGACCACGTCCAGCTTCATCCAGTCCTGATCGCCCAAATCACCGCGCAGCGGATCGGCGCAGAAGTTGCGGTTCTGTGCCGAAGCGTTGATCGGCAACTCTTTCGCGTCACCGGGGCCGTTGTCGCCCGGCGCCGTGTCAAAGGTGTCCGGCACGCAGACGCCTTCAAGCAGTGACACGCCGTAGCGTGTGGCATCGCCGCTGGAAGCCGGCGTGTGGTGGCGCGCACGCGGCATAGTAGACGCCGTCCTTTGCCGGCCGGAAGGCCAATCGCGACGAATCTAGGTAGCCGTAGTCGTCGTTGGCGGCCAATTCAGTCGTTTGGTCGCTGTCGAAGAGGGTGAGCACCGTGTCGGCGCCGGCAGCGAACCCGGTTGTTTCCAGCACATAGACCTTCTCCTTTTTGAGCGAGAAGGAGAGCCAATCCTCGTCATACCCCGGACAGAAGTTGCGGCTGTCTGCCGGCCTGGCCGCTGTGCCGACAGCCAGGGACCGGGCGTCTGCCGGGCTGTCATCTTCCTCATACGGGTCGCCGGTGCAATCGGAGGTCACGACCGCAATATCATAAACGGCATCGGCGCCAAAGATATCAGCGTTCTGGTTGCTGAGTTTGGCATAGTAGATCTTGTCGGTCGGTGCGTTGCCTTCCGCCGTTTGGATACCGAATGCGATGTCGCAGGAATCGACAATTTCGATCTGCGGCTTGACGTTAGGACCGGTATTTTCTGTGGCGACCACGAAGCTCTCACCGCCCTTGACCGAGAACTTAATCCAATCCACATCCTGCGGAGCCTGGAAGCGATGGGTCTGGGACGCGCCATTGGCGACGAGTTCCTGTGCCGTTGGGCAGCTATCGTCCGGTTCATGGCTATCGGTCACGCCGGTGTCGGAATCCAAAGTCAGATCGTAGGCCGTGAGTGGACCCTGGTTACCGGTTGCAGAGTCGATCTTGGCGTAGTAGACCCCACTGGCTACGGGCAGCCAACTGAGGGATTCTGTGGGCCCGGATAGCTGGGATGCGCCGCACTTTTCATAGAGAGCGATCTCTGGCTGGATGTGGGTCCCGATATTGGCGGTGCTCAGAGTGTAGGTGACGCCGGCAAAGGCAGTGAATTTGATCCAATCCTGATCGGCAAGTTGGGGATCGGCTGCGTGACAGAGTGAGTGGGTTCGTGCACCGCTGCTCTGCCAAGTTGCATCGCTGCAGCTGTTGTCCGATTCATACGCGTCTACTTCGCAGGTTACGCCGACACAGACCGGCAGCATGGTCAGGTTGTTGGACTCATCGGACTCGCTCACGACATCGTCGCGGTCGACCCAGGCATAGACCACATGGTTGCAGCCTTTGCCGGTGAATGTACGCGTGATGTTGGCGCCGTACGATTTTCCAGCCTGAAGTCCGGGCGTTTGGAAGGGGAAGCCGGGTGTCGATGCCTTCGGCGGTTGGTCGGCAGGATCGACGTAGAGGTAGACACGAAAGGTGTCAGCGATATTGACGCCGCCGACATTGCGCACCACGAGATTGATCTCGGTCTGTTCGCCTTCGGCCGGACTCGGCGGGTTCAGTGAAACTTCCACGATCAAGTCCGGACCGCCGCCCTGTGCCTGGGCAGGCCCAAGCGTGACGGCCACCAAGACCACCGCAAGCACAAACACAGCCGGCAGTGCGGCCAGTCGAATGATTCGAGAATGGCGAGAGGTTCGGATGTCCATGGCTGACCCTATTGCGGCCGCAGAATAATCGGCAAGTAGATCGGTTTGACGTCGCCGGGTTGCCGCGGCACGGCATGAATACCGACGCGATCCTGGGCATAGAAGACGATCCGATAATCGCCCTCCTCGGTGAAACCGTTGACATATTGGAACGTGTACTGGCCCGGCTGATCCGGGTTGGGCTCAAGTCGGACCGTCGGTGCGCTGAGGTTCAGGGTCACGTTCGCCGGTTCGACGAACGAAGGCGGCAAGACCACCGCCCAGACGATTTCGGTGGCTTCGACGCCGTCCTCAATCTCTGCAGTCAAGACACCGTTGACGCCGTTGCGTTCCACCGTCACCGACTTGATGACGGGTCGGATCGAGCTGAAGAAGCGCGTGACCACGCGATTTTGTGCGACAGTGCCGTCACTGGCATTGGAGAGGCCGTCACCGTTGTCGTCCAGCCAGGGCGTCTGGTCCACACCGGTGACGGTGACCGCCTGGGCAGCCTGATCGTAGCAGGTCTTCAGGTCATTGCTGTCGGCGACGCACGAGAAGAAGGCATCTGAGAAGTAGGCGCCCTGTGCTGAAGCATAGGCGTTGTTCTCGCGCCCTGTGGAAGTGATCACCACACGACCCTGTTTGGAAATACTGTTGACTACGTCGCCGTTGTGACGATCCAGGAAGCTGCCGGATCGGCAGGCCTCGATCAAGACAGTGACGTCATTCAGTCCTGTACTGCTCTCAAGTGAGCGCAGCCAACCATCCACCTGCTGTGGTGTTACCTTGCCGGCATCACCACAGCCGCTGACGCAATATTTGTCAGCGAATCCATGGTCCATGAAGTAGACAAAGAGTGGTTTGCCCGCACCCAGTCGTCGCGCCGGAAGCGCCCCAGGTCAGGAAAGCCTCCTCGACGGCTGCAGGTGTCGCCGTCGCATCGACATCGTTGACACCATTGCCGTCGGCATCCTGGGATGTGGGGGCGATGTAGTATATGTCCTCATCGGTGTAGCCCGCGCTCTTGAAGATGCGATAGGCACGGTTGGCGGAATTGTAGATATTGGTCTGCAAGCTAAAGGTCTCGTTGTGCCCGGCTACGATGATCACGCCACCCAAACTTTCGCCGAGTCGCCGCACCGTGTAGCTCTCGACTGTCTGGTTGCCGGCGTCGTCGTAGGCGGCGACCTGTACGGCGTTGTCACCGACGGCGATGTCGATGTCCTCTACCCGGAAGGAGGCCACGCTGCCCGCAAGGCTATAGTCCCAGCCTTCGCTGCCTGTCTTGCTGTTCTTGACATGGATCCGGCTCAGATCGGCGCCAGGATCGTTGGCGGAGCCGCTGAAAGTCAGCTTGTCGCCGCTGGTGGTACGGATACCGCCGCCGCCCGGCTGGTTGAGCAGGATGGTCGGCGCGGTAGTTTCTACGTCATCCGTCGGGGTACATTCCACCTCGCCGGATGCTGCGCTTTCGTTCCCTGACAGGTCGACAGCGCGCAAGCGGAATTTGGTCAGTTGGCCGGGCGCCAGTTCCTTCAGTTCGTAGAACGTGGTGTCGATCCCTTCGACATCCTCGCTGCCGGAGACATTGCCGATAAAACCGATGCGATAGCCGCGTACATCCCGTTCTGGGTTCTTTTTCCATTGAATATTCAGGGTGGTGGCATTGACCGGTTTGCAGCGCGGGCTTTTCGGCACAGAAGGTGGAATGTTGTCGACATTGACCGACACAACATAATCCGTGTTTGGACCCGAGAATGACGGATCCAGTTGTTGGAGCTTGATGTAATAGTCGCCATTCTTGACGGCATCCCACTCCAGCCGGACCGATGAACCAAAGGCATTGTTTCCGTCCGCTGCCGGATCCGCTTCACAAGTGTCGTAGAGCTCCACAATGGCATCCGCCTTGGCGCCCACATTGTCGACATCAATGATGTACGTCTTGCCGGCCAGCGCGGTGAATTTGATCCAGTCCCTGTCCTGTACATCGTGGAAGGTGTGGGCCTGGGAGGCGCCATTGGACGAAATGCCGCGTGCGTTGGTGCAGCTGTTGTCATTCTCGTAGCTGTCTCCTTCCGGCGTGCCACCGGTCGTGATCGTGAAGGTCTGATCCTCGAACCCAAGCGAGTTCTCCACGCGTACTGTGACGGTCTCGTTGGTATCGACGGTTGGCGTCCAGAAGATCGTGCCGGTGGTGGCGTTAATGGTCATTTGCGTTGGAGCCTGGACAAGAGAATAAGTTGGTGCGGGCACACCGCCGGCCTCAACATCGTAGGTGTAGCGCACGCCCACAGTCGCCTCTGTGATCGGCATCGATGTGATCTCGGGCGTTTGGGCGGGACTATCCTGCACGTTGACCACATAGGCTTGGAGTGCGGATCCGGCGCCGTTGACGGCCTCGATGGTCACACTATAAAGACCCGTCGCGCTCGGTGTCCATTCCACCAGTCCACTCCCGTCGTTGATCGTCATGCCGGGCGGTGCCTCTTGGAGCCCGTACGTGGGCGCCGGCACGCCCTCCGCGTCCGCATCATAGGTGTAGAGCGAGTTTGGGCCGGCCTGGGTCAGTGGCGCAGTCAGGAACACCGGTGAGAATTGAACGGTGATGCTAAAGCTCTGTTCGTCTTGACCAAATGCATTGGTGACGCCTATGACGACCGCGAATGAGCCGGTTGCTGACGGCGTCCACTGAACGAGCCCCGTCGCCGTGTTGATGCTCATGCCGTCGGGCTTGGTGACCAGCGAGTAGTTGAGCGGAGCGGTACCCGAGGCCGTGACGGAGTAGACGTACTGCTGCCCCTGCAGCGCTGTGGTCACTGCAGTCGAGTCTATGCTCGGCGGGGTCGAAGAGCTGTTGCCAAGAGTCTTGGCGGAGACTTCTTCACCGTAAGGACTCCAGAGGGTATTCTGCTGGCGTCCATGGTCGGGGGTAAGCGTGCGCACCACGAAGTAATATCGTGTGTCGGGGATCAGTCCGCTGGCTGTGAAGGAAGTAGCCGTCTTGTTGGACGTAGCGCCGAGCAACGTATAGGGCCCGCCGGACGTTGTTGATGCTCGCACTTCGTAATAGCCGCCGTCGCCTGTGTAGGCAATCGGCTTCCAGGTTACCTTGATGCTGGAATTTGACAGCGCGCCTGCCGACACATTGGTCGGCGCCGTCGTTTGTGTGTCCGACCAGTCAGGATCTTTGCTGTTGAGGAAGTTGAGCAAACCGGATCCGCTGGCGGTCAACATGTTGTAGCCCAAATCCAGTTTGCTCAGTTTCGTTAGCTGCGTATAGGAAGTCGGAACTGCACCGCGCAGTGCGTTGTTGCGGACCGAGAAGTGGGTCAGCTTGGCGAGTGTACCCAGTTCGGACGGCAATTCGCCGCCCAACTGGTTGTCTTCCAACCAAAGACGCCACATTTCCGGAAAATTGCCGAAGGTGGATGGAACGGAGCCGGTGAGTTTGTTCTTGTCCAGATTCAACAGCGTCAATTTGGCCAGGTTTCCGAGCTGCGACGGTATCGCGCCGGACAGCTGGTTGTCGTCTAGCCCAAGGACGGTAAGCTGCGTCAGGTTGCCGAGTTCGACAGGGATGGATCCGCTCAAGCGATTGAAGGCCAGACGGAGACCGGTCAAATTGGCCAAGTTGCTCAGCTCGGGCGGAATTGGACCTGTGAAGTCATTGCCGTAGAGACTCAGTTCCTCCAGCTTGGATAGGCCTCCGACAGAGGTCGGAATCGACCCGGTCAATTCGTTGTACTGGAGTTCCAGCACGGTCAACATTGTCAGTGCGCTGATGGACGAAGGAAGCGAGCCTTTCAGCCCGTTTGAGGGCAACTGCAGTTTTGTGACCCGACCACCGGCACATGTGACGCCGAACCAAGAGCAGGGCGTGTTCGTATTTGCCCAACCGCTGGCGTTTCCCCAGTTTGCCGAATCGGTGGCTGTATAAAGGCTTTCAAGTGCAGTACATTCTGACTGCGGGATCTCGGTGACAGAGGAGCAGGCAAATCCACCTGAGCCCGGATCGGATGAAACCAACACGTCAACAGCTCTGTTGCTGTCAGCGACCTTATCGTTTCCGAGTTGTCCGAATTCATTCTTGCCCCAACATTTCAATGTGGCGTCATTCATGACCGCACATGTATGGAAGTCACCTGCAGCGACGGCGGCCACGCCTGAGGTTAGCCCGGCGACATTGACCGGTGTCGTACGCTGTGTATTGGTGGCGTCGCCAACCTGACCGTAAAGGTTCTGGCCCCAGCACACGGCGCCGCCCGACGTTGTTACGGCGCAGCTGTGGTCGTCTCCAACCGTGCCGATGGAGGCAACGCCGGAGCCGAGCCCGCTGACGGTAGTGGGCTTGGTTCGTTCGGTAGTTGTGCCGTCGCCCAACTGTCCGCTGGCATTGCGCCCCCAGCATTTGAGCGCACCTGCATTCGTGCGTGCGCAACTGATGGTGGAATTCGGCGGAGATCGCAGTGGCGGTCGACCCGAGAGCCGGAACCGCGACCGGCGTCAAGCGATCGGTTTTTGAGCCGTCGCCCAGCTGTCCGAAGTTGTTGCGGCCCCAACAGCTGACGGCGCCGCCGGTCGACAGCGCGCAGCTGTGGGCACCTCCTGCGGCCAGTGCGGCGATGGACGACAGCCCGCTGACGGTGACCGGTGTCGTGCGGCTGGTTCTTGACCCGTCGCCGACGCTACCGTACTGGTTGTTGCCCCAGCACTTGACGCTGCCGCCGGCAACTGCACAGGTGTGGCGCCAGCCGGCGGCAATGGCCGTGACGCCGGAGTTGAGGCCATTGACGTTGATCGGCTTCGAACGATCCGTTGTCGTGTTGTCGCCCAGTTGGCCGGCTGCGTTCTCTCCCCAGCATTTGACACCACCGCCGGTCGTTATCGCACAGGTATGGTTGTCACCTGCCGCAATCGCGATCACACCGGCGCCGAGGCCACTGACATCGGCAGGCGTGGTGCGATTCGTGTTGGAACCGTCACCCAATTGCCCGACGTGGTTGCGGCCCCAGCACTTGACACCACCGGAGCGCGTTAGAGCGCAGGTATGATTCTGGCCGACGGCCAGGGCACTGATATCGTCAATCGGTTCCAAGGCCGTGGCATCGGCGCTTGTGGTCGCACCAACGCGCGCCGGAAGCAATATGAGGCCGAACAGTAACATGCCCATGCCGGCAATAAATCCAACTATCTGAGGCATTCGGCGTGGCGAAGGTCTATTGAAAGCAGTCAATGTCTTGCTCTCCACTGGTCATATCTTCGGAAAAATAGAATACCAATCAGCATCGATGATGGCTGCACGGGCATCACCAACGGCGGTGGCGTAGAATGGCGTTGTAGAAGGCGATTTTGGATTTTTGGGTTTGGTGGCGCCAGTAGTACCTGTGATCCGCACCTGTACGCTACAGGATAGCGGAAATCGACAACATGTCAACTGCAAAATTTGTGTGTGCGCGCATGCCACTTTTTGACGCTTTCTTGAGACTTTAACTTGGGAGGCATCCATTATGAGATCATCTGCGGCTCGCGGACAAATTCGGTGGCGATTATGGGGATCGATTACAATGGTCAACCAATTGTCGAACGGATTCACAGGGCGGAGATATGAAGCAGATTGTGCTGGTGCTCGTTACAGTTACGTTTAACGTTGTCGGTCAATATTTGATGAAGCGCGGCATGATGGAAGTCGGCCGCATTTCGGGAGACTTGGCCCTGATGATCAACAGCTTGAGCCGCGCGTTCCTAAACCCATGGGTGATTGCGGGGGTCGTGGCCTATGGCATGAGCAGTATCTTCTGGCTGGTGTTGCTGAGTCGCGTCGATTTGAGCTATGCCTATCCTGCCCTCAGTCTCGGCTATGTCCTGGTGACCGTGGTTGGTGCATTTGCCCTGGGCGAGCAGGTCAGCGGTCTGCGTTGGGCAGGTGTACTCGTGATCTGCATGGGAGTGGTGTTGCTGAGCCGCAGCTAGCACGAAGAGCTCTCGAAACCGGCTGCTGCTTTCATTCGGACTTAGGTTCATTCCGTGCCATGCGTGGAAAGACGGTGTTCAAGAAACCGTACGTCGCCACGTAGATGATCGTCCCCGACAGGAGGGCTGCCGGCAGAAAGATCGACGTCGGCATCTGCAGCCGGTGCAATTCTCCGATCGCCACAGCCATTCCCGCCGACGCGACCAGCGCCTTCCAGATCGTTCCGACCAATTGACGCCCATCCAGACCGACGCCAATCCTGCTGGCCAGGATAGTTAGGACGATGGCCAGCGCAATTGCCGCCGCCGACGACGCCCAGGCCAGACCCGCAATCCCCAACGGACCGATCAGCAGCACACTCAAAGCCACATTCATGATCGTCCAGCCCAGTGTGGTCCACATGGGTACTCGTGTGTTGTGCTGCGCGTAGAAGGTGGCAGACAGCTGATCCTGGGCCGCGTCGCTTACCAAGCGCAGTGCGAGGATTACCATGAGTCCATAGACAACCTGTACAGCGCTGTCTTCCAGCCGACCGCCGGGAAAGAGAAATCGCACCCCTGGACGGCCCAATGCAACCAACCCGACAGCTGCGGGGATGACCAGGGCTAGGATGACCTGGAGACCTCTGGTTGCGGTGAGGCGTAGCGCGTCTTCGTGTCCGGCATTGTATTGCTCGGACATGGTGGGGAAGAAGACCGTGGCGATTGCGGCGCTGAAGAGCGAGCGTGGCATGAAGACCATGATCAGCAGTGCATAGAAATAACTGGAAATGGTGCCGGAGGGCAACCCCGACGCGAGCCGGATCAGGATCAGGTCGACTGCCTGTACTGCACCCAACGCGATCACACGCAGGCCCATGAGGTAGGCCACCGCGTGCATGCCGGGTGTCGCGACGTCCAGGCTCGGTCGAAAGCCGATACGGTGGCGCCAGAGAGCCGGGGTCAGGATCAAAAGGGCCAAAATCGCGCCGATGACGGAACCCCAGGCAACTCCGTAGATGCTCCACCGGTCGACCAGCCAGATCAGGCCGCCAATTTGACCGATGTCGATCAATACCGTGGCCAGTGCCGGAGTAAGAAAGTGTTGGTGTGCGTGTAACAGTCCGGTAAAGACGTTGGCTACGGCAAAAATCGCGGTGGCAATGAGGGAAATGCGCATCAGTTCGGCTGTGCGCAGCTGTTGTTCCGGGCTGAAGTGCGGCACCAGCAGCTCGCTTGCGATCCACGGCGCAATTAGGGCAACGAACAGGCTGAGTGCGCCGAAACTGACCATCGTCATCGTGACAACCGTGTGGGCTAACCGGGTCGCGTTTGAGTCGTCCCGGCGCTGGCGGAAATCGGCATAGACGGGAATCAGCGCGGCTGTGAGCGCGCCGCCGGCGAGCATGGCGAAGAGCAACTCCGGCAGTTGGCTGGCCGCGGCATATGCGTCGGCTTCGGGGCTGACACCGAAGGTCCGTGTCATGAGCAACAGCTTGACAAAACCGGTCACCTTGTTGGCGCCGTATACAGCAATCACCATGATGGAAGTGCGCAGTAAAAAGCGCCCGTGTGTCATGTCCGCACCTATCGCGACCAAGTGAAAAGGTCGGGCAATCTTTGCCCGACCTTTTGGTTGTGATACAGGGTAGTTGTGGGAAGCGGTCTACACGGCCGGCGCCGCTGAAACGGATTGGAAGACTTCCTCGAATTCCTGATTGTCCAGCGTTTCGCGTTCGAGAAGAGCCCTGGCTACAGCATGAAGCTTATCCACATTTTCCGCCAACAGTGCGCACACCCGCGCATACGCTCGATCGACGATACTGCGTACTTCGGCGTCGATCTGCTCGGCCACATCTTCGCTGTAGTCACGTTGCTCGGCCAGGTCGCGGCCCAGGAAGACCATTTCGCCCTGCTGGCCGAACTGGAGTGGCCCCATATTCATCGCTCATCCCATACTTGGTGATCATGGAACGCGCCATGGAGGTCAGTTGCTGGATATCCCCGCTGGCACCGCTGGAGACGTCTCCGTAGATGATCTCCTCGGCGACGCGTCCACCCAGGGCAACGGCAATATTGTCTTCAAAGTACGATTTGAAAGCCAGAACCCGGTCGTAGTCAGCGACGCGCCAGACGTATCCTCCGGCCTGGCCGCGCGGCACGATGGTGATCTTCTGAATCGGGTCCGAGTTTTCGCAGAGTCGTGCGACAACCGCGTGGCCGGCCTCATGGTAGGCCACCAGCTCTTTTTCACGAGGTGTCATCAGCCGGCTGCGACGCTCAGGTCCACCCATGCCGATCCGTTCGACCGCTTCCTGTAACTCCGACATAGAGATGGCGCGCTTGTTGCGGCGCGCGGCCAAGATTGCCGCTTCGTTCACCACATTTTCCAGATCGGCACCTACGAAACCGGGTGTCTGTTTGGCAATCTGCTCCAGGTTGACGTCTGGTGCGATGGGTTTGCCCTTGACGTGGACGCGCAGGATCTGCATACGTCCCTTGATATCGGGCCGATCCATGGTCACGCGGCGGTCGAAGCGACCGGGACGCAGCAGCGCGGGGTCGAGGATGTCGGGACGGTTGGTGGCGGCGATGAGGATGACATTGGTATCGGTGCCGAAGCCGTCCATTTCGACCAGGATCTGATTGAGCGTCTGTTCGCGCTCGTCGTGGGATCCGCCCAAACCGGTGCCGCGGTAACGTCCCACCGCGTCAATTTCGTCGATGAAGATGATGCAGGGGCTATTGCGTTTGGCCTGTTCAAAGAGGTCACGCACGCGACTGGCGCCGACGCCGACGAACATTTCCACAAACTCGGAGCCAGAAATGCTGAAGAAGGGGACGCCGGCCTCACCCGAGACAGCCTTGGCCATGAGCGTCTTGCCGGTGCCGGGTGGTCCGACGAGCAATACGCCCTTGGGAATCCGTGCTCCCAGTGCGGCAAATTTCTGTGGTTCCTGAAGAAACTCGACAACTTCCTCTAGCTCTTGCTTGGCCTCATCCGCGCCGGCTACATCGCCGAAGGTAACGGTGGGCCGGTCGCCGGTGAACATCTTGGCTTTGCTTTTGCCGAAAGAGAGCGCCTGGTTGTTGCTGCCCTGGGTCTGGCGGAACAGAATAAAGAAGAGACCGACGATGAAGACCAGCGGAAGCAGGTTGATGATCAACGCCAGCCAATTCTGTCCGTTGCCTGGCGGCGCATAGGTGATCTTGACTGCGCTGAGTTCTTCCGATTCTACACCGAGTCCGACGAGTGTTTGGGTCAGGGGTACGTCGGACTCGCGTCTTGTTATCAGGGGATTCTCTCCCTGTCCGTCCAGGTAGACCTTGACTTCTTGACCGTTCACTTCGACGCTGTCAACGTTTCCCTGTTGAATGCCGGCTGCCAGCTGGCTGAGCGTCATCTGTTCGGGTTCTTCCGTGGGTCGAAAGATATTAAAAAACAGCGCTGCCCCTGCCACCAGGATCAACAGATAGACAAAGGCATTGCGACTCCAGTTCGAATTCATGCATTATCCTCCGCAAATCTTCAATCAACAGGCACAGTATACCAGACAGTCCCACGGGCTGACTAGTGAGAGGGTATACGTTCCAAGACGGTCTTTCATTCAAGTTTCATCGCCACCAGCTCATGGCGGAACTGTGTTTCAAACAGGTCGGCGTAGAGCCCGCCCTGGTCGAGTAACTCTGCATGGGTGCCCTGTTCCACCAGATGGCCGTTCTCGAGCACGAGAATCTTGTCGGCCTGCAAAATGGTCGAGAGCCGGTGGGCGATGACCAGGTTGGTGCGTCCCTCGAAGAGTGGTTCCAGCGCGGCCTGGATCAACGCTTCACTCTGGGAATCCAGGTGGGAGGTGGCTTCGTCCAGAACCAGGATGCGCGGATCCTTCAGGATGACCCGGGCAATGGCCAGGCGTTGCTTTTCGCCGCCACTCAAGCGGTAGCCGCGTTCACCCACCACGGTGTCGAAGCCTTCTGGCAGGGCCTCGATCATTGGGTAAATGTTCGCTGCGCGACATGCTGCAACCAGTTCATCTTCGCTGGCGTCCGGTTTGGCGTAGAGTAAATTCGCCCGAATGGTCTCGTGAAAGAGATAGGTCTCCTGTGTCACCATGCCGATCTGGTTGGCCAAAGAGAGTCTGCGTCACATCGCGCAGATCGTGGCCGTCCAGCGTGATATTGCCGCTGGTCGGATCGTATAGACGCGGCAGCAGATAGGTGACGGTGGTCTTGCCGGCGCCGCTTGGTCCGACCAATGCCACCAATTGGCCCGGTTCGATATCAAACGTCACATCCTCCAGCGCGTACAACGCGATGGGCGATGTACGGTTGGATCATCTACCTCCCTATCACCTGCACTACCATCGCCATTGGCGTGGTCGACATTATCAGCGGCGGTTCGGCTGCGATCATTGATATCGCGGATCTCATCTTGGGCAGGCTCACTGCCGGACTTTCCCTCACCATCTAGGCCATCTTCCTCGCGATAGCTGAAGGTGACATGGTCGAAACGAATATGGCCTTCTACATCGCGCAGTGGCCGTGCATCCGGCTTGTCCCGGATTTCGACCGGCATGTCCAGATACTCGAAGACCCGCTCGAAGCTGACCATGGACGTGGCGAAATCCACCTGCACATTGGACAGGGCCGAGATCGGACCATAGAGACGCGCCAGATAGGCGACAAAGGCCACAATGGTGCCGATGGTGATGACATCGTTGAGCACCATATATCCACCGGCCCAATAGATCAGGGCGGTGCCGATGGTGCTGGCGATGCTGAGCCCCACGAAGAACAGCTGTCCTACCTGTGCGCGGCGGATGCCCACATCACGCACGACACCAGCGGCTTTACCGAAGTCAGCCTGCTCCTTTTGCTGCCGTCCAAAGGTCTTGACCAGAATCGAACCATTGATGGTGAGTGTCTCATTGATGATACTGCTCATATCCGCACTGCCTTCCATTGCCTCGCGCCGGATGTCACGCAAGACGCGCGCCACTCGACGAGTCGGCAGCAGGAAGAGGGGGAGCACGGCCACCGACATCAGTGCCAACCGCCATTCGATCATGATCATCACGGTCAGGGTCGATAGCAGCGTCACCACATTTGTGACGATATTCGGAATGGTGCCGGTGACGGCATTTTGGGCACCAACGACGTCGTTGTTGAAGCGGGAGACGATCTCGCCGGAGCGCGGTATCGGTGAAGAAACGCAGTGACATTTCCTGCAGGTGACCGTACATGGCGGTGCGCAGGTCATAGATGATGCCTTCACCGGCCTGGGCGCTAAAGCGGCGTTGGAAGACGCGCAAGAGTCCGGTCAACAGCGGAATCACCAGCATAGCCAGTGCGAGCAGATTCAGCCGCTGTACGTTGCGTTCAGGAAGAACGACGTCAATGAGATCCCGGTAGATTAGGGGTGGAATCAGTTCGAGGAGCGAGATGATCACGATGGTGACCAAAACCACGAAGATAGCGGTCAGATGCGGACGTGCATAGGAGTAGACCCGGCGCAGCAGCGCGCGATCGACCGTTGCTTTTCCCTTGGAATCGTCATATGCGACATACCTGAACCATCCACCATTGTGCATTAGTTTTCTCCGCGTTTGCGCAGCAAGACTTCCGTAAGAGATCCGGTCAACCCGCAGAACGCACCTACCAGGACGGCCGGTTGCCAGAAGCCGCCGAAGGCCACATAGGCCAGTAGCGGGACGCTGATCAATCCGCCGATGAATGCATGCATGCCGCCACGCTGTTTGACATAAAGCGCGGTGGCGATGCCGGCAATGGTCGGCCCGACGAAAGTGGCGAGCACCTCGGCCTCTGGCGGCAGAGCCGTTCCTGCCACCAGCATGTGGGCGGCGGTGACCAGAAGCATGTTGGCGGCAAGTGCAAATAGCACACCGGAGAAGTGGATGGGCGGTTTGTCGACCTGTTTGCCTTGTTTACTCATGGATTGGTCCTTCGGTGAGCTTGCGCCAGTTTGGTTCGTGATATTGCTCGCGTCGCCAGCGGAAGCCTGGTTCGGCAATGATGCCGGGTTTCTCGACTGAACGGAGTAGTTCTAGCGCCAAGTAGATGATGGTGCGCTGTTGTAGAGGGTTATTTGGCTCACCAAGCGGGTGGCCTAGAGGCCACTTGACAAAGAGCGCGCGGGTACACCCACGGAATCCGTCAGATCTCGGGCAATGGAGATGCTGATCGTCGGGATGCCGGCGGCTTCGATGGTGCGTGCGATCAGCCCCACGGACCGATTGCACAGACCTCAGGCAGGGGTGAGGAAGACGAAGTCGACACTGTCTGCGCACAGCTTGGCGGCCACTTCAGGTGCGGTCTGCCGGTTCAGGATCGACACCTGCCCTGCGTCAATATGGCCCATAAAACCGAAGTGACGCGGCGCCAGACGGCCCAGTACGCCCTGGTCCACCAGCTCGCGGAAGCGATCCAGCGGGAAAACCACGTTGAGATCGGCATCGGCGTCCGTGTGATCGTAGTACTTGTGGGTAATGACGATCTCGGACGTTACTGCAGAGCCGGGAATCTCGCGGTAGGTGGCGTCGCCGTCCGGATTCACCATGTCAAAGGGTGCCTGGTCCGACATATGGACACCGCCGGTGGTCAGCAATGCGACCGTAGAACCGGAAAGTGCTCTGTCAAATGGGGTAAATGGGATGGGGCCGGCTAGATCGACCAGCGTCGTCGGTACGAGCGGCCGACCGTCTGGCCCAGAACTGGGCCACAGCCGGAATGGCAAATAATCGGTTCGAAATCCGTTCCGCCATGGTGCGTTTTTCGGACATAAGACAGTACTCTGTTCTGATTGGATGAGCAACGTTAGTCTAAGTTCAGCCGGGATCTACCAGCATCATATCGACTACACCGGCTGTTGTAAAGCCAAACTCCTACCGCCGGGTACATCCCATTTTGAGGGCGGCAAACAGGAGGACGACGTCGGACTTCCCGGAGAAGCCCCCCAAATGTGGTATGGACCCTCTCACCGTCGACGGCCCGAAATCCAGAACCGCATGATCGTTGACCTCCCTGATTCGTAGTCGTACAATGGAGCTACGGTGAACAGTGAAGACGCACAATGTGCGAAAGGATGGTACCCTCATGTTCAACCCCGCGATCTACGAAAACTCAAGACCGGACGGTTTTTCTGTCCTCGAGATCATCGAAGGTTTGCCGACGGTGGATGACACCCAGCGCTTTGTGCCGCTGCGTACGTCACTGCTCACAGGTGTCGTCGTCGGACCACTGGCCGATCTGGTCCTTGCCCAGTCATTTTTGTACAGGCGCGAGCAGTCGGACCGTGTGATCGAGGCGGCATATCGCTTTCCATTGCCCGGCGACGCCGCCGTCACGGGCGTGAGCGTACGTTTTGGACAGGTTGAGATCGTTGCCGAGCTGAAAGCGCGCGACACTGCGGAACAGGAGTATGCAGAGGCCAAAGCGCAAGGAAAGCAGGCGGCGCTGCTCACCCGCGAAGCGCCGGACGTCTTCACGCTACAGGTGGCCGGCATTCATCCGGATGAAGAAGTGGTTGTGACGACGTCCTACGTGCAACTGGCCCGCGCCGAGGGCACCGGCTGGTCCCTTCGTTTCCCCTTGACTACGGCCCCACGCTTCGTGCGCCAGGACGATCTGGAAACCGCCCATGCAAAAGGCCAGCCCTTCGCCATCTTCCGCGATCCGGGCCACCGTTTTTCCCTCGACTTGACGCTGTATAACGCCAACCACATCGATTGCAGCACGCACACCTTGCGTTGCGACACCGTTGACGGCGACACTCGGGTCCGTCTTGCGGACGGTGAGGTTCTGCCCATCGCGATTGCGTGCTGGCGTGGACGCCTGTAGCCGCGGTGGAAGCTCCAACGTTGAGCCTTCGGACCTTCGTCGATGCCGACGATCTCTACTTTCTGGCCGCAGTGGCGCCGCCGGCGGCGCCCAGTGCAGCCGAGAGAATCCCGCGCGAAGTCTTGTTGCTGGTCGACCATTCAGGGTCCATGCACGGTCCAAAATGGGCGGCGGCTGACTGGGCTGTCGAACAGTTTCTGCGCGGTCTAAACGAAAACGATTCCTTCGCGCTCTGCACCTTTCACACCAGCAGCTTTTGGTTCGACAATCAGTTGCGAGCTGCAGACGAGAAGACCGTTGACCCGAGCCATCGACTGGCTTGGTGCACAAGCGTGACAGTGGAGGGACCAATTTGGGCGTAGCATTGGAGCAGGCGCTCTCTCTGCCACAGCGTCCAGGGTGACCTTGCACGCAACGTGCTCATCGTGACCGACGCGGCCGTGACCGATGCCGGACGCATTCTACGGCAAGCCGACGCTGAGGCCGAGCGTTCGTCATCGCGTCGCATTAGCGTTCTCTGCATCGACGCCGCGCCGAATGCCTATCTGGCGAACGAACTGGCCGAACGAGGCGGCGGTTTGGCCTGCTACCTGACTAGTGACCCGCGCCATGAGGACATCACCACCGCTCTGGACGATGTGTTGACCAACTGGGACGCTCCCCTGCTGGCCAACGTGCGTCTGGTCATCGGCCGAGCCGATGTTCAGCCGGGTGGCCGTCGCCTGGTCGACTGTGCGGGGGAAGATCGCCCGCCATCGATCTCGGCGATCTTCCGGCCGGGACAACCCGATGGGTCTGTGGACAGCGTGGAGACCGGTGACGGTTCTCTCGCCTGCCAGCTGGAAACGGACAGGGGGATGGTGGTTGCGGCGACCGAGCTTCTTGCTGAGACTGCCCAAGAAGGCCAACCCACCCATCGGTTGGCGGCCATCAAGTCGCTCTTCGGGGCGCGCCGGGTCAATGCGCTGGAGGCTCTTTCCACTGCGCGGTTTGACCAGGAGATGCTCCAGCACCTCCTGCAACGTCTGGGCTATGGTGCTGCAGGCACAGGGGTTGACGCACTCTATGCCGAGAATCGAGCAGCGTGGACCACCGATGCCGTGAACGAGCTGCTGGTTGCGGAATCGCTGCGCTATGGCCTGGCCTCTTCAGTTGCCGGATTCGTCGCCGTGCGCAAAGAGGCAGGCGATGTCGTCGACCAGACTGTGATTGTCGGCAATGCATTGCCTTCTGGCTGGTCCGATCAGGCCATGGCAAACGCGATGCCGATGTACGGCGCTGGCCTCAGGTCGGCGAGTTTGGGAATGGGTGGTCCTGTGGCCGCGTATTCGCCCAGCCCGACCCTTGGCCTCGTGCCCGACATGTCTATGGGCGGTGTATTGCCGGCAGGGTCACCTATGGGGCAAGGACCAAGCGTGACCTGGCATGTGCTCTTTGATCGTGCCATTAGGCTGGAAAACGGCTTTGTTGTGCTCTTCGACAATGCAAACGACGATACGCTGATTCCTGATGACGTGATCATTGCCGGCATCCAAGCCTCTGTGGCACAGGACGCGCTGACCCGAACGCACCAATGGCCTCGGTTACGATCGAACTCTTTGTTGGCGATCCGACCGAGCCGCGTGCACGTGTGCGTCTGATTCAGTTGTTGCGGGGATCCAGTCGCCCACTCAACATACTCAAGTCGCCTGGGGAGCAGGTTCGCCTCATGCTTATTGATCCCGACAGTGCGACGGAAGGCATTCAGTTGACGCTGTCGCTACAGTGGTAGGAGCAGCGTCTCCTTTTCACGAAAATCTATCTCCCCGAAGATGAGAGGCATGGCTCTGTGCTTATCCCCAGCGAGCGGGGGCCATGCCTTCTCCACGACAGATTGGTCAGAACCCGAAGATTCCCAAGATTTACCGAAGGATTACCATATCGTTAGCGATAAATTGCGTGTAGGTCAGTCCTAGCCGTGCGTAACGATTCATTCATCCCCTCCCTATCTTCGAATACCGGAGAGTTGCTTTGCCAGTGCCCCGGATCTGGCGAGGTGAAAGGAGGGGTGAATCGTTGCGGCAAGTGACGGACGCGCCGATTTTGGCGCGGTTGATCGCCTTACCGGTGGATGCGCAATATGAAAGGTCTCCAATGTCGCTGCCCCTATTCCAGGTAGATGCATTCACCAGTCAACCGTTTTGTGGAAATCCGGCCGCTGTCTGTGTGCTGGACCGTCCGCGTGATGATGTCTGGCTCCAGAGTGTCGCCGCAGAAATGAATCTGTCCGAGACTGCGTTCTTGCTCCCGGAGCATGACGGTTTTCGGTTGCGCTGGTTTACCCCTACGATCGAGGTCGAGCTGTGTGGACATGCCACATTGGCATCAGCCCATGTGTTGTGGTCGGAACATTATCTGCCGACGACAACGCCGGCGCGGTTCTATACTGAAAGCGGTCTGCTGACCGCCGAGTGGCAGGGCGGCTGGATCGAACTCGACTTTCCCGCGACACCCGCGACATCGATTGAACCACCTGCCATGCTCTACCGATCGCTTGGTGTGACCCCTCTGTATGTCGGCCGGAATCAGTTTGACTATCTGGTCGAAATCGCTACGGCCGACCAGGTCCGGTCTCTAAAGCCGGACCTGGCCGGTCTGCGTACGCTCGATGCTCGCGGCATCATCGTAACCAGCCGTGGCGACAACGGCGTCGACTTCGTGTCGCGTTTCTTGCTCCCGGCGTCGGTATCGATGAAGATCCGGTGACGGGATCCGCACACTGTTGTCTGGGACCCTACTGGGCCGATAAACTCGGGCTCGGATCGATTCTTGGCCAGACAACTTTCTCGCCGTGGCGGGGAAATGCGTGTCCGGATGGACGGAGATCGAGTGAAAATCGCGGGACAGGCCGTGACCATATTGCGGGGGGACCTGGCGTTGATTCAGACTGCGGTGCAGCATCGTCCGGTGGCCTTCCCGTAAACAGCGACAGATGACAGTGTATCAAGGCGCGAAATTGAACGATCGGTGGCAGGGTGGTAGACTGGCGTGGGTTCAATGAGCTACTCACGCTAGAGGTAGAACATGAAGAAGTTGCTGCGACGGCTGTTGCGTACGGTTCCTGATGCGTTCGACGCACAGCCGGTTGTTGTGGTCTCCGGGTTGCCACGCTCGGGAACGTCGATGATGATGAAGATGTTGGAGGCCGGCGGTCTTGAAATTGTGCAGGACAGGGTACGAACAGCGGACGAGGACAACCCCAAGGGCTACTACGAATTCGAACGAGTGAAACAGCTCGATCAAGGCGATACGGCCTGGGTTGCCGACGCACAGGGAAGGGCGGTCAAAGTCATCTCCGCCCTCGTGCAGCACTTGCCCGGCGACTACCGTTACTCGGTGATCCTCATGCAGCGCGATATGCAGGAGATTCTTGCCTCACAGCGCAAAATGCTAGTCAACCGTGAAGAGGAGACGCAAGCGTCCGACGAAGAGATGGCGCGGCTCTTTGATGCCCACCTCCGCAACACCACTGCATGGCTGACCACACAAGCGAACGTCCAGGTGCTGGAAATCAATTTCAACGAACTGCTGGCGAATCCGCGACCCAGATCGACAAAGTCGTGCAGTTTGTTCCGTTTGTTCTGGATGCCGACGCGATGCACGAAATCGTCGATCCGAAGCTCTATCGAAATCGAGCGTAAGACAGCGTAGGACAGCGTAGGACAGCGTAGGACAGCGTACGACAGCGCAAAACAGCGTACGACAGCGTAGGACAGCGTAAAACAATGAATCGAATCGTATTATGGACTGCGACCGCGCTGGGCGTCGCAGCAGGTGCTTTATTCGCTACAGCGCCGGGACAGGCGCAAGAAACTCCGGGCCCAGTCTATCTACCCATCGTATCCCAGAGTCGTATCATCGATCCTGACGCCACCGCGACCCAAACCCCCACGCCTACCTCAGCGCCATCCGGATCGTCACAGCAATCGACACCTATAGCGTCGCCGACTGCCACTGGCTCCATTTCCGGGACTCTACCGGCAACGTTGACACCGGATGCGAACGTAACACTGACCGGCTCGCTTCGAGCCCGTCGAGACGCCTACACCCACGGCGACGGCGACGGATGAATCGCCTTCATGCGTTGTCTACGGAGAAGACCTCGCACGCTCGAGCCACTTCGGTGTGCAGATGTATGAAGATACTCGTGCAGAGAGCAAATACTTTCAGTCGCTCGTCAACAGCCGAGCCGGCTGGGTGCGGGTGATCGCGCCTTGGTCCCAAAGTGAGCCGAAGAACACAACGCCGGAGAACTATGACTGGGCGCGAGTGGATCGTGAGTTGGCCGTCGCACGCCATCTCGATATCAATGTGATTGCGACGTTCGGGTTTGCGCCGGGGTGGGCCGCGACAAATCCTAACGGCGAACTGGACAAAACGGATCTCGGTCGAACTGGTCGAGTATGTAACGGCCCTGGTCGAGCGCTATGACGGCGATGGTGTCGACGATGCGCCGTGCTCGCCGCGGGTCGATTACTGGGAATTCTACAATGAGCCCGATCGTGCGGCTCGACAGAACGCAGGCTACTTTCGCAATTCCTGGGGTGAGGTGCCTAAGAAATACGCCAACATGCTTGCCGCTGTGTATCCGGCGATCAAGAGCGCCGATCCAGAGGCATTGGTCCTCTTCGGCGGCATTGCCTACGAGGCATTCGACAAGCAATTTGTGGAGGACTTCACCGCGCGCGTACTTCAGGCCGGCGGTGGTGACTACTTCGACATCATGGCGTTTCACATCTACCCCGAGTTCTGGTATGTCCATGCCGCCTCTCCTCCCGGCCTCTATGAGAAGACACAGAAGATCCGCCGGATACTGGCGGACAACGGCGTCGACAAACCCCTCTTTATCACCGAGACCGGATCCTTTAGCAAGAGCGTCGGCTCGTTCAAGATGACTGAAGAGACACAAGCGCGGTACGTCCCCCAACTGCTGGTTCAGTCATTAGCTGCTGATGTCGACACCGTGATCTGGTTCATGCTGTACGATATGCCGGACACATTTTACCCATACAAGACCGGCCTCGTAACCAGTGATGAACCGCCTCAGCGTAAGTTGGCGTTCGGCGCTTTTCACACAGCGATCAACATCCTGGATACGGCAGAGTACATACGTGCCTGGTCGGCCGAGGAGCGAGGGCGTGACGATCTCTATGTCTACGAGCTGCGCAACACAGACAACGATCGGCTGTTTTGGGTAGCCTGGCTGAGCCCTGTCAGCACGAAGGAAAAGACGGAAATCAGGTTCAAGGCTGAGTATGTCACACGCCGTGATCTCTACGGAATCGGCGTAATCGTGGTCGACGCCGCTGACGGTACAGACGATGGATATGTCACGATCGAGGTGACTGGCCAGCCAACCTATATTGAACTGCCGTGAGATCCTTTTGGCTTCGTATAGTTGGCCACAAAGGTCGAGTGGGGACCGGTTCTATCTGCCCGGCCAATACCTGCCCGGAACAACGTTTGCTGTTGCGGTGGAATATGGGTGGGCCGGAGTGGTTGGACCTGATCGTCCAATTGTGCGTAACTTGAAGTGATGTTGGAGCGTCATCATCGCCGACAGCGGAAACCGCTGTGTCTACCTTTGCGAAGTCGTCATACGAAGGAATATTGCTTCATTCACGATTGATCGAGCAGTTGTACTTCAGCATTGCGCAGACAGTTGTGTTCCGGGTAACAGAGTCGGCAGAGCCGCGCTCATAGAAGAGGTAACAACCCGTTCCGGAATGCAGCGATAGAACTCAAGATCTCTACATTGTTCACACCGCACTAAATTTCACGGATATTCGCTACATGAATCAACCAACGTTCAACCCCGGAACGGCATCTTCGTTTTCTCCCGGTATCGATATCAAGCAATATCGCGCGGCTTCTGTGGCGTTGGTCCTGGTTGGTGATCATCTGTTCATTCTTAGCCGGCGCCGCCGCCTATATGGTCAGCATCAATACGACGCCTGTCTATCGTGCCACCAGCCGTTTGATGATCAACGAAGCGCGGTCGGGTTCGTCGATCAATTACTCGGACATATTGGCCAGTGAACGGGTGGCGCGTACCTATGCCGAGTTGATGAAGCGGGGATCGACGCTTCAGGGTGCGCTTGACTCAGCTTGGTCTGGATGCCGCTTCCAGCGACATCACAGGCCAAGTCACGAGTATCAATGTGACGCCGGTGCGCGATACGCAACTCGTGAATCTGACGGTGGAGGGGACAAGCCCACAGGTCATCGCAGCGATCGCCAATGCATTGCCCCAGGTCTTTGTCGCGGAATTGCGTAGCGTTCAGTCCGCACGCTACTCGGATTCCAAGTTCAATCTGGAGGGTCAACTCGACACACTCAATCGACAAATTGAGGAGACCGAACTCAAACTCGCCGATTTGGATGCACGCAGCCGCACGGCGCAGGAAGAGGTGGAGTATGGGCGCCTCACCAATACGCTGACCCAGTATCAGAGCAGCTACGCCAACATTCTACAGAGCTATGAAGCGTTGCGGCTCGCAGAGGTGCAGTCGCTCGATAATGTGGTCATGATGGAGCCGGCCAATGTGCCGGGGGTACCCGTACGCCCGCGTACCCTTACCAATACGTTGTTGGCCATGGTCGTGGGAGCGATGCTGGCGCTGGGCACGATTTTCCTGATCGAATTTCTGGACGACCGCATTCGCACGCCGGAAGATCTACGCCGTATTGCCGACATACCGGTGGTCGGCGCCATCGGCAAGTCGCCGGTCAAGAGCGGGCCGACCGCCGACGCGAGCGGACTGATCAGCCTCAACCAACCTCGCCACCCCATCGTCGAGTCCTACCGACGGCTGCGCACGAATATTCAATATTATGACGTCGACACCGGTGTCAAGAACATTGTTGTCTCCAGCGCCAATGCCGGAGAGGGCAAGAGCACGACAGCAGCCAACCTGGCCGTGGTCATGGCTCAGTCCGGTCTTTCAGTTGTGCTGGTCGATGCTGATCTGCGCAAGCCGCGACAGCATAATGTCTTTGATGTGCCACAAAAACCCGGGCTATCGGAAGCGCTTCTGTCGCCGAACCCATATGAGTTGAGCCGAGCGATTGCCGGCACGCCCAATCTGCGCATCATGACTTGCGGTGAACGGGTGCCGAATCCAGCCGAAATTCTAGGCTCCAAACGGATGCGGCAACTTGTGGACGAACTGCATCGCCATGCCGATCTAGTGATTTTTGATTCGCCGCCTCTCATGGCCGTGACCGACGCCCAGATCGTCGGTCGGTTGGCCGACGGTGTCGTGCTAGTGATCGATACGCAGAAGACCTCCGGTGGCGCCGTCCATCGGGCCTTGGAGTCGCTGATCCAGGTGAATGTGCCGATCATTGGCGCTGTTCTCAATCGTCTGTCCAATACAGCCCGAGGGTATTATTACTATTACTCCAGTGATTACTACTACTCGGACGGCGACAACGACGCCGGCAAGAAATCGAAACCATCAGCCCGGTCGGTACCGTCGATAGAAGCCCAGCCACGCCAGCTGATCGGCAATGGCCACCTCGTTGAACAGCCAAAATCGTGAGCAATTTGACATAGGGAATTTGCAGTCAACGTGGACTGGCTTGAATCGGTCCCGAACAGGTTGCTTTGGCACAGGAACCGAGCTTCAGACCGAAGCTCGGTTTTGCTTGTCGGAAAAATCGGTCTATGATTGTGACTCGACGCCGAACAGCGCACCTTCGTATCGTGTCACATGCTAGGGGGTTATGAGAGCATGGCAGCACTCCTCTACGTCTGCACAGCCAATCGCATTCGTTCGCCAATCGCCGAAATATTGACCAAAACCCTGTTCAAGATATCACCGGATCCCGATTGGACCGTGGCGTCGGCAGGTACGTGGGCGCGAACCGGCCAACCTGCCATGCCTCTTGCGGTTGAGGTTGCGCAAGAGCATGGTTTTGACCTCAGTGGGCACCGCTCCCGCTCGATCGACGATGTCCGACTTCACAACTATGATCTGATCCTAACCATGGAAACCGGGCAGCGAGACGCTGTACGTGCTGAGTTCCCTCAAGTGCGCGAACAGGTCTTCACATTGACCGAGATTGTCTCCGGCATCGTGTATGACATCGATGATCCTATCGGCGGAAAGATCGCCGAATATCGTCAGACCTTTGATACGCTCCAGAGCCTCCTGCAACAAGGGGCATTGAATGTCATGGAACGAGCGAGAGATATGCACAGTAAACGATGACCGGCCGACAGCCGGATCAAAAAGAGCGACGGGCGCCGACTGTTCGGCGCCCGTCGCTCTTTTTGATCCGTGGACCAAGGCAGTTCTTATTGGGTGGTATACCATGAAATGGGCAAAAGTGGCTTGCTCTCTCTGGAATCACGAAATTACGCACAATTCGGGATTCCACCGCCTCATTGTCCCAACACCTGCATTCCCTCGGATACGCCGCTGATGATCTCTGTCTGTTCGCTGTTGGTGAGGCCGATTTCGACCGGCACTTCGCGTACGATTCCCTGTTGGTTGACGACCACAAACCGGTTGCCGCCGAATCCGCGCACCGTTGCAGGTGGTAGCCACAATGTATCGGTGTTCTGCGCCAGATCGACGAAAACCTTGATGCCGGCACCCGCGCGAAGCAAACCTGCATCGGCGGCCTCGACGACATTGATCACGGTTTGGGTGCCGGCGCCACTGCCGAACGGTTGAGGCATGGACTTGATCACGCCATCGACTGCTGCGCCGGTCAGATAGGGCAACTCGAGGGAGACGTGCATGCCTTCGGCCAGGCGCTCCATGTCTTCGCGAACGAGGTTGGCCGTAATCTCGTAGCTTTCCGGGTTCACGATCAGGGCAACGGTCTCATATGCGTTGGCGGCCTTGCCTTCGATTAGGGACTCGAAGAGCCGGATTTCGCCGGCAAAGGGGGCCACGATCTGGCTGTCGGCCAGAGAGGCTTGGAGCCGTTCCAGCCTCAGGGTGGCCAGTGATACGTTGGTCTGCAATTGGCTGGTGTCGCTCGTGCTCGCGAAGCCGAGCCCGTTGGCGATCCGCTCAAGACTTAGTTCAGCCTGTTCCACCTCAGCGTCGGCGAATCTCGAGTTCTGCTGGGTCCGGTTCTTCACACGATTCGTAGGCTTTGAGCTGAAGTTGAGCAATTTCCAGTTCCAACCGCGCGTCTTGCAGGTCGTAGGCGTGCACTTCGTCCGCACTCTTCAGTCTTTGCTCGGCCAGCGCCAACGTGAGCGCGGCCTCCTCCAGATCAAACGCCAGGTTCCGCGTGTCGATTTCAGCAATCAGGCTGCCCTCTGCGACCAAGTCGCCGCTCTGCACGTTGACAGAGCGCACAGCGGCCCGACTGGCTGAAGAACAGTTCTTCCTGTTCTGCCAGAGAAATCTGACCGTCGAACTCGAGCCTCTGGGCAACGTCACCTCGTTCCACCGTGAAGATGATCTGTTCGGTGATCGGTGTCTGTAAAGCCGGTAACTGGAGGGTAGGCGGATCAACAGGCGCCGGCCGTCCGAAGGTGCAGGATGTCATAATCAATGTGGACAGTGTTAGGGCCAGCACATTCCCACCGAAACGGAACGGAAGAGATAGAACGCTGATCTCTTCACCAGCGAAACTCGATGGATTTTCGCCGGAATCTGTTGACGCACTTCCGTGCCGACTAACGTCTGGTTTCGCTTGTGTGCTGGTAAGAAATTTGATTCGATTCATGATGCTGTTTGGTGTCCTCAATGTAGTCTGTCGTGGCGTATCTCCTACGGCGCCTTGCTGCCTCAACGGAAGTCGGGGAGGCCAGATGGCGGCATACCTAGCAATACACCGGCATTGGTCATCACATTCCCATCTGCCGTCAAGCTCGCCAGGTTTTCGATCACTGTTCCGCCGGGTGCGATCACCCGCGCTGTCAACTCCGCTGTTTCCACGTCGCCGGCCGCGATCGCCGGCCATGTCAAGCTGACCGCGGTCGTGCCGGCGTCATTTTCTGTCGAAAAGGCGCCGCCTGTCAGCTCAAGCGTTGCGAATTTGAGTGCATCGGGCAAGACCGTGCGCACTGCAACATTCGTCAGGTCGGATGCACCGACGTTCCCAACGCGAAAGGTAAGGACGACTATGTCGCCGGCGATGAGAATGGCGGGGTTTGCAGACATTGTGAAGGCAACGACACTGTCTGCCGGTTTGACATCGAGGGAATCGTCGCGCGGACCCGCCCGCTCAACCGTCACGCCGGACAGATCTTCGGAAACCGGCAAGTTGACTGCGCCCACCAGGTCAAATTCGCGTACCACCACACGCGCACTGATCCAGCCCGGATTTCCGTCGGCCAGACAACAGAGAACATACCAAGTCAGCCCGCGATTGCGACCAACGATCTGATATCGTTCGCCTTTGAATACGGCGCCGATGACCGTTGAACCGGCGCTCGGTCCCGCATAGACCGAGGCTCTTGCTTCTTTGATGGAGGCAAAAAAGGGTCCCACAGGCGTTGCCGTTTCAGTTTGTACCTCGAGCGTAGTTCCAACTGCGCCGGCGCTGTTCTGCGGACCGTTGAGCTGCGACTCGTCCTCGGCGTTGGCGCTTGTACCCTCATTTCCTGCCGCGGTTACTGTTCCTATTGTCCCGTTCATCGTCGTCTTTGTCATCCGCGACCGGTGTGGCCGTCGGCACGACCACTTTCGGTGTCGGCGTGGCGATCACGATGGTCTGATTGTTCGGCGCGGCCGAGGACGGGCTCTGAAGTGCCAGCAAGCAGAGGGCGAGCACCGTGGCCGCGATCAACCCGGGTTTGAATAAGTGTGAGAATGCTTGGTTCCCATCAGTTTTCTTTTTGTGTGACATGGGTGGTGACTCTCTCATGAATTTGCGGTCGAATTCTATTCTTTTCTGTGCCGGCGGCGTTGCCGTCGACGTGGACCTTGATGGACCAATACGACCAGTGCATAGACCATCCAAGGGATGAAAGTTAGTTTGGTTCCCCAAGTGACGGCATCGACGATTCCATGAACCATCATTCCGGTGATCGACGCCAACCCACCGGCGGCCAGCGCCCAAGTTAGGTAGCCGGCCCTGGAGCCGTTGCTCGTGTCGATAGGGGCTTCCCGGTCGTCCGCTGCCGGCGCGGACCCGGTGCGACTTAGCGTCCGTCCAGCAAGAAACATGACGGTGAGCACGACGCCGAGATACGCAAAAATTCCGACCAGCCCCATGTCGACGCCAATCTGCAGAACCAGGTTGTGGGCATGGGGAATATCCGACGGTAGCAAGAAGAAGGGATAGAGCGTAGAGACGACCGGATCGAACAGGCCGTGGCCGACGCCCGTAAAGACAAAATCTTGCAGCGCCCAGGCTGCACGCTCCCAAATCTCCAATCGACCCGACAGTCCGGCAAGCGACGTATCGCTGGAGAGTTGGTCCAGAATTGCCGCGAAGCCGAGTCTCCAGACGAATGCGGCGGCGCCGGCGGCCAGTACAGGAACCAACCACGCCAGCTTGGGCCAACGTAGGATGACCAGCAACAGACCGGCCACCGCTGTCGACAGATAGGCGCCGCGACTCTGGGTGATGACCAGGGACAGGAGACAAAGCAGACCGGTCAGACCGCACAGCAGCGGCAAACTCCGCCGCATCGTCCAGCGCGGCTCCAGCAGCAGGGCGATGGCCGGCGGTACAATCATGACCAGCGCGCCTGCGATGACATTGGGGTTGACCTCCTCGCCCAGTCGGTCGCTAAACAGACCGAGCCGTGCGTCGATCTGCGCCACACGAAAGAGACGCGATCCGGCTCCTACATCAATGAGTAGGGGACCCATCAACGCCAACAGAAGCCCCCCGGCGAGGATCGGCAGGATCAGCAACGCCGGCTGCTTGCGTGCCGGCGGCCAGTTGACCAGCGCAAAAAATATCGCGATGCCCAACACCAGATATCCGACGGCAATCCAACTTTGCGCCCGCGAGATGGAAATCCATACTGTCAACGGCAGCCAGAGTGTGAGCACCGCAACCCAGACGTTGAGCGGCGTCTCTGCCGTCAAACGCCCATATGCTAGCCGACGCAGGGGCCAGAATAGGAAGAGGAGCAGTACCAGCAACGGCTGTGCCGACGCGACCCAGAAACGGCCGGGAAAGAGCAATGACGGTGCTAGCGCCAACAGCCAGAAAGGTTCGAGCCAGGCTATGCGCTTCCAAAAACTGTTGATGTGTTGGCGTGATGATCTCACAGGCGTCAATGAAGTTGCAGAGTGCGCGAGAATGGATTCAGAGTCAAGCATCGTCAGTTGGGCAATTCTCACTTCGCCGTAACGGGCTGCAACGGAGTAAAGCCAAACGACTTGCCTGTCTCCGCTTGGGGTGCACTTATGCTCACAGGCACTTGTTGCACCATCGGCTCGTATTCGGGAATCAGCGCCTGAAGACCACGTACGATGGCGTCGCGATCGTTGCGCCGGGCGGCACCGGCCAACACAGCCAGATGCTCGTCGAGTTGGTCCGCCAACAGCGCACTTGCATTGCCGGCGACAAAGATCTTTTCGTGAGTGGTTTGGGCGTAGCTTTCACCCTCGACGAAGAGTTCTTCGTAGAGCTTTTCGCCGGGTCGTAGTCCAGTGTATTCAAGGTCGACATCTCTCCCAACCTCGTAGCCGGAGAGCCGGATCAGTGTCTCTGCCATGTCGGCAATACGCACCGGTTCGCCCATGTCCAGCACAAAGACCTCGCCACCGCGCCCCAGTACGCCTGCCTGCAGTACGAGCTGGACTGCTTCGGGAATCGTCATGAAATAGCGGCGAATGTCGGGGTGTGTGACCGTGACCGGGCCGCCGTCCGCAATTTGCTTCTGGAAGATGGGCACCACGCTGCCGCGACTACCCAGCACGTTGCCGAAGCGGACGGCCACGTATGCACGCTGATGCACGCGCGCCGCCTGCAACACGATCATCTCAGCCGCGCGTTTGCTTGCCCCCATGATATTGGTGGGATTGACGGCCTTGTCGGTGGAGATCATGACCAAGTCCTGCACGCCGGCCGCCAAGGCCGCGTTGACCACATTCTGCGTGCCCAGGACATTGTTGGTAATGGCTTCGGCCGGATTTAGCTCCATCAACGGCACGTGCTTGTGAGCAGCAGCGTGAAAGACGATATCCGGCTTGATTTCGGCCATCACGGCCTGCATGCGCTCGGCAAAACGAATGTCGGCGATGACGGATCGGATCCGCAAGTCCCCGTCATCATCTTGTTTCCGTTGAAGCAGGAGCTGCCGTAGATCACGCTCGCTTTCGAATATGGAGTTCTCTCCGTGGCCGAGTAGTACCAATTCTCGCGGCGCACACTCCAGCAGTTGCCGGCACAACTCGCGCCCGATGGAGCCGCCGCCGCCGGTAACCAAGACACGCCGGCCGCGGATGGAGTTACGTATCGCGCTCCGGTTGGTCTGCACCGGGCTGCGTCGCAACAGGTCGGTCAGTTCGACATTGCGCAGTTGATTCACGTGGACAGTGCCGTCTATCAGCTCGAAGATGCCGGGAATGGTCTTGGTCTGCAAACGGACCTCACGGCAGAGGTCGACAACCTCATGAATGGTGCGGCCGGAAGCAGTCGGCATGGCCAGGATAATCAGATCGAGTTCGAAGGACGCCGTATATTTCGTGATGGCTTCCCGCCCGCCGCGTACCGGAACACCGTGGATCTGAACGCCTTGTTTGCCTGCATCGTCGTCGAAAAAGCAGATCACATCCAGTCCGAGAAGCGGATTCTGACGGATCTCGCGCAAAATAGAGACGCCGGCGTGGCCGGCGCCCATGATTCCGACTCGCTTGGTCTTGCCATTGGGCGCGGCATGAACCCAGCGATCGGCAAAGCGAATCATGAAACGGCTGGTTAAGACACCGACCAGAACCAGTAGGCCGTCGATGATTGCGACTGAGCGCGGCAGAGCCGGCGACAGATCGAGCGGGAGCAGAAACGGCAGGATTTGCACGCTCAACAGATAGGCGAGCGCCAACGCCACCGACGAAACCAATACCGCCAATCCGATCTGGATCAGTTCATCTATGCTGGCGAAACGCCAGTAGTGGCGATACAGTCCCATGAAATAGAATATACTGAAGCGAATGCCCATGCCGAGCAGTGTGTAGAAGACGAGCGCTGAGGCGTATTGAAGAACTCGCTCTGGATTGTCCAGACGCAAGGTCATTGCCGTGATCGGTGTCATTGCCACCAAATAGAGATCGATCAAGAGCAGATGGCGATTGCGCAATTGCAGTAGTTTGGATGAAATATTCATGCGACTCATACACCGAACTCCAGGGGATTCCTTACAACTGTTTGACGATGGACGACACTCTCCGGCAGCAAGCACTGTGCTAGATCGGCGTCCGTCGCGCCGGTGACCATCACCCAAGACAAGTAACTGTCTCCAGATGACTTCAGACTAACTGCCCGTAAACTCCTGGGCGGTGGCGTGACCCGGTTGGCTGATGCCATCTCGACGCAGAGCCTGCCATGCGGTCAAGACGAGGATTTTGACGTCTAACCCGAGCGACGCACGCTCGACGTACCAGAGATCGAAGGTGAACTTCTGCTCCCAACCGATCGTGTTGCGACCGTTCACTTGGGCCCAACCCGTCAAACCGGGCTGCACGTCGTGTCGCCGCAACTGTTCATCTGTGTAGCGGTCCAAGTAGGCCATCAAGAGCGGGCGCGGGCCGACCAAACTCATGTCGCCCGTGAGGACGTTGACCAGTTCGGGTAGCTCGTCCAGACTCGTGCTGCGCAAGAATTGACCGAGTTTGGTCAAACGTAACTCGTCGGCCAACGGATTGCCCCGCGCATCTGTGGCCTGGATCATGGTGCGAAATTTCAGCATCGTAAAGGGTCGACTGTAGAGTCCGGGACGCTGCTGACGAAACAGGATAGGTTTGCCGTCCACGACCCGGATGAGGATAGCGATAACAAGCAGGAGCGGTGAAAGTACGACGAGACCAATTATCGCTACGCACAAGTCGAGGAGACGCTTGCCGTAGCTTTGATACATGCGGTTTTCCTTCTATTGCAGTGAATTCGAGGCGGTATTGAGGCTGCAATGTCGGTTAATTGTTATCTGCTCAATCGTTTCGCGTACCGCATTTCCTTCGGCTTTGCCCACGAATGAGTGTGACAAATCTCAGTTTTGTCTGGAATTGGTGTTGCATGACTGATGACGGGGAGCATGTAGAGAGGATACGGAATATTTGGCGCAGAACAACCGGGCCCTGTCTTGCCGGCGAACTGCCGAACACTGCGCCCGGAGTGGGCTGCCCTGGGCGACGTGCTACAGGGAAAAGTATGGGCCGCTCTGGATCCGGACCGGCGCGGCAGCAAGAGACAAAAGGACTTAGCCGATATCGCGCGTATGTTGGAATCGTATCCTGATCTACGCAACGAGGTGCCGGACATTCTCTTGAAGATATTGTTTTGGGCGCCTGCCAGGAAGGTGTTCGCCACGTCCGTACGTTTTCGGGAGGCACCTTCCTGGAAGGTTCAGCCGCGTCGACAGATACGCCGAACCACCTCCGGGCTACGATCTTCCAGGAAGGTGTTCGCCACATCCGCACGTTTTTGGTAGGCACCTTCCTGGAAGGTTCAGCCGCGCCGACAGATACGCCGAACCACCTCCGGGCTACGATCTTCCAGGAAGGTGTTCGCCACATCCGCACGTTTTTGGTAGGCACCTTCCTGGAAGGTTCAGCCGCGCCGACACGAACGGCATATCACCTCTGGGTTACGATCTTCCAGGAAGGTGTTCGCCACATCCGCACGTTTTCGGCAGGCACCTTCCTGGAAGGTTCAACCGCGCCGACACGTATGCCGAACTACGTCCGGGTTGCGATCTTCCAGGAAGGTGTTCGCCACATCCGCACGTTTTCGTCAGGTACCTTCCTGGAAGGTTCAGCCGTGCCGACACGTACGCTGAACCACCTCGATGACGCGCGCCAGATCGTCCTCAGTCAGATTTGACCCCGACGGCAGACAGAGACCCCGCTCGAAGAGTGATTCGGCGACTGCACCACCGATCACTTCACAACCGGTGAAGACCGGCTGCAGGTGCATGGGTTTCCAGACCGGACGGGCCTCGATGTTCTCCGCTTCCAATGCCAGACGCACCTGCTCCCGGTCGGCGCCGAAGAGAGCGGGATCGATGGTAATGCAGGTGAACCAACGCGTGTGACAGCCCCACGGCGCCTCGGGCATGAAGTCGAGACCGGGCAGATCGCCGAGCGCGTTTCGATAGTAGGCGAAGTTGCGCCGCCGCGCGGCGACCCGCTCCCCGAGCACCTCTAGCTGGCCGCGGCCGATGCCGGCCAGCACATTGCTCATCCGGTAGTTCACATGCGGCGATGCAGCGCCACGGGGGATGAAAACAAGAGAGCCATCTGTGTATATCTGTGTATATCTGTGGCTATTTTTCAGGGCAGTTGTAGCCAATTTCGGAATGCTGGTAGTGGGGCACGGGATCGCGGGCCTGGGTGGCCAGCTTGCGCGCATGCTCGATGAACGCGCCGTTCTCGGAGACCAACATACCGCCCCCCGAAGTGGTGATGATCTTGTTGCCGTTGAAGGAGTAGATGCCGGCCCTGCCCAACTTGCCGGGCATCTTGCCCTTGCAGGAGGCGCCCAGGGCTTCGGCTGGGAATCGTCGCGCGTGCGGGCACTGACCTCCTAGCCCTTCAGCAGGGCAAGGAATTCGTCTCTTGATAGCTCAATGTCGCGCAGAATGGCGCGCACGAGGCCCCTACCTAGATCTTCACCCGCGTGATAGGGTACAACGGTCGCACGCCCGTCCGGATGCCGATAAAACAGGTGACTTCCCTTCTGTCGTACAAGCTCAAATCCTAACGCTTCAAGAACCTGGCACAGTTTGCGTGGCGGAATCGCCGGCAGCCGACTCATGCGGCAAGCTCAATCTGTTGTACGCCAACAAACCGCATGGGAGATTCGTCGAACGCCTCGCTTTCCAGGCATAGCTCAATCGCCTCGCGCGTGCGGGGAATGAGTTCTTCCAGGGTTGTGGCCTGAGTGTGGCACCCCCGCAATGAGGGCACGGTCGCAACGTAGATGCCGTCTTCATCCTGCTCAATCAATACCAGAAACCGGTGAGAATCGTTCATCTGAAGAAACTCCTGCTTCGATCCAGCTATCACCATAGCGCTAGGTTAACCTCACGTTCCGCCATTATACCCGGAAAAAGCGGAAAGTCATGCTTCTATGTACTCTTGAGGAGGGCACCCGATTGCTATGTGACCGGCGGATCGATGATTTTCCAGAAAGGTATTACGGCGCGATTCCAGAAATGGCGCCGACCTTCCTGGAAGGTTCGCCTGGCGCCAGATTATATAGCCCGGCACATGCTACGCACGACCTCCACGACTCGCGCTAGGTCGTCTTAACTCAAATTCGAACCCGACGGCAGACAGAGACCCCTCCTCGAAGTGTGACTCCGCCACCGCGCCGCCGATCGCCTCGCACCCGGCAAAGACCGGCTGCAGATGCATGGGTTTCCAGACTGGGCGCGCTTCGATGTTCTCCGTATCCAGCGCCAGACGCACCTGCTCGCGATGGGCGCCGAAGGCAGCGGGGTCGACGGTGATGCAGGTGAGCCAACGGGTGTGGCGTCCCCACGGTGTTTCGGACATAAAGTCGTGACCGTATGGGTTTCGCACAGCGTCAATCTACTGATCGGCAAGTGGATCTGTCATGAACGGTACTATGTTCGTTCACCTTGATCTCGAAGGACTCGAGCGTATAGTGCAGAGGAGAGCCGAAAGCCGCTCATGTCGCGCATGGCGTCTAGTCGGGTCTTGACAGATGGAATGAGTCCCTTGTGCTTCGCTTCAACCAGCACGCCAACCAATCCGAAACAGCGCAAGCCAAAATGGAAAGCAGTCTCACGTCCCAGACGCTCATCCATTAAGAGGAGATCGGCTCCAATTGCCAGCGCCAAGGCAATCGCCTCGGCCTCTCCTGCATCCAGATCCTGCCGGAGGGCCTGTACAAAATTGTGATCCTCGACGGACACCCGCCCAATCCAGTTGGCTTGGCCGACGTCTTCGGCGCCTGGTTGGCCGGCGCCGCTAATTACTACTCTTGCCATACAGCTTCTGGAATGCTTAATTCGCCGTACAACTTCTGCAGCAGTTCCATTTCACGAATGCGGGCCAAGTTGATGAGGGGGGAAGCATCGCTGACAACGATCATAGACGCCCGAGTTCTCTCAATGCCTGCAAGTCGTCCTCATAGTCCTCGACACCATAGTGGACGGGGATTTCGCGGCTGCCTAGAAGCTGTTGAAACGCCCATACGGTCATGTCAGCCATTTCTCGTGACTTGCCAAATGACAGCTTACCCTGTTGGTATAGGAGCACTGCCAAATCACGTTTCAGCTCTTGGGGCGTCATGCGCGTTGCGTGAATGATCTCACGCGGGATTTCGATCGAAATGGTAGCTGACATTCCGCCATACCTCCTTGTGCCGGGAGACATCCCGTCTATCGGTGCTTTCATCCCATCCGGCCGGCATTCCAAGAAAATCCGCACGAAGCGGACTCTATATCGCCTACCCTTGGGCAATTTGCGATGGTCCCGCAACACGCCATGCAGTTCCGTGTCGCACGTCACTGACCCGTGACCGAGATTATATCACGATGTCGAAATTGGAGCCCGACGTCGCTGATATTCGGCGACCAACAATCGCTGCAGGTTGGTTTCGACATCATCTGACTCTGCATTCGACAGATCCCTTAGGCGATGAACCACTTCGTCGGAAGTGGTTCATCGTAACGCTTATGAAATCTGATCCCCTCACAATAGTCTACGGTCAACGAAGAACGTGGTCATTATACCCGGTGACAGATATCGTGACGAACTTGTCCGGATACGATTTCAAGGCAACGTTCTGAATCACGGCGTTCCAAATCTGGCGTTCCGGACGCCTGCCTGACGCCGCAACACATTGGCGACTAGTGAGCAGATTTCAGGGTGCAATGATTCGAACGAACACCCGAATCCGATCAGAGCGAAGAAGAGGCTCGACAGTCCAAAAGTGGCGAGGCGGAGATCCAGGGCGTGCATACGCAATGACGACAGGATGACTGCTACGACAACCGGGACAGCCAAGACGATACAGCAGCGCCAGAACAGAGCTCTATAGGATCCGTCGTTGCCGATCGATGCCATCAGCAGCGAGATAGCAAGAGTACAAAGAACGATCACGAGCACAGAATTTGGCAGCAGATCGTCAAAGTCCAGCTTGCCGGTGGTATGCAGCGGCGAAAAGCTGCCGGGATCGGCCAGGTAAAAGGGGAGTATTTGCCAAGAGGTCTCCGCCGCTGAGAAGTGGTTGCAGCACAATTGAAGATGAGACCAGCGGCAGACAAAATAGCGTCACGGCCGTCGACCGATGCCAGCCGACCATCAGCAGCGAGCCAGCAAGGACAAAGTGCCAAAAGATGTTCTGATAGGCGCTGTTGCCAAGAAGGACAAATGGCGTGGCCAGGATCAGCGAACCCGGGAGGGGCTGATGGGATTTCCGAGATAGGTGGCCCCCACATAGGGGTGCTCTCCCACCGGCATGGCGCGCACCCTAATTGACCGGCAAGCCAATGGCCACGAGCACTGTGTGAATCAGCAAATCGGTGATCAATCCGGGCATGCCGGCGACAAATGACAGAGATCAACCAGGTGCTCTCGGTTGATTTCAGGCTGTCCGGGGTCGTGCTATAATCACTGTTACGGCGATTTGGCGCTGGACGCCAAATCGCCGGTGTAATCGAATTCATCTTTACGGTTATGGAGTTTACCGACGATGACCACGCATACCAACGTTGAAGGACTGTGGGATATTGACCAAGTGCTGCGCATCCTTCGGACTCACCCGGAACTGGCAGCACGTGCACTGCGGCAGGCGCTGGCACAGAATGATGAACTGACATGGTCGCTAGCGGTCAGTCTCTATTTGGATGAAGAGGTTAGCCTTAGTAAAGCTGCCGAATTGATCGGCGTACACCCGTTGGTGTTGCGTGAACGGTTCATCGATATGGGCATTCCGCTCCGACTAGGCGCTACGAGCGAGTCGGAAGCTATCGCCGAAGTACATGCGCTCCGTCGCTGGGTCCAACCAGATGACGACAGCGCTTGCCCATGAGCGTTCTGCTGGACAATACTATTCTGTCGAATCTTGCCATCGTCAAACGGCCTGACCTGCTTTCGGCGACCCTCGAGAAACGTGCGGCCACGACGAGGGAGGTGATGCGTGAGCACGAGGAGGGCGTCAAACTCGGACGAATTCCCCAAACCGACTGGTCGTGGCTGCCAGTTCTATCTTTGACTGCGCCCGCGCAATCTATGTATGCTCAGTTGCGTCTTCGGCTCGGGTCTGGGGAAGCTTCGTGTATCGCGCTCGCGCACCACGGCGCTCATCAAGTGATGACGGATGACCGAATTGCGCGTCGCCTTCCGCGACAGCTCCAGGTGCCCGTATCTGGTACGTTGGGCCTGCTTGCGCTCATAGTCGATCAGCAGCTTCTCTCGCTCAGCGCAGCGGACCACTATCTTCAAAAAATGATCGCCGCAGGTTATCATTCCCCCATTTCCAGCTTGCAGGAAATCATTCGTTCGTCGTCTTGACCAGCAGATCGGACGCCATGAGTTAGAACTCGCACGCTCAGCGGTGTGCAGTAGCCAGTAGACGAACAGCGGCACGAAGATGCTGTTCGTCAAGAGGTCACCGCCGGTGACCAGTTGTTGCAGCACGATTGGAGACGCGATCCACGGCAGACAAAACATCCCCACTGCGGTCGACCGATGCCAGCCGAACATCAGCAGACACCCGGCAAAGACCGGCTGCAGATGCATGGGTTTCCAGACCGGACGGGCTTCAATGTTCTCCGCTTCCAATGCCAGACGCACCTGCTCCCGGTCGGCGCCGAAGGCAGCAGGATCGACGGTGATGCAGGTAAGCCAGCGTGTGTGACAGCCCCACGGCGCTTCAGGCATGAAGTCAAGACCGGGCAGATCGCCGAGTGTGTCTCGATAGTAGGCGAAGTTGTGACGCCGCGCGGCGACTCGCTCGCCCAAGACCTGGAGCTGGCCGCGGCCGATGCCGGCCAACACGTTGCTCATTCGGTAGTTGTAGCCGTTCACGAAGTGGGCGGTTGCGCCATTTCGGAATGTTGGTAGTGGGGCGCGGGATCGCGGGCCTGGGTGGCAGCTTCCGCATGCTCGATGAAGGCGCCGTCTTCGGAGACCAGCATGACGCCGCCCGAGGTGGTGATGATCTTGTTGCCGTTGAGGTCGGCGCCATCCTTGCCCGCTGCCGCGTGCGTCCTCCAACCTGATCTGATCGTCTTACCCCGCACCGATCGTCGGGCAAGGCCATGCCCGACCTACAAAAACTATCTGGTCGTTTTCACACGGATTTCGGTTTAGGTGGCCAGCTTGCGCGCATGCTCGATGAAGGCGCCGTCTTCGGAGACCAGCATGCCGCCGCCGGAGGTAGTGATGATCTTGTTGCCGTTGAAGGAGTAGATGCCCGCCTTGCCCAGCGTGCCGGGCATCTTGCCCTTGTAGGAGGCGCCCAGGGCTTCGGCCGCGTCCTCGATCAGGGCGACGCCGTAGCGGTCACAGGCCGCCAGAATCGGATCGAGGTCCGCGCTCTGGCCGTAGAGATGGACCAGCACGACGGCCTTGGGTAAGCGGCCACGCTGCGCACGCTCGGCAAGGTCCTCGGCAAGCAGCTGCGGCTCCATATTTCGGGACATATCTGCGCCGTCCATAAAAGCCAGATTGGCGCCGACGTCAAAAATCTCCCGCTTGAATGCCAACAGATCGGGAGCGATTCGGTCGACACTGCATGTTCTCTGCGCTGGTCTATTCGCGTTGAGCGCTGTTTACAAATCTCAACGTCTGAGACGGTCCATTCAACAGAAGATGCAACTGGTTGAGCACGTTTCGTCCGAGTATGACCTCGAAACCCAGCTCGTCACCTACTACATAGGTTCCGGGCAGCGTCAACGCACCGATCCGCAGATCGACAAGATACAGAAAGACACTCCGTCTTTCGCCCCACTGACTTCGCAGCCCAGTTTCAAAGGCGCGCCACGCGCCGATTCGATGTAGGTATTGGACGGGGATAATCGTGCCATCCGCGCCTGTGTCAACGATTGCCGTCAACTGCACCTCTTGTCCGGTCGTTCTGGCAGTCAACGTTACTGCACATACCGGCAGCGCCGGATCGTAAGTGGTGTCGTATGGAAACTCGTCCATCAGCCGGTTGCGTTTGCCACGAGTCGACCACCAAGCCAGCGTAAGTCATGGCGCGGTCCCTGACTGACCGGCGCAATGAGAACAGGCAAGAAGCCGAATTTCGTTCGGACTCGCTCCTGTAAGCGCACGACGTCTTCGTCGTGATCCACGACTTTACCCTTGTACAGGGCGACGTGGTGCCCGAGATACGTCTCTACCAGTTCGTCATGTATCGTCCAAAATGTCTGAGTTTCTGCACGAATGGCTTCCCGTTCGAGGTTGTCGAGATAGACCTGAACGGCGTTTTCAACGATCTTCTCGGCAGACCGATTGGTTTCTTGTCCCCATTGTTCGATTTGCTTGACCAATGTGGGTTCTGCCAGGGCAATTCCTGCCATTTCTCGGGCTCCTTTGCGTTGTCGTGTGGGCACTCGGTGCGTCCGCCCTTTTCATGCTCCTCATTATACCCGCCACGCGCTGGAATTCAACAGAATACTGCACTGAAGAGCACGACTGCAACTGAGTCAAGCGCGTGGAAGATGAACGCTCCAGAGACGCCCACATATTTCTGCACGATCCCCATTGAAGAGGGCAGCACAGCAATGATGAGCCCAAACGGTTGGCCAACGGGAGAAGGGTGGGCCAGGCAACAGGGAGTGGCGAATCATCGTCTTTCCGGCAGTGGGACGGTAGGCGTATCGGTGGCGGGTGACAGTCACTGGCGTGGAGCCGGCCTGTTACCGGAGAACCGGGCCGCCAGTGACTATTACTTTGCGGCGCGAGCTGTTCTTGTACGGCCATGGCGGTGATGGGGTTCGGCGGGTTGCGATCTTCCAGGAAGGTGTTCGCCACGTCCGCACGTTTTCGGTAGGCACCTTCTTGGAAGGTTCAGCCGTGCCGACACGTACGCCGAACCACCTCGATGACGCGCGCCAGATCGTCCTCAGTCAGATTTGATCCCGACGGCAGACAGAGACCCCGCTCGAAGTGAAATTCGGCGACTGCACCACCGATCACTTCACACCCGGCGAAGACCGGCTGCAGATGCATGGGTTTCCAGACCGGACGGGCTTCGATGTTCTCCGCTTCCAACGCCAGACGCACCTGCTCCCGGTCGGCGCCGAAGTGCAGCAGGGTCGATGGTGATGCAGGTGAGCCAGCGCGTATGACAGCCCCACGGTGCTTCGGGCATGAAGTCGAGACCGGGCAGATCGCCCAGCTGGCGCTGATAGTAGGCGAAGTTGCGCCGCCGCGCGGCGACCCGCTCGCCCGAGCACCTCTAGCTGGCCACGGCCGATGCCGGCCAACACATTGCTCATCCGGTAGTTGTAGCCGATCTCCGAGTGCTGGTAATGGGGCGCGGGGTCGCGGGCCTGGGTGGCCAGCTTGCGCGCATGCTCGATGAAGGCGCCGTCTTCGGAGACCAGCATGCCGCCGCCCGAGGTGGTGATGATCTTGTTGCCGTTGAAGGAGTAGATGCCCGCCTTGCCCAGCGTGCCGGGCATCTTGCCCTTGTAGGAGGCGCCCAGGGCTTCGGCCGCGTCCTCGATCAGGGCGACGCCGTAGCGGTCACAGGCCGCCAGAATCGGATCGATGTCCGCGCTCTGGCCGTAGAGATGGACCAGCACGACGGCCTTGGGCAGGCGGCCACGCTGCGCACGCTCGGCAAGAGCGTCGGCCAGCAACTGCGGATCCATGTTCCAGGAGGCGGCTTCGCTGTCGACGAAGACCGGTTCGGCGCCCAAATAGACGATCGGATTGGCACTGGCGGCAAAGGTCAACGTCGAGACCAGCACTTCGTCGCCGGGACCGACGCCGCATAGCACGAGCGCCAGGTGGAGCGCGGCCGTGCCCGAAGACAAGCGCCAGCGCATGGGAGCAGCCGACGGTTTTGCAGAACTCGGCTTCGAACGCGTCGATGTGCGGACCGACCGGCGCGATCCAGTTGGTGGCGAAGGCTTCCTGGACGTAAC
>CAVQSG010000051.1:0-80985 GCA_963715415.1 uncultured Chloroflexia bacterium | reverse complement strand
AACTCTTTCTGCCGACGCTGCCCATCGAAGAGATCCTCACGAGCGAATTTCGGACCGGCGACCTGCGGGTAATGGGCTTTCCACAATACCAGAAGCGTCTAAAACAGCCTGCGGTCGAATTCTTCGGCCTGACCGAGGACAATGCGATAGAAGTCGACGGACGCCTGGTCGGCCGCGGATTCAGCGGCGGGCCGCTGTTGGTTGAGCGGCAGGATCGGCTTCACGTCGGCGGCATTGTCTTCTACCGGGCAGATGGACCGGTCCTTGTCCAGCCACTCCGTAACCTGGAAGGGTTGCGCTGGCGTGATCCGCAGATGCTGCGCCTGTGGGCAGAAAATGCCCAGGTCGAGATAGCGCCCACCGGTGGTTTGCCGGGGCTGAGATTGTCAGTACCTGTTCACGCAATCGATCTGGTCGATCGCCGGCTGCGGCTGGTTGCAGCAGCCTTCGATCCGGAACAGGAACAAGCGTGGCCGTCTGTCGATGAGCAGTTGATCCTGCAGCGGACCTTCGAAGCGACGCGCCTGGTGGACGTCGTGCCACTAGACCTGGATACGCCGCTGGCCGGTCTCGGACCTGTGCCGGAACGTCTGAAAATCGTCCTGCAGCTCTGGGATGTGGATGAGTCGCGGCTTCTGTGGAATGGCGAGATATTCGTTCTTGACACCTGAGCCGCCGTCTGCTGCGACACCCGTACCTACACCTACACCTGCACCTACGAACACGGTGACCACTGTCCCGACTGTTGACCTAGATAGTATTGTACGGGCAACAGTGAGCGCTGTGCGATCGACCGCGACAAGTACGGCTGAAGCAGTGGCCAAGTCAACCGAGGAGGCGCGATGTCGTCAGTGAAGCGATTCCGACACGAGTCGCCGTTCCTCCACCTCCTGCTACTGATTCCGTACCGGCAGTGCTGTCTTCCAGTACAGGCAATGGACTGGAGTTTGTG
Source organism: uncultured Chloroflexia bacterium (assembly GCA_963715415.1). GTDB lineage: Bacteria > Chloroflexota > Anaerolineae > Caldilineales > Caldilineaceae > JAWKOK01. Next base: position 80,033 of record CAVQSG010000051.1, on the reverse strand, counting down.
GTGCGGAACGTGTCCAGTACGTGGTAAGTCGTAACCGTCACGCAGAGATAACCAACACTGCAGACGAACAATTCACTTTTCGATGGATAGGTGTCGAGGAGTCGACGTTTCTGCTTGATGAATTGAATGCGGAACGCTTCTTCCCCCTGGTTCTCAAGATGTCTCACCGTCTCGAGCCACGACTTTGAAACCCGGAGAAAGGATGTCGGATGGGTGAAATACCAACTGCCTGACGCCGAACACCCTTCCGCAGTTACCGTGATCATGCCGTATGGGATCAAGTTCGAGAGTGTTCCGATTCCCTGGCCGCCGGATCCAGTGGCGCTGGCAGTGTCTATTCCGACGTTCGACATCACAGCGACCGTGGCCACGATGACAGCAAGCGCGACATCCACGCCGTGATAAGCCGGCTGCCGCTACGTCTACCGACGCCGACTAGCACCTTCACCCCGAGACAATCCGGTAAACCACCGACAAGCGAGGTAAGTTCTGGCGAATCGGTGACGCTCAATTTCCTGGGTCCGGCTCGCGGCGCCCAGTTTGATTTGATAGAACAGCAGATTGAGCAGTGGATCGACATCAATCCCGACATTCGGGTGAATCTTCGTCGAGGGACCTACATCAGCCACTGATCGCTACGCTCTCTATTTGAACACCTTCCAGACTCAATCGCCTGACGTTGACGTTGTGCAAATCGATGTTATCTGGCCCGGCGACCTGGCAGAACACCTGGTCGACCTGAACGAGTATGGCGCTGCCGATGTGACGGGCGACTCACTTCCCGGCAATCGTGACCAATAACACGGTTGACGGTGCGCTGGTAGGTTTGCCGTGGTTCACCGACGGTGGCCTGCTCTACTATCGTTCCGATCTGTTGGAAAAGTATGGCTTCGATGGCCCGCCGGCAACATGGGCGGAACTGGAGGAGATGGCGCAGACCATTCAGGACGGCGAACGTGCCGACGGTAACCAGGATTTCTGGGGCTATGTCTGGCAGGGCAAAGCCTACGAAGGTCTGACCTGCGATGCGCTGGAATGGGTCTACTCATCCGGCGGCGGTACCATCATCAGCCCTGAGAAGGTCATCACCATCGACAATGAAGCTGCTGCGGCCGTACTCAATGCTGCCGCCTCTTGGGTGGGAACCATCAGCCCGCCCGGCGTGACCGGCTTCCAGGAAGAGGAAGCCCGTGCAGTGTGGCAGGGCGGCAACGCTGCCTTTATGCGCAACTGGCCCTATGCCTACAGCCTCGGCCAGGCCGACGACAGTGCGATTCAGGGGTTGTTCGATGTGACTTCTCTGCCCGGCGCTGAAGCCGGCCAGAGCGCGGCGACGCTGGGCGGCTGGCAGTTGGCTGTTTCCAAGTATAGTTCCAATCCTGAATCGGCGGCCAAGTTTGTGCTGTGGATCGGCTCCAAAGAGCAACAGAAGGCGCGTGCACTGAATCTTTCCTTGTTGCCGACCATTCCGGCGCTCTACGAAGACGCCGAAATTGTCGATGTCGTGCCCTTCATGTCTAAATTGCTGCCTGTCTTCACCAATGCGGTCGCCGTCCCTCTACGGTAACGGCTCCGCAGTATAACGAAGTCTCCACTATCTTCTTCTCGAATGTGTGGGATGTGTTGACTGGTGGTCAGAGCGGCGAGGATGCGGTTGCATCCATCGCTCTAGAATTGGAGGATCCTGCTGGACTACCCGGCTGACTAGCTCCTCAACTTTATGCTGAATTCGTACCACCAACACGTACAATAGGATGTCTTTCGTGTCCTTTTGGTCTGCGTTCAAACGTGTCCGTATATTCGTGGTGTTAGGAGCGTTGCTCGGCATTCTGGCGCTTCGTGTTCCTCCTATCGTGTACGGGAGCCCCGCTGGCCTACAACGAACCCTCACGGCAACGGCGACCAGAACACGAGCAGCAGCAAGACCGACTTCCACAAGAACAAGGCGGCCAACGCCGACGCGATCTGGGCAAAATTCAGCGCTCGAAGAGGCGCTCTGATCTTCGAATTTCCGACGCCAAGTGGGCTGCGCGACGAAGGCCCCATTGCAGGTCAAGAACTGAGCGTGGTGGAGAAGAGCGCACTGGCGGTAGTGAAGCTCTACGGATGTAGCGAGGCCGGTGCGGAGACATGCACCTCCAGTGAAGGCAGTGGTACGATCGTGCATCCCCGTGGGTTGATCCTGACCGCACTACACGTCGTCATCGAGGATCCCGAGAATCTGCGGTCACCACTCCTGCCTGAGATCAGTGTGGGCATGGTCGAGGAGCTGAACGAGCCGGTTGATGCGCGATACCGGGCCAACGTGATCGCCTACGATTCAGAGCTGGACTTGGCACTACTCAGCATTCTTCACAATGAGGATGAAGGCAGACTATTTTTGCCCACACTGCCTGTCGAGAACATCGGTACCCGTGAGTTCCTGACCGGAGCTTTGCGAGTGATGGGTTTCCAACAGGGCCAGTCGAGATTGAAGCAACCGTCGGTGGACTACTACGGTACAAATGAAGACGGCGCGGTGGAGGTCGACGGACCGCTCGTGCGGCGCGGCTTCAGCGGGGCGCCGCTGTTGGTCGGGAAAGAAGATCGCTACCATGTCGGCGGTGTGGTCTTCTACAAGACCGAGGGGCCGGTGCTGGTCCAGCCGGTCCGTGGGTTGGGCGGTCTATATTGGCGTGACACGGCGATGCGGCTGTGGGCGGAAGATGTGACAGCAGAGTCCTCAGGTGTCGGTCCCTTATCGAGAATGAATGTGACGGCGAATATTCATACCGTCGATCTAGTCGGACACAAGCTTCAATTGGTGGCTGTGGCGGTTGATCCCACCGACGAGCAACCTTGGCCGTCTGTCGACGAGCCACTGGCCCTGCAGCGCAACTTCGCACCGGAACGTTTTCTGGATGTCGTCCCGCTGGACCTGAACGCTTCGCTGGCGGGCCGGGGACGCTGTTCCCGACCGACTGCGCTTTGACCTGGAGATTTGGGATACCCTGGAGTCGGAGCTCGTGTGGCGGGGAGCAGTCCACTACCTGCGTGCATCCCAGGCATCGACCGCCACCCCTACACGTGCGGAGGCTGTCATCGCGACACACACACCGGTGCCGACTGCGACGCGCATGCCGGCCACGCTGCGACCGCCAACCCCCACCCGAACACCAACGCCGACGCCGATCCCGCCTACTCCCACTCCCTTCGAGGAGAGCACCAATCCGTACAACATGAGTCACTTCGTTGAACTTGCGGCCGGGGAGACCATGCGTATCGGTCGAGGGCGCGATTCTTGACCTGCGGATATCGCCGTCCGGGAAGAACTTGGCAGTCGCGACCGGCTTAGGCGTCTGGGTCTACTCGCTTGACGGAACGACGCCGGCATTCTTGCTGCCCCATTCCGCACCGGTCGCGACGGTTTCCTGGTCGCCCGGCCGCAACTGGTTGGCCACAGGCACGTATGACGGCTTCGTGGGGTTGTGGGATCTGGATGACCGTAGCCTGTTGAGAACCTTTGAAGGTCACACTGATAGCGTCTTCGGCGTTGAATGGTCGCCCGACGGCGGTCGTCTCGCATCCGGTTCGGACGATCGGTCGATTCTGATTTGGAATGTGAAGACGGGTCAGGTGATTCGCAAGCTCGAGGGACATACAGAAGGCGTCTATGCACTTGACTGGTCTCCCGACGGCAGCCGGATTGCATCCGGCGACGACGACGATTTTGTCTTTGTTTGGAGTGCCGACAACGGCGCGCGGCTCAATGTCATGCAGGAACACACCGACACCGTCGTGAGCGTCAAATGGTCGCCCGATGGGAAGCGGTTGGCTGCGGCAGGCCAGGACGGCAAGGTGGTGATGTGGGATGCACGCGATCTCCGACGCCTTAACACGATTCAGGCGAGTCGCGAAGCAGTCAACCGGATCGCCTGGTCACCGGACAATCGCTACGTGGTTTCCGCGTCTGCCGACAGCGCGTTGTACATCTGGAACGTGGTGGACGGTTCAGAATATCAGTTGCTGGACAAACACTTCGCGGCCGTAACGGCTGTAGACTGGTCCAAGGATGGCGATCGAATCGTGTCCGGCTCGAACGACGACTCTCTGATTGCCTGGAGCATGTCCGGCGCCGCGCAGGAAAGGACGTGGCAGGGTCATCTCTGTGCAGTCAATGCGGTGTCGTGGTCAAGCGATCGAACACTCTTTGCCTCCGGCGGCAACGACAATACTGTTCGGATTTGGCATGCTGCTGACGGGGCCCTGCTGTCGCTCCTGCATGGGCATGGCGGCCCGATCACGAGTGTCGAGTTTTCGCCTGAAGCGGATAAGATCGCGTCCGCTTCCGACGACGGCACGATCATTGTCTGGAGCGTCAACGATGCACAGCAACTCTTCCGCATCCGGGAGCACGGGGCGCTTGTGAGCGGTATTAGCTGGTCGCCCTCGGGCACTATGATCGCGTCAAGCTCCTACGACGAGACGGTTCGCATCTGGGACGTTGAGACCGACGGACAGCTGCTCAGAACTCTCCGTGGCCATACCGCCTTTGTGCGCTCAGTTGCCTGGTCACCCGACGGCGACAAGATTGCGTCCGGTTCCTGGGACAAGACAGTCCGCATCTGGGACGCAAATACAGGTGCTGTGCTCTCGGTTCTGCAAGGCCATACGGAGATCGTGGCGGATCTGTCGTGGTCACCTGACGGGCAATGGCTGGCGTCGGCAGGCGACGACAAGACCATCCGCATTTGGGAGATCGCAGACGGCACGGCTTCCGTATTACAGGGACACCTCGGCCGGGTGCGTGCCGTGGCCTGGTCACCTGATGGCGCTGAACTGGCGTCCGGTTCGTGGGACAATCTGATCTTCATCTGGGATCCCGGCCGCGGCGTTCACCGGCAAACCCTTGAGGGCCACACCAGCGACATCTATGACTTGGCCTGGTCACCTGACGGCGAGGAACTGCTGTCAAGTTCGCGCGATGGATCCATTCGTGAGTGGAGCATGAAGGAGTAGGTCGCTCTAATCGAATCTGCGACGCACCCGATATTGGCTCGCCCCTTCCCTATCGTCCCTGCCTCCGCTATAATGGGATTGACTGCGCCACCAACAAGCGATTGTCAAGCCTCTGGGAGTCCCTCGTGTCCACTCGACTTGCGTTCATACGCATCTGTTTGCTCCTATCGTTGGGGTTGGTTCCGTTAACCTCAGTTCCTCTTTCTCGCAGCGTGCGGGCAGACGCGAACTCCGCGTTCCTGCAGCCAACTCCGAAGGCGACGGCGACCAAACCGCCGATTGAGTCCGCAGCCCCAACTCGCACAGGATCCGTTGTTGCCACACCGGAAGGCCCGTTGATCTTCGATTTTCCGACGCCGAGTTCAATACGAGACGAGGGCCCTATTGCTGGTCAAGAGTTGAGCGTCGTGGAAAAGAGCGCGTTGGCCGTGGTCAAGCTGAACGGGTGCAGCGAGGTCGGTGCGGAGAACTGTACCTACAGCGAGGGCAGCGGCACCATCGTACACCCCACTGGACTGATCCTGACAGCGCTGCATGTGGTCATCGAGGATCCGGAGAATCTGCGGTCACCCCTCTTGCCTGAGATCAGTGTAGGCGTGGTGGAGGAGTTGAGCGAACCGGTCGAGGCGCGATACCGGGCCGGCGTGATCGCCTTCGATTCGGAACTGGACTTGGCGCTGCTGGCCATCTATCGGGATGAGGAAGCCGGTGGGTATTTCCTGCCGACGCTGCCGGTTGAGAACATCGCCACCCGTGAGTTCCTGACCGGGGCTCTGCGTGTAATGGGTTTCCAGCAAGGCCAACGAAGACTGAAGCAGCCGTCGGTGGACTACTACGGTACGAATGAAGACGGCGCGGTGGAGGTGGACGGACCCCTGGTGCAGCGCGGGTTCAGCGGGGCCCCGCTGCTGGTAGAGAGGGAGGGGCGCTACCACATCGGCGGCGTGGTCTTCTACAGAACCGACGGACCGGTACTGGTACAGCCGGTCAATCAGCTGGGCGACTTTCGCTGGCGTGACTCGTCCAGGCGGCTCTGGGCGGAGGATGTCCAGGCAGAGTCTGCGGGTGCTGGCGCCTTGTCGAGACTGAACCTGACTGCAAACATCCATACAGTCGATCTGTCCGGCCGCGATCTCGCGACTGGTGGCGGCGGCGGTTGATCCGCAACAGGATCGACCGTGGCCGTCCGCCGCTGAACCACTGGCCCTGCAGCGTAGCTTTGAACCGGAACGCTTTATAGATGTCGTCCCGCTGCAACTGAGCGCCTCGCTCGCCGGTCTTGGGCCTGTTCCCGATCGTCTGCGTTTCGACCTGGAGATCTGGGACACGGAGGAGTCCAAGATGCTCTGGGAGGGAGAGGCCTACTACCTGCCCTCGCGCAAGTCCGCGACCGCAACCTCTACACGTGCGCCGACCATCACGTCGGCCCATACCCCGACCCCGATAGCGACGCGTATTTCTACTACACCGCGACCGCCGACACCAACATCAGTGGCGACACCGATCCCACCATCTGTCAGCGCCGGCTCTATACCTGCAGAAGCGCCGACTGGCCGGTTTACGCTGTTGGGTCGTGGCCAGCCCGGTGCCGTGCTGGAGGTGCTGGTCGACGGCGTTGTACTCGAAGAGACGACCGTGGACGGTGCCGGCTACTGGTCGTTGGACGTTGCCCTGGATGAGCCGGGTCGCTACCGGATCGGCGTGCGTGCGCTGGTTGCCGGGAAGCTGATCTTCAGTGACGATGAACCGTCGCTGGTCATCGTGCCGACGCCGATACCCGCCGCACCGTCCATTGAGCCATCTTCTCTCCAGGAGGCAACTGAAAATGGCGTCTATCCGTTGCGCGGGCGCGCCGATCCCGGCGTTCTGGTCGAAATCCTGTTGGACGGCACGGTCGTCGGTACGACCGTGACACGGAGTGACGGTAGCTGGATGTACCGCCTTATGGTCAAAGACGCCAAGCCTCATGAGCTTGATGTGCACAGTGTATCAAACGGCTACATTGTCTCCAGCACCACGGGGCCATGGCCAATCCAAGGTGGGCCGGCGCCGACCGCGCCGGCGTCGCCCATGCCTACTGCGACCTCGACTGCAACGAGCACACCCGCACCGACCCAAACGCCGACCCCTGAAGCCGGGCTAACGGATACGCTTCTCGGCCATTCGGCGCGCGTATGGTCTGTTTCGTGGTCGCCGGACGGCCAACGCCTCGCCTCTTCTTCTGATGATGCCACCGTGCGTATTTGGCATCTAGATTCGTCACGTCCGGCGCAGGTTCTCACCGGTCATGGCAGCCAAGTCGCCAGCGTCACTTGGTCACCCGACGGACGCTTCCTGGCATCCGGGTCGGACGACTTGACTGTACGCATTTGGGATGCGACAACGGGTGACCTGCTCTACACGCTGCGCGGGCACTCCGATGAAGTCGAAGGAATTGCCTGGTCGCCGGACGGGAGCATGTTGGCGACCGGCTCGGACGATGCGACGGTCCAGCTGTGGGATACTGCAACATGGACGGTTTTGCGCACCCTGACCGGCCACACCGACACGGTCATCAGCGTCTCGTGGGATCCGACGAGTCGCCGATTGTTAACCGGTTCGGACGACATGACTGCAAAAATCTGGGATGTCGAAAGTGGACGTGTCCTGCTCTCGTTGAACAATGCGCCGAGTGAGGTCGAGAGCGTGGCCTGGTCTCCGGACGGCCGCTATGTGGCGGCCGGGCTTAGCGACGACATCGCACGCATCTGGGCTGCTGAGTCCGGGACATTGCAGCATGAGATCGGCGATCATACCGGGAGTGTCCGCTCTGTTGCGTGGTCGCCCGACAGCCGGCTACTGGCTACAGGCAGCGAAGACAAACTCGTGCGCATTTGGGATGCGGATACCACAAGACTGCTCCATCGGTTTGCGGACCATGGCGGATCGGTTCGAAGTGTTGCGTGGTCGCCTGACGGGGCGTCTGTCGCGTCAGGGTCCGGCGACGCGACCGTGAAGATTTGGCGCGTGCCCTGACTTTCGTTCGGACTGAAAGGAGGGCGGCGGCGCAGCGTCTTAGATACAGCGTAGAATCCAAGCTTGGTTCAATGATTAGCTACAGACCTTTCAACCTTCTTATCACTTCTCGCGATGACGGCTACCTGGTCCGAGTTCTCGATTCACCAGCGGGCCAGGCGGAAGCCGTTTTGTCGTTGGATTTCGACGAGCAAGAACTGGCTGCGTTGAAAGGCATTGTCCCGGTAGACCAGATTCGACTTACGCCCCATGAAGTGGGGCAGCGTCTCTTTGAAAGCCTTTTCAATGCTGAGGTTGAGATCAGCTACCGTGTTAGCCTCAAGGCAGTGGAGCCGGATGGCGGGTTGCGCATCAACCTGCGGTTCGACCGGGCACCGGAACTAGCAGTTCTCCCGTGGGAGACGCTGTACGATCCCGTCACTGGCTCCCATCTAGCCCTCACGCCGCGCACGCCCCTGGTTCGCTACATCCAACTGCCGCAAGCGGAATCCGATCTGCCGGTCTTACCTCCGCTACGGATCTTGGCGCTCATCGCCAATCCCGTGGATTCGGGCGCTTTGCTGGATGTGGAGGCAGAGTGGCGCGAAATCGAGGCTGCTCTGCGACCGCTGACCGAACGCGGCCACGTGGTGCTGGAACGTGGCCGCAGCGCCACATTGGCATTCTTACAGGACCGAATCGCGCGCAGGCGGTGTACATGTGCTTCATTACATCGGTCATGCTGTCTACGACCCAAGCGCGGGGAGCGGCTTTGTCCTTCTAGAGGACGCCGACGGCAACGGTCAGCCGGTCAGCGAGGCACAACTTCAGGCGATATTGCGCGATCAGGCGGGCTTGCGGTTGGTCTATCTCAATGCCTGTGAGGGAGCTCAGAACAGCGGCGTAGACAATTTCACCGGCATCGCCCAGACGCTCGTGCAGGCCGGTGTGCCGGCTGTCATCGGCATGATGCAGACCGTGGGTGACGGCACTGCAGCGCAGCTGGCCGGCGAGTTCTACGAATCAGTGGCCGAAGGTTATCCTGTCGATGCGGCTCTCGCCGAAGCCCGTAAGGCCATCTTTCTGCAGGATGGCGATCTTTCTTGGGGATTGCCGGTCCTGTTCAGCCGCTCGCGGGACAACCGTCTGATTGCCGCACCCGAGCAAGAAACCCAGCCCTTGATGGTCGTACCGTCGAAATCTATGTGGCAGCGTCCGCTGCTGTGGATCGCGTTGCTTGTTATCGCGGTACTTGTCACGACCGCTATCGCCGTGTTGTCGCCTGCAGACAGTCGGTTCGGTTGGTTTCAGGCCGCCGGCGACCAGAACAACTGTTCGCGCCGATCGGACTGGCGTGACCTGCATTTTGGCCTCGCAGCTGACGCCCGGGAACAGCAAAGCGTCCCAGGTCGCGACACGATTACTTGTCAGCAGCTTGCGGGACGCGGTAGATGGCTTTCCCTTTTCCGTGATCCCCGCTCAGTCCGTTGTCGATCGCCAGGAGGCGCTGGCGTTGGGCAAACGTTACGCAGCGCCGGTCATTGTTTGGGGCGAGGTGTTCGAAGGCAATGACCTATATGCCAAGGTGCATCTTGAATTGGTTGATCGCCTTGGCATTGCACAAGGCGCAGATCTGGAACCCTATCGGCTGCAGCACTTACCCGTTCGACACCGCGTCGATGACCGTCGACATTTCGTGCGAAGGCGAAGCCGATTGTCTGGGCCCGGAAACCGGTCGACTGGCGCGCAGTGTGCCTGCAGGTCGCACGCTTGGCCATGGGGTTGACCAGCTACGCCATCCGTGACGTCGAGGCAGCCAGAAGAATGCTCGAACCTCTGGTTGCTTGTATATTGGAGTCGGACGAACTCGTCTGTGCCGATTCATCACGTTTGCCCCACTTGGATGACGCGCACACAAAGCCTCCTTCTCTACTACACAGGACGCATCTACGGCATGCAGCAGGACTACGAACGTGCGCTGCTCTATCTCAATGCGTCGCGAGAGCTGGCACCGGACAATCCTGCACCGGCCATTGCCGCAGGCTGGATGTATCTCAATTGGGGCGGCTCTGTCACACCGACTGAGGCTGAAGATGCCTTTGCCGATGCCCAGTTTTTGCTTGGCGTCGAATGCCGTGCAAACGATTCGTCAGCTGACGCCGGAGAACGTCTCTATAGCCTGGGCGTGATCCACGAGATGCGGGAGGAATGGCAGGATGCTGAGGCTTGCTACGCCCTCGCTGCGGACACGCTCGCGGCACGCGACGACGACCCCTATCCGGTGCTGATCAACCTCGCCCGGGTCCAGCGGCAGGGAGGACGCACTGAAGCTGCGCGCGAAAACATTGCAAAGGCGCATCAGCTGGCGCCGAACCTGCCCTGGGCCACGTTAGAGTTGGCTCGGCTACATGCTGACGACGAAGCGGCTGCCCGTCGCCATCTTGAGGAAGCGATGGCGAACTACCCGGCAACCTTGCAGGTTCAGACGACCGTGGCGGAGCTCTGTGAGGCGTGGGGGGATCGGGAATGTGCAGAGAGCGCGTACGGTGCAGCGCGATCCTTGCGGCCGGACTACGGCTGGCTGCTGGAAAAGATCGGTCAATTCTATAGCCGGCAACAGGACTGGTCGCAAGCCGAAGCCTACATCAAGCAGACCATGGACTTGGGTGCCCACAATCCCTGGACCTACGAACGACTAGGCGCTGCCTTGCTCGGGCAGCAAAAATACCCGGAAGCCGCCGGCGCCTATCGTCAGGCCGTAGATTCAGCCTATTCGGATGAGTCGGTGCGGCATCTCTTCTGTCCGCTCAGCGGTCTCCTCGCTCAATTGGCAAAGGATGATGAGGAATTGCTCGAGAAATGTGTTGCATGGAGCGAAGACGACAATCAGCGCGATCGGGCTGAGCAAAGGTTGCTGGAGCTTAGCCAGATTTCAGAAGCATCGTAACGATGACAAGCTCTTCTCAATATTTGGCGATCACCCGCTCCAGGGCATCCAGACCGCGTTCCAGCGTGGGCATGTCCGGGCCGAAGCTGATGCGGCTGTAGTTGCCGTAGCGGCCGAAGCGCGCGGCGCTGTTCCGGGTTGACATCGAAGAAGATGCCCGGCACGGTGATCACCTTTTCTGGCAGACCCTCTTTGAAAAAGGCGAGGCCGTCGTTCAGCGGTTCGGGCAGCTGCGAAAGATTGGCCCAGACATAGAAGGTGCCGCCGGGTTCCGCATCCGCGCGGATGCCCATGGTCGCGCAGTCGCTGCAAGGTGTAGTCGCGCTTCTGGCGGAAACAGGCCTGAATCGCGGCTGTCTCCTGATAGACATGCTCGGGATCCAGCAGTTCGAGCACCTGGGCCTGGAAAGGGATGATTGGGACCGCCGTCCAGGAACGAACCGGCGCTGGCAATGGCGTTGATCACCTCCTCCGGCCCCAAGCGTCCAACTGATGCGCCAGCCGGGATAGCGCCAGTTTTTGGTCAACCCATCGACCAGGATCACCGGGTCGCGTGTTGACGTCCTCCACATAGGCGGCGGCCGAGACCATCTTGGGCGGATTGCCGCCGGGATGACCGGTGTAGATGTAGTGTGAGTAGAACTCATCGAGGATCAGCGAGCAATTCAAGTCACGCGCCATCTGCACCCACAGCCGCAGCCGTTCGCCCTCGACCAACTGGCCGGTGGGATTGCAGGGATTGCTGGCCAACAGCGCCTGCAATCCGCGCCCCTGGATCTCTTTGCGGAGGTGGGCCAGCGAGACCTGATAGCCTTCCTCCGGATCGAGCAGGATGGGAATGGGGATGAAGGCCTTGAAGACGCTGAGCAACTCCTCGTAGGCAGTGTAGTCGGGCAGAAAATGGCCCATGTTGATGTTGCCCAGAGCCGCGGCCAAGCCGGGTCAACGCCACCCGGCCACCGCCGGCGATGCTGACGTTGCGCCAGGTGTACTGGGAGTGCTTTGCCCTGGCGGTAGAGCGTGTTGTAGAGATCGGCCACCTTCTGGCGCAGAGCTCGCCTCGCCGGTGATGGGGCTGTATTCCTGGTAGCTGGGATCGATGACTGATCTGCTCGATGCGCGGCGGTGCGCCGGGCAGATGCGCCCGTCTCCGGCATGCCCTGGCCCAGGTTGGCCCATTCCGGGTCGCCGTACTCGAAGCCCTGCTGGCTGGCGCGATGCATGACATAGATGACGCCGGTCCGTGGTACGCGGCGAAAACCGGGGATGGTTGGTTCGGACATAGGTGTTGGCTCACTGTGGGTAGAAGGCGGTGTAACGTGCCGAGACTACAGTATTCTGTGGCCTCCGGTTAATCGCCTGTGATTATGTTCCAGGCGCAGCATGGTGTCAATGATCCGTGGCTGTGGCCGGCATCAAAACAGGGCCATCGCTTGGGATTGGAGCGTCCCCATCAGATTTTTGCCCCGGCCGGGGTATGATACAATGTCGGCATTCGTGCCCCGAATGATGCCAAATTCAGTTGGACTCCATGCGGCAAACGGAACGTCTTTCCACTTTCAAGGACTCATGGCCACGATGGGCAGCCTTGTTGATCCTGTTCGGTATCGTCGTCATGGTGATCCTGCCGAGTGTACGCCGGCTATCATTCAACATTTGGGTCGGTGCGATTGCCACGGGTCTCGCCTTTTCGCTGGTGGCGCTAGGCGTCTATCTCAGCTTTCGCGTACTCGACTTTCCCGATCTGACCATCGACGGCAGCATGCCCCTGGGTGCCGCGCTCTCTGCCACCCTGATTGTGGCCGGCATGAATCCCTATTTGACCCTTCCCCTTGCCTTTGGTGGCGGGGCGTTGGCCGGGATGGCGACCGCGCTTGATTGCCACGCGGCTTGCAGATTCACAGCCTGCTGGCTTCCATCCTGGTGACGACCGGCCTCATCAGTATCAACCTGCGGATCATGGGTAGGTCGAACATCCCCCTGCTCAATGTCGACACCATCTTCACGCCATTCTCGGACGGCTTACGGACGCTTCTTACCTCGGTCGGGGGAGCGCAACTGGCCCGACTCTCGAACAATATCCTGGCGATTCTGCTGTTTGGCACCATCGTGTTGGTCGTCAAACTCGGCCTGGACTGGTTCATGCGCACCGAGATCGGCTTGGCCGTGCGCGCCACCGGCGACAACCGCCAGATGATCAGGGCCCTGGGCGTCAATACGGATACCATGATCGTGCTGGGACTTGGCCTCAGCAACGGTTTGGTTGCATTGGCCGGCTCGCTGATTGCACAATATCAGGGCTTTGCCGACGTCAACATGGGATTGGGACTGATCATTGCCGGCCTGGCCGCCGTCATCCTGGGCGAAACATTTTTCCGACCGGATCATTTTTCGGCCGCCAGTACGGCTGCAATTTTGGGCATGGTTATCTATCGCATTGCCATTGCCGCCGCTCTGGTGATCAGCGTCCCCCTGCCCAACGGTGAGACCTTCACCATCGATGCGCAAGACGTCAAACTTGTCACGGCGCTCCTGGTTCTAGGCGCGCTGGGATTTGCACAGTGGCAGAAAAAGCGTACCTCCGGCACGCTTCGAACCGCCTGAATAAGCGCGACACGTCATTGGCGACATTTGTCCTATGTTACGCATCAACGCTCTACACCAAGTTTTTCATCCCGGAGAAGTCAACGAAGTTCATGCCCTGCGCGGCATCGATCTTCACCTGCCGCCGGGCCAGTTCGTGACCGTCATCGGCAGCAACGGGGCGGGCAAGTCAACGTTGTTCAACGTCGTGGCAGGCGTCTATGGGCCGACTGCAGGGCGCATCGAGATCGACGGCGCTGACGTTTCTGCATGGACGGAGCCAAAGCGGGCGGCTCTGATCGGACGTGTATTTCAAGACCCACTCAGCGGGACCGCCGCCTCCATGACCATTGCACAGAACCTGGCCCTCGCACTATTGCGCGGCAAAAGGCGGCGGCTACGGACCGGCGTAGACAACACGCGGCGTCAACTCTTCAGGGATCTGTTGGCGCCGTTGGGGCTGGGGCTGGAAAACCGACTCGACGCGCGCGTTTCCCTCCTGAGCGGCGGCCAGCGCCAGGCACTTACCTTGTTGATGGCGACCCTGGCGCGGCCCAAGATTCTGCTGCTCGATGAGCACACGGCGGCGCTGGATCCGGCGACGGCTGCCACGATCCTGGAGCTGACCAAAGAGATCATCGAGCATCAAGCGCTGACGACGCTTATGATCACGCACAACATGCAGCAGGCGCTCACGACCGGCGACCGCACACTTATGATGGACCGCGGCCAATTTGTGCTCGACCTGACCGCTGGCGAACAGGCGGATATGACCGTCCAGGATCTGGTCGACAAATTCAAAGAAGTTCGCCAGGTGCAACTCGTCGACGATGAGTTGCTCTTGGCCTAATATAGTGCGAATCCCAATCACAACATGGAGGAGTCACATGAACCAACGTTTTGGCCTCATCGTAATGCTACTGGTTTCGATACTCGTATTTGCGGCCTGTGCCGTGCCGGCAAGCGCACCCCCGGCAGCCGACAGTGGAGGTACGTCAGCCGCTGACTCCGAGCCGGCTGCTGACACTGATGCAGACGTCGACCTGCCGGTCGTCGGCATGATGAAGATCGTCAGCCATCCTGCCATGGACGCGGAACAGCAGGGCGTCAAGGATGCCTTGGCGGAGGCCGGATTCGTCGATGGCGAAACTGTCACCATTCTGGAAGCCAACGCCGAAGGCGACATTGCCACCTTGTCAACCATTGCCCAGAAGTATGTGGACGACGAGGTCGATCTGATCGTGGCCTCCAGCACGCCTGCGTTGCAGGCTGCTTTCAACGCCACCAAAGATCTGGTGGGGCCGCCCATCGTCTTCAATGCTGTGACCAGCCCCTACGCAGCAGGCGTCGCCACTGCACCCGACGACCACCCGGCGTGGGTCATCGGCATCCAGGCCATGGCACCCATCGCCGGCGCCATGAACCTGATCCCGCAGCTAATGCCGGATGTGCAGACCATCGGCTATCTCTACAACCCGGCCGAAGCCAACTCTGTGGTCAACACCGAGGTCGCCGAACCGACGGCCGCAGAACTGGGCCTCGGTTTCGAGATCGCAACCGTCAGCAACAGTAGCGAAGTGCAGACAGCAGCCGAGGCGCTGGCTGCGCGCGGTGTGGATGTCTTTTTCGTCAGCACCGACAGCACAGTTGTCTCCGGATTGGAGGCGCTGGTCAAGGTGGCGAATGAGAACGACATCCCGCTCTTTGCCAACGATCCGGCCAGCGCCGAGCGCGGCGCTGCCGTGGCCCTCGGTCTCGACTACTATCAGGACGGGCTGGACACCGGCGCCCTGGCTGTCGGCATCCTGAAGGGAGAGCTGGACATTGGGTCGACCGTGATAGAACAGCAGGATGCCGGCAGCCTGGCCATCAACCTGGCTGCCGCTGCTGAGCAGGGCCTGGAGATTCCCCAGGAGGTGATCGATCAGGCCGCGCAGGTGTTTGAATAGAGACGTGTACGCATACCTGGGCTGTGCTCTCGACAAGTGCCCGTTCCCACCAGCTTGCGCAATCAGATCATCATGCACGCGACTTTGACAGCACGTTAACTTGGTACATCATGTGCTGAACCGATAGGCATCTGCAAACAGCCCAGGGAGCAACATCTTCAATGGCCGGCAATATCCGCACCGACTACCACATGCACACGACCTTCAGCCCCGATGCCGAAGATCCACCGGCGACCATGTGTCGCCACGCATTTGCACTTGGCATGACCGAGATCGCCTTGACTGAACACCTTGAGTGGCACCCACACGGGCGCTGGCTGTTTCCCGGCATCGACGACTATTTCCATGAGATCGATCGCTGTCGGGCTGATGTCGAGCCGCAGGGTCTCATGGTCTATACAGGGATCGAGCTGGGAAATCCACACGACTATTTGGCTGAAGCCACAGCCGTACTCGCGGCCCATCCGTTTGACATCGTGATCGGTTCCATCCATTGGCTGGGCGAGGAAAACATTCACGAAACCCGTTGTTTCGCCGGTCGTGATGTCTATGAGGTCTATTCCGAGTACTTCGTCGAGATGGCGAGGATGGCTGAAAGCGTAGACATCGACGTCGTGGCGCACTTTGATCGCATTTTCTGGCCCGGCGTAGAGGTCGGCGGATCGCTGGACATTAGGCGGCTGGAAGCGGTCATTTGCGACACCATGGATACTCTCGTCCGCGAGAACGTCGCCCTCGAGGTGAATACGCACTTTTTGACACATCAACCAGGTTGGAACGACGCCATCGCGACCGTCCTAAAATGGTATCGTGAAGCCGGGGGGAAGCACGTGCTGGTGAACTCAGATGCCCACCGCAGTCGCGAAATTGGGCGACATCGCGCAGTGGCGGAAGAGTTGTTGCTTTGCGCCGGATTCAAGTCGGCTGCGACGTTGCCGACAGTGAAACAAACTCGCGGCAACCGCACAGCAGCCGGCGCCCAACATGACCGCGGTATCATTGGGAAGGAAGAAGTGATCGACATCTGATACTGAGCCGACAGGTGTGTTGCCATGACATGGACAGACCAACTCCACGCAGACAGCGTGACCTGGTTGCTGGAAGCGGACGAATCCAATTTGCGCTTCCTGGTGCTGCGCGATCTTCTGGACCGACCAGATGACGATGCAGAGTTGATTGCCGCACGGAAAGCAGCACATGAACTGGGACCAATCGCCGCGATTTTGGATAACATGGAACCGGACGGATTTTGGTGCGCGTCCGGACCGGGCTACAACCCCAAGTATCGCGCCACCGTATGGTCGATCATTCTCCTGGCACAATTGGGGGCGACGCTTTCGCTGGACCAACGAATCGGCCGCGCCTGTGAGTATCTTCTCGCCCAGTCACTGACCGCACATGGTCAGTTCACAAGCACTGGTACGCCATCGGGCACTGTGGACTGCCTGCAGGGCAATCTCTGTTGGGCACTACTTACCTTGGGTTACGATGATCCAAAGCTCGACCTTGCCTTCGAGTGGATGGCGCGCACAGTGACAGGTGAAGGCTTAGCATCACGCCATGAACGCAAGGCGCCTCTGCGCTACTATGCCGGACAGTGTGGACCAGGCTTCGCCTGTGGGGCAAACAATTTCCTACCCTGTGCGTGGGGGGCAACGAAAGTCATGCTTGCCTTCAGTCTCTGGCCCAAGGAGCGATGGACATCATTGACTGAGTCTGCTGTCAGATCGGGTATCGACTTCCTCCTGGGCGTGGACCCGACCACAGCGGCCTATCCCACCGGCTATGCCAACAAGCCCAGCGGCAACTGGTGGAAATTCGGCTTCCCCGTCTTCTACGTCACCGATCTTCTGCAGATTGCCGAAGCGTTTTGTGCCCTGGGGATGGCAGATGACGAACGGTTGACCAAGACCATGGACATCATTCGTAGCAAGCAGGATGAAGACGGCCGTTGGTCCTTGGAATACAGCTACCAAGGGAAGACATGGGTGGATTTTGGAACCAAGAACCGGCCCAATCCCTGGGTTACGCTGCGTGCGCTGCGTGTGCTCAAGGATCGGATTCGGCCAACGCACGTGTGAATACGGCGCCTGCGAGGAAGAGTTGCGCGGTATAGTAGATCCCGATCAGCAGCACGGCCAGTGACCCGGCCGCTTCAAACGCGGTGCCGGCATTGCTGATGCGCAGATAGAGAATGACAATCGAGCCCCCAATGCCGACCAGCAAGGTGGTCACCATGGCCCCCCACACGCTGTGACGCCAGCCCACGTCTGTATCCGGCAACACC
Organism: uncultured Chloroflexia bacterium; assembly: GCA_963715415.1. Classification (GTDB taxonomy): domain Bacteria; phylum Chloroflexota; class Anaerolineae; order Caldilineales; family Caldilineaceae; genus JAWKOK01. The sequence goes on along the minus strand of CAVQSG010000051.1, from coordinate 62,275 downwards.
TTGAAGATGACGGCAAACGTGATGGTGCTCAACCCAAACATGACGGCCAGATTGGCAAACTGAAACCGGGTGCTGATGCCGAGTGTCGTCTGCAAAAAGGTGACCATGGCGCCGGCAAAGACGGCGACGACGAGCAGCGCACCCAGCCCGATGACCAGCGCAAAGGCAAGCACGCGACTGACCAGGAAATTCCACACGCCAGTTGTTGTGGCTGCCGGCGCCTGCCAAATTGCGTTGAGCGAGTGTTTGAGTTGGACGAAGAGGCCGGACGCTGCATAGAGTAATGCGCCCGTGCTGATCAGCGTTGTGAGTAGGCTGCCGCCGCGGGTTCGATCTCCGGCATTGACCACCAGGTCACGTACAAACGCGGCAACATCATTCCCGAAGGTATCGATCAGAACTGCATCAAGGGTTTCTGTCAGGAGCAGCTGATCGACGAACAACCCGGCGACGCGCAGCCCGACGTAGAGAATCGGCGCCAAGGCGAACATACTGTAGTAGGCCAGCGCAGCCGCCTGGCGCGCCGGGTGTTCGGCGGTCCAAATACGGTAGCAGTCTGCGAGCAGAAGACGTAAGTGGGTCACGTGTCGCGCCGGCTCAACCGGGAGGACATAGTTTCCGCTTGCACCAGCGCTTCATATACGGTCATGAGTTCAAGCGAATGGACTATGCTCATCATGACAGAAAACATACCACAGACCGCTAGCTGTCGAAAGTCCAGTCGGGTAGATGGGGCGCACATTGCCGCGCTGCCTCCACGATGTCAAAACCGTTCTGATCTGTGATCCGGCCCACCCATCTCAAGGTCAAACAGTTGATTGCCGGCGGCGATCACGCAAACTTGTATCCAATCGTGCGCAGCAATCCTTTCCGCCACTCCGTGTCCTCGTGATCTTCGATACCACGTGGTTTGAAGCCGTCGATCACGCCGAGGATGCCGCGACCCTGCTCGCTTTCGGCCACGATCACTTGGGTGGGGTTGGCAGTGGCGCAGAAGATGTGACAGACTTCGGGCACGTTCTTGACGGCGTTGAGCACGTTGATGGGGTAGAAGCCCTCTCCCAAGCAGATAATAAATGTATGGCCGGCGGCAATGGCGACTGCATTCTTGGTGGCCAGTTCGACCATGGTCGGATCGGTGCCGCTCTTGCGGATCAGGCAAGCGCCGGATGCCTCACAAAACGCGAGCCCAAAATGAATGCCGGGCACTCCATTGACCAACGCTTCATGCAGATCCTCCACGGTTTTGATGAAATGTGTCTGGCCGAGAATGAAGTTGACCGCTTCCGGTTTTTCGATGTTGACGACTGCGAGGTCCAGTTTGTCTCCAGACCGGGCCATGAAACTGTCCATGTGATGCTCCTTCTCTCAACTATGTCGTTGTTGCCTGCGTCGTTTCTGCCAGCGATCTTTGCAGGAAGGCGCCGACCACGGGCCAAAACGCGCTTGATTCCTCGATGAACGGATAGTGGCCGCTCTGCTCAAACAAGACTGCATGGGCGGATTTCATGGCTTCCGCCAGTTCCTGGGTGCAGGCAGGCGGAAACTGGGGATCATGGCGACCGCACAAGAGTAGGGTAGGCGCTTCGATCGCGCCGAGCCGGGCGCGATAGTTCAACTTGCGCGCAATGCGGTGCCACTCAGTGTGGGCCTGCCGGGTGCGGAACCAATCGGACGGCAGGATCGGCTGCGGTGTCACCCATCGCTTGTCGACATAAGAATGGCGCTCAATGAAGTTCACCATGACGTTCTGCAATGCCTGGCACGGCCAAACGATATGCAGAATCCCCAGCAGCGCCATACGCCAAAACGCAGGATGGGTTCGGTTCCAAAGCGCGCCGGGCGCGTTCATATAGGCCGGCCCGCCTGAACCTGTTCCAACCAAGACTAGGCGCCGGATGCGCGCGGGTCGCGCCAGTGCATAGGCCAACATGCAGAGACCGCCCATGCTGTGGCCCATCCCGTCGATCCGGCCGCGGATGTTGCTCTGGTCCAACGTCTCATCCGCACATTCATGTATTTCAGCCATGCTCAGATGAGACGCGCGGGTGGAATGGCCGCTGCCGGGTGGGTCGAAGGAGATCACCCGGCGCCCCAACCGGATCAAGCCTTCGATCAGCGGCGCGGCTGAACCGTCGCCCGGTTGCTGAAAACGGTGTGGGCCCGGCATGAGTAGCACCGGGTCGCCCTGGCCGATGCCATAGATAGCAAGGCCTTGGTGGACGCATTGGGGCAGGTAGGATGCCGGAGCCAATCGGTGCATCATGTCTTCTCACTTTGGGCCGAAGCATGGCGTCGGTGATGAACTTGGCGACTAGGATGGAGATTGACACAGTTTCTCACGAAACCGGCGACAAAATGTTGACAAGATGGCCACAGACTATAAACACGACTCTGCCGGCTTCGATGCAGTGCCTGCACCGCGTATCATAGGCCGGACAATAACCGTATGGATGATAGTCGCCATCCCCAAATCATGCGCATCAAGATAGCGGAAAATAGACTTCCGAAAGTAAGACGCCATGTGCACCAAAGTCACGAACCTGTGTAGTGTTGTAGTTCTTGCTTGTGTTGCACTCCTGATATTTGCAGAGTCGGCTCGTGCAGCCGATATCCCCGTGACCACGCCCATTGATGAGTTGACAACGAACGGCGCCTGCTCGCTGCGCGAAGCGATCCAGTCCGCCAACACCGATAGCCAGATCGATAACTGTTCGGCCGGCGCGGGGGCAGACGTCATCCTGCTGCCGGCGGGCACTTATACATTGACTATCAGCGGCCCAGGCGAAGACGCTAACCTGACCGGCGATCTGGACATCCTCGGCGATGTGCAACTGGTCGGCCAAGGCGTCGAGCGCACCGTCGTGGACGGCAATGGTCTCGATCGTGTGCTCCACATCCACGCCGGCGCCGATGTGACCGTTGACGCCGTCGCGATCGTTGGTGGGCGAGCGTCGGGAGGCCCAGCCGAGCAAAACGGCGCACACGGTGGCGGCATCTACAACGACGGGTTGCTCACCGTGCGCTACGCTGCCCTGCGCAGCAACCACGCAGGCCGCGGCGGCGACAGCCGTTCAACCGGTCCGTTTATCCAAGCCGGGACTGGCGGCAGCGGCGGCGGCGTCTACAGCAGCGGCGAGCTGACCGTGACGGAATCGGTCTTTATCGCAAATGCAGCGGGCAACGGCGGCGCGTTCACTGCGGAGGAGCCGGACTGGGGAAGCGGAGGAAACGGTGGTTTCGGTGGCGGCATCTATGCAACCGGAACCGCAAAGGTCAGCGATAGTCTGCTAGCCTACAATCGGGCTGGCTCGCCAGGAGGGACGGCGGCTATCTTCGGCTTAAACGGCAACGGCGGTAGCGGGGGTGGGCTCGCCGTCACCGGTGCGCTTGGTTTGGCCCGGACCCAACTCACCGGCAACATGGCTTTTGCCGGCGGCGCACTGGCCAGCACAGGGAACGCACAGATTGCCGTGGTGGAGAGTAACTTCTTCGACAACGCGACCTGGTCCGAAGGGGGTGGTATCAGCCCGCCCGGAATCGCCGGTGACTCGGGCGGTCCCGGGGGCGCCATCTATCATCAAGGCGGCGATTTCGTGCTGGTGCGCAGCACCGTTCATCACAACGAAACGGGCAGCGGCGGCTCAACAGGTTTCGGCGGTTCCCATGCCCATGCCGGCAGCGGCGGCTCGGGCGGCGGCATCTTCAACGCAGGTGACATGGTCCTGCGCCAGAGCACGGTGAGCAACAACCGCACCGGTCACGGCGGCAGCTTCTCCACCTGGGGCGGCGACGGCGGTAGCGGTGGTGGCGTCTACAGTTCAGGGTAAGCTCGTGTTGGATGCCGCCACCGTAGCCGCCAATCGGACCGGCGCCGGTGGCAGCGGTGACTGGGGAGACGGAGATGTGGGCGCCGGTGGCGGCGTGGCGATCCAAGAGTCGAGCGTCTTCACGGTTCACAACTCAATTTTGGCCGACAACTACGTCGACCTGGTGCCCAACGATTGCAGCGGCACAGCGACGTCGAAGGGTCACAACTTGATTGCCGACATAGACGAATGCATATTGACCGCCGCCGCCGGCGATATCGTGGGCGTGGCTGCACTCTTGTTGCCCCTGGGTGACTATGGGGGACCGACGCCTACCCACCAGCCTGGCTTCACCAGCCCGGCGGTGGATGCCGGCAGCTGTGAGACTGTGGATGGCGACACGCTCAGCCTGGACCAACGTGGCGTGGTTCGGCCGCAAGCCGGCACGTGCGACATGGGTGCGGTGGAGGTGCTGCCGCCGGAATCGGTTCTTTTCATGCCGCTGATGCGGTAGTCGAATGCGTCGCCGTCGGTCGAAATGGCTTGTGCCCGCGGTGGCCCACTACGCACGGCGTGACGCTTGCCGGCGCCCGCTGTCGGCGTGGGCAAATGGGTTGGTTCATCCATGTAACGGGCGAGGACGAGCCTCGCCCCACGATTTCCCGAACAATGAAGCCGGCAGGGGCGCCACCTCACGGAGCCACGACCGGCGGTGCTACCAGTCGAAGAAGCCCTGATCCTCTTCGGCCAGATACGCGCGTGCGGCCTCGACATTGACCGTTACGCCCAATCCCGGGCTATCCCACACATCGATAAAGCTGTCCACCACGATCGGGTTGGGCAGACCCTCCACGATGTCGTACCACCAGTCCGGCTTGCCGACCGGGTACTCGAAGGCGATGTAGTTCTCCGGCAGCGTTGCGGCCACCTGTACCAACGCAGCCAGGCCGATCAGACCATCGCCTGTGCCGTGGGGAGCCATGAGGATGCCGTGCAGGTCGGCGTACTCGGCCACCCACTTCAGCTCTGCGAGTCCGCCCACGTCGGCCGGGTCCGGTCCCACGATGTTGATGGCCTGTTTTTCGAACAACTCTTTGAAGTTCTGGCGCAGGTAGATCTGCTCGCCCGTGTGGATAGGTGTCGACGTGCTGCGTGTGACTTCCCGGTAGAGATCGGCCAGCACATAGGGCGTGTAGTCGCCGGTGATCAGATCCTCCAGCCACATGACGTTGAGGTGCTCGACTGCCTGGGCAAGCCGGATGGCGTCGGGCACCGTGAAGCCGGGGCCACAATCCAGGGCCAGCCCGACCTCGTCGCCCAGTACCTCCTTCATGGCCTCGACACAGGCGACCAGATGTTTCATGCCCCGCTCGGTGACAAGGCCGCGATTGGGATGCCGGCCCAGAGTGGTGGCCTCGCCATAGAAGAAGTCCGGAACCTGGTGGGGCATTTGGCTGTGAAAACCGATCCCCTGTTTGATGATGGAGAAATTCTCCGGCGCAGCCTTCATCTTGGCCATATTGGCGGCGTAATCTTCCGGCGTTGCGCCGTCCATGGGGAAGCGCACCGCGCCGTTGTAGACGCGCACCTTGTCGCGCACCTTGCCGCCGAGCAGCTTGTAGACGGGCAGATCCGCCGCCTTGCCGGCGATATCCCACAGCGCCATCTCGATCGCGCTGACTGCACTGCCCCAGGGCTTGAACGCGCCCATACGCCGGATGCGCAGCATGGTGCGCTCGACATCGGTCGGGTCGGCGCCGAGCAGCAGGTCTTTGTAGAAGAGCACGTGGGGTTTCAGGTAGGGCTTGTAGGATTCGGCCTGGCCATAGCCGTCGATACCTTGGTCGGTGACGACGCGCACGACTGGATAGTTGCCGATGACGGCGCATTGCAGATCGGTGATTCTCACGTTGGATTCTCTTTCTGGGCGTTGGATGTAGAGATCAACTTTTCGACTGTGATGATACTATACCGAACGACTGATGTCTCGGCAACGGATGGTCTGGGGTCGGAAATCAACCGTTGCATTAGACAGTGAACGAAGCTCATTATCATATTGCACCGATCGTTACAGAATCCTACGCTAAGATGGCCGGACCTCCGAACATGGCACGACATAAAGAATTTGATTAAGATAAAGCGCTCGACAAGGCCATGGCGCTCTTTTGGCGCCAGGGCTATGCGGCGACCTCGATTCAGGACTTGGTTGACCTACAGACCGCTGTCGCTCCCCGGTGGTCTCCGGCGATTGATAAAAGGGGCCTGCAATCCAATTGCAGGCCCCTTTTTCTTGTCTATAAGACGAGATGCCGTCTCGTCCTACACGGTCACGTTACTTCAGCACCAACGGCAGGAAGACAGTATGGGTCTCTGCCGGCGGATCGTCAGGGTCCGACAGATCCTTGTCGACCACAATGGTCGCTGTGTCGCCGGTCCGATCGCTGTAAGTATAGCTTCCTTCAGCATCCAAGCGCACTTTGTAGCCGGCGCCTGCCGTCAGGATACCGCTGTCCCAGTTGCTGTCGGACATGGCTTGGTGATCGGCGAGATCCGCGTTTACCCACTCGATGACGTCACCCGGACTTACCGTCAGCGTCGCCGGTGTAAAGCCGCCGGCCAGGATGTAGACGGTGTGGTCAGCCGGCTCGTCAACCGTGGGAGTCAGCTTGATTTCGGTAGCCAGGCGACCGTCCTCGACCAGGATATCGTCGCTGCGGTAGGGCTGGTAACCGGTTCGCGTCACATCCAGACGGTAGAGTCCGTCTGCAGCCCGAAAACCGTAACGACCGTCGGCGTCGGTGGTCTGCGGGTTGGCATCGCCCATCAGACCGGCCGGGGCGATCGCGTACGATGTCGTGTCATCGGCCGTTAGGGCCACGACTTGGGCGCCGCCGAGAGGCTGCCCGCTTGCGGCATCGCTGACAACCGCCTGCGGCTGCGATTCGATGGCCGCAGTAAAGCTCTGCTCTACGCCGCCGCTCTCTACCACCACGCGCACCTCGGACGTGGAGACAGACGCTGCTGCGAGATCTTGGCCCGATGCATAGGTGAAACTTCCGGTGTAGAGACCATCGCCGTCTTCGTCATGCAGGATGGCCAAAACCTCGTCATCCACCTCTACCCGGATTGAGAGGTTGGGGTCGCTGACACAGCCGGCAATGCTCATGGTATAGCGCTCGCCGTCGCGCAGCCGCCAGGTGTCGGGATCCGGTGTACGCCGCGACCAGCCGATGGTAGGCGGATGGTACTGGCGGCCCTGGCTGTTGGTGAACAGCAGTGTGATGGGATCGACGGGCAAGTCCGTGTTGACGATGAGCTTCACAGTGCGCCCGCTGGCCGCGTCTCTGGGGGAGACGACGTCAAGCGCAACGGCGCCGATCGAATCCGTGTAGCCGGCCCGAATCAGGTTGCGACCTTCTGCCAAATTGGTCAGCAGTGCATCGTCGATCTGTCCCTCAGCATCGAACTGCAGTTGGATGTTGCCCTCGTCATTGACATAAAGATTGATCTGTTGCATGGCCTCGCCGCGGCCGGACAACGTGACGCGATCCCGGCACGTGGTATCGGCCTTGCGCCAGAGATCGTCGCTTTCTACGGTGGCGGCCAGAATCAGCGCATCCTTGGGGCGTTGAACGGTTGTTGTTGCCGTGTTGTCGCTGTCGTCCACCTCGCCGGCCACATCGATGCGGACGGCTGCCGTGTAGGCTTTGCCGGTTGCTGCTGCGGCAACTTGCCTGTTGGGGAGCGGACCAAAGATCAGCACAATCGAGCTGCTCTCGTCCGGTTCCAGGTCGGGCAGCCGGACGAGAAGAGTGTCGTCGCCGTCGGTGTAATCACCGGCGTCCAGGCCGGGACCGCGCAGGAGCGCCAAACCCAAGCCGCGGAGGGCGTCGGATTTGCCGAAGGTCATGGTCGCCTCAGCAGCGAGCGCACTGCCTCGATTCGCGTAGTCAACCTTGAAGCGTAGATATTCGCCATCCTGCATGGCCAGGCTCTGCGCTGTGACGTCGCTGAGTAGCACACCGTCTTGGTCGAGCTGACGGACGATCTGCCCCTTCAGACGTACGGCCATGTCCGGTCCCTGCTGGTTCGGGCTGTTGAAGTAGCGCAGGTGGTCTTCGGTTTCGCCAACCTTGAAGTGACGGGCATAGCCGCGCCCGTCGCCGTATTGGATGCCGCCGAAGGTGAGCGTCTTGTTGGATTCCCGTTCGCTCAGGGTGAAACGTACCCAGCGCGATTCCTGGGCCAGCGCGGCCGGCCAGAGAACCTCGCGCGTGGCGATGTTCTGGATGGGGTGCAGACCCGCGCCCAGCCCGGCCACGTCAATCGGGTAGTCGATGAGAATGTGTTCCACCACCTCCTTGTTCTGGCCGGCCTCGTCGACACAGGTGGCGCCGTCCGCCCAGTCGCCATCGTGGTTCATGTCGAGCCAGACGTTGAGATAGGCCTTCTTCTCCAGTTGGGCGAAGAGATTGGCCATCTGCGGCGTGATCTTCACCAGTACGTCGGCACGCGCCGGCCGGCAGTTGGCCACGATAGAAAGTCGTGAGCCGTCGTCAAACCAGTCCTGGTTGGCCGTATTGGCGGGCGGCGTGATGTTGTTGATGCCGTCGGCATCCGGTCCTATGTCGGCTTCGGCTTCCCGGCTCACGTTCGGTCCCAGGTGTAGCTGACCGGGATGGCGATGCTTGGGTCCTTGGGGCAGACCGGCGGCGGGGTCGAAGACGGTCGGGAAATTGGCCGGCACGCCCGGATAGGCAGCCATGGCAGCGCCGAAGTGATTGGTGCTGTCCGGCGCGTCGCCCAGATCGTCCGGTCCAGGCACGACATTTGGCTGCGGAACTTCGCCCCACAGATGGGGATATTGTGCGGCATCGGCACAGTAGTCGTCCTCACCGGGCAAGATGCAGAAGAGCACCCGGCCCGTGGGCGAATAATCGTCCGGCAGCATGAATTCGTCGCTGACATCTTGTTCCATATGCAGAATCAGGTCGAGCAGACGCTCCTGATTTGGCGCCAAAGTTACGCGCTTGAGGAAGCGCAGATCGGGGTCGCCATCTACCCGGCCGTTCTTGTTCGGTTCGTTGCTTGCGCGAGCCGCGCCGACCGAAGCCCGGCTGCCGGAGGGCTGTTGGAAGAAGGCCAGCGTGACCGGCTCGGTGTGCAGGTTGCGCACGTTGCCCTGCCATTGAACCTGCGTCCAATCCTCGATGCCGTTGGGATTGAGCTCGGGTTCGGGATCGATCTCGATACTGGGGGCCCGGTACCCGGGACACTGGGCACTAAAGGTCACCTCGCCTGTGATGGGATCGCCGGCACGTGGACGTGCCTGAGCCACGTTGGTGATGGGTTCGGTCTGCTGTTCGGAAGCACAGATTGGATGGACGTGCACGTCAAACGACAGCACGACCTCCGCGTTCGGCTCCAGCGTCCCTTCCCAGAACACGACCTGATTGACGGGTACGGTCGGGTCAGAACTGTCATATTGAAGCTCAGCCTCGAGCGGCGCTGCGCCGCCGGTTGGGCTGGTCACGTCGACGAGGAAGATATCGCCGTCATCGTCGATTTGGCGCAGCAGATGAAGCGGATAGGGCAACTCGTCGCGGATCTGGGCCTCGATCGGCTGGCTACCGCCTTCATGGCGTAGTCGGATTTGATAGGTGACTGTCGCCGGCGTAGTCGACCGGCTCGCTCGTCAGTAATGACACGTTTTTCCACGATCAACTCGCCCTCTTCACCGGCCAGAGGCGGTCTCTGCAGCACATCTTCCGTCTCGCCGAAGCGGAAGCTCTTCTGCGCCGACTCTGCGGGTGGGGGCCGCGACCGTCGGGATAGTCGCCGTTGGCCGGTTGCTCCGCACGCTCTTCGCTCAACGTAAAGCGCATCCAGTGGGGAAGTCCGCCGGTGCTGTTGAGCACACGCTCGGTGTCGACGTTGAAGTCCAGAAAGCCGCCGGCCGGCACCGCGGTCATGTCGACCACGTAGTCCTGGACGATCCATTCATAGGACGCCTGAGCGGGACCGCCGTTGGGGTCGGCGCAGGGCGCGATGTCCTGCCAGTCGCCGTCGCGATTGCCGTCGAACCAGACGTTGAGATACATGCGGTTTCGTGTGGCGCTGGGCGCTTTGCTGACGCGCACCGTCAGTGTCTGTTTGCGGCAGTCAAAGAACTTGATGTTGCGGTTGCGCCAGCCGTCATCGCCCCGATCCATGTCGGCCACGTCGCCGATAGCGCCGGTGGCAGGGTTGCGAATGATATTGTTGGGGCCGTCCTGGTCGTTGCCGAGATCGGCCTCACGTTCGCGCGACAGGAACTGGCCGAGGATGCCTTCCCCAGTCTGGTTATCGTGGCGCGGGCCGGCGACCTGATTGGCCGGCACTTCGTAGACGGTGGGGAACTGGCCCAAAACGCCGGCGCCGGGGTAGGCCGTGTTGGGCTGGCCGTGGTGGTTGGTGCTGTCGGGCGCATCGCCCAGATCAGGATGGGGCTGGGGCTCTTCGGGCGGTATCGTATAGGTGATGGTCAGTCGGGGGGCAAGGTTCGAATTGGTCTCGCGGGAATGGAAACTCTTGAGCCGGCCGTCGCCGCGCAGGGCAAGACCGTTGTTGTCCACAGTTCCGCTCTGCCAGCGTGCGACGAGCGACGTTACATCCCAACTGATATCGCCGGGCGCGTCCTCCACGGGTTGGACGGGGCCGCCAAAGGTGATGGCGGGCCTGTTGTTCCAGGTGATCGTGGCCTCGTCCCAGGGATCGTTGACGCCGCCGACCTCCACGTTGGCGGTGCCGGTGTAGGCGCCGGTAAAGTTGAGCGTTAACTCGGCGTTGTCGACCGTGGCGTCGACCGGTAGGACGGTGAGATCGAACTGCACCAGGGCCAGATGGCCGTTGGTCGTGCCGACCCAGAGAAAGCCGTTGCCGAAGCCGTTGTCCGGGCTGCCGCCCTGGATACGGGCATCCTGGCTCGAGATCAGTTCTACGGTTGACGTCGTCTGGGCCTGTGGCGCGGCGTGCGCACGTGCCGCAGGCAACAGCGCCGTCAGTAACAGACTCGCCAGGAACACCCAGATGAGCGTCCTGTTTGCTCGGTACTCGCATGTTTCCGTTGACATGGGTTTGCCTCCTGTTGAAAGATGTCCAAATTGCACAGTTGCTCTTGGACGATTACATGGAGGCAGAATATATGTGCAGAAGGCGGAAGCGTGGTTTTTTCTGGAGCGAATCGGCTCAGAATCGGCTCACAGCCAAGCTGTAGTCAGGCCGAGTGCGGGCGGGCGCAAGACCCGCCCCTACGCCACCGTTGTTTATTCTCTTGGAACGGCCTAGACTGAAGTTCCTACGCGATCATGAGTTTGCTGAGGGTGACAGTCACTGGCAGAACGAGTCGCCCTCGACAAGTCGGCGTCGTGCCGGTGACTGTCACCCGGCGTCAAAATCCATGATCTCGTTCTGCGGTCAGTCTAGATAGAACGCGGCAGCTTATTACGCAGAATCATATCAGCACTCTTTGACGGATATGCTACAATGGCACACTCTTGTCCAATGCGGCGGCCAAAACTCTTTGCAGCACGGAAGGCGATACATCGTTCGAATACCATGATACGCCGACACTCTTTGGACCGCGGTGACGGCAGCAGCGACGCAGCCTGAGCCAACGATTGCAGGCGCTTGCTGGTCGGGTTGGCGGCACGCTAGCCAAAATCCACAAGTTCAAGCCGAATGAAGGTTGTCGTTTCGTGAACATACCACGATGACGGAGGTAACCATGGAACTCGATTGGCACGATCTCGACCGCTGGCTGATGGGAGAGGCCTGGGTAGGGTCTTCCATCCACCAGCGTCTTCTCCGCCTCTGTGACGACATCGGACCGCGCTGGTCGTCCACGCGGGCCGAGGCAGAGGCGGTGGCCTACATCCGCGACGAACTGGACGCTGCCGGCCTGAGCCGTGCCGCACTTGAAGAGTACACCCTCGATACCTGGGCACTGGACGCCGCCACCGCCACGATCATCGACGACGATCTCTCCATCCCGATCCTGCCCTTCAATCGCTGCCCGTCATTTGACGTGCAAGCACCGGTCGTCGACGTCGGCTACGGCACCCCACACCGGATCGAGTCCCTGCGCGATCGCTTGCCCGGCTCCATTGCCGTCATGCAGTTGGGGTTGGAACCCTTCACGGCGCCGGTGCCACAGGCCGATCGACTCAAAGCACTGGCCGCTTCCGGTGTGGTGGTCGCGATCGTCGTCGACCGCAAAGAGGGGGGAAGGGTAGAGTATCACAACGCCGGCGACTGGCGCGAGTCAGGCGTGCAGGAACACCCATTGCCCACCGTCGCCGTCACGCGTGAAGTCGGGGCCAGGCTTTGCAGGTCGGCTGCCGCCGGCAAGACGCTGCGCATGGTCGTCGAGAGCCGTTTCTATTCAGCGTCTTCGTGGAACGTGGCCGCCGCACTGCCCGGCGCGCGCTGGGGGGACGAACATCTGCTCATCGGCGGCCATCACGACACGGTCTACGGCTCTCCCGGCGGCAACGACAACGCGACGAGCATCATCGCCGTGCTGGAGACGGCCCGCGTGCTGGCCCGCCTGCAGCAGGAGAAGGGCGTTGCACCGGGGCGCACAATTCGCTTTGCCACCTTTGGCGCCGAAGAGCAGCAGTTCCAGGGGGCGTCTGCCTTTGTCGCCGCGTCATTATGGGCCGGAAACACCGCCACGTCTGGCCATCAACCTGGACGAACTCTCCACCGGACGCATGAAGGGAATCGTGCTCGCCTTTCCCCATCTGCGGCACCTGGTGCAAGCGCAACTTGAGAGCATGGACGACGGCCTGCAATGCCATGTCATGTCGCAGTTGGACATGACCTCCGATCACTTTCCCTTCCTGCGCGCCGGGCTGGACGCCGCCCACTTGTGGCGATGGCGTTTTGCCGGCCGCCACGCCGATTCCGACTTCCACCACGAGCCGGGCGACACGCTGGATAAGGTCAACGTGCGTGAACTCAAGGAGTACATCGGCCAGTTGGCGCGGTTGCTGCTGCGCCTGTCCCATGTGCCGCCGGAGGAGTGGCCCCACAATCCCGTGACGGAGGACGAGGTGCGAACGCGCTTGGACGCTGAACGAGGGGACGTCGTCCGCGTCTTCTAGTTGTGTCTGTATTGGGCCGGCCCTGTAGAGCGGATTCCAGTCCACTATGATTGCCGCGGCGCCAATTCTAACTCAAGCTGCTCCAGCAACGACCGCAATTCCAACTGGCCAATCTCCTCGACAACAACACCGTCGACCATGCGCGCCGCGTAGAGTACCTGGAAGATCACCGGTTTTCCGGTTGGCGCAATGCCCATGAACTCGCCGTGATGAATTCCCTGGAAGGTCCAGCAGCTTAACACCCGGTCCCCTTCCGCAATCTGGAAGTCCAATGAAGGCTGGAGATCGGCAAACGAGTACTGCCAGCCGGTCCATTCGTCTAGGCGCACTTCAGCGATTACGGCCGGATAGTGGGTGAAGAGCGGCCAGGCATTGCCGTTGACGAAGAATTCTGTCACCACTTCGCGATAGATGAGCTTGTTGGCATCCACGACGGCTGCGACCGCGATCGGTGCTGCAGATCCCGCCGGCGTGTGGCCGGTCAAGCCGGCAAAGCCCGATTCGCCGGGCCAATCAACCTGTGCGATGACACCCTGCTCATTACTTGCTACCGACTGCGGCAAGACAAAGCGGGACTCGCACGGCCAATCCACTATCGGCAGATGGTCGTCGTCTTCTGCCATCGTAGATGTCCACGCGAGTGCAAATGCCATCGCGAGAGCAACGCTCCCCAGAATGATCAGAAACCTTTGCATGTTTTCCCCCTTGTTGTGTGACGGAACGCGGTTTATGCCGTCACCTGTTCTCTGATCGTACTCAAGGAGGCGCGCCATGCAGTCCACAAAGTGGCGCCGGATGATCGTCACTCTGGTCGGGTGACGACTAATCGACAATCCAGCGAGAAGTGCCAAGGTTCTTGACCGTTTACTGCCCGTCATTGCGGACTGGAGACGCCGCCCTGTCTGGCCATCAACCTGGATGAGCTCTCCACCGGCCCCATGAAGGGCATCGTGCTCGCCTTTCCTCATCTTCGACAACTAATTTAGGCGCAGTTGGACTGCATGGACGACGGCCTGCAGTGCCACGTCATGATCGAAGTCTCCGGTTCCGCCGCAATCGGCGCAAACCGGAGCGTTGCTGTGGGGGACCGGCGACAACTGTGCATCTGCCTGGGGACCAGTCGTAGCCGTACCGGCGAAAGTCCACCTACTTCGGCGCGGCGATGTTCGCTCCAGCACGTGGGATCGTCCAGTCGAACGCCGGCACAGACAGCTGTCGCCATTTTGGTTCCAATTTGTGAACACCAGAGTGGTATACCAAAACAAGGGTTGATGTCAGTGTTGGGTGGGGAGTCGAACCAGCAGAAGTCTTTTGCGAACAACCCCGAACCCCAGAGTGACGGCACTCGAGCCGAGGATCTCGGCAAGGACAATATTACCTCTGAAGACTCTACGGGAGGGAAATCATGTCTCAGAACTACCGGTTGACGGAAAGGGATTGGGATGTGTTACTAACGCGCATCAATGATGGGAAGTGTACACCTTTCCTTGGCGCCGGCGTGAACACCTCTCTTGGCACCGGCGTGAGTAAGGGTACGCTACCGCTTGGCGGGGACGTCGCACGGTTGTGGTCCCAACGGTATGATTATCCTTTGCAGGATTCGGGTGATCTTGCACGCGTAGCCCAGTATTTGGCAGTCGAATACGATCCAATGTTCCCTAAGGAGCAATTTCTGAAGGAGTTCATTCATGATGCGGTGCCGCCGGATTTCTCGCAAGACAACGAACCGCACAGCGTGCTGGCCGATCTTCCGCTTCCTGTGTATATGACCACCAACTACGATGATTTCATGGTGCAGGCACTGCACTATCGGCGGAAGGATCCGGAACGTCGACTGTGCTGCTGGAACAGTGTCCTGCGCCGTCGGGGCCTCAGTACAGAATCCCAGTCATTTGTCAGTCCATCGCCGGCAAATCCACTCGTATTTCATCTTCACGGTAACGACGAATCATCAGCATCTCTGGTGCTCACCGAAGACGATTATCTGGATTTCTTGGCCAATATGGTGCATGCCGAACATCCGCTTCCTGCGCGGATACAGGAGGCATTCGCCGATTCGTCTCTCCTGTTCATCGGCTATGGCTTTAGAGACTGGAGTTTTCGTGTACTTTTCCGGGGTTTGGTCACATCTACTGAGCAAGCGCTTCGCCGTATTAGCGTCACAGTTCAGTTACCTCCGCCCCAGTGCGCCGGCGCAGTATACCTGCACAACGGCGACAAGATCACGGGCAACATTGTGAATCCTGAAGCGGACCCGATCGTCGTGGAGTCGGAGGTCGTGGGTCAAGTTGCGATCGAGCGGGCAAAGATTCGCAACGTCATGTGGAAACAACAAGATGGCGAAAACATTCGGGTCTGCCAGCAAGAGTACTTGAAGAAGTACTTCGAAGGCAAGAACATACGTGTCTATTGGGGTACTGCCAGTGAATTCGCGGCGGAGTTAAGAAAACGTTGGCAGGGAGGCAGCTATGGATAGCGGGAAGTCGATGTGCGGCCCTTATGTCGGTCCGCGGCCATTTGAGCAGAGAGACCAGCCACGTTTCTTCGGACGCACACGCGAGACAGAGGAACTGGCCTCACTCATCGTGGCCAATCGGATCGTGTTGCTCTATGCACAGTCTGGTGCAGGCAAGACGTCGCTAATCAATGCTGGTCTCTTGCCCATGTTGGAACAGCGAGGGTTTGACATCTTTCCGATTGCTCGTGTTCAGGGTTTTGTTCCACCTGACATGCCATTGGCGAACATTCGCAACCTGTATGTATTCAATGCACTCGCGTGTTGGAAAGCCGGTAAAGAAGAGCATGGCGATTTTGCACAGATGTCGCTAGCTGAATTCCTCGCAAAAAAAACGCATCGTACGGACGAAATGGGGTACGCACAGCCGCGTTTGGCTGTCTTTGACCAGTTTGAAGAACTCTTTACTGTCTATCCGGAACGGTGGCAGGATCGAGAGGATTTCTTCCAACAGGTCGTCGTTGCACTCGAAGGGAGTCCACTCTTTCTCCAAGCAGGCGATATCGTAAATGGAACACGGCTTTTGCAGGAACTGCGCGACCCGAAAGACCAATTTGCCAAGCAACTGGCCGACTCATTCTCCGACGATGCACAGGTGACGTTGCTCCGTACTTCAGGGGAAAGTCTCGATGACATTGCTCGTGATCAGATGATAGCAGACGAGCTCAACCAGGCGATTCAGCGGCGTAGCCTATTAGAGATGGCTGTCGAGGCAGACCCGGAGCTGCCTGAGACGATCAGGAGCCGAGCGGAAGAGTATCCGCAGGGCGAGGAACTGCTGAGATTCAACCGGCACCTACTTCATCACCTGTATCCGCACGAGTTGCCTGGCTACGTTGACGGTGACCCATTCTTGCGGGTCGTATTCGTCATGCGTGAGGAATACCTGGCCCAGTTGGATTCCTATTTGCCTCTCTTCTCGGAACTCTTGAAGATCCGTTATCGATTGGAGCGCCTGCAGAAGGATGCCGCCCGGCAGGCCATCGAAGAACCGATGCAGGGAACGCATCTCGCGCTTTGCACCGGGCGTGGCAGACAAGCTTGTCGGGGAACTATTGCGGGCACGAAGCGTTACGCACACCGGTGAGCGGGTCGATTACGAGGGGCAGTATGTGGAGCCGGTTCATCTTCAAGTGGTTTGTCAGCGCCTATGGTCATCGCTTCCAGATGATGTGACCGTCATCACAGGAAAAGATCTGCAGGACTACGCAGATGTCAACATCGCTTTGGAAGAGTTCTACAACAAAGCAATTTGCACAACGGTCGACACGGGGAAGATAGACGAATTAGCATTGCGCAACTGGTTTGAACATACTCTGATTACACCAATGGGCACGCGTAGCACCGTATTCAGAGACGCGGAAAAAGGAGAAACAGGAGGTCTCCCCAATGCCCTTGTGGATCTGTTGGTCGATCAGTATATCGTGCGTGCGGAACGGCGCGCCGGCACCCGTTGGTACGAACTCACGCATGATCGCTTTATCGAACCGATTCAAGTCGCCAACAAGGCGTGGCGTAAGCAGTGGCGCGTGACGCACCGCAATCCACTGACCGACCCTGCCCAAGAGTGGCAGCGACTCGGCCATGACGAGGGATGTCTCTTTGCCGGTAGACAGCTTGACGAGGCCGAAGCATGGGCAAAGTCACATCGTCCAGAGATGGAAGCACTCGAGCAGGAATTTCTGGATGCCAGCATTGAGCTACGTAGACGCCAGCAGAAAGAGCGTGATGAGCAGCGACAACGTGAACTGGACGCTGCCCAGAAGCTGGCTGATGAAGCGGAGGCCCGGCGTAAAGAGCAGACGATTGCTGCACAAAAGCTTCGCCGGCGGGCGATCTGGCTCAGTGTTGCTTGTGGATTCGCCGTGTTGTTCCTGATCGTAGCAGTCTGGTTTGCATTTGACTCCACAATTGCCGCACAAGAAGCAACCATCGGTGTCGCCAAACTTCTGGCCAGCGAATCCCAACGCGAACTCACTACCAAACCACAGCTCAGTCTTTTGTTGGCAGTCGAGGGGGTGGAGACCGCCCAAGAATTCGGGTGAGGGCCTCGCATATACTCTGCTGGAGAAGATCAACAACTGGACAGACATGCAGAGTGGGCAAGAAGTCGATGAAAGGTCGGCAATCTCTGTAACGTTGCAGGCACTACAGCAATCCCTAGCCACGACAACCAGCCTCCCGTTGCGAGAACCGACGGGCCAGGTGATTACGGATACGACGAGCATTGCCATGAGTCCAGATGGCCGCTGGTTAGCACTAGCCAGCACGGACGGCTACATCCAAATTTGGGATCAAACAACAGATATTAATGGACTCTACCCGGTATTCGACGAATATGTCCACAATGGACCTATCACAGTTGTAGACTTCAGCCAGGATGGTCGTTGGTTGGCCACTGGTAGTGCGAATGGTGTGATTGGTCTGCTCGATATGACGCAGAAGCCAGTCAAGGTTCAACGTGACACTGTTCAAGGCAGTGTACTGGCGCTTGCCTTTCATCCGACCGAGGGGTGGCTGGCCGTCAGCCAGGATACCAAGCAGGTGCAACGCATTGAAGTACCACTGCAAGCCGAAAACGAACCAAAGATACTACTTGAGAGTCCCGAGGAAAGCATAGCAACTCTCGTCTTCAGCCCTTTCGGTGACCAATTGGCAACGGCAACGACCAGTGACACGTTACGCATCTGGTCGTTGCGTTCGACTTTGCCACTCGTCGAGGATGCTTCACAGCTACTCAGCAAAGACAAGAACGGAATCGTGGCCTTTAGTCCGGATGGGCGCTGGTTGGCGGCCGGCAGCCGGGAGAAACCAAGCGTTACGCTGTACGACTTTGGCATGGACGCTCAGGAGCATCAGCCTTTGGCGTTTGCGCTGCCAGGGCATGAACAAGGCATCAAGGCGGTGTCCTTCAGTCCGGAGAGTCACTTATTGGCCGTTGGCGGAGGTGACGGAATTGTACGCTTGTGGGACCTGCGAGAGTTGGATACGGCGGAAAACCCAACAGAAGATCAGGCAGAAGTTGAGGATGAATCCACACCCAGCGATATCCCTGCGCGCCCTGATTCGCCGTTCGCTGCCTTGAATGGTGCGGATGAATTGCCGTCTGTGCCGGCCAATCTCGATCCCATACAGTTGCCGCGACGACCACAAGAGATTCGCGGCGCTCGACTTTCGTCGGCTCGAACTTCAGGTAGGGTTGGAATTCCGGAGTGATCTCGAACAGAGAAACCTTTCACAAGATTTTCGAGAGGCGCTGGCGGACGCTGGCATTGCGCTTACCTCGACCGTGTCGATTTCGGACACAATTGCTGAGATGGGCGGCGAATGGTGTATCAGCGATGCAGAGCAGACCCTAATGGTGTCCCAAACAGATACTGCGTTGCACATTTATGGCGACACCTGGTTGGTATCTGCTGGCGCCGACGGTGCAGTTCAACTTTGGGATATCAGCAATCTTAAGGCGCCAGAGACCACGCTCTACGGACATGACAAAGCTGTCGGCACCGTTTTGTTCCAGCCACTTCAGAGGCTTGTCGTCGCGGCCGGGACAGACGGCACCGTCCGTACCTGGAATCTGGACACAGATCCCCTGCCTCAGCAACTTCTTCAATTGCAGCGCGATCTGAAGGCTTGGGAGACGGAAGCCTGCCGCCGCGCTGGACGGGATTTCAGTCCTGACGACGAGCGTAACAAATATTTGGGCGACAAAGACAGCCGATCTGCATGTACGAAGATCTTGGCACAAATCGATGAATAACCGTGGTGCATTTTGTATCCATTTTGTCGCCATGCAAGTGGTATCGTTAAATGAGACGTGGAGGCATTCCTGCGGAAGAACGGATGCATCGATTGCAGCCAGGGCCTTGCAGTGAACTGGGACAGAAGCAACGGAATACTTTGATGTACCCTGGGTTAGAAGGAGGAAGTACCATGAGAGACAGATTCTCAAAGAAAGGAGTGGCAAGCACAGCGTTGATCGTCGTTGTCGTGCTGATTGGGTTGAGTCTACTCACAACCGATAGCCTGTCTGCCTTTGGCCGCACCGGTACGCCCGTCACCGTTGGACGCTGGGTTCAGGGTCAAACTACCTACCGTGATCCGGTGGCTGAATATACGTTCTACGGGCGGGCAAACCAGTATGTGAGCATCGCGATGGAAAAGAGTAGTGCTTCATCGCGGCTTGATCCCTACCTACAGCTGGAGGATCCCTACGGCTACATCGTCGCGTATGACGATGACAGCTATGGCAACAGCAACAGCCTTATCGACAGCTACCGTCTGCGCCGCAGCGGCACTTACACGATTCTCGCTCGGTCGTACAACGACTCAACGTCCGGCTCGTTCTGGATCTACGTGACGATCAAATGAAGATTGACTCGGCGCCGATCGCTCACTGGTTCGCGCGCGACAATTCGATTGGCTAGTCACTCTGCTGTTTTTGCATGGGAGTGACTGGAGATGCTTGCGCAAGGCGAGTAGTATACATTGAAGTTGGTGCTTCCTGAGATGCTGTTTGGAAAGCCCCCAGTGGGCGCGACAGAAATCCGAGAATGGTCCAGGAAATCTCGCAATCCCAGGCTAGGTGTGGCCAATTCTCGGATTTCTGAACGTCGTTTGTACCTCTTGCAACAGCTTCCTAACGCTGGTGAACTGGCTGCCTACTTCGGTGGGCAAACTGACTTTTCGTTTAGCGGTTGATTCCGAATAGAGGCGGTATCCCGAATTGTGTGTAAATTCGCAACCTCCCAGAGAGACCAAGCCACTTTTACACAATTCGTGGTATACCACCCCGAATAGATGAGAGAACAACCCCGAAGAGAGACCCCGATGGAAGCACAAAGCAAATCCGGCCACTTATTACGATCCAAATTCTCACTCGGCGACACCACCGTCGAGATCCTCCAGGGCAACATCCTCCGTCCCGGCGTCGACGTCGAGGCCGTGGTCACCACCGACGACAACTACCTGACCATGGGCAGCGGTGTCTCGCGCGCGCTGGCCGACATGGCCGGACCCTACTACGTGCGTGCTGCCCAGGCCCAGTGCCCGGTGCCGGTGGGATCGGTGGTGGTCACCAAGCCCTACCGGCTGCCGCAGCACGGCCTCAATGTGCGACGCGTGCTGCATGGCGCGGTCATCGACTACGACACTGCGGAGTTGCCATTGGAGCAAGTCGTGGATCAGTTGACAGCCAACTGCCTGCAAACAGCCGAAAAAGAAGAACTGACGAGTCTCCTCTTCCCTGCGTTTGCCACGGGCGAAGGCAAGCTCGCCATGGAGATCTGCGCCCAACACATGGGCACTGCCATCAAGACGTACTTGGCCCGGCCGCGTTCGCTGCGACGGATCTACATCATCCTCCTCCTGCCCGAACGTCAGGCGGACGGCTCTAACGACACCGTGATCCGACAGATGCAGGAGCGCAACCAGCGTTTCATCCGTGAGTTGAACCTGGTACTGGGTGTGCCCTATAACCCGGCCGTCGGCACCTGCCCCTCACAGGACTTCTTTGGGCGCGTGGAAGCCCTGGCCCAACTGGAAGCAGTGCTCGGCGACCAGGTGCCGGACAAACGCCACGCCGTGATCCTGGGTGGCCCGCGTGTCGGCAAATGGGCGTTGCTAGACCGGCTCTACCGGCGGGTGCACGAAGCGGACAGCCCCCTGAATGACAAACGGTGCTGGGTCAAAGTCAGCTTCGGCGGCGTCCACGCCAACACGCCGACCTCGTTTATCTATCGCAAGTTTCTCTGCGCACTGGGTGCAACTGAAGAGAATCCGGATCTGATTAGGGCGCTGCGTACGGCCTATGCCGATACGGACATGGACTGCGCCCGCTTTCTCCAGTTCCTGGAAGACCACGAGGAACACTACGGCCAGGTCGTCTTTCTTATCGACCATCTACCCCGTCTGCTCGAGATGGAGGACGGAGAAGCCCGGGATGGCCCGCAACTCCTGGCGTTCTGGCGAGATCTCGAAGCAGCTGGAGCAGCGAGTGCGCTTTGTCGTCACCGCCCAAGACGATGAGCAATACCGGCGGCTGCTGGATCGCATGGGCGAACATTTTGTGCAGGGCGTGGCGGTCGTTGCCGTTGCATGTGTCCGGAAACGGGAACGTCTTGCGTGGGTCGACGAACTCTACCGGCGCTACTTGGGACGGAAAACCGCCACCGGATGGGAACAGACCTTCATCGCCGACGAAGCCGGACAACATCCCTACCTCATCGCATTGGCCTGCCATACGCTGATCGAGACCCTGAAGCGGGACGCACTCACCAATCCCACACATCCGGCACAATACACCGAGGAGACGCTGGCGCCCTTCCTGCTCACGGCGCGCAACAGGCTGGTGGAACTGCGTCGCGCTTTCTTCGACCAATTGCTGGGGCCTGCTCTCCAGGCGGACGACCGCACCGAACTGAAACGGCTGGCTGAACTCACCCGCCTGGAAGCGGAGCAGCGGACGCTCTTAGCGGACGCTGGAACTGGCGATCCCAAGGCATTGCAGCAACTCGCAAGGATTGAGCAGACGATAGCAGACCGGCAAGATAGTCTGCATAAGGACCGGCTCTGCCGCCTGCAGGCCCAAGGCTATCTTGTGGACGCCGGCTCCCCACAGACAGCCAAGTTTATGGCGCCTGCGTTTGCCCAATACACGGTCGGAATTCTTTGGCGTGGCCCAAGATCCCGCTACCGTAGAACAGCGCAAGGACGTCATGATCAGTCTCGTGCAACCCGATCCGGCCTCCCAGATGGTGGACACCCTTTTCCGTGGCCGGGGCGCGAGAACCGTGACGAGTCGAAAACGGTTGCTGACGGAACTCAAAGACGAGTTCCTGCAGGACTTTGGCCAATTCCTCAACCACCTGATCTATCCAAGACACTATCCTCCTCCCGCCGTCTTCACCAGTCTGGAAGAGGTGGGCAATTACATTCTGACCCAGTTTGCCACCGGTGCCGTGAAACAGAACCTGCAAAATCCGGCGCTGGGCTCTACCGTACGCTTCGAAGTAGACGAAAGCCTGCAGGCGATCCCGTGGGAGCTGATGTTGGAGACAGTCTATGCCGGCGAGATTCCCTTCTGCGTTGGTCGGAGTATCATCAATGCCCGACAGCCGAGCAACGTGAACCCGCCGGTGCGCGGCAACGGTAAGATCAATACACTGCTGGTCGGCAACCCAACGGGCGATCTGCCGGCTGCTCAGGAGGAAGTGACCTGGCTGGCCGATCAACTGCGCCGGGACATTCGTTTCGAGGAACCGGTGCTCTGTATAGGACCCGACGCCTGCCACCGAGGCAAGCTGCTCAACGTGCTGCAGCGAGGCGGCTTTGCGCTGATCCACTTTTCGGGCCACACCAAGTTCGACGGCTACCAGAGCGCATGGCAGCTACCCCAGGGCCACGACATCACGACTGACATGTTGACCAATGCGCTGCAGATGGCGCCACCGGCGTTTGTCTTCAGCTCATCCTGTCAAAGCGGCACCGGTGGGGAACCACAACCTTTGCAGTTCGAAGACCAGACCTTTGACCTGCCCGGTGCATTTCTACAGGCAGGGGTAGACGCCTACGTCGGCACCTTATGGTCCATCGAGGATCGGGCGGCGCACACCATGGTGAAGGCTTTCTATGATGCCTTCTTTGCCGGTCAGAGCCTGGGCGAATGTCTGCGCCGCGCCAAATGGACCTGCAAGCAGCGTGGCGATCGCAGCAATTGGCCGGCGTTCATTCTATACGGCGATCCGCATATCGAGCCTGGCGATCTGTTTCCTATCCTGGGCAGGTAAGTCAGAATCGCCTGCCGAACTGCCCTTTGACAGCGGTAGGCGTAGACAATACATAGCCGATACTCCAGGGAGAGTTCCATGGTTTCAGACTTCGAGCAGGTGCCTCCCGCAGATAACCTGGTGCAGATCCTCGAGGAGACCGAGGAATATGCGTTCGGACATCTGTTTCGCGTTGTACGCGCAAGAGTGCGCTTTCGCCGTTTTGACGGTCATCTGAGCGCCGCTATCACCCGCATCAACTTCGAACGAGGCGATTCGGTTGGAGTTCTGCTCTACGATCCGCAGGCGGATGCAGTCGTGCTCGTACGCCAGTTCCGCTATCCGGTCTATGCCGGTCTGACACCCGCAGAGCAAGAAGGAGAAGGCGCACGACGGGCCTGGCTCCTAGAGATCGTGGCCGGTGTGCACGACGCCGGCGCAACGGTCACGGAGGTCGCCAACAAGGAACTGCTCGAGGAAGCCGGGTATGTGGTGAAAGGCGACTTGCGGCCGATCACGACCATCTACCCGAGTCCCGGTGGCACCTCCGAGCGCATTCAACTCTTTTGGGGTGAGGTGGACCATCGTGAGCAGGCCAAGTCCGGTGGCGGCGTGGCCGCGGAAGGCGAGGATATTCAGATTGTGGTCGTGCCCTTTGCAGAGGCGATGGCAATGGTGGCTCGTAGTGAGATCAGCGATGCGAAGACGATTATTGCGCTGCAAAATCTGGCGATGGCAAAGGCCGAAGAATTCATAGACTGAGCAGCAATGTCTCAATTGGTCGTCAATACAGCCAATTCCTGGAAGTCGTCCTCAAAGACAGCATCATTATTTACCTCCTCCAACGTGACTTCGTAGACATTCGTGAGCAAGTCCACATCCTTGGCCGTACGCAAGGGCCTGCGTACAAGCCGTCGCCTTGCCCGCGCGTACCGGCATCCGCCCGACCAACGCCTCAAACCAAAATCGTAGAACTCCCCTGTCTTTAAGGCCGTTCCAAGAAAATAAACGCCTGTGGCGTAGGGACGGGTCTTGCGCCCGCCCGCACTCGGCCTGACCACAGCGGTCGGCCGCAAGGGCCATCGACTCCAACTAATGCAGGATGCATCGTGGCGTGACGTCCCGATCCGGGCGTATCTTGGGTAGGGCGCGGGGCTTGCCCCCGCCCGCTGCCAACGTAGACCGGCCAATCCGCTAGAATGACACGCAGGGCGGGCGCCCGCAAGGGGCGCACCCTACCAATATCATCCACATTGGCATGGCTGGCCACGTCTGGAACGAATTAGTTGGAGTCGATGCCGCAAGGGCACGCCCCTACGCACTGGGGGACTTAATTCTTTGGAACAGCCTAAGGGTTAAGGGTCCGATTACGAATAAAGTATCTGATTTACGCATGTCTACCTCTGGAGAACGATGCATTTTACGATATCTTGTTCTTGAGCGGACCCTAACCCAGCAAATTTGACGGAATGACCACCCCAATTCAGTGCACGGCCGAAATGTGTCTGGTTGCCAATCCCGACATCCCCCGAGACTGACCGATCGTGAACGATGTGGCACTGGCCACGTCGATTCTGTTGGCGGCGAACGCCCAATGTCGTTTGCCATGTCCGCTACGGCAATATATTATCTTGCCCCAGAGTTCCATGGCCACTGCTAGAGGAGAACCCTTTGAACAATCGACGCGCGCTGCTAATCGTGATCACCGGCGGTCTGATCGTCTTCCTGAGCATGGGCATTCGTCAGTCGCTGGGCATCTTTCTGCCCGCGATCACCACCGATTTGGGCATAGGGCGCGGAACCTACAGCCTGGCCATCGCCCTGCAGAACATACTACTCGGCGTGCCGATCGCCGCCTTTCTTGCCGATCGGTACAGCTCGCGCTGGATTGCGCTGGGCGGTGGTCTACTCTACGCGGCCGCGCTCATTCTCATGGCCTATCTGGCCACGCCCGCCAGTCTGTTTGCCTCCCTCGGGCTCATGGCCGGCATCGCGCTCAGTGCGACCTCCTACGCGGTGATTCTGGCGCGGTTGCCCAGGTCGTGCCTGTCAACAGGCGGTCGTCCGTCTTTGGCGTCGTCACCGTGTGCGGATCGTTGGGCATGTTCGCCATGATCCCGCTGGCCCAGTGGCTTCTGTCGAGCTACGGCTGGCGCTGGTCCTTTGTGGTGCTCGGCGCCATGACGGGCATCATCGCGCTGCTGGCGCTGGGTTTTCCGCGACGGCCCCGATCCGCGGCTGCAACACAGGCGCTCTCCAAAGACGAGCTGACCCTGCCCGAAATGTTGGTCAAGGCCCGGCGTAATTCGAGCTACTGGTTGCTCAACGCCGGTTTTTTTGTCTGTGGCTTTCACGTTGCCTTTATCGCTACCCATTTGCCCGCCTACCTGGCCGACAACGGCATCGGTGCCGGCCCGCGCTCCATGGCGTTGGCCATGATCGGGCTCTTCAACATTGCCGGATCGTTTCTGTTTGGACGGTTGGGTGATGTCTATCGCAAGAAGGTGCTGCTCAGCATTCTCTACTTCAGCCGCGCAGTCGTGATCAGTCTCTTCCTCTGGATTCCGGTCACTGGTACGACTGCGATCGTCTTCGGCGCCGCCATCGGCTTTCTCTGGCTGGCCACGGTTCCGCTGACCAGCGGCGCGGTCGCCACCATCTTCGGTTCGCGTTATCTCGCGACGCTCTACGGCATCGTCATGTTCAGCCACCAGATCGGCGCGTTCTTGGGCGTCTGGCTGGGCGGGCGCGTCTATGATGCAACGGGCGGCTACGCGCCTGTCTGGTTCATGGCCGTGGGATTGGGAATCGTGGCCGCTCTGTTGCACGTACCCATCAACGAAAGACCGCTGCGCATCCAGCGCTCGCCGGCGGCGCTGCGCGAGGCGGAGCCGGCGTGATGACGGCAACCATACCCGCAGTGACCTTCTACGGACATCGTCGCCGGATCACCTTCCGGGAAGCTGTCGCGTCGAGTGGCTGCCTGCGTCAAGAGCTTCCCGGAAGATCGCGAACCTGATTCGGGGAAGTCAACGCCCGCGCAGCCGCGGATCGAGGAAATCGCGCAGCCAGTCACCGAGAATGTTGAGGGAGAGCACCGTCATCATGATGGCCAGGCCGGGGAAGACGGCCAGCCACCAGAAGCCGCCCAGAAGCTGGTCCCGGCTCTCGGCCAGCATGCCCCCCCAGGTCGGAATCTCCGGCGGCACGCCGAGGCCGAGGAAGGAGAGCGCCGCCTCGGCCAGGATGACACTGGCCACATTGAAGGAGGCAATGACGATCAACGGCGCCAGAATATTGGGCAGGATCGTGCGTAACACCAACCGCCTGTGACTCACACCAATGGAGCGCGCCGAATCGACGAAGTCTTTCTGTTTCTGTGCGATGGTCTCGCCGCGGGCGATACGGGCGTAGGTCACCCACTGGCCGATGCCCAGCACCAGAACCAAGTTGAGCACGCCCGACCCCAACACGACCAGCACCATAATTGCCAACAGAATGAAGGGAAAGGCGAACTGAATATCGGCCAGCCGCATGATGACATCGTCGGTTCTGCCGCCTACATAGCCTGCGATCACGCCGAGGCTGCTGCCCAGGAAGCCACCCAGAACAACCGCAATCAGGCCAACCAAGATCGAGACGCGTGCACCGTAGATCAGGCGTGAGAGCACATCGCGACCGAGTCCGTCGCTGCCCAGCCAATATTCCATGGCTGCCGTCCTCTGTCCGGGTCAAGGGCGGCTGCAGGCGGCGAATCAGGTTTTGCCGATTCGGGTCGGCGGGCGCGAGTCTGTTCGGCAAAGACCGCAACAAAGACCAGACCAACCAAGATGAGAATGGCGAGGATCGGCCACTTGGCGCTCGCAAGGCTGGCGCCGGCCCGCCGCCACAACGGCGGCGAGAGACGGATTTCCGAGTCGCTGCTGCCGACGATCGATGCTCTGGTCGCAGTTGAAGTCTGCATGGATTCAGCCTGGAAGCTAGTTCAAGCGGATGCGTGGATCGAGCAAGGTATAGACCAGATCCACGGCCAAGTTGAGAAAGACGAAGAGCAGTGAGAAAAAGATCACGGCCGACTGGACCACCGGAATGTCGCGCTGGTTGATGGAGTTGAAGACCAGGCGCCCAACACCGGGCCAGGAGAAGACCGTCTCGATCACCACGACCCCACTCAACAGAAAGCCAAACTCCAGTCCTACGATGGTGATGAACGGGATCAGGGCATTGCGAAAGGCGTGACGGCCGACGACCACCCACTTGCGCAACCCTTTCGCCTTGGCAGTCGTGATGTAGTCTTGCGAAAGCACCTCCAACATGGATGAGCGGATCAGACGGGCGTTGCGGGCCAAAGAGAAAGTCGCCAGCGTGATTGCCGGGAGGATCAGGTGGCGGATAGCATCCGGAATGTTGCGAAAGGCGGTTGCCCAGTCGCCGTCCAGCATGGGCTGGATCACGGGTATGTGGCCGGAGATAGGTAGCCAGCTGAGGCGCAAACCAACAACCAGGATTAGCATGATGCCCAGCCAAAAACTCGGCATGGACTGACCGAACATGGCAAACAGCATGACGCCGCCGTCCAGAGGCGTCCCGCGGTTCATGGCCGAGAAAATCCCGATCGGAATCGCAAAGAAGATCGCGATAAACATCGCAAATAGCGTCAATTCAATGGTTGCGGGCAGGCGTTCAAGCACCAATGTAAAGGCTGGTGTACGCGTACGCAGCGAATTGCCGAAATCTCCCTGCGCCGCGCCGACCACAAAATCGATATACTGTCTGTAGAGTGGTTGGTCAAAGCCGAGTTTGGCCCGCGTCTCAGCGATCTCTTCGTCCGACGCACGTTCGCTGACGTAGAGTAGTGTAGGATCACCAGCCAAATGGAGGGTCAGAAACGTGAGCAGGGTAACGCCGAAGATCACGACAATGGTTTGCAGCAGGCGACGAACCAGGTAGGAACCCATAGAATTGGAAGGGCAATCCGTGAAGGTTGAAAGTCAGGTAAAAAGGTTTGTGTATCACAAAGTGTGGATGCCTAGTGTAGGCTCAATCCGCTTACACACTGGGGGACACGCGCTCGTAAGTCAGGCTGCACTGCGGGCCGGACGGCCCGCAGTGCAGCCTATCTATAGAGTCGCTATTGCATCGGTTTTGCGCCGATGACGTCGAGGATCTCGTCTCGACGTGGTTCCCAGTCAACGCCATTGCCCACCCCGTAGAAATCGGGCTGGAAGTAGAGCAGGAGCCACGGCGGGTCGTTGTAGAAAATCTCCAACATCTCGTTGACCTTCGCCTGCAGTTCGTCCGCGTCGCGGATGCCTGAGAGCTGGTCCCAGCGCTCGAACCACTCGGGATTCTGCCACTCGGTGTAGTTGGTGGCGCCTGTGGGCTCGGAGAGATCGGCCATGTCGTAGACCGCGCTCCAGGTTCCGCCGCCGGTGCCCACGAAGTAGAGCGGACCGACATCATGCTGGCGCAGTGCGGGCACGAATTCGGAGCTCCAGTCGAGGATCTCGACAGTCGTATTGACGCCCACGTCGCTCAGGTATTGACCGATGGCCTGGACCACATTGACGTCGTTGAGATAGCGGCCGCGACCGGCCTGCAGCGTGATGTCGAAGCGCACACCGTCGTCGCCACGGGGATAGCCGGCGGCGTCGAGCAACTCCTCGGCCTTGGCCGGATCGTATGGATAGGGTTCCAGATTCGGATTGTTGTTGGGCGGATTCACCATGCTGGACGCACGTTCGCAGTCCAATGCAAGGAGCGTCTGGCAGATGGTCGGCACGTCCACCGCGTACTGCATGGCGATACGAACGGCCGGATCCTTGATCGCCAGACCGCCGTCGGTATCGTCGAAAATGTCACGCTGGTTGTAGCCGACATACATGCGGCGGGTGCCGGCCACACCGGCGACAGAGGCACTGTCAGACGCATTGATGGCATCATGCTGATCCGGCGGCACGTTGGTGATGATATCCACGTTGCCCGCGATCAACTCCGCCGCACGCGTCGAGGCTTCAGGAATCACGCGCCATTCCAGTTCGTCGTAGGTGGCGTCGCGTAGGGTAAATTCATCCCACTTCTCCAACACAGCGCGGTCGTCTTTGATCCATTCCACAAATTTGTAGGGGCCGGAGCCGACGGGATTCTGGGCAGCTTCCTCCAGACTGATGCCTTCGTAGTAGTCCTTGCAGTGGATATAGACCTCTGAGATCAGACCCAGGGCAATGGGTGAATAGGCCTCGATGATGATGGTGGCGTCCAGATCGCCGTCCACACGGGCGTCGACGTAACCGAGCGCGTCCAACACGAAGCCGGCCGTGTTGCCCGTAAAGGCGTTCTCGGGATCGGCCGCACGTTGGAAGGTGTAGACGACATCTTCGGCTGTCAGCGCTTCGCCGTCATGACAGGTCAATCCTTCGTTGATGGTGAAGGTGTGTTCGGTACCGTCCTCGGAGACCTGATAGTCGTTGGCCAGATAAGGGACGATTTCACCGGTCTTGCTGATCTCGTAGATGGTAGCGTACATGTGGCCAAAGATATTGGCTTCCGCGTGTGAGTTCACTTCGGACGGCTCCAGACCGTCCAGGTCCACGGTTTGGGCAATGACGAGACGTGTGGCCTCGCCGCCGTCGGCTGCCGCATCTTCGGTGGCGGCACCGGTGTCGCCGGTAGGTGCAGCTGCCGGCGCCGCACAACCCACAATCACAACCAGCGCAGCAATGATTGCAAAGAGGACTCCCAATCTTGGTTTCGCAACATCGATCATGGTCTATATGCCTCCATGGTAGCAGAATAGAGAAAACGGTAAATAGAATGGAACGGTGAAACCGGGTGTTGGTGAAGCAAGACCATCAGCGGCGGGGGCGCCACAATTGGTGCGAAAATCGGCGTCGATTTTCAATTTGTCAACTGTTAACAGTTAATTTACCATAGGAGTGCACTGCACGCAAGTAGCAATCATCGAGAGGGTGCATTTCACGGTGGGGGCGAGTTTGTCACATTGAGCGTGTCAACCGCAGAATCTCGCCCACCCTGCAGCCCAGCGAAGTGTCTCGCGTCCGCATGCCCCCAAATTGAAATACGCCCTCATTGAGAGGAGAAATCGCCATGGAGTTACCCGAACAATTTTTCAAGCGTTATCTCAGCTACGATGACCTGACCGGGCTGCTCCGTGCCTTGGCCGCGACCTACCCGGAACTTGCCACGCTCCATGCCCTGGGCCAGAGCCACCGTGGTCGCACCGTGTGGTTGTTGGAACTCTGCAACCCAGCCACCGGCGCCGCCGAGTCGAAGCCGGCCTACTATATCGATGCCAATATTCACGCCGAGGAGATCAGCGGTACATCGGTGGTCGTCTACACCGCGTGGACACTGCTCAGCCAATACGGACAGGATCCGTTGGTGACCCGGCTTATGGATGAGCAGGTTTTCTACCTCGTGCCGCGTGTCAACCCCGACGGCGCCGAGATCGTCCAGACGCTGCCCTTCTACGAGTGGATCGGCAACGGACGCTATCTGCCGGGAGAGGAACAGTTCGGTGCCGGGTCTCCACTATGCCGATATCAACGACGACGGCCTCATTCTCGACATGCGGATTCGTGACGATGCCGGCGAGTGGAAGATCAGTAGCCGAGGACGATCGGCTCATGGTGCCGCGGGCACCCGATGAATACGGCGGTCGAGTATTACCGGATCGTGCCGGAGGGCTTGCTGGTCGACTGGGAGGGTGGTGACTTTTCCATCCCCCGGCCCCAGGACGGCAACCTGAACCGCAACTATCCCTCCAACTGGGTGCCCGAAAGTCAGCAGTACGGTTCGGGCGAGCACCCGTTGAGCGAACCGGAGATCGCCGCCGTGGTGCGCTGGATTCTGGACCATCCCAACATCGCCGGGATGCAATGTTACCATACCCACAGTGGCGTGATTCTGCGCCCGTGGCTCACCTATCCCGACAGCCATTTTTTGGGCGACGATAAGCAGATCTACGACGACATTGGGCAGGATGGGCGTGGAGGAGACCGGCTATCCACTGATTTCCGTCTACGAGGATTTTACGCCCGACAAAAGTCTGAAACGCTTCGGTTCCTCCATCGACTGGAGCTTTCGGCGCTCTGGGGATTCCCACCTTCAGCACCGAGTTGTGGGATGTCTTCACGGCGGCCGGAATCGAACGGGAGGACTTCTATCCGCTGCGCAATTTTGACGAGGACGAGATGCTCAAATTGCTCCGTTGGCAGGACGAAACCCTCGCCGGTGACGGGTTCATGCCTTGGACGCCCTTTGACCATTCCCAACTGGGCCCGTTGGAAATCGGTGGTTGGAAGCGGATGTACACCTATCGCAATCCGCCGCCGGCAACATACCTGGAGGAAATGGCGCGCGCCAACTGCCGTTTTACGCTGCGTCATGCCGCAGCCGCTCCGCGCCTGCGCCTGCGCGATCTGCGCGTCGAGCCGATCGGCACCGAACTCTTTCGGATCGAGGTCGTCGTCGACAATACCGGCTATCTGCCGACGAACCTCAGCCAACAGGCCATCGCCATGCGCGAGGCAAAGCCTGTGGCGATCAGACTGTCCGGCCCCAAGACAATGCAATTCACCCATGGCATGGCACGTCAGGAGCTGGGTCACCTGGCGGGACGCAGCAACCGACCCACGACCTATTCGCGCTTCTATGACTGGTCTGCATCGGCCCACTGCGCACGGTGGACCGTTCGCCTGGACGATCTGCCGGCCGAGTTACAGCTTGATGCGGGTACACCCCGGGCCGGAACGGTTTGTGCGCAGATCGCCATCGCCGCTGACGGTGCCGTAACAGTCACTCCGGACTATGTTCTCGCCGGCAGAACCGGGTGAATCCCGGCAGAAAAGCTCATAGACTTGCGATCAACGGCGGAGCGGTCTGATGTCTGTCGGGGTGTTCGCGCCGAACCGAACAAGGAGGCTGATCCATGCACGCTGACACTGCCAAACGGCACGCTGCGCGACGTCCAGCTCGACGAAGCACACTACCGGCAGCGCGTCGCTCGTATTGAAACCGAATTGGCGCGTCACGATGTCGAGGGTCTATTGCTGCTCGACGCTGCCAACGTCATGTGGGCGACGGGATTCTTTCACATTCCCAACGAACGGCCACTAGGGGTCTTTATTCGGGCTGACGGCGCCGATCCAACCTTTTTTGTACCCTATCTGGAGAAGGAGAACGCAGAACAGAGCTGGCTCACAGATATTCGCTGGTACCTCGAATTTCCGGGCGAGACACCGGCGCCGGTTTGGATGATGGAACAGATTTCGGAGCTGCGAGTCACCGTCGACGCCGTGGGCCATGCCATGTTCGAGCGTATGCGCACGGTAAAGCCGCAACTTGCGATCGACCGTCTGATCGGACCCATGCGCTATCTCAAGGACCGAGCCGAACTGGCCCTGATCGAGTTGGCTGCGCACTATGCCGACTACGGCCAGATCGTCGCCCGGGAAGCCGTTGCCGACGGCGTCGAACAGGGCATCACCGAACTGGATGTGGTGCAGATCGTCCAGCGCGAGACCACGGCCAAGATGCGCCGGGAACTCAGCGAACTGATCAACTTCTACCGGGGCGCGGTGGCCCTGACCGCGCATACCGGCGCACGCGCTGCCCTGCCCCACGGTCAGCCCGGCCCGGTCGCCATTCGTCCGGGCGACGCGCTCATTGTGGGCATCGGTGTGAAGGTGGGCGGCTATCACGCCGAGAGTGGCTGCACCTATGTGGTGGGTGCGCCCACGCCGGATCAGCAGCGTTGTCTCGACGCCACCTGGGCCTGTGACGAAGCGGCCCTGGCCGCGCTCAGGCCTGGCAACAGCTGCGCCGCCGTCAACGAAGCCGCCTGGGCGGTGTTGCGGGAGGCCGGCTACGGCGACTTCATCCGCCACCGCATCGGCCACGGCATGGGCGTGGAGGGCCACGAAGCGCCCTGGCTCGCGCCCGGCGACAACACTGAACTGGCCCCCTCCATGGTCTTGTCCAACGAGCCGGGCATCTACCGACCCGGCATCGACGGCTACCGCATCATCGACAGCATGGTGGTCACGGAGCAGGGCGGCGCTCGTCTCAGTCGCTACCTGTCCGAACACGGACCGGATGATCGGGTCATCGCGATCTAGGGCCAGACCCGGCAAATAGACGACCCATTTCGTAGGGCGTGACCGCAAGGGTCGCGCCCTACGAAATGGGTATTCGTTTTTCCGCAGTGACCCAACCGTTCGACGGCGGTCGAAATCTCGGATTGCCCAGATCGATCCGGTCGCACGTAGGGTGCGACGCTCGCCGTCGCCCGCCGGATTCGCGTTCGCATCCGGTCGATGGAGGCATCACGTCCCCGGCACCCACCCATACGGCTCAGGTAACCGGTCGGTTCGTGGTGGGTGCCGGGGACGGTTGGACCTACTCTTCGACGAATCCCAAACGTTCGCGTGTTGTTCAGCAACGGATGACAGGCGCCCGCAGGGTGTCGACGCTATTGAACTCGTAATTCACACAGAGCCACGACGACACAAAGAGCTGCCCGGATATTCATTTCTGCGATACATAGGGGTGGGTCTAGCACCTGCCCACTCCGGGTGACTGCAAGGGTACGCTCCACGAGATGCGGTCCTTGGCCCTGCAGACAGTTTCACTTGGCGACTTTGCGTCTTTGCGTGAGAATTGGGCATGTTCGCAGCCTTAGGGTCCGCTCAAGAAATTGAATCCCGCAAACGTCCCCGGCACTGGCCGGCAACAGACTGGTCAGCGAAAAAATAGGTGGCCAGTGCCGGGGACGTGAATTCTCGGAATGGCCTTACACGGGCCCTATCAGGAAATGCCGTCCCCAGCGACGCACTTATTCAAAGGAAGGAGCTCTCGTACATGCAAGAACCGGCAGCAGAACTTCAAGCAGTTTTTGACTGGATCGACGACCACCGCGACGAGGCGATCGCGGACCTACAGCGCTTCGTTCAACAGCCAAGTGTCAGCGCACAGAAGATCGGACTGGAAGAATGCGCTTCGCTGGTTGTTGAGATGATGCATGCCGATGGCTTGGACGCAATATCCCATCAGACGCCGGGCGGTCCGCCCTGTATCTTTGGCCACATGACGACACCGAAGAGCGATAAAACCCTGCTCTGCTACGCCCACTACGATGTACAACCGGTCGAGCCGGTCGAGCTATGGACCTATCCACCCTACAGCGGCGAGATTGCGGACGGCCGCCTCTGGGGTCGCGGGGCAACCGACAACAAGTCGGGCGTGCTGGCCTTTACCAAGGCGGCCAAGGCATGGCTGCAAACGCGCGGCGAATTGCCGGTCAATCTGAAGTTTATCACCGAGGGCGAAGAGGAGATCGGGTCCATCCACCTGGGCCCGCTGATCGAAGCAAATCCGGAACTGGTCGCGGCTGACGCCATGCACTGTCTCGACGGCGGCGTCGACCCCAGTGCCATGGTTCCTGATATCGACCTGGGCCTCAAGAGCGTGCTCTTTGTGGAACTGGTGGCCCGGGGCGCCAACGCCGATATCCACAGTCTCAACGCCCCCTTGCTCCCCCAACCGGCCTGGGAACTGGTCCGCGCGCTCAACACGCTGGTGGACGAAAACCGGCGTATTCTTATCGAGGGTTGGTACGAGGGCCTGTGGGAGTTGGGCGATGAGGAGATCGGACAGTTGGAAGACAATGCCTCACGCCTGAATCTGGACGAACTCAAGCGCGAGTGGGGCATCGACCAGTTCGCACTGGGACGCGACGGCGTGGACGCGCTCAGGGCACGCGCCTACGAGCCGACCTGCAACATCGCCGGCCTCACCAGCGGCTATCAGGGAGAGGGCAGCAAGACTATCGTGCCCAACGAGGCCCGGGCCAAGCTGGACATGCGTCTGCCGCCGCTCATCGATCCGGAAAAGGCGATCGTGCGCTTGAAGCAGCATCTGGTCGACCACGGTTTCGGCCACATCGAGGTCATCATCCGCGGCGGCACGCCCGAGCCGCCCTACAAGATCAGCGTCAAAGAAGAGATCAGCCAGGCCGTCATCCGCGCGGCCGAGACCGTCTTCGGTGCGCCGCCGGTGGTCAACGGTGTCAGCGCTGAAGGGACCATTTTGAAACATGTGTGGATGCCCACTGTCCTCACCGGTTTTGCCCAACCTGACTGCAATCTCCACGCGCCGGATGAAAACATCGATCTGGAGCACTACATCAAGGGCATCAAGTATGCGGCGGCGATCATGTGGGAGTATGGGAGGATTGACGACTAGCGATCTGCGATTGGCGTCGCCGTTCCGGGGCGCGCAGCGCGTTGATCCGGCCTGTGATCGGCCGTTCCGACACATCACGGACAAGGAAGAGGATGACGTGTAGCGCCTGACTCTGCGTGGACGGGACTACGTTGCGTTCGATGACGAGAAAGGGTTTCCCTTCTTGGCCGAAGCCTAAATTATTTTGTCATTTGTCGGATAATGTCTCAGACCCAGCATTCGCGGGGACGGCGGCATACGCCGCCGAATGATGATCAGCGCGAATCAGCGAGTTTGCTCGCATGACCCTGCTTCTCGCCGCCGCCCCTCAACGTGGTGTTAGGTTTTGCATACTTTTTTTAGTGACCTATGTTGAAAATGACCAAATCATAGTAAATTTGAAGGAACGCTCATGAAAGCGATTGTATGCACAAAATACGGACCGCCGGAGGTTCTTCAGCTCCAAGAGGTCGAAAAACCTACGCCCAAGGACAACGAAGTATTGATAAGAATACATGCGGCAACAGTAGGACTATCGGACCTCATGACGCGAAAGGGTGCCCCGTTTCTTACAAGATTTTTCACCGGTCTTATAAGGCCAAAGAATTCTATACTAGGAGCTGAGTTTGCCGGAGAGATTGAAGCAATAGGCAATGATGTAAAACGATTTAAGAAGGGTGACCAGGTTTTTGGAGCTGACCTTAGCGGTTTAGGTGCTTATGCCGAGTACAAATGTCTGCCTGAAGACGAGGTGCTGGCAATAAAACCGGCCAATGTGACCTGGGAAGAAGCTGCCCCCGTCTGTGGGGCATTGGCAGCCTGGAATTTTCTTACAGATCAGGCAACTATTCAGAGTGGGCAAAAAGTCCTTATCAATGGCGCTTCTGGAAGTATAGGTACCACTGCGGTACAGATTGCCAGGTACTTTGGGGCCGAAGTGACCGGCGTATGCAGTACCACGAATGTAGAACTGGTGAAATCGCTGGGAGCCGATTATGTCATTGATTACACGAAAGAGGATTTTGCCAAAACCGGTCAGACCTGGGATGTTATTTTTGACGCGGAAAACAAAAGTTCGTTTTCACGGTGTAAAAGCTCGCTAACTCAGAAAG
Organism: uncultured Chloroflexia bacterium; assembly: GCA_963715415.1. Lineage (GTDB taxonomy): Bacteria > Chloroflexota > Anaerolineae > Caldilineales > Caldilineaceae > JAWKOK01. The sequence goes on along the minus strand of CAVQSG010000051.1, from coordinate 25,684 downwards.
GTATCTATCTTAAAACCTTTCCTGGGCTGACAATTCTGCTTCAAATGGCATGGACTTCAAAGATCGGTAGTAAGAAAGCAAAGATTTCGGCCACAGGCCTTCGACCCATTCCAGAGCGTCTAAGCTTCCTTAACGAGCTTATCGAGCTTATTGAGGTGGGAAAGCTAAAATCGGTCATTGATAGACGCTATCCGTTGGAACAGACTGCCGAGGCGCACAGCTATGTCGATAAAGGACACATAAAGGGAAATGTAGTCATAACTGTGGAACATAGCAGCAAAACCTAACAACGAGTTGCAGCCGACGTTGCTCCGCTGCGCTTCGTAACGCGGCTGAACCCAACCGTTCGGCGGACGAAAGGATCTGAACATGGAGATTCTGCTGGCGTTTCTGTTTTACGCGATTGTGCTTTTGGCCGCGCTGGCACGAGGAGGTCACCGTTCACGAGAGGCGCCCCTGATTGAAGCGCCTCGCCCCCAGCCCGCGCGGGTCTTGATCGTTGGAGCGACGGGCGGAACCGGTCGCCAGCTCGTCACGCAAGCGCTGGAGCGTGGTTACGCGGTCACGGCGCTCGTACGAGATTCGTCACGGTTTCAGGTCGACCATCCGCAACTGACGGTCATTCAGGGTGATGTGCTCGACCAGGGCTCCGTCGAGGCAGCCATGCGCGGACAGGAAGCGGTGCTGTCCGCTCTTGGCCACAAGCGGTTCTTCTATCCAACCCGAATTCTCTCGAACGGAACCCTGAACATCTTGCGCGCCATGGAGACTCAAAGGGTCCCACGCTTCGTCTGCGAAACCTCTCTCGGCATTGGAGACAGTGCCGGGCGCATGGGTCTGTATTACACTTTCTTTGTTATCCCGGTGATTCTGCCCTTCTACTTCTGGGACAAGACGCGGCAGGAACGGATGATCGCGCAAAGCAATGTCGAGTGGGTGATCGTTCGACCCGGGGTGCTCACCAACAGCGACAAGCGTGGTCGCCTTCGTCAAGGCCGTCCTGTCGGGAGTTTTCTCTGGACAGTGCGCATTTCTCGTGCGGACGTGGCGGACTTTATGCTGGACCAGCTGGTGTCCGACAAGTACCTGCGAACCGCGCCGGGCGTGTGTCGGTAGGTTACACGGCCTCGGCGCCGCCCAACAATGCGTTGGCGGGCAATCGGGATGGCGGACGCATACTATAATAGCGATGTAGATAGGCACCCAGAAATGAGGAAGCGATGCAGTTTGAGTGGGATCCGGATTAGACAGCTGCAAACGAGACCAAACATGGAGTGTCTTTTGCTGAAGCAGCAACCGTGTTTGACGACGATTTTTCATTAACTGGTGACGATCCGGATCATTCTACAGATGAACAATGATATGTAACGTTTGGCATTTCGAGTACCGGTCGCCTTCTCGTAGTGTCGCATACAGACCGAAGCGATCGTGTTCGGATTATTAGCGCTAGACCCGCTACGCGGTTTGAGAGGAAGTTATATGAAGAAGGCTAATCCTGTGTCAGATGATCTGCGCCCCGAATACCGTCGTGAGGATTTCGGTGAGATGGAGCGCGGCAAATACGCAGCGCGTCCGAAGGAATCATCGAATGTGATCGTACTTGCTCCGGACGTGGCGGAAGCCTTCCCAAATGCAGAGGCTGTGAACCAGGCCCTGCGGAAGCTGATCGAATTAGCGAGAAGTAGTGTGCAGCTTTCTTCACAGTAGTCGCTACTTCACGCTTCAAGCTGAGTGTCTACCTTGTCGCACGGAACAACCTAACAAACCGATCGGGATGCGTTCGTCGATCCTAGAATTGGGCCTTGTTGCCGGCCACGACCAGCCACTCATAACTCGTGGACTTGAAGTTGAGATCGCCGGCTTTGAACTGGAATTGGGTGTCGCCATCAGGCACATTGGCGCCCTTCTTGTACTTGGCCACGAAGCCGAAGGTGGCTTTACCGCCGGTCTGCATGTGCTGGTAGGCTGTATTGACAGGTGAGTCTATCCAGCCGCCGCCGGTGACAAAGCCGCCGCTCGGGTCGTAGACCACCACAAACTGGTAGACCGATTCGTTGGAAGCCGCGCTGTCGTTGTCGGTCACGGTCAGCTTGACCGTGTAGACACCGGGCACGCTATAGCTATGGCTGTCGCTGACTGAGCCGGAGCCGGCACCTTGAGTAACCGTGCCTGGCGTGGTGCCATCACCCCAATCCCAGGTGGCGGAGTGTGTGTCGAGCGTGCCGGGATCAGTGAAGTCTGCGGTGGCGGAATGAAACTCCGCGCCCAGAGTGATCCCAAGTTCAGCCGAGCGGAGTGAAGTCTTTCACAACAGTGCATAAAACATCAACAGCCCCGGCTACCCATAGCCGGGGCTGTTGATGTTGCCAGAGCAGTTGAGATGTATATTTGTAGGACTGACGCAAACCGGCGAACCGTGCCGGAGAAACCAGGGTTTTGTCAAAACCCTGGTTTCTGAGTGGCTGCGTAAGCCCTAACTTGTTCTTACTATCAACCTAATTTGGGCCACGGTACATTACCGGCTGATAAACGGCAGCAGAATCTTGTGTTCCGTCTGCGGAGTGGAATCCTCGTTCGTGCCGTCATTCACCTGACCGCTATCCTCTGGGCCGTCAGCAGGCGGCGCGTCCGGCGTGAGCGTCTCATCTACCTGACTATCTGCCTCACTGACTTCTGTGGTCGATGGCGCATCGGCGCTTGCCTGAACCCCGGGGCTGCCCGGTGCAACAATGTTGCCGTTGCCGTCGACGATGGTCACGGCATTGGCCGTAGCCGCCTCCGCCAACGAGAGGGCTGCGATCAGGTTGCCGTTTTTGTCCTTCACCTGTAGCCAGAAGCGGTCACCCGTCTGGCCACGGTCCTCGACGTAAGCAATGAAGGTGTGGTTCCCCTCGTTTTCCCCATCCGGTCTCTGGTAGGTGGCCTTGCCGCTGAAGCTGGCCCAGCTGAAGTTGGTTTCCACGCCCAGCGAGAGGCCGTCCAGCGCGTTGCTCTTGAGGCGATGGACCGCGGTCAAACCATCCGGCAGGCGGCGGATGACCACTAATCGGCCCTTGACGTTCTTACCATTCTTATTGTACTCTATGGTGAAGCCGAAGCTGGTCTCGTCGCCGGCATAACCGGTGTTGGCATCTGCCGTACCAGGCCAGATGAAGAGACCGCCGCCAGTGGTGAAGCCCAGGCTGGGGTCATAGACCGTGACCACATCCTCATCATAGCCGCTGTAGTACGACCGTCGACCGTCACCGCCACGGCGTAGGTGTTGATGGGCACGGCGCTGAAGCTACAGGTGAACGTGAGCCGCGCATCGTAGCCCACGTCGTGGAGTTCAGTGGTGCAGCCGGTTGGGTCAACCGACCCGCCGGGGCCGATCGGCACGAGTTGCATGCTCACGTTGGCCAGCGCGATGTCGCCCGCCTGCACGGCAATGCCACTGTCGGGATAGAGTTCCTTGACATCGACCCGCAGGTCGAACGGACCGCTATTGTCATCGCCCGCCGCCTCCACCTGCACCGCCCGTGGGTTGCCGCCGTGGAAGCGCACCATCACATCCTCCGGCAGCACCTCGATAGCGATCTCCACCGGGTCTCCCGTGATGGCACCGCCGATGCCGTCGTCGGCCACCACCGTCACGGTATAGATACCTGTAGGCAGATCGACCGTGCCGGAAAGCACCCAGGTCGCCAGACCAGGAATCGTGTCGGCGTTGTTGGATTGGGGGGTCAGGCTGAGCTGCGGGGGCAAGCCATCAGAGACGGTACCCGCGTCGGTTGTCCATGTCGTTGATATAATCGTCAGGCTTGCGCCGGGCGAGTCCTCGTCGTACACGTTCACCGTCACCGGCGCAATGCCGTCGCTGTACTGCACCACTTGTGCAGCAGGATCCACCGTGATGACCGGCGGGTCATCCACACAGACCACATCGATATCGACGGTGGCGATATTGGAATCCACCGTGCCATCGTTGGCGTGATAGGTGAAGCTGTCTGCGCCACAATAGTTAGCGTCTGGGGTGTAGGTGAAGGAGCCGCCGCTGTTGAGGACGAGTACACCATACGTTGTAGTTGTGTCCAGAACGGCCGTCAGCGGGTCATTGTCCACATCCGTGTCCCCATCCAGCACGCCGGGGGCAGCCAGGCTCAGGGCTGTGTCCTCGTTGGTGCTGTAGCTGTCGTTATTGGCGACAGGGGCATCATTGACACAGGTCACCGTGACACGTACCGTAGCGGTCGAGCTGCCTGGCGTCAGGGTGTAGGTAAAGTCATCGGTCGGACTGCCATCGTTGCAGTAGTCGGCGTTGGGCTGGTAGGTCAGATCCGTGCCGTTGTTGACCACTGTGCCGTTGGCCGGCTGCGTGACAGAGGCAATGCTCTTGGGTCCGCCGTCCACATCGTTGTCGTTGGTTAGCACGTCGATGAGTGTGGCCGGGTCGTCTTCCGTTACGGTTGCCGTGTTATCTGAGGCGACCGGTGGGTCATCCACACAGACCACATCCATATCGACGGTGGCGATATGGGAATCAACCGTGCCATCATTGGCGTGATAGGTGAAGCTGTCCGCGCCGCAGAAATCGGCATTTGGTGTGTAGGTGAAGGAGCCGTCGCTGTTGAGGCCGAGTACGCCATTACTGGGACCGGTGTCGAGCACGGCCGTTAGCGGATTACTATCTGCATCGGTATCATTCGCCAACACGCCTTTACCCAGGGTGCCGACGGTCGCTTCAACCAGCGCTGTGTCTTCATTCGTGCTGTAGCTGTCGTCGTTGGCTACCGGCGGTTCGTTGACATTCTCGAAAATCGCGAACGGGGATAGTGAGGTCACACTGGCACAGATGATGTTAGTTGTAGTATCCAGCGAGATCGTGCGATCCTCCCAGGCGCCATTTTCATAGTGATGCAACTTGAGATTCGACTCATTTGTGAAACTGGTACCCGTGTAGTCGATACACAACTCCACCTGGCCCGAGAAGAGCGCTGTGGTGCTCAGGTCATAGTAGAGCGGCGGATCGCCCAACTGGAAGCCGGCGGGTGGTGGCGTGCCGGTGCTGCTTGTCGTCAAACTGGTTGTGCCATCCTGCGTGGTTTGTGCAAAGGTCAGCGTAACGGGCGCCGTACCGCTGGTCGCATCAACCGGCTGAACCGAGACATCCGAACCAGCCGGGGTATTAGGCGGGTAGTTGGCTTCGAACGCGCCCATGTCCACAGTGGCGGTGCCGTTGTAATCACCGTCCACAAAGCGGGGATTGCCATCCAGATCGGTGGTGATGCCGCTCAAGCCGGGCGCGTCGTTAAACCCTACTTCAATTGCCGGACTGCCGGACTGCAAACGCAGGTTCCCATTGCCCGCATCAACATAGAGCGGATCGGTATTAAGGTTGTGGCCACCATCGGTCACACTACTTGTGCCAGCATTAACGATGCCGGCAAGCCCTCCCATTATCAGGCTGTAGCTGATGGTTGGGCTAGCATTATCAATGTAAATCTCAGCACCAAACGGGGCGCTATCCCCCCACATGATCACGTTGGTCAGGCTCGGGCTGCTGGTGCCGTTGAGGCCCGTGCTGTACATCGCGCCACCGTAGGTCCCGGCCGAATTGCCGAAGAACGTAACGTTGGTCAGGCTCGGACTGCCGCTGCCGCTGTAGTTGCCATAGTTGTACATCGCGCCACCGTAGACGGCCGAGTTACCGGAGAAGATGACGTTGATCAGGTTCGGGTTGCTATTGCCTAAGCCACTGTCATAGTTAGACATCGCGCCGCGAAAGAAAGCCGAGTTGCCGGAGAAAATGATGTTGCTCAGCCTCGGACTACACGCATTGCCAGAACCACTGCCGAGGCAGTAAAAGCCGCCGCCATGGTTGTAGCGGTCAACGGAAGCCCCATCAGCCTTGCCGGCGGTGATGATGAAGCCATCCAGAATGGTAGTAGCGTTGATAGGAGTGCCATTGGTGCCATCGGCAACCACAACATGGTAGCTGTTGTCACTGTTGTAGTCGGGCGTGCCAATATCGCCGCTGAGAATGGTGGCGTTGGCCACCCAATCCCGTTCAGCAAACGTATCAACGCCGTTATCAGGGTCGAAGCCGCCACAGACGGCCACGCCGGGTTTCAGATTTAAGCTGATGCTGCGGTTGGTGCCGCTGGTCGGTTTGTAGGTGCCGGCAGCCACCCAGATTTCGCTCACATTACAGTTGGGAGCCTGCGCCAAGGCCAGCGCCAAATTTGGCTGGGCATTGGTCCAATCGCTGCCGCTGTCGTTGCCAGTGGCGCTATGGTTAACATAGGTGGTCGTGGTTGTAGGGCAGGCAAGCTGAGTTATCTGAAATTCATAGGCTCCCATATCGACGCCGGCAGAACCGTTGTCATCACCATCGGCCTGGCGGGGATTGCCGTCGAGATCGGTGGTGATGCCGTTCAAGCCGGGGGCGGTGTTGGACCCTACATCAATTGCCGGGCTGCCAAACAGCAAGCGCAGGTTGCCATTGGGCGTGTCAATAAAGAGTGGATCGGTGTCAAGATTATGGCCACCATCAGTGACAATACTATCCCCCTTTACGATGCCGGCGAGTCCGTCCTGTATCAAGCTGTAGCTGATGGTTAGGACCGTAGCTTTTGCTGCAGTCCTTCCATTGTAGATCTCAGCCCCACTGTTGGCGGCACTATCTCCCCACAGAATTACATTGGTCAGGAACGGATCGCTGGCCAGGTTGGACATCGCGCCGCCGTAACTACTGGCCGTGTTGCCGGAAAAGGTAACGTTGGTCAGGCTCGGACCGCTTTCATTGCTGTGCATCGCGCCGCCGTAGGGAGCCGAATTACCGAAAAAGATGACGTTAGTCAGGGTTGGGTTGCTGGTGCCGATATAGCCAAAGTTATCCATCGCGCCGCCAGTGCCGGTAGCCGAGTTGTTGGAGAAAGTGACGTTGGTCAGGCTCGGACTGCTGCTGCCGCCACCATAGCCATTGTTGTACATTGCGCCACCGTTGATAGCCGCGTTGCCGGAGAAAGTAACGTCCATCAGGGTAGGGCTGCTGACGCTGGTGGGGAGGCTACCGTTATTGTACATCGCGCCGCCAGCGTTGGTGGCCGAGTTGTTGGAGAAGGTGACATTGGTCAGGATCGGGCTACTGTTGCCGCCGCTGCTGGTGAGGTTGATGCCAGCCAAGTTGTACATCGCGCCGCCGTCGAATGCCGAGTTGTCGCTGAAGGTGATGTTTGCCAGGGTAGGGCTACAGACACTGCCGGCGTTGTAGGCGGTACAATAAAAACCGCCGCCCTCTTTCTCATTGCCTGTGGCATTCCCAGACATGATATTGAAGCCATCCAGGATGGTGGTGGCAGTGACGTTTCCGTTCGCAGCATCGGCACGCACAACATGGAAGCTGTTGTCACTATTGTCGTTGAGTGTGCCAAGATCGCCACTCAGGGTGGTGGGGTTAGCCACCCAATCCCGCTCGGCAAACGTGTCATCGCCGTTATCAGGGTCAAAACCGCCATAGATGGCCACGCCCGGTTTCAGATTGAAGCTGATGCTGCGGTTGGTACCGCCGGTCAGTTTGTAGGTGCCGGCAGCCACCCAAATTTCGGCACCGCTGGCGGCACTACCCAAGGCGTCTTGCAGTGTGGTGGCGCTTGCCCAACTCAGGCCATCGCCGGTTCCGGTGGCAGCCTCTTTGACGTAAAAGATGGTACTGGCCTGGGCCGCGACCGGACTGACATTGGCAAAGCTAGAGAGCATTACCACGATGCCTAAAATTGACAGTGTAAGTAATTTTTTCACGGTGATCTCCTAAAACCTCATATTATTTAAAGTATTCTTGGTATCTTCTCAATATTCTGCGGTAGGGGCGTACCCTTGCGGTCGCCCGCAGCGGGCAGGTGCAAGACCATCGACTCCAACTAATTCGTTCCAGACGTGGCCAGCCATGCCAATGTGGATGATATTGGTAGGGTGCGCCCCTTGCGGGCGCCCGCCCTGCGTGCCATTCTAGCGGATCGGCCGATCTACGTTGGCAGCGGGCGGGGGCAAGCCCCGCGCCCTACCCAAAATACGCCCGGATCGGGACGTCACGCCACGATGCATCCTGCATTAGTTGGAGTCAATGGGCGCAAGACCCGCCCCTACGCCACCGTCGTTTATATTATTGGAACGGCCCAACCTTCAATGCGGCTGACCGGATTTGGCGCGTTTTCGGAAGTTGTCGCCACGCTTGACCGATCGAACAGGCATCACTGGCCGCACGCATCCGGTCCGGCAACTGATTGCGGCGTTGGCGGGCTGGGCTGACCTTAACTCGAACTGTTTTGGCCAACTCATCTAGCCCGACTACGCACATGTACAGTTTCTCTCGATTCTTGAATCGAGCGTGTTGGCATCTTCAATTGCATCTCAGTTCAGTCATTCGGACGTCCCGAGCAGCCCGTTTGTGCGATGGTCAGGCGTATGGTATATTATGCCATATGGTAGCAGGGTTGATTTTTCGCGACAGATTTGTTTATGCCGATGGAGCTATTCGGGAAATGGTGATTTGGCGAATTCCTGAGCTAGACGATGAACGCCCTCATGGCCTCAAATACAGTCTGTTCTATGGAACACCTGGCAAGAGCATCGTGCGTTACGACAATGAGCGCGGCAAAGGGGATCATCGTCATTATGGAGACATCGAGGAAACGTATGCGTTCTCGACGGTTGAGCAGTTGATTCAAGATTTTGCCGGTGATATTGAACGCCAGAGAGGTGAGAAAAATGACTAAACAACATATTCACATCGGCGTGGAAGACTCTAAGCGTGGGTTCGAGCGGTTTATCGACGCGTGGCATAAAGCTCAATCAGATGCAGCGAATGAGACTGAAGTTCATCTGAATTTCGAAGACTTTGCTATGTTGGCCTCTGTTTTGACACCGAAGCGACTCGAATTGCTAAAAGCACTAAGGCAGCAAGGCCCTCTAAGTGTTAGAGCCTTGTCGAAAGTGCTAGAGCGAAATTACAAAAATGTTCATGTTGATGCTTCAGAGCTTGAATCAGTTGACCTCATTCAACGCGATAGCGACGGTCTTCTCATTGCCCCTTGGGATGTGATCGATGCACACGTGCGATTGGTTGCTTGAGTTTATTCGGTGTTGACTTCGAGGAGTGCTACGATTCTTACGTTGAAGTTGAGATGGAAGGCAGCCTAATCAAGTTTATCGATCTCAGCGGAAGGAAAACAGTGTCCGTTGCCTTGCTCATGTTTTCCGCGTCAAGAGCACTTTAGTATTTGTCAGCGAGTAGGATTGCCAGGAGTTTCCACCATGCAAGACATCTACGCTTGGATCGACGCTCACCGCGACGAGTGCGCGGCCGAGCTGCAGGAGTTACTGCGCCAGCCCAGCATCAGCGCGCAGGGGATCGGGCTGGAGGAGTGTGCGACGCTGCTCAAACGCCAGATGTTGGACGACGGTGTGGCGGACACGCGCATTCTCCCGCTGCCGGACGCGCCGGCCATCGTCTATGGGACAGCCACCGCGGCCGATCCCGGCGCCAAGACACTGCTCTGCTACGGCCACTATGACGTGCAGCCGCCCGAACCGCTGGAGAAGTGGGTCGATCCGCCCTTCAGTGCGGCCATCCGCGACGGCGTGATCTATGCTCGCGGCGCAACCGACAACAAGTCCGGCGTGCTTTCATTTGTGCGCGCCGCCCAGGCCTTTCGCGAAGTGCGAGGCGCGACGCCGGTCAACCTGATCTTCTTCTTTGAAGGTGAAGAAGAGGTCGGCAGTCCCCATCTGGCCCGCTGGGTGGCCGATCACAAGGAGCTCTGTGCCTGCGATGCCAGCATCGGGCTGGACGGCGGCGTTCATCGTACCTCGCTCAAGCCGGAAATCCATCTGGGGATCAAGGCGATTCTGGCCGTCGAGCTGCGGGTCAAGAGCCACGGCATCGACTACTGGAGCGGGCGAGCACAGCTACTTCAGGCCAGGAGCGCGGCCTGGCGCCTGGTCCACTGTCTCGGTTCCATCTTCAGCCCGGACGGCCGCATCCTGATCGAGGGCTGGACCGACGATCTGCTGCCGCCGGACGAGGACGATCTCTACTATCTGCGCCAGGAACTGCAACACTTCGACCGTGCGGAACTGGCGCGTCAACTGGGCCTGACGGCCGATTTTCCCTACGATGACGATCTCGAACTGCTCAAGGCGATTCACTACGGGGCATCCTGCAACATCGCCGGGCTGGACGCCGGCTATACAGGCGACGGCATGAAGACCATCGTGCCGGCAGAGGCGGCGGCCAAGCTCGATTTCCGCTGCCCGCCCAATCTGGAGCCGGCCGACCAACTCAAGAAACTGGAGGCCCATCTGCACAAACATGGCTTCGACGACGTCGAGATTGCGGTGCACACGGCCCGAGCCAATCCCTATAAGACGCCGGTGGCTGAGGCCATCAGTCAATCCGTGATCGCGGCCGCGGAACGGATCTGGGGTGAGGAGCCACTGGTCATGGGCGTGAGCACCCAGGGCACCATCATGATCAACGTGCCCCATCCGGCGGTACTGAGCGGGTTTGGCGCGGCCGAGAACAACCTCCACGCACCCAACGAGAACATGCCCATCGACCGCTACATCCAGGGCATCAAGTTTGCGGCCACGATTTTCGAGGAGTTTGCCGATCGTGCGGGACTCTAATAGAGAAGACACTCAAATGTTGCTGGTTCTGGCATTTTCTGTGGTTTGAGCACAAAGTACAACACTACAACGGATTTAGACAGGAACGGATTAGATTCGCCGTAGAGAACGGTGCGGATTTTACCCAAGAAGTGCCTCAACCAGTCAATAATCCGTTCCACTCTTAATCCGTTGTAGTGTTAATCGAGGTCAACCACAGAAAACACCAGAACTAGAAATGTTGGACAATGTACCCCATATTCGCACGAGGAACATTGCCCAATATTTGAATAATGTATCCATAAGCGCTTCTCTTAACCGGCGGAACGGCAAAAAGTGTGTCTGGTCACTCTCGTCCGTTGGGCAACGTCAACTGCGTGACCAAGTCCGGCTGACCGGCAGGCAGACCACCGCCAGCTCAGAAGATCCGGTAGGTCACTTGCAGACTGCGGCGGCAAACAAGGGGGTCGCGGGCATGTTTCAAGAGTCCGTAGAATCCGTACGGATACTTCAGCTGGTGGCCGAACATCAGGTCGCCCGCGTGCTCGTGCCAGTAGGCTTCTTGTAGTGGATTGAGATCGGTCGGCGAGTGCTCCGGACGCGGCTTGTCGATCTCTTGGGGACCCATCCGGATACGTCGAATATAGCATTTGTAACCCTCTTCGGCTTGCGTGGCCAAATCGTGGTATCCAAGTGCACGTAAATCCAGAAATGCCTTTCCATATGTGAGCAGATGCCCACTCCACCCCTGCCCGCGCCCATGGAATCGCTCGATACAGTCCACCAATTCGCCGAGGATGTAATCGGCTGCCATGGCTGCATCGGCCGTACTGGGGAGGTCGACATCGCCATCCCGCGGCACGTCTGTCACCGTAAAGGACTCAACGAGGCGACAGATCCCATCGATGCGTGACGGCGTGATGGCCTCAGGAACATCCCGGAATGCTTTGAGCGCAAGCGTCGGCAGGATCACGTTGTGGCCGGCTTCCCGCAATCCCTCAAGATGCTCTTCCATGCAAGATAAGAGCTGGTCGAGCAGTTGCGGGTTCACATTCTCAGTGGGGAACGGCGCACACAGTTCGGTGTGTGCCCACTGTTCGTCGATTACTCTTGCGACCATCTCCGATACGCCCGGTTCTACCTCGTTCTCTCGGCATAGATAGACGCCGGAGATAATGGCTCCTCCCGATGGCCATCCAGAAAATAGCTGAGTTCATGGGCACGACTTAGTGCATTGAGACCAAGGAGTAGGTAGTCATTAGCGAGCATGATCGATGCAGTCCGTTCAGAGACGTCGGTCGAGCCAGCCTACGATCCGCTAACCCGGTCGCACAAAATTTCCTGTTCCCGGTTCCGCCAAAATCTTGCCGTCGTCGAAGACGATCTGTCCGTTCACCAGGGTAGTTTGGACTTTGCCCGGACAGGGCGCCCGTTGTAGAGGCAATCTGTAATCCTCAGCTTTTGAGAACCAACGCGTCGAGTCGATGTGGCCGGACGCCCTCGGATCGTAGATGACGATGTCCGCGTCGGATCCGGCTCGAATCACACCTTTGCGTGGGTAGAGGTCAAAGAGTTGCGCCGGCTGGTGGGAGAGGAAACGCACGGCCAGTTCCGGCGTCAGCCGGCCTCCCAGTGCCTCGGTCATGACCCCCGGGACCAGCGCCTCCACACCGGGTGCGCCGATGGCGCCCTGCCAGATGTCGTCGAGGCCACGTTCTTTTTCAGCCAAGGTGAAGGGGCTGTGGTCGGTGGTGATGGCCAGCAACGAACCGTCGAGAAGTCCTGCCCAGAGCGCTTCCTGGTCGGCCTCTGTGCGCAGCGGCGGCTTGATCATGGCGAAGGGACCGATGCCGGTCCATGTCCTTGGCGGTGAAGAAGAGATAGTGGGACAGGTCTCGCCGGTCATGGGCAGGCCGGCGTGTTGGGCGCTCTGCAGCACCTCCAACGCCGCGGCGCACGACACGTGGGCAATGTGCACATGGGTGTCGACTGCGCCGCAGAGCACGGCCAACTCGGCCACGGCCATGGCTTCGACCACGGGAGGTCGGCTCTCCACAAATGCCGCCGGTTCGGTGCGACCTGTGCGGCGGATGCGGTCCCCGAAGAGCCGGATCAGCCGCTCGTTCTCGGCGTGAAACGAGAGCAGCCTGCCGGTCTCCTTGACCATTTCCAATACCCGGCAGAGATCCGATTCGTCTTCGAGGCAGAGCCCCGCAAATTCATTTTCCCGGCCCGGTGGGATGGCGTGGGTGAAGATCTTGAAGGCACAGGCGCCTGCCTCGGCCATGCCCATGATTTCCTCTTGGTCGAGCAAGCCCGGCGCGCCGTAGAGGCCAAAATTGACGAGACACTCGGCTTCGCCCAACGCCCTGCGGCTTTCGAAAACCTCCAATGTGGCGCAGCAGGGAAGACTGATCGGCATCTCCAGCACCGTCGTCACGCCACCGGCGGCGGCCGCCTGGGTTTCGGTCACGAAGGTGGCAGCGCTCGGGATAGGAAGGCGCGCGTACATGGAAATGGATGTCGATCACACCGGGCATGACCAACATCTCCTCGGCGATGATCTCTTTACGTGCGGCGGGCAGGGAGCCGGGGGTCGCGACAAGTGCAATCTTGTCTCCGTCAAGTCCGATATCGGCGGGAAAGATGCCATCAACCGTTACGACGGCGCCGCCTTTGATGGCGATATCTAGCATAGGGAGCCCTTCAGTTCATCGTAGTGATGCTTCTCCAAAGAGCGCTTCGTCGAGAAGTCGCTGTAGTACAGTGTAGGTCGTGACGAGTTCAGCGATATCTGTGTATTCATCGGTCGAATCGGCGACCTGATAGGTGCCGGGACCAAAGATCACCATGCCACCGCGTACGACATCGACCAAATGTTTGGCGTCGCTGCCCGGTAAATACCCGACTGCCTCGGCCGTCGACCCCGTTTCCTCCGCGCTGATCGCCAGCATACGGCGTGTGAAGGGGTCGCTGGCGTCGGTCTGGAACCAGTTGCTGACCAGGAAGCTGTCTACGCTGTAGGACCGTTCCGGATCCAGAGCCTGACGCGCGGCAGTGACGGCCTGCAATTCGGCAATGACGGCCTGCGGATCTTCGCCGGGCACCATGCGCCGGTCGACACGAATGGTGCAGCGATCTGCCACAACGTTGCTGCCGACGCCGCCGTCGATCAGCCCTACATTGATGCTTGGTGGACCCAGGAGCGGATGGGGCTGCGATTCCAACTCCTCGCGTTGATAGCGCTCCAGATCGCAGACGAGGTGGGCCATACCGTTGATGGCGTTGCGTCCGCGCCACGGATCGGTGGCATGGGCGGTGCGTCCGGCCACGTGAAACGATGCGCGCAACACACCCTTGTGCGCCGTGGCTACACGATTATGGGTCTGCTCGCCGACCACGGCGAAATCGGTGGGCGGCAGATAGCCGTTGTCGGCCAGCCATTTGGTCCCCAGCTGACCGCCTACCTCCTCATCGGCCGCGCAGACCACGACCAGCCGTCCGCGCAGGGCGTGCAATCGCGGCTTGAGCGATGCCGCTGCCCACAGCATCGCCGCCAGTGGTGCTTTGTCATCCACGCTGCCCAGTCCATAGACACGTCCCTCGTCGACCACACCGGCAAACGGATCGCAGGACCAGCGTGCATTCTGGCCCAGCGGCACCGTGTCAGTGTGCGCGTGGAGCAAGATCGTGGGACCGTCATCGTTCCCGGTCTGGGCGACAACGCTCCATGCCCGATCATCCGGCGCCACCATGGTCGTCGAGAAACCGGCATCTTCCAGGTAGGCGGCACAAAATGCAGCCATGGCCCGGCAGTCACCCGGCGGATTCGGCGATGGAATGCGGATCAGTTGCTGCAGCAGTTCGACCAGATTGGATTCCATGACAGCTCTGTCGTTTCCCCGTGGTTACCCGCGTATACGTGTCAGTATGGTCTCCATGCGCACCAAGGCTTCACGGAGCTTTTCCTCGCTTTGCAGATAGCTGATGCGCAGCCAGTCTGACCACTTCTCTCCAAAGGCCGTGCCGGGGAAGATCAGCACGTGGCCTTCCTTGAGCAGCAGATAGCTGAATTCGAAGGCGCTCAAGCCGCTGGAGGCAGCGTTGGTGTAGACAAAGAAACCGCCCTGGGGCTCGGTGTAGGTCAGGCCCAGGGCCGTCAATCCGTCCATCAACAGCCGCCGGCGTCGATCGTAGATCGCATAGTCGTCACCGATGACATCCTGCGGGCCGCTGATCGCAGCCAGGGCGGCGTGCTGGCTGACCGCTGCCGTGGGACCGGTGGCCGCGATCTTGAGCGCAGTCAGCGGGCCGACAAAGTCCGCCGGCCCGGCTACGTAACCGACGCGCCAACCGGTCATACAGTAGGCCTTGCTGACGCCGTTAAGCGTAATCGTACGCTCGAACATGCCCGGCAGGGCGGCCACGCTCACCTGGCGTGCAGGCGGATAGACGAACCTCTCGTAGATCTCGTCGCTGATGACCACAAAATTCCGTTCCTGGGCCAACTCGGCAATGCGACGCAGATTGGCTTCGCTGACCACGCCGCCGGTCGGATTGTTCGGCGAGACGATGAGCAGCGCCTTGGTCTTGGGTGTCAACGCCGCTTCGACCGCCTCGGGCTGGAGGTCGAAGTTCTCCTCCGGCTGTGTGGGAATCATGACCATTCGCCCGCCTGCCTGGGCAATGGCCTGATCGTAGCTGGTGTAGCGCGGATCAGGCACCAAGACTTCGTCGCCCGGATCGAGCAGTGCCTGCATGATCAGAAAGAGCGCCTCCTGGCCGCCGGCCGTGACGAGGAAAACGTCCACTACAAGGACGCCATGAACCGCGCGAAGAAACGCGCTGCCCTGCGGCAGTTGCGGCAGACCGGCATTCCCGCCGTGACATTCGACGATGTGGTCGACTGCCTGGTGGATGTCGCTGTCGATTTTGCCCAGCAGATGGAAGCCGACCCGCAAATGCTCATTCGACAACTAAGTATCAAGGTCCCCGTGGCCGGAGTTGAGGCGGTCCCCGTCGAGCAATTGCAGCAGCATCATTATCTGCGTGTCCATTCAGCCTGAAACGATTACCGTTCGCGAAACAAACAAACCACCACCCACGCACCACAAAAACAAGGATGAGACCATGGCAGAACCCAAATACGGAGGACGAGATTGTGAACTTTCCACGACGGGCTTGGACTCGCGCGGCGAATCGATCGATTCCTGGAAAGTGACTCCGACCGTGTTGGCGGAATTGACACCGGCGCTGGCCGAGTTGGGAATCGGCGTCTGGTCGCGGCAGTCTGTCCGGCACGCTTACGCGGGCAGCTACGCTTCGCCTTATTCGACGGATTGCCTGCGGCACTGGACCGAAGCCGGCCAGTGCTACTACGCCGACATGGGCCATGTCGAAGTGTGCACGGCCAGCTGCCTCTATCCCACGACGTTCGCCGCACAATGCCTCAGCACGTTGCTGGGCGCCGAAGCCGCTCGCCATCGTGCCGAGGCAGAATCCGAAGGCCATACCTATGCGCTGACGGCCAGCAACGCCGACATGTCGAACCCCGGCATCAGTTTCGGCACGCATTTGTCCTTCACCGTCGCCTCTTCGCTGTGGGAGGACCTGTTCATCGAGCAGCGACACCCAGCCATTCTGGGTTATGTCAGCAGCGCGGTCGCCGCGGCGATCGCGTTCTTTGGCGCGGGCTACCTGCTACCACTCAATGATGGCACGACGATCTTCAGCCTCAGCGCGCGGGCTCACCATTTGTCGAAGCTCAAGACGCTATCGACCACCGAGCCATTCGCACGCGGCATCCTGAACACGCGCCGCGAAGCCCATGGAAAGGGTCACGATCGGCTGCACCTGATCGGCTTCGATTACTGCCTGCTGAGCTCGCCGCTACTGTTCTCTCTGCTGCAATGCATACTCGCCGCCGCCGAGGAAGGCTACTGCGGGATGAACCTGTTCGACCCGGTTCGGGCGCTGCGCGTTTGGAGCTGGAACATGGAACCGCGGACCGGCAAGTTACCAGCCACGGCGCGACTGGTCGACGGCCGCCGTCTGACGCTGCCCGCGTACATTCGTGAACTGACCGAAACGCTGCTGCAGATGTGCGAGGCAGGCCTGATCACTCCGCAGGTTGCGCCGCAGGCTTTCGAGATGCTGCCCCGCATCATCGAGCTGACACGCTACGCCGAAGAAGGCTCGATGACTCGCTGCGCCGGCATCTCACGTGGGCGGCCAAGTTGCTCTGGCTCACACAGCTTTGTGCCAACGGTGCGAACATGGGCGATGCGGAAACTCGCCTGGCCGACCACGACTTTAGCCGTACCGATCCTGACAAGGGAACCCTGTGGCGACTTTGGCGGGAAGGCCTGGTCGACCCGCTCGTCGAACTGAGCGACGCCCAAGCCAGCTTGCGAGAAGGGCCCTGCGAAAGTCGTGATTGGGGACGCGGGCAGATCATCCGCCGTTTTTCTGATCAAGTGCTCGACGTCGATTGGGACTATGTTGACCTCCGCTCCAGCGAAGGCCGCTGGAGTCCGCGTCTGCGCGTCGAGATGCCGCACTTGAACAGCCTGAACAAAGAGCAATTTGCCCACATGATCCAGGCGGCCGAAAATCCTCAGCACCTGTGCGATCTGCTCGCGGGGCAAAGCGAACGCTACGCCCAAGAGACCGATCCGATCGATGATGTCACGAGGCAATTGGCCGTTATTCCCGACGGCAAAAAACCGTAGCCGAAGTCTTGGCGGCTTCCGCTACGGGCTTTTTGCAGCGCTGGGGTTGACTTAACCTCGTTGCTGTCAACCTTCACTTGAATCGAGGAGAAAAAATGATGAACCAGCAAACACGAACTGTAACGAGAGAACGCGAACTTGGCGGTCCCGGCGCGGACCCGTTCGAAGAAAACGCGGGCGATTTGCGGCAGCAGGCAGCGGCCTACGCCAACATTGCCCGCGAGGCGCGTGACGATTGCCAGCGCGGTGCCGACGCCGAGCAAGAACTGCAGCGGCGCCGCAACCGATCGGGGCAATAGGTGGTCGGCTCTCGTCGTCATTTATGGCCTCTATTTATGAGGCCTCCTCAAGCCGCCTGATCTACAGGTGGTTGTTCTGACCGAGCTGGGAGAAAAGGCATGGTGAAAGCGAATGGACAGTTTGCGTTCAGTGCCGAGATCGAGTGCCTCACCACGGTGCCAGATAATCCGCCGGCCGACGGAAGCCGCGGTGTCTCGATTCCTGCAGATCTTGTCCGCCCAGGGCCCTTCGCTGCCCGCCACACAAGGCATCTTCACCACCTACGCCAAGGTCTACTCCGACGTGGGCCATGTCGAGCTGGCTTTGGTCGAATGCGATGACCCGTATCTCTTGCCCTCCCTATTCGAACGCGTGCAGATTCCTGGCCACGCGTGCCGTGGAGCAGCTCGCCGCCGAGGGGACCAAGCTGATTCTGGCCAACAACAACCATTCGGGGCTGCTCGGCGACGGCTGCCCCGTCTGGGGAGATCATGAGAACTACTTGGTCGAACAGCACCCGCAGACGTTCGCCGAGCAGATTCTGCCTTTCCTGGTCACACGTCTGTACCACGGTGCCGGCGGAGTGCATTATCCGACCGGCAACTTCCTGGCGGCAGTGCGGCCCATCTGCATGGAGTTGGCCACCGGCGGCGGGACAACCGAAATGCGTGCCATTCACAGCACCGCGCGAGAAGAACATCACATGGGGGCGAGGCCGAAGCATTTTCGCTACCACCAAATTTTGGGAGACGGGCATCGCAGCCACTTCAACCTGGCCCTGCAGTTCGGTGCGACAGCACTGGCCATCAAGGCGATCCTGTTTGATTCGAAATTGCGATCTGAGCTTCAGCGGTTGCGGAAAGAGTTTGGCAAGAGTTGGGTGGCGACCTTGCAGCAGCTGAATGTGCTGGCCGCGCCAGGCCAACCGCTTGGTATCCACCCCTTGGTGCTGACGACGCAAAGGCTCTATCTCGAAGCGGCTCGGCGCTACGCGGACACGTTGACGGAACGTGCCGCGATGGATTCCGCGTCTCCTCGGCGACTGGCAGGACACGCTGGATGCGTACGAGCGTCTCGATCGACCGTGGTTGGCGGCCCGCTTGGACGCCTTTGCCAAGTACGAGTTCTATTCGGCCGTGCTCCAGGAAGCCGGCCACACCTGGCAAGACTTGCCGGGCAAGAATGAACTCTTCTGCGAACTGGCGTTGCTCGACCACAGTTACCATGAGTTCTGTAATCCGAAGTCGGTGTTTGCCCGACTGGAGTCCGCCGGTTTGTTGCGTCACCGAGTTGCCAGACAAGTTCTGCCGGGTGCAGAGCCCGAACCGTTCGTACCGGAGACCTCAACCCGTGCCCAAGTTCGCGCCCGCTTCATTCGCGACAACAAAGGCCGCGCCGGTCTCGCGGTCGATTGGTCGTGCATCCACGATCTACGAACGACAGGCCCTCTGCCTCCTGGAGGACCCATTTGCCAAGCAAGTCGGTGCCTGGCAGAAATGTCCGTCAAATCCACGGCGGCGTCGGCCTCCGACCCGCTCGTTTCTTCAGGGCGCACTCGCCGCCTACGACCTTGGCCAATACGAGTTGGCAGACGCTCGGTTGCGCGAAGTAGAAAGCTGCCTGCAGCTGACCGGCAGCAGGTTCCCACCCGAAGCGTTGCGGTATCGGGCTTGGCTGCAAGCCCGTCGGGGATTTATCGACGGTCCGGACATCCTCGCACGCCTGTACGGTCGAGAAACGCGCAATCTGCTCGAGACCAACGATTATTGATGCGTCTACCGCTTTCGTGGACTGGTCCCCGACCTGCATCGGATGGAGCCGTGGATTCGACGCGGAAACGAGCAACTCGGTAACGCCGATTCAGAAACGGTTGTGGTCTTTCGCGACCACGTGGCCTACACCATGTTGCGACATGGTCATGTCGAGGTGCTTGGGACATCCTGCAGCCGGCACTCGCGGCGGAGTCGCTGTCCCACATGTCCGCCCGCATGAAGGCCCGCATCTTGGCTACGGCCGGCGAGGCTCTCCGCCTGACCGGCGACCAACGGCAGGCCGGCAGATACCTCAAGGAAGCCGTCCAAATCCAACTCGAACATCGCTATTTCGGTCTGCTGGCCGATTTCACTTATGCATCGTTAGCCAAGTGGGAACGCACATGGCCGCCGGTGCCTGCAGTGGCTGGCCAAGGCCATCAACATCCAGACGCAGCAACCGGCATCACCTCGGACATACGAACTCGCTCTTGTTGGAAGCGAGACTCTGCGACAGCCCGCACCGGGTGGAAGCCGCCCGAACAAACGATCCTGACCCACCGCGAGGCACTACCCGCGTTGGCCGAGTGCCCGTTGCTTGGCCGCATCCTGGAGCATTGGGAAAAGTGGGTCGGACGAGAGAAGCTGACCGACGAAGATGACGAGTTCTGGGGGCTGTGATTACAATGACTGCAACCTGGACCAGGGCAGACCAATTCACTTCGTTTCCCCGTGGCGAGTTGGCAATAGACCGCTGTACCAGCTGCCTTAGAGCAAGTAAAACCGATCTCTCGACAGATTCGTAGGACTGGTGCTTTTGCTGCCTCCGCTAGAGCTCAATCTCCGGAGAATAGACTCCCATTGTTTCCATCGGCGACGGAAATGCAGCACCCCTGTTGGCGATTTGCTCAACGTCCAGACTGGTTTTTGTCGGCGGACCGTGCGAGGTCTGCCGGGATGGAAACCTAATTCGTCATGGTCCGCCACAGGTTTTGGTGAGCGAAGTATGGTCTACATTCTGGCATTTCTCTGCGTTGTTGTCCTTGCGCTCGTTATCACATGGAGAAGTATGATCTGGATGCCCGAAAAGCCTTTTCACGGCGTTCCTTCTGCGCTGGACGCGACGGAGGCGCAGGTCCGTGATACGTTGCAACAAACGAGCGGGTTCACCGTCGTCTTCAGAGTGGCGTTCCATCGTTTCTCAGTTTTTGGTGTCCGCAATTCTGAGGCAGACGTGATTAGTCTTGGGACGCTGCGTCCGATGGCGCGTCGTGGCTCGGGTGCGACAAGAAATAGCACCCGATCTTGGACGTCGCCGGACACCAAAGAACCGGTTTCGGCTGTTATCTCCAGGAGTAGGGTGCCATCTTTCATATTCTTCGTCTTTCACCGCCAAGTCCGGCGCCGTGTCGAAAAATACTGAGGACTATATAGGTGAGTCTCGATGGCGTTGTTGACGGGAGCGATTTCAACGTGTCAAGAAGTGAACCCAGACTCTCAGGAAATCAGCTAAGTGCGCAGGTGATCTTTCGGCCAATGGGCAGATCGACGCTGATGATTATGACATTTGGCACGCCAACGGCTTCCTGCCCTCGGCGATTCCGGAAGGCGTCCCCGGAACGATGCCTACCGCATGGTGGTTGCTGATTGTTCTCTGTCAGCAGCTACGTGGTGGCCAGGTTCACAGGAAATGACGTTTTCGCGGCGGATGTGACGAATCGCTGCGTCCCTAATCCGAGACCTGACCAGCGACTTGTTCGGATGAATCGCTCATCGCGACTGTTACCGCCAAATCGGCGGATTGGTGTGTTTCCGAGTACGATACTGGAAGCAGAGCAAGAATTCCACCCCAGCTCGTTTACGTGATTGACGGTCGCTTCGACCTGGAGACTGATGCGGTTGAAGAACTCCAGTTTAGACGCGAAATCAATAACTTTCTGGCGACTGGCGGCGATGACCTGTTGTATCGGAATTGGCCGGGTAAGCATCTCTTTGAACGCGCTGGGCGTCGCGTCGAATCGGAGATACTCACTGACTGTCTGCACCAAACAATGCCAGTTTGCGTTCCGGTTCCGCTGCCATACCGCTGCCTACTCCGATGTCGGATCGCCAAGCTGTTTGCTGACAACCAATTGTGTCGTCCCGCATGCGGGTTCGTTATCCGTGGCCGCTACGGTGCCGTCGCAGGAGCATTGAATGAGCCGCGTCGCGGCAGCCAGAGTTGCGTCAGACGGGCAGTGACTCGCTCGAGAGGCCCCTCAACGCGCACAATGTAAAAGTCGCAACGTCTTTAATGGCAATCACTTAGGGATTCATCAGGATTTCGGATATTTCGGATATTTCGGATATTTCGTTTATTGCGATTAGACGATACTCTTCAATAAACGGAGGAGAATCAGATGTCAACGCTTACTCATGATCCAGTCGCACCTAGCCAGAATGACATGCGCTGCGCTAAGGCTTCAAGCCGCAACTACGCGCCATTTCGAAATCGCTCGCTCAAGGTGACACTCGGCGAAACCGATGAGCAAGTTGAATTGCCCGCCGCAGCGGTGCGACTGCTGGTGGAATTACTTCGCAGCCATGGCGGAGGGAAACGCGGTGGCGCTTAACGCCCTTCACGCCGAACTCACGACGCAGCAAGCAGCGGATCTACTGGGCGTCTCTCGCCCGTTCTGATCAAACAGCTTGAAGACAATGTCATTCCTTATCGCCGAGTTGGAACTCATCGCCGAGTTTTGTCTAGCGACCTGATGAAGTACAAGCACGAGATCGCCAAGACGCATCAATGCATCGACGAACTGACGCAGCAGGCTCAGGAATTAGACATGGGCTACTGATACCGAGTCTTCGAGGTCAGGGAAGATGTCGACATTTACTGCTCTATATGACGCATGCGTACTGTATCCGGCTCCGCTTCGCGATCTATTGATGCAGTTGGCGATAACCGACGAGATCGGAGGTGATGGGATTGGTGTACAAGATCGTTGACGTTCCCTGCTTTGTCTGTTGGCAGTTCGACTAGATTCTCGTCCGGAAAAAGAAGAGCAATTGCAATCTGATGTCGCCCTACAACACATGAGCGACTTAGGTAAAACCCTTCGTTCATCTGATTTCGATGAGACACGATTGATGGAGGTACACGATGATTCGGACAAAGTTTTGGGCGACGTTCGTCGCATTGACATGTTGCGGTTCGACGGTATTCGCTGCCGTTAGCATCGAGGATTTTCAGAACAGTCTTCCCGCGGGCCACTTTTACGTCGACTTGACGGCTGCAAACACGGCGAACGCGGACGGATGAAATTTTCCGGATGACAGCGACAGCGAATTCACGATCGACGGAAACGTCGCGGACGACGAGTGGCACTAACGTCACCGAAATGGACATGACTATCCGGTCTTGACACCCAATGCCTCGTACAACATCAATGTTGTGTTGTTTGCCAAGGTAGGGGAAGAGAGCGGCTTTGGCGTCAACGCTGGATTCACTTCCGGCGCATGACAACCTTTCTGGCATCCGACGGCTTCGATGCCACGCCGGGCGGGGCGTGGCAGGTGGCAATTCAGAATCCGATCGGTTCCACATCAGCCGACGCGCTGGGTGATTTGCACGTGTTCCTTGACAACGATGACCCGGAGTTTGCGCCGCGTACGGAAATCGACGGCGTGATCTATTCTCTAGTCCCGGAACCGAACAGCTTGAGTCTTCTCGCACTTGGGACATTAAGCGTCTTCGGACTTCGACGTCGCTCTGCCTAGACCAGACTGCGTAACTTTCTCGAATCGGCGAACGTCACGCTGCGGCTAGGGTTTGAACTTGAGAGACGCGGTGAGACGTCACAGCCGAGGCACAGAACCGCCTTGCATCCCTCAATGGTGGATGCAAGGCAACACGGTACGCTGCGAAGATCGTAGGGTTCGAAAACCGACGCATCGGCTCAACCCACGAGCCAGACAAAGCTGCCGATGATCGCACCTGCCAGAAGCCAGACGACGACGAACCCGATCAAGGATTCTCTAGACGGCATTGGCACTTCAAGCCCACCCCAAGTGGCCAACATCGGACGCTGCGATGCGGGTATTCCATCCGGCAGAGTGCACGGCGTCGCGATTTCCTTATCCGCGCCAACCGGCGTACGGCTCAGTTGGTAGAAGCGGTCGAGCTTCTCTTTCCTGACTGCTGGAGTCACTAGACTTACGAGTACACCAACGCAGGTCGCCGACGTCAGATAAGACAGAATCTGCCAGGGATGATAGACCGACGTGTTGTCACCCTCGGTCCACAAGAACCGGAGCGAGTCGGCAGCCGGCAAACTGCCGAGCCAGGTAACAAACCACGTTTGAGTGGTCATCCACCACGCCAAGAAACCTGTCAATGTCGTCGCCCAAGCACCGGCTACGGTCATCTTTCGCCAAAGCAAGGCGATCCAAAATACGATCCCCATGATCGGCGCGATCATGAACCATATTTCCAGTGCTTTGACCACGCTGGGCACCCAAAAGGCGAAGCAGACTCCTCCCATGACAACGAAACATGAGGCGATTCGGCCAACCCAGATGTAAGTGCGGTCAGACAACGCCGGGCGCAATGGTTTGAAGATATTCTCGGTGAACAGAGCTGCGCTGCTGATCATAAACGAGTCACACGAACTCATCACGCCAGCCAGCAACGCCGCTAGGAACAACCCCAACAACCCGGGTGACACTCGTGGCAAGAACGTATTCGCAATCTCGCCATAGATTCCATCGGCCGTTCGCTTCAGCTCCGCGGGATCGAGCAATGCTGGATCCTGTCCGTTTTGAATGTACCAGGCGACTGCCGCGATCGCGGTTAGGCTCCACGCTGCCGTGCACAACCGCTTGATGAGATTGCCTCCGACGAAACCGACTCGGCCTTCCCACTCGGTTTTGCCTGCGGCACAGCTTCCATAACGTGCGGCTGAGCCACAATACCAACTAAAGCTTGAATCGTGAGCATCACGACAAAAAACAGCGTGATCTTGCCGGGAGCGACCAGCGACAACATGGATGGATTGGTGATCGTTGTGTGGGTAGGTACCGTTCCCTTCCCGCTCCGAAAACGCAAAGGAAGCAGCATCAAGAACGAGAACAGTACGGTCAATAGACCTTGGATATAGTCCGTGACAATGGCGGCGCTTAGGCCACCTGCGGCGCCATACACTACAAACATCAGGGTCACGGCGATGATGGCTGTATTGGCTTCGATCATTCCGCCGGTTCCTGCAGCAACCAAGGCACCAGCTTCCTTCAGCATCAGGCCAATCTTGACGCTCATACTGGCCATACCTACGCAAGCGAACAGGACCGCGACACTGCGATCGAAACGTAGCTCGTAGACGTCTGCCGTTGTAATGGCTCGAAAACGCCTGAAGATTGGAGCGATGAGCCAATAGAAAGGTGTGACGAATAGCCACAACCACTGGTACCAAATGCCACTCAGGCCGCCGCGAAACGTAGCGGAAGCCACGGTAACTGCTTGATCGGAGGCGGTTCCGGTTCCGAAAGCGTGCATCATCAACATGCCTTTGCCGAATTTTCGAGGCATGAAGAAGTTACTCAATCCCGAAACACGACTTCCCGTCCAAAGTCCCAGGACGGTAATTCCAAGCAGATAAACAACGATGACCGCCGAGTCGATCCAATGAAACCCCATGTCTGTTGTTCCGGTCAACATGAATGTTCTTCTCCTGCCGCGCGGTGACGATAGACTTCAATTACCGCAATATTGTCAGCAAGACAACCCGAGTTGCTCGGCCTGCTCCAACAGCGATTGATGCAACTCACTCAACGGGACAAGAGCGTCCGCGAGATTCCTCAAGAATCAACCGAACGTCTTCGAGGTGCTGCGACAATCGCGCCCCTGCGCCGCGTAGTCTCGCTCCAAAATCTTTGCCCCCTTTGTTTGCATGACACGACTTGCAGCTGGAGTTTGCTGCGAGTATGTCGAGTGCCGTTTTCGGGTCGAATCCCAGGGCTTCAGCGAAATTCAAGCCTTCGGCCAGTACCGCTCGATGGAGTCCCAGCATCAAGTTGTGGACGAGCTTGAAACGTGAAGCATTGCCGACGAGACCGACGTAAAAGTGCTTCTTGAGAATCTTGCTCAAGAGCAATTCGTGTTTTCGCACGATGGCTTCGTCGCCGCCCGTGAACAGAACTCCAGCACCAGACCTCAATTGCTCGCTTGACCCAGCAACGTTGGCTTCGATGTAGTGCACACTTCGCTTTGCGAGTTCGTGGCCAATCTCGACAACTTCT
>CAVQSG010000050.1:0-18452 GCA_963715415.1 uncultured Chloroflexia bacterium | reverse complement strand
ACCTGTTTGCATCTCTACCTGACAAGTCTAGCATCTCATATATACTGCCGTCCCCCCACGTAAACTGGTCCCCCAATAGCCCTAAAGGAGAACAACGCGCGATGTGGAAGAAGATCTTGTGTATTGCAGTACTCGTAGGCATGTGTGTAGCGATGTCGGTATCACCAACCTTGGCCGTCCCGGGAGAAACCTTTCCACCGGTCTTCAACGTCCCCAACGGTTGGCAGCCGGAAGGCATTGCCGTTGGGCGTGGCAACAGCTTCTATGTCGGTTCGCTCTTGAATGGCGCCGTCTACGGCGGCGACCTGCGCACCGGCGAAGGCACGACCGTCGTGCCACCCCAACAGGGCCGGATCGCGGTGGGTCTGGCAGTAGACACTCGCAGCAACGCCATTTTCGTGGCCGGTGGGGGACCTTTCCTCGGACCGATTCCTGGCTCTGCTTATGTCTATGACATTGAGACCGGCGCAGAACTGGCCGAGTATTCGCTAGATGGACTCTTTGTCAATGATGTGGTCGTGACCCGGGACGCGGCATACTTCACGGATTCGGGCCGTCCGGTCCTTTATCGGGTGCCCCTAGGACCACAGGGCCAGCTGCCCGAGCCTTCGCTAGTTGAGGAGATTTCCCTGGGTGATGGATTTGATTTTGACCCGGCTGCGTTTCCGAATGCGAATGGCATTGTGGCAACACCAAACGGCAAGTCGCTGATCGTCGCCAATACGTCGTTTGGCAGCCTGTACAAGGTGGATCCCCAGACGGGCGAGGCGACCAAGATCGATTTGGGCGGTGCGAGCGTGCCGGATGCCGACGGTCTGGTGCTGGCAGGGAAAACGCTCTATGTCGTGCAGAACTTCATCAATCAAATTGGCATTGTGACCTTGGATCCGTCGTTCACCTCCGGCGTGGTTAGCGATGAACCCCTTACTAGTCCGGACTTCGCGATTCCGACCACGGCAGCCAAGTTCGGCAGCACCATCTATGCGGTCAATGCCCGCTTCGGTGACTTCACGCCCGGCATGCCGTCGCCCGATCTGGAATTTACGGTTGTGGGGCTTCCGGCAGAGTAGTTAATATCAGCACGCCGGACTAAGGCCGTTTCAGAAATATAGATATCCAAGGTGCGACCCTTGCGGTCGCCCGTACTACGCCGGACCGTGGCGGGCGACCGCAAGGGTCGCACCCTACCTAGCGCGGTGTCTATTTCCTTGGATCGGCCTAAAGCGTCTGTGAAATCGTAAAGTTGCCTCAGGTGACAGTCGCCGACATGACCCGGTCTTGTCAAGAGCGGCTTGCCCGACCGGCGACCGTCGCCTGGCATCATTGCTTACGTTTCCATGGTGCGATCAGAGCTGCGCAACCGGGTCTGGTCGCAACAATGCTTGGGCTTGCTCAGGCAACATACGGCTGTTCGGCGCCTTGCCTATGTGCATCCTGCATTCCGGGCTCTGGGCGAAAAATCCTTGCGCAATCCTTCGACAGACCTATCCTCAATAGCGCAGCTCACTTGACATTCACAGCCCGGATGGCGTACACTCCGATCTGTCTTTTAGTGCAATCGATTGCATTGCACAACGAGCAGCGTGCTCTATTCCCTGAACCAAATCTGTTTGTCCATAAATAGATAGCTTCTCTTGCGACGTCGCCCCATGGCGTGTGCTGCGCAACGATGCCGCAGAAACTCTGTCAATTCAACGGAGGAAATGACAATGCACTCAGACAGACGGTCTCATCTGCTTAACGGACTGATCGCGCTGGCGCTGGTCGTTTCGTTGCTGGGGGCGGTCGATTCGCCGCGCCCGGCATCGGCCTGATGTGCGCGCCGATCATACGCCGGACCCGTCCGGTGTCGCAGTGGTCGGCAGCCTGCAAAATGAACTGGGCTGCTCGAGTGATTGGCAGCCCGAGTGCGCGACCACCGAGTTCGTCTACAGCGCCGACTTCGATCTCTGGACATTAACAGTAGGACCTCCCGCCGGCAATTGGGAGTACAAGGCGGCACTGAATGACAGCTGGGACGAAAATTACGGTGCCAACGCAGCACCGAACGGCCCGAATATCGCGCTGTCACTGACGTGGGCCAACCACGGTCAAGTTCTACTACGACCACAAGACCCACCGGATCACCGACAATCATAACAGCCGAATTGCCACCGCACCCGGCAACTACCAGGCCGCCTACGGCTGTCCCGGCGACTGGCAGCCGGACTGCCTGCTTTCCTGGCTGCAGGACCCCGACGGTGACGGCATCGCGACGTTGCTTGTCAACGGGTTGCCGGCCGGCACGTATGAGTTCAAAGTTGCCATCGACGAAGCATGGAGCGAGAGCTACGGTCAGGACGGCGGCCCCGACAACATTTCGTTCCGCGTCGCTGCGGGCGACCAGGCCACCTTTGCCTTTGACTTGGCGACCAATGTGCCGTCCGTCACCGTGACGAGTGCACCGCCCGACGATCTGGCTGCCATCGCTCAGCCGCCTGTGGCCGATCCATTCCAGGATGAGGTCATGTATTTCGTCATGCCAGACCGCTTTTCCAACGGCAGGACCGACAACGACACCGGCGGCATCGCCGGCGACCGGCTGGACCATGGCTTCGATCCCACCGACAAGGGTTTCTACCACGGCGGTGACCTGGCCGGCCTGCTGACCAAGATGGACTACCTGGAGAGTCTCGGTGTCACCTCCATCTGGATGACGCCTATGTTCAAGAACAATCCGGTGCAGGGCAGCGGCAGCAACGTCTCCGCCGCCTATCACGGCTACTGGATCACCGACTTTACCCAGTTCGATCCCCACTTCGGCAGCAACGCCGAACTGGAGGCGGTCATTGACGAAGCCCACTCGCCGCGGCATCAAGGTATTCTTCGACATCATCACCAACCACACCGCCGATATCCTCGACTATCAGGACGGCCAGTACAGCTATCGAAACAAGGCCGACTATCCCTACGAGGATGTCGGGGGCGTCCCATTCGACGATCGTGACTTTGTCAATGATCCCAACTTCCCGGAGATGAGTGCCGAGACAAGCTTCCCCTACACGCCGGTCTTCAACCAGGCTGGCGAAGAGAGCGTCAAGGTGCCGACCTGGCTCAACGATCCGCTGCTCTACCACAATCGCGGTGATTCCCAGTTTGCCGGTGAGAATTCGCTCTACGGCGATTTCTTCGGACTAGACGATCTCTTTACCGAGCGGCTCCAAGTCGTCGACGGCATGGTCGACATCTATAAGGGCTGGATTTCGGACTATGCGATCGACGGGTTCCGCATCGACACCGTCAAACATGTCAATATCGAGTTTTGGGAAAAGTTTGCCGGCGCCATCCTCGATCATGCCGAGAGTGTGGGCAAGGATGAATTCTACATCTTTGGCGAGGTCTATAGCGGCAACGAACAACTGCTCAGCTACTACACCACACGGACCGACATGCCGGCTGTGCTCGACTTCCGCTTTCAAGAGAACGTGCGCCAATACGTCTCCAACGGCGGGAGCGCATCCGACCTTGGCAACTTCTTCCGGGACGACGACTACTTCACCGACGCGGATAGCAATGCCTACATTCTGCCCACGTTTCTGGGCAATCATGACATGGGGCGCTTCGGTTACTTCCTGATCGCCGACAATGGCGGCAGTCTGAGCGATGCCGAACTGTTGGCCCGCACCAGGCTGGCTCATGCGCTGATGTACTTCAGCCGCGGTGTGCCTGTTGTCTACTACGGCGACGAGCAGGGCTTTACCGGAACCGGCGGCGACAAGGATGCACGTCAGGACATGTTCCCAAGCCAGGTCGTCGAGTACGGGGACCCTGCAATCAACAAACAGATCGGTGCGAACGGCACGCCCGCTAACGACAACTTCGACCAGACCCACCCGATCTATACTTCACTGGCTGATTTCGCCTCGCTCCTCTCCAGTCACAAGGCGCTGCGCTCAGGTACACAGATTCAGCGCTTCGCTGCCGATGGACCCGGCATCTACGCCTTCAGCCGGATGGATCGTGATGAGAAGATCGAGTATATCGTGGCATTCAACAACAGTGCCGTCGAGCAGACTGCTTTCTTCCCGGTCTATGCCGCAAATGCAGGCTTCACCCGAATTGCGGGCAGTGGCGGCGCAGCAACCATGACTAGCGACGCCAATAAGCAGGTAGCCGTGACGGTACTCCCTACCGATTTTGTTATCTACGAAGCTGACAGCGCCCTGGACCTGGCTGGCGCCAGCACGCCGGGCATTGCCATCACGAGTCCAGCCAGTGGCGAAGGGATCACGTTGGGATATCAGAACTTGGACGGCAACACCGTTCCTGGGCGTATGGAAATTGTTGCCTCGTTGGACCAAGGAAATGTGCCTGCCGAGGTGACCTTTGCCGTCAAACTCAACGGCCAGGGCGATTGGCTGCCCATCGGTACCGACACCAACCCGCCCTATCGCGTCTTCTACGACGCAAGTGGTCTGCCCGATGGGACCACGGTCGACATTATTGCGGTGATCAACGATCTCAATGGCCGCTACGCCGCCGATCAGGTGGTTGGTGTGTTGCCCAGCTACGTTGCGGCGGGCCCTGGTCCCGGCGGTCAGTATGACTATGCGGTGATCCACTACCTGCGCAACGACGGCGACTACGGCGACCATACGACTGGTAACTTCAACGATTTCTGGGGTCTGCACCTGTGGGGTGAAGCCATCGATCCGTCCGAAGTCACCGGCTGGCCTGCACCAAAACCCTTTTTGGGCGAGGACAGCTACGGGCGCTTTGCCTGGATTGCCCTGCAGGACTCGAGCAAAGACGTCAACTTCATCGTCCACGGCGGCGACAACAAGGACGGCACCCAGGCCGATCGCAGCTTCAACCCTGCCAGTGACGGACCCGAAATCTGGGTGAGGCAGGAGGACGGTGACTTCTATACTTCCCAGGCCGCAGCCCAGGGCTTTGTGACCATTCACTATCAACGCCCCGACGCCCCAGTAATGACGCCTGGGGCCTTCACCTATGGGGCGATGCCATTGCCGACGGTGTCGGCACAGAATGGACCAACCCACGCCCTTTCGACGGCATCGACGATTTCGGCGCCTACTGGAACGTGCCGCTCAAGAACGCTGATGCGCCGGTCAACTTCATCATCCACAAAGGAGATGATAAGGATCCCGGTCCTGACCAGAGCATAATCCCCGCCGAAGGCGCGCATGCATTCGTTGTCTCTGGTAACGAGACGATCTACAAGCAACAGGGCGATGCCGAGAGCTATGTGGTCGTTCATTATCGCCGTGCGGCAGGTGACTATGGCGATTACAACAGCAGTGACTACAACGACTTCTGGGGTCTACACACCTGGAATGCTGCCGACGATCCAGGTTGGACTACGCCGCGCAAACCGGCCGGACCAGGACACCTTCGGCGTCAACTTCAAGGTGCCGCTCACAGACAAGAATGTGGACATGGGCTATATCTTCCATCGCGGCGACACAAAGGATCCGGGGCCAGACCAGTTTTTGGACTTTGGCAAGTGGGGTTTTGAGGTCTGGCAACTTGAGGGCGCCGATCCAGAAAAGCCGTATATTCTGCCCATTCTCAGGGCGGCGTGCAGCCCGGAGGTGACCTGACCAAGGCTCAGGCGCATTGGGTCGATTCCGAGCACCATTGCGTGGGACGTCGATTACAATCCGGACTACGCTTATTTCGCTGCACCACTCAGCTGATGGGGGCATCATGCTGGAAGGTGGTGCAGTGATCGGTGGCGAGCAGGTCGAACTTGCCTACGATGTAGGAGGTCTGTCGGATGCGGTCAAATCCAAGTTCCCGCATCTGGCCGGCTTCTCCGCTTTCAAACTACCCGACGGGTTTGACGCTGCGATTGCGCTTAAGGGACAGATAGCAGTGTCCAGCCGAGCGCCCGGCAATGTGACCGTGGACGCCACCGGTGTTCAAATCCCTGGCGTGCTCGACGCGCTATTCGCCTACAATGGCGACTTGGGCGTGGTCTGGAACAACGGCACGCCGACCTTGCGTTTGTGGGCACCCACAGCCACGTCCGTCAAGCTGTATATCTTCGATACCAGCACCTCCGATCCAGCGAGCCAGGTCATCGAAATGACTGCCAATGAATCAGGCACATGGAGCGCCGTGGGTGACGCAGGTTGGACGGCAAGTACTACCTGTACGAAGTGCAGGTCTACGTGCCAAGCACAGGCCAGGTGGAGACACAACCTTGTCACTGATCCCTACTCCGTCAGCCTTTCCATGAACAGTACGCGTAGCCAGATCGTCAACCTGGAGGATCCTGCGCTCAAGCCCGCGGGCTGGGACGGCATGCAGAAACCAGCGTTGGTTGCACCGGAGGACATTACGCTCTACGAGTTGCACGTGCGCGACTTCAGCGCCCGGGACGCCAGCGTACCGGACGAGTTAAAGGGCACCTTCAAGGCGTTCACCTGTACCGGACAGCAGTGGCGTCAGACACCTAGAGGCGCTGGCCGACGCTGGACTAACCCACGTGCACCTACTGCCCAGCTTCGACATCGCCACGATCAACGAGGACAAAAGCCAGTGGAAGTCACCGAACATCCCTGCCGATGCTGCGGCCGACTCCACGGCACAACGCGATGCCGTAAATGCGGTAGCGATCAGGATGGCTACAACTGGGGCTACGATCCCTATCCACTACACCGTGCCAGAAGGCATCTTACTCCACCGATCCCAACAGCACGGCACGCATCCTCGAATTCCGCGAGATGGTCCAGGCGCTCAACGAGATGGGACTGCGCGTGGTGATGGACGTAGTCTACAACCACACCAACGCCAGCGGTCAGGCGGACAAGTCGGTACTCGACAAGATCGTGCCCGGCTACTACCATCGTCTGGATGCTGACGGCAATGTGACCACCAGCACCTGCTGTCAGAACACGGCCACCGAGCATGCCATGATGGAGAAGCTCATGGTCGACTCGCTGGAGGTGTGGGCGTCAGCCTATAAGGTGGACGGCTTCCGCTTCGACCTGATGGGCCACCATATGGTCAGCAACATGGAGAAGGTGCAGAACGCACTGGCCGAGATCGACCCGACCATCTACATCTACGGTGAAGGCTGGAACTTCGGTGAGGTGGCGGACGGCCAGCGCGGCCAGAACGCCACGCAGCTGAACCTGGCAGGTACGGGCATCGGCACCTTTAACGACCGGCTGCGCGACGCCGTACGTGGTGGCGGTCCGTTCGACGAAGGCGCGAGCATCGTCGACGAACCAGGGCTTCATCTCCGGCATCTACTATGCGCCGAATGCCGCAATACGGGCAGCGACGCTGAGAAAGCCGAACTGCTGCTCAGCGCGGACCAGATTCGCGTCGGGCTGGCCGGCAACCTGGCCGACTACCAGTTCGTAGACCGCAACGGCAACCTGGTCAAGGGATCGGAGGTGGACTAC
Source organism: uncultured Chloroflexia bacterium (assembly GCA_963715415.1). Taxonomy (GTDB): domain Bacteria; phylum Chloroflexota; class Anaerolineae; order Caldilineales; family Caldilineaceae; genus JAWKOK01. The sequence continues at coordinate 11,034 of CAVQSG010000050.1, read as the reverse complement.
AACGGCTCGCCGGCCGGCTACACCAAAGACCCGCAGGAGCACATTGTCTACGTGTCGGCCCATGACAACGAGACCCTGTGGGACATCACCCAATTCAAGCTGCGCTGCGCGACACGTCCATTGGCCGATCGGGTGCGGGTGCAGAACCTGGGCATCGACTTCACCGTGCTGAGCCAGGGTGTGCCCTTCCTCCACGCCGGGCGTGGACACCCTGCGTTCGAAGTCACTGGACCGGGACAGCTACAACTCCGGCGACTGGTTCAACTATCTGGACTGGACCTATCAGACCAACAACTGGGGCGTCGGTCTGCCGCCAGTCTCCAACGCCGAACGAGGACGACCTCACGGTGTTGTTGAGCAATACCGGGTCTGGCGCCGCGAGCGCGGAGATTCGGGCCGCCAATGCGCATACCGGCACATGCTGCGCCATCCGCGAGAGTTCGCCGCTCTTCCGACTGCGCACTGCCGAGGAAGTCGAGGCGCGACTAGCTCTTCCACAACACCGGACCGGATCAGCTACCTGGTCTGATCGTCATGAGCCTGTCGGATCACGTCGATCCGGACCTCGACTCCGACCTGGAGAGCATTGCCGTCCTATTCAACGCCAACGACGAAGCGCAGACGATCACCGTCGACGCGCTGGCCGGTCGCGACTATCGGCTCCATCTCGCGCAGGCAGCCGGGGCAGATGACATGGTCAAGACAGCCGAGGGCGAGGGTGGTCGATTTAGCGTTCCGGCGCGGACGACCGCGGTCTTCGTCGAGTTCGCAGCGGCCGAAGAGCGGCTCAATACTCTGATCGCCGACGTCGAGCAGTTGGTCGCCGACGGCGTGTTGAAGAATGGCAACGGCAGGGCGCTGATCGCCAAGCTCAGAGCGCGATCAAGGCGGTTGGCCGCGGCAACGAGAATGCGGCGTGCAACCAGATCGGTGCGTTCGTCAATCAGGTGGAGGCGTTCGTCCGCAGCGGCAAGCTGAGCCCCGAGCAGGGCCAAGCGCTGATCGCATCGGCCGCGAGCATCGTCTATCAAGTGTGTGGCGAGGTCAGCGAGTCTGTCGCCGCGTCCAGGTTGCCCGGGCTCGCGCAGACCGATCCCAACGGCGTAGAAGCTGTTGCCGCGCCTCGCCCGGGTTTCGACATCTTTCTGCCCTTCGTCAACTGATGCAGCAGTAGAGTGCGACCTTTCGCGGTCGCCCGGCGCCAGGTTTAGCACGATTCTCAGTCAACAGCCGGGCAAGCGGCGGTGATTGCCGCCGTTACGTCTACAATTGAGGGACAATTGTGAAGCAGTGCAGGGGACCGGCTCAGTGCGAGCCGTGCCCCTGTGTAACGCCAACATTTGGCGCGGAAATTTTGCGTTGCCCATCCGCTGTTGTATACTCGAAATACCTACGCCCCTGTGGTGGAATTGGTATACACAGCAGGTTGAGGGCCTGTGTCCGTAAGGGCATCTCCGTTCGAGTCGGAGCAGGGGCACCACCAATGCGTCACCATTGCCTTGACTGGGATGGTGGCGCTTCTGTTATTGGCCTGCCTTTTACTCTGCCAATCGCTTTTCATCTACGGACTAGCCGAATCCACTGGCAAACTCGACAAAACCATCCAGATCGATGCGGTACTCCTGCCGCAATCCCACTCGACGGTAGTAGGTCGGCGCATCCCTGCCCGACCGCTCTCTCCAACCTGACTGATCGTGGTACTCCAACCGTGTCGGGCAAGGATGCCCGACCTACAGTAATCGTGTTTTCATCGGATTTCGGTTTAAGGCAGGCGCTTTCCTGGGGAAAGTCGCACAGAGGTGGGAATCGCTTGTTGTTGACATAAATAAGACACAGACATCGGTTTGATGTTGCTTGAAGATCGGGTAGAACGATGATATCGTAGGCGCGTTCACTGATCTCCACGATTATCGATTTGTCCGGCTGGATCAACACCGTTTCCGGATGAGTGAATCAGTCGATAACAGTGGCATGAACTCGAAGACACCGGTTGGCTAAATGTCATCTGGCAGGGAGTCCACGATGGCTTCGTTCGTCTTGGGAGGGTACGCACAATCGTTCCCAACGGCGATCACGGACCCTTTGGCAGCGAACGTGCTGACACATTTGTGGAGACTGCGTTGGCGTTCCTCCGTGATGAGTGGGAACTTTCTTGAGTTGCCATGTTCGCTTGCGGTCATGTTGGATCTTAGGGTTGTGCAAATGAGTGGCTTACGTTCTGTTTGGAGAGGAGTTTACCGTGGAGATAGCAGTCACAATTGAGGGGATGTGCGGGCTGACATGGCCGAGATGGAAACGCTTGATTGTTGAAATTGAGAAAATGGGATTCGCCGGGCTGTACCGCTCGGATCACTTTACGCTGCCCGATCCGCCTGAGTTGGACTCGCTCGAACTGATAGTCTCGCTGCTCTACAGCCTGTTCGAGGCTCGAACAGGCTGTAGGAGCAGCGAGACTATCAGTTCGAGCGAGTCCGAGCTCGGCCACGGGCAGCGTTAAAGTAATCCGAGCGGTACAGCCCGGCGAATCCCCATTTTCTCAATTTCAACAATCAAGCGTTTCCATCTCGGCCATGTCAGCCCGCACATCCCCTCAATTGTGACTGCTGTTCCACGGTAATTTCCTCTCCAAACAGAACGTAAGCCACTCATTTGCACAACCCTAATCCAACATGACCGCAAGCGAACATGGCAACTGCGAGAAAGTTCCACTCATCACGGAGGAACGCCAACGCAGTCTCCACAAATGTGTCAGCACGTTCGCCTTGGAAATAGGTCCGTGATCGCCGTTGGGAACGATTGTGCGTACCCTCCCAGACGAACGAAGCCATCGTGGACTCCCTGCCAGATGACATTTCCACCGACCGGTGTCTTCGAGTTCATGCCACTGTTATCGACTGATTCACTCATCCGGAAACGGGTGTTTAATCCAGCCGGACAAATCGATAATCGTGGAGATCAGTGGACAAGCGCCTACGATATCATCGTTCTACCCAATCTTCAAGCAACATCAAACCGATGTCTGTGTCTTATTTATGTCAACAACAAGCGATTCCCACCTCTGTGCGACTTTCCCAGGAAAACACCCCCTGCGAATCCGATGAAAACACCATTACTGTAGGTCGGGCATCCTTGCCCGACACGGTTGGAGTACCACGATCGGTCGGTTGGAGAGCAGTCGGCAGGGATGCGCCGACCTTGTACCGTCGAGTGGGATTGCGGCAGGAGTACCGCATCGATCTGGATGGTTTTGTCGAGTTTGCCAGTGGTGCTTCGGCTAGTCCGTAGATGAAAAGCGATTGGCAGAGTAAAAGGCAGGCCAAATAACAGAAGCGCCACCATCTGCAAGTAGAGGCAATGGTGATTGGTGGTGCCCCTGTCCGACTCGAACGGAGATGCCCTTACGGACGCGGCCCTCAACCTGCTGTGTGCAACCCACCCACAGGGGCGTAGGTATTTCGAGTATACAACAGCGGATGGGCAACGCCAAATGTTGGCGTTACACAGGGGCACGGCTGGCACTGAGCCGGTCCCCTGCACTGCTTCACAATTGTCCCTCAATTGTAGACGTAACGGCGGCAATCACCGCCGCTTGCCCGTGTGACTGAGAATCGTGCTAAACCTGGCGCCGGGCGACCACGAAAGGCCGCACTCTACTGTGCTCCATCAGTTGACGAAGGGCAAATATGGGAGGCCCGACGCGGCAACAGCTTCTACGCCGTTGGGATCGGTCTCCCGCGAGCCCGGGCAACGGACACGGGCGACAAGCTCGCTGACCTCGCCACACACTTGATAAGACGATGCTCACGGCCGATGCAATAAGCACTTGGCCTTGCTGGTAGGCTTTCCGCTGCGGACGACGCCCACCTGATTGACAAACGCACCGAATCTGGTTGCACGCCGCAGTTGTCGTTGCCACGGCCAACCGCCTTAATCACGCTCTCGAGCTTGGCGATCAGCGCCCTCGTTGCCATTCTTCAACACGCCGTCGGCGACCAACTGCTCGACGTCGGCGATCGAAGTATTGAGCCGCTCTTCGGCCGCTGCGAACTCGACGAAGACCGCGGTCGTCCACGCCGGAACGCTAAAATAGACCACCCTCGCCCTCGGGTGTCTTTGACCATGTCGTCTGCTGCCTGCGACGAGATGGAGCCAGATAGTCACCGGCCAGGACGGTAGGGAATCGTCTGCGCTTCGTCGTTGGCGTTGAATAGAACGGCAATGCTTTCCAGGTCGGAGTCGAGGTCCGGATCGACGTGATGCAAGGGCTCATGACAATAAGACCAGGTAGCTAATCCGGTCCGGTGTTGTGGAAGAGCAGTCTCGCCTCCACATCCTCGGCTGTGCGCAGGCGGAAGAGCGGCGAACTCCCGCGTATGCGCAGCATGGTCCGAGCATGGGCATTGGTGACCTGAATCTCCGTGCTCGCCGGCGCAAGAACCGAATGCCAGCAACGCCGTCAGATCCGCCGCGTTCGCGTTGGAGACCGGCGGCAGACCACGCCCCAGTTGCTGGTCCCATAGGTCCAGTCCAGATAGTTGAACCAGTCGCCGGAGTTGTAGCTGTCCCGGTCCAACGACTTGGAACGCAGGGTGTCCACGCCCGCGTGGAGGAAGGGCACCCCCTGGCTCAGCACCGTGAAGTCGACCACCAGGTTCTGCACCCGCACCCGGTCGGCAATGGTCGTCTCGCGAGCCAGCTTGAATTGGGTGATATCCCATAGGGTCTCGTTGTCATGGGCTGAGACGTAGACGATGCTGCTAGAGGTCTTCGGTGTAGCCGGCCGGCGAACCGTTGTGGGCCAGAGCCCCTGACCACCCTTCCCGTTGCGGTCCTCGAACTCGTAGTCGGCCAGGTTGCCGGCCAGCCCGACACCGGATATTGGTCCACGCTGAGTAACAGTTGGCCTTCTCTGTGTCACTGCCTGTATTGGCGGCATTGGGCGCATAGTAGATGCCGGAGATGAAGCCCTGGTTCTTGACAATGTTGTCCCTTTCGTCGAAGGGACCGCCACCGCGCACGGCGTCGAGACCGGTCGTTAAAGGTGCCGATGCCCGTACCGGGCAGATTCAGCTGCGTCGCGTCCGCCGCTGGCCGTCCGCTCCTCGCCGAAGTTCCACCCCTCACCGATAGATGTAGATGGTCGGGGTCAATGGCGGCGCGTGCTCTGTACTTTCTCCATGTTGCTGACCATATGGTGGCCCATCAGGTCGAAGCGGAAGCCGTCCACCTTGTAGGCCGACGCCCACACCTCCAGCGAATCGACCATGAGCTTCTCCATCATGGCATGCTCGGTGGCCGTGTTCTGGAGCAGGTGCTGGTGGTCACCTTGCCGTCGGCATCCAGTCGATGGTAGTAGCCGGGCACGATCTTGTCGAGCACCGATTTCTCGGCCTGACCGCTGGCATTGGTGTGGTTGTAGACCACATCCATGACCACCCGCAGCCCCATCTCGTTGAGCGCCTGGACCATCTCGCGGAACTCGAGGATGCGTGCCGTGCTGTCGGGGTCGGTGGAGTAACTGCCTTCAGGCACGCTGTAGTGGTAGGAAGAGATGGTCGCCCCAGTTGAAGCCGTCCAGATCGGCCACGGCATCGACGGCATCGCGTTGTGCTTCCGACGCAGGCCCAGCGTCCGCAGGGATGTCGGGCGACTGCCAGGTCGATCTGTCCTCGTTGATGGTGGCGATGTCGAAGCTGGGCAGCAGATGAACGTGGGTTAGTCCGGCCTCGGCCAGCGCCTGCAGATGCTTGACCCCATTGCTCTCCTCCAGTGTAAAGGCCTTAAAGGTGCCTTTGAGTGCGTCCGGCACACTGGCGTCCTCCCCGGGCGCTGAAGTCGCGCACGTGCAAGCGTGATCTCTTCCGGCGCCTCCAACGGCGGCTTCTGCCGCATCTCCCAGCCCTCCGGCGCCAGCGTCGGGTCGTCCAGATCCACGATCTGGCTGCGAGTGCTGTTCATGGAGAGACTGACCGCATAGGGATCGGTAACCAGGTTGTTCTCGACCTGGCCCGTGCTCGGCACATAGCCTCAACTTCGTAGAGATAGTATTTGCCGCTCCAACCGGCATCGCCCGCGGCGCTCCATGTGCCGGACTCACCGGCAACCATATCGACGACCTGGCTCGCCGGATCGGAAGTGGCGGTGTCGAAGAGGTGCAGCTTGACCGACTTGGCCGTAGGCGCCCACAGACGCACCGTCGGCGCGCCGTTCTCCCAGAGCACGCCCAGTTCGCCGTCGTAGGTGAAGAGGCACCGTCCAGCACGCCGGGGATCTGCACGGCGGTGGCATCGACCGTCACGCCGGCCGCTTGACTCGAGACCACGATCTGTCCCGTGAGTGCGCTTGCGGCGTCGAATCCGCCGGGTAGCTTGAAGGCGGCAAACCCGGCCAAGTGCGGGAACTTGGCCTTGACCGCCTCGGGCAGACCGCGGCGTCGTAGGTCAATTCGACCTGCTCGCCGCCGGCCACAGCGCCGTTCTCCAATACCATGCCGCCCTCAGGCGCATGGTGAAGCGAGTAGGTGTTGTCCGGATGGTAGTCGACATCCCAGGCAATGGTCTCGGCATCCACCCAGTGAGCCTGGGTTTTGCTCAGAATCGCCACCTGGCTGGAGGCCACCCCGCAGGATAGGTAGAATGTAGCTTTCTCCGATGGCGCCTTCTGGCTGCCAGACCTCAAAACCCCATTTGCTGAAGTCGAGGAACTAGATCCGGTCCCGGGTCTTTGCTGTCTCCACGATGGAGAATGTCACCCATTTCGACGCTCTTGTCGTTCAGGGGCACCTTGAAGGTAATGCCGAAGAAATCCTGGTCCACAGGCTTCCGCGGGGTGGTCCAACCCGGATCATCAGGGCCGCGTTCGGTGTGGAGACCCCCAAAGTCGCTGTAGTCGGAACTGGTAGGGTCGCCGTAGTCGCCGGCCGCACGGCGATAGTGGATGAGCACAAAGTTCTCAGTCTTACGCTAATCATTCCCTCATCGCCGGAGACCACATAGGCGTGGGCCTGGTCGGCCGGCACGAAGCTCTGGTCCCGGACCGGGATCCTTGTTGTCGCCCCGATGGATGATGTAGTTGACCAGCGCCCCGGCATCCTTGATGGGCACGCTCCAGTAGGCGCCGAAGTCGTCGACACCGTCGAAGGGTCGCGGGCTGGTCCAGTCGGTGCCCACGCCGTCGGCAATGGCGTCACCCCACAGATGTAGACCCCAGAAGTCATTGAAATCAGGGCTGGGATCGCCGTAGTCACCGTCAGGGCGCTGATGTGAATGGTCACGAAGCCCTACCGCGGCGGCCTGGGAGGTGTAGAAACCACCGTCATCCTGCTTGACCCAAATCTCGGGTCGCGCCAGCAGGTTGAAGCTGCGGTCGGCCTGGGTGCCGTCCTTGTTGTCGCCCCGGTGGACGATGAAGTTGACATCCTTGCTCGAGTCCTCCAGCGCAATCCAGGCGAAACGTCCGTAGCTGTCCGCCCAGGAAGGGTTTTCGGCGCCGGCCAGTCGTAACCTCGGAGGAATAGATGGACTCACCCCAGAGATGTAGTCCCCAGAATCGCCGGTGGTGTGGTCACCGTAGTCGCCGTCGCTGCGCAAGTAGTCGAGGTACCACTGCATAGGTGTACTCGCCGCCCGGGACCGGGACCAACCTGGTCGTAGACCGGCGGCGCACCGGTGAACCTGATCGGTGGAATAGTTGCCGTAGAGGTCATTGGCACCGCGATGATGTCGACGTCGTCCCCGTAGGCAAATCGCTGGCGTCATAAACGCGGGTAGGGTCGGTTGGTGTCGGTACCGATGGGCAACCACTCACCCCTGTCCGTTGAGTTTGACCGCAAAGCTCTCGGCCGGGAGTGTCACCCTAATCCACCGACACTGTTGCCGTCCAGCGTTTCATATTCCAACTTCACTTCCCGCCGGCCGGCGTCGTGATGGCGATGCCGGGCGCACCTGTCTCTGCCGGAAGCAGAACATCGTCCGCCATGTAGATGACGAAGTCGTGGCAGGCACAGTCCGGCGTCGGTTCGGCCGCCGCTGCTGCTGGTCATGGTCGCCACACCGCCGCTGCCCACGATGCGGGAGAAGCCGGCGTCCACGGCGTAGACCGCGAAAGATGCAGTCTGTTCGGCAGCACTGTTGTTGACCGCCACCACATACTCGACCTTCTCGTCGCGGTCCATGCGGCTGAAGGCATAGAAGCCAGGACCGGCCGCAAAGCGCTCAACCTGCGCGCGGAACGCAACGCCTTGTGCTCGGAGAAGAGCGCGGCGTATTCGGCCAATGCAGCGTGTAAAGCGGATGTGTGACATCGAAATTGTGTCGGTGTGCCGTCGACGCCAATCTGTCTGTTCATCGCGGCATCGTTGTACTCACCCACCTGGCTGGGAACAATCCTGGCACGCGTCCTTGTCGCCGCCCGTACCGGTGAAGCCCTGCTCGTCGGCGCATAATCACCGGCCCGCCGCCGAAGTACAGCGCATGGGCCAGCTTGGTGCGCGCCGGCAGTTCAGGCGTCACTCAGACCACCGCCGCTGTCGGCGTTCAGGAAGTAGCCGAAACGTCCCATGTCGTGGTTGCCGGGAAGTGGCAGGATGTAGGCGTTGCTGCTGCGTCGGTGAAATAGTCGTCATCACGGAAGAAACCACCGAGGTCGTGCGCTGCCATTTTGGAGACGTACTGACGCACGTTCTCCTGAAAGCGGAAGTCAAGCACGGCCGGCCCATGTCGGTGCGTGTGGTGTAGTAGCTGAGCAATTGCTCGTTGCCGCTGTAGACCTCGCCGAAGATGTAGAATTCATCCTTGCCCACGCTCTCAGCATAATCGAGGATGGCGCCGGCAAACTTTTCCCAAAACTCGATGTTGACATGTTTGACGGTGTCGATGCGGAAGCCGTCAATACGCGTAGGAGATCCAGCCCTTGTAGATGTCGAGGCCGTGCCGTCAACGACTTCGAGCTGCTCGGTGAAGAGAATCGTCCAGGCCGAAAAAGTCGCCGTAGAGGGAGTTTTCACCGGCAAACTGGGAAACTGCACCCGGTGCTGTGATAGAACGAACGAATGCGGTGAGCCAGGCCGGCACCTTGACGCTCTCTTCGCCGCCTGGTTGACCGGTGTGTAGGGGAAGCTGGTCTCGGCGTCGTCGCCGGGAAGTTCCGGGATCGTTGACGAAGTCACGATCGTCCGAATTCGACGCCGGCGGCATCCTTGTAGGGATAGTCAGCCTTGTTGCGATAGCTGTACTGGCCCTCCTGGTAGTCGAGGATGTCGGCGGTGTGGTTGGTGATGATGTCGAAGAACCTTGATGTCGCGGCTGTGGGCCTCGTCGATCATCGCCTCCAATTCGGCGTTGCGAAGTGATCGAACTGGGTGAAGTCGGTGATCCAGTAGCCGTGGTAGGGCGCGGAGACGTCGCTTCCGCAACCGGGTTGTCTTGAACATGGGCGTCATCCAAATGGAGGTGACGCCAGGCTTTCCAGGTAGTCCATCTTGGTCAGCAGGCCGGCCCAGGTCACCGCCATGGTAGAAACCCTTGTCGGTGACGTCAAAACCATGGTCCAACCGTCGCCGGCGAGAGGTGTCGTTGTCGTTCCTGCCGTTGTAAAAGCGGTCCGGCATAACGAAATACATCACTTCATACTGGAACGGATCGGTGACCGGCGGCTGGGCGATAACAGTTGGATGCGTCGGACGGCGCGGCGGTGACGGTGACCGACAGTTGGCCGCGACGTCAAAGGCAATGGTGACCTTATCGCCGGCAGCGACGCTGGAGGGAATGTTCGGCGCCGCCGTCCTGGCCGTAGCTTTCGTCCCATGTTTCATTGATGGCAACCTTGAACTCGTACCGGCGGCAGTCCGTTGATATCCAGGGTGGCGATGCCATCACCGTCAGGATCCTGCAGCCACGAAAGCAGGCACTCCGGCTGCCAGTCGCCGGCGCGGCCGAGGGCGGCTTGGTAATTGCCGGGCGCAGTGGCGATGCGCTGTCACGTTCTCGGTAATCCAGTGGGTTTTGTGGTCGTAGTAAAACTGACTGTGGTTGGCCCACTCAGCGACAGGGCGATATTAGGGCCGTCCTGCACTGCATTAGCACCATAATTTTTAGCCCAGCTGTCGTAAAGCGCAGCCTTTGTACTCCCCGCCGGGGAGGTCGGCAGTGAAGGTCCAAGGAAAGGTCCCCCACCGGCCACGAAAATGGCGTTGCTGCGCATGTCTACTGCCGAGACCCACCGCAATTCGGCCCTGTTGGGGTGGCACGACGGTCGTGCCTTCGCCGGTACGCAGGTCGCCGCCGTAGACGGCGCCATTCAAGAGCGAACCGACATAAGAAGCTGTTGCCACGCCCAACGGCAATGCCTTCCGGCTGCCAACCGTTGGGGACGTTGAAGACCGGTGGAAAGGTTTCTCCCGGGACGGCCAAGGTTGGTGATACCGACATCGCTACACACATGCCTACGAGTACTGCAATACACAGAATCTTCTTCCACATCACGCGTTGTTCTCCTTTAGGGCTATTGGGGGACCAGTTTACGTGGGGGGACGGCAGTATATACGAGATGCGAGTTACTGTCAAACGGGGATACGCAAGCGGGAGCATCCTAGATTTTTGCGGAGACGGATTCGTGGTCGCCCCGCCCTGCTCCGCAACGGTCTTGGCCTTAATCACATCGTGCCGTTAGGCAGAAAGGGAGCCGGGAACAGGCGGACGGCGACCGCCCTGGGCTCAAGCCCCAGGGCTATCATTGCGTCCACTGAAGCGGACTCGTCCGGCGGTGAGATAGTTCGCTTCAGCGAACGCAGTGGTAGCACGGGGGATTCATCCCCGTGCGGGTCCGCCTCGAGCGTGTGTTAGCCGTCGAGCGTTGCGGGCAAGCCGGGACACCGGCGGAGATGGACAGGACGAGGCCCTGAACGTCCACGAGATCATTGATTATCGCTAGTAGATCCCAGCGGAAATTGGGCCACAGAAATTTTGGCATATCCACTCGAGTGAGCGGGCCCTATTGACTGCCGTGGTAGCTACGCTGGGACTGTATTCGGCAGGT
>CAVQSG010000049.1:0-165688 GCA_963715415.1 uncultured Chloroflexia bacterium | reverse complement strand
GGATTGCCGGAAAACGGCTTGCTCAACTGATTTCGCAGCCAAGCGAACTGTTGTGGACAGTGGTTGTTGCGCCGCAACTTGTGGTTCGCCAGTCAAGCTGATGGACAGATACTTCAACTATTGAACAATGTTCCTCGTCAGAGTATGGAGCACATTGTCCACTATTGGAGTGTCGTCTCCGAGGTCAGCATTTGACCCTATTGTCCTGAATTGTCATTCCAACGACCGCGAGGGAGGGGAACGGCAATTGGAAACTATTGTGCTGCATACGCTTCGTGCGCGCAGCCGACCATTGACAAAGGAGAAAGATCGATGCGGAGAGTAACATGGCTATTGTCCGGTTTGTTGGCAATTGCACTCGTCCTCGGAGCCTGTGCCGCTCCCGGAGCACCGGCGGACGCGCCTGCTGCTGCCGATGGTGGCGACGGTGGCGACGAGATGGTAACCATCACCTTTTGGCATCACTGGGGTGGAAATCGCGTACCGCTGATGGAAGAGCAGGTTCGACGTTTTGAAGAGCAGAACCCCAATGTCAAGGTGGAGATGACGCTGCAGCCATGGGAGAACCGGCTGCAAAAGATCCTCACCGGTGTGGCAGGCGGTGTGCCGCCATCGGTGACCATGTTGGGTAGACAAGATGTACCGGCGTTTGTGGTGCAGGATGCTCTGCAGCCACTCGACGAGTGGATGTCACGCGATGGGATCACAAATGATGATTTTTACTCGTCTGAGATTGCCGGTGCTGCGTATGACGGCCAGACCTGGATCCTGCCCATGCCGACGGGCGGTGCGCTCGATATTGAGTGGTATAACAAAGACTGGTTCGCCGAGGCCGGGCTGGATGCCGACAACCCGCCCAATACCTGGGCCGAACTGGAAGAGGCGGCCAAGGCACTGACCGTTATCGAGGACGGCAAACTCCAGCGTGCGGGCATCGACGTGACGCGTGCGGGCAATGTGCCCTTCCTCACCTGGCTCAATGCCAACGGCGGCGAGTGGGTCAGCGAAGACCTCAAGACGATCCAGTTCAACAGCCCTGAAGGTCTTGAGACGCTCCAGTGGATAGTCGACTTCACCAACAACATCAACGGCGGCATCGAAGAGGTGCGCGAGTTCTACAGTCAGACCGGCGAATGGGAAAACGGACCCTTCTATACGGACTACGAAGGTATGCAGATCAACGGATCGTGGGAATTCTTCAAAATCCAGGAATATGCGCCGGATATGACTCTCGGCGTGACGGCGATTCCCTACGGCCCTAGCGGTGATGACAGCACACGCGGCTCAGCCTATGGTGGTTGGGGCTACGTCGTGCCCAAGGGCGTCGAAGGCGCCGAAGCGGAAGCCGCCTGGGAATTGGTCAAGTTCCTGACCACCTCGTCGGACGGCGCATGCTGGTTCCTGCAGCAGCAGCAGCGACCTTCGCCCCAGATCGCGTGTAACGAAGATCCGGCCTCCGGCGCGGAGAACCCACACTGGAATGACTTCCTGGCGATCATGGCCAAGGACAAAGTCGTGCGGATCACGCCGGTCCAGCCGCAGATCGAGGAAGTGCTGAACCAGATGATGGAAGAGGCGCTCTTCGGACTGCAGACCCCTGCCGAAGCGCTGGAATGGGGTGCCACCGAAGCCCAGCAGCTTCTGGACGACTATTGGGCTAACGCCGGCGGCTAACCCAAACCGAAATCCTTGTGAAAGCACTGGTTTCGTAGGTCGGGCATCCTTGCCCGACACGGTTGGAGTACGACAATCAGCCAGGTAGGAGAGCGGTCGGGCAGGGATGCGCCGACCTACAGACTCATGATCTCGTAGCGGAACTGACCATGGATTTCTGCCGGATTTCACCAGGCCAATTCCTCGGACATTAAACTGACTACGTAGGGCGGGTCTTGTACCCGCCTGCACCCGGCGGGCGACCGCAATACCCGTCCTACGTAATTCCAGATACGCCTACGGCTGGCGAGGAGACAGCGAGGACCGCCGATGTCGACAACGACGGTTAGCAACAACATGACAAGAACCGGTCGCCTGAAAATGACCAGGCTACAGCGCCGGGAAGCCATGCTCGGGTATCTCTTTATCGTTCCGTGGCTGTTGGGGTTTCTTCTGTTTGTGCTTGGGCCCTTTCTTGCATCGCTATACCTGAGCTTCACGACCTATTCGATTTTGCAGCCGGGCAAATGGATTGGTGCGGACAATTACGTCCGCGCCCTGAGTGGCGACGATCGCCTCTTCTGGAAATCCCTCGGCAACACTGCCTACTACGTGCTCGGTTCGGTGCCCCTCAGGATCGTGTTGGGCTTTCTGCTGGCGCTCTTGCTCAATGCCAAAGTGCGGGGATTGACGGCCTGGAGGACCATATTCTATGTGCCTTCAGTGGTGCCGATTGTGGCGACCTCTATCATCTGGGTCTATCTGCTCAACCCCCGTTTTGGCCTGATCAACTACGGTCTCTCGTTGTTCGGCTTGGATGGGCCGCCTTGGTTGACCAGTCCGGTCTGGTCCAAACCGGCGCTCATTCTGATGAGCACCACGTGGGTCGGTGTAACCATGCTGATCTTTTTGGCCGGTTTGCAGGGAATTCCCCAGCACCTGTATGAAGCTGCGGACCTGGACGGCGCCAACCGCTGGCGCAAACTCTGGCACATTACGATCCCGCTCATCACCCCTACGCTCTACTTCAACATCATCATCAACCTAATCAACGGCTTCCAGGTCTTCACGCAGGTTCTAATCATGACGTCCGGCGTCGGCGGCTCTGCCGCGGGCGGGCCGCTCAATTCGACGCGGGTCTACATGCTGCATCTGTTCAATTTCGCCTTCCGCGACTTTCAGATGGGTTACGCCTCGGCGTTGGCATGGATCCTCTTTGTCATCGTCCTGCTATTGACCATCTTTATGGTGAAAACATCGGATCGCTGGGTCTTCTACGAGGGGTAAGACATGGTCGACATAACGGCAACGCAAACGAATGTCGATGTTCGCGGCGCACGTATGGGTGTCGCCTGGCAGCGTCGCCTCAGCAAGGTGCTGATCTACGGCGCGGTCTTTGTCCTGAGTATACTCTTTATCATGCCGCTGGTCTGGATGTTCCTCACCTCCCTCATGCCGTTGACGCAGGTCGGCAAGATTCCACCTGAATGGATCCCCAATCCGGTCCAGTGGAGCAACTATGCCAAGGCGCTCAACGTCTGGAACTTCGGCCGAAGCCTTTGGAACACTGTCTACATCACGGCCCTGAGCATGATCGGCAGCATCATCTCCTGCACACTGGTGGCCTACAGTTTTGCTCGCCTACGTTTTCCCGGACGTGAGACGCTCTTCGTCATTCTGTTGAGCACCATGATGTTGCCCTATGCAGTGACCATGGTGCCGCTCTACATCGGCTACAGCAAACTGGGTTGGATCAACACCTACATGCCGCTAATCCTGCCGACGTTTTTCGGCAATCCGTTCCTGATTTTTCTGCTCCGGCAGTTCTTCCGCACTCTGCCCGAGGAAATCATCGATGCCGCCCGTATCGATGGCGCCTCGGAAATCGGCATCCTTGCGCGTATCGTCTTGCCGCTCTCCGGCCCGGCTCTGATCGTAGTCGCGATCCTGTCGTTTCAAACTGCCTGGAACGATTTTCTGGGTCCGCTTATCTATCTCAACGACACCAGCAAGCACACGCTGGCCCTGGGTCTTTTCCAGTTCCGCGGCATGCCCGGCCAGGGCTCGCTCTTCAACGAACTAATGGCGGCATCGGTCATCATGGTCTTGCCCATGCTGATCATCTTTGCGATTTTTCAGAAGCAGTTTGTGCAGAGCGTGACGCTCTCCGGACTCAAGGGGTAGCGGGTCCGCCGATGACGGCATCGGTGCGCGTGTCGCGCTCCAGCGTCAGCCAACGCCGGCAGCCGTAGGTGTGAAACCAGCGTTCGGTCGTCGGTCCTTCCGGGTTGTTGCGCATGAAGGCCCGATCTACATCGCGTGCATCAAGGTCCTCAATCTCCTCCGGCACCACCGGAATCTCTCCGTAGACAAATTCATGCACCGGTCTCGCTCCGCAGTGCGGACAAGGTATCTGTAGGCTCATCGTCCTTCTCCTCTTGCGCGTTAGTGAGTACCTGCAGAGCCACGGTCGGCCAGCGTGCGATCCTTGGCGAAACGATCCAGCGAAAAAGGTGCGATCAACGGGGGTGTCGTATCCGTAGCAATCAGCTCCGCCATCTGTTCGCCGCCGGCCGGAATCGCCTTGAAGCCCCAGGTGCCCCAGCCGGTGGTGATGTAGAAACCGTCCACACCGGTCTTGCCCATGATGGGTGAGTAGTCCGGACTCATGTCGCAGACGCCGGTCCACTGGCGCAGGATGCGCAGATTGCGCAGAAAGGGCAGCAGCGTCATGGCGCGGAAGGCACAGCTCTGCAGAAAGTGATGGCCCGACCGGTACGAATAGCTGGGCTGGCGGTCGATCTCGGCGCCGATCAGCATTTCGCCGCGGGCCGTCTGCGAGGCATAGAAGAGCAGCCCCATGGAGGCCACAATCGGGTCGAAGTCCAGTGCATAGTGGTTGGTCACAAAGGCCTGGAGCGGGTGGGTGCGGATGGGCAGCCGCAGTCCGGCCATATCGGCCAATGTCGTCACATGGCCGCCCACGGCCGAGACCACCACGCCCGCGGAGATCGGCCCCTTGTCGGTCTCCACACCGATGACTCGGTCGCCCTCTCTGCGCAGGCCGGTCACCGCGGTGCGCTGGTGGACGTGGACGCCGCGCTGCATTGCGCCCTCGGCCAGCGCCCAGTTGACGCGGTCGTGGCGCGCGGTGGCGCCCTCCGGATGGTAGGAGCCGCCCAGCACCGGCCACACGCCGCCGCCGGTCATGTCGATCTGCGGGCGATATCTCCTGGATTTCCTTGGGACCGACATAGTCGGTCTTGGCGCCGAAGGCTGTGTTGACCTCGGCACGCGCCCGCTCGCCCGGACGCCGGCTTCGCTGTGGGCCAGCCAGAGCAGTCCCTTCTGCTTATGCATGATCCAGCGGTCGGTCTCCTGCTCCAGCGTCTTGTAGAGATCGACGCTGCGCTGGTAGAAACGAACCGCCTCGGGGATGCCGTAGTTGGCGCGGATCACGGTGGTGTTGCGGCCCGAGTTGCCGCCGCCGATGTACTTGCGTTCGAGCACGGCCACGTTGGTGATGCCGTGACGGGTGGCCAAGTAGTAGGCTGTGGCCAGACCATGGCCGCCGCCGCCCACGATCACCACATCGTAGCTGCGTTTGGGTTCGGGCCAGTGTAAACTTGACCTTGCGTTCGATGAATTCGTTCATAGGACGCGCTCCACTAGGTCGGTTGCGTAGGGCGCCGGGGCAATTATCAGCACCCGATCTGCTTCCAGCCACAGTTTGAGCGGCAAATCGGCGACTGCGCCTTGGGCAAAGGCCGGACGCTCGGAGGGCAAACGCCACTCACATGTGCGCGAGAGACGCTCTATGGCTACATCATGGTCCAGCCAGACCCCGACGAAGCTTGTGTCGGCGATCAGAATCGCGTGCGGGTCGCTGACAGCGTCTTCGTTAACCACACCGAGCAGCAGAACCTCGTCCGGTGCAGTGCGCAGCACAATTGCATTCTCGGGCCAGTCCCCGGCGTCCAGCGCCGCCGGCGCGGCCACGATGCGTGTTGCCTCCAACCTGTCCAGGCCGCTGCCGTCGACGCCGCCGTGTTGTACAATCGGTGGCGCTGGATGGAATTGCGCTGCGGTCACGCCGTGGGCCGGACTGTCGGCGCGGGCGCGCTCGTTCTCCGGATCGTAGAATGGGATGGATGTCCGGCGAGCCGGACGTCCATCGATGGTGACGATCTCCGGCGCCTCGTCGTCGATGAGATGGAGCCAGCCGAGCATGACGGCTTTGCCCAATATCGGCGAGTCGGTGCTCGAGGTCACGTAGCCGGCGTAGATGTCGCCGGCATAGATGAGCGCACCTTCCAATGGCGCCGGGCTATCCATCTCGAAGGCCGCCAGCTGCCGATCCAGCGCGATCTTGTTGGTGCGCACCACCGCTTGTCTGCCTACAAAATCTTCCTTGTCCAACTTGACGGCCCACTCATGACGGATACGCCGCGGTGTCGAGTCGTAATCTGTGTCCTGACCGACGATGATGTGGCCCTTTTCCAACCGCAGACGCAACAGCGTATCGATTCCGTGGGCTTTGATGCCCAGGTCGCGGCCCAGGTCAAAGAGTCTCTGCCACAGGGTAGCGGAATCGGCCGCGGCGTGGTGCAGTTCGTAGGAAAGTTCGCCGGTGAAGCTCAGGCGGAAGACGCGGCAGTCGACACCGCCAACTTTGGCGTCCATATGGTGCATGTATTTGGGCGGGCCGGAGAGCCCGGCCCGGGCCAGCAACTCGTTGGCCAGCGGGCCGGTGACGTTGATGGCGCCCAACGCCATGGTCTGGTTGAGGATGCGCACATCCAGTGCCCAGGATTCCGCCCAGTCGCGCAGCCACAATTCGGCCACGGTAGAGCCGCCGCTGGTAAAGGTGAGTGTGTAGCGCGTTTGGCTGTCGCAGCAGATCAGCCAGTCGTCGAGGACGTAGCCGGCTTCGTTCAAGAAGAAGTACGTAGCGCGAACGGCCGGGCTCGAATGGTCGCGACTTGCGTCGGATAGAGCCGTTCCAGCAGTTCCAATGCATCGGGGCCGGAGACCTGCATTTTGCCCAGTGTGCTGACGTCACCCAGCGAGACCGCCTCGCGCACCGCCCAATACTCCTCTGAGAAGGAACCGTAGCGCCACGGTCGCCACCATCCGCCCACACGTTCCATCTGGGCGCCCAACGCACGGTGTACTCTGTCCAGCGCCGTGCGTGGCGTTGCGTGGTGGTGTGCACCAGCGGACACTTCGCCGATGGTCAACTGGCGGGTCACCGGGCGCGCAGTAAAGGGCGGCTGTAACTCCTCGCCCCGATCGGCGAGAAAGCTGCGAAGGTAGGGAATACAAACGGAACCCTGGCAGGCACCCGTGCCGGCGAGCGTGGCCGCGTTTGACCAGTTCGAGCTCGTGAAAACCCTGGTCCCAGATGAAGTCCAAGTCGGCGACCGCTACGCCGGAACAGGGGCAAACCGTTCCGGCATGCGGGCAGGCAGGCAGGTCGGATGCGCGTGCTGCATCACCCACGGCACGCACCGGAAGCTCGTGACCCATGCGTACCAGCGCATCGCGCGGGTACAGGCCAAGCCCGATTGTGACAGTGTCGCAGGGATGGCGGGATTCTTCGCCGTCTTCGTTCCGAACCACCACTGCATCCACACTACTGTTATCGCCCTCAAAACGCAGCAATGCACCGGATACAGGCCGGGACGCCACGCCCTCCGGCGGTGCGCCGATGCTGACCACCACGCCGAGATCGATCCCTGCCGAGTCCAGTTGAGTTGCGGCCCGCGCGGTCACGATGCCGGCCAGCTCGTTCCCGGGCGCAACCGGCTGAATTTCAGCGGCTCCGGCGGCAACAATGATCTCCTCATAGGGATGTGCGTACAGAAGTCCATGGTCGGTACGGGCCACGACGAGTGGTCCGGCATAGATGCCGATGACTTCCTGGCCGGCGGCTGCGTCGAATGCCACAACATGCTTGCCCTTTGCTTCGGCCGCTCGTCGGGCCGCGCGGCCGGAGTCGCCCAGGCCGACCACAACTACATCGCACTGGATGTGGCGCGCCGAGACCGCTACGCCGGCGCCGCCGTCTTTGGGCAGCGGTGGATTGCCGGCGGCGTGGTCACGTTGGATGACCATGCCCGGTCGCGCTTTGATCTGGCAGGTGCGGATATAGGAGACGCCGTCCACAGTGGCGAGACAATGGGGGCAGTCGCCTGCCAAACAGAGACAGCCGCCTCCGGTCGGGTGGTACTTCGCACGCAGCATGGCGACGAGTGCGCTGTCGCCTTCTGTGAAATCGATGGGAACTCTGTCGACAATGAGTCGCGCCAGTCTTGATTCAGTCATAGATCGATTTGAGGATTGGTCTGATCGGAGATGGCCGATGATACGGACGGCCCCACGGAATTCTTCTGATCATATCATCGGGAGAGGAGACAAGTTTATCACTTTGGCGAAATAATCTCCAACACGACGGAGATAGGAGGGTGCATACCACATTTGGGGGCTTTCTGTGGGCGCTGCCGATGATCTTCTTGCCTGGCGCCCCCGAAATGGGACGCACCCGGAGATAGGAGGGGGAGCGTCCCAGGTTTTTTGGGAATCGAATTCGTGCTACCGGTCACGAAGTGAAGATCGGCGTCGTACCGGTGACGAAACGGTGGGGCAGGTGAAGCTCCAATTCCGGGAAGGGCAGCGCGACATCATGCTCGACGAATGCATCCCAGATCAGAAGCTTCAGCTCGCTGCAGACTTGAGGCCCAAGCGTCGGATTGTCCAACCAGATGTTGAGCTGAAACTTGGCGACATTTTCACCGTAGTCCAGCACAAATACAGTTGGGGCCGGTGTCTTGAGGACAGACGGATGTTGGCGTGCTGTCCATTCTAAAATGCGGACGACCTCTGCCGGCGACGTGGCGCAGTCTGTCCGTACGTGGATCGGCACGCGTACGGTCTTGTCGCTGCCCGTATATGTCTTGAATGAGGCGGTGAAGAAAGTCTGATTGGGGATCACCAATTCATCGTTGTTCAATGTGCGAACGATTGTGGCGCGGCATCCGCACGTCTTCGACGACGCTGATTTCATCATTGACCTCAATGACGTCGCCCGGGTGCAGCGATTGTTCGAACAGAAGCAACGCCCCGCTGATGAAGTTGCTCAAGATTTCGCGCAGCCCGAAACCGACGCCGACTGACAGGCCGCCGGTTACCGCTGCCAGGGTGGTCGGGCCGAGCTGAAGGTTGGACAGCACGTAGAGCACGCCCACGATCACGAGGATGTAGCGGATCAGGGTTAACGCAGCCTTGGCGCCGCCCGGGTCCGCCTGGGTGTGGCGAACAGCAAACTGGTAGACGAGGTCCTGGATGAGATGGACGGTGTCGGTCCAGAAATAAAGACCGATGGTGGCGACAAAGAGCACGCCCAACGTCACCGGCCGGTTGAACACCTCAACCAGGACTACATCGCTCAACTGTTGTAGATCGGTCAGATTGTCGAGAATCTTGAGGCCGACGACAACGCAGAGTAGTGGAATAAAGAGCTGATAGTGATATGCGCGGATGGTAGCGCGGTCGAACAGGGCATAGAGCAATGTCATGGAGACCTGGAGGGCCAGAAATCCCCAGACAATCCACGAGACCTTGCCCAGGAGGCCGGATGTCACATGTTGCCAGTTGAGAAAGCGTCTCACTACCTCCAGCATCAGCAAGCATAGGAGAGGAAATGTGGCCGAGTGCAGGACTTTCAGACCATACCGCAAGAGCGGGACGTCGGCGATGCCGTCCGACCAAGGGGTGCGCGCGTTGTCTTTCGCCGCCATTCTCTGCCAAGTGTTGTTGGCGCCGAGCCAAGCCGCGAATACGGTCAACACGATCAGCATCAACTGTAGTTGAACGGTGGGGCGACCGAGGAAGACCGGTATTTTGCCGAGGATGGCTGTCAGGTCGCCGATCTCAAGTGCGTTTAACATGGATTCCTCCTATTTCATCGGTACCGGTCGTCCGGTTGTCGACGGTTGTGCGCGATCTTGTCCCGGGTACAAATCGTTGCGGTCGTTCTCTCTGGAATTCCTCAGTTGCTGTCGGAGAGTGCCTGGCCGATCGTCTGCCTGATTTCATTGCGGATATAGCTTGCGCCTTCGCTAGGCTCGAGGACGCCGCCCAAGACTTGCGCGTAGCCGTCATCGGCGATCTGCTTAAGTTGAGTGAAGTTCTCGATATCACCCAACGCAATAACCGGCGCAGTTCTGCTCTGTTGCATGATGGTCGCCTCCGCATCGGGCAGACGATAGTCCACGCGTACGCGCTGATTGAGCGGGACAAATCCGAGGTCGCTGGCGGCCAGTTGCCGTTGTTGGACGGGATCGGCCAGGAAATCGAGGAGTGCCATCGCCAGTGTCTTCTGTGTCGACACCTTGCTGACCACACCAACTTCCAGTTCCAGAAACGAGCCGGCCGGATTTGAGGCACCTAGAAGACGTGCAAGCGCGTCTGTGTTCGAGTTCTCCGGTTCGGGCTGAACTGTCTCGATAAACGGCAACAGAGCGACACCGACCTGTTGTTCGCCCAGCTGTTCACGCAGGTATGGGAGCAATGTCGAGCGACCGATGAAATAGGTAGCGTAGCCCCCGGCGAAGAGCTCGTACGGCTCCTCGACTTCTCCGCTCACAACGATGTTGGGTTCCTTCTGCGCAATCTGAAGCCACGACAACCACTCAACGACACCGTCCGTTATCTCTGCCGAGTTTTCCTCGATGATCACCTGGCCGGAGAAGCCATTGACACCCCAAAATGAGTGGTAGAAGTCTGCCGGTAAGGCCAATATGTTCTCATCCCGCGATAGTTCGATCATGTCGTCGAGCGTGGCCGGAATGCGGTCAGTATGGCGCTTGTTGTAGAACAGAACCTGTGTGTACGCCGCCAACGGCATCCCATACAGCACCCCTCCAATCTGCAGGGCTTCCATCGCCTGTAACTGCATCTGCGACTTGGCTTCGGCGCTGACGGTCAGCTCTGCAAGAAGGTCAGGTTCGATCAACTGGCTGACCATCGTCGCGTTCGCACCCAAAATTAGATCGGGACCTAGTCCGGCGGCAGTCTGGTCCAGAAATCGACCGTGCAAGCGGTCGGCCTGCACATATTCACTGACGACCACAACATCAGGATTCACTTCGACAAACGAATCAATGAATGAATCCATGACGCCGGCATAGGGCTCCGGCCACGTGTGCCAGACGAGCAGTGTTCCGCGCAGTGCTGCCGGATCTTCTTTCGCGCGCAATGCAGGCGGCAACGGTGAGCACCGCCGTTAGTAGGGCAAACAGGAACAGACCGCGTTTCATAGTCACCTCAATCTCCCGATTGTTTCGGCATAGACCGCGTCGTTTGGATGCCGCGGCGGTGTGAGACGCATTTCCAGATGGGGCTGTGAATAGTGCGGTGAGGAAAACAGGGGGCGTCTGGCACAAACGAGTCAAACTGTGCTGCCAAGTATACGTGATGTGTCCAAGCGCCGTTCCGCGGCACGGATGCGTTTGTGCCACGGCGCGCCTATGGAAGCGCGACGCCTCTCCCGCGGCATCTGTGCACCCTGGGCGTGTGGGGCAAACGTCGTCACCCGGTGGGGAAAACGAGTAGGGAAATAGACGGACGATAGTTGGGCCGAGGATCAGATTCGCCGAAGCCTGCGTCCAAGCTCCGGCATGGAATCTTTGATCGGGATGCCACTGTCGTTAGTGCGCGTGGGTGTAGTGACGCGTGAGTAGATCAGCACCGAAGTCGTTCTCCGGATCGCGCCAGACCGAATGGATGTGATTGGCGTCATTCTGGATGTTGTCATACTCGATCAGCATACGGGGCCCTTGCAGCCGGTAGTAGTGCGCCTGATTCGGCACCGTGGCTCCGGCCCAGACAAAATGCAGACCGTCGACACCGCTTTCCTCCAGCCGGCGTTGTTCGATTTCGGCGAGTTCGTCCGGCATACGGGAGATGTACTCACCGACGAGTGCTATCATGATGCTGCGCTGTGGTGCGCTCATCGCGGCGGCAGCCAAGCCCTTTGGACGCGTCGTGTAGCGGACGGCTTCCAACTGTGCCGCCGCACCGTTCTTGCCGAGTGTGCCGTTGACGACCGATTCGGACAGCATGTCGTCAACGAGGCGCGGGCTGTTGCCTGTGATGATGTCTGAGGGCGTGATCTCTGTAACCAGCGCTTGATCTTGCTGCTCAGCGTCGAGACTGCGCACCAGCTCGCGAGCCAGGTCTTCACGGGCGCCCAACGGCCGAAGCCAGGTGGTCGGACCCAATGGTGAATTGGCAGGATTGGAGCCGAAAAAGGACGGTGTCGGCGCCACGATACGCCCATCGATGACTGTGTAGTTGAGTGAGATGTGATGGCCTTCAAAACGCCATCCCCACGGGTCATGGTTGTCCGGCGTGCCAAAGATCGTGAGATAGTAGAGACGCGAGTCGCGCCACCAGAGCTCCGCACTCCATTCCTCGATGGCGTCCAGCGTCGTCTCCAGGCCCATGATGGTCGACATGGTCACGTAGCCGGCGCGACTCAACCCCAATGCAATCAGACGTTGCGCCAACCGTTGCTGGTTGCGATCCATTTCGGTGAATGGAAGACCGCGTCTCGCTGTTGGTGTATAGTGCCACGTCCGGCGCTCGTCTTCGTTCTCAAAGGCGATAACCGCCCTCGATCGCTGATCTGACGCCAATGCCGCGACAAAATTCGCGGCGGCTTCCCCCATGCGCTGCACGAGCTGAGTCGCACCGCGACCACGAAAAACGGACGTTTCATTCGTGCTCATCGTACACTCCTTCTGTCCGCGCTTGCGGAGATTCGAATGTTGGGAGGGAGAAAGCGCTGGGGTCGGCGTCACGTTCTCAACGTCACTGTCGCCGACATTGCCACCTCGCCACGGTGGTCGGTCGCCCACGCCGATCCGTCACGTGTCCCACTGATCGTAAACCGGTGCGGTGAGAAAAGCGGACTATGTCCTCGATAGTCAAATGCAGCGATCTCCTTGCCGTCGCTGTTTTGGCTGAACATGTCAAGCAGGAGGGTCGCAATCAGAGGCCCATGCACCACCAGTCCCGGATATCCCTCGACATCACGGCAATAATCTACATCATAGTGGATGCGGTGGCTGTTGAAGGTCAGCGCCGAATACCGAAAGAGCATGACAGCGTCAGGCTGAATCACCTGTGTAAAGTCGGCACGCATCTGCGCATTCGTGAATCCCGGCAAAGATCCGTGTAGAGATTCTTCCGGAGACAGCACAGCCGGATTTCTGTCGTGGGTTTCACGCCGAAACGAACCTGTCGCCGATACAGGTGCCGCTGTAGCGGCCTTGGGCGCCTCGCGGTAGACCAGCGTCTGAATCTCCGTCACACATCGTTCTTGACCCACGTGGAGTTGGTGCTCGACATCCACGAAACAGAGTTGGCCGGTTCGGCCGGACTTGGGCGTAATCGACCGGATAACGGACTGTTTGACCGCAACTGCTCCGATGGGAACTGGTTGATGGAATTGAAGCGAGCCGCTGGCCCACATACGACGAGGCAAAGAGATTGGCGGCATGAAACCGCCGCGTTTGGCGTGCCCGTCGGTCCCAAGGTCATCAGGCGTCACGCCGGAATGGAAGTAGAGCCAATGCCAGGCCGGCGGCAACACGTCGCCATTTTGGAAAGTCGTGCGCCGCCCTAATGTCGCATTCAAGAGATCGGCCGGCTGAGCCACAATCGTTGCCCGTGTGCGCTCGCTCTTGCCGATCCACTCTGACACTGCGCCTAGTTCGAGCGCCACCATCTCCCCCTTGTTTTAGATCTCTGTTGCCAGCTTCGACACTCGGACAGGCTCCGCGACGCAGGAAAGCGCAGGCGGCCGGCCGTGTGGTCAAGACTTGATGGTCTCATCTGTGGACGGGAGATAAACCGTGAAGATACTGCCACGGCCGACTTCGCTTTCGACCGTAATCCGACCGTCCAGCGCCGACACATATTGCTTGACGATGGCAAGGCCGATGCCGGTGCCGCGGGCGCGCCCCTCGCTATTGTCGAGCCGCGTGAAGGGCTTGAATATCCTCTCCTGATCGGCCGGCGAGATGCCATAGCCCGAATCGTGCACACTGAAATTAACCCCACCGTGTGCGCTGGCCACGGTTACCGTCACCGAGCCACCGTCAGGCGTATATTTGATGGCATTTGAGAGCAGGTTGGTGACGATATGCCGAATATATGTGGCGTCGGCCAAAATCGTCTGGTCCACAAGCTCGCCGCGGTCAACACATACCTCGATCTGCTTGTTGGCAGCCTGCGCTTCGTGGGCCTCGACAATGGACATGATGAGTGCCGGGAAGTTGACCTGGGTGCGTCGCAGACTGGCCGGCCTTCCGGCAGCGTAGGCTTTCCAACTCAAGTACATTGTCGACCATGGCGCTGATCGACTGCTGACTCAGTTGTATCGAGTTGAGCATCTGGTTCCGCCGTGACTCGGGCAAATCGTCCCACTCTTTCATCATGTCCGCATAGAGGCCAATTGTGGTCAGGGGCGAACGCATTTCGTGGGATAGGACGGCAAAGAACCAGTCGCGCTCCTGGGAATATTCCTCCAATTCGTCGTTCTTGCTCGCCAACTCTACATTGGCGGCTTCCAATTCTGCGGTTCTTTTTGCCACCATCTGCTCAAGCTGTTCGAGATAATTACGCGACTGGCTGACATAGATCCGGAAAGCAAACGCAGACAAGAAGATGGGAAGGAAGAAGATGACGATACCGATCCAGATCGAAGCGCTCAATGGCGAAGGCAAGTAGCCCACCGCCGACGCTGATGATCAAGACGTTCAGGGCCATCGCCCAGCGATTCTCTGTCCAAAGCGTCCGTACATTGGCGCTTGGCCCCTGCTGAAGCCCGATGACGACGGCAAGCAGCACCATATTGGTCTGATCGTAGATGATCGCCGCAATGAACCAGGGCAATGTTGCCTGTAGGATCGGTTGGTCGCTCAACTGTGCTTGGGTAAAGACGAGGACGACGGCCGCGGCCAGTGTGGCAAGATTCCACATGCCGATATTGAAGGCCAATTGACGTACGCTTTTCTTCCAGGTTGCCGCATCCCGGGTCTTGACGAGCCAGAGATAGAGCGCCGAGAGTGTACTGATCAGCACCGCTGCGGACGCACCATAAACCGGAATAGACGCGATCGCGACGGTGGTGCCTACCTCAAAAGTGATGCCGGTTTTTCCTTTGACACCAACCGTTGTTGTGGCCATTTGTCCGGCGCAGGCCAGAACGATGAGCAGGAGGAGATTGCGCGGATCAATGTGACCAATCGCCTGCCACATTGCCCACCCTGCGATCAGCAGGCCGGCTGCGCTAATGGCAATGACATAGAGCGTGAACGGTTGGTGGAGAAGTTCGTTGCCGCCCGGCGACCTT
Organism: uncultured Chloroflexia bacterium; assembly: GCA_963715415.1. Lineage (GTDB taxonomy): Bacteria > Chloroflexota > Anaerolineae > Caldilineales > Caldilineaceae > JAWKOK01. Next base: position 150,612 of record CAVQSG010000049.1, on the reverse strand, counting down.
TGTTCGTTGGGGGATGCATCCTCAGGTGCTGAACCCGCCTGAGGGGCCGCATTTCCACTCGGATCGGTGATGATCATCCTCTTCCTGTCGACGTGTGGAAGTTCTGCACTGTGTTGGTTCGGCGCCGGATACCCGCGGCGCTGACCGGTTACGCCGTCGCTGAACTGCCTATCGATCCGCAAGCACTTTACGAACGATGAATATTGATGAATATTGCCGTGCCGGCGATCACCGGCTGTCATCGACCGTGTCAAAGATATTAACTGAATGCGGGCGGTTTTGCAATTGCTGCCGGAAGCCCCGGCACACTTCTAGGTCTGTCAGATAATGCAGCCACCGATGGCCCTACCGAAGTGTACTTTGGACGTTAGCCGCGCAGCCTGTTGACGCGGCCTTGACGTCGATGTCGTCGAGAGTGCATAGTAGAACCGTGAGCATGATTCAGCCCCATCCTGACCTGCAATTGACCCAAATACCAGTCACACGGAAGGAACTTCATGAGCCGGCAGAAGAGAGCAGTCGAACCGATCACACTCACGGTCAACGGACGGCACTACACACTGACGCTGGATCCGCAGACACCTCTGCTCTACGTGCTACGCAATGATTTGGGGCTGAAGGGTCCCAAGTACGGCTGTGGCGAAGAACAGTGTAACGCCTGCAAAGTCCTGATCGATGGCAACGACGCGCCATCCTGTCGTTTGCCCGTTCAGCATGTCGAAGATGCCGAGATTGTCACAATTGAGGGATTGGGCGTCGCCGGCGCCCTCCATCCTCTTCAGGAAGCATTTGTCGAAGAACAGGCGATTCAGTGCGGCTATTGCGCCGCCGGCATGATCATTGCGGCGCAGGGGCTGCTCAATCGCGTTCGCTACCCAAGTGACGAGGAGATTCGCGCCGCATTGGACGACAACCTCTGTCGCTGCGGCGTCTATGAACGCGTCAGACGAGCAATCAGGCTGCGCATCGGCCGGTTCGACCAAGAGTCCCTGTACACGGTTATCGACCATGCGCCGGGTGCATATCCCGTTGATGCGGCCGGTAAACTACCGGTTTCTCTGCAAGAGACGCCCCAGCTGGACGCCTGGATTCGCATCACGCCGGACGGCTATGTTGACGTATTTACCGGCAAGGTGGAGATTGGGCAGGGCATCAAGACGGCCGTCACGCAGATCGCAGCCGACGAACTGGATGTCGACCCCATGCGTATCCGGGTTCTCCCGGTGGACACGGATCACTCGCCGGATGAAGGAATCACAGCGGGCAGTATGTCGCTGCAAATGACCGGCAGCGCCATCCGGCAGGCCGCGGCTGAAGTGCGCGAGATCCTGTTACAGCTGGCCCATGAAGAACTGGAGGCGAAAGCTGTTCCCGACATGTTGGCCGTCAATGATGGAACGATTACCGATCCGGAGTCGGGTCGTTCGATCAGCTACTGGACACTCTTTGGTGGCCGTCGCTTCGGCCGCACCGCAACCGGCACCGCGCGTCCGAAACCGGCCGAGAAGCGCCGGGTGGTGGGCCAATCGCTGCAGCGTCTTGACCTGGTGGCCAAAGTGACGGGGATACCCAGCTTCGTGCACGATCTAGAGCTGCCTGGTATGCTCCACGGTCGCGTCGTGCGGCCACCAGCTTATGGCGCCCGTCTGGAAACCGCTGACACGCGGCCGGTCGAAGAGCAGCCGGGCGTCGTCAAGGTCGTGCGCGACGGCAGCTTTCTGGCCGTGATTGCTGAGCGGGAGGAGCAGGCGATCGCGGCTATGGAGCAGTTGCGTGCCGGCGCGCGCTGGTCGACAAGCGCTCCGTTACCGAGGCAAGCTCAGGCACACGCGGATCTCGTTAACGCTGCGGCCGACAGCTATCAGATAATAGATGGTCGCGCGGTGGCCGATCCCATATCACAGGCTCTGTCCCAGGAGACAGCCGGCGATCGACCCGCTCAGCGGGTTGCGGCTACCTACCATCGACCCTTCCAGATGCACGGCGCGCTGGGGCCGTCAGCGGCTGTGGCCTGTTTTGAGGACGGCAACGTAACGGTGTGGAGCCACACGCAGGGCCCCTATATTTTGCGCGGTGCGCTGGCCCAGGCATTGGGAATGGACGCCGAACATGTGCGCGTCGTGCATATGGAGGGCGCCGGCTGTTTCGGGCACAACGGCGCCGACGATGCGGCCTTCGACGCCGCCTTGTTGGCGCGCGCCATACCCGGTCGACCGATATCTCTCAAATGGATGCGTGCGGACGAGCACATGTGGGAACCCTACGGTCCGGAGATGGTCGTGCACTTGGAGGCGACGCTGGACCGAAACGATACCATCACGGCATGGAACCACGATGTCTGGAGCTACCCACACAGCACGCGCCCCGCGCTGGAGAAGGGGTTTCCGGCTTGCTGGCAGCCTGGCATCGGGAGCGCTCATTGCCACGCCCGCGTCCGCGCGCCATGGTCGGTGGGCGCCATGCCGGCAGTTTTCGTAACGCCGATCCGCTCTATGCCTTCACGCAGAAACGGATCGTGACCCACTTCGTGGCCGAGAGCCCGTTGCGTACGTCGTCCATGCGCGGTCTTGGCGCCTATGCCAACATCTTCGCCATCGAGTCATTCATAGACGAACTGGCGTCAGCTGCCGGCGAGGATCCGGTGGCCTTGCGTCTGCGTCACCTCACGGATACGCGTGCGCGGGCCGTCATCGAGGCGGCGGTGAAGAAGGCTGGTTGGACAGAGCATCGACGTCCGGCAGGCACTGGGCGTGGCCGGGGCATGGCCTTTGCCCAGTACAAAAACCTTCAATGCTACGCCGCCGTCGTGGTCGACGTTGAGGTAGATCCCAAAAGCGGCGAGATCCGGTTGGTCCGCGCCGTCATTGCCGCCGACGCCGGCGAGATTGTCAACCCGGACGGACTCAGCAATCAACTGGAAGGCGGGTTTCTCCAGGCCGCAAGTTGGACGCTCTTCGAGGAGGTCCAGTATGCGCCGGGCGGCATCGTCAGTCGCGACTGGGACACCTATCCGATTCTGCGCTTTTCAGCTGTTCCCGTCATCCAAACGGTGTTGCTCAACCGACCTGACCTGCCCTTTCTCGGCAGCGGTGAAGCGACGCAAGGCCCGACGCCTGCTGCGATCGCCAATGCGGTCTACGATGCCGTTGGTGTGCGCCTGCGCCGGATTCCCTTTACCCCGGCGCGCGTGTTAGAGGCCTGCAGCATGCAGCGGTAGCATGCCAATAACAATCAGGGTGTTTGGCGAATGGAGGGCCCTCCATTCGCCGAACACCCTTTAGATCCGGTATGGGCTTGTCGTGGGAGCGGCGGCGATCCGCCGTTAACGCAATTTCGTGACAGGATCACCAACGTGAATGACGCCCGGTTCTACGACCTTGGCATTGATGCCACGCAGATGCAGCTCCTTGCCCACATCCGAATTAACGAATTTCATCGCGTCCAGCCCGAAGCGAGCCACAAATTTCTTGCATCCGTTGTGGGGAATCTCCGTGACCTCGACAATTGCCGATCCGATGGCGAGCCTTGTGCCGGCAGGTAGGTTTTCTTCGCTCAGATCGAGGTCGACAAAGAGCTGATCGCCGGCCAGATGCCAGCGATCCTTGCTTTGCGCGACTAGATCGACGGCGCGTGCGTTCATGATGTTGAGCTGCATCTGCGGATGCGCAGAGCCGTCTGCGGTTGCGCCGCTGCCGCGAGCCTTCCAGTTGTCGCCCACCAGACCTTCTTCAAGATCAAGCCGGCCTTCCTCCAACACCTCGCGCGCGTCAGTTTGCGGGCGACGTACAATCATCTGCAGCACGCCTTCATCCTTGGGTGCGAGACGAATGTAACCGAGACCCGCCTCCAACTCATCCTTGGTTAGATGCCGTATCTCGCTGGCCTGTTGTACTGCGGTCATATGGTTTCTCCTTGTAGAGCTTTCCAGTTCAGTTCCTATGGTACTGGACCGGGCCGCGGTTGGCAATCGAGCGAAATCCGCTTACGCACAGGCCGGCGCGTCCGCGCGCCAGCGATTGAATTTCTTGTTGTACGCTGTGGCCGCCATGTGATCGCGTGTGTCGTACCAAAGCTGCGCCCACGCCTCGGCATCGTGTAGTTCGGTTGACGGCGCCGAACGGCTGCGTGCCACAAAGCCGGGGAAGATACCCCGCCCCGTCGCCTGGCCGATCGGGTTGTAGCGCAGGTCAAAGCTCCAGCGGATGTTGTCACTGATGTTGCTCAGGGAAGCGTGACAGGTGCGCTTGTGGAGGAAGAGTACGTCGCCGCGTTTGGTCGGCGCCGGGATGGCTTGATCCATCTCCAGCAGAGACCGCGGAATCTTCAGACCACCGTAGCCTCCCGGGCAATGGTCGCGGATGCCATCGCGATGGCTGCGCGGAATGACCTGTAGACAGCCGCTTTCGATCGGCGCATCCAGCAGGGAAAACCAGACAGTGAGGATGTTGGATTCGTCGGCTTCCTCGAGGACAACGCCGTTGTCCTGATGCCAGTTGGTTGCACCGAGCCGTGCTTCGCCTGTTTCAGGGTCTTTGGGCACCAGGTGCTCCGGCGGCTTGATGCGCACGTGTTGCACCGGATTGGAGTAGATCTCCGGCCCGACGATGGATTCGACGGCGTCCAGTAAACGTGGATTGGTGATGGCGTTGAAGATCGCAGGGCCGACCCACAGTGCTGTGTCCGGTTTGACGTTGCCTTGGGGCAGCGAAAAATCGAAATATTGGGCATGGACTTCGCCGCTCTCCTGGTAGATCCGGATCACGCGCCGGCCAAAGGGCAGATCTTCATACGTGGACGAGATCCTGCCCGCCGCGTAGAGTTCCTGAGCCAAGCGGTTCAGTACCCCCTTGTACTCATCGATGATGGGGTCCAAGTCTGCGACGGGGTCGAGCAGGCCCTCGACGAGAAGGTAGCCCTCCTCTTCAAAGTGTTCGATCTGTTGTGGTGTGAGGTGTGCCATGGTCAGGTCTCCCTTGTTGAGTCGATTCAGGCCGATCTTCTCGGGTGCAGGCAGATCGTACAAAAACTGGCCTGGGATTGCAACTGCGAATCGGGGACTGCGACGGACAACGACCATCATCATCCCCGGATCGGGATCTCTACCATCCGCGCTCATATTGAACCGGGACATCTATCGCATACCCTAGCTCACGCGCAGCGCGCAGCGGCCAATAGGGATCGCGCAGGGATCGGCGTGCGATCAAGACTGCGTCGGCTTCGCCGTCGACCACGATTGCGTTCGCCTGTGCTGCCTCGGTGATCAGTCCGACGGCGCCGGTTGCGATGTCCGCTTCCCGGCGAATGCGCGCCGCGAAGGGTATCTGGTAGCCCGGTGCCAGCGGGATCTGCTGCTCCGGCGTCAGACCGCCCGACGATACATCGATCAGATCGACGCCAGCGTCGCGCAACCGGCGCGCCAGTTCTACGCTTTGATGCTCGTCCCAGCCGCCCTCAACCCAGTCGCTCGCGCTGATGCGCACGAAGAGTGGCAGGTGTTCGGGCCATTTCGTGCGCACAGCTTGGACGATTTCCATGGGTAAGCGGATGCGATGGTCGAAACAACCGCCGTATTCATCGGTGCGCCGGTTGCTGATTGGCGACAAAAACTCGTGCAGCAGATAGCCATGGGCCATATGGATTTCAACAAGCTGGAAGCCGGCATCCAGCGCCCGCCGGGCTCCATCGCCAAAGGCCTTGACGACGGCCGCGATCTTGTCCGCCCCCATCTCATTCGGTACGGTGTAGGCCGGCGAAAATGCCAGGGCGCTGGGACCAATCGATCCGGGTACACCGGCTTTGCGGCCGGCATGGGCCAATTGGAGCGCCGGCACTGCACCGTGCTCAATCATGAAGCGGGTGATCGGTGCAAAGGCGGCGGCCTGCGTGTCATTCCAGATCCCCAGATCCTGGGCGCTGATCCGGCCGCACTGTTCGACTGCCGTCGCCTCCATGATGACGATGCCGGCTCCACCCACCGCGTGGCTGCCGGCATGAACCAGGTGCCAGTCCGTGGGCATGCCGTCCTCCGCCGTGGCTGAGTACATGCACATGGGCGAGATCCAGAGTCGATTGCGCGCCGTAATGCTGCGCAGCGAAATGGGGGAGAATAGATGAGGATTTGAGACGGGTGGCACATTCATGTCGATTCTTTCGTGTGGTGGAGCCTTGCCAAAGACTGGCGAGGTAGGCGGGAAAGCTGCCCGCCCTACATTCATGCGTTAAGGGAATCGATTCCACACCATTGACAGTGCAACCCCTGACGCGGCAAAGAGGGCGCCGAGCGTGGAGAAGAGCACACTGATCTCCCGTTCCTGGGTCTGAAGCATGACGTGGGTTGGCAGATTGAGGAAGACCTCCAGCAATTGATCCGCATTCTCGGCCTGAAAATAGGCGCCACCGGTCATTTCGGCCACACCGCGCAGGGTCGGTTCGTCCAGCACCACAAAGCGTCGCCAACCGCCGCCGCCACCGCCGCCGCCTGTGCCGTCGAAACCGCCGGGAAAGCCACCACCGGCGAAGCCGCCGCCCCGTCCGAAGACATCGCTACCCAACTGTTCGCGGGTGCAGACCATTTCACCGGGATCGGTGGTGCCAAAGCCGATGGTGTAGACGCGTACCTGCCGGTCGACGGCCTGCTGGGCGGCGTCGAGCGGGAACGGTCCCTGGCTGTTGGCGCCGTCGGTCAAAAGCACGATGATGTCCGGCTGATAGAGCCTGTTCAACGCATCGAGCTCGCTCTCCGCCTCCGGCTCGCCGGTACGTAGATTGACGCCGCTGGGCGCAACTGCGTCATTGTGTTCGGCAATCGCATCGATGGATTTGAGAATGGCGCTGCCGATGGCCGTGCCGAAGGCGGTTGTAAAGTTGTCGATTGCCGCGGTAGACCGTCCTTGTCGTTGGTCGGTGGGACAACGATCTCAGCCAAACCGGTGAAGGCAACGATGCCGATCTGTGTGCCATCGGCCTGGTCATCGATGAAGGCACGGGCCGCGTCCTGGGCGACCGTCAATCGGTTGGGGGCCACATCGGTGGCGCACATGCTGCGCGAGACGTCAATGGCAAGAATGATGGTAGCGCGGCTTAACGGAACTGTGATTGCGGCGGCGGGCCGCGCGATTGCGAGCATGACCCATACAAGACCGGCAACGAAGAGCGCAAAAGGCAGGTGGCGCCGCCAGCGTGTGCGTCTTGGCATGGCCGCGCGTATCAGCGCGATGCTGGAGAAGCGTACTGCATAACGGCGTTTGCGCCGCAACATCCAGATATAGGCCCACACGATCAGCGGGACGAGCAGCAGAAGAATCAGCGCCCAAGGCCAGAGAAAAGTCATCGATTCATTCTTCCTCTCTCTGCGAATCGACTTTACGGGATTCGCCCAAACCAGAACATGGCGCATGCGCCGCCTGCCAATAGAAAGAGCAGACCGGCGCCGGCAAACAGCGCGGTCACCTCCATCATCTCGGCGTCGACGGTCAGCTGCAAGATCGACATCCTCGTAGATCTCCTGGCCAGCGACTTCCTCATCTTCGGCATGGTAGTAGACGCCGTTGGTGACGTCGGCGATCTCCTGCAACAGTCGCTTCATCCAGCTGGGTGACCAGGTTGAAGCCGTCGATTTCCAACAGCGTCCCGTCCGCGCTGCCGATGCCGATCGGTGTAGATGCGCACGCCCGCCTCCGCGGCCACCTGGGCCATCTGCAGTGGATCGGGTCGTGCCGGTATTCTCGCCGTCGGTCAGCAGCAGAATGACGGCCGACGAGTAGTCGTCGATGCTGCAACTTCTCGACGTCGATGGTGCCGGTCTCTACATCCACGGCGGCTTCATGCGATGGCGATGGTCTCGCCTGCGATCGCGTTGAGCGATGTGAAGATGCCCTGCCCAATGGACGTGCCGCCCTCGGGGCTTAGCCGGTCGATGGTGCTCAGGATCGCCGTGCGATCGTCGGTGGGCTGCTTGGACGACTAGTCCGCCGGTAGCTAAAGGCGACCACACCGATCGGAGATGGTGCTGGGCTGGTTCTCGACAAAGTTCTGGGCGGCGATCTTGGCTGCTTCCATTCGGGTCGGTTCCAGGTCGTCGGCCGCCATGCTGTTGGAGACGTCGAAGGCCAGCATGACCGTGCCCCGGATGCGCGGCAGACGCGACCATCATCTCCGGCCGTGCCAGCGCGATCAGCAACAGCGATGAGCCCGGCCAGGAACAGAAGAGGGGGGATGTGGCGCCGTCGGCCCAGTTCTTGCCCCGCCCGGTTCTGTACCAGGCCGAGCGGACCGAGTTCGGCGACCGCGATCGGCTTGGCGGCGGCGTAGCCTCCGGTAGAACCAGACTGAACAGCGGTACGATACAAGAAACAGAGCATGAATGGCCAGATGAACGAAATGACACCAGCTCACCGCCGCCGCCTTTTGCGCAATGTGGCCATGCGCACGATGGCGCTGCCCAGATCCTCTTCGGTCGACAAAGAGAAGAGATCGATGCCTGCCCGACCGATGCTTGCGTTCAAACTCTCCGTGCGTTGCCGGGCCGCTTCGGCAAAGCGACGCCGAAACGCAGCATCGCTGGTATCGACATAGAGATGCTCGCCTGTCTCGGCATCCTCGACCACGATCAGACCCGCGTCGGGCAGTTCGACCTCGCGCGGATCCCACAGCCGGACGGCGATCAGTTCGTGGCGTCGATTGAGCAGAGGAGAGCGACTGCTCCCACCCCGGTTCGCTGATGAAGTCCGAGATCAGGATGACAACCGAGCGCCGCTTGAAGGTGTTTAGCGCCGGCATTGAGCAACGTGGCCAAGTTTGTCCCGGTACCTGGAGCGGCGGCCGGTGCGCCTCCGCGTTGCGCAACAGGGTCGCGGATGAGGCGCAGCACCTGGTTGCGGCCGGTGCGGGGCGGAATGGTCTGTTCGATGCCGTTGTTGTAGAGAATCGCGCCGACCCGATTGCCGTCCCGGGTCAAGCAGGCGAGCCAGGGTGGCGACGGAGTCGATCAGCACCGACTCCTTGGGACGATCGACCGGGCCGAAGGCCATGGACGGGCTCAGGTCGAGCAGAAACCAGGCGGTGATCTCCCGATCCTCCACAAACTGGCGCACATAGGGACTGTTCATCCGGGCGCGTGACATTCCAGTCGATGTGGCGGATGTCGTCGCTGGGCTGGTACTCGCGCAGATCGGCGAAGTCGATGCCGTGCGCCGTAGAAGAGGGTGCGGTAGTCGCCCTGGAAGAGACCGTCCAGCCGCCGAATGACCGGCCACTCGAGCCGCTGTAGAACGCGTTCAGGCGTGGTGGGTCGCGTGGTGGATGGTGCGGTCACTGGGTGAGACCTCCGGTAGCGGAATCGCAGTTAAGATGACGATTGAACAGCACATCGCTGTCGACGTTGTCGGACAGCGCCTCGTAGGAGAGCACCAGGCGGTGGCGGATCACGTCCAGCGCGAGGTCGCGGACGTCCTGGGGCAGGACATAGGTGCGGTCACGGATGAAGGCCAGAGCGCGCGCGCAGCCAGGATCAGGTTGATGGACGCACGCGGGCTGGCGCCGAAGAGAATGTAGCGGGCCAGATCCGCCTCGCCCACCGCCTGCGGTCGTGCGTGTGGCAGTCACCAGCTTGACCGCGTACTCGATCAGCGCCGGATCGACGTAGACCTTGTGCTGCCTCTTGCTTGTAGCGTCAGCAACTGATCAGGGTCGATCACCTGGCGGATGGCCTGCAGCGCGCCGGTCATGCGCTCGACGATGACGAACTCCTCGGTGGCCGACGGATAGCCGACCAGCACCTTGAGCATGAAACGGTCGACCTGAGCCTCGGGCAACGGATAGGTGCCTTCAGACTCAATTGGGTTCTGGGTGGCCAGCACCAGAAACGGGTTGGGCACCTTGTGGGTCTCCCGCCCGATGGTGACCTGGCGCTCCTGCATGACTTCGAGCAGTGCGCTCTGTACCTTGGCCGGGGCGCGGTTGATCTCGTCGGCCAGCAGCAGGTTGGTGAAGACGGGACCCAGCGAGGTGTTGAAGTCGCCCGTCTTCTGGTTATAGATGCGGGTGCCGATCAGATCGGCCGGCACCAGATCCGGCGTAAACTGGATGCGCTGAAAATGGCCGCCGATGGATTCCGCCAGCGTCTTGATGGCCATGGTCTTGGCCAAGCCCGGTACGCCTTCGACCAATATGTGGCCTCGCGCCAGCAGCGCCACCAGCAGCCGTTCGAGCAGGTGATCCTGGCCGACGATGATCTTTTTGACCTCGTAGAGCACCTGCTCCATCGGTTTCTTGAGTTCGCGGTTGAGGCCTGGTTCCATGCTCACTTCCTTTGGATTGTCCTTGGAGAGGTCATTACTGTTGAGGAGCGCCGGCTGCCGCGCCGGCCACGTCGATGCGCACGGCCATGCCGATGCCGATGAACGTATCCTGGGCCGTCGGGTTGATCAGACCCACTACAATGCCGACGACCTCGCCGTCCCGGTTGAGAAGCGGCCCACCCGAACTGCCCGGATTGGCAGCGGCGTCGAACTGGATCAGGCGCTCCAGTGGCGGCTCGCCATTGACCGGACGGTAGGTGCGGTCGAGACCGGAGATCACGCCGGCGCTGATCGAACCTGCCAGCCCGAATGGACTACCCACCACAAATGCAGCGTCGCCGATGCGCAGTCCACCCGGGTTGCCCAGTGTGGCAGGCGCAAAGATCTCGGGCAGTTTGCTCGGCTGCAGGACGGCAATGTCGTTATCCGGCTCGATGGCAATGATCTGCGCTGCGCTTTCGGTACCGTCGGCGAAGAGAACTTCGATGGCCGGCGCACGCGCCACCACATGATACGCGGTGAGGATCGCGCCGCTATCGTTGATCACGACACCGCTGCCGACGTCGTATGCTTCGCCGTTCTGCACGTATCGGCCGGATAGGCCGGCGTCGTACATGCCCGGAAACGCAGCCTCGCGGAGCGCGCCGGTTGTCTGTTCCAGCTGTGTCATTGCATTGCGGAACTTCCCCATAGGCGGCTTCTGAAAGCGTGCTTCGCTGCCTTCATGCCGGAGTTCGCCGCCCATCTTGATCATCACCAGCGACGGCAAGATCGTCTCATAGACCTGTGTCGAGAAGGCCGGTGGCGGCGTGGCGGCGGCAAAGGCCTCGCTGACGATTTCATCAACATGTGCCGATGTGAGTTGCTCGGGTGATGGCGCAAAAAGCGTGTAGAGGAAGAAACCGAGAAACGTGACCAGGATGCCCGCTGCGAATGGCCACAGGCGCACAGACAGCCGTCGTAGCTGCTGCCACGTGTCGCGTCCTCTCTTGTTTTCAGATGTCGACCGTTCGCCGCGCCGTGTCGTTTGTCATTTGAGACTCCGTCCGGACAGGATACCGACTACCCTTGGCCGAATGGTTAAAAACACCATGAAGACAACTGGAATGATGAGATACCCTGGCAGGACCCTGACTTGCCGGCAAATGCCCTTCGTTGCGCTACGACGAGGGTACAACAACTCGCCGGAATCGAGCGTAATCTTGCCCTCGTAGAAATCGCAGGGTTGAGCAGCCCTAGCTTTTCACCGCTATGACAGACGGTTCGAACTATGCTAACATATTTTTGCCTTCAGTTGTCATAATGCAGCGCACATTTATCGTAAGAGAACCCAATGGATTGCCTCGATCTTGAGCTTGTCACCTGCCCTGGACATGGTGGCCATTCCCTCTGCGTGGGCCACTGCCGTGCCTCAGTGTGCCAGTCTCTCCTCTTCAGCGCAACCCGGAGAAAAACATGACCAAGCAAGTTCGTCTCGTCATCATCGGTTCCGGCATTGTCGGCTGCGCCGCGGCCTATCATCTGGCCAAGTTCGGCTGGCGCGACATCCTTGTCATCGATAAGGGGGAGCTCTACGAAAACGACGGTTCCACCTCCCACGCACCGGGCGGATCGGTGCCGTTGAGCCATTCCAAGCTGTTGACCCAGATGGGCATGTACACCTCGGACCTGGTGAATGGATTGGCGCCGTTTCGCCCGGACCGGAACACCGTCAACCCTGTGGGCCAGCTGGAGGTGGCCATCTCCGACGCCCGCTGGCAGGACTTGATCCGGCTACATGGCGAGTCCAAGGCCTTCGGCTGCGAGTCCCATCTCTTGACGCCGGCCGAGACAAAGATGAAACTGCCCATCATCGATGAACGCGAATTCGTCGGCGCACTCTTCGTGCCCAAGGGCGCGATCGTCAAGGGCGCGGATGTCTCGGGCGCGCTGGCGAGGGACGCAATGGCCGGCGGCGCGGCTGAATTTGTCGCCAACACCTCCATGACCAACGTCGAAATTGTGGATGGGCGGGTGCGGGCAGTGCTCACCGATAACCCCGCGCTGTCGCGTATCGAATGTGAAAGTGTTCTTCTCTGCGCCAATATCTGGGCACCGACACTCAGCGAAAAGCTGGGGGTCGCGCTGCCCTTGCTGGCCTTTGAGCACCAGTACGTCCGCACCCTACCACTGGCCGCCCTGAGCCAATTCGATCGCACCGACAAGGATCAGGAGGTCGTCTATCCGACGACGCGCGAATTGGATTCGACCATGTACTACCGCCAGCACTGGGACGGATACGGGATCGGCAGCTACTGGCATCGTCCCCATGTCGTGCGTCCACAGGCCTTGGGGAAATCGGCCATTCATCCATTTACGCCCGATGATTTTTTCGGTCGGCCTTGGACGCAGGCCCAGCGGCTTTTGCCCGCACTGCGGGACGCCGAGATCGATCGGGCGTCGGCCATCAACGGCATGTTTGCCTTCTCCGTCGACGGCTACCCCATCATTGGTGAGTCGCGCGTCAAAGGCTTCTGGACGGCAGTCGCATCCTGGATCACCCATGCCGGCGGAGTGGCGAAGTCAGCGGCGGAATGGATGGCCTACGGTGAACCCGAATGGGACATGCGCCAGGCCCATATCCATCGCTTCCACCAGTTCCAGACCACCGATGCCTACACCGACGTGATCACCCGGAAGAATTACCGGGAAGTCTACGACATCGTTCATCCGCGGCAGTCGATCACCGAGCCGCGCAATGTGCGGCTGAGCCCCTTTGCGTCGCGGCTGGATGCGTTGGAAGCTGAATACACAGCCTTTGCCGGCGTGGAGCTGCCCAACTGGTACGGCGCCAACAGCCGCCTGTTGGAACAATACGAAGATCGAATCCCCGCTCGCTCGGGATGGGCGGCGCAGCACTGGTCGCGCATCCAGGGCGCCGAACATCTGGCTACGCGTGAGAATGTGGCACTCTACGATCTGACCGGCCTCTCGATTATCGAGGCGACGGGCCGCGGCGCAGCAGCCTATGTCAACTACCTGTGTAGCAACCAGATGGATGTGGCGGTCGGGCGAGTCGTCTACACCACCTGGCTGACGCCCAGCGGCGCTGTCAAGCGCGATCTGGCCGTGGCACGACTGGCCCCGGAGACCTTTTGGCTGTTCGTGGGCGAAGGCACACTGCCCCAGGACCTGGCCTGGGTCGAGCAACATGCACCGACCGACGGCTCCGTTGCCCTCAGAGATATCTCCAACGGCTATACGGCACTGGGACTTTGGGGTCCCAATGCGCGCAAGGTGCTGGAAAAGGTGACCGACGCCGATGTGGGCAATGAAGCGTTTCCCTACTTCGCGGCACGGCAGATCACCATTGGTCTGACGCCGGTCGTCGCGCTGCGCATCTCGTATGTGGGCGAGCTGGGATGGGAACTCCACTTCCCCATGGACATGGCGCTGCAGGTCTGGGATCTGCTCTGGGAGGCTGGTCGTGAGTTCGAGATGATAGCAGCGGGCATGGGCGCGATGGACTCGCTGCGGTTGGAGAAGGGCTACCGGCTTTGGGGCAGCGATCTCTATACCGAGTACAATGTCTATGAATCGGGTCTGGGCTGGACGGTGAAGGCGGACAAGGGGGATTTCATTGGGCGTACGGCATCTCTGGAAGCACGGAAGAAGCCGTTGAAGAAGAAGCTGGCCTGCATGACCTTTAACAACGGCGGCATTGCGCTGGGCTATGAAGCGATCTTCGCTGCCGGCGAATGTGTCGGCCATGTGACGACGGCGAACTACGGCTATTCCGTCGGCAAGGGCATTTTGTACGGCTACCTCCCCGCAGTGCACGCAGAGGAGGGTACGCAAGTTGAAATCGAGTACTTCGGTGAGCGCTATGGCGCCACGGTCGTCGGCGAGCCGCTGTATGACCCGAACATGGAGCGGCTGCGCGCGTAATGTGACTGAAGGTTAAGCATTGTAGAGGAGATCAAGGTGAAAGTACTGTTTATCGGTGGTACAGGAATCATCAGTTCAGCATGTACACAGCGCGCACTAGACAAGGACATCGAGCTCTACCACTTGAATCGAGGCCAATCGCTGCGGCCGACGCCGGATGGTGTGAAAGTTCTCCGTGGCGACATTCGTGATCGGGAATCCGCACGGTCGGCTCTGGACGACCACACCTTCGACGTCGTCGTCGACTGGATCGCGTTTACGCCGGATCACGTTGAACTGGACATCGAGTTGTTTTCCGGGCGGACGAAACAGTATCTCTTCATCAGTTCCGCGTCCGTCTATCACACGCCGCCGCTGAACCTTCCGGTGACCGAATCGTGTCCACTCTACAATCCGTTCTGGCAATATTCCCGCGACAAGATCGCCTGTGAAGAGCGCCTGACGCGCGCCTATCGGGAAGGGGGATTTCCGGCCACCATCGTCCGGCCTTCCCACACCTACGACAATACGCTCATGCCCATGGGGTATGGCTATACGATGATCGATCGTATGCGGCGTGGCAAAAAAGTCATCGTACATGGCGACGGCACCAGCCTGTGGACACTGACGCACCACAGCGATTTTGCCGTCGGGCTGGTGGGCCTGCTGGGAAATGATCGTGCGATTGGCGACGTCTTCCATATCACCAACGACGAGATCCTCACCTGGAACCAGATCTACTTCTTGATGGCCGAAGCAGCGGGCGTCGAGCCCAAGCTCGTGCATATTGCGTCAGAGTTCATTGCCGCCTACGATCCGCGGTGGGGCGCCGGTCTGCTGGGTGACAAAGCCCACAGCATGGTCTTTGACAACACCAAAATCAAGCGCACGGTGGCCGAGTTCAACCCAGCCATCCCGTTCCATCAAGGCGCGCGGGAGATCATTGCCTATTACGATGGGGATCCGGCACGACGGGTGATCGATGCCAAACAAGATGAAATGATGGACCGGATCATCGCCGCCTACGAAGCGGCGTTGCCGGCAGCCACGCGTAGTTGAACGGCTGAAACAGCAGTGGACACAGTTCGCCCGCTTAGGCTGTTCGCCGCCTTGTCAGTGTTGGCGACGGGCCTCCGCACCGTGGGCAAATGTGTCCGGTATGCCGAGTCGCACCAGCTTTTTGCCCATGCCGTGCTCCGCCATCATTTCGGCCACAGCCGTACCGACCCCACCGATCACATTGTGATTTTCCATGGTGATGACGGCGTGTTTCGGTTTACTCAGGGCCTCCAACACGATCGGATCGCTAAAGGATTTGATCGTCGTGACGTGCAGATGCAGGATCGACACGCCTCTCCGGCGCAGAATTTTGGCCGCGCGCATGGCTTCTTCGGTGCAGATGCCGGTCGAGATGAGGGTGATGTCTGTCCCCTGGCTGAGGATGCGGGCCCGATTCAGTATGATAGGCGCCTAGTTGTCCGTTAGCGTTCAACGGCAAATTTATGGGGATGATGTTCAATGATCTCAGCCTTAACATCACTTGATCGACTGCGCAAAGGAAACGACCGTTTCGTGTCGGGCATGCGAAGTCTGGATGCGTTCATGAGCCAAGCGCACCGAAGTGAACTGGTGTCGGGCCAGGAGCCGTTTGCCGTCATCATCGGTTGCTCCGACTCGCGCGTCCCCGTCGAGATCGTCTTCGACCAGGGGCTGGGCGATCTGTTCGTCATCCGCGTGGCCGGCAATATCGTTGCGCCGTCGCAAATCGGCAGTGTCGAGTTTGCCGCCGAACGCTTCGGCACTCGGCTGGTTGTTGTACTGGGCCATACCCGGTGCGGAGCAGTGCAGGCGACCTTGGACGAGCTTCAGCAGCCCACGGAAAACCAATCGCGAAATCTGCGCTCGATCGTCGACCGGATTCGGCCCTCCGTCGAAGGCTTGTTGGCCACAGAGCTGAAGCAGGACCAAGATGCTTTGGCGCGGCATGCCGTACGGGCCAACGTCCGTGTATCCGCCAACCACCTGCGACACGGATCGGAGATCCTCGAACACTTGACCCGGAAGGACGGGTTGCTCATCGTCGGCGCCGAGTATTCGCTGGAGACCGGTGCCGTCGACTTCTTTGACGGAGTGCCGACCTGACGCCCTATCCGGCCAGTGTCTCTGCCTGGCGACGGAAATCCTCCATCAGCACCACCTGACCGGTGATCCGCGCATGCTCGGCGGCGAAGGCCATGAGATGGCTCTCAAGCGACTCGCGGGCGTTGGTCAGCGCATCCGCCTCGCCGCGCAGCACCTTGACAAAGTCGGCCATGATCCCTGCATCACCGCCGCCGTGTCCGCTGCCTGCTTCGGGAATCGGCACCTCTTCGTCGGCGCCGCCGTGGTGATAGATCGTGATCCTCGAAGGCGAGCCGAAGCGTGCGCGCAACGTCGCCTTGGTGCCGTCGTAGCGCATGGAGCGGTGCTCCTCGTCTGAAGTGCCCGTGCATGACCATGACCACGGACGCGCCGCTGCTCCACTCCATGCTGACACAACCTGATGATCGACCACGTCGTTGTCGCAGTGGTAGACGCAGCGTCCGTACGGACCGGTCCGCAGCGCGTCCAAGCGGTTCTCCACCGTCGGATCATCGGCAATGGTGACGAAGGGCCAGGTCATGGGCCGGGCGGGATCGATTTTGCCCTGCTTGGGCTGCGGTGCGCAGATGTTCGAACGGACGATAGTCCATGTAGATGCCGATGGCCGAGAAGGGGCATTCCTCTTCGATGGGGCAGCCGTCGGTGCAGCGCAGGCGGGATCTCCGGTCCGACCGACTCGCTGCGGTAGTGGAGCAACGAGCCGAACGAACTGAGCCGTTCGCAGCGTCCGGCCAGGTTCCAGTAGAGAATGTCCATGTCATGGCAACACTTGGCCAGGATCATGGGGCTGGATTCACCACTGTTGCGCCAGTTGCCGCGCACGAAGCTGTGGGCCATGTGCCAATAGGCGACATTCTCCCGATGTTCGACCGTGATGATCTCGCCCAGAACGCCCGAGTCCAGCACCTGCTTGAGCGTGCACCCAGAAGGGTGAATAGCGCAGCACATGGCAGATCTGTAGTGTGCGCCGTGTGCGTTCTGCAGTCTGCACCAGCCTGACGCAGCCTTCCAGCGTATGGGCCATGGGCTTTTCCAGCAGCACGTCGTAGCCCGCCTGCATGGCCGCCACGGCCGGCTCGACGTGCATCTGATCCTGGGTCGTGACGATGGCGCCCTGGCCGAGTTGCCCCTTGGTCGATCAGCTCTTCCCACGATTCGAAGCAGTAGGCATCGTCGATATCGTGCTCATCGGCGAAGGCTTGCCGACGTTCCGCATTCGGTTCGGCCACGGCGACAAAGCGCACCTGGTCCGGGTGAGAAAACGCGTAGGATGCATAGGCACGCATCGCCGCGGCTGCCGGCGCCAATCAGGACGAGTTCCAGTGGTTGGGCCATGATGCGTTCCTTTCAGTTGGCTGTGATCGTGTAGGTGATTGCTGCGTGTTGCAGGCGCTAGCCATGCTGACTGGGCCAACCACCGCTATGTCTTCAGCGAGGATGCTGACCAGTTGCGAGTTCTGCCCAGCGCGACCAGCGTCGTCGGCCTCTGCCTCGTCGTCGGCTTCGGCGAAGATGCGCAGCAGCGGCTCGGTGCCGGAGAAGCGCAGCAGCAGCCAGTTGTCGTTTTCCAGGTAGAACTTGGCGCCGTCGTCGTGGGAGATGCGGACCACCGCGTGGCCGGCGATCTCGCTGCAGATCGGCCGCCTGCCAGCGTGCGCGGCACCATCACCTTCATCTCGGACGTGGCCGGCAGGTTGACCTCGCGGCTGACCAGGCGGCCGGTGATGGCGTGGATCTCGTCGAGCATGGCGGAGATGCGTGCGTCCGGTGCGCGCCATCATCTCGACCACCAGCGCGCAGGCGAAGATGCCGTCCTTGCCCAGGATGTGGCCGCGGATGCTCAGCCCGCCGCTGCTTTCGCCGGCCAGCAGGACGTCGTGTTCCTTCATGCTGGCGGCCAGATGCTTGAAGCCGACCGGCACTTCGTAGCATGGCTCGCCGAAGTGGGCCGCCAGGCGGTCCAGCAGATGGGTGGTGGCCAGGTTGCGGGTCACGCCGCCGCGTTCGCCGCGCACTTCGTGCAGGTAGTAGTAGAGCAGCAGCAGCAGTTCGTTGGTGCTGATGAACGTGCCCTGGTCGTCGACGATGGCGATGCGGTCGGCGTCGCCGTCCATGGCCAGCCCCAGGTCGTAGCCGCCCTCGCGCACGCGCGTGGATCAGTTGGGTCAATTCGCCGGAATCGGGCGCGGGCGAGCGGCCGCCGAAGAGCGGATCGTGGCGGCCGTGGATGGTGGTCACCCGGCAGCGCGCTTCGGTGAGCACGATCTCCAGCGTCACCTGGCCCACGCCGTACATGGGGTCGACGACCACGCGTAGACCGGCGTCGCGAATGGCGCTGCATGTCGATCAGCGCCTCGACCGCGTCCACGTACTCATTCGTGTAGTCGGCCATAGCACCATGCCGCTTTGCAGCGCCGTCTCCAGTTCGACCTTGACGACCTGGTCGGGCTCGAGGGCGTTGGCTTCGGTCGTCGATCGCGTGCGTCTCGTCGTCCAGCGGCAGTGAGCCGTCGGTGGCGAAGACCTTGAGCCCGTTCCACTGGGCCGGGTTGTGGCTGGCCGTGAACATGAGCCCATAGGCGAATTGGTGTTCGGCCGTGGCATAGGTGACCAGCGGCGTGGGCACGTCCTCGGTCAGCAGCTCGACCGGGATATTGTTGCCGGCAAAGACCTCGGCTCGCGGCTGCGGCGGCCACGTCGCCCAGAAAGCGCCGGTCGTAGCCGATGAGCACGCCGTCTGCCTCCCGGTCCGCGGCGCACGACCTCGTTGGCCAGCGCCTGGCAGAGGCGCCGCACGTTGTCCAGCGTGAAGCCCTCGCCGATGCGGGCGCGCCAGCCGCCGGTGCCGAAGCGAATCTCGTTGTGTTCTTCGGAGCGCCGGGGGCGCAACTGTCGCTTCTGTAGAATGAAGGCGGCGCGCTCCAGATCGGCGGGGGTGTTGATACCCTGGAGTTCATCCGGGTCCAGTGCATGGTAAGACGAGATACGTTCTTGGTGACCGGCCAACACGGCAACGGTATCGGTCAACCGGTGGTCGGTACCCTTGAGAAAGGCCTCCGCCAACGCGGGCCAGAGCCGGCTTGTCTCCACGACATAGGCCCCGATGTTGTACTCGACGACAGGGAGATTGTGGTCAGCGTCGTCCGATACCTCCAGGATGTCGAGAATGTCGCCTGTCTGGCTGCGTACGATGCGCCCGTAGGCAAGTGTCTCTTCGGCATAGGCGCTGAGCAACGAAAATGTCGCTTTCTTCAAGCGGTGTCGTGCCACCAGTCCCATCACCGATGAAGCGCGCAGTAGCGGTGTGTCGCCGTAGAGGATGAGCAGCGGACCGTCGTAACCGGCGAGGCTCTGCCGCGCTTGGTGCACGGCGTCACCCGTGCCGCGCGCCACCGTCTGGACTACATAGTGGTAGGCGTTGCCGAGGTATTGGCTGATGTTTTCGTTCCGGGCGTCTGTGACGATGTAGATATGCGCCGGTTCGGCCACACGGCGTGCCAGGTGTACGACGTGGTCGATCATGGCGTGATCGCCCAATTTCTGCAACACCCAGGTGTCGGTCTCCAGTTGCGCCGCCCGGTGCTCGCGAGAGCCGGCGGCCAGGATTAGCACGTTCATGATGAAGTTGCGCCCTGACATATTTGTCGGTCAATGATGCGTTTTGACCCTCGGAAGAAGTCGACGCATGGCTCTCGTGTTAACGCAGCTTTCCGGCACCACTTGCACGAAGATCTCTTGGTCAATCTGCCGCCAGCGCGGCGCCCACCGGTGGGCGCGAACGACGGCGCAAAGCCAGAAAGCAGATTCCGCTGCCCAGCGCCAGGACGGCACAGGCGGTGTAAAGTGTCGTGAAGCCGAAGTATTGGGCCAGTTGGCCGCCAAAGAACATGCCCAGAAGCTGGCCGATGCTGCCCACCATATAGAAAAGTCCGCTATTGCCGCCGCGTGAGCGCTGTCCCCCCTGTTCTGCCGTGAATGTCATGGCTGTGGAGGTGTAGCTGCCGAAACCGAAGCCGCGCACCAGTTGTACCATGAAGAGTGCGGGCAAGACAGAGGCCACCAAGATGTAGCCCACTTGAACCAATGAAATGGCAAAACCGCCCGCAGCCAACATGATCGCCCGGCCCATGACATCGGAGAGCGCGCCGGCCAGATACATGGCCGGCATTTCGATGAACGCCGCTAATCCCCATAGACTGCTGATGAGAGTTTTGCTGTAGCCTAGGGTCGTCATATAGTTGGGCCACATGGACGACGAGGCCGCGTGGGCCGCCATCCAGAGCAGAACGCCCGCCAGGAAGAGAATCGGTAGCGATCGTTTTGGTTTTACGTCCGGTGTTGGCGAACGACTGGCTACGGTGCCGACGGATGTCTCGAGTGCGGGCGCCTGTGGCTCCTGTAGGGTTAGCGCCACGAGCAGGGCCGTTAGATAGACGCCGGCACACACGGTGAAGACCAGCGGCAGCGAGAACGCATCGGCGATCCGGCCGCCGACCAGGGCACCGATGCTGAAGGCCAGCGATCCCAGGCCGCGATAGAGACCCATACGCCGTCCCTTGCGCGCTTCATGCTCGAGGATATCGCCCATGAGTGTCAGACTCACGGTCGTATAGGCTGCGACGGCGATCCCTTCCAGCAGGCGTGCACTCCAAGCCGCATTGGCCGTCGGTGCGCGGCTGAGCAGGAAATAGGCGGTCGACATGCCGGCCAGACCCAGCACGAGCAAGGGCTTCCGGCGTCCCAGCCGGTCCGCAAGCCGGCCCCAGGCGAAATTGCTGACAATCATCACCGAGACAAAGCTGCCGAGAATGAATGAAATGTGGGCGTAGTCCGCGCCCAGTGTCTCCAGGTAGATGGTGATTAGGGGTGAGCTAAGTCCGACAGCGGCCATAAAGAGCGCGCCGACGATGGTGAGAAGCCGGAAGTTGTGCATGCCAAGGGTTTGAGTCTCTTTAGATTAGCACCCTGCTTGAGCGAATGTCAAAGCACAAACAGGTGCAAAAGGAAGAGTTTGGATGAATCGGAATGACCGCCGTCGCGGATAAGCTGCTGCCGCCGGCGTGCTTGACATCCGTTTCGTTCTTGTGGCGACTGTTTTGGGCAACATTGCCGGCGATTATTTGGTACTCCATCGGGTATGCCGGGATTCAAGAAGACCCCTTATCGCCTGCCTGCGTCTAGACCTCACGGGCTGGTGACCGAGACTCGTGGATCGTCAGGCGGGCACCATCCGCAAAACCCGTCGAAGCCGGTCCCCAATACCGGCCGGACCGTCGTCGTGCAATCCAAGGGTTAGCGGTTCACACGGCCATAGCGACTCGCCGAAAACGGTCTCAACCGGCTTGGTTGTTCGCCACTCAGTACCCACCCCGCGAGCAGGACACTGACGGCCGGCGCAATCGCCCAGCCGTGGCCCGACCACCCCGTCGTGAACCAAACGTTTTCCGTGCCGCCGGCGCGGTCGATGTTGGGGATATGGTCGACGGTGTCCGTTTCTGCACGGTCGACATACACGCTCTCGACACCGATCCCGGTCAGCGCCGGAAAAACTGCCGCTGCATCGTCCAGATTGCTTGCTACCTCTTCTGGCCAATTCCCATGCTGTATCGCAGCCGTAGATTCCGCCACCAACGACAACAAAATCGGTCATACGTCACCCCCGATTGCGGGACGCGCTGAGCCTGTTTCAGACAGTGGCGGCAGCGGTTGGCTGCTGCAGCGCACGCGCCGATGTTCCAGGTAGACCAGCGCAATGGATAGAACGGCACCCGGTACTTGGTTGGTGGTGTCGATCTGAAGATCGGCATGGCTTCGCGGATGCTGCAAACGGTTCAGTTCGGTGAAGTACCAGAGGAGACTCCAGCTGACATCCGGGCGGCGCTGGCGTTGACCATCCAACGTAAGGTCGAGATAGATCAATACGGCAGCGCGTTCAAACTGTTGCCAGAGATCGGGAACGCTGCTGTGTTCCTGGCTGACCGGACGAGCACGGTAGCCGCGGGCGTGCAGGCCGTGTACCAGGGTCGACTTGCCACTTGCGCTGACGCCCACAACCTTGATCAGTGGTAGGATGCCGTCCTGCATTCCCCGCTCTTGCATATCTTGCGCTTGCCTATCCTGAACCTGTGTGTGATATAGATCCCGCCTAGAGCGGAAAACGCAGTGAGAGGCGTCGAACGTTGTCCTCAGCAGATGTTTTGACAATTCTGAGGACCAGCACAGTCGCATCGTCACGGGGGCGCCCTTGGTCGAGCCGCAGGGCATCTGCCAGCACGGCGTCGGCAATTTGGCGTGCCGTGACCTCGTCGTTGGCCTGTAGCCCATCGAGTAGTTCCGGCAGGTCGATACCGGGTTCGGCCAATGTCCGGCGTCCCGCGTCCAGACGCCGTCGGTGAAAACGACGACCGTCGTCTCTGCGCAGAGAGGAATCTCTGTGATCGAAGGTTTTGTGTACCGATAGATGCCGACGGCGTCACTGGCTTCGTCCAACCACCGGACTGTGCCGTCCTGACGCAAGAGGACCGGGCAGCGAGCGTTGCGGCTCACGACGAGTGTGCGGGTGACCAAATCGACGCTGACGATAAACAACTCGGCGCTCACCTTGCCGCCGTGCTGCAGATGGAGGTAATCGTGAGTCGCGGCGCGCCACTGCGCCGTCGTGGACGCCCTCTGCCAGAAGGGCAATAGCCTTACGCATGACGATATTGCTGATGGCCTTGGCGCTGCGACCGCTCCGCTGTCCATCGGCCACCACGATACTCATCCCGCCGTGTGGTCGCTCGATGAGCTCTACCGTATCGCCGCTTTCACTGCTGGCGTACTTGTTGATCTTCTCGACGGCGATCTGAACTTCCAGTTGGGGTGACATGAACAGAACCTTTGCGAGGCCGGGCAATAGTGACGCGCATAGCCTACCCTGTTTTCGTCGACCGAGCAAAGTATTGTGCTGTATGATGGTCCATCGGTCGCGCGCAAAAAGTCGCCCATCTTCCATCGTTGTCTTGTCTATTACGAGATGCTATGATGGATCGTGATCGGTCTACACCAAGCTATCATCTGTCAACAAACTGCATTCCATCGAGTCGCCGTGAGCCAGGGATTTATATGCAGCAGGCCACTTCACGAAAGTTTTTTACGGACGAAGTGCAAGAGTTCGACTCGATGGGCATGCCGAACGAGAAAGTGACGTAAAATGGAAGAGACACGCCGATTTTTGCAGTCGCTCGGTCTGCCTGCCGGCGACCTCTACAGTCTCCCTGATTCGAGCAAGCGTTTCCCTGACGGCGCGCAATACCGGGTGGAGATACCGAGCGTCGAAGGTCCCGGCGCTCTGGCTGCCGTGCTGGATGAGGCGGAGAAACGCAACGTGCAGGTTCACCGCGTCAGCCAGGGCAGCGGCATTATGTTACAGACTGATGCTGAGATCCGCGAGATGGTGCGCTTGGGCTCCGAGGCACAGATAGAAGTCAGCCTCTTTGTCGGCCCGCGGGCGGCTTGGGAGCCCGGTAGCCAGATCCTCTCCACCGCCGGCAAAAACTTGGGCGCGCGCCACCGGGGAATGGAACAGCTGGTCTACGCAATTGAAGATGTCAGGCGCGGTTGCGGGCTTGGACTGCGCAGTATCCTCGTTGCCGATGAAGGGTTGCTGTATGTAGTCAACGAAATGAAGAATGCCGGGGAGTTGCCGGCCGATCTGGTCGTCAAGGTTTCCGTGCAGATGGGCGCCGCCAATCCGGCAGCAATTCTGTTGCAGGAGCGACTGGGGGCAGGGACGTACAATGTGCCCACCGATCTCGATTTGCCCAAGTTGGCAGCCATTCGCGCCGCGGTGTCGTTGCCGATCGATCTCTACGTCGAAGTGCCGGACAACTTTGGTGGCTTCATTCGTCACTACGAGATCGGTGAAATCGTGCGCGTTGTGTCACCGGTCTATCTCAAGTTTGGACTGCGCAACGCGCCGGACGTCTACCCCAGCGGTTCGCATCTGGAGAAGACCGTGGTAGCCCTGAGCCGAGAGCGTGTTCGTCGTGCCGAAATAGGCCTGGATCACCTTGCACGTTATGCGCCCAACGCCGTGACATCGCCTACCGGCGCGGCGGATTTAGGCATCCCCGTGATCTAGGGAACAGGGAGCGATTCAATCATGCGCCAGTTACATACCACACTCGGCCCGAAAACCGCTGAAGAAGTGGGTTTGATCCTGCCTCACGAACACATTTTTGTCGATCTCGGCCCAATCGAGGCGGAGAATTGGCGTCAGGCCAACGCCGGCGATGTGTTGGCGCTGATGGGCCCCCAACTCGTCGCTGCTGCGCGTGTCGGTGTCACAGCACTGGTGGAATGTACGCCGGTGGGCGTCGGTCGCAGGGTCGACATTGTGCGCGATGTGTCGCGGTTCGTCGACCTGCCTGTTGCGGTGGCGACAGGCATCTATCGTCAGCCGTGGGTTCCGCGCTGGGCCGTCGAGAGTACCGAAGATGGGCTCTTTGACTGGATGCTGGCCGAGTTGACGGACCAGATCGAGGAGACGGGCGTGCGCGCTGGCCTGGATCAAACTGAGCGCAGGAGATGACGGCATCACACCGGTGGAGGAGAAAATTCTGCGCGTGGCTGCACGGGCCGGGCGCGAGACCGGGGCCGTGATCGGCAGCCATACGATCCGTGGTCGCGTGGTCCATCAGCAGCTGGACATCATCGAGGAGGCCGGATACACGGCGGAACGCTTTATCTGGATCCACACCCAGGCTGAACCTGACTTTGCCCTCCACCTGGAGGTGGCGCGGCGCGGTGCCTGGCTGGAATATGACTCAATCGGATCCGAACACCCTTCATTGCAGCAGTATGTTGTCCTGGTCAGACAGCAGTTGGATGCCGGCCATGAAGGGCAACTCCTGCTCTCCCATGATCGGGGCTGGTTTGACCCTTCGCAACCCGGGGGTGGCGTGCCCAAACCGTTCACGGTCTTGTGCGAGCAATTTTTGCCTCTCTTGCGTGCGGCCGATGTGTCCGAGTCGACCATTGATAGGCTGACCCAATCGAATCCGTTTCTAGCATTTTCACGCCCGTAAGCTGGGTGATACACCACGAATGATTCCAACCGGATGCAGACGCCGTCAAGCCACTTACTCACCCAATGGACAAATTAACCAATATTTGAGTGTCGTCTCTATAAGGAGATTGTCATGGCGAAACGCAAAGCAATTCTGATCGGTGCCTGTGGAACTATCGCCGGGCTCTTGTTGCCCGCATTTCGAGAGCGCTACGACCTGCTTCCTGTTGACATAAAAAATCGGACGAAGGACGGAGTCGTTCTCGATGATGTCGTGATTGCGGATTTGCTGGCGCGTGACCGGGATACATACCGGCACCATTTCCGCGACGCGGATGCGGTGATTCATTGTGGATTTGTCGTGGCCGCGGATCGCAGCGACCCGGAGCAAAGTTTCTGGGCTGAGTATGCCAATATCCAGATGGCCTTTAACGTCTATCAGACGGCATTGGAAGAAGGCGTGCGACGGGTCGTGGTTGCCAGCTCAAACCACGCAGCCGATTATTATGAGTCGCTGATTCTTCAGGGGAAGATGGACGTAGTTACGCCCGACATGCGCGCCCTAAGCGATAACTACTACGGCTGGACCAAGGAATGTTACGAACATCTTGGTTTTGTCTTCGCGGCCGGCGCCATGAATCGTCAGGGTGGCCAGCTGCGACAACTTGAAAATGTCCAGATCCGCATCGGTGCGCCGCGCGAGACAGATCTGGCCGCCTGCGCGCCCGGCGACATGGTCCGCGTTCGGCGCGGCTTGGTGCCTATATCAGTCAAGCCGATATGGCCCAGTTGTTTATCAAGAGCATTGAAGCCGACGACATTCGCGACGAAAACGGCATTCCGTTTCAAGTCTTCTACGGTGTCAGTGACAATCCCCACGCATTTTGGAGTATCGCCAATGCGCGTAGAGTAGTCGGCTATGCCCCGCAGGATAACAGCGAACAGCGGTTTTATTCCCTCGTTGCCGAACACATCCAAAGCGCCCAGGGGCGATAACAGCGTCAATTGTTTCAGGCCCCGAACAGCGCCAGCGCATCGTGGAGTGACTCAAATATGTCGGCGGCATTCTGCACGGTTGCAGGTGTAGGTGGTGTGAGATCCGGTATCACATAGACCGGCATGCCGGCGATGTATGCCGCTTCAGCGCCGGCGTTGGAGTCCTCAAAGACGACGCATGCAGCCGGCGTGACCACAAGACGACGTGCCGCTTCCAGGAAGATGTCCGGAGCCGGTTTGCCGTTTGGCACCTGGTCTCCCGTTACGACGATGGAAAAGCGATCGCGCAGGCCGGCAAGCCGGAGACAGCGTTCGGCCTCGGACGCTGTACTGGAGGTGCCGACTGCCTTGAGAATCCCCAGCGCATCGAGCCTGTCCAACAGTGCGAGCAGACCTGGTTTCAGTTCGATCCCCGCGTCAGCCGCGATCTCCTCCCACCTCCTAATCCAACGGCTCTGAAACTCGCTGAGCGGAAAACCCTGTCCAAAATGTGCGCAAATCGTCTGTTCGCATTCTTCCGTGCGGACGCCGATGAGTTCGTCGAAGACGCTATCCTCGATGTGGTATCCCAGCGCCGACGCCGCAGATTGCCAAGCTGAACGATAGATGATCTCTGTATCGATCATCAACCCATCCATATCGAAAATTACGGCTGCCGGCTGAATGTGTATACTCTTCATTGTAGGTTATTCCTAATCGGTGGCGTGGATCGCTTCGAAAACCGTTGCTGATTTGGAGACCGTGTTCCAGGGTCGAGACCGATCTGGTTCGCGCGGGATATTGTAGCAGAGGACGGTCATCGAATCTCAAATGTGCATACTGCATTTGGGGATTTCCCGCGGGCGCGGCCGATGATCTTCTCGCCTGTCGCCCGCGAAATGGGGTGCACCCGTATCTCAAAAATGTTTGACGCGCCGGTTCATCCGGGTGTATATTGGCAATCGTTGCCGTAGGATGATCTGGTTGATCCTTTCACGAAAGAAAGCTCAGTGGAATTTTGACACGTGGATCTGATGTGACCGTCCGCAAGGACATGGTCATTACCCTGGAATTTGACCTTTTTCTCGCTGATGGAGAATTGGCGGATTCGACCGACGGCGATGAGCCTCTGATGATCATTCAGGGTCGCGGACATATAGTGCCGGGGCTTGAAGAGGCGCTCTACGGCATGCGGGTGGGTGACGAGAAGGAAGTGACACTTGCGCCCGACAACGGTTTCGGCGAATATGACGAAGAAGCGCTTCAGTGGCTGCCGATGGATGCATTCACAGAGGAGATGGAGATCGAGGTCGGGCTAGAGGTCGAGGTTCTCGATGAGGAGTCCGATGATGTCATCGTTGCCTACATCGCGGATATCGAGCAAGACCGTATACAACTGGACTTTAACCATCCGCTTGCTGGGGAGACGCTCCTTTTCCGCGTGCGCGTGGTTGGAATTCGTCCTGCCACCGTGGAGGAGTTAGAGCATGACCATGCGCACGATATGTCCAACGGACACTACTCTTGAGCAGTCGATGATGTTGGGCACCGAATCGTGATCTGCAAGGTGCGCACCTCTGCGGACGGAGTTGGCGTTAAACAAAAAGCGGACCGGAGAACGTTCTCCGGTCCGCTTTTTCTCTCGGCTGAATTCACGCCTGTGTCGAGTCGGCAATACAACCTGCTTCGCTGCGCAGGTCCGAATTCAGACAAGTGACCGCTATGATGCCTTCTTGAGCACCGGCAGGCCGTTCTTGCTCTCGGCAACCTGATAGCCGGCCGGAACGGCATCAAGCGCACCGTCTTTTTCCGTCTTAGCGAAGAAATAGATTGTCTGCTCTCGACCATTCTTCAGTGTGGTCGTCTTTGAGTGCAGAATGTAGGTTGAACCCTTTGAGTTCGTGTACGTAAAAGCCATGATCAACTCCTTTTCGATGAATGAGCCTTCGTGCATGCACATGTTGCACGCCTGAGGGAAATTCGGCAAATCTTGTGCGAAGGCCTCCCCCACTAGCGCCCTTGTTGACGCACTGAACCCCGATTCTATCACGCTTTCGAGGCATTGCGAAAAACGAATCCTCTCTGGTGGAAGACGATAGATATTGCTAATTGCCGGCTGTACTCTCCGACCGCGTATCGGCCGTCGCAGATGCCGGCGCGCCTGTGTCGACAGTTGGCACGATGCCCGGGCCGGGCAGCACCAGCGTCGGTATGGTGCCCTTCCGGCGTG
The DNA here is from genome assembly GCA_963715415.1 of uncultured Chloroflexia bacterium. Taxonomy (GTDB): domain Bacteria; phylum Chloroflexota; class Anaerolineae; order Caldilineales; family Caldilineaceae; genus JAWKOK01. The sequence goes on along the minus strand of CAVQSG010000049.1, from coordinate 122,012 downwards.
AAGATGACCTTATCGGTCGATCTGTAGGGCACTGGCATTGGCGATCACGTCTGAATCTGGAGATACTCGGGATTCGCCACATAGATCTCGGCCAGCGCCAATTGGGTGAGCGACATCCGCCTTGGCGCGTTCTGTGGCCGCCTTCGCCAGCGCAGACTGAATCTCCAGATCCCGTTCGGCGGCCAGCAGATCGTTGATCTTCTCCGCCTCGATGACTGGCGCGTTCCGCCTCGACTCGCGCCAGTTCATTGGACCGTTCCGCTTCGATGACCGCACGCTGAGACAGAATCTTCGCCTCCTCCAGCTCGGCCAAGATCTCTGCTGCGCGAGCCTCTTCCTGAATGCGGCTCTGTTGCGATGCGGATTTCGCCCTGCTGGCTCTCCTGCTCGGCTTCGGCCTCCGCCTTCACGCGTAAGAGATCCTGGTGGGCCTGCTCGGTCTGCAGCCGCTTGCGCACGATCTCGTCCAGACCGGCCTGTACATCGGGCGACAGAATCACTTCGGGCACGGCGACGTTGGCCACGTTCAGGCCGAAAGTTGGCGGCCAGCTTGTTGACCTCGTCATCGATGCAGTTGCGCAGATCATCGCGCGCCGGTGCCGATGACGGCGTCATCGAAGTTGCGGTCGCCGACACAGACTTTCATGGCCTGCTGGGCACGCTGGCCGATCCGGTTGCGCACGGCCTCGTCATCTAGAGTAGAGTTGGTTGTACTGGGCCCACAGTCCCTGGATCGTGTCCCTCTGCGCCAGCCCAGGTCGGAACACGTCGCCGGTCACCACCAGACCGATGCGCTGTTTGTCCTTGGTGATCAACTCCTCATCGGTGACGATGAAGTCGACGGCCGCACTGGAGACACGTTCGAGATCGACGAAGAGACCGATCGTCAGTGTAGACACCGGGACCGACAACGTCCTTGATACGCCCGCTCTCGAACTGCACACCGACCTCGTCCTCCTCGACGCGTTCGAAGAAGTAGAAGAACTGACCGGTAAAGCTAAAGAATACGAACACGGCGACGAAGATCAGTAGGCCGACGATCAGCGCCCGGATCGAAATCCTTGGACGTTGCTCCATATTTTTCCTTCCTTTCATGCAATCGTTGGTTTCAACCTTCGCCGCATTAGGTTTAGAACCTACATATTTGCGCCTTCGCTGGAGGCTCAGGACGGCGGCGCAAATCGGGCCTTCGGCAGTATCGACGAGCGCTTATTCGCCTATCGACACTTTTTTGTCGATGTCATTTTGTAAACGCCTATCCGAAAATTCGGTTGTGGTTTCCGATCCATCTCTCTACATCCGGATCGACACAGAGAATTTTCGGACAGATACTTAGTGCGGATCTTGATCGACAACTGTAGTCTAGCGTAAAGGGCCGGCTGAACCTGACATCTTCATCACATTCCGCACTTGCCTGCCGCGGATAGCGTGTGGGCCCGGTCAATGCCGTAATCTCACGCCCTGCGTGGTTCATCAGCAACGCTGTCCCTATCCGCGACACATACTTTTTTGACCCCGTTTCTGCTACGGCTACAATAGAGCGGTTTGCCTCGATAGAAAGAACGACAGATCAATCGACTCCAACCAAGGCGGAAACCATGACTGTGATGACGCTGCCTGGCCTTGTGGATGCCCACGTTCATCTGCGCGAGCCGGGGTATGAGCACAAGGAAGATTTTCTTTCCGGCACGACGGCGGCGCTGGCAGGTGGGGTGACAACGGTACTGGATATGCCGAACACCCGGCCGCCGACCGCGACCCCGGTCCACTTTGCCGACAAGGTCCGGCGCGCTGCTGCCACCGCGGTTTGTGACGTCGGGCTGTTTCTAGGCGCGACGACGTCCGAAGTGGATGCATATCTACCGGTGGCTGCCCAAGGCTGCGGGCTCAAGATCTACGTCAGCGAGACATTCGGCAGCTTGCGCATCGACACCCTGGCGCTCATGCATCGCTTCTTTCGTACCTGGGCTGAACGGAGTGAGCAAACCGGCTATCGCTCGGACGCCAATCCAACCGGCTTAGGCCCGATTTCCGTCCATGCGGAAGAATTGGCGTTGCCGGTCTGTCTCAATCTGAGCCATCTATACGACGTCCCATTGCATGTTGTCCACGTGAGCCGGCGCAGCGAAATCGAGCTGATTCGGGCATCCAAAGAGCGCGGCTACCGGGTAACATGCGAGGTGACACCGCACCATCTCTTTCTCAGCCAGGAAGATGTGGCCGCACTCGGCGCCCGCGGAGACATGCGACCGAAGTTGGCTGCGCCCGATGACGTGGACGCACTGTGGGAAAACCTAGCCTACATCGACGTATTCGCCACCGATCACGCACCGCACACTCTGGAAGAGAAATATGGGTCGGCACCGCCCCCCGGCGTGCCCGGTGTCGAAACCATGCTGCCGCTCCTACTCACCGCCGTCCACGCGGATCGCTTGACCCTCGACGAGCTAGTGCTACGCTGTCATGAACAGCCGCGTCGTATCTACGGCCTGCCGGTACAGCCGGACACCTGGGTTGAAATGGATATGGATGCCGAGTACACGCTTTCCGATGCCGGCGTGCACACCAAGTGCGGCTGGACGCCCTTTGCGGGTCGCGTCGTGCGCGGCCTGGTGCAACGCGTGGTCCTACGTGGGGAGATTGTCTTCGAGCACGGCGCACTGTTGGCAACGCCCGGCAGCGGCCGCGTCCTGTTCGCGGAAAATGAGCGATAGCCATCACATAGCCGTGGCATCGGCTGCGTTCGACTTTGACTAGCGTCTATTGGATTTGAGGAGGCAGTTCGTGGGCGTTGACAAACGCTATACCGGGAGCCCGTCTCCGTTTTCCATGAGCTCCTTCAACCGCTGCGCAAATCGTGCGCCCGGGGCACCGTCGACGACATCATGGTCGATGCTGATCGTGACGCTGAGATATTCCCGGGTCAGCAGTTGACCATCGACGACCATTGGCCTCTCGGCAATGCCTCCGAGCGTGATCTGGAGTGTATGGTTGGGCATAGGGATGCCCCAGAATCCACCCGTGGTAAACATGCCGACCGAACTCATGGAAACGGTGCCATAGTATCGCTTGACCAGAACCGGGCTCTTGAACATTCCCCAGAGAAACGCCCGCCTCAATAAGCGTGGCAGCAACACAAACCAGCGAATTAAGTTCGACTCTGGGCTGGTCTCATGCTGGCTCTGGAACGCGCGGATCTCGTCGTGGATTTCCCGGAACGACTTCTTGTTGACGGCCCGAATGATGTGCGGCACGATCGTAGGACGGCCCTCGACCTCGACCTCGAACAGGGTGTTGACGTCCACCTCCCGAAAGAGGACCAGTTGGTCCCGCCAACTTCGATAGGCGTGCATGTGTCTGTTCGTCTCGACGGCTTGACCCAGGCACGCGATGACAAACGCTGTAAAGGAGAGTGCCTCACCGGTTCGTAACTTGTAGTCACGGATAAGCTGTCGCGGCCGGGTCACATCGATCTCCGCCAAACCGTGGATGATATGTTTCCGGCCGGCCATTCGTCCGCCATCGACCATCAGGCGTCTGATCTTGGGGAAGGGCCGAACTTCAGGATCGAGATCTTCCGGTGTCATCGCTCACACTCCAAGATGGTGTCTGATGAGCCGCACGGCGTTGCCCAGCCCGTCTTCGGCGCGTATGGCTTTGCTGAGTTCGCCGGCTCGCTGCCTGATCTGCGGATCCGTGATCGCCTCTTGGATCGCGTGGGCCAGATTTTTGGCGTTGAGCCGCCTGCGCGGTATCGGATCCGGTCCCACCCCCAACGCGGTGAAACGCGCCGACCCCACCAGGGCTGATCGACGATGAACGGTACGATGACCGACGGCGCGCCCGCCCGCAGTCCCGCACCGGTAGTTCCGGCGCCTCCGTGATGTACCACTGCGGCCATGCGCGGGAACAACCAGCTGTGCGGGGCGGAGTCGATGGCAAAGACCGTGTCCGGCAGCGATGGTGGGCGCATGCCGCCCCAACCGGTCAGAAGCAAGCCCCGTTGACCGGCGCTCGACAACGCCTCGAGGATGGTGATGGCGAACCCTGCCGGATCTTCTCCGCGCATGCTGCCGAACCCGACATACACCGGGGGCGTGCCTGACTGAAGGAATGTCTCGAGAGCAGGAGGTGGCACCCAGTGCGGCTGAGCATCGTCAAACCAGTACCCGGTTACATGAGCTGTCGGTGGCGCGTCTTCCGGTCGCGGTATGACCGTGGGACTATAGGCCCCTAGCAGCGGGGTCGAGACAAGCACCCGCCGAAAATCAGCGCCCGAGAAACGTGGAAGCGCGTGGCGCCTGCGAAATTCATTGACAAAGGGGCCGTACCATGCCCAGATGACGCGCAGCATCAGGATGCCGGAGATCCGGTTGTGTAGGGCGCCGAGGTTGGCCTGCCAGGGCCAACCCGGAGCGGGATAGGCACGCGTCGGCAGGAGAGGGGTCGGCTCGACATTGATGAGAGGGATCCCGCGAATCTCGGCGATGGTCTTGGATAGGAGGGCAAAGATCGCTAGAGATATGATGGCCTCTGCCTCTTGGGAAGCCTCGAGGGCATCTTCCGCCATCTGAATGGCAACCGGGCCCAGCATGCGCCTCATCGCTCGAATCGACCGGATGGGGTTACTGACGCCGGACTCCATGAAAGTGGTGCCCGACGGACTTTCCATGATCTGGCGAACATCTCCGCGCAGTGGATGCATGCGCAGACCATGTGTGTGCGCGAGAGAAGCAAAGTTCTCCGGAGCAGCCAGAAGAACGGAGAAACCCTCGCGCTCGAGAGCCTTTCCCAGCAGAATGCACGGGAGAATATCCCCTTGGGAACCAGCCGCAAATAGTGTGATCTTCATCACTTCAACCCGCACTTCATACCCGATACGAACAATGCATCTACCAACCAAGCCGCCCTCGCGCCGGAGGAACCGGTCACAACCAACGCTTTGGTACCCAAGGCGGCTGCGTACCGGGGTGCATCCTGCACGGTCCCGCGACCGAAGATGATTTGGCCGGCCGTGGCAAACGCGAAGCGCTGGATGCCGGTCATACCGTTGTCTCTACCTCGGCTGAATCCCAGCCCGTCGCGCTCGGATAGACATTTTCGTACTTGATCGACGACCGCGGTTCGGCCATCATCTCGGCAACCGCATCGCGCCAGCGCAGATAGTGAGCGGTCTCCTTGTGGCGCGCCGGATCATCCGCAGTGCGATAGACCTCGACCAAGACAAAGCGAGTTGGATCGTCCTGTTGCTGGACCACGTCAAAACGGGCGATGCCGGCCTCCTGTACGCTGTGGCGGGCATTGTCCAAGGTGGCTGCCTTGAAGTCCTCGATTTGATCTGCCTTCACATGGACGAAGACGTGGACGATGAACATGGATTTCTCCCTTCCTGTTGGGGAGTGGCGCGATTTTTTGCGACGACGCGGATTGTATCCACTATTTTACCTGCCGGCAGAGTTCCGGCAAATGGCACTGGACGTTGCCGCTCGATAGAAGAGTCTATCAACACGATGCCGGCAAGAGAACTATCATTCGCATTTGTCGCCAGTTGGTTTCCAGCACATATAGACGCACTCGCATCTCCATGCGACCTGAACGTCGTGGACGATTCTGTCACCATCGGGTCGATAGATACCGTCATTGATAGCGTCGACAAAACCGACAAGGGTGATATCTGTGGTTCCAGACGACCGGTCTTGGGAGTGAGATTCTGATGACTCGGATTTGCAGTCTGATTTTGGGTGGGCTAGACTACCCTATTGAGCCATGTAAAGTCTCCAACAGCGAACACATCACGGCACAGAGACTCAACGGGCTCCGGAAGTCTTCGAATCCAGCGCGCCTCCCCTCCAACTACATCGCCGGCGATCGATCTTGATCAGAGATCGGACATTCGCCTGACCCACAATGCCCGGGACGACGTGATCACTTTCTACGCGTGAGTCGCGCATGTGCAGCATCATAGGAGAAACGGCGATGGCCATCATCTTGAATTCCGTCTGGCGACGTGCGGTCTTAACGGCAGTTGGAACGGTTCTCTGTGTCGCCACGGCGATGGCGATCGGGTGCAACGAAACCATCTACGCGGCAGAGCAACGGTCCGGCGCCGGCGACGATCGAGTCGTCCCATGCTGTTCCCGATACTGCGCCCATCGGATATGCGTTTCCCGGCACCCTCACGCCCAACGAAGGAGGCACGGCACAGACAATCATCGGCGCCGTCGATCCGAACGGCGACAACATCTTCTTTTCGATTAGCGCGGCGCCCCAGCATGGATCTCTACAGAATTTTCCGGATCCCTCAACTGCATTGCCGTCCGGCACCACGCGACAGGTAACCTATCTGCACGATGGCACTGAGAACTTCACCGATTTCTTCGAATTCTCCGTGCGGGATGTCAACGGAGAAATCGGCAGCAACGTGAGGGTCGCCGTCAACATCAATCCGATCAATGACAACGCACCGACCGCCGGCCCGGGCGTCGCAACCGTGGCTGAAGGCGCCGGTACCGTCATTGCCTTGACCGGCTCCGATGCCGATGGTGATACGCTGGCGTTCGCCATCGCCGCCGGCCCAACCAACGGCTCGCTGGGCGCCATCACCAAGACCGGCGGCCAAACAGCTCAGGTCACCTACACGCACAACGGCAGCGAGACGACCGGCGATAGTTTCACCTTCACAGTCAACGACGGCGCAACAACCAGCGCGCCGGCGAAGATCAGCATTACCGTCACGCCGGTCAACGACAACCTCCCGGTCGCCAACAACGGCACTTCGGCGGTCGACGAGGGCAGTAGTGTTGAGATCACCCTGACCGGCTCCGATGGAGACGGCGACGATTTGACGTTCGCCATCGATACCAATTCCGCGCATGGCTCACTGAGCACCGTTGCCCAGATTCCCGGCCAGACAGCCAAGGTCACCTATCGCCACGACGGCAGCGAGACCATCGCCGATAGTTTCACCTTCACAGCCAACGACGGCGCAACAACCAGCGCGCCGGCAACCGTTTCGATCACCGTTCGGCCCGTGAACGATCCACCGACGGCCAATGACGACACCGGAACTGTGAATGAGGACAGTGGCTTCGCCAATCTATCTGTCATCGACAACGATCAAGATCCTGAGAACAACCCGATCACCGTGATTGCGGTGACCCAGCCGGCCAATGGAACAACCCAAATCACCGGCGACAACCAAGATGTGCGCTATCGGCCGGATTCCAACTACTGTAACAATCCGCCCGGCACGCAACAAGATACGTTCACCTATACCGTCAACGGCGGCGACACGGCCCAGGTCCGCATCCGCGTTAACTGTCAAGACGATCCCCTCGTTGCCAAAGACCAAAGCTTCCTGGTCCAACCCGACAAGCCGCTCACGATCGATACGGTCGCCTATGTAGATGATCCGGATGGTGACATCGATCCGAGTAGCGTCGAAGTCAGCAAAGGTCCGTCCAATGGCTCCGTCAGCGTCAACACGAGCAGTGCTAAGATCACCTATGTGCCCGACAGTGGTTACATCGGCCCTGATAGCTTCGATTACACCATTTGCGACACTAAGAAGAATTGCGATACCGGTCGCTTTGACCTCTTCATTTCGGTGATCGATCTGCGTCTGCTCAAGGATGACGATGGCGTGACTGTCAGACCGGGTGAGCTCTTGTTCTACACGCTCAAGTACGAGAATCGCGGCAACGCACCGGCCACCGGCGTTGTCATCAGCGAGACCGTTCCGGTGAATACGGTGTTCGATGCCGCGGCAAGCAGCGGTTCGTGGAGCTGCGGCAAAGGCGCGGTTGCCGGCACGACCTGTCGGCAGACCATCGGCCGGGTAGACGAGGAGAGCGGGGGTTCGACCGTCTTTGCCGTGCGCCTGCTCGCCCCCTTGTCCGAAGCCGCGGCCGCAATCACCAACCGAGCGACCATCTCAGCCAACAGCGCCAATGGGCCGGAACTGACGCCAGCGGACAATGTCGCAGAGGAGCAGACGCCGATCGATGCCGGGATCGACTTCAACGCCACAAAGGTCGATGGTCTGCTGGTCGACGCGAACGAAGATCTGCTGCCCGGTCCTGGTGACACGTTGCGCTATGCTGTGGCCATGACCGTGACCGGCAATGCGCCGGCCGGCAACGTCGTCTTCATGGATCCGCTTGACCCGGCCACGGTGCTTGTAGGCGGTAGTGTGGCTGCCACCACCGGCACGATATTGGACGCCGAAAATGCGGTCGAGATCGCACTGGGTGACCTGGCGCAGGGAACTGTCGTTGCGATCCGCTATGACGTGCGGATTCGCAATCCACTCCCGGCCGGTATCTCCAGCGTCGCCAACCAGGGCGTCATCAGCGGCTCGAACTTCCCGGCGGCCGTCACCGATGATCCCGATACCCCGCAGCCCGCCGATGCGACCGTCACTTTTTTGGAAGCGACAGCAGCATTGACGGCGCTCAAGTCGGTCGCCATCACCGACGATGCGGACGGCAACGATGTGGCCTCACCCGGCGATACGCTGGCCTATACGTTGACCCTGATCAGCACGGGCAACCAGGCCGTCGACGGCATTGTGGTCGCCGATGCAATCGACCCGAATACGGATGTCGTGGCCGGTTCGCTCACCACGAGCAGCGGGACGATCCTCAGCGGCGACGCCGCTGGCGATGACAGGGTCACCATCGACGTGGGGACGCTCAACGGTGGTGGCGACGCAACCCGGATCGTCTTTCAGGTTCGCATCAAGGATTCCGTCGCAAGCGATGTCGATGAAATTGTCAATCAGGCGCGGGTCAGCAGCGACAGTCTGCCCGATGTGCTTTCGGACGACCTTGCGTTCGGTGGAGCAAACGATCCGACCCGCATCACGGTTAATGCCAACGCCAAAGTCTTCGTCTCCATGCAGGACTTTTTTGTGGCAGACGTGGACGGCAACCGCATTCTCAGTTCCGGCGACCTGCTCTTCTACCGCGTGGAAATCTTTAACAACGGCAACCGCAATGCCGCGGACGTGGTGCTGGAGAATACGTTTAATGCCGACATGCAGCTTCTGCCCGGCACTGTCAGCAGTTCATCCGGCGAGGTCGTGAACGGCAACGATGTGGGCGACGACCGGGTCCGCGTCACGATTGCATCTTTGCCCGGCGGTCAGACAGTGCTGGTCAGCTATCAGGTGCGGATCGGCGACACGTCGACCCTCACCGTGGTACGCAATCAGGCTTCGGTGCGCTATCTGAACAATCTTCAACCGATTGAGATCTTGTCGGACGATCCGACGACAACGGCGCAGCCGGATCCGACGATCTCGCCTGTCGGAGCGCCGTCGTTGCTGGACAACCAGCTCTATCTGCCGATCGTGACGAAGTAGCATATTCGGTCAGGACCGACTAGTTCAGTGCGGCGTGAATACCACGACAGTAATCCAGAGTCTCTACCTCCGGCAGAAACTGTATAGGGATTTCTGGCGGGATTCACTAGGTCTTGTGGACATTTACAGTAATGACTAGCTGTCGAGTAGCAGGCAAGCGGCGTGGGATCCGGCGCCCCGTTCCACCAACGTCGGCTCGGTCTCTTGACAACGGGCTTCAGCCAGCGGACAGCGAGGATGAAATCGGCAGCCTCGAGGCAAGTTGACGGGGTCAGGCGTCTCGCCGCGCAGGATGATCCGCTCGTGGCGTAGGCGCGGGTTGGGAACCGGTACCACGGAGAGCAGTGCCTTGGTGTAGGGATGTTGCGGACGACGGAGAACCTCTTCCGTTGACCCAATCTCTACGATGCGGCCCAAGTACATGACAGCGACCCGGTCAGCCAGCGCGCCCACCGTGCCCAGATCATGGGTGATGAAGAGGATGGAGATGCCGCGGGTACGGCGCAGATCCGAGAGAAGGTTCAAGATCTCGGCGCGGATACTCACATCGAGCATGGACACCGGTTCGTCGGCCAGCAACATGGTTGGCTCCAATACCAGCGCACAAGCAATGACGACGCGCTGGCGTTGGCCGCCGGAAAGTTCGTGGGGCAGCCGGTGGAGAAACTGTTCGGCCGGCTTCAGCCCGGCGTCGGCCAGGGCGGCCAGTACCCTGCGTCTGCGCTCTTCTCGGCCCGGCGCCAACCGGTGCACCTTGAGCGGCTCTGCGACAGTATCGCCCACCGTCATCAACGGGTTAAGCGACTCGTAGGGATCTTGGAAGATCATCTGCATGTGGCGGCGCACCGGCTTCATGGCCTTGCTCGACAACCCAACGATGTCGCGCCCTTCGAAGAGTATCTGTCCGGAGGTGGGTATCTCCAGACCCAAAATCGTCAGCGCCAGTGTGGACTTGCCACATCCGCTCTCGCCCACCAATGCCAGCACTTCTCCTCGCGCCAGCGTGAAGCTCACATCGTCGACAGCGTGTACAAAATTCTCTGCACCGCGCCGGCCGGCGCTCCCGGCGGCAAAGAGTTTACGCAGATGATGGATCTCCAGGATCGGAAGGTTGTTCATAGGCGGAAAGAAGGCTATGCCGGGTCTCCGGCGACCAGGAAACAGCCGGCGTGGTGACCGCCGTTGATCCGGTAGAGCTCTGGAATCTGGGATCTGCAACGGGCAAGGACGCGTGGACAGCGAGGCGCAAAGCGACAGCCGGGCGGCAGCGCATCCAGGCGCGGCGGGTAACCCGGAATGCTGGTCAGCCGTTCGCCGGGGTGGGTCAGATCCGGGAATGCATTGAGCAGTTCCTGGGTATAGGGATGCCGCGGCTCGTTGTAGATCGTATCCACATCCGCGTACTCGGCAGTCATTCCGCCGTACATCACCAGTACAGAGTCACACATCTCGGCCACAATCCCTAGATCGTGGGTCACGAAGATGATGGCCAGATTCAGTTCGCGACGCAGCTGCCCCATCAACTCGAGGATCTGCGCCTGGATCATGACGTCCAGCGCGGTGGTCGGTTCGTCGGCGATCACGATCTGCGGGTCGCACGCCAGGGCCATCGCGATCATCGCACGTTGGCGCATGCCGCCCGAATATTGATGAGGGTATTGCCCCACCCGGTTCGACGCGATCCCCACCATGTCCAGCAGGTCGACTATGCGCCGGTTGACCGCGGCCGAATCCGTGATCGCCGTGTGAAGACGGACAGCCTCGCCGATCTGTTCGCCCACCGTTTTGACCGGATTGAGCGCGTTCATGGCGCCCTGAAAGATCATGGAGACATTTTTCCAGCGCACCGCCTCCATCTCTCGTTCCGATAGATCGAGCAGGTCGCGTCCGTCCAGCAAGATATGTCCGGCGACAATGCGTCCGGCTGCCGGCAACAGACGCATCAGGCTGAGCGCCAGCGTGGTTTTGCCGCAACCACTCTCGCCCACGAGTCCCAGTGCCTCCCCGGGTCGTAGATCAAAGCTTACGTCCACCAGCGCGTGGGCCGGTGGTTTCCGGCGCGCGACATAGTCGACAGCCAGGTCGCGTACCGACAGTAGTGGGCTTGCGGAATGGTCAAATTGAACGTTCACCGTCATGCTCTTCTCGCCGGTTTGCGTCTGTCGCGCAAATTGAAACGCGCCGCCATGATCAGTTGCCGGAGTCCACGCCGGAAGGCCGCGCAAGAGGGCTGCCGGTCGTGCCCTGTATGAGCCGGCTGACCATGTCGGCGCCCACAGACAGGTGATGGGCATCGGTACGTGGGTTCAACACCTGTTCCATGCCGTGGCCGAGTAAGGTGCACGAGAGGACGACCCAGACGATACCAAAGCCGGGTACGATCAGTGCCCACCAGGCGCCCGTGCTCATGGCACCGCGCGTGAAGGCGAAGTTGAGCATTTGCCCCCAACTCAGTGTCGTCGGGTCACCGAGCCCCAGAAAACTCAATGTGCTCTCGTTGAGGATGGCTAGTGATATCACGAGCACGGTGTTGACGACCAACAGCGGCAAGATCAGCGGGAAAATATGACGCCGGATGATGTAGCTGCGTCCGGCGCCGACAGCCTTGGCGCGGAGGACGAACTTGCGCTGCTTGACGGAGAGCGTCTGCGCGCGGATCAGACGCGCAGTCCCCGTCCAACCGAGAATACCAATCACGATGATGATGTTCATCAAACTTGGTTTGGTCAACGCGACGATGACCACGGCGAGCGGCAGATCAGGGATCACCAGCATGATATCGGTGAAGCGCATGAGGGTATTCTCGGTGCGGCCGCCGTAAAAGCCGGCCACAATCCCGATGGTTCCACCGATGAAGATGGAGATGAATGAAGCGAAAAAGCCCACGGTCAGCGAGACACGGGCGCCGTACAGAAAGTTGGAAAGGACGTCGCGCCCCGTGTCATCGGTGCCGAACGGATGCGCGGCGCTGGGTGGGGCATAGATGTCATCGATGGTGACGCGTACGGCTGCGGACGCATCGTACGGTGCGATTAGCGGCGCGAAGACAGCCACCAAGATAGAGATGGAGAGCATGGCGAAGCCAACCATGCCGATCGGTTTGCGACTGAAGTTGCGCCAGAAGGAACGGAAATCGGTAACGCCGCTGGATTCCAAAGTTGCCGGCTCTCCTCAAGAGACGTGATGCCAGAATGTGATGTGATACTCATGCAAGGACTATGGCTGCGCCGCCGTCCTGCACCACAGTTGCAGGCGCAAATATATAGCCGTCCTGAGCCTCCAGCGCAGGCGCAAATATGTAGCCGCTCAATCGCTGTGAATACGTGGATCCAGAAAGGAATAGAGCAAGTCGGCGACAAGATTGGCCAAGATTACGCTGACGGCAAGGAGCAGGAACGCTCCCTGCAACATAGGATAGTCGCGCTGGCTGACCGCCTCAAAGATAGCACCGCCCAGACCGGGCCACGAGAAGACCGTCTCGATCTGTACCGCGCCGGCGACCGTGAACCCCATATTGAGGGCGATGATGGTAACCATGGGCAGCATGGCGTTCTTCAGTGCATGGTCGCGCAAAATCTGGAAGTGATTCAGCCCCTTGGCCTTGGCGGTCAGCACATAGTCCTCGGACAAGACATCGAGTAGCGTGCTGCGCATGATCAGCATGTATTGACCGAGAACGACGATGGTGTAGGTCAACGTAGGCAGAATCATGTGGCGCAGCACATCGAGCGAACGTTCCCAGCCGTTGCTGAAGGTTGCACCCGCGGTTGCCTTACCGCCCAATGGCAGGCCGAGCTGTTGGCTGCCCCAAAAGAGCAGAAGAATTCCCAACCAGAAGGTGGGCAGGCTCCAGGCTGTCAGGCTAAAGAGCAGGGCACTGTAGTCGATAAAGGTGTGGGCTTTCCAGGCCGCAAATATCCCGAGCCCCATTCCCAAAACGACGGCGAGGATCTGGCCGGCGCCGATCAACAAAATCGTGTTCCAGAGGCGCTCGGCCAGCGTGACCGACACCGGGCGGTTTGTGTGGTAGCTCGTGCCCAAATCACCACGCAGCAGGTTGACGATGTAGATCACGAATTGGGTATCGAAGGGATTGACGACACAGTCGCCCACAACCAGCGGATTCAGTGACTCAAAACAGTTAATGACCGGTTTGTCGAGACCAAACCGCACGCGGATCGCCTCCTGCACCTCTTGCGTCAGGCGCGGGTCGCGAAATCCGGCGCGCGCCGGGTCGCCCGGCAGTATCCGGAAGAGAAAGAAGTTCAGGACGATCACGAAGAATACTGTGAAGAGTGCCCAGGCTAGTTTGTGAAAGAGGCGACGCAGATTCATCTCATGGGTCCGCGGGGACGACGGTGTCGGGCCGCCGGTCTATCCGGAGGCAAGTGATGCGCCGGGGACCGTTCGAGCGCCAAACGTCGAAGCGACGACAGTCCCCGGCGCGTTCACCGGTACGGTTGGGCATAGAAAGTCCCGCAAAGAATCGGGCCGATCTACTCGTGTGGCGGCAATATAGCCGGCGCTCCATGTGTACCGGGATCGATCGGCGCGGCCGGTTACTGAACCGCTTCCACGACGACCAACGAAGAGAGATCGGCTAGATCGACTTTGCCTGCGTCCGTAATCCAGCCCTTGAATCGATCGGTGCGGTAGGCCTGCACGTTCTGGGCGTAGAACGGGATGATGTAGACGACGTCGTCATGGAGGATCTCCTGCATCTCCCAAACCAGTTCACGGCGTCTGTCGGGATCAAGTTCGGTCGCCTGTTGTCGATAGAGATCGTCGTAGACCGGATTTGAGTAGCCGGTTTCGCTGGTGCCCGTGGAAATCTCGTCGGTGATCATGACACTGAGCAGGAAGTTCGGATCCGGATCGGAGCCCCATCCCCACAGAATGATGTCGAAATCGAACGTTGGGCAGCAGACGGCGGTCAGCGCGTCCGGATCCAATGCCTGCAATTCACTCTTGATACCGATTTCGGACCAGAGGCCGGCCAGAATTTCGGCCATGCGTGGGGCATTGGTGCTGTCGCTGGGCCAGTTCATGCGGAAGATCAGCGGGTTGCTGCCGTCGGGCATTTCGCGCACGCCGTCGGCGTCGCTGTCGAGATAGCCGGCGTCGTCCAGGATCTGGTTGGCTTTTTCAAGATTGAAATCGTAGTCTTCGATGGAATCGTTGTACCAAATGCCCAGACTGTCCGGAATCAGCGTCAGCCCTGGCGAGCCTAGACCCAGCAGCACGACGTCGATGATTTGCTGCTTGTCGGTGGCATGCGCCATGGCTCTGCGCACGTTGACATCCCGCAGGGCAGGGTGACCGGTGCACTTGCCGTCGTCGGGCGGGCAGTTCTCCGGCTCCACAAGATTGGGAATGATATCGGTTACGCTCGGCGCCGCCGGTGGACCGGTGACCAGCTCGATGTTCTCTTCATTGCGTAACGTGGGCACGGCGGTATTGGGCATCTCGACGATCATGTCGACCTGGCCGGTCTTGAGCGCCTGCACCATGGCATCCTGGTTGTCAAAGGTCTGGAAGACAACGGAATCGATTTTCGGCGGATGGAGATAGTGATCCTTGACGGCATCCAGACGCGTGAACGCATTCTGGCTGTACTCGGCCATCTTGAACGGTCCCGTCCCGATCATGGCCAGGTTTTCAAAGTCGGCCGCGCCGCCCTCCGAAACCTGCTCCCAGATATGTTTGGGCAATACATAGAGGAAGACAAGCTGGCTTTCCATGTTGGGAATGGGTTCGGTTAGCGTGATGACGACAGTCTTGGCATCCGGTGCTTCCACCGATGCAAAGTAGTCGGTATAGACATTGGCGAAGGGGAAGTCGGTCTGCGCCTGATAGAAATTATAGGTGAAGGCAACATCCTCAGCCGTCAACGGCGTGCCGTCGTGGAAGGCGATGTCGTCGCGCAGCGTGAATGTCCAAACCAAACCGTCATCGGATACCTCAATGCTCTCGGCGAGTTCCGGTGAGTAGCTTCCGTCCAGTTCCAGCTGGTACATGGAGTCGTAGACCAGTTCAAACAACGCATATGCTTCGGCCAATATTGCCGTTCCGGGGTTCAACGTGTCCGGGCTGCCGGCCTGTCCGACACGCAGGACGGCCGCATCTGTGGCGGCAGCGGGCGCGCCGGCGCTGTCCGGTTGCTCGGCCGGTCCAGCCCCACCACCACAAGCGGACAGCAAAAAAATAGCGACAGCCAAGAATCCACAATGCCATTTTTGTAGCAACATCACGTTCTCTCCTCTTGAACAGACCGGATAGCCGACGGGAAGCATTATTGAGTTGTGATCGATCGAAATCAGTGAGGCACGACACCTCCCATGACCACGGTCATTTGAGGTGTCGTGGCGCTATTATAGCAGGTTGCGCGTTCGGCACAACTTGGAATTGTCGCAATTGCCCGGAGTGCGGTGCATGCTTACAGCCGGCTCAGGCCTTGCCCAGCACGGCCGCCAGCAGCGCCATGCGGATGTACATGCCGTTGCGCATCTGGCGGAAGTAGGCGGCGCGTGGGTCGCTCGTCCACCGCATAGCTGATCTCGTTGACGCGCGGCAGTGGATGCATGACGATCATCTGCTCCTTGGCGCTGCGTCATCAAGTCCTCATCGACGACGTAGTGATCCGTGACCCGATCGTACTCGGCCAGATCGGTGAAGCGCTCCTTCTGCACGCGCGTCACGTAGAGCACGTCGACGTCGCCGATGATACTCGTGGACGTCCTCGGTCATCGTAAACTTGTGGCCCGTCTGCCCGCACCACATCGAGCACATCGTTCGGCATGGCAGGATCTCGGGGCTGACGAAGACGAATTCGACATCGTAGTTGACCAGCAGCTTGGTCAGGCTGTGCACCGTGCGGCCCATACTTGAGATCGCCGACCATGGCGACCTTGAGCCCGTCCGACCCGGCCCAGCTCCTCGAGGATCGTGAAGAGGTCGAGCAGCGCCTGGGTCGGATGCTCGCCCACGCCGTCGCCGGCATTGATGACCGGCTTGCTGGCATAGTGGGCCGCCGTGGCCGCCGAACCGACCTCCGGATGGCGGATGACGATGACGTCGGAGTAGCTCTCCAGCGTGCGCACGGTGTCGGGCAGGCTCTCGCCCTTGGTCACCGAACTATACTGCACGTTGTTGATGGGGATGACCTGGCCGCCCAGGCGCAGCATGGCCGCCATGAAACTGGAACTGGTGCGGGTGCTCGGTTCGTAGAAGAGATTGGCCAGAATCTTGCCCTGCAGCAGGTCGGCGCTGCCGAAGCGCTCGACCAGCACGCGCATCTCGTGGGCGACACCGTAGATGTAGTCGAGCTTGTTGCGGTCGAACTGGCTGACGCTGATGATGTCCTGGCCGTAGAAGCCGTTGTCGAAGTGGTCCGAGGGAACGCGGCCGATGCTCTTGACGGGTCGGGTCATGAGAAACTCCTTGGTGGACACGATCGGTGTGACGTTACATAGCAAACCGTGCGCATATTACTTCACAAGCAGCCCAAAGAGAAATAAGTACGGCCATTGCGACAACTCGTGTCTTCATCAGTAGATCGGATTAGAACTTCACCAGGAATGCGGTGAAATTGGTAATCGAAACCGTGCATCACCATGACGAATTCCCGCGCCGGCGCACGGCCTTCCTTTGGATCGACGATGAATGCGCCGTACAATCCTCTGTGTACGTGACGCTTGAGGGGAATTGCATGGCAATGGTAAAGATGACAACCGAATGGCTCGGCATTGAAAACTTGGCATCTTTTTGGACAATACACGTATCTTCGGCCCTATTTACGCCGGGATCTGCGAAACATCTACGCCTCCTGCACGCCTGCTGCACATGGTGATATTGCCGGTACAACTTGGAAAGACGAGCCATAAGCGGAACATATGCATACCGAAGCCCTACCTTACGTCGTACTGCTCAGCCTCCTGTGGGGCACCAATATCGTGGCCAGTCGCTTTGGCATCGACGAGTTTGATCCCTACTTATTTATTGCCTTGCGGCTGTCGATCGCTACCTTCTTCTTTGGCCTGATCTTTCTACTGCGGAGGCGCACCTGGCCGACTGATTTGAATTTGTGGCGCCATGCAGCCTTTAGCGGAGTGATCGGAGTATCCATCCCGATGACACTATTTATTCTCTCGCTGCAGTATCAGTCCAGCGGGGTGACCAGTATCTTTGTGACCACTAGCCCGGCCATGATGGTCGTGGCCGCGCATCTATTTCTGCCGGATGAAAAGATGACCAGTAACAAGGCGTTTGGCGTCGTCCTGGCGTTGTTGGGATCCCTGTTTCTGATTTTGCGGGGCGAAAGTGGACTGGCAGAAGTGGGTCGGGCCAGCTCACTGGGTTTTGCGTTGATTTTCGCGGGCCTCTGCTCCGACGTGGCCAACGCTATCTTTGTCCGTCGCCGTATGCAGAGCATGGATCCGTTTGCTGTCACCGGCGTTCGCCTCTTGGCCGGCGCCGTGGTGACCGCGGTCATTCTGCTACTGATCGGCGATTTTACCCGGACCGAAATCACAGTAGCCGGCTATTTTTCCCTTGTCTATGCTGCCGTGATTGGGGCCTTAGGGGGCCAATTCTTGGCCTTCTACATCACGCGGCGCTTTGGCGCCACGGCCTTTTCCTTGACCGCCTATATGATTCCCATCGTCGCCACGACCTTTGGGGTTCTGTTGCTGGGAGAAATCGTGACCTGGGGCATGTTGGTCGGTGTGATTTTTATCGGTGGGGGGATCTATCTGATCAACCGGCCGCTGAAGCGTTCTCTGCTCCAGTAGGCGCTTACAAAGTGACATCGGCAAGAAAGTGTCGATAGGCGACTAAGGCCGTTCCAAGAAAATAAACACCGGTGGGGTAGGGGCGGGTCTTGCACCCGCCCGCACTCGGCCTGACCACAGCGGGCGGCCGCAAGGGCACGCCCCTACCCCACCGGGGGACTTAATTCTTTGGAACAGCCTAAGCGCTCGTCGATACTGCCGAAGTCCCCATTTGCGCCGCCGTCCTGAGCCTCCAGCGAAGGCGCAAATAGATAGGCTATTATTCTGCCAGCGCTTTGTCCAGATTTTTCTGCATAGCACTCCAGGCATGGATCGATGTGGAAACCTACGCCGGTAGATTGACATGCGTATCCGTTTACGTCTACTCTTGGTGGTGTACCAGGAACTGTGTAAAAGCGGCTTGCCCTCTCTGGCAGGTTGCGAACCTACACTCAATTCGGGATACCAGCTCACTCTTGATGCGCTGTAAAAAGGCCAACATCTATCTGGGGAAATTCCTGCTTATGTTCCTGCTTTCCCGACGACGATTGCTCGCCGTGCTGCCGCTGCTCGGTGTTGCGCTGCTGTTGACTGCTTGTCTGCTCGGCTCCCTGCAGCCGGCGTCCATGACATTGATCGACGACGCCGAGGCCAATTGGCTGGCTGCGCCGACGGCCAACTACCAGATGACAGTCGAAATCGATCGGCCGGGGGATCGGCGGCGTTCTCTCGTCACGGTCGTCGACCACGAGATCGTGGAGGGGACCGTCTCCTACTACGACTTCCGCGCACGCCAATGGCGCACGCCCTATGCACTCAACCAAGAACAGGCATTTCCGTTCACTATACCGGGTCTTTTTGACATGATACGTGGCGCACTGGAGCAAAGCGGGCGCGAGGAAATCCGTGTCCAAATGGCAGGCGAACCGCCCTTCCCTCGCAAGATCGTGTTCGGGCCGGTGATTGTCGACGGCGAAGCGTTCGATCAGACTAGGGCAACCGTGACCGTCCGCCGCTTTCTCCCCCAGTAGTCATCTCTCGTCCTGCTACTGTGCGGCCGGATCGCCGATCAGGAGCCAGTTCCCGCCCCCGTCCCGTGTAATCCAGACGTAACTCTCAAACGTGGCAATGGCGATCTCGTCGCCGTTTTGCGGGTTGACCGCAAGCGCGATCATGGCGTCCTGCGCGCCCATGTCGGGCATATTGAGAGCGACCGGTTCGCTGCCGTCCGGCGCGAGACGCATCAACGTATGCAGTCCATAGTAGATGACGCCTTCCTCTGCCGGGCTGAAGGTAACCGCCGACATGGGTGTGTTCTCGCTGATCCGCGTAAAGCTGTCGCCGTTGTCGGTCGAGAGCAGCACACCACCCTCCGTGCCGAAGGCGATGATGGCGGGGTCGGTCGGGTGCGCAGCAAGTTGAATAGTGACCGCGGTAATGCCCTGCGCGGCGCTGCTCTGCCAGGTGGCGCCGTCGTCCAACGTGTAGTGGAGGCCGGGCGGCACGGTCGAGTTCTCCTCGTCGATCACCACATAGACCGCGTTGGTCCGGTAGCTGGCGCCCAGGAAATGGATCTGGCTCTCGCCCTCGAAGCTCAGCATCTTTAGCGTCTCACCCAGATCGGTACTCTTGACCAGTCCTAGCGGGTCGCCTTCGGTCGCGCCCGGCGCGGGGAAGCCGCTGGCGTAGTAACCATCGGCAGTCGGCGCCAGTGCGATGTAGTCGTGGGGCGGGCCTTTGGATTCGAACCACTGGTTGTCTTCGAAGATGCGCAGGCCGGTGTGGGTGCCGACCGTGAGCGTCTTGCCGTCAGGATCCCAGCCCATGCCGTGGATGTGGTCGAGCGCAATGGGATCAGGGGCGGGCTGTGTCTCCGGTTCTGCTTGCGGTTCGGCAGTAGGCGTGTTGCCTGCCGGTGGCGGGGCGACCAGCGGCGTGCCGGCGCAAGCGGCCAAGAGCAGCAGGACCGCGACCATCGCTGACAGGCCGATTGGCCGAGCCGCTCGATTTCTTCTGGTGTCAGGTGCCGCGATGCTGTCTTCGTCTGTAACGTCAACTGGTGAAGTGAACACGTGCATGTTGTCTCATTTCTTGCTCTGTCGGAAAATCAGGTTGGGTCAAGTTGCTGTAATCATAGTTTGTGGATGCGACTAACTTAACGGATATTCTCGCCGATCTCCAAATTGGCGTAATCCGCCACGGCGATCCAAGTTCGCAACAGCAAGGCTACCCCTGTTGAGTTAGCCATGTGTTTACTGCCTCTTCAAGGGCATCCGGGCATTCTTCCTGCGGAACGTGTCCACATGACGGCGATATGATCAGCTCAGAGTTTGGCAATTCCGAATCAAGTCGCTGACTGTCAGCGACCGCTACGATGGCATCACTATCGCCGGCAATCACCAACGCCGGTTGCTGAACTTCAGGGATTTGTGCTGCAAGATCGGGCGTATCCGAACGCCAGATACGTAGATATTCCCACAATGCTCTATCCCAATCTTCGACTTGCGTATGAATCCCTGTCAGGGCCATACGCTCTTCACCAATTGGATAGCCACTCCCGCTCGAAATGAGTTGGGAATCTTTTGGCTTCGTAGCCCACGTTACTTGACGATTTCCAGCGATCAGGTTATCATCAATTTGTATCCCCCCCCATAGGGGGTAGGGGTTTAGTGAAGGAATAGCAGATGGACGACGCCACACGCAATCAAATCACCCAACGCCTGGCCAGCGCGGCCGGTCACGTCAAAGGCGTCGAGCGTATGGTCGCCGATGACAGCTACTGCATTGACGTGATCAAGCAGATCCAGGCCGTTCAGGCTGCGCTCAACAAGGTCAGTTCGATGATCCTCGACAACCATCTGCGCACCTGTGTCACGACGGCAATTCAGGGCGACGACGCCGACGAGCGGGAGGCTGTGCTGCAGGAGATTACCAGTGTCTTCGACATGAAGAGCAGAACGTGATCGTCGAACTGATCCGAGGTTAATTTGCGAAAAATCCAGATAGGAGCACCAAAATGAGTACCAAGACCTTCACAGTACCGAACATCAGTTGTGGCCATTGCACCCACACCATCGAAATGGAGCTCGGCGACCTAGCCGGCGTCGCCGCCGTGAAGGCCGACGAGGCCACCAAGCAGGTCACGGTGGAGTGGGACGTACCGGCAACATGGGACGAAATCAAGGCCTTGTTGGATGAGATCAACTATCCGGCCGCTGCGTAGCGTGGTCAATTTGCCATTCAGGAGTTCTCATGTCTGAAGTGCGCCAACTCACGGTACCCGTCCTGGGCATGACCTGCGCCAATTGTGTGGCCGCGGTAGAACGTAACGCCAAGAAGGTGGATGGTGTTGAGACAGCCAACGTCAACTACGCCAGCGAAAAGCTGACGGTTGAGCTACGATCCCGCGCGTGATGAACACACGCGAGGTGCTGGATGACGTCATCGCCCGCGTCGAGCGGGCCGGCTATCACGTGCCGACCGCAGAGGTCGAGCTGCCGTTGCTGGGCATGACCTGTGCCAACTGCGCCAACACGATTCAACGCCGTCTCAACAAGGTCGACGGCGTGCTGGACGCGACAGTCAACTACGCCAGCGAGCGCGCAACTGTCCGCTTATGTGCCCGGCATCGTCGGGCAGGGCCGATCTGGTTGCCGCCGTGCGCAAGGCCGGCTATGACGTCGTGGAGGCTGCGGGTGATGACGACATGGTGGATGCCGAAGCCGCGGCCCGGCGAGGCCGAAATTCGTCACCAGTGGAAGCGGTTGATGGTCGGCGTCGTCTTCACCATACCGCTCTTCCTGTTGAGCATGAGCGCGTGACTTCGGTCTGCTTGGTTCCGTGGGCCAATGCGCTGTGGGTCAACTGGCTCTTCTTTGCCCTGGCCACGCCGGTGCAATTCTATGTCGGCTGGGACTACTACACCGGCGCCTACAAAAGTCCTGCGCAACGGCAGCGCCAACATGGATGTGCTGGTGGCCATGGGATCGTCGGTCGCCTACTTCTACAGCGTTGCCGTTCTGATGGCGCTGACCGTGGGCAGCCATGGCGCTGGGCCACCATGTCTATTTCGAGACGTCGGCCATGATCATCACGTTGATCGTCGTGGGCAAACTGCTGGAGGCACGCGCCAAGGGTCGCACCAGCGAGGCCATCAAGAAGCTCATGGGCATGCAGGCCAAGACCGCGTCGTGCGTCGAACGCAACTGGGCCGAGAGATCGACATCCCCATCGCCGAGGTAGCCGTCGGCGATACGGTCATCGTGCGGCCCGGCGAAAAGATACCGGTCGACGGCGTCGTGCTCGACGGTCGCTCGAGCGTGGACGAGAGCATGATCACCGGCGAGAGCCTGCCGGTTGAAAAGAGGTGGGCGACGAAGTCATCGGCGCCACGCTCAACAAGCAGGGGCTGCTCAAGTTTGAGGCCACCAAGGTCGGCAAAGAGACCGCGCTGGCCCAGATCATCAAGCTGGTGGAACAGGCCCAGGGCAGCAAGGCGCCCATTCAGCGGGTCGTCGATCAGGTCTCGGCCTGGTTCGTGCCCGCCGTCATTGTGTTGGCCTTTGCCACCTTTGTCATCTGGTTGCTGGCCGGTGCGGGCTTTGTGCCTGCGCTCCTGCGGCTGATTGCCGTGCTCGTCATCGCCTGTCCCTGCGCCATGGGGCTGGCCACGCCGACGTCGATCATGGTGGGTGTGGGCAAGGGCGCGGAACACGGCATCCTCTTCAAGAACAGCGCCGCGTTGGAACAGGCCCACAAGCTGACCACGGTCGTCCTCGACAAGACCGGCACCATCACGCAGGGCGAACCGGCGGTGACCGATATACTCGTGGCTGAGCGAGCTGCCAAGCGCTACCCGTCCACCGGTGCCGGCAGGAGTATTTGCGGGACATGCACCGCCGGTAGCCGACGCCAACCTGACCTGCAGAGCTTCACTATCTCCGCCTGGCGGCCTCGGCCGAACGTGGCTCTGAACATCCGCTTGGGCGAGGCGATCGTGGCCGCGGCGCACGAACGGCAGGGCTCGAGCTGGTCGAACCGCAGGACTTCGAGAGCATCGCCGGCCATGGCATCGCCGCGACGGTCGATGGGCAACACATGCTGCTCGGCAACCTGCGGCTGATGGAGCGTGAACGGGTCGCATCTCAACGGTCTGGAAGCGGAGGCCGTCGCGCTGCAGAACCAGGCCAAGACGGCCATGTGGCTGGCAGTCGACGGCGAGGCCCGTGCCGTCATCGGCGTGGCCGACACCATCAAGGAGGGCTCGCATGAGGCGATCCGGACCCTGCACGACCATGGTCTGACCGTCGTGATGATGACCGGCGACAATCAGGCGACCGCCGATGCCATCGCGCAGGAGGTCGGCATCGACCGGCGTCTTTGCCGAGGTGCTGCCGGGCGACAAGGCAAGCTATGTCGCCAAATTGCAGGAAGAAGGCTTCGTGGTCGGCATGGTCGGCGACGGCATCAACGATGCGCCGGCCTTGGCCCAGGCCGACGTGGGCATGGCCATCGGCACGGGCGACGGATGTGGCCATGGAGACGGCAGATGTCACGCTCATGCGCGGCGATCTGCGCAGCGTGCCCCAGGCCATCCAGCTTTCCCACGCGACCATGCGCAACATCCAGCAGAATCTGGGCTGGGCCTTCGGCTACAACATCGCCCTGATCCCGATCGCGGCCGGAGTGTCTGGCTCCGTTCGCCTGGGCGCCCGACTTCCTGCGTCAGCTCAACCCGATCCTGGCGGCCGGCGCCATGGCCTTCTGCAGCATCAGCGTCGTCAGCAACGCACTGCGGCTGCGGCGGCTCCAACTCTAGTGAATCCCGGCAGAAAGCCTTGGTCAGTTCCTGGCAGAGGCAGCATAGCCGGATCGCTGTCGTGGCGTTCACGCCGAACTGAGCTAGCGACGGTCGTCCGCACAGCATTTCGTGTTTGATGGACCCAACAAGTCAACAACCTGCACGGAACTGTGATACGATTAAAGTGAGTTGTGGCGACTCTCATCATGGTTCTTTGACACGATCGACATTTGCGACTGGAACGTGATCGCTTCAGTCGCAAATGTCGCGTATTACAGAGTGTGTCCCGACATGTGTAGATGTAGATGAATCTGCATATCAGCGTAGTGGTCAGGCCGACTACACACGATGGAGCACGCTCAACGCAACAATTCTGCCCCCTCCAAAACAGTGCAATCATGACTCTGTCGCGAAACCCGGTCCTGTAACACAGGCACACGTTTTTCGGTTGCTCCAGCGAACCATCAAGCACCAACACTCTCACCGGAAAGGGAGATGCGTGTCCAGAACATACGACTATTTCGCACGTCCGCTAATGCTGGCTGTGTTGTCGTTCTTGCTCGTCTGGCCGTGTGCCGTCCAAATTCTCAGTCGGGCGATGGTGGTTCCTCTGCCCCGGACAACGCTGCGATCCAGAACAAAGGCTCCGACACGCTGGTCAACCTTGCGCTTGCGTGGGCTGAGGCATACCGCGAACGTCGAACCGGAGGTCTCCATCGCCGTGACCGGCGGCGGATCGGGCACGGGGATCGCGTCGTTGATCAACGGCACAGTCGACATCGCCAATGCCTCGCGCGCCATGAAGGAAAGTGAGATCGAGGCCGCACAGGCGAACGGCTTTGATCCGCAGGAATATGTGGTCGCCATCGATGCACTGGCCGTGATTGTCAATCCCCGAGAATCCCGTCGAGTAAACTGACCATCGATCAGCTTGCGGACATCTTCACCGGTCGCGTCACCAACTGGAAGGAGATGTGGGCGGGCAATGATGCGCCGATCATCATCGTCTCGCGCGAGACGAATTCGGGCACCCATGTCTACTTTCTAGAAGAGGTGGTGCGCAAGGGTGAAAGGGAGAACACCGACATCTTTGCCCCGCAGACGCTGCTGATGCCGTCATCGGTCGGCATCACGAGCGAAGTGCAGCGCAATCCCAACGCCATCGGCTACGACGGCCTGGGCTATGTCGATCCGGAACATGAAAAACTGATCGCCGTCGCCAAGGATGCCGGCGCTCCCTACGTGATGCCGTCTGTGGAGACCGGAGCCGACGGACAGCTATCCGATCTCGCGAGACCTCTACATGTACACGGCCGGCGAACCCGACGAGACATTGCCGATTACCTGGACTGGATTCGAGGCCTCCGGACGGCCAGACCATTGTCGCACATTGGGCTTTGTGCCACTGCCACAGGAGTAGACGAGCTATGACAATTGCAGAGGACGCATTCGTCGCCGGCCACTCACCGGTAGCGATCGCTCCAAACCATCGGTACGGTGGGGTGAGCTAATGATCGAGACGCTCATTCGGCTGGCAGGTATCTCCGACCATTGTCATCATCGCACTGATCTTCATCTTTCTTGATCCGCGAGGGCATTCCGGCACTGTCTGGACATTCCGCTGCGGCAACTCTTCGGCACGCGCTGGTATCCGATCGAGGGCATGTTCGGACTGGTGCCGCTGCTGGTCGGCTCGCTGACTGGTCACTCTGGTGGCCGTGATCATCGCCGTGCCGCTTGGGCTGATCACCGCCATCTATCTCGGCGAGATCGCGCCGCTCTGGCAGCGGGAGATTCTCAAGCCGATCATCGAAATGCTGGCCGGCATTCCGTCCATCGTGCTGGGCTTCCTCGGCTGGGTGCTCCTGGCGCCGCTGATCCAGCAAACTGGGCGCACCCACCGGACTGACCGCCTTCACCGGTGCATTGATTCTGGCCTACATGTCGCTGCCGACCATCATCAGCATCTCCGAGGATGCGCTCTACGCCGTGCCCAAGGAATATCGGGACGGCGCGTTGGCCATCGGCGCCACCAAGTGGCAGACCATCCGGCGTGTTGTGCTGCCGGCGGCTCGCTCCGGCATCGTCATCGCCGTGATGCTGGGGTCGGCCGCGCCATCGGCGAGACCATGGCCGTGATGATGGTCACCGGCAACGCCGCCAATATTCCCGGCCTCAGGTCCGGCATCTTCTTCCAACCCGTCCGCACCATGACGGCCACCATCGCGGCTGAAATGGGCGAGGTGGCCCAGGGCAGCCTGCACTACAGCACGCTCTTCGCCATCGGCATCGTGCTCTTCCTGATCACCTTCGCCATCAACTCGCTGGCCGGACGGCTGGTTGGTGTCGAGGTCTCGCGTCAGGTCCCGGGGGGGAGGTCAGCTATGAGCCGCCAAGCAGATCAACCGTTTGGCCATACTGCCTGATCACCCTGGTTGCGGCTGTGGTCGTCATACCAATCGTCCTTGTCATCCTCTTGGTCGTCTGGAACGGCTTGCCGCCCTGAGCTGGGAGTTTCTGACCCAGCCGCCGACGCAATGGCATGACTGAAGGTGGGATCATGCCGGCGCTGTTGGGCACGATCATCCTGACCTTCGGCACGGCCATCGCGGCCTTTCCGCTGGCGATTGCCGCCGCCATCTATCTGGCCGAATATGCCGGGGATAATCGGCTGACCCGTTATGTTCGGCTGGCGATTGTCAACCTGGCCGGCATCCCGTCGATTGTCTACGGGCTCTTTGGGTCTGGGCATGTTCGTGCTCTTCATGAATTTCGGTACGTCGATCTTGCCGGCTCACTGACCCTGGGAATACTGACGTTGCCGGTGGTCATCAGCACGGCTGAGGAAGCGATTTTGGCCGTACCGCAGTCAGTTCCGCACCGTCAGCCTGAGTCTGGGTGCCACTCGTTGGCAGACCATTCGGCACCAGGTTTTGCCCCATGCCATGCCGGGCATCATCACCGGGATCATTCTGGGACTGGGGCGCGCCGCCGGCGAAACCGCACCGATTCTGTTCACCGTTGCGGCGTTCTATCTGCCTGAGTTGCCCAGGTCAGTCTTTGACCAGACCATGGCGCTGCCCTATCATCTTTACGTCATCTCGACGCAGGTGCCGGGCATGCCGCTGTCGATCCAGTACGGCACCGCATTTGTCCTGCTGCTGATCGTTCTCTCCTTGACCACTGGTGGCAACCTTGGTGCGGACACGCATGCGTCGCCGGCGGGAGTGGTAGCCCATGAGCAGTACCTAGACTCTGAGGTCCAGAATCTGTTCTTCACCTATCAGGACGGCGTCGAGGCATTGCGCAACGTAAACCTGCGAATTGAGCCCAACCAGGTCTTCGTGCTCTTTGGTCCGGCCCGAAGCGGCAAGACGACGTTGCTGCGCATCTTCAATCGCCTGTCGGATCTGATCGACGGCGCCGAGCGGCAGGGACAGGTGTTCTTTGACGGGGAAGACATCTTCGAGCGGGCGATCGATGTTACCGGCTTACGGCGGCGCATCAGTATGGTATTCGCCGTGCCCACCCCTCTGCCCGGCACGATCTACGACAACCTGACCTTCGGCCTAAAGATGGCCGGACTCCGTGACAAAGACGCACTCTACGCACGCGTCGAACAGTCTCTGCAGCAGGCGGCTCTGTGGGATGAAGTCAAAGATCGACTCGATACATCTGCCTTTGCCCTCTCGGGCGGACAGAAACAGCGGCTTTGCCTGGCCAGGAGCTTGGCGCTGGAACCCGAGATCATCCTGCTGGACAATCCGACCTCCGGGCTAGACCCGCTGTCCACCGCCACCGTCGAGGACTCCCTATTCGACTTGAAGCAACGGTATACGATCGTGATGGTCCCGCATAGTGTGCAACAGGCCGCGCGCGTGGCGGACAGTGCGGCATTTTTGTTGGACGGTGAACTCGTCGAAGTGGCGGACGCAAAGGAACTGTTCGTGCATCCGCGTGAGCAGCGAACAGAGGATTACATTACCGGGCGATTTGGGTAGGGTGATGAAGGATAAGATCGAAGTCCAGGATTTCAGTTTCTACTACGGTGAGTTTCAAGCACTTAAGGATCTCAACGTGCCCATCTGCGCCAACCGAATCACGGCGCTGATCGGTCCCTCCGGCTGTGGCAAGTCGACCTTTCTACGCTGTCTAAACCGCATGAACGACACCATCGCCGATACGCGTGCCGATGGATTCGTGACGTTGGACGGGCGCGACATCTATGCGGCTGACATTGATGTTACCGATCTGCGCCGGCAGATCGGTATGGTCTTCCAGCGGCCCAATCCATTTCCCCAGAGCATCTATGACAATGTCGCTTTTGGTCCGCGCGTGTTGGGGCTGACCAAGAGCCGGCACGAGCTGGACGCGGCCGTTCAGGAGAGTCTGGAAGGGGCGGCGCTCTGGAACGAGGTCAAACAGCGGCTCCAGGCACCTGCGCTGGATCTGAATCCCGGCCAACAGCAGAGACTCTGTATTGCGCGCACGATTGCGGTGAAGCCGGATGTGATCCTCATGGACGAACCGTGCTCCGCACTAGATCCTGTGGCCACGCTCAAGGTGGAAGAGTTGATGCGCCGTCTGGTCGAGGAGTACACGATCGTCATCGTGACCCACAACATGCAGCAAGCCGCACGTGTCTCGGACTTCACAGGCTTTTTCTGGTTGGGTGAACTGGTCGAGTTTGGTGTCACAGAGGAATTGTTCCGCTCGCCGCGTGAGTCGCTGACCGAGGCCTATATCACCGGACGGCGTGGCTGATCGTACCGGAATCATCTCGAGGAGGATAGGATGTCAACACGCGCACATTTTGATCAGCAGCTTGCGGCGCTGCGCACCGAAATTCTGCTGATGGGCAAGCGTGTCGGGGAAGAGCTCGAACTGGCGCTGGATGCGTTGAGAACGCTCAATCGCGAGCGGGCAAAGGAAGTCCGTGCAGCGGACAGGCTGGTCAACAAGATGCGATTCGATGTCGAAGAGCAATGCTTTGCCCTCATTGCTACACAACAACCGGCTGCCCGGGATCTGCGCACGGTCGTGACGGCCATGAACATCGTGGTCGACCTCGAGCGTATGGGCGATCAAGCCAAGGGGATTGCAAAGGTGATCCCCCATTTGCTCAAGTATCCGAATGTCGAGAGACCGTCGGAGTTGAGCGAAATGGGCGTCGCTGTGCGGCAGATGCTCGACCAGGCCATGACCGTGTATGCCGACGGTAGCGTTGCGCTTGCAAAGATGGTCGCGCACCAGGATGATGCTGTTGACGCACTCTATGCCAGGCTTTTTGGACAGATCATGCAGCGCATGGCGGACATCGACGATGCGGATCATGTCGAAGCGGCGTACGAGTTATTGCGAGTCGCCCGCGAGTTGGAACGCTTTGGCGATCTGGCCACCAATATTGCCGAGCGCACCATTTACCATATTACGGGTTCGTTCAGCGAGCTCAATGTCGACGATGATGAGGATAAGTAAGAAAGGCAGGGAGAATTCCAGAATGGGCAACGATCTGACGATCAAACTGAACAGTTCCTATGAAGAGACGATTCCAGCGGTCACGGCGGCGCTAAAAGAAGAGGGGTTTGGTGTTCTGACCGAGATCGACGTCAAGAAGACCATGAAGATGAAGATCGACGCCGAGTTTCGCAAGTACGTGATTCTCGGCGCCTGCAATCCCCACTTGGCCTACCAGGCACTGAACCATGACCTGGATATCGGCCTGCTACTGCCCTGCAATGTCATCGTCTATGAAGAAGACGGCGGTAGCGTGGTCTCCATTGTCGATCCGCTACAGATGTTGGACGTGGCCAACAAACCCGAACTGCGCGGCGTGGCCGAAGAGGCCAAGGCGAAGTTGGCGCGGGCAGCCGCTGCCCTAGCAGGAAAATAGAGGCTCAACCGGAGCACGTGGGCTTTGACTATTTCTGTCGGGATTCGCTAGATCACTTCCAGTTCGTTGGCATCCGGCAGCACGGGGAACGGCGCATGCGGTTCGGCCTGGTACCAGAACGCGGTGGAGGCGATGTCATCCTGCAACGGCAGATAGCGCCGTTTGCCCTCGACCTGCGAACGCCAGCCCAGTGCCTGGATGGTCACGCGCAGATCCTGTCTGGAAGCGAATGGGGTCCATGACGTGCCAGCGGTACATGCCGAAGCGCTGTCTGGCTGCGGTAGAGCCCGTCCGGCCTGATCACCTGGGGCAGCCCCGAGTAGGGCGCTGAAAAGACGCCATACTCGCCCTTGGGATGCTCGAAGTTCCAGGCGCCGCCGAAGTAGTCCTCGGTGCCGGTGCCGCAGATGGTCGGCCAGTCGCCGTCGCCGTCCAGGTAGAACTTGATCTCGCCTTCGCCCCACCAGCCGTTGTTGTTGACGCCCCAGGCGATATAGGTGCCCACGTAGTGCCCCTGGCCGCTGACGCCGTCGAGCAGCGTGTGATCCTCTGCATAGGGCAGCGGATTGCTGCGCCGCCACTGGGCGTGGAAGATAGGCGCGGTCCTCCGGCACATCGGTGAGGGTGTAGTTGATCTGGTAGTAGAAGCCGCGCACTTCGTCCGGCGTCAGGTTCTCCACGGTGATGCGGGCATGCTGCCGGAAGGGCATCTCCCAGTAGCAGTTGAAGCCGCCGGCCGGGTTGACCGCCACCGGCAGCGACGTGATGTTGCAGCGCTCGCACCAGCCGTTGCAGAAGAAGTCGCCGAGCGGGCGTCTCCACCGACGGCGTCTCTTCGTCGTCCCAGTAGATGCGCAGCACCAGGCGCCGCCACGCATTGGGGTGCACCGTCAGCCAGATGTGCTGGATCGCGCCGGGGCCGTCGATGTCGGCCAGGGTCACGATCTCGTTGCCGGCAATGTGGATTGACGGCGACACCTTCCAGCCTTGCCCGAATTCGCGGGCTGCGTCGGTGCCGGTTCCCTCGGTTGCACGGCCACCATCGCCTTTTGTGCCACTGAAATTTTCCGGGCTAATTGACCGGGTCTCGGCACTGGAAAGGCGTGAAGAGCGCGCCCAGAGATAGAATCTAGCCCGTTGAATTGTGTCGTCATTGCCCTCTCCTTGGTGAGCGACCCGAACTGACTTCCCGAAGGTCAGTTCGGGTCGCGGTATGGTGCCACTAAACCTGTCGCCCCTCTTCGAGCGACGACAGGAGCCGTCAGTGCATCTCGCGCCACGGTGCAGCGCCGACTGAATCCCAACCGACCGGGTGGTGCACATTGGCGCGGATGCGGTCGATGGTTCTCTGCTGCTCTGCCGTTGGATTGGGACCGAACGACCAGAGTCGTGAGAGAAAGACGACCAGCATGCGCAGACGCAGGAACCAATTAAGCTGTTCGACCATGAGTGCTTGTTGCGAAAATTCCTTCGTGTAGCCATAAAAGAAGGAAACGCGAAATGCGTCCTTTTCCTCGTCAGTTTCCCACAGAACCGTACTCAGGGCGACCGCAACATCCCACATGTACCAGTGCTCGGCACAGTTGCCGAAATCAAATGCCGTGATGCCCTCATCCGGTTCGTAGCGGAAGTTCGCGGGTGCGAAGTCACCGTGGGTCATCCCATATTGTGCGGGTGCGGGAGAGAGGTCACGAAAGTGGGCCATGACCAGATCAAACTCCCTGCGGCTGCGTGTGTCGTCAGGTGGCAGATAGAGCGTGGCATGTCGCAGCCAGAAGTCCTCATCCCAGCGGCGGCGTTCCCACCCGGTGACCGGTTCAAAGGTCGCAGCTGCTCTATGGACACGGCCCAGCGCAGCGCCCCATTCCCGGACAAAGTGCTCTGTCCAGAGATCATCGCCCCTGCGTACCCAGCGACCGGGTGCTGCCGTGAAAACGCTGGCCGACCAGATGCCGTCATCGGTTTCCAAAGGCTCAACGACCCGTTCTCTCATCGACGGCAGGGGCGCGGCAATCGGTACCCCCTCACGTTCGAGATGATCGAGGAAGTCGCATTCCGCCTGATTTTCGCGAAGGCTGCGAAAACGCGGTTCAGTCAGACGTAGATAGACGGTTTCGTTATCCAGAAGCGTCCGGTAGATGATGTTGCCGCCTGTACTGACGTGTTCCAACGCCGTCGCTGGAATCGTCCAACGCATAGCAGCGTCTTCGGCAAGCTGATGAGGTGTGTGCATATCCACCGATCTCTGGCAATTTGGCGTTCGTCGGGCAATAACCTTCCGGAGGAAGTTGCCGTGCACTTGCTTGTGGCCGGTCACTTAGGATCTGCAGGGATAGTCCATAGTCTATCACGAGCAAAGTGAAAGAAAAACCCGTGCGAAGACGAAGGGAGCATCCCAGTTCTTGGAGCAGCAGACCTGAGGGCGTTGCTCTGGACTCGGCCTACGGGGTCTCGTCCTGTCCATCTCCGCCGGTGTCCCGACTTTGCCCGCAACGCTCGACGGCTAACACACACTCGGGGCGGTCGCCGTCCCACCTGTTCCCGGCTCCCTTTCTGCCCAACGGCACGATGTGAGTAAGGCCAAGACCGTTGCGGAGCAGCGCGGGACGACCACGAATCCGGGCGTTGTCGGTTTAGAAGCCGGCACCGATAGCGATACAGCGAAGAGTTTCTGCGCTGATCTGTAGCGTCCCCGGCACAGCCAGGCGCCGGGGACGCTACAGAGGGATTGCACTTTATGCCGCGAGAGGCTCGTCAGGCACCATCGCCGTGAAGGTCAACTCTCCTGCCGCCACATCGACGAGGATATGGTCTCCGTCGCGTACATGGCCGTCAAGAATCTCTACGGCCAGCCGATCGACGATGCGCTGCTGGATAACCCGTTTGAGGGGACGGGCGCCATAGGCAGGATCGTAGCCCTCGTCCACCAGCATCAGTTTGGCGTCATCGGTCAGGCTGAGCGTGATCCTGCGCTCTTTGAGCAGATTGTGCAGCCTGGTCAGCTGAATCTCCACGATCGCGGTCAGGTCCTCCTTGCGCAATGCATGAAAGATGACGACTTCGTCGACTCGATTCAAGAATTCCGGCCGGAAGTGCGCGCGCAGCGCCTCCCGAACCCGGGCATCGACTTCACTATCCTTATGGGCGACGTCGAGAATATGCTGGCTGCCGACGTTGCTGGTCATGATAATGATGGTGTTCTTGAAGTCGATCGTACGTCCCTGTCCGTCGGTCAAGCGGCCGTCGTCCAGCACCTGTAGCAGCACGTTGAAGACTTCCGGGTGCGCTTTCTCGATCTCATCGAAAAGCACGACGGAGTAGGGGCGGCGGCGTACGGCTTCGCTGAGCTGGCCGCCTTCATCGTAGCCCACATATCCGGGCGGCGCACCGAGGAGCCGGGCGACTGTGTGCCGTTCCTGATACTCGCTCATGTCGATTCGCACGATATTCTGTTCGTCGTCAAACAGGAACTCCGCGAGCGTACGGGCCAATTCGGTCTTGCCGACGCCGGTCGGGCCGAGAAAGATAAAGCTACCGATGGGCCGGTTGGGATCTTGCAGACCTGCGCGGCTGCGTCGAATGGCTGCCGATCGCGGCGACCGCTTCGTCCTGACCGACGACACGCCGGTGTAGTTGATCTTCCATGCGCACGAGCTTCTCGCGTTCGCCCTCCAGCAGCTTGGAGACAGGAACACCTGTCCACTTGCTGATGACCGCAGCAATCTCTTCGGAGTCGACCTCTTCCTTGAGCAGCGACCCCTCGCCCTGCAGCCCCTTGACGCGTTCTTCGGCGCCGGCCAGTTCCGCTTCAAGCTGGCGCATGCGCCCGTACCGCAACTCGGCCGCTTTCTGTAGATCGTAATTGCGCTCCGCCTGCTCGATTTCGATCCGAATCTGTTCGATCTCTTCCTTGAGGTGCTGCACACTCTGGATCGCTTCTTTCTCTGCGCTCCAGCGCGTCGTCAATTGGGCGCTCTGTTCACGCAGGTTGGCCAGCTCTTCTTCGAGTGTGGCCAGACGCGACTTGCTGGCGTCGTCCTTCTCCTTTTTCAAAGCCTCGCGCTCGATCTCGAGTTGCATGATCTGGCGGTCCAGTTCATCCAACTGCTGTGGTTTGGAGTCGATCTGCATTCGCAAACGGCTGGCCGCTTCGTCGATCAGGTCAATGGCTTTGTCCGGCAGGAAGCGATCGGTAATGTAGCGGTTGCTAAATGTCGCCGCTGCAATGGCTGCGCCGTCCGTGATGCGGACGCCGTGGTGGACTTCATAGCGCTCTTTGAGCCCGCGCAGGATGCTGATTGTGTCCTCCACGGTTGGTTGGTCTACGTAGACCGGCTGGAAGCGTCGCTCCAGCGCGGCATCTTTCTCAATGTGTTTGCGATATTCGTCCAGCGTCGTGGCGCCGATTGCATGTAGTTCGCCGCGCGCCAACATTGGTTTGAGCATGTTGGACGCGTCCATGCTGCCCTCGGCCGCGCCGGCGCCGACCAGCGTGTGCATCTCGTCAATGAAGAGAACGATCTGGCCGGCGGCGTCTGTGACTTCTTTGAGAACCGCCTTGAGACGTTCTTCGAATTCGCCGCGGTATTTGGCGCCGGCCACCAACGCGCCCAGGTCCAGTGCGACCAAACGTTTGTCGCGCAGACCCGTGGGCACATCTTTGTTGACGATGCGCTGCGCCAGTCCTTCGACGATGGCTGTCTTTCCGACGCCCGGTTCGCCGATGAGAACCGGGTTGTTCTTGGTGCGCCTGCTCAATATCTGTATGACGCGGCGAATTTCTTCGTCGCGCCCGATGACGGGGTCCAACTTGCCCCGACGCGCTTCGTCCGTCAGATCGCGGCCATATTTGGCCAGGGCTTCATACTGGGACTCCGGATTGTCACTGGTCACCCGCTGCGAACCGCGAATGCCCGCCAGCGCCTGCATAACGCCGTTGTAGTCAACGCCATGACGGGCCAGGAGTTCTCGCACGGCGCCGGCCTTGGGAGATACCATGGCCATGAGAAAGTGTTCGGTCGACGTGTACTCATCTTTCATGGCCTTGGCGATCTTCTCCGCCTCGGCAATCACGTCTGCAAGCGCGCGGTCGAGGGTGGCATTCAGGTTGCCGCCCGATACGCTCGATTTTTCGCGCAGTGCCTGTTCGACGCCGGTAGCAATCCCCCCAACATCAACACCGATCCTGTTGAAGACCGACGGCACAACGCCTCCCTCCTGTTCCAGCAGCGCCCTCAGCAAGTGTTCGGGCGCGATGGTTGCATGACCCATTTCCTGGGCCAAGTGTTGCGCTTGGGCAACGGCTTCCTGCGCCATTCTAGTAAAGCGATCGAGTCGCATAATGATTTTTCCTCCTCCGTAAATCGGCACTGTACGACGAATTGTGCAAGAGTGACCTGGTCTCTCCGGCTTCGCCCAATTTCGATACTCGCGTCTGATGCCAATACAATAACAGCACAGGATTGGAAGGACACATGCACAGTATCAGATGAACGGATGTGCTGGATTAGAAAGTTGTTAGAGAGTGTCAGCCGAACCTAAATTTTGACAGAGCAATCTCGCCGCGTTAAGGTAGCAGCCGAAGTGTCGTCCGGCAACAGAGTTTGGCAAAGAAGACCTTGAAGACCCGTATCATTCGCAGTCAACAGAGACGACGCACTGTGCAGGCGCGCGAGGTCGACGGCGTCATCGAGGTGCGCGCACCCGCTGCCATGACGGATGAAGAGCTCAAACCGATTGTCGATCGATTGGTTGCGCGGTTGGCGCGGCGCAAACACAAGGACGCATTGGATGACGATGCACTGCAAGCGCGCGCGGCCCTGCTGAACGAGCGTTACTTCGGCGGTCGGCTACGCTGGAAGTCGATCCGGTGGGTGGCCAACCAGGACAAACGCTTCGGCAGTTGTACGCCGTCCAGGGGTACGATCCGGCTCTCCCACAGGCTTGGCTCCATGCCCTGCTTCGTACAGGATTATGTGATCGTTCACGAATTGGCCCACCTGATCGAAGGCAATCACGGACCCGAATTCTGGCACCTGGTCAATCGTTATCCGTTGACCGAGCGGGCACGCGGCTATTTGATGGCCGTTGGTCTGGAGACGCTTGACGAAGAGGAAGACGCTCTGGGCCCGACCGGTTAGCAGTCGCTCCAGTTCCGTTTACGTAGAAAGATGAACTGAGTCATGTCAACCATCAGCATCCGCCGGACCAATCCACTGCATTCCGACGTCCGGCAGTTGATCGCGGATCTCGACGCATACGCACAGTCGCTCTACCCGGACGAGAGCAACCATCTTGATCCCGTTGTTGAACTCGCCAAGGAACACGTCTACTTCGTGGGTGCGTTCGAGGATGATCGACTGATTGGCTGTGGCGCTGTCAAGGTCATGGTTGGCGACGCCGGCGAACGATACGGGGAGATCAAACGCATGTATGTACGCCCAGAGGCGCGCGGCAAGGGCGTTGGCGGCCAGATCCTCATGGCGTTGGAACTCTACCTGGTTGAGTGCAGTATTACCCTGGCCCGACTGGAGACGGGTGTCGCACAGCCGGAGGCATTGGGGTTGTACACCAAACTCGGCTATGCAACGAGTAGCCCGTTCGGCTGCTACGCTGAGGATCCTCTGAGCGTCTTCATGCAGAAGAAGCTCGACGCTTCTTCGGCCTGATGTAACGCGCAGGTCGCGTCAACCACTTTCCACCACGACATAGTCTGTATAGAGATCGATGCCTTCCCAAAAAGGCGTGGCTAATGCCTTCCATTTGGCAAGAATCTCGCGCACTTCCGGATGTTGCGCGTGAAAACGGGCCGAATCCGGTGAAAACGCCCAGTTCGATGGGAAG
Organism: uncultured Chloroflexia bacterium; assembly: GCA_963715415.1. GTDB lineage: Bacteria > Chloroflexota > Anaerolineae > Caldilineales > Caldilineaceae > JAWKOK01. The sequence goes on along the minus strand of CAVQSG010000049.1, from coordinate 85,344 downwards.
AATCGGTTGCGTGCGGCAATGCTCTCGATCTCCAACATAACCAGATAGCGGTCCTTGCGTTCTCCTCGATCCCCCTTCAGGATCGAGAGCTGCCATCCTTCATACGTCTTCATATTATGGACTTCCCGACGCACGAATTGCTCGAATTCCTCCTGCGTGACGCCCGGGCGCAGCGCTACCAGATGCATGCTATAGACTTTGCCCATTGCTCGGCTCCTCGGTGCTGCGTTTAACCGTCGGTCGTGTCAGTGCTTCACGACGATCACAGCTTATCACGGTCGGTTCGCCTATGGACTGAACGATTTCTAACCGCTTACTGACAGCATTGGCATTTGTAGCTTCAGAGCGCAGAAGCTGGTCTGGAGTCTAGCCGAGCAATGGAATGTGGAGATAGTCGGCGGGGACAAAGAGGCTCCCCTCAGTCATGCCCTGGGAAACGGCTTTGGAGAGGCGTTGGGTCAGGTCCGACGCGAGTATGTCTCCATCGAGGTACTCTGCAAAGGCCGCCCCCACGGCCGCGACTTCAGACGGCGATTCGTGCACGAACTCGAGACGGATATGGCGAAGCCCGGCCGCAAGCCAACCATCCAGTCTCCGGCTGGCTTCCTGCGCTTCGGCGCCGAAGACAGTATTGCGACAGCCGACATCTGCCAGCACGGGATGGGTGCGTCCGCTGTTATCACGTAGCGTTACGCGGTGGGTCTCACAAGGGTGGCCACAGTCTTTGTAGCTCGTTCCGGTCGACAAAAAGCGACAAAAAACACAATGCTCGGTATGGAATACGGGCAGATGCTGGTAGCCAATCACTTCGATTCGCTCAGGCCCCACTACTTTGGCCAAGCCCGTGATTTGCGCTGCATTGAGGTCATGGGTCGGTGTTATCCGATCGAGTCCCAACTGCAGGTAGCTGGATGCGGCAAGGACATTCGCTGCATTCAGACTGAAATCGCCGATGAGTGGCGGCAGTTCGGCATTCTCGCCGGCAGACAGAATGGCCCGCAACAATCCACCGGATCGAACGAGAATGGGACAGCCCAAGCGCAGGAGAAAATTGACGATACGCTCTTCCTGCGGCTTGAGCGCCCGCGGACTCGCCACACGTTACGCATAGATCGGCCGCTTTCACCTGCTCAACCGAGTTGCGCAATCCATACAAATCCAGATAGTCCAGCGTGATGCTGGCCGGTCGGATGCTGATGGCTGCCTCAAGTTGCTCCGGCGTACGCACGAGCAGATGCATGTGTGCCTTGGCCGGCGATCGTCTACGGACGGCATGCGTTGTCACTTCCAACGCGACATCGAGTGCCCGGTCTGGGTCGCGCACGGTTCGCGCTACAGGTCGGTTCTGCTGCGTCGCCAGTTGGGCGGCTGCCGCGCGGCGCAGTTGGTTGAGCAGGGAAGCGGGCGCAAATGGTGCCCCACGAACTTCGAGTTCCACCTGCTCCAGCATATAGGGCGTGTTGCCCAGACGGCCCAACTGTTTGAAAAGGTAGCCTGTGTCGAGCGTATGGTTGTGTGCCGAGGTCAGAGGTGCGTCCGCAACGATGGTCACCACCTGATCCGCATCGCTCACCAGGGTCCAGACAGTCATAAGCGGCTCGCCTTCGTGCGCCGTGACGCAGACATGCACACCTTGTTTGTGAACCGGCGCGGCAGCCTGCGTGAATCGACGTGCCGTTTTCTCGACATCATGATCGTGGGTGCGCCAGACGAGATCGCCGGGTCGAATGCGCGCAGGATCGAGTGCCCGGTTGCCGAACTCCAGCTTGAGCGTCCCATGGGTGAGGGCCGTCACGGCATAGATATATCCGCCTTCCTCGGGTTCTTCCGGGCTACGCCAATCAGCTGCGTCAAAGACGATGCCGTCGCCCGCCTTCAACGGTGCGATGTCGTGGTTTTCATGCGGCGCGATGACGATGCTATCCGGCAGCAGGTCGAGGACGTGTCCTGCAAGCACGCCCCGATGCCGGGGCGCACGCCCGTCAACCACCGTCTGGTGGTTGGTCCCACTGACGAAATGAGGTCCAAAGCCGCGCGAGTAAGCTTGCGCCAACTGTAGCTCGTCATGTTCGGGAATTGTCAGCGCTGTACCGGACCAGGCCTCATCCACAGCTTGCCGGTAGGCAGCCGTGGTCAACGCTACGTAGTTGGCATCCTTGTAGCGCCCTTCGATCTTGAGCGCACTGACGCCGATCTGAATGATGTCAGGCATCTGGCGCAACGCATAGAGATCGCCGGGCGAGAGCAAATAGCGTTTGTCGTCGAGTGGCTGCCGCCGGCCGTCGACCATCAATTCATAGGGGAGCCGGCAAGCCTGCGCGCATTGACCGCGATTTGCACTGCGTCCGCCCCATGCTTCGGACGAGAAGCACTGGCCCGAATAGGAGACGCAGAGGGCGCCGTGCACAAACATTTCCAGTTCGCAGTCTGTCCGGCGTCGAATCGCGCGCACCTCGTCCAGCGACAGCTCGCGGGCAAGCACGACGCGCGTCACACCGAACAGTTGGGCGAGCTCGACGCCTTCAACGCTGGTAATACTCATTTGGGTGCTGCCGTGCACTTCGAGATCCGGTGCGATCTCCCGGGCCAGCCCAGCCACAGCAACGTCCTGCACGATAATTGAGTCAGCTCCGGCTGCCGCGATGGCCGCCAATGTCCTTGCTGCTTCCCTTAACTCATGGTCAAAGACCAGCGTGTTGACGGTAACATAGCCACGGACACCACGGCTATGCAATGTCTGTATGACCTCCGGGAGCTCTTCCAGTCCAAAGCCGACTTTGGCGCGGGCGCTGAAGTGTTTGAGGCCGAAATAGACCGCGTCTGCGCCTGCTTCCACTGCGGCACGTAGTTGCGGCCAGTAGCCGGCCGGACTCATGATCTCGGGTTTGGTAAAGGATTGTGGTTTGCTCATGACGGGAACGTTAGCACAGAGAGTTTGCAGATCACAAAAGATGATCAGGTCGGCAGCCGGCGCTACAGTTCGACGCACATGCCATGGCGCAAATTTCCTGCTACATGACACTTCGATCGACTCTTTATTTGAGCCATGGTCGTGATACAATCGATCCGTTTTGGCTGAACGATTTTCCGAAATTCTCTCGCAGAGGCATGCTCAATGTTGAAGAACTACATTCGTCGCGAAGAACGTATCGAAGCGCGCGATAAATTGCCCAGACTGATGGTGGAAGGGCTGTTGCTGGGTGGCACCGGGCTGGGCGTATTGGCCCTGATTTTCGAAATTGCCGCCGATGCGTTCAGCGTTGCCGCCTACCAGACGTTGTTGGCAATCCATGGCGCCGCAGGGTATCACTCCATCGCTATCTGGGCATTCATCTTGCTCTCGGCGTTGCTCTTTTTGGGCATTGTGCCGGCGTACAAGGCCGGGGCCTATCTGCGTCCCAATGCAGGCGGCAGTGGACCACTCGTCGAGGCCATTGGTCCTTCCCGGATACGCTGGCTATCCTGGGTCGGCACCAGCATGTTCTTCCTGGACGCTGTACTGACCATCATCATCAGCTCGATCTCCGCGTCTGATGTTACGATGCTCGTGTTGCCGGAGCTGGCGCCCTATCGGATTCTGTTGGCTGAAATCTTCGCCTTTTTTATCATGGCCGTGCTTGTGGCCATGGGCCCGAAACGAGCAGTGCCGCTCTTTCTGATTGGCGGTGGCGCGTTTACGATCTTTACCGTCGGCGCGCTTTCGCTCGTCGGAGTGATGTCCTTCTTTAACCCTGATTGGGCCTTTTTGACCGAGGGAATCGTCGCCCGTCTGGAGGCCCAGGGCGTCGTCGAGCATGTGGTGCGTGCGCAGCAGGACATCGCGGCCATCGGCTCTGTGCTCGTCTTCCAACTCTTCTTTCGCTCCATGTCCAGCGCCATGTTGGGTTTTTCCGGCTACGAGGTGATTCCGGCCAGTGGCAAACATGCAGCCCTGCCCAAGTGGAAAGTCATCAACACAGCGCTGACATTGGCCGCCGTCTTCCTCATCGGCACGGGTATCGTGCAACTCTATGCTGCAGACCAATGGAAAATTCCCGCCACTGAAGGCTACAGTACGTTGCTGATCGAGTATGAGATCGTGGCGGCGCAAACCCTTGGCAACGGTGTCGATCCCGACCAGATCGTGGTGACCGAAGCCGATCGAGCCGCGGCCGAGGTTCTGCGCAATGTTACGGTTGTCGATCTTACGGCAGAAGAGTTGCTGGGGGGGGCCGGCATCTCCCGCGAAGCCGAGACTGTTCAGCCGCTTGAGCCAGAATCACCCGAGATTGCAGCCTACCACGTCGCGCTGAATCGTTCCATTGACCACGCGCTGGTCGGCACCTTCGGCGAAAGCTTTTTGTTGATTGCAGGCACCTTGTTGGCCATCATCCTGTTGCTGGCCCAGGGAGGCGGTTACGTGGGCGGCGCTGCCGTGGCGGCGAACGCGGCGCGTCTCGGTCGCCTGCCCGGTTTTTTCATCGACGATCGCATTGGCATTACCGTAATCTGGGCCATCTCAGCGATCCTCATTCCGGTGATCCGCGAGGTTGTGGTTGTCGAATCCTACTATGCATTTGGCTTCGTAACTGCGTTTGCAATCACGAGCACAACTGTCTTTTTTGTGCGCAAGGATGCCATGCTTGCCAAGGGCATTGAGCCGAGTTCAGGCGAGGCGCGTTCGCTGCGTTTTGCCGGTTTTCGCGGCATGATCGCCAGTTACTTAATGCTGATCGTGCTCGTGACCCAGAAGACTGACGCGCTGCCCGCGATCCTGATCTCGGCGACGGTCATCACGTTGCTGCAACTCTACACGGCCAATGGCGGTTTCAGACGCAGGACCACCCAAGCCGCGCCGCCGGCTTTCCCACCCGGCACGCGTGAGCCGGAGTACGACATGGGCATCGAACGGGCGCACGATCAGGCCCGACAGCGCGGCATTGTGGATGCGGTGGAAGAACTCATTGCTTCCGGCGTCATGCTCAAATTCAATGTTGGCCCCAACCGTATCCGGCGCTTGGTCAGCTATCTCTACAACGTGGACGCGGATCTCTTCATCGAGCACGCGCGCAGTGAACACCATGAGCGGACGGAGGAGCCCAATCTCCCGTTGGAGGCAACCTACGATGCGGCCTACAATGACAAGGATGGCATCGCGCGCCGGATTGAGACCTACTCCCACTTCGGGATCTTCATGTTTATCAAGAACTACCATCTAAATTGGGTGTCGGAGGAACATGGACGTGACGCGTCAGTGGTGAAGCAGGCCATGCTCGATATCCTGTTCCCGCTCACGCCTCATGATGTGATCTGGAAAGAGTATTGTTCCTTTGCGCCTACGCATCAGCCGGAGCCGATCTGGCAATTTAGCCGGATGCGCTATCTGTGGGCCAAAGATCAATGGCCGAATCTAAGCGGACGCATCACGACCATCTGGACGTTGCAGGACTTTGGCCTCATCTCCAAAGAAATCGACGTTCGCACCATCATCTCCGTTGCCGACGGTCGCCAGTACAAGGTCGTCAACATTCATATGGCCGAAACAGCCGAAGACATCGTCATTGAAAAGGACACCGTCGCCGGTGAAGACATGGACGCTGAAGTCAATTTGGCTGTCGTCGAGCCCGAAGCGGTTGAAGACGCGAATGTCGATCCGGCCACTGCCGAACTGATTGACGACAAGATCGACGACAAAGTTGACGAGAAGGCTGACGATGGGTTCGACGCTTAAGACATTGCGGCGTAGATACCACGGCGGTAAATCGAGCTAGATTATGCGAGTGCAAGCGGCAAAATAGACGTGGCCTAATTACATCGGGATCTACTAGGAGCGTGATCCGCCTGTCGCATAGAGCAGTTACGAAACGGGTATTCCGTTGTCAAGCGAAGCAGGAGTTGCCAGATGACGCACGGCAGAATTCGCTATTTCTGTCCGGACTTTCCGCAGCCGTCGGGCGGTGTCCGCACGCTCTATAGGCACGTTTCGCTGTTGGTCGAAGCTGGTCTCGACGCCGCTATCGTGCACCAGAAGCGTGGTTTTCGGGCCGACTGGCACGCATGTCCCGCACCGGTAATCTGGCTGGAGGATCGACCTCGTTTTGAGCCCGACGACACGTTGGTCTTCCCCGAGGTGATGGCTGACCACGTGCGTCAGACTACGGAGTTCCGCGGCCGGCGCATCGTGTTCGCACTGAGCTGGTCGCCTGCCTACAACAGGCTAAAACCGGGCGAACGCTGGACAGACCTCGGCATCGACGTGGTCATGACGCAATCTCGCACCGTTCAGCGTCTGCTCGAGTGGAGCATGGAACTACCCGTCGTCTACGTGCCGCCCTATATCGATCCGGCGCTCTACTTCACCCCTCCGTATGCCAAAACACGAAACGTCGCCTACATGACGCGGAAAGATCGGTCAGGTGAGTGGCTACAGGGGACGTTGACCCGCCGCAACATCGCCAGAGGCTATTCCTGGACTCCACTGCGCAATCTTGACGAAGCGGCGTATGCCGCTGCGCTGCGTTCCGCCATGGTCTATGTGCCGACGACTACCCAGGAAGGTTTGCATGTGTCGGTTCTTGAGGCCATGGCGTGTGGTTGTCTGGTGGTCGGATTTTCGGGCATTGGTGGTACGGACTATCTGGTCCCAAGCGGTGCCGGTCAAAACTCAATCCTTGTGGAAAACGGCGACTTGTACACGCTGGGCGTGGCACTGGAAGGTGTCTTGGCCGGACTGGCAGCCGATGTGACTAGCTATGGCGCCGTGGTCGCAGACGCGCGTGCCATCGGTTCTCGCTATCACGATCCGACGGTACAACGCGACGCCTTGGTGGCGTTTTTGACCGCCAGTATGCGATAGTAGGTGGCAAAAAGGACCGACCCACCGGTCGCAATGTACATCCAGCGCATGGCCGGCAGACTGCTGTCTGTGCCAGCCATGATCCCGTGGATGAAGACCGATCCGAATGCTGCATACGAGAAATAGTGAAACGCGCGCCAGGCGCGGCGGCCGATTTGTCGTCGCACAAAGGAGCTTGCGATCAGCGCCAACATCAGATAGATAGCGATCGTACCGAAACCAGTCCAGACTGGGGCGTATTGGCCGGCAAACGGTACCAGCAGATCGGGCAGGGTGAATCCGACATAGCTGTCGCCAAGCAATGCCAATGCATGCAGTGCGCCGAAGGCAACGGCGAGCAACGGGAAGAACTCGTGCAAGTCAAAGACAAACGCAGGCCTGAGCACGCCTTTGGCCAGTTTGCCGCTCATGGCCACGCCCCAAAATGTGGCGAACCATAGCAGCAGATAAGCCACGATGCCGCCTGCGCGGCTCATGTGCCAATAAGCCTGTGTGTCGCCCGTCAGCGGTAAGTCCATCTGCTGAGTCTCCACGCGCGCGAGTTGCTCGACAGTAGAGATCAGGTCCAGCATCGGTCTGGCATCCCTCGTTCCTACAACAAGCGGAGTGCGCGCAACGAAGAGGAATATCGATAGGCCGACGATGCTGCCGGCCAGGATTGTCACAAAATCCCGGCGTGAAAACACCTGTGCATTGTTCATGTGTACAGGACTCCTTTCATCCTGTCATATTTGATGCTCGCGAGGTGATCGGTAAGCTTCCGGACCGAGGGGGCTGTTCCGATCACCCCGCAGAGTGAAAAACCGATTGGGGAGTACTTATGAACTCCCTGTTTTTTTGGCGCTGCTGCCTTGATTGCCACCACCACCGTGATTTGACGGCGGTGGTGGTGCCGGCAATGATGGCAGAGTCGGCAATGGCTCCAACGCCGCGGGCGGCGCCGGTGTCGGCAAGGCCAGGATTGCAAATGCAATGTCGCCACTCGACGATTCTGCCTCTATAACGGCGCTCTGTTGGGCACCAAACTGCTTGATAACCAGACTGGGTATCGGCTCAAAGGTCGGCCGGGCTACAATAATCGGCAACTTCGTCGACGTCGCGATCGGTATTTCGGCGGATGCTGTGCTTGGCTTATTCCGCCCGGCGCCGTGTCCGATCGTGTTCCAGAGACCGACAAATGAGACGAAAGCCAACGCCGAAGCGACCGTTTTGCTCCGTCCGGTGAGTCTGGCCTGTTGCTGTTTTGGTTTAGATGTTGACATTGGCGGCGCTCCTTGCGAACACTCGTTGGGTCTGTACGCTTCTATGGACGAATCCGGGAGTCGCATCGATAATTCGGTCATCCATTCGACCGGTCAGGTGAATTGTGCCGTCCTGTGCAACGATCAACCCGTCCAGGTTGCGTCTCTCAAGGTGCCGGCTGCCGGTCTTGGCGCCGAGAATGAGCGCTGCTTTGGCATAGACTTCGGCTATTACGGTACGGCGGGCGATGACCGTAACTGCGACTGCGTCCGTCTGCGCCGGCAAACCTGTGCGTGGATCGATGATGTGATGCATTGCGCGACGGCCTTTGTGCCAGCGGCGTCTGGCGATTGACGAAGTGGCGACAGCGCAGTCCGTAACGGCAATGCATGCGAGCGACTGCGCTAGATCGTGCGGATCCTCTACGTCGATCTCCCAGCCGTGAGGCTGTCCGGGATTGCCGGCAGCGTAGAGATCTCCGCCGGCATTCAGTAAGAACGGACCGTCTCTGTGCAGGATATCCGCCGCCCGATCCACAGTCCAACCCTTGCCGATACCACCGAGGTCCAGACGCAACCCGACAGGTCGGTGCACGGTGAGCGTCGCTGCATCGAGTCGTATCTGTTCGCATTGCGACCGATGTTTGGTTGTGTCCACCTGCTCCTCTTCGGTCTCCTGCTCCGTGCGGATCTGCTCGAAACTCGCATCGTACCCGGCATGTTCCAGATCGTCTATGATCGCAGGAGAATATAGCCCTCCTGTTGCCGTGAAAGCCCACAGCGCGGCTTCAAGAACGTTGAACAACTCGGCCTCGACCCTGCAATCTGGCTGTGGGCAACGGTTCAGACGTGTGAGCGCGCTGTCCGGCAAGAAACGCGAGAGACACTTCTCATTGCGCCGAAACAGCGTCTGGATGAAATTGCCGATGGCTGCATTCGAACCGTAGTGAATTAAGTTCACATCTGTGTTCATTGCCCGCCATGCGTGATGGCGCCATGTCGGTCCATCGGAGTTCGGGTTACAATTTCGGCCTGTGTGTGCGGCCGGATGCGTTTGGCCCATCTGCCCCTCCATCTCATCCATCTGTGGTCGGCAACAGAACCTAATCGTCATCATTTTCGCCGTGCTCGTCGTGGCCATCACCGTGGTCGTCGCCATGATCATCACCGTGATCGTCGTCGTGATCGTCGTCGTGGTCGTCGTCGTGGTCGTCGTAATCACCACCGTCGTTTTGCGCGCTTGCGGACGAACCGTCCGACCCACTAGCGGCTTGACGCGCGGCCAATTCGTCATATGCCGCTTGCAATTCCACTAACGCTGTGTCGAGTTGCCGGCGCAATGCGGCATCGTTTTCCTGCAGTGCGTTGACTTGCTGTGTATAGACTTGGGCATCGCCATCGATGGTGTTCTGGAGCACACGCAACGATTCTTTCAGGGTGCGCTGCGCTACCTCCCTGTCGGCGACCTCCTGTTCGAACGCGTCATACGCCGCTTGGGCCTCTTCGATTTGAGTCGTGTAGGCGGCATCCATTGCTCGGCGGTCGGATTCGAGTTGGTCGATCGTTGCAACGAGGTCTGCTTCCTCTTGTACAAAGAGATCTGATGGCTCAGGTATACCGTTGTCGGCCATTGCGCTGTTCTGCACCGTTGCTCCGATGTCCTCTCCCTGACGTGCACGTGCACTCCCCGTCAACAAGGTGGCTGCGCTTGCAACGACAACAGTCATCAGCGCCGAAAGTAAAAATGCGTACTTGCGTTCCATCTTCGGTCTCCTTTTTTCTAGCGACCCAGTAGCGTGTTGGCTTCAGCAAGTTTGGTCTGTATCTCGCTGAGTTGTGCCGTCATCTGAGCCGCACGTGCAGCGGTCTGTTGTTGGACCTGTTCGAGTTGAGCAGCCAATTGCGTTGCGCGTGCTGCACGTATGCTTTGTAGTTGTACGATCTGATCGCGTAGCGCCTGTTCTTGCTCTGCCAATAGAGATGCCTCTGCCTCTAGAGATGCATGTGCCTCTTTCAACTTGAGGATTTGCTGCTTGTAGATCGATTCCCGTTCTACTGTGGCTGCCTGTAGCACTGTGATCTGTTGTCGGTAGATCCCGGCACGTTCGGCATACACGTGTGCGATATCCTCCGCCATGATCGATTCGGCTGCCGCTGGGACTGCGCCGGACTCCGTCGGAACGCTGAACAATGCGAGCAGAGCAATCAGTGTGCCGGTCACGGCCACGACGACCAGAGTTCCTACATTCTTCATCATAGAAAACCTCCCGGTATCCGATCGTGAATCCCGGCAGAAATTCTTATGCAGTTCTTACCAGAGGTAGAGCTGCCGGATTTCTGTCGTGGTATTCACGCCCAAATGAACAAGTGATTGGGTATCAGTCAGCCTTTGCTACCTTGCGTCAAGGAATTGATCCGGCTGTGATGCCAGCATAGCATCAACGTGGCTCGCGCTGGCTATAGCCAGTTTATGCCGATGTTAAGATCAGCTTATGATCGCCCACAGCCGATCTGTTCGGTTGTACTTAGGGAGTTGCGATGGGGAATCGTACGGTGAAGGTCGTACCTTGGCCTGGTGCGCTGGTTGCGTCGATGTGGCCGGCGTTCTGTTTGACCAACGCTTTGACGATAGCAAGGCCCAGCCCGGAGCCGCTTCCTAGGCTATCGGGAGTTGTGTTGCGGCTGCGTGCTTTGTCGACACGGTAGAAGCGGTCAAAGATGTGCGGAAGGTCCTCGGGCGGAATGCCCACTCCATTGTCGGCCACCTGCAGGAAACAGTAAACATCGTTTTCGCTTGCTGTGAGTTGAAGCGAGCCTCCCGGCGGCGTATATTTGATCGCATTGTCGAGTAAATTGGCGAGAATCACTTCAACGTCATCCGATCGAATCCGGATCGGCGGTAGTTGTACCGGTATGTGTGCGCGAAAAGTCAGATCCGCATTGCGTACCCGTGCACCGATTAAGCGGCTCATGTCCAGGATGATGGGCGCGATGTCGATGGCCGTCATGAGTGGTGCCTGCTGCATATCGTCAAGACGGTTGAGATCCAGCAGCATATTTGCCATACGACCTAGCCGATCCGCTTCACTGTCGATCTCAGCAATGTAGCGCTGCGCCACCATGCGATCCTTGTCCAGATCCATGGTTGCCAGCGCTTCGCTGCGGAGCTTGATATTGGTTGGAGGCGTACGCAATTCGTGGCTGGCATTGCCGATGAATAAGCGTTGTTGTTCGATGAGCCTACGCAGTTTATCAACCATGATGTTGAACGCAACCGCAAGTTGGCCGACCTCGTCCGCATTTTCGACAGGTGCTCTCTGTGCGAGATCGCCGGCGGCGATGCCGACAGCAGCATGCTCCAACATACGAATCGGACGCAAAAGGCGCCGGGCCAGAACTAGCCCTGCAGCAGTAGATACCACGAGCGCGATCCCACCTGCCATGACAAGATCGATCATCAGCATTCGGATCGGTGCTACCACCTCGCTCATGGGGCGCGCCAGCCGGATGTAGCCCAGAATTTGGCGTCCCTGCTGGACCGGTGCGGCAGCAAAGAGCGTTTCCGCGCCGTTCAGTGATTCGATACGGACATCATGTTGCTCTGTCCCGGCCTGCGCAGCCTGAATCTCGGGATATGCTATTTGATTCGGCACATTAGATACCGGAAAATGGCTGTCCGCTATTGCCTCGCCCCGTGGGTTCAGAATTGTCACACGTGCGTCGGCATCGGACGCGTACCAGTCGGCAAGCTGTTGCAGACGCACGGCAACCGGTGTCGTTGTGCTGGATACAAGTACAGTCTGGTTCCCCTCTTCTCCTTCGTCTTCCACATTGCTGTCATCATCTTCTTGTTCGCTTGATCGATCCGATTCGCGCTCATGCTCGCTGTAGCGCTCATACTCGTCGAAGTCGGCCTGATATCCGCTCAGTGGATCCTCAAGTGCGTTGGCAGCGAGAAATGCCTCCACTTCAAGACCATGTTCCGCTTGATCAAGCTGCACAGTATAGATGAGCCGGCTTATCCGTGCGACGAGCAACACCAACACGACGACGAAGATCAGTCCGTAAGTCATCACAAGTCGGGTTTGCAGACTTCGCTGCCATGGCCAGCGGGCGCGGGGTAGTCCTGGAGCGATTTGGCCGGATGGACTATCCGTCATGATCAGGCAGTTCATCGGCGGATACAAGACGATACCCGACGCCGCGCACGGTCAAAATCAGCCGCGGATTGCTCGGATTTGCCTCGAGTTTCTCACGTAGCCAACGAATGTGGACATCCAGCGTCCGCGGATCCCCGATCCACTCCACACCCCAAACGTGGTCCAGTAGATCGCCACGTTTAATCACACTACCGCCGGCATCCAATAACGTCGTTAAGAGGTCGAATTTCGCGGTTGGTGAGTGCCACAGGTTTGCCGTCTCGCGTGACGATATAGCGATCGCGATCGATGGCGAGCGGGCCGACGGCAGTCTGGCTGTTCGGTGCTTGCGGCTGCCACGTTGGGGTTGTCTCGAGGCCGAACGACACCCTACGCAGGTTGGCATGGATGCGTGCCAGTAGCTCGCGAAAACTGAATGGTTTGACGATATAGTCGTCCGCTCCGAGTTCTAGGCCGAGAACCCGATCCAACTCTTCCCCTCGGGCAGTCAACATGATGACGGGAACTGTATTGGTACGGCGAATTTCGCGGCAGACTTCCCACCCCTGTAACTTTGGCATCATCACATCCAGTAGAACGAGGTCCGGCTGCTGCGTACGTACTGCATGTGACGCGCGCTCTCGCCGTCGTCTGCGATGATCACTGCATACCCTTCGCGCTGCAACTGATATCGTAGTGCGTCGACGATCATGTCGTCGTCGTCGGCAACGAGGATTCTCTTGTTTGTCATTGTGTTTAGTTCCATTCCGTCATCATATCCTGTTGTGCACGAATCTAGATAATGTGCAGCCTATGGATACGTTAAGAGTCGGTTAAGAGGTTACCCACGTCTAAATCTGGAATGTCCGGATCGAACAGAACCCCGTACACACGAGACAGCGTGTACGGGTCCAGATATCTAGCAGATCCTGAGGCAAATAGGGCCGCAGTTATTTCGGCGTTTCACACGAGTGAAATGGCACTATTTGCTGCCGTGGTATCTACGCCGCTCTGACCTAGTGAATCTCGGCAGAAATCCATTTACGGCTCCTGTCAAAGGTGGCACGGCCGGATTTCTGTCGTGGTATTCACGCCGAACTGAACTAGACAGGCGTCTTTGATTATGCGTCGGAAGCACGGCACAGATCGATCTCATTACGGCGTACCGGGCTTTGTGCGACGCTATTCGAGAGGTGCATACCTCGTCCATGTGGCTTCCCCTAGAGCGCCATGCTCCGGTCACCAGAGCGTCGACCTGAAAATGGGATGATCTCTATTCCAGCGTCCTGCTCAGATAACCGACTACATCCCGGAAAGAGATGATACCGGTGGGGTGGTTGTCGTCGTCGACCAGCGGCAGATGGCGGAAGCCGTGCAACGACATCAGATGCAGCGCATGTGCAATGGCCTGATCGGAACGCAGCGCGATGGGCGCTGCCGTCATGTAATCGGCGACGCTCGCTGCCGTCAGGTCATCTACCAGACCGGCAACGCGGTTGAGCACGTCTCGCTCCGTAAAGATGCCGATGAGTTTGTCCTCGGCATCGGTCACCAACAGACAGCCGATGTTGTGTTGGTTCATCTGGCGAATCGCCCGTGCCAGCGAACTATGGGCGTCCACTTCGATGGGCACATTGGGCTTGAGAGTATAGATCGGCACAGTGGTCAGCTGGTCCTGGAAGATGCTGGTGTCTGCCTGGTCATCGTCGATCACGTCCAAGTATTCTTCGTCCAGTGCAGGTGAGATGGCGCCGTTGATCTCTGACGTCACTTCGGCACGCGCTTTGACCGTCCACAGATCGGCCGCGCGGTAGAGCTTGTTGAGGTCACCCACACCTTTCTGCTCGCGGGCGCGCGCAACCTGATCCATGAGACCCTCCTCATAGGTTGGTTTGACGACATCCCGAAAGACGCCCAACATGGCCGGAAATTCCGGATATTCCAAACTGGCCAATAGCGAAGACAAGGGCTTCGATGTGACGTCATGGATCAGGATTTCGCTGCGATCGACGTCGCTCGAATTGGACCACTTCGGGCCGAAAGCCGTTGAGTCCGGATGCCCTTGTCCTGCTCGATGCCGAAGATCATGGGCATCCCGTGTTCCAAGTAGAGGATGTTGTCGTCCCGCGTGCGGCGATCGCTGATTCCTTCCCATTCGCTTGGGTTGAAAATGACACAATTCTGATAGATCTCGACAAACGACACACCGTTGTGTCGCGCCGCACGTAACAGGGTCTCGCCCAGATGCTGCGGATGGGAATCGAGGGAACGGGCGATGAAGGTCGATTCCGCTGCCAGCGCCACGGCAATGGGGTTGAGCGGCTGGTCAATCGAGCCCATGGGCGACGACTTGGTCACCTTGCCCACGCGTGACGTCGGGGAGTACTGGCCCTTGGTCAGACCGTAGATACGGTTGTTAAAGAGTATGATGTTCAGGTTGACGTTGCGCCGCATGGCATGGAGAAGGTGGTTGCCGCCGATGGAGAGCCCGTCGCCGTCGCCAGTAATCACCCAGATGGACAGCTCGGGGTTGCTGAGCGACAGACCGGTTGCGATGGTCGGCGCACGGCCGATGGATGCTGTGCATCCCGTACGTGTTCATATAGATGGAAGCGGCTTGAGCAGCCGATGCCGGAAACAAAGACGATGTCCTCTGACGGAGACCCAGCTCCGGCAACACTCTCTGCATCTGGGCCATATCGAGCAGTCCCACAGCCGGGACACCAGCGCACGGTTTGGTCGGAGCACGAAGTCCTTGCGTGTCAGTTGAATTTTGGTCATGAATGTGCACCCCTTGGATAGCCGAATGCCTTTTCGATCTCGCCGACCACCTCCTGGATTTCAACGGCCGGGCATGTAGCTCGCTGTAGCTCTGTACTTCGATGCCGAAGGTTCCCGCAGCAGAAGGCAAGCTGTCCGCTGTTCAATTCGGGAACCAGAATCTTCTTGTAGCTGCGCAACAAAGATTCGAAGTTGCGCGGAAATGGGCTGATGTAGCGCACATGTGTATGGGCAACTGAGTCGCCCTCCGGCTACCATCTTTTGGCACGGCGGACAGCGGACAAATCCATATGTGCCGCCCCCAACTCACCACCAGTAGTTCGGCGTTGTCAGCACCGAAAACCTCCTGTTCGGGGATGATGTCGGTCAAGACGCTGCGATCTTTTCGGCGCGCTCGTCGGTCATTTGCTCCATGCGCCGGATCCGTAGGTAACATTGCTGTCAGCGGCGCCTTGCTCGAGGCCACCGACACGGTGCTCCGAATCCCGGCGTCCCTGAGATCGCCCAAGGTCGAGCCAGTGTGACCGGATCGCGTGCATAGGGCAAAAACGGGATCTTCAGCGCTCGTCTCGCGACCTTCCGGATGGTAGACCTCGATCGGATCGATGTCTTCAGCATTGGGAAGGCGCCAAGGCTCAGCGCTATTGGCCGAAACCCCTCCGACAGAATGAAGACGGGCGTCATAGCACGGACAGCCATGCGTGCGGCCATGATGGCCATGTCGAAGCAGTCCGACGGGCTCTGCGGCGCGACAATCGCCACCGGGCTTTCGCCGTTGCGGCCAAACATGGTCTGGAGTAGATCGGTCTGCTCGGTCTTGGTGGGCATCCTGTGCTCGGGCCGCCGCGTTGTACGTTGATGATGATCATGGGCAGTTCGAGCATGATGGCCAAATTGATGGCCTCGCTCTTGAGCGCAATGCCGGGTCCACTGGTGCCGGTTACGGCCAGGGCGCCGCCGAAAGCCGCGCCGATCACCGAGCCGATGGCGGCAATTTCGTCCTCTGCTTGAAAGGTGCGAACGTCAAAGTGACGCAGTGGCGCCAGATAGTGCAGGATGTCGCTGGCCGGTGTAATCGGATAGCTACCGTACATCAGCGGTTTGCCCATCTTATGTGCCGCAGTTACCAGTCCCATGGCCGTGGCTTCGTTGCCGGTTACTTTGCGGTAGGTGCCGGGCGCCAACGTAGCCGGGCGCACATGATAGCGCCGTTGGAACGTTTCGGTGGTTTCGCCGAAAAAATAGCCCGTCTCCATGGCTTTGATGTTGGCCTGGGCGAGATCCGGGCGCTTGGCAAACTTTTTCTCGAGCCACTCTTTTGGTCGTCGCCATGGTACGGTCGAACATTCCAGAAGATCAGACCAAGCGCAAAAGAGTTCTGACTACGATCCTTTTCCTTATTGGATAGCTCATCGAATACCTCGACCGCGCCGCGGTTCATGGTCGTCATAGGCACGGCCATCACCTGGTAGCCGGCAAGCGAGCCGTCTTCCAGCGGATTCGTTTTGTATCCGGCCTTGGCCAAATTTTGCTTGGTGAAGGCATCGGTGTTGAGGATGATAACGCCGCCGCGTTCCAGTTCGGAGAGACTCGCCTTGAGCGCGGCTGGATTCATGGAGATCAACACCTGTGGCGCGTCGCCTGGCGTCAGGATGTCGGCGGCGGAAAAGTGAACCTGGAAGCCGCTGACTCCGGCCAGCGTTCCCGCAGGCGCGTGAATTTCGGCCGGAAAATCGGGCATGGTGCTGATGTCATTGCCGAAGATAGCCGACGTGTTCGTGAATTGGGTGCCGGTCAACTGCATACCGTCGCCGGAGTCACCGGCAAAACGGATGACAATCGACTCAACTTCTTCAATGATGTGCGTGGTTTCGGTCATGAATGTGAACTACCTCCGAGCGATACAAAGAGGGTGTCCCAACGTGTATAAACGGATGGACTTGCCGTACTCAGATGTGGAGCGCCGGTCGTACACTTTGTGGCACACACTCGCAAAAATAAGTGAGGAGTATCGAAAGACAACTTTCGAGTGATGTGTGTCAACTATTACGTACTATCGTTGAAAAACGTGAAAGTCCTTCACCGTGGTGATTATCCGCCTTCCGGTTTGCGCGGAAAGCGCTCCAAATCCGGCGGTAGATTGAGCACCTCGATCGGGTAGCGAGCCGCCAGATAGTTGATGATGGACTGGTGGGTCATGTTGCCGATGATGGTGCCGTTACCGCTGACAACCGGCAGGTTGCGGATATGATGGTCATTCATCAACTGTAGGGCTGTGGCCGTGGACGCCTCGGGCCCAACAGTGATCGGTTCAGACGTCATGATCTCGTCTACGGGTGCGTCAAGCCGGGACGGCGTGTCGACGACCTTGCGCAGGATGTCGCGCTCGGTGAAGATGCCGGCCAGCCTGTCGTTTGCAGTCACCAAACAGACGCTGTTGCGTTCCGCGCGCGAGTTGGTCCAGGGCATGACGCACGCGAGCACCTGTCGTCACACGCGAAAAACCGGAGAGATCCAGGCTGCTGACGCGCTGGGTCTGTAGTTCGTTGGTCAGATTCGATTCTACCTCCCTGGTGCATGCTGGTTGCCGGGATCGAAACACAGCATTGCATTGTCGCCTATTGCTCAAGCTGTGTCTGGCGGTATGCAGATTTAGCGGTGCCGGCATTGTATCATCACTATGGCAAGCGATTCCAGAACCGGACCGCGCCGCGGACAAAGTTCACATCGACAGCGATCCCTTGCGAAAATCCGACTTCCCCAATATCACGTTGACGAGGACCGGTCGTCCGGAATCAGCATTTGAAGAGCGAAAGTTGATCGATATCCTGCAGGGCGCCGCGACCTTGGAGTGCCGTGGCCGTGGCGCCGCCAATCAACACGACGGGCGACTGCGCCATCTGCGCGTTTTTCACCGCGGTCAAGGTGTTCGTCACCCCCGGGCCGGCGGTCACAGCTGCGACACCGGCCCCTCCGGTTAGGCGGGCCACGGCATCGGCGGCGAAGACAGCATTGACCTCATGGCGGACATCAATTACTCTAATTCCTCGCGTTCTTGCATCCGACGAGAATCGGCGAGATATGGCCGCCTGTCAGTGTGAACAGGAATTCGGTGCCCTGCGCTTTCAGCACCTCGGCAATATAGTCGCCGCCATGCATGGTTTGTCCCTTGCGTTTGGTTGGGTCTTTCGTATCGGCTTCTCTGTGCGCAGCGCACAACGAGGCGCGGCGGTGGAGGCCCCGGTTGAACTGGTTGCGAATCCTTTAGCCGCTGTCATCGAGATCGGTCGTGGCATCTTCCCGGTCGGACAGTTTCAGTGCCGCGGAGTTCATGCAGTATCGCTCGCCCGTCGGCGCAGGGCCGTCGTTAAACACATGGCCGATATGAGCATCGCAGCGGCTGCAAAGCACCTCGGTACGCACCATGAAAAAGCTGCGGTCCTTCTTGACTTCAATCGCTTCAGCATCAATAGGCGCCCAGAAGCTCGGCCAACCGGTTCCGGAGTCGTACTTGGTTTCGGAATCGAATAGCGGCTGTCCACAGCAAACGCAGTCGTAAACACCCGCTTTCTTGCTGTCCCAATACTCGCCTGAGAACGCACGTTCCGTACCGTGTTTACGCGTGACTTTGAACTGTTCCGGAGTCAATTGCGCGCACCACTCGGCCTCACTCTTGTGGATTTTTCCGTTGGTCATTATCAGCTTCTCCTGACTATGTATCCGTTTGTTTCTGCATGCCGCAACATCGGCAGGATCCCTTGATCTGCCACTCGTGTTTTGTTTGCCTCAATGTGCTCAATGGGCTGTGGGCCAGCATAGCGTAGACCGGCTGCAGACGCAGTAGGCCCTCTCTCAACTGCACGGCGGCCGGACGTCATATCTCTATCCGAAAGAACCGGTGGGTGTGGCGCCGCATACATTGCCGAGTCGAAGTTCGTGTAGTTTTGTGCTCGCTCTCAACCTGAAACCGGTGTTTTTCGGCCTAAAATGCAGGGACGGACGTGTGTACTTGCCTGTGCCTCTGGTTTTTCGTACAATTCGACAAGTCACCCCCTGCGCTTCAGCAGTTGGAGCAACAGACTCCCGTGCGCATCGATCGATAGGAAATTCAAGCGCACAGTGCGCAGCAGTCGGTATAACCAGCCGCATCGGTCTGAACACGATCGCGTTCGCCCATTTTTGCTCAACCCCATAAGGAGATCTAGATGAATTGGCTTCCTCAAACACCAGTGGATCGGGTACCCATTCTGATTGCCGTATTGATCGGGTGGTTGCTTGGTTGGCTTCTCACCCGAGGCCCTGCACGTCGGCGTGAAGATGAGCATCTGAGCCGCATTAGCGAGCTCGAATCCCGTTGGAAAAAGACGGATCGTGAACTCACCGATGCAAACAGTCGCATTGCGCAGTTACAGAGCAACATGGCGGATGAGGAAAAGCGTAGGCATGATTTGAGCCTTGAGAAAGCCGCGCTGCAAGAAAATCTTGACAAACTCGAAGCTGAGAAACAGGAGTTGAGTTCCACAGTTGAAGCCCGTGTGGCCGATTTACAGACACTGCAGAGCGATCTCGATGACGCCGGATCTCGACTTGTGTCCGTCCAAACGGATGCCGAACGCATGAACGCAACATTGCAGCAAGATCTGAGCGCCTCGCGGGCCGACTTGGCCGAGCAAACTGAGTTGAGCAACTCGTTACATCAGTCGGTGGTGCAGCTGGAGGCGGACAAGGAAGGGCTTCTCACCCGGCTGTCTGATGCGGATGCAGCAATATCCGCTTTGGAGGCACGCATTGAAGCGGCAACCTCAGCCGGCGAAGAGCAGACACAACTGCTGGCGAACAAGGAAATCGCGCTCAACGAAGCCTATATCGCCGCCGCCCGCTTGCAGGATCGCTTGAGCGATCGCGAGAATCGCCTGGCGCTCGCTCAGGGCGAACTTGACGACATGCGCCACAATTTTGTCGATCTGGAGCACACCCAGAGCGATCTCGAGAACAAGCTTCACAATGCGCGCGGCGATGTGGCGGGCGAATTGGCAATGCTGACCTCGACCATGGTCAAGATGAAAGACGATGCCTTGAAGTCGGCGAATGCGCGGATTGCATCGCTGAACCGAGAGGTGGAAGATCTTCGGGCTAAGGTTGGTTAGCAGTGCGCCGCGTCGTCGCTGTCGAAGCATGGTTGATGCGGTTCGCGACGCTACGCAATCAAGCTGAAAGGACATTCAGATGATTGACACCCAAACATTCTACCTTTCGTTGATCGCCGCGTTCCTGGTGGGCGCATTCTTGACCTGGTTGGTTTCGCGTCCGGGCGCTCGCCGCGAACGCGAGGAAAATGAATCTCGCCTGGCGACAATGCAGGGAACGATCTCCCAGCGAGATTTCGAGTTGAGCGAAATGCGTTCGCGTCTCGGCGAGCAGAATAACGAACTTGACTCGTTGATCGCCGCCCATACCGAGGCCGAGACTGCGCTGGCTTCCGGCAACACCGAATTGCAGGAGGTCAAGCTGGCACTGACCACCGCAGCCGATGAGCTTGAGGTCGCACTCGCCGCCCGCGATGGGCTGGCTGCAGAACTCGGTCTGCGCCGGAAGGAGATCGAGCAGCTGGGTGCTGAACTTGCCCTGGCCGCGGAAAGAAGCGATGCGCTTCACCTGGAGGTGGATCGGCTTTCGCGCAGTCACGATGAGCTACTGACAACACTTGAAACCAAGAGCGCCGTGGCCGAAGACCTCATGGCTGAAATGGAGGTAGTCGAACAGCGATTGGCTGCCGCGGTTGCGCCTGAGCCGGACCGTGAGGAGCAAAAGGTTGCGGGCATTGCGACCGGCGCAATGCCGCGTGCTGGTGCGGAATCCCTCTATTACTCCTCGCTGGCGCGAGAGGTTGGCGAGGTCGATCTGGACGATGTGGTTGTGGTCGTCGAAGGCGACGAAGAGGACGAGTCTTTGGCCGACGATGAGCTTCTCTTGCTGCATCAGGCCAATGACGAGGTCGCACGTTTGCGTCGCAGTCTCTCGGTATTGACCGCGGTCAGCGCGGATATGGCCACGACACTGAACCGGCGCAATCATGAATATGAGCAGTTGGTCGACGGGTTGAAGTCGATTCCGGCCGCGGCTCCGGCGATGTTGGCTGCACCGTTGTCCGATGATGCTTCTCGCTCCGGAGCCGTTGCGCTCGCCGATCCATCTGTCGGGTTGGAACCACTGGCCGCGGTTGCCGGTCTCCGGATGAATTTGGATTCCATGCAGCGCGAGATCGAAGACCGGGATGTCGAACGCACGGAGATCGCCGGCAAGCTCGACAGCCGGGAGCAGGAGCTGGCCAGTCTACGCGAGCACCTTGATACACTGCACGCCGAGTTGGACGCTCTGGAATCCAAGAAGTCCGCCCTTGAAGAGTCGCTCGTCGGCAGCCAGGGAGAAGCGGATCGGCTGCGCAGCCGGCTCGCAACGTTTGAAACTCGCACCGAAATGGCCGAGCTCGAACGCAACGATCTTGATAGCACTTTGCAGAGCCGGCAATCTGAACTGGAAGCATTGGGCGAGACAATTGCAGGGCTTGAAGAACGTCTCGCCGCAGCCAGCGACGAGCGCGCGGCGTTGGAGACCAAGTTGGCCCAAAAGGAGAGCGATCTGGAATCGTTGCGCCAGGAGTTGGAGGCCAATCTTGCGCAGCGCAGCGCCGATCTGGATTCGCTCCGGCAAGCGCTGGAGGCAAAGCAGGGCGAGGTCGATGCGATCAGCGCGGCCAAAACTGAACTACAGCAACAATTAGACCAGCAGGTACAGCATGCGGATGAGCTCAAGGCTGAACTTGCTACGGCACAGTCCGATCTATATGCAGCTGCGGCCGGGCGGAGTGAAGTGGAGGGTGCTCTTGCCGAACGGGTTGCCGTACTTGCCGCATTGCAGGAACAATTTGACCTGACCCAGGCGGATCTCGACACCATCCGTTCCGCGAGTGCGGATCTCGAAACCCGACTTGGCGGCAGCCAGAGCGAATTGGCGAGTTTGAATGAGCAGCTTGCCGCACAAACCGCTGAGATTGAGCGGTTGACCGCCGACCGGGACGCAGTGAACCAACAGCTTGCGGAACGTGCCGCAGAGCTGGATGCAGCCGGAAAGGAGCGTCAGATTCAGACCGAAGCGCTGGACGGCCAAAAGGCTGCATTGGAAGGCGAGCTTGCAACAATCCAGGATCAACTTGCGACAGTGCAGGAAGCGGTCGAGCAAAAGATTCGAGAATTGACTGCATTGCAGGCAGACAAGGACGCGGTCTCCGAACAATTACAGCAGAAGACCGGCGATCTTGCCGATCTTGCATCGCAGTTGGAAGACAAGAACGCCGACCTTGCCGAGCGAGAGTCAACGTTGCAGAATGCCCAGGCTCAATTGAGGGGACTCAACGACCAAATCGCGCAGCTTCAGTCGAAGCTGGAGGCAGTGCAGACCGAAGCCGACGGGCGGAACAACGAACAGAGCGCCGAGATTGCCAAGCTGACCGCCGCAGCCGCAGTCGCGGCCCAACTCATTCGGGACCGGGAGGATGAGCGCAACGCCGCTCAAGCGGGACTCACGTCGCTGCAGGAACAGCTCGCCGAACTATCTTCCTCCCGTGACGAGCTGGCTGACGAACTGGAGGCGCGACGTACTGAGCTTGCGGACATGCAGGGACAACTGTCTGCCGTGACCGCGGAACGAGATGGCTACGACGAGCGTGTACGCGGCTACGAATTGGAACTGGAACACGTTCAAGAGCGCCTGACCGCGGCCGAATCACTGTTTGACGCTGCCCGCGAAACGCGAGGGGGCGAAATCGTTGTCGATCCACTCTCTCCCGTCAAGAGTATGGCCGCAAGCGCCGCCATCGCTGCCGGCCGTCGTCCGACCTGGGTCTCAGCGCCGCAGGACCTATCCCAAGTCAAGGGAATCGGTACGATCTATCAGCAACGCCTGTATGATGAAGGCGTCGGCACGTTCTGGGAAGTTGCAAGCCAGTCCGACGATCTGTTGACCGACGTACTGAAACTGTCCGAATTGCGTTTGCAGAGCATGGATCTGACGGCTCTCCGTTCCCATGCCTTGCGGCTGGCCGAAGATTCAGACGCGGTCGGTCACATGTGGGATGGTTCACACGTGGATGATTTCGAACCGATTCCCGGCATCGGCAAAACCTTCGAACGACGCCTCTATCGAGCCGGCATCCGTACCTATGAAGATCTGGCAGCTGCCGGCACCGCGCGACTGGCAGAAATCGTGCGGGCGCCGAAGTTAAGCACTCCTAATTACGATGAATGGATCGAAAAGGCACGTGCATTGATCGAGGCGCGACAGGCGTCAACAGACGCCTGAGTCTAGCCCACGAATTTTCGGATGATCAAAAAGAAGCTGTGGACGAAGTCCACAGCTTCTTTTTGATCATCCGAAAACGCCCATCGGTACGGAGTTCATGCGTGTTAATACGTGGGATAAACCTGCGTGACAATCGGCAGGTCACCGCCGGCGCGATCGAGATAGGCGATCTCTCGTTGTCCCGAAGTCCATCTATAGCAGTACCACTGATTTTCCTGACGATGAAATACGTAGAGCAGATCGGTTGTGATGTCCTGAAAGACTTCGCTGTCGTACCACTCACCCAACGACTGCAGCGAATCGAACCCCTTGATGGCCATTGTTTCTCCTTTGCCCGGTGTCATCACAACGATCTGTGGGTCATCCTCCGGGATAGACCAACTCATACAACTGATTGGGGCTGAGTGGTATCGTATTGATTTGTACGCCATAGTCGCGCAGCGCATCTTCTAGCGCTTGGGCAAATAGTGGGCCGACCGGGATGGCGCCCGCTTCCCCTGCGCCTTTGACTCCCAGCGGGTTGAGCGGCGACGGCGTCTCGACGTGATCCGTCTCCACGTTTGGTACCGTGTCCGCAGTGGGCAACAGGTAATCCATAAACGAGGCGTTGAGCAACTGGCCGTTTTCGTCCCACACCAGCTCTTCGTAGAATGCGTTGCCGATGCCCTGGGCCACGCCGCCCACGATCTGGCCTTCGAGAATCATGGGATTGATCACGCGGCCACAGTCGTGCACCACCACGTAGCGCTTGATTTCGATCATCAGTGTTTCGGGATCGACTTCGACGATCATGGCATGGACGCCGCTGGCCGTCGCACCCCGTTCCGGCCCAAAGTAATCCGTAGCTTCCAGACCCGGTTCCACGCCCGGCTTGACCGCGCCGCGCATGGGATCGGCGCGTGCAGCCAGATCGCCGAGCTTGATGGCCGTGGCGGGAGCGCCTTTTACCTGGACGATGCCGTCTACCAATTCCAGGTCTTCTTCGGCGACCTCCAATTCGGCGCCGGCCTTTTCCAAGATCTTTTTGCGCACGGCAACCGACGCCGCATGGATCGCATTGCCCGCCACCACGGCGCCGCGGCTGGCAAATGTGCCCGCGCCCCAATAGAACTCTGAGGTGTCGCCGGTCACCAGACGGACATCGGTCACCTTGACGCCGAGTTGATCGGCCACAATCTGGGCAAATGATGTGAAGTGACCTTGGCCCTGGGTACCGATGCCGGTGGCGACGCAGACGCGACCGCTGGTTTCGATGGTAACCTTGGCCCCCTCATATGGTCCGATGCCGGTACCCTCCACATAGGTGACGATGCCAAGACCGACGTGGCGACCCTCTGCGCGCGCAGCCGCGGTTGCTCTTCTTCGACGAAACGCCGGTAGTCGATCAATTCGACAGCCTTCTCCAGCGCCGGTGCGTAGTTGCCGGAATCGTAGACCAGCGGTGCGAAATCCTGGTAGATGATCTCATTGTTGTAAGGGAATTTGTCCGGTGGGATCAGATTGATTCGGCGGATCTCGACCTTGTCGATGCCCAATTCCTCGGCAGCCGCGTCGAGCAGCCGCTCCATCACAAAGACACCGTGCTGGCGTCCGGCGCCACGGTAGGGTGTGACAATGGGCTTGTTGGTGAAGAGCGATCGGAATTCCGAGTAATAGTTGGGAACGTCGTATTGACCCAGCAAAGTGCATTGGCTGTTGAGCGGCACCGTCAGGCCATAGGGTGCATAGGCACCCGCGTCGTGCAGAAAAACATCCTTGACGCCTAGAACGCGACCGTCCGAAGTGAGCGCGATTTCGCTCTCGTGGATCTGGCCGCGCTCCTGGGTCGTGGCGAAGAAATTCTCCTGGCGGTCTTCGATCCACTTGACCGGACGGTTCAGCTGCATCGAGATCCACGGCAGCAACACTTCTTCCGGGTAGAACATCATGATCTTCGGCCCAAATCCGCCGCCGATGAACGGCGCAATCACCCGCACCTGACGTTCGGATAGCCCCAACATTGCAGCAATGCCGTTGCGAATGAAGACAGGCGCCTGGGTCGTGTCCCACATGGTGAGGTGTTCGGCCTTGGCGTCCCAATCGGCCACGACGCCCCGATTTTCCATGGCCGCTGCCGTGCCGCGGTCGTAGACAAAGCGCCGGCGTAGAATGACGTCGGCTTCAGCCGCAGCCCGCGCGTAGTCGCCCTTGCGCTGGATGACGTGCGCGTTCAGGTTTTTAACGCTTGTCGGATCCGCTTGCGCACGCGCCACGTGTTGGTCTGCGCCTGCGTTCGGCTCTTCGTGGATATGGGGCGCTTCAGGTGTGGATGCTTCTTCCAGACGCACCACTGCCGGCAGCGGTTCATAGTCGATGAACACGGTATCGGCCGCATCTTCCGCTAGGTAGCGACTTTCGGCCACAATCGCGACGATCGGCTCGCCGGCATGGCGGACCTTGTCTTTGGCCAACGGCACCTGCATTCGCGGGTAAAAGCTCATCTCCGCGATCGGCGGCGGCGGCACCAGGAGGGGGCCGGGTTGCCAGTAATCGCCCAGATCTTCGGCGACATAGACTGCATGCACACCAGGCATTGCCTGCGCGACGGTGGTGTCGATCGCACGAATGCGAGCATGCGCGTACTGGCTGCGAACATATGCGACCTGCAGCATGTCGGGCAAGTCCACATCATCGGTGAAGAGTGCCCGGCCCGTGAGCAGGCGAGGATCTTCATTTCGTTTGATCGATTGACCAAAGAGCTGTGTGGTCATGGGAGTTCGACATTCCGTGCTCGTTCGGCCGCCAGCTTGACCGCTTCCACGATATTCTGGTATCCGGTACAACGGCAGATGTTGCCGGAGATGGCGTCACGGATTTCATCCTCGCTCGGATCGAGGTTTTCCTGCAAGAAGGGGATGAGGGTCATGATGAAGCCGGCCGTACAATAGCCGCACTGGAGTCCATGTTTTTCCCAGAACGCGACCTGAAGCGGGTGCATCTCTTCAGGCCCACTGCTAATCGACCAGTTGGGCGTCAGCCCTTCGACGGTGGTGATGCTGTGGCCGTCAGCCTGTACGGCAAAGACGATGCAAGAGCGCACGGCCTCACCATCCATCAAGATTGTGCATGCCCCGCACGAACCATGTTCACAGCCCACATGCGTTCCCGTCAGCCGCAGCTCATGGCGCAAGAAGTCGCTGAGCAACATGCGCGCTTCGACTGAACGTTCGTAACTTGTTCCGTTGACTGTAACCGCAATCGTGTGAGCTTGTGGCATCGTGTCGCTCGTCAGAACTGTGAATTCGCGCGGGCAAACGCCTGGGTCAGCACCCGCTTGCCAAGCACTGCGGCCAGGTGACGCCGGTACGCTACAGATGCGTGAATGTCCGCGGTCGGCTCAATATCGACTGCCGCCGCCACCGTGGCAGCAGCGTCGATCAACTCCGGCGTCGGGGTCTGACCGCGTAGCCGGCCAACGGCATTTTCGGCCATGACCGGACATTCGCCCACGCTCAGGTAGACGAGCGTCGCGTCCGTGCAGCGCCCGTCGGCGTCCAAGGTTACCAAGGCGGCGGCGCCCACGATTGCGTAGTCACCGCGCCGGCGCGCGACTTCGTCGAATGCCCAACCGCTGTGCGCCGGCATCGGAGGGATTTCGACTTCAGTCAGGATCTCATCAGGCGCCAGATCGGTGGTGAAGAGCGCGATGTAGAAATCACGCGCATCTACCCAGCGCTCTTGTCCGGTCGACATGCGAATCCGAAAGCGGGCATCGAGCGCCACGGCCACGGTGGGCAGTTCCGCTGCCGGATCGGCGTGGACCACGCTGCCGCCGATGGTGCCCCGATTGCGAATCTGCCGGTGTGCGATGTGGGGCATGGCTTCGTGAAGGAGGGGGGCACGCGCGGCCACGGCGCGGTTGCGCTCGACCGTGCTCTGGCGCGTCATGGCGCCGATGTGCAGTACGCCACGGTCATCGGTTTGAACGAAGTTCAACTCCTCGATCCGGTTGAGATCGACCAGCACTGCCGGCTGCGAAAGCCGGAAATTCATGGTGGGTACAAGGCTCTGGCCGCCGGCCAAAATTTTCGCGTCGTATCCGTACTGCGTGAGCAAGGCTAACGCTTCGGGGATCGCGACCGGTGCGAAATAGTCGAACGGAGCCGGCTTCATGCCGCTAATACTCCTACATTGGCGGATCGGTGAAGAACGATGAACTGTCGTCCTGTGGCCATGGGGAACGGCCTGCGCAGAATATGCGGCATTATACGGTGCGGCTTCAGCGGCTGTCAAACGGAGTCGTGGCGTCCCAAGCGCGCGCCCGGGATATCCTTCGAGGCGTGCTCGGCGCCATTTGAATTGCCGGCGGGTCAATCGCGGACGATCACCGATCGACCTGAATTCGACCCGGCAGGAAATAGATGTCGTTGTCCAGTGGTGTTCCCAAACCGTCAGCCGCGGGCACACGATCGGCCGTCGTCGGATCATAGAACCCAACGACGATAGCATAGTCGCCGGCAGCCAGATTGGACGGAAGCGAGATGAGGGCGACATCACGAAGGATTTCGCCGGCCAGCCAGCTGTCAGTCGGGCAGCCGCCCGCACAAGGTACGCTGTCCTGTTGCGCGACCAACTGCCCGCTGCTATTGAGGACATGGACAAAGCGCACAAGCGGCTGGTTGCCATCGCGCTGGGCTTCCCAAACCAACGGCACATCGATGGCAGAGCCTGCATCGGCCCGACTCGGTAACGGCAATTCGAGTCCGCGCAACAATGCGATGTCGCCGAAATGCCCATCACTTTCCTGTGCCAGCGGCGGAAGGTCGAACGAACGCGGGCGTCCCTCAATCACCAGCTCGGCCAGGACATGTTCCTCGCCGGCGTCATCCATAAGCAAGAGGGCGTAACTGCCGTTTTCCGCGCTTGTGGGAATGCGCACATCCTGCCAATCACGCGTGATGTCGCCGGCCTGCGGCGCGTGGCCGTCATGGTCGGGCAACATCGTGCTGCCGTGCACTGTGCGCATCTCGTCGATAATCACGCCGAACGGACCCAGGAGGCGTAGACCAAAGTTCGCGCCGACTGAGTTCGGGTCGGCAAAGTCCTCCGGCTGGTCGTCAGTGCGCTGCCAGTAGAGCGTTAGCGGTAACCGTGCACCGGGTGCAACCTCGTTGAACGGCAAGTCGTAGCCCAGCAAGGCAAAGCTACCGGCGTGAAAGGTCGCGCCGTCGACGACGACATCGGGCGTGATCGCAGAGGCTTTCTCGGCGCGGGTCACCGACAGTTCGGCAATCGAAATCGGAGCCAGACTGCCGCCGGACGCGGATTGCCCGCGCAATATTCGGCCACCGTCATCTTCGTAGACCGTGACGGCCAGTTTGTAGTTGTCAGGCGCAATGGCCGCACGAGTCGGCAGGATGTGGTAGGTGTAGCTGACCTCGCCGGCGGGCCAGACGGCGTCGAACGGATAGCCGTTGCCGACCAGCAGCTGATCTCCCCGTCCGGCATCGTATCCCCCTTGATCGAGTAAGCGCAGACCGGCTTTAAGCGTCTGATTGATCGGTAGCAACGGCTCCCAACGCAAGACTACCCACGCCGCGCCGCCGGACTGTACTTCGTTTGGGAGGGCGCCCTGATCTTTGTGGATGCCGCCCACGGCCACCCCGGTCAACCGCACACTGTTCCCAAAGGTCACGTCGACCGGCTTCATCCCGGGTGCAAATTCGAATTGAACGCCGTCGTCGACGTGATAGCGGGTGTAGGCGCTGTTGGTCAGTTTGAATTCACCGATTTGCTCTCCATAGGCCTGCAACAAGAACGGGAACAGACCCTTTTCGTCTGCCTGTAGATATGCACCTTCGACGGCAACCTGGGGATTGGGCCACTCGATGACGTTGATGAAGTGGTGCCCTCGGGCCAGTTCGGTCAAGCGCGCAGCTGCGGAAAAGGGCTCTGTCACTATCACAGCGTGGCCTGCTTTCCCTTCTGCCATGCCGTCGAATGCGAAATCCATGGTGTAGTTGGTGGTGCCGGGCGCGAAGAGATATTGGCTCAAGGGTATGACCCATGCGTCGTCCGCGCTGCTGCTTGCCGCAATCTCCTGCATCAGGTCGACGTAGTTCCTGTGAAATGCATAGGGTAAACGGCCGTTGGTCTCCCATGCATCGAAGTAGTCACGTACGGATGTGGCCGCACTCAACAGGAAGAACGGCATCGGCAACACGGCCAGTGCAATGGCCGTCTGCGCGCCGTCCAGGTGACGGTACCTGCCGATCCAGGCGGCAAAGAAGGCCATACCCAACACGATCAACAGGAATACGCCCGGAATCATACCGATGGCGCGCAGCGAGTGGGGGATGCCCTGTAGCGTCAACAGTGACGGCAATGCAAAGAGCCCGACCCAGAAGAGCACGAACAAGTAGGGCAGTCTACGCCATCGCAGCAAAACACCTGCGAGCCCGACTGTTGCCCAGACGCCGAGCACCAGGCCAAGTAGTGGACGTTGAGCCGGGTTGTGACGTTCGTTGAGGTCGATCTCGGTCAGAAACATGCCGACAAACTTGTAGGCCGATCGGACGATCGCACGTATGGGGCTGCCGCCATTGAACTCCGGGCTGAAGATGGAGACGGCGGCGGCGCGGCTGCCCAGGAATTGTGGATTTTCGATGAAGTAGAACCCCAGCGGCAGAAAGACAACCAGCGCGCTCACGGTGATCAAGGCCAGAATCGCGAATGCCCGGCGGTTGGATTGTCCCGCTGAACGCTGCTGTATCGCACCGACAACGACGAGCAGTACGACGAGAAGCGGCGCGATTCGGGCGGCGATATATGTGTACATACCGATGCCGAGACAGAGTCCACATAGAACTGAATCCAGCCAAGGCAGTCGCTGTGGATCGCGCAACTTGCGCCAGGCGCGCCAGAAAAATGCGAAGGCAAGTGCGCTGGTCAGCGGAACCAGAATCGCACGATAGCCGAGCCGGCTGAATGCGATATGCCAGTAGGAAAACGCAGTGAAGGCTGCAGTCCAGAATGCAATCCAACGATAGTCGGCGCGTTCGGTTTCGAAGGTTTCGCGTACCATCCAATAGACAGCCGGAATGGTCAACGTGCCGATAATGGCCGCCGGCATACGCAGTGCGTATGGCTCAACGCCGAAGAGCGCCAACGACGCGGCCTGAAGATAGAGAAAGAGGGCTTCACGTCCGGAATTGGCCGGAAAGAAGATCGCGTGCCGACCGTTCAGAATCGACAGCGCATCCAGACCGTTGGCGGCTTCATCATTGTGCAGCCCAAAAGGCACCTGATCCAGCAGGTAGATGCGGACGATGAACGCGGCCAGCGTCAATCCGAAGACTGCCAGAATCTCAACTAGCTTCTCACGTTTCATGGCTTCCTATCGACCCGTTGTGTTTGAGGTGATCTCGATTTCGGTGATGAGCAGCCGATCTCCCGGCAAGTAGATGTCCGCGCCCGAGGCGGGCAAATTTGTCACCGTGTTGGGATCGTAGACGCCCAGCAAAAGCCGGTAGCGGCCGGGCGGCGTGTTTGCATCGGTGTCAATGACCTGCTGGTCGGTAATCAGCTCTCCAGGCTCCCATCGCGTCATCGGGCTGAAGCCAAGGATGGGTTGCTCGTCCGATTGCGCTTCCCGTCCCGAATCATCCATCCTCGTTACATGGATAAAGATCTTGTAGTCTACTGTGGGCGTCGCGTCTGTCCACCAGTATAGTCGAACGGGGATCGATGTTCCGGCCTGCAAGATTCGAATCGGCAGATCGTAGCCGAGAAGTGTAAGCTGATCGCCAAAGTATGTATCGAGGGCCACAGGTATATGGGCTGCGCGATCGCGCGCCGTGCGCAGTGTGAATGGTGTGACAATGATGCCGGCAATGATGGCCAGCGCGAGGACGCCGCGAAACCAGCGGGGACCGCGCGGAGACATGGCCAGCATGATGCCGGCCAAGATCAGGGCCAGGGATGAGATCACATCCGCCACTTTGCGGACATATGTCTGGTCGAACTTGGCCTCGACAAAATGTTCGCCCGGCGGAAGTATCGTTTGGACAAGACCTAGTCCGGCACTTGGCTCGGTCGCAAGCGGCTCGCCATCGGCGTAGATCTGCCAGCCCGGGAAGTAGACACGATGCAGGCGTAACCTCCACGACGTATCCGAAGCGGCCTGCAGCGCAAGGTAAAAGGGCGTCTCCTTCAAGATGGTGAGTGATGGCCGCGTGTCCAACGGCGGCAACGGGACCTCTGCTGGTGGTCGTGGTTGGGACAATTCATGGCTTGCGACGCCGAGATCGTTGGGCGTGTAGTCGGTGAAGAGCGAGAAGCCCTGTCTGCCGCGCAGATAGAGATCTTTGACGGTTACATCTTCATCGCTGAACTGGCGCCACAGTGGCGAAAGCGATGGATCGGCGTGGTAAACGGCCGGTCCAACTGCCAATATCAGCAGCCCTGCGATCACCAGCAGCCGCTCCCATGGCGGCAACGCAATGCAGACGAGCCCGCCTGTAAGTACAGAGATCGCCAACGAGGCTACACCGTAGAGACGCCACGGAAATTGGATAAACTCGATCAGAGGCACCTTTGACCAAAAGGGCAAGGTTATCTGAAGCTGGAACAGCTGAACCGCGAGCCATGCCACCACCAGCAACGACAGACTGAAGCGGAGCGCTCGTCGCTGAAAGATGACACCGATGGAGCCGAGTAGACCAAGCACGAAGGTGCTAAACGCAAACTGAAAACGATCGTCTCCCCAGTAATCGAATAATGCGTGTCGCTGGATCAGTTCACCAACCGGTTTCAGATGACGATTGACGCTCAGGTATTCATCAAGCACCGACTGCCTGAACTCGACATAACCAATTTCCCCCATGGCGGGTAGCCAATAAAAGGCACTGAGGCCCAGCCCGAGCATGGTGGCGGCAACTGCCTGCCACAGCCAAGACCATTGCCGTCTGTGCCAGGCGTGAAGCCACACCCAGATTAGTGTCAAAGGGATTACGAAGAGTGCAGTAATGTTGTGGGCCAGCATAATGGCAGCCGTCGATGCCGCCGCCAGCAGCACTGCAGTCCCACTCGACTGCCAGAGCAGGCGGTGATATGCCCATAGCGTCCACGGCAATAGCGCCAGTCCTAGCAGTTCCGCGGCTGCGCCTCGTTCATATAGGGTCAGCAGCAGATAGGGCGCAAAAATGTAGACAAGAGCGGCTACCGCGGCTGCGACGCGATTCTGCAAGAGCAGCCGCGCGAAGAGGTAGGCGCCCCATCCCGCGACGATCATCGTCACGGTCGACATGGCTTTCGATGCAGTGACAAAGCCGATGCCTGTGGTCAAGCGCAGAAGAAGCGCACCCATCGCCGCCAATGGTGAATAGTATTCGAACAGCGGGGCGCCGTAGCCAAAGTTGAGGTCTGTGGCGATGCGGGGATAGAGGAGGGCATATTGCCAATCTCGTTCCAGGAGGAAGATACGATAGATACCCATGATCATATCGCCCAAATTGGGTATGCCGGGCTGCCAGTAGCGCCAGACGACGGCAACCGCCCCCATTGCAATCACGGTGATCAGAACAAGATCCCAACCCAGGAAGCGGACCTTCGGGTTGGTTTGATTCTCGACGATCGCTGGTCCGTTGGCGGTCTCAAATTGCGCTGAATTGCTCATGATCCTGCCGGGTCATGGTGGGTATTATCGTTGGAGTCTTGACCGTGCAATTCGGCGCGGCGGTTGCCGAAAAATGGTGGTATCCCGCATTGTGTATGAATTCGCAACCTACCAGTGTGAGCAAGCCACTTTGACACAGTTCGCGGTATACCACCCGGAAACACTGTCTCATGGCGGCGTTTGCGCGACACTCAGCGCGCATCCGGAATCATCACTGGAACCGGCACCCGAATCATGTTGCCGTTCGCCGTTGGGACATCTGGGCCGGCGACTGGTGCTCGCTCCAGCGTTGCCGGATCGTACCAGCCGACAGCCAGCGTATAGTTGCCCGACTGCAGGTCGGCGGGAAGTCCCAACGTGACGGTGTCTCGCAGGTATTCACCGGGCAGCCAGCTTCGCGGGCGACATGCACCGCCGCACGGCGCCGCGTCGTTCTGCGCCACCAGCGTACCGTCAGCATCGAGCAGATGCACAAAGCGCACCCAGTCCCGATCTGCAGTCGCGAACGCTCGCCATACGAATATGAGCGAAAGATTGTCGCCTGGCTCTGCGCTGAGCGGATTTTTTGCGATGATACCGGTCAACGCCGCCACACCCTCCACGCGCGACTGTAAAGGGTACGTTAGATCGGGCAAATCAAACAAATGCGCACGTCCTTCAACGGTCACAGGTCCGATCGCGGCATCGGCTCCATCCGCGACCTGCCGACCGCGGCCATCGACCCTCGGCACGCGGATCGCCAACATATATTCTCCACTGGGCGTTTCGGCCGGAACCAGAATATCGGCAAATAGATGGAAGGGTCTTCCGGACGCAGCATTCTGCGGCAATGCTACGACACTGCGTCCGGACGTATTGTCGAGCGCTACCGTGATGGTCGGCGGAAGCGTAGCTTCGGATGCCATCAAGTAGAACTTGGCCTTGAGTGGCAGACCGGCCAGCTGTACCTGCGGGAGCGGCTCATGGCCGACCAACAGCAGACCGGGCGCCACTTGGACATGCATCTTGACAGGCGGGGTAAAAGCCGCATCGTCGCCTTCAGCCGGCAAGACAATTAGCTCGTGCAGCGGAACGGCCGTCGCGTCCGAACCCTCCGGCATCAACGGCTGAAGAGTGTTGTCATCATAGAGACGTACATCTAGGTGCACTGGTCCGGGGGGTTGGGTATCCGGCACAGTGAGCATGTGTACTGTCTGCACCACGGCGCCTGGTGACCATGCCTGGATCTCTTCCGGCAGGAGCCATTCGTCGGACGGCGCCAGCTTGTGACCCTCCGAATCGACCAGGTCGGTGGCCACGCGTACGGTTCGAACGGGCTGCTCCAGTCGCCACGAAAGGATAGCCCATACATCCGTGCCGGGCAGGAGTTGGCTGCCGCTGCGTTGCAGATTGGGGAAGGCGGCGCCGATCCGGGCATCGACCAGCGTCACGCCGCGTGCGAACTGCCGATCGACCGGGATTTGCTGACCGCGCGCGGCAAAGTCAGGCGCCGGTCCCAAGCGGTAGCGCGTGATCGTGTTACGGCGCAGGCTGAACTCGCTGTCCGCGACGCCTTCGCGGCGTGCGTAGAAGGTCGCGATATGGCGGAGATCGGCCTGTTCTTCGACCCCTGTATCCCACAACACAACATCCAGATTCGGCGTCGTGACGGCGGCCGCAAGTGTTGCCTCTAACGACGGCGAGGTCGGCGGCACTGCCACGATTGTGGTGTCTGCAAATGCATATTGGAAGATGTATGGCTCAGCAGTGAGCGGGACCAGGACTGTTGTATCTCCATCTTGTCGCGCGTGTTCGCCGGCATCCCAGTAATCGCCTTGAAACCAAATGTACAGATCCGGGTCATGACGCCAGACCGTGAAATAGGTGCGCACAGTCAGGCTTCCTTCGACTGTGAGCAAGAGGAGAACCAACGCTAAGCCGAAGTGAACGCGCCTTGACGACGACCGGACGAAGCGGCTCAACCCCAATGCGGGTACCGAACCGGCCAGCAGCAGCGCGGGCGGCAGCGCGCCGAAGAGCCGTGTGAAATGGGGATTGTCTTCCCCGGCCAGCACCGCCGGTATGCAGAGTACGGCCCACCACAGGAGCAGCGTCAATGCCCGCTGGTGCTCCTGCGCATCCGTTCGGCGCAACGCCCAGAGCGCCAACATCACTCCGGAGATGAAGAGTACGGCAAGCCATGGCAAAAAGGGCGTACGGTGGGGAATATTGTGCCGCAGGAGCGGATCACCGTCGAAACCGAGGAAGAGTTGAAGCACAAGCCACGATTCGGCCAACATGCCCCGGAACATCGCCAATAGCGTGTTGTTGGTCAGACCGCCAATAGTGCCGGTTCGTGATCCGAATTGACCGGGATTGGCCAGAAAATAGCCGGATAAGGGAATTGCTACAAGCATAAACGTCACGCCCGCAACAGGAAGCGTCGGTCGCAGCCTGCTTCTCTGTTGACCCGTCAGGCCGAGGTAGAGTAGCAGCCAGAGCGCCGGCGTGATGCGTGCGGCCAGGTAGGTGTAGAGCGTCAGACCCGCCATGAGGCCGAAGAATATCCCGCGTGTGCGACCGGGCCGATATGTCCAATTGAGCCACGCCGTAACGGCCACCGTCAGCACTAGGGGAAAGGTGTTGACCTGAAAGCCGATCCGGTTGATGCTTTGGGGCCAGTAGTTGACCGTCCACAGCACCGCAGCGAAGAGACCTGTCCAGAACCCGACAGTAGGCCGGGTTCGCCACAGCGCACGCCCGGCAGCATAGAGCGCCGCCGCAGTCAGCGCGCCGGTCAGCGCGCCGGTCAGGCGCGTGGCCAGCGGCGTTCCGTCCCAAGTCGCGATGAAGGGTGCTGTGAGATAGATGTACAACGGCTCTTTGCCGAGCGCACGCGGGTAAAAGATGCGCACGACTCCGGCAAGCAGTTCGCGGCCATCTAATCCCTGAGATGCTTCGTCCCACCAGAGATACGGAGGCGTTTCATCCAACTGCCAGACCCGCAGCATGAAGGCAATTGCGACCAGGGCAAAGACCAACATCCAGCCAAATGTGACATGGTTGCCCGTGCGGTCAAGGCGTCGGCCTGCGTGATCGGCCGTTTGTATCTGTGTCGATTTGCTCATCAAGACACAAGTATGTGCCAACCGGAAAGAGGCGGCAAATGGAGTTGATCGGTAAATTCAACCGGTATTCTGCACGAGCGAGCGCTCGAACCTCTTGGATCCATCGTTCAATATCTACTGGTTGTAGTGGGTCAGGAGCTGACGAACGGCCTCCAACGGTAGTGCATGTACTGTCATTGTTTCCACACCGATTCCTCTGTTTGACAGTCGGTCGGGATCGACTACACTAAGAATCGATCTGCAACCACGTGTCGTCGGTTCCGCAGACTTGCGACTGACCGGCACTACGCCGATGGAGCGAGTAGTATGCAAAGCACGCTTGAACTCTGGGAGCGCCCCCAGTGCAAGGAATTATACATGATTGCCGGCTGGCACCAGTGGGCAGACGCCGGCGCGATCTCGTCGGGATTGCCCGAATACCTGATTGCCCACTACGAGGGACGCAAGATCGGGGAGATCCACGACGATGGTTTCTATCTCTTTCAGATTCCCGGCACGCACCATTTTTTGCGGCCGGAGATTCAGCTGGAGGACGGCTATCGCAAGGCAATGTCGCGCAACGAGAACGAAGTCTACTTTTTCGGCAACGAGGAGAAGGGCCTGATTGTCTTTCTCGGCACGGAGCCCCATATGAATGTGGATCGCTATGCCACCGCATTCTACGCCGCGGCCAAGGAGCTTGGCGTCAAGCGTATCGTTGCTGTCGGGGGTGTCTACGGGGCCATGCCCTACAATCTCGATCGTGATGTCTCCTGTGTCTACAGCTTACCGGCCTTGAAGGACGAAGTCGTGAAGTATTCGGTGCGGCTGAGCAACTATGAAGGCGGCGCCACCATCGGTTCCTATCTACTCGATCAGGCGGAGAGCGAAGGCGTTGAGTTTCTGGTCTTCTATGCCTTCGTTCCGGCATACGATTTCGGTGACGATGAGGCCTCAGTGCAGGGCATTCGTCTCGAGAGTGACTATCGTGCCTGGCACGAGTTGATGCGCCGCATCAACCACATGTGCGAGTTGGGCCTGGATCTGTCTGACCTCGCCCATTTGAGCACCGAACTGGACAGTTCCATCGAGGAAAAGTTGGCCGAGCTGGACCGCGAAATGCCTCAGCTCGGCGTGAGGAAGTATATGAGCGAACTGATTCAGGGCTTTCGCGAAACACCTTTTGCACCGCTTGACGATCTTTGGGAAGAAGAGCTTGGCGATCTCTTTGACGATAGCGAAGGCTGAGTCAGGTCGATTTGGACCAATACAAAAGACCCGGTAAACACCGGGCCTTTTGTAAGGTGGAGATGGCGGGAATCGAACCCGCGTCCGAAACATTTGTCCAGAGACGTCTACAGGCATAGTCGCACATTTGGTGTTTCACCGGGCGGGCTCCGTGCGACGGGATCCACATGCCCGGCTAGCCGATCGCCTTAGGTGACTGTATCGGCGTCCAGTCACCGCAGCCCTTCAGTCTATGTCAGCTACCGTCGAACCTGCGAGCACCATTCGAGCGGGCCGTGACTCCGGTTAGAGAGTCAGTGGTCTAACTTAGGCGGCCAATGCAGCCGGAGCAGCGTTGGCGAAACCGAAGTTGAAGACCTTGCCAGATGTTGTTGGCATGTATAGGGTGTTGCGCCTTTTTAACGTAGTCGACGCTCTACGACCTGCAATCAAAGGACTACCTGCCCCGTCGAAGCCTGTCATCCCCATAACTAACATCAGAATAATAGCACAAATGGTCG
Source organism: uncultured Chloroflexia bacterium (assembly GCA_963715415.1). Classification (GTDB taxonomy): domain Bacteria; phylum Chloroflexota; class Anaerolineae; order Caldilineales; family Caldilineaceae; genus JAWKOK01. The sequence goes on along the minus strand of CAVQSG010000049.1, from coordinate 47,501 downwards.
GTCATGGCAAACTGTGATGGCAATTTGGGCGCATACCACATTTGGGGGGCTTCTCTGGGAAGGGCGACGTGGTCCTTCTGTTTGCCGCCCCCAAAATGGGATGCACCTTGGCAATTTGCAATTCGACCTGTTGCGTCCTAAACTTGCCACCGTAAGCCGCGACGATTTGACCGGTCGAGTTCGGGATGAAGAGAAACTTATTAAGGAAGACCAATGCTAAGCGCCGCCCAATACGCCACTGCGCATCATGACCGCTTCTACGCCCAACTCCTCGAACTGATCCGCATTCCGAGCATCAGCACACAACGCCAACATGCAGTGGATGTGCGGTCAGCGGCCAATTGGCTGGCAGCCGATATGCGCGCCGCCGGCATGGAGTCGGTCGAACTCATCAAAATGCCGCAAGGACGCCATCCGCTGGTGCTGGGTGAATGGCGCGGCGCGGGCGTGAACGCACCCGTCGTGCTTATTTACTGTCACTATGACGTCCAGCCTGCAGCCATGGAAGACGGCTGGCATTCGCCGCCGTTCGAGCCAACCGAGCTCGATGGAAAGCTTTACGCCCGAGGCGCAACCGACAGCAAGATCAACGTAATGACCCAGCTCAAGGCGGTTGAGTCTCTGCTGGCGTCCGGCGGCGCGCCGGTCAACATCAAGTTGCTCTTCGAGGGTGAAGAGGAATCCGGTTCAGAGAACATCAATGCTTTCGCTGCACAGCATCTCGACCGGTTGCGGGCGGATGTGTGCGTCATCTCTGACGGCGGAATCGTAGCGCCCGATCAGCCGTCGCTGGTCCTGGGTCTGCGCGGCATTGTGACCATGGAAGTACGTGTCGACGGACCCGTTCGCGATCTACACAGTGGCATCTACGGGGGCAGCGTTCACAACCCGATCCAGGCTTTGGTCGAAATCCTTGCTGAGCTGCACGATTCGTCAGGACAGGTGGCCGTACCTGGCTTCTACGCCAACGTCTCTGTGCCCGGTGAGGAGGAGCGTGCGTTCCTGACCGGGCTCGATCCGTGGATTGAGGCCGACTGGCAGCGTGCAGCCGCAGCGCCGCAAATGTGGGGTGAGTCAAGCTATTCGCTTCACGAGCGGGTAGGCATACGACCGACATTGGAGATCAACGGTATCCGCGGCGGCTATGCTGATATCGGTTTCAAAACGGTTTTGCCTGCCTATGCGCTGGCCAAGATCAGTTGTCGCCTGGTGCCTAATCAAAATCCGGACCGTATTTTTGAGCTCGTGCACGCGCATCTTGAAGCGCTGACACCGGCCACTGTCCGAACGACCTTAACCCGCCTGGACGACGGCGCACCTGCGGTGCGAATCGACTATCGGACGCGCGCTGTGCAAGCGGCGAAAGAAGCCTACGCCACTGCTTGGGGTGTAGAACCTGTCTTCGAGTTGGCGGGTGGCAGTGTTCCGATTGCGTACACGTTAGCCGCTGCCGCTGATGAGATGGTCAAAATGGGATACGGCTACAAGGGCGCGCAAAATCACGGACCAAACGAACATATCATCACCGGCAATTACCCACGCGGCGTTCAAGCGGCCATTCGCTTTTTGGAGCTGATCGGAGAGTCCCGTGAATGACGATTGGCATATTGTCATCTTCGGGGAGGAGCCAACGTCCCTTCACGATGGTGGGTTTCACAACCCGCGTGTCAGTCGACGGCGCAAAGAGGATGATGTTGCCGTTTTCCGTATCGTCCGCGCACAGCTGCAAAGCCGAAACCTTCAGCGTCGGTGACGCCGGGAATGGTGAGCAACGCTTCTCGTACCTGTTCGATGCGGTAGGGGCGAGAGAACTGAATAGCAACGTCATACTGATGGATGGACATTGTCAATGACCATTATATCGAATGTGGTCGCTTTCTATGTAGTTGTCGATGATGAGGATGCGTGGCGGTGCAACCTTGTCGAGGTGGAGATCCTGCCCGGGAATCTTGACGATTCGAGCCTAAACTGCTTTGGCGGGGACGTCCCCTGATTCCATTCGATGCTCGAGTTATGAGGAGTCCGGAATTGTGATTGTCGGTCCTGTTCGTCGCGGCTATGATGCTTTGATGAAGTCACAATAGAAGTGAAGGGAGAAAAAGTGGTATAAGGTTGGTCGGGTCGGAGACCTGGACGTCGATCAGGTGACGACGGTGATGGCAGGAACGACCGCGGTTTGTCTTGTCCGTACAGAAGCGCATGGGTACACGGCGCTGGACAACCGCTGTCCGCACCAGGGCGGACCGTTGGGTGAAGGTCAAATCGACGGGCGGTGGATTCTCTGTCCGTGGCACGGCTACGAGTACGATCCCGCGACAGGTGATCCGCCTGACGGCTACGGCGACTGTGCGGTTGCTTATCCTTTGGAGCTTCGGGCCAGGAAATCTACGTACAGATGGACGAGGTCGAACACAAACCAACCGTCTCGGACCAGATGGTCGACGTCATGACCGACTGGGGTCTGGACACGGTCTTTGGCATGGTCGGTCATTCAAATCTTGGACTTGCAGATGCCTTGCGGCGAGCCGAAGAAGATGGCCGGTTGCGCTACTTTGGCATCCGCCACGAGGGCGCGGCTGCGTTCGCCGCTTCTGCATACGGCAAGCTGACCGGTCGCCCGGCCGCCTGTTTTGCGATTGCCGGGCCGGGCAGCACCAACATGCTCACCGGTCTTTGGGATGCCAAGGTGGATCGAGCGCCGGTACTGGCATTGAGCGGCTAGGTCAATACGCAGGTGCTCGGACCGGGAGCGTTTCAGGAAGTGGATCTCTACGCTGCCTTCGATGCAGTACGCACATGGGGACAGACCGTACTGACCAATCAGAATGCCAGCGATCTCATGGCGCTGGCAGTAAAACACGCGGTCGTCGAACAGGGCGTCGCGCACTTGATTTTTCCCGATGAGGTGCAGATGGCGCCGGCATTGGACGAGCCGCCGGCAACGCCTCAGCAAGGCCGTGTTTCTGCCATCGGCATCACGCCGCCGGCATCGGAACTGAAAGAGGCGTTGGCGTTGATCCGCGCTGCGAAGCGGCCATCCGTCATCGTCGGGCACGGCGCGCTTTCACCGTGATGCGGTCATCGATTTTGCCGAACACATCGACGCGGCCGTGATCACCACCTTCAAAGCGAAGGGTCTCATACCGGATGCACACCCATTGGGATGCGGCGTGTTGGGCCGCAGTGGTACGCCAGTCGCCAGTAGCATGATGGGCAAGAGTGACCTGCTGATCGTGCTGGGGGCATCGTTCTCCAACCATACCGGCATTTCTATCAAAAAGAAGACGATCCAGGTGGACATCGACCGCATGACGCTGGGCAAGTTCCATCCGGTTACTGTGCCGCTCTGGGGCGAGATCCGCGCTACGCTCAAGCTCTTCTGTGATGGACTTGACAACGTGGACCGTTCCGCGGTCCGCGAGGACATCGCCAAGTACAAGCACTTCTGGCGCAACCAAAAGGAGCACGACGCTGGCCTGGTTGATGTACAGGGAAGGATGCACCCGGCGCTGGTCTTCGAACATCTCACAACGCTGGTGCCGGCCGATGCGGTCATCTGCGTGGACGTAGGTAACAACACCTACAGTTTTGGTCGCTACTTTGAATGCAGCGCCAGGATGTACTCATGTCAGGCTATCTTGGTAGCATTGGCTTTGCGCTGCCCGCGGCTTTGGGGGCCTGGGCCGCGGTCGGCGGTGTGCGCAAGGTAATCTCCATCTCCGCCGGACGGCTACTGTGCGGCCGCGCTCGATTTTTCGCGGGTTCTCTGGATCAAGGTGTCGGCGAATTCGAGTTCGGCCGCGGATTGCTGCAGCTTGACCACGCTGCCGTCATCCAGACCTTCTTGAGCCAAGGATGCCGCCAGATCGTATGAGCCGGCGGCCGAGCGCAGATCGATGTGGGCACCGGCGAAGATTGGCGGCGGCTCCAGATTGCGCACCTGCGCACCGGACGCACGCAAGGTATCGATCGCCGCCTGCGTATCGGTCCGCCACGTGTCATCCTGCAGCAAGGCGGCATTCTCTGCGGCGGCAGCAATTTGCTCGGCCAGCGCCGCCGATGTCGCCTCGTAGGTTGCCAGCAGCGTTTCTACGTCGCCGAGATAGACTGTCTCTGCCTGACCCAGCGCCACTGCCGTCTCGTCATCAGCTGGGCCGGCGCTGTCGGACGGCGCAGAATTGCCTGGCGTCGGTGTGGGTACCAGGATCAGCCCGCCGCCGGTGGGCGCACCTACGACACCCAGCGATGCAGGCGTGGCGTCGTCGGCGACCACCTGTACGTCGGCAGGCGGATCGTCAACCAGGAAGGTCGCAACCCAGCCACCGTTGTCGAGCAGATACCATTCGCCAGTGCTGTTTTGCCCGATGATGTTGATCGCCTGGCCGGCGACCGTGCCGCCGATGATCGGGAAGGTGGTTGCGGTCCGTCCCTGTAAATTGGCATTCACATTCACGGTTGCGGTCGTCGCATCGTCGCCTCCGGTCTCTGAATCCGGCGGTGCTTCTTCTGTGGGAGTGGGAATTTGCGTGGCTGCCACCGGTGGGTTCTCATCCGTGGGCGGCGTAGTCGGTTGCGGTGTCGGCGTCGGTTCTGGCGTGGACTCGGCTGCCTCTTGCGCTGCTTCTTGCACAGCCTGAATCAGGTCCGGCGTGGCCGTCGGAACATCGGTAGGGGGATTCTCCACCAGTTCGCCAAAGATCCACGCTCCGGTGGAGAGCAGGTACCATTCACCGTCATCGCTTACGGCAACAATTTCCACTTCCTCGCCAGGCGAGGCTGTCCCGACGATATCGGCCTCAAGATCCGGTTCGGCCCGTAGGTTTGCCGTGACAGACGAAGTAGCCGTGATAGCACCCGTGCTCGTGACGATACCTGAAGGTGGGGCAGATTCGGTGTCGGTGGGTGTAGCGGTGGCTGTGACCTGGACCGTCGGCGTCACAGTAAGTTCAACAGTGACCTCGGGTGTGGCGGCAAGCTCGGCCGTCTCCGTCACGATGGCCGTTGCCGTCGGGGGTGATAGCGGGGTAATGACGACCATCGTCTCCGTTACAAGCGCAAGCGTAATGGAGATCGGCAATGTGACCGTAAAGCCGTCCGCTAGTTCCAATGTGACACTGGCCGGTACTGTCGATGTCATCGCGTTGGTGGCGACGAAATCCAGCCGTAAGTCGAGGACCATGGTTACCATCTGCATCGCACTGATCGGCGTCGTCAGCGTTAGTGTATCGGTTGCGACCGCAGTTGTCGCATCGTCCACTACGTTTGGAGCGGACAGAGACAGCGCAAGAGAGATTGGCAACCGTTGCTCAATCTGTATGCGTAGCGGTTGTGCCAACGGTTCACCTGGCAATCTGTCGGTTGCAGGCGCGGGCGAGTCGGCAACAGCGTCAGATGTCGTATCCGTCTGTGTACCTGTCTGCGTGCGCGGTGCTGCTCGCACAGCCTCCAGGCTCACGAAGAGCAGGATAATGAGCGCTACGGGTAGGAGAACAGAGCCGATCAGTCTGCGGTTCATGTCTCGCTCCTTTGTGTGTGGATGATGATGCGCGATCTTCGCTGATGATCTTGCCATACGATACTATGGGATTCGGTCTTTTGTAAAGCTAATCCGCGCCGGGGTGGAAATCAGATTCAGGCGAAAACGTTTCGGAGGCAGACCAGGTGATATCGTGATGCACAGGTGCTCGCCGGATCGATCTGGGCATATGACTTTGCTGCGCTCACGGTGAAGTGCGCCGCACTCCGGTCTGTGCTCCCAACCCTGGCATACTGTTTGACTTTGTGCCCACCGGGGACTACGATTGCAGATTATTCACTGGCGAGAAGCCGTTTGGAACAGAAGGGAATCGAAACCATGGGGAACTCTACGGGGACGCGGCGGCAAGGACGGCGTGCGGTTGCGTACAATGTGACAGCTAGAGTTCACGCCATGCAGCGGACGACCAGGCACGAGAGCGGCCGGCAAAAAATGGTGTACGTCCTCATGGTTCCCACTATGGCGATGATCCTGGCCGGCGCCGTTTTTAGTGTCGCACTCCCCACCATTCGCGATCAGTACGGCCTTACCGTGGATATGGCAGCATGGCTGGTCACAGCATACTCTTTGCCCTTCATGATGCTAATGCCGTTGTATGGCCGTCTGAGTGACAGCTTGGGTAAGCGCAATCTGATTCTATTCGGGTTGGGGTTCTTTTGCATCGGCACAGTGATCACCATGGTTGCCCAACCACTTCCGCTCCTGTTGTTTGGTCGCCTGGTCCAAGGTGCAGGCGTGGCAGGAATCGCGCCCTTGAGCATGGCGATCATATCGGAGCGCTTCTCGCGATCTGAGCGTGGTAAGGCGTTGGGCACTTGGAATTCGGTCGGCCCAATGATGGGGATTGTCGGTCCGTTGTCGGCCGGCGTCATGATCGATCTCATTGGTTGGCGCAGCATATTTTTGCCCGTTCTGCTGCTGGCGCTGCTGGCATTCGGCGCTGTGTGGCTGTTTATCCCTTCGTTGCGCACAGTACGGTTCGGTATGTTGCGCAACTTTGACTGGCTGGGTGTATTGTTGATGGGAATGTCGGTGACTTTGCTGGTCTTCTATATTTCGAGCCGGCCCATCACCGGCGTCGACCCGTTGCATGACTGGCGGCTGCTGGTGATGTGCATCGCAGCGGGCGTCCTGTTTATCGTTCGTGAACGCCGCCGACAGGATCCCTTCATCTCGTTGGATCTGTTTCGCATTCCCAGCTTGCGTTGGGCGTCAGTCGGCGCCGGATTGCGCATGTTTACCATGGGGAGCTTCTCGTTCCTGGGGCCCCTTTATCTCGCCGACGTGCGATCGCTGTCGGCCGGCCTGATCGGCGTCGTCATCGCTTGCCATGCCTTTTCCCTCCTGACGACCATGCGTTTTGGCGGACAACTCGCCGATCGCTGGGGTAGCAATCTGCCCGTCACAGTCGGCATGTCTGTCCAGGCAATGAGTCTGGCATATTTTGCCCTGTTGCCGGACACCGTTCCGCTGACTCTGGTCGTTGGCGGTCTGATGGTGCACGGCGCCGGCGCCGGGCTATCGCTGGCCGCGCTTCATCGTGCGTCTATGAGCGACGTTGCGCCTGAGCACAGCGGACAATCTGCCGGTATCTACAGCATGATTCGTTTCGGTGGCGTGCTTATGGGTGCGGCGTTGGGGGGCGTGTTGCTGCAGGAGGCCCAGGCGTCAGCTCCGACGATGGTCGCTGCATACCAAATGGTCTTTTGGTGTGTAGCTGTTGTCGCGTTGGCCGGTGCAGGCGTCGGATTTCTGCTGCGCGAAGGACGCGGAGGATAGGGCCGTCCTTGACGGTTCGATTACTGGATTCGGTCCAAAAGTCGGAACCAACTCGATATTAGCGGCAAATAGATGCTGTCGTATTTTGTGAAGAAATAGCGCCGCTGGCGCAATCCGGTCAGCGCTGTTTCTGCAGCAGTCCCGGCCATGACCTGCCCCATCTCATGGCCGAGATAGCTGGCGACCGACATACCGTGTCCGGCATAGCCGTAGGCATAGTAGAGACCACGCTGAGGCCCGTCCTTGAGTTGCCCGGCATGGGGCATGAGGTCGAAGGTCAATCCGAGACGGCCGGACCAGGTATGGGAGAGCGCTGTTTCGGCGAGCTGTAGAAAGACCTCGACCTGCGCGTGTGTCAACAATGGCGCCAAAGTAGGCGCGGATGCCGATTTCGCCATGTAGAGCATCCGCGCCGACCGCGAACATGTCATGGTAGTCGAGGTTCTTGGCATACCAGTCGACAGCGCCACGCAACTTGGCGAAGTGGCCGGGTTTGAATGCTAGATAGGCGTGGCCGCAGCGGGCGAAGTGGCAGTCGATGCCTTCTTCGAGTAATGGCGACATCGACTTCTTCGGCGATGTCGCCAAGGGCTGTGACTGGTAGAGCATCGGGACGCCGGTAGTCATCACTCCAGAAGGGTGCATGTTTCATGGATGAACCTCTTCAAATCGGTGAGCGGAACCAGTCAGGGTTTGAGGACGAGCGTCGCCCACTCGGTCGGGTTATCGTGTGTGGTGCGTCTCGGCGAGAAGGAGAGCACGGTCTGTTGTGCGGGGGGCAGACCATCATTGTCGTTGATGCTGATATTGAAGCCGAACGTCGAATCGGGGGTGACCTGAGTCGCGGATACGCCCAACCACGGCCAGGGGATCAGGAACTCGGCATTGTAACCGCCGTAGTCTGTGAGCGGTCCGATTGCGGCTACTGTGCCCGGCACATCTAGCGCTCCTTCGCGACTAAAAGGCAGCCAGCGGTAGCCGCGCAGGGTAGTCACTGTTTCGTCAAAGGCAATGCCTAGTTGGGTGTCGTCTTCATCAGCGGTCTGTTTCGCGTAGTCAGAAGAAAGCTCGCGATCAAACTGCAACTCGATGCCGTCACCTTGCCACTGATCGGACCCGATCTGGAGCGGGTCGATAGATGTCATCCTGTACGCGTACCGCCAATAGCAGACCTTCGGTTGTGTGTAACGCCTGGAAACGCGCGGATAGATCGGGGCCACCGGCGAATGCGTTTGCATCCTGCACCACGTGGGGAATCGGCTGCCAATCACCGGGCCAGTCGCTCAGAATGCCGTCCAAGGTGATGGCGTTTGAGGGGAGGGGAACCGCCACGATGCCATGTTCGGGCGGCCGCGACCTGTTGCCGGGCGAGATAGGAGTCGCGATCGTGCCGCTTGTTGCATCGAGCCAGCGGTTTGTATTGTCGGCCACCAGCAGTAGCGGCCGCCAATTGCCGGACGTCGCCTGGTTATAGAGGTTCTCGGCCGTACACGACGGCACGGGGTCGCCGGTCAGAATCCAGCCGCGGCTGAATTCCTGGATTCGGGCGCAGAACCCCTTTTCGGGTTCAAGCGCCCATCCCAGCGCAGAAAACAGATCGTTGCGGATGGACCATACATATCCGAAGCCCCGTTCCGGTGCAACGGTTCCGGGCGGCGGGCCTCCTCTAGATTGCGGGGTTTGTCCATCCCAACGTTCATTTATTCGTTGCCAACGCCCCCCGGCAAGAAAGGCGTATGCGGCGTCGGTGTCGCTGCGCCACAGCATTGCGCCCCGTTCGAACGGTTCGTAGGCCGCCCAAACGACGGTTGCGGGTGTCAATGCACAACCGACGACGGCTTCGGGGTTCAGGTCTCGAAACGCTTCGTCTACCGGCACAACACAGTCCGGCGTCGATGTGGGCGTGCTTGTCGGTGTTGCGCTGGCTGTTGGGGATACGCCCGGTTCTGGTGTTGAACTCGTAGCCGTGGCCAGAATCGCGACGGGGAGAGCGCCTTGCGTTTCCGCCGGCGTCTCTGTTCCATTGTCAACAATCGCCGGGTTCGGTGATGGATCCTGGAGGCGATCGGAGATGCGCATGAACGCAATGCCGACTGCACAGCCGAAGAGAACGAGTACCAGAATTCCCGCTAGCCACGGTAGCATCTGGTTGCTGTTGCGCGAGGCGGGTTCGCGCTCATTGATGATCTCAAAATCATCCGGATTTGACACGGTCGGTGGCCTTGAACTGGATGGCGGCGCCACAGATGATCTGCTTACGTGAAGGCGCCCGGTTCAGGTTGGCGATTATAGAGAGGAATGGACCAATCGTCAATTTCAGGGGAGAAGCTGCAGAAGTTCATTCCAAAGAAATTCAGATTGTTCCACTTGATAGACGAGTAAAAAGAGCAGCACGATGAGGATGCCGATCAAGAGCGAGCGGACGCCGGGCGTGAGACGTAACGCGACTCGACCGCGCCTGGGCGAAAGGAGAAGCTCACCCGGCGCATGGATGTCGATGGTCAGGACGTCGTCACGGATATTCGGGTTCAGGACGATCTCGCTGCCGATCCAGCTGTTGGGAACGGCGCTGCCGGTAATACGAGCAATGTCGTTGCACTGCGCTGCGTCCAGAACCAATGGTTTTGGTGCCTGGGCAAGATGTAAGACAGGGCGTATTGCTTCAACGCCCTGCAGAGTGACATTTAAGATAGTCGTGGCGAGCGCCCCGTTGTAAAGGTCATCAGGTCGCAAGCGATGGCGTGCATCGACTATGGGAGAGAGCGACACTTTGGATCCACTCCAGTCCTGGTTCTCGATCGGTTGAACAAGCTGCCGTCAGAGTATCTCTGCCAGTTTTTCATCGAATTGAGCGCCCGTCAGCAGGCCTGACCAGACCGTCGAGACCTTGCCGTCGCGATCGACGAAGATGCTTGTCGGCATACCACGCAGCGCATATTGCTTCCGTAGTTCGCCCTGTGAGTCGAGTACGATTGGCATGGTCATGGCAAATTCCTCTGCAAACGGAACAACTTTGTCGAGATCCTCCTGCACATTCACTGCCAGCACCACCAGGTCATTGTCCGCATTGTAGGCATCAACGATATCAGGCATTTCCAGCCGGCATGGTCCACACCAAGTGGCCCAGAAGTTGATCAGTATGGGCCGGCCCCGAAGGTCTGACAGCGTCAAATAACGTCCATCGTCCAAAGCGAAACGGAAATCCGGCGCGATTTCTCCGGCCTTCGGAAACGCTGAGGATGTTTCAGGGGTTTGAACTACCTGCGCGTACCCGCGACCGAGACCGTCCGGTAGTTGGTCAAGCGGGAGAGACTGATCGAGCTCAACTGAATCTGAATCGGGTGAGGAGGACGTATCATCCGACCATATACCGCCGCATGCACTTAGCAGCAGGCTTGTTGTGAGAAGCAGGAGTAAAAGGTGTTGCCTCTGTGTTCCAGGACGGCGGGCAAAGGGTGTAGCAACATATCGAATAACATGCATGGTCGATCTCCGGTGCATTACGCGGTCGGCGGCGACAATCGTGCTGTCGTTGTTCTATTCACCTGGATGCGTTCAGTACACCGCTTCTTACTTGCCGCCGATCGAGCATTCCGATTATGACCTATGCAGAGCCCTCTTTGACCACGAAGATCTCGTAGTCCCCGGTTCTACTTGCGCTAAAGTGACGTACACGAACGGTATAGCGCCCCCAGGCCAAGTCACTAGCGATCCGCGGATTGAGCCGCCGCCCGCTGTCGTCATCCTGGGCGATCAGCTTGGTGTCATCCTCCGGGCCAAATAGAGACATGACCAGATCGGCGTGCCCGCTGGTCTCGACGCGATAGCGACCGGGTTCGTGGACCTGGAACTGGAACAGGTCTTCCTGGCCAGGCTCGCCGATCGATTCAGATCGGGGGGCGGCGTCGATGCTGAGGTCGCCCGTGGACTTTGGATAGGCCTGACTGATCCACATCCTGTCTGTATCGGACAGATCGGTGTTCCAGCCGACCTCAAAATCCCCGATAGTAAACGCATTTGGAATCGGATAGAGCATGATCGACTCCGGATCAAAACCGCTGAAGTTGACTTGGTTCTTGTCATAGGTTTGGAAGAGATCGGTGTCGGTCGTCGCCTTGCTCCAGTTGTTGGGTGGACCCGCGTAGTATTCGTAGACAGCTTCCCGGTTCCACGGAATTCCACCGGCAGGATTCTGATGCTCATGAATCAGGCCCAGCGCATGCCCGAATTCGTGCAGGACAACGCGTTCGTATTCGGTGTCGGCAGAATTGGGTCGGAGCCAGCCGAAATTCATAGTCGGTTGGCTTTGACTAATCCGCCTCGCGTCCTGACCGATATATGACCACGAGCCCTGCTGCGCAAAGGAAATGCGGATCACTGCTCTCGGATCGTCAACCCACCGAAATCGGATATTGGCGTATTCACTCCATTGATTGGCGATTCGTTTTACCCGTTCCTGTACGATTGGATCGCCGTCCATGAAATAGACATCCAGGATAGAATTGTTTGGCCACTTTTTGGCAATTACGATGGCAAATGCGGCCGGGAGTTCAGGATTCGGCGTTGGCGGCGCGAAGTCCGCTGCTGCTGCCGGCAAAAAGGGCAGTTCGCGATCGATGCATGTCTTGATCTCGGCGTGGTGATCAGTCGTCATGACTTCAGTCATCAGATCCTCCAAAATGGCGGAAAGTACTGCACACTGCGGGGTATTTATCGCGAGGATTATAGCGCCGGCGGTATTCACTGTCAATCAAAATTCTCCTCCGGCAACAGGAGCCGCCGCTTTGGGAGAAGCCCCGGGATCGGGTTAGAATGGTGCGGTTGACATGCAACCATCTATCGTTGAAAGTGACGGTTCAAATATGAGTGGTATTTTACTTCCAGGACAGGATAATCAGCCGAAGGACGAAGGTGGCAAGATCGAAATTGCCGGCGGCTTCTCTCGTGCACGCGACCGAAAGGCACAGGAACAGGCCGATGCGCAATCGCCTGTCCAGTCGCTCGATGCCGAGACATCCGAACGTGACGCCGCGTCCGGCGAGGCTCCACCAGCTTCTACTGGACGCCCCTCTCAGCGACAGGCAACGGATTTTGCATTTCCTCCGACCGGTGCTCAAGTGCAGTGTCCGTCCTGCGGAACGCCCTTTCAAACAGCTGTATTTTCGATCATCGATCTTGGGGCCAATCCGGAGTTGAAAAACGCGCCTGCTCGGCGGGCAGGTGAACATGGCGATCTGCCCAAATTGCGGTGTCGGCGGCCCGCTTTCGGCACCCCTGATGGTACACGACCCGGAAAATCAGTTCCTAGGGGTCTTTGTGCCGCCTACAGGCCAGTCCGGCGATCTGCAGGCGCAACGTGTGATCGGCGACCTGACCCAGGCACTCATGCGCAAGTTGCCGACCGATGCGCGCGAAGGGGTACATGCTGCAGGCGAAACACTTTATGGATCGGCAGCGCTTCCTCGAAACCATGTGGGAATTCGAAGGGGTTACGCCTGAAATGTTGCGGCGGCAACGAGACCAGTCCGCGCTGTTGCAGAGACTGGCCGGTCTCGCCAACGATCCCAAGGCGCTAAAGTTGGCGGTAGATCGCGACAATGCACTGATTGACAAGGATTTCTTTGCCTTGTTGGATCGGATCATCGTGATGTCCGGCGGTGGCGAACAGGCTGCGCCCATTGTGGAACTGCGGGAACAGCTGTTGGAGACAACCGAAGCCGGAGCGGAAGTGAAAATTCGCGAAGAGCGTATCCGCGAGATTCTTTCGAACATTAAACAGGGAACGACGCGGTGAGGACTTTTTGGACATTTTACTTGACGCGTGGGAAAACGAAGTTGACGGTGAAGAAATCGTCGCCACGCTGGCAATGGCTGCAACTCCGCTGTTGGACTACGAATTTCTCTTGCGGGTTTCGGAGCGGATCGATGCGTCGAGCAGTGACGACGAACGTGCGAGGCTCGAGGATATCCGGGCTCTCGTGTTAGAGGTGCAGGAACAGCAGCAGCAGAATCGCACATCCGTTGCCCAGCAGACGCAAGCCGTGCTGCAAGAGGTGTTGCAGGCATCCGACACGGCCGCCAAACTGGAAGAGTTGTCCGACTATATTGATGAGAACTTTCTGGCGTTGTTGGCGACCCAGATTCAGGCCGCCGAACAAAAGGGCGCGACCGCCGCGGTCCGCCGGTTCACCTCGGTCTACGAGCAGGCACTCACGCTCGTCCAGGGTAACCTGCCGCCTGAACTTCAGCTAATCAACCAGTTGCTTGGTGCCCAGGATCCGTCGGCAGCGCGTGCGTTGCTGAAGGAGAACAGACAATTGCTGAATAAGGAATTTCTGGCATCGCTCTCGTCGCTGGAAGCGGAAATGCGCAGCGGCAATCGGTCCGAACTTGCAGATCGCCTCAAGTCACTGCGTGGCCAGATAGCTTTGATGATTTGATCTTCTCGACTCAATCCGTTTGTTTTTGAAAAGGCACAAGCGATGACGAACTCTCGTGGCGGTCTTACCGCTGAGATTGTGACGACCGGCACCGAAATCCTGCTGGGCGAAATTGTCGACACCAATGCCGCCTGGATCGCACAGCAGTTGCGCGATTCTGGGATCAATCTCTATTACAAGACGACCGTCGGAGATAACCAGGAGCGAGTACGGCAGGTCATCCGGCAAAGCATGGAGCGCAGCGATGTAGTACTCGTTACCGGCGGGCTGGGTCCTACCAAGGACGATATCACGCGCCAAGCCATCGCCGCCGCCGCCGATCGGGAGTTGATATTGGACGAAGGCGCGCTGACGACGCTCAAGGAACGTTTCGCACGATTCGGTGTCCACATGACCGAAAATAATGTTCAGCAGGCCTATATCCCTGCTGGCGCCATCATCATCGAGAATCCGGTCGGCACCGCGCCCGGTTTTATCGTGGAGGGCGACCCTGGAACAGTTATCGCAATGCCCGGCGTACCGCGTGAGATGAAACATCTGATGACGGAGACGATCCTGCCCTATTTACGCAGCCGAAACGGAAATTCCGGGATTATTCGTCGCCGCGTGTTGCGCACCGTCGGCATCGGCGAGAGCAGCATTGACCATGCGCTGGCCGATTTGATGGAGCTTTCCAATCCGACTGTGGGCCTGGCCGCGCATGTCGGGCAGGTCGATGTGCGCATCACCGCCAGCGCCGAGACAGAGGGCGAAGTCGAGAGACTTTTGGACGAAATTGAGGCGTCAGTCCGTGAGCGTGTCGGGCGGAATATATACAGCTCTACACCCGGAGAAACGTTTGTCACTGTTTTGGCCGGTCTGCTGTCAAAAAATGGTGCGAGCGTCGCCTTTGCGGAAACCAACACAGAAGGAGCGATTGCGGAACGCCTCACTCGTGCCGCCGGCAACGATAGCGTTCTGTCCACTGCCGCGGAACCAGGCGCCATTGGCACCAACCCGATTCAGGTCGTAGTCTCCGAGGAGATCGCTATCGCGGTTGCAGCGGACCTGCGTTCCAAGACCAACGCAACGTATGCCGTTGCCGTCATCGGCACTACGGGTCAGGATGAGGGTGTCTTCGGCTCTCGCAGTGGCGAAACATGGGTTGCGCTTGCCGGCCCAAGCCGGTTGTCCCAGAGCGTGCGTGTTCCCTATGGCGGTCGGGAGGAGACGACCAAACGACGCATCGGCAATGCCGCACTGACTACGCTGTGGCGTGCGCTGCAATCGGCTGACGGCAGCACCAAGTGAGCGAGTTCATTGGCCCGCTGATCACGATGCTTGATCGGGTACAAGATCTGAAGCTGCTGCCGCGCACCGGTTGGCTGCTGGCCGGGATTGCGGTGCCCGAATCAGTGGCGGAACACAGCTTTGGGGTGACGATGCTGACACTCTGGATGGCGGAGACGATCAACGCCGACTCCGTGGCTGGGCTCCCGGAGATCGACGTCGACCGGGCAGTGCGTCTGGCGCTGATCCACGACTTGGCTGAAAGCGTGTTGACCGATCTACCCAAGCGCAGCGCCACGCTGTTGGGCACCGAAGCAAAATACGCCGCCGAAGCGGCAGCACTTGAGGAGATATTGGCTGAACTTCCTCTGGCATCGAAGTATAGGGCGCTCTGGAATGAATATGAAGCTGCATCATCGCCTGAGGCTCTGTTGGTCAAGGATGCGGACAAACTCGAGATGGTCTACCAAGCGTTGCGCTATGGACAGCGTGGCCACCGGAATTTGGCTGACTTCTGGCAAGGGTATCATTGGAACTACCCGCTTAGCTCGGAAATTTTTGCTGTGCTGGAACGTCATCGTGATTGAAAAGGTGATTGTGTGATCGCGAGAATTGCCCTTTGGCAGCAGTCGTTGAATCGATCTATCGTATTCACACTGCTGATTGTGTCTGCAAGCCTGTTGTTGGCCGGCTGTGCATCGTCGCCGATATTTCAAGGCGTCAGTACTGTTGAAGCTGCACAGAATGAACTTCTCGTGCTTCCGGCGCCGGAGGGACTTGAAACGCCGCAGCGCGCGTTTGCCAATCCGACCTTCCGCGAAGCCCGCGAACCGGTTGCGCCCTTGTCGTCATTTGCGTTTGTACCCCGGCTTCTGCCCACCAACAGTCGCACGGTCTTGATGGGATCCTATTCGCCCTATGTCCAGACGCCTGCAGGCCCTGCCTTTGCCTGGGCCGACACCGAGAATTTTCTTGTTTTGGGGACTGACCGACGGGGTTCGGAAGGCAATTGGCGGACAGATACGATCATGGTTGTCGGTCTGGATCGGCAACAGAGCCGGGCTGCGGTTCTAAGCATTCCCCGTGATCTCTATGTGCAGATACCCGGCTTCGGTTGGGGCCGTATCAATCAGGTCGACTATTTGGGCGAGAAGGTTTTGGGGGGTGACGGCGGTGGTCCCGCCTTATTGGCCGACGTCGTGAACACAACGTTGGGTGTACGCGTCGATCACTGGGCGTGTGTTGACATGAGTGGATTTCAGTCGTTGGTCGACGCTGTCGGTGGCGTGACGATCCACCTCGATTGTCCGTTTTATGAGCCAATCTACAATCTGTCGACAGAGCAATGGGAATTCTTCACGCTCCCACCCGGCGATGTGACCATGGACGGAGAGACCGCCTACTGGTTTGTGCGCCTGCGTTTGCGTGAAAGCGACATTGGGCGTTCGCAACGCCAACGCCAATTCCTTTGGGCATTGCGCGATCGGGTCTCCCAGACCAATCTGATCGTACGCTTTCCCGAACTGTGGCGCGTGTATCGTGAGATATTTTCGACGGACCTATCTATGCTTCAAATGATCGACTACGCGCGGATGGGCATGTCATTTGACTCCTCAAACGTGCGGGCTACAGGTATTTCGATCAGCGATCTGAACTTGACCATGACGGATGGTGGCGCGTCGGTGCTGCGGATCGGAGATCCCGCGCGTGGCCGCGGTGGTCAACGGCGTATGGGACGCGCCGGCAATGGTGGACGCCTACCGGCAGGACTCGGCATCTTGCTCACCCGTGCCGCCCGATGTGCAGGCACAGCTTGGGTTGCCAACGGAATGGGTACAGAGGCCGGACCCGGTGCCGAGCGCTCCTGTGGTCGAATCCATTCCCACTGAGGAGGTGCAAGAGCCGAACGAAAATCAAACGGAGACGTCACAAGCCGAGACCGACTCTTCCCCAGACCCCGGCGGTTGAGGTTCCACTTACCCTGCTTGTTGCCAGAGATCACGCACGATACTTGCACATTCGACGATCCAGCGACGATCCCCTGCAATGTCGAGGCTGATCGCTGCGTCATAGCGGAAGCTGTGCAGGGATTGGAGTTCGCGCAGAAGAGAGATTCCGCCGTGGTCCGTCGTTCCGAAGGGCAGGTGAGCAGCGGACTGGCCGTCATTGTCGCTGATGTGGACGTGTGCCAGTCGCTCGGCCAGCGCAAACAGATAGTGGCGCGCGTCATGCTCTCCGCTGTGTTGACGTTGCCGTTTCCAACATTGTAATGAAGACACAGTCCCGGCACCCGTTGGAAGATTTCCCGAAAGTACTTTAGTTGATGTGCGTTGTCGGCACTGTTCTCCAAGGCTACCCTGACGCCTCGTTCACGTCCATGCTCGACCAATATTGCATACACTTGTCGGCGATAGTCGTAGCCTGCCTGTTCGTCCAAATGGCTGGGCCAGCCTCGAAAGCGCGTTGTCAACAGGGCTGCGCCGACCCTCTGCGCGGCGTCAATGCTGCGGCGAAGCTCATCCAGAGCCGCCTGGCGAATCAATGGCGAGGGATTGTCGATCACCAGATATCCGGCCGCGTGACAGATGGGAAGCAAGCCTGTGTCGCCCACCGACGCACCGATCGTTCGCCAGTTGGTGTGCTCCAGTGCACCGAACGGAGCGGCCATCTGAATATCCAGCACCTCAAATCCATGGTCGACTGCCCATTTGATTTCGGCCATTAGGTCTCGCCGCGGGTCAGTTAGAAGGCCGAGCTTCATTGCCCTGCTCCCTGAACTCGCTGGTACCGATCAAGACAAGCGTAACCAGCCCGAATAGCATCACATAGGCCCCCCATGCCGGACGTTGGGACTGACTGTAAATCAGGGTGACGTCGTCGAGGATGCGGAAAAATCCGCTATATGATAGCCATGCTCCCGCGACTGCCAGTCCAGCCACGATGCCACCGCGTACCTGCCGATCGATCAGAGCCAAGAACGGGCTTATGGCCGCGGCAGCCAGGGTGGCCACAATGGCCATCGCTTGCCATCGAAATTCGGCTGTGGCCATGCGTTGGGGCGTCCAGGCCGGTGGCAACATATTCAGGGACGCCACAACTGCAACGGCCAACAGCAAGGACCGCGTGATCCAGCCGTAGTGAAGACGCGGATCGAACACATAGAAGCTAATTGCCAGGCTGACAGCGACGAGTGGGAGATAGAACCCCGGTCGCCAAAGCACTACCTGACCGCCAATAATGGACGGAAGAAACTTGACATACTCACCCAGGTCCAGGCCTGTAACCACGAGTCCTGCTGCGCGATGGCCGATCCAAGGGCCGATGTAGCCCGAGAATGTCAAGATCGCGCCGAGAGGCAGCAGTAGACTACGGAATCGCGCGATCCAGTTCAAGGTGCCTGCTGCCTCGTGCTTGTGGTTAGTTCCGCCTCCGCGAACGGGCCAATCGTGCGACGCGCCGGCGCGTGCCGGCGTCAAAGCGCGCTTGTTCATCATCGTTCACCAATTGAAGTGTTGGGACGGCTGCCGGCTGCCGATTCTCATCCAGTGCCACGTAGACAAAGTACGCACTGTTGGTGTGGGTGACGGCACCGCTGATGAGGTCTTCAGCTTCGACGCGCAGCTCAACTTCGATGCTCGTCGTGCCCACCCATGTGATTCGGCCGTGTACGAGCAACAGTTGCCCGAGCAACACCGGCTGCAAGAAGGTCACACTATCGACGGTGACAGTTACGGCCGGCCGCCGCGAGTGTCGAGACGCAACAATGCCGCCGCATTCGTCACAGAGTTTGAGAATGACGCCACCATGGACGGTGCCCAAGCTGTTGGCGTGTTCGGGCTGCATAAATTGGGTGAGTGTCAGTACACTGGCGGACGGTGGGCGCGCCATTTGTTGCATCTCTGTCATGATGTTTGCTCCATGGCATCCCTGTAGGCCGTCAATAGTTGTTCGGCGCTGCGCTCCCACGTGAATGTACGGGCGTGAATACGGCCTGCATGTGCGAGCTGATTGCGCAGGGAGGCATTTTCGACCAATGTTGTGATGCCGTTTGCAATGCTTTCCACATCCTCCGCCTGCACGTAGATGGCTCCCGGTCCCGCGGCTTCGGAGAGACAAGAGTTGTCAGCGGTTAGGACCGGCACGCCGCAGGCCAGGGCCTCGATGATCGGCAATCCAAATCCTTCGTATAGTGAAGGGTAGGCAAAAAACTCGCACATCGAATACAGCACCGGCAAATCCTGGTCGTCGACAAAACCGGGAAAGAGCACGCTCTCTTGAAGCCCGAGCTGGGTCACTGTGGCGAAAATACTCTCGTATAGCCAACCCTTCGCGCCGCCGATGACCAATCTATGCGGAAATCCGGCATCTGCACGCGCCAGTGCAAAGGCTCTGATCAGTCGCTCGAAGTTTTTTCGCGGTTCAAGTTTGCTGATCCCGAGCACAAAGGGAGCCGCACCAAGGTTGTATTTCGTACGGAGCGCATTCTGTCGATCTCGATCGTGCTGCGGCTGGAACCGATCATGATCGACTGCGCCCTGCACAACCGAGATCCGGGACTCAGGCACGTTCCACTGATCGTGCAGATCGCGCGCTGTATTGTGGCTGTCGGCAATGATGTGATCCGCGCGATCGATACTGCGTGGCACGACAACGTTCAAGTAGCGATGCAAGCCGGGCATCGCGGCGTCGGGATAGAATAAGAAAGCAAGATCGTGGACAGTGAGAATCTTCGTTCGTGCCTTCGACGGAGGTAGGACGAAATCCGTAGCGTGCAACAGATCGAGCGGCCCGCCGGTCAGCCACTCGATGCGTGGCAAGCCGATGTCGAACCGGTGCCAGATGCGCACCATGTTGCGCTCACTGATGGGTGTCGTCGCCAACGGCAATGGCGCCGTCGCACGATCGGCAGCAGTGACGGCTCCGACCACGAAGAGGCGCAGGTCCCAGTCCAACTGAAGCTCAGCCAGTGCCTTCACCTGGCCGCGAATGATGCGGCCGATTCCGGCGCTCTGTCGGATGGCCGGTGTGTAGTCGATCGCAACGGTTGTCATGTTGAGTGCTGAGCAGGGTGGGGAGCACAACGATGCTCGCTACAGCCCGCGATAGGTCCACACGCGATTGGCGAAAAAATTCCAGAACAGAACGACTCCAATGGCAAAGAGCTTGGCGAAATTGTAGCTCGCTGTGTATGCGGTGCCGGGATTGCCGAGCAGCTGCTGCCAGTATGGTTCAGCCAGGTGGTGGATGGTAAGCAGAACTGCCTGATTGATGGCCAAGCCAACAACACTGACAAGGACAAATTTCGTCAACTGTTCGCCGGCGCTGCGCTCACGGCTCTCGGGGAAGGTCCAAAGCCGATTGAGGATGAAATTCTGGATGACTGCGGCGGTAAAGCTCAAAGTATTCGCCAGGGCCAGGGGAAATCCAAAGACCTGGATGAGAATGTTGAGGACGGCAAAGTCGGTAATCGAACCGGCAGCGCCAACTGTGGCAAACTTGGCAAAGCGCTTGACTTCTTTTCGGTTTGAACCGGTCAAAGTGCGTATGTGTGTGATGCTCAAGAATAAACTCCAGATGATCTCGTGCCAATACTACTTTGCTTGTCTGTGGCGCTGTCAACCACAACGTGAACTGCGGTCAACCAGAGGCCCAGTTGTATATATAACCCCTGTACAAAAAGATTGTCGAAACCACTATGTACGGCCAAATGGACCAATACACCGACGACGCCTAGCGTCAAGGCATCGCCCCAACCCGGCTTCGGCAACCGTCGACGCCCGGATATGAGCCAAACTAGCGCGCCGATCCAGAGTAGAAGAAATGCGCTGAGTCCAATGATGCCGGTTTCTGCCAGAACGTTTAGGTAAATATTGTGCGCATGACCCAACGCGTCTTCCCAACGTGTCAGACGCACATCAGGATAAGCCACTGCATAATTTCCGGGTCCGATACCCAGCCACGGTGCTAGTTCCCACATGCGTACGGCGGCAATCCAGTGCGCCACGCGTTCGATTACGGCGAAGTTTTCGTCTGTGATCGGGTCGGACATCATGTGCGACGCGCCGATGTAGGCCGGCAAATTGCTCATCCTCGCCGCTATTGGTTCAGGAATAATTTCAGGCGAGAAGGTGCCCAGCAGCGCAGACATAAGCAATATTGTCAGTAAACCCATTCCCAGCACGACGGTCGTACGACTCCGGAAAACTATGACGACGCCAATGCCGGCGAGTGCTCCAAGCCAGCCTCCCCGACTCCAACTTGCCAGAAGACCAATAGCGATGGTAAGGGACGCAACCGTACATGCAGCGGCAAGTGCCAGGCGCAGCCAAGAAGAAACTGAACCCAATTGCGGCCACCGGGCACAGTTCGAGGGTTGTTGACCTGCCGGCCACGCCACAGGTTTCCCAAAGACCAGACGGCCAGGCTGACCGCCACCGGCAGCACCAGACCCAGGTAACCGGCATAGGGATTCGGCTGTGCGAAGCTTCCTCTTGCGCGCATAAAACGGCCGAGAATGACAAACCAGTCTGGACCGATGCGAAATAGGAACTGATAGAGGCCAAGCAACGCTTGACATACACCTGCCAGCAACAGCCCGGCAACCAGCCATCCAATTCGCCATCGCGGCGTCATGGCAGGTATCAGCAACAGAACAGCTGCCAATTCCATCCATTTTATCACTTCTTTGAAGGCTTCCCCCAAATCTGTGGCCTGTAACGTGGAAAGTAGCAGCACCGCAGCGTACAGCAGAGCCAAAAGTGGAATCACGCTCAGTTGGAGCGGCAAGATACGTCGGCGAACACCGTCTACAAACCAGAGGCCAACGGCAGCCAGAAGAAGCAGATCTGTCACTGTCAACGGTCCGAGATGGAGCGCACTGCTGAACGGCAATATGAGCGCCAGCATCGGCCAGATGAGCCATGGGGCGAGCAGAAATACCAGCGCGCCGGCTGCTGCAAGGATGACCGGCAAGGCAACCGTCAACGGGACCGTAACAAGGGTAATGGCCACAAGTCCGACGAGGACCAATTCGCCAAATACCTGACGCCGTTGCAACTGAAACAGATTGGATGGCACGTGAAACCCCAAGCAGTGAGCCGAAAATAGCATCAATTTCTATAGTAGGTCGCTGAGCTATATGTGTCAAAACCGTATTCGTCACGTGACAGGGCTCTCTGCTTTGGCTGGTGCCAGGTGAAGACAATCTGATACACTCAGTAGGCGTCTACACTTGTTCAGTTCGGCGTGAATAGCACGACAGAAATCCGGCCGCCGTACATCTGGTAGCAATCGTACGAAAATTTCTGCCGGGATTCACTCTAGAGGCACATCCGGAACCGGCTGTCGGGAGGGTATCCGCTGCCGCTCGTTTTGAAACAGACATTTTGTGAAGGCGAAATATCGATTATATAGTTTGATGTAAAACAAAAAGCTCCGGCAATCAACCGGAGCTTTCAGGCGGAGAGGGAGGGATTTGAACCCTCGAGGGTGATTAACCCTACGCGTTTTCGAGACGCGCGCACTCGGCCAGACTATGCGACCTCTCCTCAGAGAAAACAGTTTCGGCAGTGTAACATACGCAGCGATGAATGACCAGGATGATGTTGTCGATGAACGCTGGGTGCGGGTACACTATACATGGACCTGTTGCGCTGTCCTGGAGCACCTGCTCCGCAAAATCTACTGTGCACGACAATCATTGAGGTACCGATTGATACAACTCGACACCTTTATCGCCACATTTGACCCAGACTTCACCGAGCAGGCACTAGCGGAGATCATGGTATTACAAGCAGATGTTGCCATCATGATGCTTGCCTCAGGTGTCGCCCGCGTTCAAGGAGTGCAATTCTCTGATATCAGTCGCGTATGGATCGCGCAGCCGCCTATCTTCGTACGGCACGTGGCGCCGGTGGCGATCGAAAGTGCGTTGTCCGGAACCCAATACGATGTCACGTTGTTGCAGGAAGAGCTACAGGCTCATCTGATCGGTTTGATCGATCCGGCGTTGTCATTTTCCGTTCAAACGCGCGTTTTAGCGGCTGTTGGATATAAACCATATGACTTCAATTCAGCATTGGCCGGCGCTGTTGTCGACATTGCGGCGGCACCATTGGATGTGCGCAATCCGCAGCAGATCGTCTCCGTAACGATTGCAGAGCGGCCGGATTACGACGATGCACTGTATGGATTTTCGGGTGTGTCGATGGCCGTTCAAAATCTGTCCAATTGGACAGGCGGCATGCGTCGCTTTGCCCGTGAGCACGGCCAGATCAGCCGCTCTGAATTTAAGCTGCTTGAGGCGCTGGAGCTGTTTCGGATTGAACTTCCACCACATGGAGTAGCACTTGATCTTGGCGCTGCTCCCGGCGGTTGGACACGAGTTCTGCGCGCACGCCGGCAGTATGTGACGGCTGTCGATCCGGGTGATCTTGATCCCCGTCTGGGTGATGACAGCGGCGTTCGTCACCTGCGCATGACGGCTGAGGCCTATCTGAAGAGCGATCCGGATCGTTATGACGTTATCGTGAACGATATGCGCATGGGTGCCCATGATTCTGCACTGCAAATGGTCGCCTATGCCGTTTGTCTTCAGGATGATGGGGTCGCTATCATGACGATAAAACTGCCTAAACTTGATCGTCGATCGATCCTCGATGATGCGTTGGAAATTCTTGCCTCAAACTATGTATTGATAGGGGTGCGCCAGCTGTTCCACAACCGCAGCGAAGTGACTGTCGCATTGCGCCGCGTGCCCGTGCGCCGGCAAGACGGTCAATTGCGGATGTTGCCTGAAGGCGAGCCATGATGAAGGTGGCCGTACTGGCAGACGTACACGGGAATTTGCCGGCTTTGGAAGCGACCATCGGCGCACTGGAAGAACTCCAGCCCGATCATGTTGTCCTCAATGGCGACATGATTAATGCAGTGCCGTTCAGTGCCGATGTGGTCGAACTCGTGCGCAACACAGACTGGCTGACTATCCGTGGCAACCACGAATTCTACTATCTAGATTGGGGTACTGAGAGGGCGACGCCCGGCAGCAAAGATCCCGAACGCTGGGGGCAGCTTCATTGGTTGATGGGCCAAATAACCGACCAACAGGGCGCATTTTTGGCCACCCTTCCGGATGAGCGTACTCTCTATCTACCGTGCACGCAGCCTCTTTGCATCGCTCACGGCGTGCCCGGCCGCAACCGGGTCGGGTTCTATGATCATCAACCCGAATCCAAAATCGCGATGGAGATCGACCATGTTCGGGAACGGACTCTTGTCTCTGCACACACACATGTGCAAATTGACCGGCAGATCAGCTTTTTCACCGATATGAGCGATATGCTCGAATCCGATCCACACATCAACGCGCTTCCGGCGTCTTTGACGCCCCGTGTGCAACGTCAATGGCATTTGATCAACCCGGGAAGCGTCGGTCTACCCCTTAACGGCGATCCTCGTGCGCAATTTGCAGTGCTCGAAAGTGTTGCTGACGATCTCGAGTGGGGTGGGTGGCGTGCAACGTACCACCGTGTCGAGTATGACCGTCGTCCTGCTCTGGCTGCCTACGAGGAGTCGGGTATGCTGGAGGCAGGCGGGGTAATGTCTCAGCTGTTTTACTGGGAGCTTGTCACTTCTGAACCGGAAATAATCCTGTTCTATCGTTGGGCGTATGGCCGTAATTTGAATCCCGACACCGCACCGTCCGAAACTTTCCAAGCCTACCTGGATGCAACGGGTCGCGCTGCTGTATGTTGCCGAGCGAGATCCGCTCAACAGTAGGACAGGTTGAAACGTGCGGTTGGCATTTTTGGCTGATATTCACGGCAACCTGCCTGCACTGGAGGCGGTGTTGTCCGATCTGCGGTCGCAAGCACCCGATGCAGTCTACTTGGGCGGCGATCAGATCAATCGCTGCCCGTGGCACAACGAGGTGCTTGACCTATTGGCGGTCTACGGGTGGCCAGCCATCGCCGGTAACCACGAGTTGGTGATCGGCATCGTCAACACACCGCAAAACCGACCACCATTCACCGATCGCAGCCGGTTCGCCGTTCTGTGGTGGACCCAGGAGACATTGGAGGCAACACACCTTGCGGCGATTCGGAAGCTTCCCGAACAGCTGCACATCTCCATCGACGGTGCACCGCCGATTCTGTTGGTGCACGGGGTGCCCGGCGATGCCGAAATCGGCTTCTATCCGGGGTTCGACGACGAAACGATGCGCTCGTTTCTCTGGGGTATTTCTGAAACGGTTGTGATTTGCGGCCACACGCATCGTCCGCTCGATCGACATTTGGGTTCCTGGCGCGTCATCAACGGAGGTGCGGTTGGTTTGCCGTACAATGGTGATCCGCGTGCGCAGTATCTACTACTGGATCTCGACGAAAGAAACGGGACGAGTTTTTGGCGGCCAACCTTTCGCAAGGTTGAGTACGACAGCAAGCAAGTGCGCCAAGCATTCGCTGCATCAGGCCTCTTGCGTGCAGGCGGGGCACTTGCTGAATTAGATCTAAAAACTGTACAGACCGGTCATCCATGGACCAGCGATTTCGGCGTCTGGATGCGAAGCCAAACCAGAGCCATGCGAGCGGACATTGGGCGTGCCGTTTCTACATATCTTGCCCACCATGGCCCAGGTCACTGGGCGTTCGATGAACGACAAGTACAAAACCAGTTATCGCATAAAAACACATGAGGAGCGATTTGTGATACAACAACTCGGAGAGGCGGACCGCGCCGCACTGACAGCTCTGCTTTTGAACGATCCTGCCCATAACCTATATATGCTAGGCAACCTGGAAACACTCGGATTTGGGCGAGATTTTTGTCAGTTCTGGGGGCAATTCGACGAGAACGGTCGATTGGCGAGTGTGGCCAATATTTACACGGTTGGCTGGTCAGTCTATGGCCGGAACGGCGCAGATTGGACGGAGTTGGCCGGTGTCATCGATAAACACCCGAAGAAGGCGGAGCGCCTCCAGGACAATCCGGGCGGCGTGGAGTCTATCTTGCCGTTTTTGCGCAAATACCGCGCAGCTGAAGTCCACGTCGAAGAGGTAATGGAACTGCATCGACAAGATCTGCGCACGATCGACGATCCTACAGATGTGACCATTCGTCGCGCCAATCTCGACGATCTGGACGCCTTGGTGGCGTTCTTTTCCGATGCCGGGCATATGACACGGTCGGCTTCCGGAGTGGAGAGACCACTGCGTGATACCAGGGTATGGGTTGCGGACATGGGCGATGAGATTGTGTCGACCGCGCTCACCAATGCCGAGACCGCCAGCTTGGCCATGATAGGTGGTGTCTTCACGCCGGAGCCATGGCGCGGTCGACGACTGAGTCAGGCCGTCTGCCACGCACTCTGTGTTGATCTGATTGCAGACGACAAGATGCCGGTACTCTACTGGGATACGCCGGCTGCAGGCGCGGTCTATCGCAAGCTGGGCTTTAATACGGTTGGAAAATGGCGTGCGGTCTGGCTTGAGGCGGTGGCGTGAGCGATGACTACAGCACGTACATATGCCGGAACTCTGACGAATGAACACAGTCTCGAAGCCACGAATCTAGCTACTCTGGGTGTATGCGCCAAAATTGCCCATGGTCCTAAACCAATGTCTAAATTTGCTAGTTCACGATGTTTGTCGGCATCAGATCGTGCTCTATCAGCACGTTGCGTAGAGCAGCTCGTGCGCGGCTCAGTCGAGATTTAACCGTTCCCAACGGCAGTCCGAGGATTTCTGCCGACTCAGCGTAGTCATAGCCGTGAACGTCGACAAGCAGAACCACATTGCGGTGCCATGGGGGCAACTGGTCGATTTCATGCAAAATGAGTTCCATACCTTCACGTTGGATAGTAAGTTTGGCCGGGTCCTGTGCTTCTTCTATGTCATCATCCGCGATCTCAAATCCGGACTCATCAATCAACTCATCAAGGCTTGTTGCTGCTCGACGACGCTGGCGGCGTAAATGGTCGTAACACGTATTGGCGACGATGCGCAGCAACCAGGAGCGAAAGTTTCCCTCTTGGAATCGAGGCATTGCGCGATGAGCTTTGATCAATGCTTCCTGTACGGCGTCGGCGGCCGCTTCCTCCGTACGTAGGATATGGTGGGCAACACGTTGCGCAGTCGCCTGATACTGCGCAACGAGGCTGGTAAAGGCGGATTCGTCCCCGCGGCATGCGGCTTGGATGATGGCTTGGAGATCGACGGCCGCGACTGGACTCCCGTTGGATGTAAAACTAATTGTACCCAACTGCATACTTCCGCCGGAGAGAACCTCTGGTGTCGCAATTTGCTGTTTCATCTCACTGTCCTTTCTACTCGACGTCTCTTGCCCCTGAAAATATGTCTGTATCGAGCAAGCGTGAAACCTTTCGGCCTCACTGTGACGTTAGTCTGCCATGACATCGTATCTGACAGAGTGTCTTGTTCATGAGTGAGCACTCTGTGGAGCGTCCGCTTCTTTTGCCATTGTAAGCGCCTTTTCTTAAAGAACAATGATCGATCGGGGACGCAAGCCGGACCGTTATCCTACGGTCGCGCGTGCCCATATCGCCGCGGAACTAGACGGTCGCAGAGTCTGGGTTCGTGTAGGAATATGGTGAGGGGTGACTTGGGGAAGAACGCTGCATCATCGATACAGTCGGGACATCCAGAGGAACACGGATAGATGTCAGGTCGACCGACTCCCAACTTTCCGGTCTTGTCGTCTGTTCAAATCGTATGGTCTGCGTAGGATGCTGACGTCAGAAAGAGCGTTCATAATGTTGCTGATGCGCAATCTTCTGATTGCCGGCAGCACCTAAATCGTGAGTTGATATCCATAGCCGCGGACTGTACCTATGAAGCGCGACTCCTCGCCGTCAGGTGAAACACGGCTGCGTACCCGACTGACCATACGATCGATATTGGCATCGTATACCTCGCCGTTTGCCTCCGGCCAAACCGCCTGCGCAATTTCATCCTTGCTGACCACACGGCCGCGATTCTGATATAGGAACCAGAGTAGATCGAACTGTTTCACGCTTAACGGTGGTTCCAGCAAACGACCATCTACAAAGACTTGCCGCGTGACAGGATCAACGCGCAAAAGTGGTTCCTGAACGGCGATCAGCGAGGGAGCAGTGAGCGTTGCAGAGGGATCATGAAAGCGAAAGTGGGTTGAGGCAAACTGGATCTCTACACCGTCTTCGAGCCAAGCGGTCGATCCACCCTCGAGCCGGCTTCCGTTTACATAGACACCGTTCTTGCTGCCAAGATCGTGAACTTGATATGCGTTGTCGATCAACCGAATCTCAGCGTGTTTGCGCGAAGCAAACTGGTCTTCGAGAGGAATATCGGCATCAGCGGAACGACCAACAATGATGAAGTCTTGGTTGAGTAAATACTCTTCTCCGGCGCGCAGACCGGTGATACAGACCAATTTTCCGTAACGACTCACACCCGCACCTTTGATTTTCGCCTTTTCACTATGCTAGAATGACCCCGCAATTCAGCAAGAAAACTATAGCAGCAAGCGCCTGAATCGGCAAGGGTTTGTGACATTCAGTTTGTTGTCATAACGTTAAATGGTCCGGTTGAGTTGCATAAGTAGAGACATGCAAAACGGCATGACAGAATTACCGCAACAGCCGGATCACGAACCGGAATCGCATACGCCAGAAATCCCCAGCGCTGCGGTCACCCGTTGGAACCACAGCGCTCAGGGAAATCCATTGCTTTCCGGCCGTATCAGTGGGCGTGTCCTCGGCAAATATCGCACTGGCCAACGTCTTGGCTCCGGCGCCATGTCCACGGTCTATAGCGCCACTGACGTGACGACGGACCGGTCGGTTGCGCTAAAGATCTTGCCGCCCAATGCGGATCCAGTAATGCGTAGCCGGTTTCGCCAAGAAGCGCGGACAGCACTTCAGCTAGATCATCCCAACATAGTACACACGCTCGATGTCGGCGAACTAACCAGTGAGGGCGTCGCTTACATTGCCATGGAATTGGTAGAAGGCGAAAGTCTCGCCGATCTACTTGAACGCTATCGGCAGCTAAGCGTCACAGACACCTGTCGCATTCTTGCACCGATTGCACGCGCACTCGAATATGCTCACATTAATGGCATCATTCATCGAGATGTCAAGCCAAGCAATATTCTTCTTCGTTCGGTTCCGCAGCCAACGCCGGGCAGTGCCAAACTTTCTGTCTTTGACAATGAGATCGTTCCGTTATTAAGCGACTTTGGAATTGCGCGCGCTCTTGACGCGCCAGAGCTAACATCAGCCGGTCGCACTGTCGGCACGCCCGCCTACATGGCACCTGAGCAATGCTCGGGTGAGCATGAAATTGATGGTCGGGCCGACATCTATGCGTTGGGGACTGTATTTTATCGTTGTCTTGTCGGTCGTCCTCCCTATACCGGCACGACCACACAAATCTTGTACGCGCATGTCTATAGTCCACTGCTCGTGCCAGACGAGATCATCGTAAATTTGCCGATGCCAATCGTTGACATGATGCGCCGTATGCTCATGAAGGAGCCGGAGAAGCGTTACTCGACAGCAGGCGCGGTCGCGGCCGATTTAGAGCAGATGACCCAACCTAGCCGCGCCGTATCCATATCGACAACCGTCGACGGGAACGATGCGACGATGACAATGACATCGCTTCCTTCGACTGAACGAAAGCAGACCTCTTCGACCATGTTGGTGCCAGCGCCAGCGCCTGCGGGTGCGCATGGTACGCCTATCAGCGTGCCGCGAGTACCTACACAATTGCGTCAATCGTCGCGGGGTCGCCAACCGAACCGCATCTGGTGGGCAGTCGGACTCGTCATGATCGGTTTGCTCACCGTAGGTTTCGTTGCTGTGTTAGGCAGTCGAGCCACGCGCAATGAGCCTATGGCTGCGTCGAATCCTACGCCGAACTCTCAGTCGGATGGGAAGGCTGCCAGTCCAGACGCTGAGATCGTTGATGCAGACGCGTCCCGTGACGCCGACCCAGCGCCGCCGAACGGTGAGCGGGCACTGGGTCGGGAAGGCACCGATACCACCGCAGGCGGCACGACGACCGCTCAAGTCGAGAACACGAGTGACGATGACGCGCCTGTCGAAGTGCCTGTGCCGACGTTCGATGTGCCATCCGTCTGGAATGATGCAGAATTCTTCTATGCAGAACGGGATTGGCTGCAGACGCTGGAAAGTATGACGCTACTATTGCGATCCAATCGTGAGTTCAATGAGCGCACTTTCTACAATGATGGAACACTTGGCGAAATATACGTGGATACGCTCCAAAACCAGCCTGACCATCCATTTTGGCTCGCATGGCAAGGCTTGTTTGGGCAAGAGGATATTGATAGGATCTTGTTTGACTCGTTTGTAGGGCTGGCGGCGCTGGAGACATCGCGCAACCGCCCACTGGCCGCGGCAGAGTATTGGAAGGATGCTTTACGGATCCGTCCAGGCGCCGAAGAACTAATTTCGCTTGCCGATGCTTCGGCGAAGCTGGCTGATGCTCTGCCGGCCGATCGCGCTCGAGGCGCGTGAATCCCTGCAGCGATTGCATTCCGAATATGCCCGGGTGCTGGCCGATCAGCTCCTGTATTGTGAGGCTGCGCAGCAGCAGGTGGCGGCTGTGGGACTCTTGTCGACGCCTGAGTTGGTCGATATTCTGGTAGCGTATGAAGCACGATGTGCGGAAGAGATTGACCTGTCCAACGGTATCGTCGTCGCGGATCGACTGAGCGGAGTGATCATCTATTCCACAAAGAATGCAGAGAAGTATCAGATATATGCGGCTGATGCCACTGATGCCGCCGTGCCTCGACTGCTTATCGACGACGGCGCCCATCCGTCCATGTCACCCACATCGCTGCGTATGGCCTTCTTTAGCACGCGTCCCGACAATACAGGTCTTTCCGCATTTGACCTCGGTTCAGGGCTAACTCCCAATGACCGATCGCTGCGATTTACAAACTTCATAGAGGACGGTCGCGACGCACCGGCGAGCTGGAATCCTCCGGGGTCTCGACTCGTATTTGCAAGTACGCGTGAAGGTGATCGGCGTGAGCGGATCTACGTTACATGGGCGGACGGCAAGGACACGACTGAGGCGATCGCACCGGGAAAGGATCCAGACTGGCATCCGGGCGCCGACCTAATCGTTTACAATGGGGTCGATCAGACTGGAAGCCGCCCAGGACTCTGGCTCGTGCGTAGTGACGGAACGAACACCCGCCCATTGACCAACGTGATTTCAGACATTCGTCCCCGTTGGTCGCCGGATGGCAGCTTCGTGGTCTTCATGAGTAATAACCGTCATGGCAACTGGGAACTATATCGCATCGACAGCACAGGCGGGTCAGTCACGCGTTTGACCGATGACTCCAGCCAGGATGGTCTGCCGGTGGTCAGCCCTGACGGAAAATACATCGCGTTCGCAAGTGATCGCGATGGCTCATGGGCGATCTGGATTATTCCTAGCGCAGGTGGAGAACCGGAAAGACTGTTCGCCCCCGTTGGTGCACTGGAACAATGGCTGGAGCACGCTATCGAGTGGATCGAGTAGAGCGTCATGGCCTCAACGAGCAACCACACCGACACTGCAAACCTGACCGGCCGACAAATTGGCCGGTATATGCTTCAACGACAGATCGGTAGCGGCGGAGTTGCTACCGTCTATCAGGCATTCGACCAGGTTGAAGGCCGGTCGGTGGCACTCAAGATTCTGCTGCCGACCGCCGACAGCAACACCATCAATCGGTTTCGCCGCGAAGCACTGACTGCCGGCGCGTTACGGCACCCAAATATTGTGCGTATCTTTCAGGTCGGTACAGCGCTGCAGGGCGATGTTGCTTACATTGCTATGGAGTTGGTTGAGGGCGAGAGCTTGTCTGATTGGCTCGCCCGCGTGGGTCGTTTGCGGCCGGAAGAAAGCTGCAATCTCCTGGAACCCATTGCCCAGGCTCTCGCACATGCACACAATGCAGGGATTGTGCATCGTGATGTCAAACCGAGCAACATCTTGTTGCGCCCGGCCAGCCCAGGTGTCGCAAACAGCGTGCAGTTGGAATCGCTCGATCATCCAGTTGTCCCGTTGCTGACTGATTTTGGCGTTGCGCGTGCCATGGATGCGCCGGAGTTGACCAGCACAGGGAGAACGATCGGTACGCCTGCCTATATGGCGCCGGAGCAATGTGCCGGCAACCGAGTCATCGACGGGCGGGCCGACGTCTATGCGCTGGGAACCGTGCTCTACCGTTGTGTGGTTGGACGTCTGCCCTTCGGTGGCACGACAACCCAAATTCTACATGCACACGTCTACTCACCCTTGACCATCGATGGTGAGACTTTGCGACAGCTTCCACCCATTGTCGTGGACATAATGCGGCATAGCTTGGCTAAAAAACCTGAGGATCGCTACGCTGACGCCAATGAAATGGCTGTCGAAATGGCCGATGCTGCCGGTCGGCGAAGGCTTCCAGCAGCCGCGATTGAGCCAACCTCCTTCGCCGAATCGACCGCGACGCTAACACTCTCCTCGTTGCCTTTGACGCCAGCCGGTTCGCCGGAATGGTCGACAAATATTCTTGTACCGGCTATGGAGGCTCCGGCACGCCGACAGCAGGCCACAGGCGAGAGTCTGGTCAACTTGCAGCCTGAAGGCGGGCGGCCCGAAGCCACTGAGCCGCACAGGCAGCCCTCGCTTGCTCGCCGACTGGAAGAGTTCAACTGGCTACGGTTCAGCGTCTTCGCGTTGTTGGCCATGGCCGGTGCGTTCTTTCTATTCGTTCTCCTTATGACGCTGCCGGACCTACTGTCAACGCTGCCTGGGTCGGCCGGCTCGCTGCCGCCAAGGTCAGATACGGCACAAGTCGCGCCGACTCCACTTCCAAATGCTGCTGCGGTTGACCGCGATGCAGGTGTCAGAGACGGCGACTCGACCGGAACAATCGAAGCGCCTCCTACTTCTATTCCTGCAGAGATTGATGCGACACCAACACCCGTTTCTACTGTGGTAGATCCGACGACCACGCTCGTTCCGCCGACTGCGACTGCACCGGCTGTCATGCCAGTTGATCAAAACCAGAACACCGAATGTGCCTACAACACCCATCCGCTATTGACCCAATATATTTCCCGTTTGGACTCAAGTATCAAAACGGGATTCGGCTGTCCTACTTCCCCTGTCGCAGTGATGACCGGCTGGCTTCAGCGCTTCGAGTACGGCTATATGATCGGCCTTGAGAAGGCACCCGGCACCTATATCTACTATGACATATCCCAGGAATGGGAACGACCGGTCAGTATCTGGAGCGAGGGTGATCCACCCCGCACCGGTGATTTCCCACCGCCGAACGAAACGCTCTATCAACCGCAAGGAGCATTTGGCTGGCTCTGGGCCGATCGCCAGCGGCGTGTACAGTTGGGTCATGCCACCACCGAAGCACCGGTTTCGTTCCGAGCCCTAGAGCAGAAGTTTCCCGGCGGCGCGCTGGTGCGCGATCTGGACAACGGCTATACTTACCTTTTCCTACGAACGCGTCTAAAACTTTGAGCAGATCTTCTATTGTTGCAGACGCAACCTTTTGGCTGGAACTCACACAACAACTAGCTTGGAGACAAGAATGCAAACCACCAACTTTTCCTGCCGACGCCGTGTGACGATGCTTGCTGTGCTGCTGGTTGCGCTGCTGGCCTTGACCGCCTGCGGAGGAACCACAGCACCGCCCACGTCGACCCCGACGCCTAGCCCCACACCGACGCCCACACCGGTGCCGACGCCGACGCCAAAACCGGTGGACGAAGCGAACACTGAAGCAGCGGTACCGGCTGCAACACCCGAAGTCACGATTCCCAGTGGGTTCAAGTCGGAGGTCGATGATGCGCTCGGCTACTCGCTGGCGTTGCCCGGCGGTTGGACAAATCTAGATCTGCGCAGCAACCAGTTCCGCACCATGGCCAATACCTTCGGTTTGGCCGACCAGCTTGCGCCGCTGAACGACTTCCTGGAGAGCCCGGAAGGCGAAGCCGTTGGTATCGTTGCCATCACAGATTTGACGAGCGTCATGTTCGGCGGGTTGCCTACGCTGCTCAACGTCTCCGTGATCGACGCACCGGGCGCGACATCCGATCAGGTTGAAACACTGGTGGCACAGGTTGTGGAGGACAATGCTGCCTTGATGGGTGCGATCACGGTCGAGTCGCTGGAGGCGACGACGATCAACAACCTGCCCGCTGTGGCCGCCACGATCGCGGGCGATCTCAGTTCTGTCGGCATGAATTCAAAGATCTATGCTAAAGTCGTCGGTCTGATCGCCAACGATAAGGTCTATCTCCTAACTCTTGCTACGGAAGCCGGCAATCGTGCCGATCGCGAAGCGGTCTTCGACCAGGTCATCGGCACCTTCCGACCTGAGTGAACACCCTTCGAGGACGCGCTTGATCGAACTCGCACCCAATCATAAGTATGGTCTACCCATACGCAATCCGGTCATGCTGGCTGGTGGTACTATTGGTTACGGCGACGCCATACCATACGGATTGGACTTGTCCTCCATCGGCGCAGCGGTGGTGGGGCCGTTTCTACGCCGTGGTTGCGCCGGCCGACAGCCGCCGCGCTTGGGCGAGACAGACGGTGGTTTTGTACTTGAGACCGGCCGGCAGAATCGCGGTGTAAATGCAGCGGCCAGGCGCTTCGCCAAGTTTTGGCCTGACTTGGGATGCCCGGTCGTTGCTCAGATTGCCGATACTCAGCCGCGCATGGCCGGAGCCGTAGCCGAGCGGCTGTCGACTTTTCCAAGCCTGGCCGGTTTCGAAATCGTTGTCCCCGCCTACGCCGTACCCAACGACGTCCGCGATCTTGTCGCGTCGGTGGTGCGGCACTCGGATCTGCCGGTGCTTGCCAAGCTGCCGTTAGCGAACGCATCCGCGATGGCAGCGGCGGCAGTCGAGGCAGAGGCAGATGGACTCGTGATCGGCCAACCTCTAGGCGGCGCGGCTGTGTCGTCCGGCTTAGAGGCTGACGAGACTGTCCTGTCTGGCCCGCTTTTCGGGCCGCTGACATTTTCATCGATGTTGCTTGTTTTGCAACAGATCGCCGCTCTAGAGCTTGGCACACCACTCATTGCTTGCGGCGGTATCTATACGCTGTGGCAGGCGAGGCAGGCACTAGCCGTGGGTGCAGACGGCCTTCAACTCGATGCTGTAGTTTGGACGGAACCAGGGGTGGCTGCACAATTGGCTGGCGAACTAGGGCAGGGGTGATGCCTGTTCTACCCGGCAAAGAGTGACAGTTGCTGCGCCGGCGGCCGACCGTTGAGGAGGATGAATCTGCCTGTTTTCTCGACATCGCGCAGACCGAGTCGACGAAGATGGGAAAGTTCGGTCAAACTGCCTTGGGTACGGGCGGCCAGAATGACATCGGCACATTTTGGCCCTATGCCGGGGACGCGCAACAGCTCTGGCCGCTCAGCCCGGTTGATCTCGACCGGCGTATGGATCAGGTTTTCCTGCGCCCACGCCAACTTGGGATCGATATCTGTACGCAGATTTGTATCTGCTTCAAAGGGGAGATCCTCAACACTCCAGCCGTAGTCACGCAGTAGAAACCCCGCCTGATAGAGGCGTAACTCACGTACGTCAGATGACGGCGCACGATCCTCGAATGGCGTCTGGGGCACCGGATGAAACGATGAAAAATAGGTGCGGCGCAAACCAAGCTTATGGTAGAGCGCGTCGCTGGTCTGTAGCAGTTCAAGATCGGTGTCGCCAACTGCACCTACCACAAACTGGGTCACGACACTGGCGCGCAGGCCCTCTTCCTGGCGCAGCCGGCCGATCCATTGAAGCCGCTGCAGCAGTTCCTGCCAGAAATCCTTCTTTGGCGCCAAGGCATTGAGGCGCGCTGCTGTCGCCCCTTCCAGGTTGACGGATACGCGATTGGCCAACTGCATGGCGCGGCGCACCTGGTCGTACTGCGCGCCGGGCATTATCTTCAAATGGATGTAACCCCGATATCGGTAGCGGCGGCGTAGAATCTCGGCAGTGTCGATGATCTTGTCCTGAGTCGTGACACTCCCCTTGACGATTCCGGAGGACAGGAATAGGCCGTCAACGTGGCCGGCTCGTTGCATGATGTTGTAGGTACTGGCCATTTCATCCGGCGTAAAGGTCACCCGTTGGGTCTTGGTGCGGCCGGCCCGGAACGGACAATAAAGACAGTCACGCTCGCAGGCCGTGGTCATCATGGCCTTGAGCACCGGTTTTTTCCCGGAGGGCGTGCTGACCTCGGAGACACAGGGGAGCGGTTTGGGCTTCCCGGCTCTGGTAATGGGCAAGGTTTCGGCCCGTGGAGTTGCGCCTGCCGGTTCAAAGCGGGTGGCGTTGTCAATAAGGGAGAGTTTCTGTAACGGCTCCGGCGCGCGCATGAAGTTCATACTGCAAGTATATGAACATTTGTTCTGTTTGTCAATGGTCTGATGGCGTGTTTTGACCAGTATCTATCTCTATGTGCCGCGCTTGGTCGCCAGCGTAATGGTAAAGTTGGGGCCGATTGCACCGCTTGTGACCAGGGAACGGTCGACGTTGAAAAGAAATCGGAGCAAAGCAATATCGTCAGGGTGGGTGGAGTAGTTGAATCCAACGCCCTGTAACAAGGGCATGAGCAGACCTGCCCAATTGTATTGTCTGCGAATGTCGAGGTGGCGCTGCATAGCCGGCAGAATGCGATCCGAGTGGATTGCCTCGTCCGGAGAGAGTCCCTCAATATCCATGGCGTAGATGTCGTTGCGAACGGCGCCGTTCGCAACGCGACGATATCGATAGGGGAGGAGTAGATTAAACTGGTTCGCATAGTCAAGCTGAACCGGTGCAAACTGTTGAAAACACTCTCCCACATAATCGAATGTAATGAACACACCGCCCGGTTTTAGCGCGCAATTGATCTGCTGTGCAACGACCTCGATTTCAGTAAGATGGTGATAGGCATGGTAACAGACAATCAGATCGTAAACTTCCGCCGGCAGCGAAAAACCATTCATGTCAGCAATGAAAAACGTACTGCGCAGCGGTAGATCTCGAACCGTATCCTTGGCCCGTTCCAGTGAGCCGAAGCTGACATCAACGCCGTCGAGGGCCTGGAAAGGCAGATCGGGGTGGGTAAACATGCCGATCTCGGCCACCATGTCCCCACAGCCAATGGCCAACCCGCGCCGTGGTCCAAAACCTGTCTCCATCAATTCGGCGACCAATTCAACGCTGTCAACTGTGCGCCCATCAGATAGTTCCCGCAGGGCCCACTGGCTTAGGATGCCGCCGCCCGCGGCCAGCCACGAGGCATCGCGAACTTTGTCTATATCAGTTTCATCCCAATATTTGTCTTCACTCAGGCCGATCAGGTGATCGTGATCACTGTCGACGTCATAGCCCAAGCGACGACCGGTTTCGCGCATCTGCCAGCGCACATACTGTTCGATTTCGAAGGAGAGACCGGTGAAATCCCGGTAGCGCAAATAGCGTCGTAGCTTTTCGAGCTTGCTCTGGGCGGGCGTCAATTGGGTCATGAAACACGGTTCCGGTTCATATGGGAATGGCTTGAGGCCTGATTATACAGCGGGCCGCAAAGGTAGCTGAAATGGAGACTCTATGCGGGTATTGATCCAGCGTGTAAGCTGCGCAAGCGTGACCGTTGCCAATGTCACTGTCGGCGCCATTGACCGGGGCTTCCTGGTGCTATTGGGGATCACACATGGTGATGGGGTTGATGAGGCGGAATACCTGGCACATAAGATTGCCGGTCTGCGCGTCTTTGAAGACGCTGACGGCAAAATGAATCTCGGTTTGGCGGATGTCGGCGGATCGGTCCTGGCAGTTAGCCAGTTTACGCTCTACGGTAGTACGCGCAAGGGCCGCCGGCCAAGCTTCGTAGATGCCGCACGACCGGAACACGCCGAGCCACTCTATCATCGTTTCTGCGCGCTACTGCGCGCGGAGGGCATTCATGTCGAACAGGGTCTGTTTCAGGCTGAGATGCAGGTGTCGCTGATCAACGACGGTCCAGTGACAATTTGGATCGATACCGCGATGGCAATGAATTCGGACACGAACAAGGCCGGACCCAATGATCGACCTCATTCGTAACCCAAAGATCATCCCATGACGGTCGCAACGCCGGGGTTATGCCGACCAAACATTGAGACCCAATTCGTTTGTATTGATGAGCGCGGAATTGTCAGGGCGGATGCGCACACCTACACCAAGTTGGCCGCTGTCCTGGGGGCGAAGCGTGCCGGAATAGTGGAGCGCGTCACCGTCCATGCCACTCTTTGCCATTGGAACAACCTGAAGATCGATCAGGCTGCCGGAATCTGTGAGCCGTCCCGCAACGATCTCGACGGAGACATCCTCCTCCGGTATGCTGCTGAGCCACACTCTGGCCTCTAGGTCCAGTGACTCACCTACGACGATCTGTAGTGCATCGGGTGAAATTGCTTCGATGCCGACAGTGTTCCAGCGTTTGCGAATACGCTCTTTCCAGGCCGCCATTTGCTTCGAAACCGCATAACCGTTGCTCTGATAGGTGACGCCACTCCCGGCCGCCGGCAGGTAGAGGTTGACCATATACTCCTTGACCATGCGGCGCATGCGAAACTGGGGCGCACAGGTGCGGATGGAGTTCTTCATGATCTGCACCCAGCCGATGCGGGCACGCCGTCGGCGTCCCGGTCGTAGTAGATGGGGATGATCTCGTCCTCCAGGATCTGGTAGAGGCTGAGCGCATCGGCCTCGTCCTGGGTCTCCTCGTCCTTGTACTCGCGCTCCTCGCCGATGGCCCAGCCATTGGCTGCCGTTGTAGCCCTTCGACCCACCAGCCATCCAGCACGCTGAGAGTTGGGCACGCCGCTGGCGCGGCCTTCTCGCCGCTGGTGCCGCTGGCCTCGTGGGGCCGACGCGGATTGTTGAGCCAGACATCGACGCCGGAGATCAGGTGGCGGGCGATGTTCATGTCGTAGTTTTCGACAAAGACGATCTTGCCCTCGAAGTCGGGCTGCTGGCTCAGGTGGTAGATGTGCTGGATCAACGCCTTGCCCGGTTCGTCGGCCGGGTGCGCCTTGCCGCTGAAGACGATCTGCACCGGGCGGTTCCGGGTCGTTGAGCAATGCGCAGTGAGTCGTTCCTCGTCGCGGAAGATCAGCGTGGCGCGCTTGTAGGTGGCGAAGCGGCGGGCAAAGCCGATGGTCAGGGCGTCAGGATCGAGCAATGAACCGGCTGCGTTGAGGCGCTGCGGGCCTTCGCCATGGCGCAGATATTGGCGTTGCACCCGCTCGCGGACGAAGTCGACCAGTTATGCTTGCGGGCGACGTGAGCGGCCCATAGCTCGTCGTCGGGAATGTCGTCCACGGCGGCCCAGATGCTCGGGATCGTCGACCTCGTCGCGCCAGTTCGCGTCAAGATACTGGTTGTAGAGATCCTTGATCTCCTGGACCATCCAGGTCTTGGTGTGGACGCCGTTGGTGACATGGCCGATGGGGACCTGCTCCACCGGCGTGTCGGGCCAGAGGAACTGCCACATGGCGCGGCTGACGTGGCCGTGCAGCTTGCTGACGCCGTTGTGATAGGCGCTCAGCTTGAGGGCCAGTACGGTCATGCTGTACTGCGGTCCCCAGATCAAGCTCCTGGCGGGCAAAATTGATGAATCGGTCACGGTCGATGCCCAACTGGCCCCAGTACTGCCAGAAAAACTTCTCGACCATCTCGAAGGCAAAGGTGTCGTTGCCGGCCGGCACGGGTGTGTGGGTGGTGAAGACGCTGTTGGCGCGCACGGCCTCGACGGCCTCGTCAAAGCTCAGGCCCTCGCCCTGCACCTTCTCGCGCACCCGCTCCAGGCCCAGAAAGGCGCTGTGGCCTTCGTTCATGTGCCAGACAGCGGGACTGTAGCCCAGGGCGCGCACCGCACGCACGCCGCCGATGCCCAGCACGATCTCCTGGCTGATGCGCATCTCGCGGTCGCCGCCGTAGAGTCGAGCGCTCAACTCTCGATCCTGGGGAGCGTTGCGCTCGACATCGGTGTCCATCAGATAGATGGGAATGCGTCCGACCTGGATCTTCCAGATCTTGGCATAGACCGTGCGGCCGGGCAGATCGACGTTGATGAGCACCTCGCTGCCGTCCGGACCCAGCGCCGGCGTGGCCGGCACCTCGGCGAAGTCGACCTTTTCGTAGATGGCCTGCTGCATGCCGTTGGCGGTCGATGTGCTGGGTGAAATAGCCCTGGGGATAGAGGAA
Source organism: uncultured Chloroflexia bacterium (assembly GCA_963715415.1). Lineage (GTDB taxonomy): Bacteria > Chloroflexota > Anaerolineae > Caldilineales > Caldilineaceae > JAWKOK01. The sequence continues at coordinate 7,198 of CAVQSG010000049.1, read as the reverse complement.
GCCGACGCCGATGAAGGGCAGGCCCAGGTCGCTGGCCGCCTTGCAGTGGTCGCCGCTGAGAACGCCGAGACCGCCCGAGTAGATGGGCAGCGCCTCGTGCAGGCCGAACTCGGCGCTGAAGTAGGCGATGACCTGGTCGTTCTTGGTCGGCGTGGTCGTGTGTTGAACCAGGTCGGCGTCTGCCGGATCCATGTAGGCGTCAAACGCGGCCATCACCGCTTCGTACGCGGCCAGGAAGTCTTCGTCCTCGGCGGCCGCGTCAAGTTTTCCTGCTGTCACACTGCGCAGAAACTTGACCGGGTTGTGGTTGGTCGCGTCCCAGAGATCGCGAGTCGATGCGATGCGAAGAGGGCCTGGGCTTCGGTTTCCCAACTCCACCAGAGGTTGTAGGCCAGTTCGTGCAGGCGCGAAATGTTGTCCGGTAGTTTGGGGAAAACGGACACTTTACCGATGAGATGCATGGAGAGCCTCCTAATACGATGCGGCGTAGACTCACGGCGGCCGATCAGGCCAGACTACTCGAGTGAGAGCGGCGGAATAGCTGCAGCCCTATTGTCGCCGGAATCTGCCAGGATAAGGTCAGTTGATGGCACGCTCGTGAATTTAGACTTGAATGTCACGTGCAATCGGTTGCACCTTGCGCAGGCGCATTGTACCGAACCTCCTATGAAGACGCCAAACCGGCGATTGAAGCTCGGGCGTCAATCTGTGAAAATGGACTCTCCTTGCGCAATCAGCCAGAATCCGCCTGCTGGCTTCTGTGGGACTGCTCGGATCATTCAACTTTCACTGCTGTGCGCCTCCTCTGTGCTGTCCAATTCGTCTTGGACGGCGCTAAAGGCTGCTGCGTCGACCAGCCATACCAGATTGCCGGCCGTCGGGTGGACGCCTTGACTGGGCAGGCGCAGGCGGATCGGACGGCCCGGTCAACACCTCCCGGAGTATCGGCGGCTTTCTCTGCACCGCTCACCAGAAAGAGAACCCGGCGTGAGGCATTGATAAGCGGCAACGTGAAAGTCGAGACACGCCGGTGTTCCGAGATGTGGGTGCAGAACTCATCACCAACAAACGGTGTTTTTCGTGTAGTAACAAGAGTGCGGAAACAGACTGGCCGTATGTCCATCACTGACCCATACCCAAGAAGAATCATATCAAAACGGGGCGTGTCGGTGTCGACTGCCCTGGGGGTTGCTCGGCACCATTTTACGAACGGTGTTTTCGTACGATTCAGCGGCTGCCTCCGGTTCTGCTTCTGCCGGAATGCGTATGACAAACGGGTCAATAGTCAGTTGGTCGATGAACGCTTCGTGTACCATTCGGTAGTTGCTCTGGGGGGTCGGTAGGGGCAACGCAACGTTCGTCACCAAAAAAGAGTTGCCAACGTTTCCGATCGATGTCGCGATCGTCAGCCAATAGCCTGATAGAGCCGGACGAGGTGTCGAATCCGCCGGCAAGAGCAATGCGAAAGAATCCCCGCTTGCCGATCGATATCGCAGCGGCCGCCGTAATAAGTTCCTGGCCACATTGACAAGAGCATCCACGTCCGGGACGACCTCGGTATATTCTCGGTACCGCCTTTGTTGTCATATCTCCGCTTCCTCTTCAGTTGCAGGCTAATTCTCCGATCCCCAATTTCTGTCATTCTACACCATCTGTCCCGACTGCTGCCCAGGGTACGCCATAACCAGTCCTTCTACCTCGATACTGACCGGCTGGCCGATCGCGAAGTTGTACATGGGGCCGACTCGTGTGGCGAGTTGGTTGCCCGACGGTAGTTCGACCGTAACGAGCTGGTCGTGGCCGAAGAATAGAATGTCGCGGACGCGCACCTCCGACGAGGCGGGCGAAGGCTTGACGTGCGACATTTTCGGGCCGGATCAGGACATCCACCGGTCCGTCCGCGGCGATCTGCAAATGCAAGGCGCCGAGCTCGCACTCTAACCGCATACCCTCGAGCATGGCCGGGGAAGAAGTTCGCATCGCCGATAAATTCCGCCACCGCACGTGTGGCAGGCTGGTGATAGAGCTGCTGCGGCGACGCAACCTGGATCACCCGGCCCGCCATCATCACCGCAATGCTGTCGACCAGGCTCAACGCCTCCTCCTGATCGTGGGTCACAAAGATTGCGGTGGCGCCGGCGGCCTTGAGAATGCCGCGTACCTCGGAGCGTACCCGCACTCGCAGACCCTGCATCCAGGTTGCTGAACGGCTCGTCCAGCAGAATCAAGTGCCGGTTCCGGGGCCAACGCACGCGCCAGCGCGACACGCTGCTGTTGGCCACCGCTCAGTTCATGGGGCATCCGCCGCGCCTGTCCGCCGAGACCGACCAGCTCCAGCGCCGTCTCTACCCGGCGGGCATCGGTCGCCACGTAGTGATGCAGGCCGAAGCGCACATTCTCCTCGACGTTCATGTGGGGGAAGAGTGCATATTCCTGAAAGACCATACCGACCCGGCGCTGCTCCGGCGGCAGATGGAGACCGGCTCCGGCGACCCGCCGACCGCCGATTTCGATTCGACCGTGATCGAGATGCTCGAAACCGGCAATTAGGCGCAACGTGGTGGTCTTGCCGCAACCGCTTGGGCCCAAGAGCGCCAGCAGCTGACCCGCGGCAAGATCAAGCGACACGCCGTTGACTGCCCCCACGTCGGCAAAGTGCTTATAGAGGTCATCCAGCCTACGTTCGTATTGGCGCGGTTGGTTGCTCACCGTGCACTGCGCCCTTCCTGCCGCAGGATGATGCCGATACTGAACGCCGATACGACCAGCAAGAGGAGCGAAGGCGCTGCCACGCGGGCAAAGAACGCCTCCTCTGTCGCAGACCAGATTTGAGTCGCCAGCGTCGTGAAGCCGGTCGGCCCCAGCAGCAGCGTGATCGGCAATTCCTTCATGGTTGACAGAAAGACCAGCGCCGCGCCCGTCCAGATTGCCGGCTGGAGCAGGGGAAGCGTGATGTAGCGAACGGTGCGCCAACGGCCTCTGTCCCAGGCTGCGGGACGCCTCCTCCAGACGCAGGACTGATCTGGAGCAATCCGGCACGCATGTTGCCGACGGCCTGGGGCAGAAACGCACCGTATATCCAAAGATGAGCATGGCCATAGTCTGGTAAAGAATCGGCGCATAGTTGGCGCCAAAGAAGACCAGGCTTAACGCCACAACGATTCCCGGCAGCCCGTACCCTAGGTAGACGGTCTGGCTGACCAGGAAGCCGTAGCGGCCGGGATAGCGCACAACCTGATAGCTGACCGGCAGCGCCAGTCCGATGCCGACCGCCGCGGCCAGTATGGCGGCACGCATGCTGTTCAATGCGGCAATCCAGACCGGCTGGAATGATTCGCCTGCCATGATTCCACGCGCAAGCCAGAAGATCACCACGGCCGTGGGCAGAGATCAGCGACACAGTCACAACGCCACTACAAAAGATGAGAGCCGGCCATTTCCACCGCTTGAGCCCGACGAGCGTGGATTGCACGCTGGGGCGCCGACGCCCGCCCGGTAGTGACGGCCATGTCCCTGAATCCATTGGGAACCAAAGAGAAGGAGAATGGTCAGAACCACCAGAACCAAGGCGAGCAACGCCGCAAGACTGCGATCGAAACTGCTGAGATACTGAACATAAATGACGCGGGTAAAGCTGTTGAAGCGGAGGAGGAGACGGCGCCAAAGTCGCTGAGCACGTAGAGTGCGACAAGCAGCGATCCTGCCGCAATGCTGGGGCGCAGGGCCGGCAACGTAATGCGGCGAAAACTCTGCCATGGACCATATCCCAAACTCCGCGCAGCCTCTTCCAACGCCGGATCCATGTTGCGCAACCCGGCGCGGATGGCTAAGAGCAGGTATGGATAGGAAAAGACGGTCAGCACCCAAGCGGCACCTGTGAAGCCGTAGATCGAGGGGAGTCGCTCTACGCCCAGCGGTTCAAGCATTCCCTGCAGAAGTCCACGCGGTCCCATGGTTGCAATAAAGGTAAAGCCGCCCACATAGCTGGGAAAGACCAGCGGAAGAGTGGTCAAGATACTCCATCCGCGCCGGCCCGGCAGGTTGGTTCGTACGGTCAGCCAGGCAAGGGGCAGCGCCAGACAGAGCGAAAAGAGGGTAACCAGTAGTGCAAGCAGCGCGCTGTTGGCCATTACCTGCAGCGTACGCGGCTGCAACAGCAATTCCAGGGCTGCCAGACGCACGCCGAACGCACGCATGACCAGGTAGCAGAGCGGCAACAGCATCGCAGCAGCAATCGCACCGACAAGGAGACTGAGCGCCAGGTGCGCTTGCGAAATCTGCGTCGGCCGCACACGGCCGGGGAGCGGCGTCGTCAGAGTCGTATTGGTATGCATTGACTATTGCGGCTCCGCCTGGTCAGAATATGTACTCCACGTATACTAGCTTTCTCTTGTCGGCTACCCGGTTCGTAGCTTGCTCGTGTGCCGGGCCAGAAGAGCCAGGTGAGACCAATCAGCGGTTGAAAGAGGGGGAAAAAGCCGTAATCCTGCCCGAAGTGGCGCCAGACGGTGCGGCCGAAGAAGTCGGGGTCTACGGTACTCCAGGTCCCGACCACCAGCGTCATGCTGGTTTCAAAACCCAGGACAACGACTGAAAGCCACCACGACCAGCGTCGTCGATAGGCAAAGCCGATACCGGCAATTAGATAGCAAAGTGCCGCGATTCCACTCATGATTGCGGGCAGCGGATCGGTGACGTCTGGCTTGAAGAAGAGTTGGTAGACCGCGCGGGTTCCCGTCGATAGCGCCAGGACCGGATATGAGACCGCCAGAATGTAGCCGAACGCACTCACAAGTTCGGACATGAACGACGATTTCGACTCGCCGCTCTCCGGCTGTCAGTCGCCGGTGATCTCGCCGGCTGCAGGTCATCGGATGCCATTGGTCATTCGTTCCCTATCATGCGGCTGGCTAATCCCACACAACTGGTTTCAGGCGTCTGCATACATAGGTGAGTAGGAAACCACATCTCGCCGTGAAAAATCAAGTAAAAACCCTCCTACGGAGGGGCCAATTCTCATTTGGTTGCTGTGAATGAATTCACAAACCGTGGTTAAAACAATGCTGAACGATGCTTAAACGGTGCGTATCGGGTGACGCTGGGCGTGTGGCTGTAACGTTGATTTATGCGGGCCCGGGGTCACCTACTGACGATTGGCAGCCACCGCTCGATACGCACGGCAGTCATTTCCGGCTGATTGACTTCGTCCAGGACCAGCCCGACAAACATGTCGTCTTCCACTGCCCATGAATTGTCGAATTCATACCCGACGGCGGCCAGCGCCCAATAACGATGCACCGGCTGTGCGGAGTGTGTGGTCACGAAGAACATGGCATCCACAAAGGTGGCAGGGTATCCCCCTTGATCTCCCAGGCCAAAAATCCCGGTGGGGGTGTCTGTCAAGTCGAACGCAGCAAGGTCGTCGATTGCCTCTCCCAGTCGCGCTGCAGTTGACCATGATCCCAGGTCGGAATACCGAAGAGCAGGTCGTACCGTTCCAGCTCGTCAATGTGGAATTCACCGATATCGACAAGGTCAATCTCGATCGGGTAAGCTCTTTGTGCAGCAAAAGCGAAGCTGCTCGGCCATCTGTTCGGCAATTCTTGCGGTATTGCCGTCAGTGCTGCCATAAAAGATGCCGATGGTATGTCATTCGGCCTGCTTCTGCAGGCCCAACGCCGTCACCCTCGTCTGGAGTTCGAGATACGTATGGGTTACCGGCAACTGGGGGAAGTCGGCGACGACGTTGGACGGCGGGCGATAGAGTACGCCGCTGTCTGCTTCCAGCAGCATGGAGGTGTCGTTGTAAGAGTCGCCGAACGCCATGGTGCGAAAGCCGTGCTGCGAAATGCAGCGATTGCCTCACGTTTTGAATCGGGCACCCGTAAGGTGTAGCCGGTGATCATGCCACGCCGGCTCGTGGCCAGCTGATGGGCAAAGATCGTCGGATAGCCAAGCTTGGGCGCAAAGGACGCAACGAACTGGTAGAAACTGTCCGTCAAGATGATGAACTGTGCTTTCCTACGAAGCCACTTCATAATAGAGTGTGCGCCGGGTAAAGGTTCCATCTGCGAGATTGCTGCCTGAATATCCGTCAGCGTTAGCCCAAACCGGTCCAAGATGGCGAGTCGATAAGCCATGAGTTTGTCGTAATCTGAGATGTCACGCGTCGTCTTGCGCAACTCAGGGATCCCGGTGCAGTCGGCGACGGCAATCCAGATTTCGGGGATAAACACACCCTCAAAATCAGCAGCAATCAGAGGCGGTTGAGACAAAGTCATGACAATCACTCTTGGGTGGAAATCCGGCGACGATTATACGAACATGCAGTGTACCAGAGCGTCGAATCTTTGCCCAAAACAGAGATAAAATGTGATTCTGTTGGCGAAGTCCGATACTCTCTGTCAGGGTGCCTCTCAAGAGCGGGAATCCGGCCTCTCTGGAGTTGCTTCCGATCATTCAACCGACTTCGCCAACATAGTCAAAATGTGATTGTAAATGCCCGATTCGCAGAACTTGACAACCGGACTTTTCTGGTACAATTTTTCACAAACACTTAGATTTCCTAAGATTTAAGCGCTTTTCAGATACCTACCACCTGGAACCTACATCTGAATCGAGCCCGGAGTTATGGAAATTACCCGTCGACTCGTTGGTCTTGGTCTTAGCTATCACACTGCCCCTGTAGAGTTCCGAGAACGCGCTCGATGCACTCTTAGCCAGTTAAACGAACAGCGTCTTGCCGATCGGAAATATACGCCGATCTGTGAGTTGGTTTCAATATCCACCTGCAACCGTCTCGAACTGTATGCCGCCATTGACTGTTCCGTGCCAAGCACCGTGGCACGTGATGGCGCATTGTTGTTGGAACTTTTGGCCGAAACATGTGCATTGATCCCATCTACTTTGACCGCGCACAGCTATGTAATGAACGGAGTAGAAGCCCAGCTCCATCTGTCGCGTGTTGCATCCGGTCTGGAATCGATGGTTCTCGGTGAGCCACAGATTCTCGGCCAAGTGATCGATGCGTACGAAGTGGCAGTTGCTGCACACTCGATTGGTCCCGTGGTCACTGCAACCATGCGTAGCGCCATCCGCGGGGCAGCGCGCCCACAGCGAAACCAAGATCAGCCGTAAGCCCGCCAGCATCAGTTCGGTCGCTGTTGCGATGGGGGCAAAGCGACTCGGTCGACTACAC
>CAVQSG010000048.1:0-22584 GCA_963715415.1 uncultured Chloroflexia bacterium | reverse complement strand
AAGTCCTTCCGTGGCAGGTAATTTCGTATTTGACAGGGTTAAGAAAGGAGTGGCCGAAGGCCACCAACATGGTTAAGAAGGAGGAGGAAAAGAGGAGGGAGAAGAAAGGGAGAAGAAAGAAAGGAAAGCCTGTCATTGGCGTGAGGGAACTTCCGGGTTTGTAACAAAGACTGACAGCCTGTCTGCCCACCAGTTTTGCTTTCATGTGTGGCTTTTTTGGGCGTTTCGACATCATTGTCAATGCAAATGCATGGCTATTGCAATGGTTTCTATAAACTTGATTCTACCTGTTATAGGAAACTATTGTACTGTAAAATTCTTTTAGCCTTCGAATTCGTTCGCTGCGGTCTTTTGGGACCGGCAATCCGACTTTCTTTAGCTCTCTCTCGAGGTCGCGGTAAGACATCGTGTCAAGTACGGGAATCACAGGTCGTCTGGGTTGCTTTGGCACTTGAGGATATTGTTGATATGAAATAAACTGTCGTGAAGGAGCAAACGAAGTGACTGGGATAGGTTGCGGTGGGCCAGTAATGATGTGTGGAGTCGCGCGAATGCCCACCGACCCTTGGATCGACTTGTTCATCTCCTCGTGAAGAAACCTTTTCACTGTAGACTCTTTCATGTACCCACCATATCCATAACTATCTTTTGCCATTTGATTTGCGTGTCGAGAATCCCAGAGGTTGGCAATCCTTCTCACAAGCTCCGGCATTGATAACTGAGTGCCATCCGTGCTCATTATCGTCCGATATGCGTTATACATCATTTCATGCTGGTGTCGAGACAGGTTGTCAACATAAAGTGACTGTATCGACAAGTTTGCCTTACCTGCAACTACCCGGCCTCAAACTTGTGCTCCGAATGATGGTACCGACGCGTCACGAATCCCGGAGTCACTCCTCGGCCGCTTGGCTTGAGGAGGAGGCAAATCGACATTCCCAACAGAGCCAAAAGCATCATGCATTGGTTTCATTGCTACTTCACATCCAGAATATTCAGCACTTGGCATATTTGCTAGTGGATAGGTTACGATGTCTTCGGCATTGTCGTGTTTGCATTGCGTCTTGGGAGCTTTGCCACTGGAGATGTCTCGACACTGCTGTTCCCATGTCCAATGCCATCAGAATCTACCACAAATGCTTTGTCATCTGTACTGCTAGCAGCAGTATTGTTGGAAACCAAAGCATAAGAACCGGAAGCAGGTTTGTCGTTTGAGTCTTGCTTCGAAAGCAAAATCGACACATCCCTTTTCTTCATCAGCTTGTCAATCTCTTGTGTGATTTGACCCCACATTGAATATAGCTGATAGTGTTTACCCACTGGCTCCATGTGTTGATCTCTGTCAAAATCTGGAGGGAAGTTTTCATTGCCAAGTGGGTTGACAACAATATCTTCCACCTCACTTTGCAGGGCCTCGCGAATGTACCAATCAAGAGTCTTGGGTAATACACCCGTCAAGTGCTGCACCTTCGTGTCCCGATTTTGATTGTGTCGGAATACAAACAATAGAGCCTTTGCGTGAGTAACATCAGTGCTTTGTCTAGTGATGTGCTCTCCAATCCAGTTGAAATGCTTGTTCGTAATCTCGCAAATGTTCGTGCCTCTGAGTCGGATTAGCTTCGGGGGCAATTTCAGCTCCCTGTTCTCTAGCTCCTTCTTCGATGGCAGATTCATTTCCTTAACTGGAAGTGGATCCTCATAACATCCCTTTTGCACGTGTTTGAGAAAGTTCTCAAGATGAGCCTCGGTTCCTCTCTGGACTCCTTCAACAGGTTTTTTAATGTAGCTTCGGTAAGGCCTTTTGGCTTGCTTAGCTGCCTCTGCCAGTGCCATGTCTTTGGATTTGATGTTGTTGAATACTTCCATAGCTTCATTCTCCACTAAATCTCTGTTATGCTCAACATAGTTCATGATTCCCTCCATATACCGACGAGTCTCAAGCATGTTGCTCTTAGCTACTTCGCGAACCAATCCCTTTCCGCCCTTTTCATCCTTCATAAAGATGTCAAGTGCATCATTCACACTAACTTTATCCCATTTCAAAAGACAGTTTCGTAAGCCTCTGCAAAAGGATACATGGAGGCAATGATTGGCACCAGCTGTCTCATTGGTGCCGGCGTGGGCCGACATCATCCGCGCCGAGTTCCCGGAAGAGACCGCCGATCTGGACATCGAGGCCTTCGCCGACGGCCACGAGACAGGGCTACAGCGTGGTCGTGGAGACCTTCGAGAATCAGGGCGAGGTGCGCCCGCTCCTGCGCGAAGCGCTTGACCTGATCTTCACGCTGGATGAGGAGCCCGTCGAGTACATGGCCGAAGTCTGTGCGGAGATTGAGGCCGCACACGGCGAGTAGGCGGGTCTCAGTTCGCACAGCTACCCGATCGTAGATGCAGCGGCGCCGGCACAGGTACAGGCGCAGGGAGGACTGAGACTTTCCCCTTCCGCATGTGCCGGCGCTGGGGCTATGACGCGAGTGTGCTCCGCGATGAACGCTGCCAGCTCGACATAACGCACCAATGATCCGATCACGCACTCCAGTCTTTCTCAAAGCGCACGCGAAGAAATCGCAGCCTATCTGTTCCTGTCGCCCTGGCTGATCGGCTTCGTCATCTTCACGCTCGGCGCCATGGTCTTCTCCCTCGGCCTCAGCTTCACCAAGACCGATCTGCTCACCTCCATCCGTTTCGTGGGACTGGACAACTACTGCGCGATCTGTTGGACTGACCGCTTCGTGCGCCAGGCGCTCAAGGTCACGACGATCTACACCTTCACCACCGTGCCCATCGGCACGGTGCTCGCCCTGCTGATCGCCGTACTGCTCAACCAGCAGAGTGAAGGGCCAGGGCCTGTTTCGCACCATCTATTACCTGCCGTCGGTGGTGTCCGGCGTCGCCGTCGCCATCCTGTGGCAGTGGATCTACCATCCGGAATTTGGCCTGATCAACGCCATGCTGGCTTCGATCGGCATCGACGGGCCGCGCTGGCTCTTCAGCCGTGAATGGGCGCTGCCCGCGCTGATCATCATGAGCCTGTGGGGCGTCGGCGGCAGCATGCTCATCTTCCTCGCCGGGCTGCAGGGCATCCCCACCGAGCTGTACGACGCCGCGCACGTGGACGGGGCCAACGCCTGGCGGCGCTTCATCCACGTTACGATCCCCATGCTGACGCCGACCATCTTCTTCGTCGTCATCCTCAGCATCATCGCCTCGTACCAGGTGTTTACCAACGCCTTTGTGATGACCGAGGGCGGGCCCGGCAGCGCCACGCTGATGCTGGTGCTGCTGCTCTACCGCGTCGCCTTCGAGCAGTTCAAGTTTGGCTTCGCGTCGGCGATTGCCTGGCTGATCTTTGCCATCATCATGGTCTTCACCCTGCTCGTGATCCGCAGCTCGTCGTTCTGGGTCTACTACGCCGGCGAGGAGCAGTCCTGAATGTCCACGGTGCGCGACTGCGACCAGACTGGACGTGGCGCACAGCCAGCGCCCAGGGCGGCCCGTGCAGCGGGCTGCGCTCTACGCCCTGCTCGTACTGCGGCGCCGCCGTCTTCGCGCTGCCCTTCCTGTGGATGGTCTCCACGGCGTTCAAGCCGCCCTGGCAGGTCATGATCTTCCCGCCGGAGTGGATCCCGGCAGAGATCTGGTGGCCCAACTTCACCGACTCCTGGGGTGCGCTGGATTTCGGCGTCTTCTACCGCAACACCGTCTTCATCACGGTCATGAACATCGTGGGCACCCTGATCTCCACCTCGATGGTGGCCTTTGCCTTTGCCCGCCTGCGCTTCCGCGGGCGCAACGTTCTCTTCCTGCTCGTGCTCAGCACCATGATGCTGCCCACGCAGGTCACGCTGATCCCGACCTACGTGCTCTTTTCCCGCCTGGGCTGGATCAACACCTTCGTGCCCCTGATCCTGCCCATCTGGCTGGCAGGCGGGCCGACGGGCGCCTTCAACGTCTTCCTGCTGCGCCAGTTCTTCCTCACCATTCCACGTGAGATCGACGACGCCGCCAAGATCGACGGCGCCGGCTACTTCGACATCTACTCGCGCATTATCCTGCCCATGAGCCGGCCCGGCCCTGGGCATCATCGCCATCTTCACCTTTACCAACAACTGGAACGATTTCTTCATCGCCGCTGATCTACATCAACACGACCGACAAGTACACGGTGGCGCTGGCGCTGCGCTTCTACCAGACCCGGCTCGACGTGCAGATGGGCCCGCTCATGGCGCAGAGTCTCGTCGCGCTGATCCCCGTGCTGATCATCTTCTTCATCGCCCAGAAGCGCTACGTGCAGGGCATCGTGATCACCGGCGTCAAGGGGTAGGCGGGCAAGCATATCACCCTTGGCGTCAGATGGCTCTCCGTGGCTCAAGATCTTCCCTGCAATATCGACCACTAGCTGCGCACAATGTCATTCCGGCGAAGGCCGGAATCCAGACCCGAGTCGTCTGCCCAGACGCCGTCTCCAGCGAATCCAGCATCAGGTCCGCCAGCGCAGTCGGGGCGGTGGATGTGGATGTCGTGGTGTGTATTGGGGAACCAGTGCACGTCCACGCGGGCCAGTCCCTGCTCGCGCGGCCGCCACCTGGAGCTTCTTGCGCTCCGACCAGTCCGGGTTGCCGTCGTCCGCCGGGCAGACGAGCACCGGCTCCTGCAACCTGCGGATAGAGATGCGGCGGGCGCTGTTCCCACAGCGCACGCACGATCTGCATGTGATGTTCGGATGGACAGCCAGCGGCGGATCGTTCCGTCCGGCAGCCATTCGAAATTGCGCAGCGTGGCCTCCACGCCCCACTCCGGCCAGTCCGGGTTGGCTGCCCGGATGCGCGCCTCCAAGTCCGCCTTGGGCATACCGTCGATGTCGGCGGGCGCAGCCGTTCATAGACCGGCCTCCCAACTGGTGTCCCAGCCGTTGTCGGACGCGCCCTGCAGGTCGAGGAAGCCGCCGTCCACGAAGGCAAGCCCGTGCGCCATGCCGGGATAGCGTGCGCCAAACTCCAGCACGACATTGCCGCCCCACGACTGGCCCGGCCACGATGGGACGTTCCAGTTCCAGCTGCTCGATCAGGGAAGCCAAGTCGGCGGTCACCGTGGCGAAGTCGTAGCCGCCGGCGGGCTTGTCGCTGAGTCCGTGGCCGCGCTGGTCCACGGTCACGACGGCGTGTCCGGCCGCGGCCAGCCGCTGTGCGACGCCTTCCCAGGTGGCGCAGTTGCTGGACAGCCCGTGCAGCAATACGAAGGCGCGCTTGTCGCCCGGCCACTGCCGCGTGTGCAGCCGCACGCCCGTCGGCAAATCCACGAAGACCGTCTGCGGTTCTCGCGAACGTCGCCATCGTTCTGCCACACGTCTATGCCTTCTCCAGTCTCACCAACTGCGGCCCGTCTGCCGTATCCTCCACCTGCCAGCCCATTCCAGCAGCTGATCGCGCAGGCTGTCCGCGGTGGCCCAATCCTTGTCTGGCCGCGCCGCTTCTCGCGTTCCGCGACCATCTGCTCTACCTCGCTGCGGAATACGATTCTCCGCCTCTGCTGCGGCGTGCGCCGAACCGCCTGCGCCCGCGCCCACACCTCATCGGGAATGCCCTCGGCCGCCTTGCGGCAGACGCCAGTCGCCGAGCAGACTCGACGGAGAACACGCTCGCCTGCATTGTACCGCGACCTCGTCGCCGTCGCGGAGAATGATCGCATCGCCTACGCCGACGACTGCGCATTCCCCGGCAGTGCGGATCGATGACCACGCCGGTATTCTCCTCGATGCCCAGGATCACGGGCAGTTCCGGCAGCATGGCCAGCAGCTCGCGCATAGCGCGCCTGTCCCATGTAGCAGCGGCTCGTGTCCAGCTCATCGCCGCCGTCGTTGTTGTTCCAGTGCGGCGTAATCATCAGGTCCAGGCCGAACTGGGCGAAGAAGTCCAGCCCGTCCTTCCAGTGCAGGTCTTCGCCGACCTTGTAGATTTCGTACACGGGCAGCGCATGCTTGCTGACGCTGATCGTGGAGGCGCTGGAGAAGCAGATGGCCGCGCCCAGGCGGTGCTGCGCCAACATGCTGTGCCAGGTGAAGCTGTCGCGCAGCTGGCGCACCGCGTAGGTTGGGCTGCCCGGCCCCATGAACACATAGTTGGCGCGGAAGATCGGTTCGGCCATCGCAGGATCGTCCGGGCTGAAGTCCGTGCCGCGCTTGCGCGCCGGCACCAGTTCCGTGCTGCGGGTCGAGAAGTTCTGCAGCCGGTGCGCAAGGTAGTCGGCGATCTTCTGCGCCACCATGTCCGAGTTGGGCTCGAAGCCGGCGGGCGTCTCGATGATGGCGGCGCGCACGGGCGTGGTCAGCCGCGACATCACCTCATGGTGGATGCGCTGCGCCGCCGGCGATGTCTCGCCGGAACCGAAGAGCGCAATCGGGCCGATGGATGTGTCTGGTTCTGTCTTCATCATGCCATTCTGCTATCGGTTGTCCGTCTCGATATGCCTCGCTGCAGGCCGTAGCCATTGGGACAGTCTGTACGATCCGCATGCCGTCTGTATGGCCGATTGGATTTCCCGCTGGCATATTGTGACTGCGAACGTCGTACGGCCATGTCATGTACTGGTCCGCATGCGATCTATGCGAGGCCTGACGCGCCAGCCAACCGCGGCAGGGTCCGATAAGTCGCTCGCGTCATTTGACGCACGAACTCTCGTCTCGCGTAGCCGAGCTGTCTGTCACGTTGCCGTATGTCGCGAGTCGAAAACGCGGATTGACACCCTTTTGCGGCTGCTGCTATACTGGCAACTGGAAGAGTACCATATCAGCTTCCCAATACATCTGATGTTGCTCGTATGCCCGTCTCTGCGAGCCATATTGTCGTCCAGCATTCCATCAACAGAACAAGGGGGAAACCTATGTCTACCGAGAACCGTATGACTCGTCGTGGATTTCTTGCGCGCTGCATCCTTTGCCACCATGGGCGTTGCCATGGCTGCGTGCGCGGCGCCTGCCGGCGCGCCAGCTCCGGCGGCTGAATCGGGCGAAGCGGCACCGTCCGGTGAACCCGTCACCATCCGCTTCCATGCGCGCATCGGCGCACAGGAAGACGCGCTCTATGACCTGCAGATGCCCAAGTTCATGGAGGAGAATCCCAACATCGAGCTGGTGAAGGAATCGTTCCCCGGCGCCGAGTTCTCCGCCAAGATCTCCACCATGCAGGCGGGCGGCACGCTGGGCGATGTGATCTGGAGCGCGCTGGGCCAGGCCAAGATCCAGTTCGCCTGGGCGCAGGGACAGATTACGCCGATCGACGATCTTGTCGCTTCGCAGAGCGTGGATCTGGCCGAATGGTACGAGGGCTGCATCAAGGCCATCACCGTCGAGGGCAATCTGCTGGGCCTGCCCTTCAAGGCGCACCCCGGCATGGCGGTCACCTACTACAACCAGACGCTCTTCGACGAGGCTGGCCTGGACTATCCGACCCCGGAGTGGGATCAGGCTGCGCAGCTCGAAATGGCCAAGGCGCTGACCAAGTCCGACGGCGATCGCACGACCCAGTTCGGACTACGTGTCCGAACATCACTTGGAAGGGATTCGTGACCCTCCTGCGTGCGTTCGGCGGCGAGTTGCTCTCCGAAGACGGCACCACCTTCCAGCTCACGTCTGACGAGGGCATGGCGGCTGTCAAGTACGCCTACGACTTGCATCCACACGCACAGCGTCGCACCGAAACCAGACGAGATTGTGGGCAACGTTGACGGCCGCGACATGTGGACGACAGGTGCAGCTCGGCATGTTCCAGGCCGGCACATGGGCCTCGAATTTGGACAACGTCATCGGCGACACGTTCGAGTGGATGGTCGGACCGAATGCAATCGGCCCGGGTGGCGTAGGCGGCTCTGACTACGAAGTGGACGCCTACTGTGTGACGACCGCCACCGAGCATCCGAACGAGGCCTTCCAGTGGGTGCAGTACCTGTGCAACCAGGACAGCGGCGTCCAGCTCGGCGTGATCGGCGGCACCGTCGGCGGTCGCCCGGACGTCTACGGCAGCGAGGTGCTCTTGCAGCATCCCGTACCGCGTGGTCTTCAAGGAGATCATGGACAACGCCATGGACAGCCGCATCACGGCCAACTGGCGCCAGGAAGAGGCCGAAACGGCCTTCGCCCAGTTGACGCAGCCGCTGTGGGCGGGCGACGAAGAGCCGACCGACGCGTTCGTCGGCGAGGTGGCTGCCACGATCCAGGACATCATGGATCAGCCGCGACCGTAGCGCCGTTCGTACGATCCGATCGGGACGCTTCACTAGCCCATGCCGTGGGCTGGTGAGGCGTCCCGATTACCGCGTAGGAGATCGACATGCAGAAAGGTCTCTATGGGGACGCGAATGCAGCGTCGCGAAGCCATCGAGGGGTACCTGTGGATCAGCCCCTGGATCATCGGTTTCGTTGTCTTCTCGCTCGGCCCAATCATTGCATCCGCCTATCTGAGCTTCACGAAGTACAAGATCGGCGGTACGCCCGAGTGGATCGGGCTGGCCAACTACAACGAGGCCTTCTTCAACGACCGGCTCTTCTGGCCGTCGCTGGCGCGCACGGCCTACTTCTCCCTTGCTGCGGTCTTGATAGGCGTGTTCCTGTCGCTGCTGGCGGCAATTCTGCTCAACCAGGCTCTACGTGGCCGCAACACCTATCGTGCGTTCTACTACCTGCCCTCCTTGACGCCCGTGGTAGCCATGGCGATCCTGTGGCAGTGGCTGCTGCAACCTCAGCTTGGTCCGGTGAACTATCTCCTTTCTCTGGTAGGTATCGACGGCCCCGGTTGGCTCACAGACCGCCAGTGGGCCATTCCGTCCATGATTCTGATCACGCTGTGGGCCGCCGTCGGCGGCGGGCGCATGATTATCTTCCTGGCCGGACTGCAGGGCGTGCCGCAGGAGCTCTACGAGTCCGCGGACCTGGACGGCGCGGGCGCAGTCAGTCGCTTCCGCCATATCACGCTGCCCATGATCTCTCCCGTGATCCTGTTCAACCTGATCCTCGGCGTCATCGGCAGCTTCAGCGTCTTCTCGCTGGCCTACGTGGCGACCGAAGGCGGGCCCAACTACGCCACCTGGTTCTACATGCTGCACCTCTATTACAACGCGTTCAGCTTCTTCCGCATGGGCTATGCGTCGGCGCTGGCGTGGATCTTCTTCGTCATCATCTTTGTGCTCTCCTACCTGCAGATCAAGTTCTCCGACAGGTGGGTCTACTATGAATCCTCCTAAAGGGTAGTCCATGGCGACGACAAGTACTGGCAGCCAGCCCATCACCGGTGCGCAGACGCGGCAACAGACATCGTCTCCGCTATGTATGGACGAAGCGCATCAACCGTTTTCTGCTCTACGCGCTGGCGATAGTCACGGCTGTGCTGTTTGCGGCGCCCTTTTTCTGGACGGTCTCCAGTTCGCTCAAGCCGATCTCGGAGATCTACCTGTATCCGCCCACTCTGTTTCCGGAGGAAATACGCTGGCAGAATTATCCGGATGTCTTTCGCCTGGCCCCCTTTGCGCGCTTCATCTGGAATACTATCGTCATCACGGCCTTCGCCATGTTCGGGCAGATTCTGTCGGCGGCCGCGGTCGCCTACGGTTTCGCGCGTTTTCGCTTTCCTGGCCGCGACGCCCTCTTCTTCGTCGTGCTCAGCACCATGATGCTGCCGTGGCAGGTGACCATCGTGCCGCTGTTTCTGCTGTTCCGCTACCTGGGCTGGATCAACACCTTCCTGCCGTTGATCGTGCCGTCGTTCTTTGGCGGCGGCGCGTTCTATATCTTCCTGCTGCGCCAGTTCTTCATGACCATACCGCGTGACCTGGACGAAGCGGCGAAGCTGGACGGCGCGTCGTCCGTGCGTGTCTTCTGGAACATCATCTTGCCGCTTTCCACTGCCGCCATCGCCACCGTCGCCATCTTCTCGTTCATCCAGCACTGGAACGAGTTCATGGGCCCGCTGATCTTCCTGAACTCGACGGACAAGTTCACCGTGTCGATTGGACTGCGCTACTTCATGGTGAATCCCTTTGAGAGCGATGAACCGCGCGAGGCCATCCTCATGGCGGCCTCTACGATCGTGGCGCTTCCCACGCTCATCCTGTTCTTCGCCGCGCAGAAGTACTTCGTACGCGGCATCGTCACCACCGGCCTGAAGGGGTAGCCGCCCACAGTTCCCAGGCAGCGGCCTACGAGTCCCAGCGACCCGAATCACGGAGAACCCCCATGACCTTCGACCTGCTCATCAAAGGCGGCGAGGTAGTCGATCCAGGCGCAGGCCTGTCCGGCAAGCTCGACGTCGCCATCACGCGCAACCGCATCGCCGCCGTCGACCGCAACATCCCGGCCGAATCCGCCCACCGCGTCATCGACGCCACCGGCCAGTACGTGACGCCCGGCCTCGTGGACCTGCACACGCACGTCTACCACAGCGTCACCTTCTGGGGCATCCACGCCGACCCGGTGGCCGCGCGCACCGGCGTGACCACGTGGCTGGATGTGGGCTCGTCCGGCGGCTACAACTTCATGGGCTTTCGCGAGTTCATCGCACGCCCGGCGCAGGCGCGCATCTATCGCTCTGCTCAACATCTCGTCCATCGGTCTGACCGCGCCTTACGTGGGAGCTGGCCAACCTCAGCTACTGCGACGTCGACCTCTGCTGCACCATGACGGACCACAACCGCGACCTGATCCTGGGCGTCAAGGCGCGCATCGACACGCGACACCACCGGCGCCAACGGACTGGAGCCGCTGCGCCGCGCGCGCGAAGCCGCCGAGCGGCTGGAACTGCCTCTGATGGTGCACATCGGCAGCGGCCCGCCGGAGGTGACCGACGTGCTGGACCTGATGCGCCCCGGCGACATCCTCACCCACTGCTACACCGGCGGCTCCATGCGCATCATCGACGCCGGCGGGCAGATTCTGGACGCGGCGAAGCAGGCCGTGGACCGCGGCGTCATCCTGGACATCGGTCACGGCGCCGGCTCCTTCTCGTTCGAGACTGCCGAGGCGCTGCTCGACACCGGCTACCGCCCCTACGTCATCTCATCCGACATCCACCAGATGAGCATCCTGGGGCCGCTCTACGACCTGCCCACCTGCCTCAGCAAGTTCATGGCGCTGGGCATGTCGCTTCGCGGACGTGATCGAGGCGGCCACCGCGCATCCGGCCGCAAGTGCTTGGCATGCAGAACGAGATCGGCACGTTGAAGCCCGGCGCCTATGCCGACGTGGCGCTCTTTGAGATCGTGCGCGGCGACTTCCCGTTCTACGATGTGCGTCATGAATCAGCGCAACGGCGACGCGCTGATCCGCAACACGCTGACCATTGATCGGCGGCCGCGAGATGGTGCGCATGCCCGATCCGCCGTCTGCGCCGTGGATGCCGCTGAGCGAGGATCAGCAGCGCCTGCGCGCCCTGGGCCACACGCCGGAGATGATGGCGCAGCAGAGGTAGCTGGCGCAATCTTGCGTGCGGCCGTCACAAGCATGCAGGAGGAGGCTGTGATCACAGAACAGAGGCAATATGGCGTCGGCCTGATCGGCGCGGGCTGGGTGGCCGGCGAGTATGTCAAAGTGCTTCCGCGATCATCCCCAGACCCACATTGCCGGCATCTACAACCGGACGCCGGGCAAGGCGACGAGCCTGCTGCGCAGCCACGGCGTTGAGGCGCAAGAGTACGCCACGCTTGACGACTTCTTTGCAGATGGCAGCATCGACATCGTCGTCTCCTGCACGCACCCGCACGTGCGCGCCGACCATTGCGTGCGCGCCGGCGGAGACCGGTCGCCACATCGTGATCGAGAAGCCGGTGGCATCACCCGGCGCGACGTGGAGCGGATCCATGCCGCCGTGGCCGGATCCGGAGTCAAGACCGTGACCAGCTTCGTGCTGCGCTGGAACCCGCAGTTCGTCACCGTGCGCAAGCTGATCGATGACGGCGTGCTCGGTGAACTTATCTATGGGGAGGCAGACTACTGGCATCCGGTGCCGCGTAATGCTGCGGCGGTCCCTATCTGCGCAAGGACGTGGTAGGCAGCGCGGTGCTGTCCGGCGGCTGTCACGCCGTTGACATGTTGCGCTATCTGGGCGGCGAGATCGTCGAAGTGTCGCGCCTTCTCCGCCGCGGCCGAAGCGCACGAACCGGCTTCGACTTTGACCCGGTGACGGTGGCCTCTGTCACGTTTGCCAACGGCGCGGTCGGCAAGCTGTCGACGCTCATGGACGGCGACACGCCCTACGCCTTCAACTGCCGTCTGTTTGGCACGGAGGGCGCGATCCAGAACAACCGCGTCTACTCGTCGTCGCACTATCCTGGGGCCACCGACTACTGGACCTTTCCGACCATTGAGCCCAACAGCGGCGACGTGGCCCATCACCCGTTCCGCGCCGAGATCGACCACTTCATCGACTGTCTGGATCGCGACGTCGAATCGCATGCGTCGATCCACGACACGATCAAGAGCATGGCCGTCTGCTTTGCGATTGACGAATCAGTCGCACAAGCAGGCCAGCCCGTCCGGGTTAAGCTGGACTGACGCGGTCCCAGGTTGCGCCGACCTCGCGCAGGACGGTAAGCGGTCCCGTTTCACGTAGTAGGCGCAGTTGGGCCTCGTCGCGCACCAGCAGCGAGCCGGCAAAGCCCAGTGCGTTGACCGAGATGCCCGCATAGCGATTCGCGGCCGCGCGGCACGATCATCATCCACTCGCGGCGCCAGCAGGTTGTAGGCTTGGGTTTGTTGTCGCCCTGTCCCGGCATCACAATGAGGCTCGATGCAGGTTTCGCCGCCGGCCATAATGTCCTGGGTTTCCGTGAGTTTATCGTGCAGCCGGCCCAAGCGCGCATCGACTGCGATACGAGCGGCGCCTACGCGAATTGGGTCACACGCCGGATCGCATGGGTGCTCAGGTCTAGGCGCAATAGACAGGTGGTATCAGAGGAAGTGCCCGCCGAGATAGACAAGACTCAGTCGCCCGAAAGAACTCATCCACTCTTGGTTCATTCATGCTCGTCCACAAGCGACGGCAACGGACAAAAGACGCGAAACGACTCGACTTTTGTCGGATGTATTTGTTCACCCCGTGTTGTACATTTATCGTAGATATCTGACGTTCATCCTGAATCGCCGCATTCTCTCTCAACTATATATGGTCAGTTCCGTCAGACATGCGTGGATAGCATTCGTAGGGAACTCGCCAGGTTGACCCGTATGGGTATCATTTGCGCATGAAAGATCGGGTGCACCCCTCTTGGAGCGCATCCGTCAAGAACAGACTGGTCCAATAAGGTACTATGGCTAGCGGCAAAATGAAACGCCTGCGGCAGTAAATTTGTCATACTGTAACGTGCATCTTTGGGTTCGGTAGCGGGTAGTAAAGGACCGCAACGGATATTTCTTAGGGTGTGCTCTTTCCAGCAGTCGGACAGAGCTAGCACTGCCCCCCTGCATGCGCACGATCCATGTGCGTACCCATCTTTCGACTTTTTCTAGCATATTGTGTCGCTAAGGCATGGCAGTCAAGGCTTGTTGTCATGCGTGCATGCGTGCGTCAGTGCAGCGCGACTATAGGAAAACGGATGAGACTTCTATATGAATAGAAACATGAATATTCAGCGTCGCTTTCAAGCCAGGATTAGGTGGGCAGTCTTGATCCTGATCGCCTCCCAGTTTGGACTTGTGTCCCAACAGATCTCCCCGCCGCGGGAGGTCTTTGCCCAGTCCAATGTCATTACCGTCATCAAGGAGGCTGAGGATTCCATTCAGGCAGGAGCCGTGGCAACCGGTTATGATGCTACCACGGCCACCACTTATATTGAGTTTGGCGCTCAGGAAGTAGTGCCGTCGATACCGCCGGTGGATCCGAACTTCCAACCCACGCCACCGTTCTACACTACCTTTTACTACCCGTGGTATCAGACGCCGCAAATCGACGGCGGGTGGCGCTACTGGCAAGACAACGGGAACAATCCGCCTGCTACATGGTTCAGCCATTTCCTGCCCGATCGAGATCCGACCGCGTTTGACCCAGCCACTGAACTCTATAGTTCAAATGATATTGGCGCTGCTCTATCGGCAGTTCGAGAAAATGGAACAGGCCAAACTTGAGGTCGCAGTAAGTTCATGGTGGGGACAGGGACACAAGACAGACACTTCGTTTGCCCACATCGTCAAGGATGTCATGAACCGGGGCGACAATCCCTACCCCAATCTTCGGTGGACTATCTACTACGAGCCGGAAGGATATGGCGATCCGTCACCCTCTGAAATCGCGAGCGACCTCAACTACATCTCGACCAATTATGCAAACCAGCGCTCAATCCTGAGGATTGATGGAAAACCTGTCATCTTTGTGTGGGCGGACGCCCAAGATGGCGCAGCCATGGCCGCACGCTGGTCCGAGGCTAACCTCCAGGCCACACAGCCGTTCTACATCGTGCTGAAGATATTCTCTGGGTACCGGGACATATCGCCCCAGCCTGACAGTTGGCATCAATACGGCCCAGCCTCGCGTTACAGCGAGCATTCGCCTTATTCATCAGTGGTTAGTCCAGGGTTCTGGCTGGACGATGGTTCTGCTCCACGACTATCACGGAACCTGGATGAGTTCCGCACTGCCGTAACAAGTATGGTTGCTGCCGATGCCACGTGGAAAATGGTGACGACCTGGAATGAGTGGGGAGAGGGTACGTCTGTCGAACCCGGGGAACAAGTTCGCTTCAACGCCAGCACGGCGAAAGATGAACCAGACCCGAATGCGCCCCCATTCAAGAATGCCTACGTCGACGTTCTCAAGGACCTGCTGCCGGCGCTCGAACAGGGCACGGGAGCGTCTGTTTCCTCCGCACAACTGTCCAGCGCGCCCGTTCAGGCCGAGGACGCTGCCGGTATTTTCATTCGGCGTTGGGGGAGACCACGGCGCTAATAGCACCTCGACGGCATCGTTTGACCTTCTGGCTGATTCAGGAACCAATTTCTACCTTGCAGTCGGTGATATGAGCTATTCTAATATCACCCCAGAATCAGCTTGGTGCGACTATGTCAAGCAGCATGTAGGTGCAACGTACCCATTTGAGCTCCTGGTCGGCAACCATGAGGATGCGGTTAGTGGCGATAACGGTTTCATCGACAACTTCGCAGCCTGCCTGCCAGACCGCCTCGGTGGCACGGGGACCTATGCACACCGCTACTATTTCGACTACCCTGCCAGCGCTCCGCTCGCACGCTTCATCATGATCGACCCAAACATGTATCGTAATGGTTCTCGGGTTGAGTACTGCAAGAGTGGCGAAACAACTGAGTGCAACTGGCTCAAGGCGCGCATCGACGAGGCGAAGTCCGCTGGCCTTTGGGTGATTGTTGGCATGCATAAGAACTGCATCACTATGGGTGTGAAATCGTGCGAGATCGGCAGCCAACTTCTGAATCTATTGGCCGAGAAGAAGGTCGATCTCGTCTTCCAAGGGCATGAGCACAACTACCAGCGATCCAAACAGCTGGCGCTTGGCTCTGCCTGCCCAACGATCGCAGTGAATGCATATGACGCTGACTGCGTCGTCGACGATGGCGCCGACGGGCTCTACACTAGAGGACAGGGAACGATAATCGCCGTCGCGGGCGCATTTGGGGCATCGCCTTATGCGGTTGATCCGGCCGACCCGGAAGCAGGCTATTTTGCATCATATATGGGGCCGAACACAGATCCGTCCAGTGGCTTTGTGAAAGTTGACGTCTCAGAATCAGCGATTCACGCTCAGTTCATGCACTCCAAGGGCAGCTTCTCTGATAGCTTTACCATCGCTCAAGGGGGCGCTGTACCGACGCCAACCGCCACGCCAACAGATACACCGGTCGACACTGCAACCCCGACGCCAACCGCCACGCCAACGTCGACACCCGGCGGATGTCCCGCGATTCCTGAATCTGCAGGAAGCGCAGTCATGACTATTGACGTGCCGGCTACTGGCGCCTATGTTATCTGGAATCGTATCTCCGTATCCGGAGCCGCGAACAGTGGCTTCTGGCTTCAGATAGACGATAGCTGCGCCATAAGCATCGGCGGGATGGCTCTCACTCCGCAGGAATGGGCATGGGTAAACTACCGAAACGCCGATCCAGCAGATAAAGTATCGGTCGAGCTATCCGCTGGTGCACATACGGTAAAATTGATGGAGCAGGGTCCCGAAGTCCGAATTGACAAGCTTCTCCTCACTAATGATCAGGGTTGCACACCTACGGGCGGGGACGGGGCAGGATGTCTGTCTGCTTCAGATGCGCCAACAATACCGACCAACCTGATCGCAACTGATGTTCTATCCAACATGGTAGGTCTGCAATGGGATGCGTCTGCCGACGACGTGGGCGTCACTGGCTATGAGATATTCCGGGACGACAAGCCGCTCTCGGCGGTGCCTGCCACGACGACGTTTCAGGACACTTCTGTATCACCCGCAACCGCGTACAACTATAGCGTGCGTGCGATCGACGGAAACGGCAACGCGTCTGGCATGAGCAACCCCATGTCTGTCACTACACCAGCCGATCAGACGACGGTACTGAGTTTCGTACCGGTGGCTGACGCCTATGTGACTTCAAATCGAGCTAGCAAGAACTACGGAAGCTCCAGTTCGTTGCGCGTGGATGCATCACCTGAGGTACGAAGCTATTTGCGTTTCGATGTCCAGGGTGCAACCGGCGCCATTAGCAAGGCAACACTCCGCATCAATGCCCGTAGCGCCTCCAGCAAAGGCTATAGGGTGCATTCTGTGGACGACAACGGCTGGTCGGAGCGGACGATAAACTACAACACTGCTCCACCTTATGGCGCCGAAGTTGGCAGTTCCGGACCCGTTGCAAAGCTAACCTGGTCCGAGGTAGATGTAACGCCTCTGATCAAAGGCAATGGAGCGGTCAGCATGGCATTGCTTGGAATCAGCCAGACCGCAATTGCCCTCAATAGCAGAGAATCGGGTGTTCAGCCCCAGCTGATCGTCGAGACCGTCGCAGGCCAGGTGAACCTTACCAAGCAGGTCCCGGGGACGTCATCAATTCTTTCCGAAGGTGACGCGATGGTCAGGGCTGACTATCCGGATGGGAATTACGGGGGTAGCAGTACGCTGAGAGTGGATGCATCACCGGAGACGAGATCGTACCTCCACTTCAATCTGAGTGGTCTGACTGGCATAGTTGCCAATGCCACACTGCGTATCTACGCCAACTCCGGCTCAAGCGTAGGGTATCAAGTCCACCAAGTCTCAGATCAAGCTTGGGGTGAGATGAGCATCAGCTACGGAAATTCACCCGCCATCGGTAACGTCATCGGCGCCTCCGGCCCTATCAAGCCAGACACATGGACAGATGTATTGGTGACGACGCTGGTGATAGATCAGAGCGAAGTTGATTTTGCCCTGAGCGGCCTGAGCCGTACGTCCATCTCGCTTGCCAGCCGAGAAAGCGAAAATCCACCACAACTCGTAATACAGACGGTTGCTGATGGGACGTTGGCTGCCACGATTGTGCCACGCGTACTGCCCGTGTCCGCTGAGGAAGTAGAAGCCCGTGATAAGCGCGATCATGACAATGACGGGCTATCGGACGAAGATGAGACGGCCAATCACACAGATCGCGATAATGCGGACACCGATGGCGACGGTCTGAATGACCTATGGGAAGTGGAGAACGGACTCAATCCGCTTGACCCAGCAGGAGAGCAAGGCGCGGATGGCGACAGGGACCACGATAGCTTGTCTAACTCGGATGAGTTTGCGCGTGGTACCGACCCTTCTTCGTTGGACACTGATGGCGACGAGTTGCCCGATCGATGGGAACTCGACTATCACCTGGATCCCCGCAAGGAGAATGGAGCCAACGGTGCGAGTGCCGACGGCGACCATGATGGGGTATCTAGCGTGGACGAGTTTAACAACAGCACCAGCCCTGAAAGTCCGGACAGCGACGGAGATTCTCTGACGGACTTGTGGGAAATCGAGTACGGAATCGATCCAGCGCTCAACAGTGGAAATGATGGCGCAGACGGTGACCCAGACGCCGACGCGGAGAGCAATGCCCTCGAACAGAGGAATGGGACCGACCCAAGAGATACTCAGGATATGGGCAGGCAGGTGATATTTTCGCAGACCATCTACTTGCCGGAGTTGTCGAGATAGCCCGGTAACAAACAGGGAACGAGGCAACAAACACAGAGGGTACCACAGCTGCTGTGGTACCCTCGAGTTCTTGGTAAATGCCCTCTGCGTTCTGCACGAGTCTCTGACCGGTCACCCCGAATCTATGTCAGCCCAATTGCTGAATGGCCGGGGTGAGGTTGCAACTGCGCCGTACAAGGTTCAGTACTCTCTGCTCCGGCGGATGTGATTACGACAAAGACCATGCATTGCCCGCAGTACCTTGAAGCGCAGCCAGCCGCCAACCTCGGAATTGCAACCCTTCGGCCAAGGTGTGATGTGGACCCATAATAGTCAGGGCGCAGCCACACCGGTGGTCGTCGGATACCATTCGGATACGAACTGAAATTCCAGTCGTCATTACGATATGCCGCTTTCATCTGCGTGGCCCGATTTGTCGCCATGCTGGGCAAGCCCGACCTGAGTACGGCGGGCAAAATGCGCTGCTATGCTAGCGGTTTTCCGCAGTGTTCCACCGGCATGCGTGCGTGAATCGCGTATTGCTTCGCGTGAGATCCGCTGCGGTGGTACCGGTAAACCAGGTAAATGGTTGGCCAATCGTATAGGGGTAATGCGAGTCGCTGCCCCCCAGTTCAGTCAATCCCTGCCCATGTCGTCGGTTGATCCAACCCGTGAATCGATTGCTTATGAAGTTCGTGGGGAATCCGTTTCGCACTTCGACGCCATCCAGTGGCAGGCTGATGATACGCGAACCCACACCCTGCATCTCTGTCAGCGTTGCCCAGTAGCTGAAGGGATGGACTGCGATGGCTAGCCCGCCCTGGGCGTGCATAGCCCGGACAGCATCTGCTGCCGTTCTGAATTCGGGAAGGGTGGAATTCAGGAACAATCCAACGACATCTCCTTCCTCCGTTGTGACCTCTTGGCCGATAATCACATCGACATCAATAAAGGCGCTGTGCGTAGCTGCGCGGTCTACAAGGGCGCCCTCAATCGTGTCGTGATCCGTGATTGCGATCACCTGGAGATCGGTGTAACGGTCAACGTACTCGACAAGTTTTTCTGGGTAGAACTGCCGTCACTATACGTCGAATGAAGGTGGGTATCTGCCTTACTCCATAGTTGATAATCCATCATTACAAGTCTCATTCCACCGAGATGTAGCCGATTTCCTCTTCGCCCGACGAGAATGTGGCTACGGTCTCAACCTTGCGCCGCACAGACCCCACGACATCAAGACAAAACCACAGTATGATCCCAATCACTCGCCTTTGTTATCCGGCCGATAAGGCGGATAACAAAGGCGAAACACTGATGATGCTACCCGGAAACCTCCGGCACGTAGATGTTCAAAGGCAGATATGCTTGCCGGTCGATGTCCTGAGCGTCTCTCGGGTCTGTCCCATTCCCCCATTCGAGGGCATTGCCTGCACCATCACCGTCCGGGTCGCCGGCTGCGCCGTTGATGCCGTGCGCTGCATCTGTTGAGCTTAGGCCATTTTCCACCTCCCACGATCCGACAGTCCATCACCATCCGTGTCGCCAGAGTGTGGATCGGCACCGTTGAGAACTCTTCCGCATCCTGTAATCCGTCCTGATCGGCGTCATTCGCATGGATTTCATCGCCCGCAGAAAGACCATACTCACTGCGCCACTGTGCATACTGTTCAGCAGGAAAGACGACTGACGTAGCCGGCGATGCGGATGCGCTTGCTGCGACTGTCGTCTCCACAATCAGCTGAGGTGGACTCGTGCGTCCTCTCGACTCGCCAGGCCGAAAGCCGTATTGTTGCTCGTCGTTAATCCGAACGGCTACCAGCCCCTCTTGTGTAACCATAGAGGTGACGTCCACGGAAGTCCAGTCTCCAGAAGCAAATGCTCCGGACTCACCGACAGAGGCACCCATCGATGGTGCATTGGCATACGTGACACTGAGTTCAGTCCAGCCAGATGACGATGGGGCATGCACGCTATAGCCGGTACTCGAGTTGCTAACAGCACGGATCTTCAATGTCGCCTGCGCAATGCTGCCTGCCAATCCCTGTACGTTGAAACGTAAGTAGCTGCGCACATCAGGTGACGCATCCGCCCGCAACTGACTTGATGAACCGTAATTCTTGGTTGGATTGTTGGCAGCCACGTATGCGTCGCCAATCGGCGCGATGGTGACGCGCCCGTGGGCGGCGGCGGAGGCGGCGTGTCCGAGGTGACCAATACTAGTTCCGGAGGATTCGCCCCTTCCCGACTGTTGTGACTGATCGCCGTGTTGCTGGTAGAACCCAGCGCGAAATTCGAACTGCCCTATTCCTCCAATCCACTGCGTCACGTCGATTTCTGTCCACGATCCTGCCGCAAACGGACCCGACGTACTCAATAGGTTCCCGATTGCAGGTGCGTTGCCGTAGGTGATGCCGGCTGACTCCACCCTGGATCAGTGGCATAGAGCCGGTAGCCCGTGCTGGAGCCGCGATCGGCGTAGACGCGAATGTGGCCTGCAGGACATATGGCGCGAGATCCGTGACATTGAATCGCAGGTAGCTGTTCACGACCGGCGATGCATCCGAGCGCAGGGTCGATAGGCTGCCGTAATTGCTGTCGGGGACGCCCGAACTGACGTAGGCATCTGCTGTGGGATTGAAGACAACCGTCCCTGGCACAGGCGGAGGCGGCACCGATGTATCAACTGTGACAATGAGTTGCGGTAAGTGCCGCTCTCGCGGCTGCCCAGACTGATAGCAGTTGTACTCAACGTGTCGATGGCATAGCTATACAGTTTGTTCTGTGAGATTGACCCCGTAAGGTTGATATCTATCCAAGTGCCAGGGGACAACGATCCGGAAGAAGATATGAAATCGCCTATGGACTCGGCATATCGTTAAGCGTCGTGCCGGTCTCACTCCAGGTGTTATCGGTGACTTTGTTCACCCGATATCCGGTGCCCGAACCACTATTCTGGTGTAGATTCTACATTCGCGCTGTGACGTAGCCATTGATGCCCTGCACATCAAAGCGCATGAGGCTGCGCACATCGGGTGAGGCATCCGTTCGCACATAGGATTTCTGTCCGAAGTTGCTGCTGGAGAGGGATGCATCGACGTATGTATCGGCCGTGGGGCCGAAGGTTAGCGTTACTGTTGTCGCCGTGCTTACTGACACGGACGGCGGCTTAGCGAGTGATGTCCAGAAGGGTCAACGGCCTCCACCGTATACTCGTAGGTCGTATTTAGGGCGGCGTTGATGTCCACGTATTGCAGAGTGCTGCCGCTCACCGTTGCCAAGGCAGACCCGTTGCGATAGACAATATACTGTGACACGCCTGTGTCGTCGTAGGCCGGATTCCAGGACACAAGCACCTGGCCGTCGCTGTCCAGTCCCGGCGTTGAAATTCGGCGGCACGGTGGGTGAGGTCGTGTCCGGTGCAGCCCCGCTGCACGGTATCACGCCATCATCGAGAATCTGCCGTCGACGTTGACATAACGAAACGCCGCGCCGTTTGGATTCACGTCCAACCGTAAGGCGCCAAGGCGATACGGTGAGGTGTCATATCCGACCACGAAGCGAGGGTCGGTTGCCGCACGAAGCCTTGGATGCCGTGGCCGCCGGCGCCCACGACAAACTGGGTGGCGCCGCCCGCATTGGGCTGCAGATTCCTGTCGAGCGGCTGCCAGCGCTGGTAGCCGTGGTCATGGCCTGTGATGACTACGGATCCACTCCACTGCTTGCCACCAGATCCCACATGGAAAACAGCTCGGCAGAATCGCCTTGGGGACCTACGCTCAAGACTGGATGATGGAAGTAACCTACCGTACACGGCGCGGAATGCGTTATCAGATCACTCGCCAGCCACGCGGTATCGTGGGCTGCCAGGACCTCGCTGGCCAAGCTGGCTGGTTGAGTTCAGGGCGATGAAGTGCCAGCCTGCGGCATCGTAGCTGTAGTAGTCGGGAACCTGGTTCCAGTAACCAAAATAGCCGGGCGCAACGTTGTTCTCATACTCATGGTTGCCGATCACTGGATTGGTGTAGTTGCGCATACGGCCGAAGAAGCGATCCGGCGTCCCATACCAGTTAAAGAATTCGGTATGCGTGCCCTTCTCGTAGACATCGCCCAAGTCAGAGGAAGGCGCTGGGCTGCCAGGCATTCACCAGGTCCGAAACGCTCTTCGCGTTGGTCTCACCGCTGGCGCCGTCGCCCGCAGCAGCAACTACTAGCGAATGGCCTGGGGCTGGCGGATCCGGTACATGGCGGCACATATTGATCCCCAAATTGCGTTCCGCCTTGCTGAAAGGTCAACTGGATGCTGACTTGATCTGTAATGTTCCCGTCACGCATGACCGCTTCGATGGACAGATTGGAGTCCATTTGCAATGTGCTCAGCCGCGATGTCGAATTCATAGGGCGACTGATAGTCAGTCAGCAAATACCTACCGTCCAGATAGGCGA
>CAVQSG010000047.1:0-183962 GCA_963715415.1 uncultured Chloroflexia bacterium | reverse complement strand
GCGCCGGGACTACTCCGGTGAGAACCTGCCGAAGTGCGGGTGAGTCCACCTATCGTCCATCACGACCCCAAAGCGGTCCAGTACCAGATCGATCTGGTTTGCCACCGCAATGCTCCCGCTTCCGGCAAACAACAGCCCGACCGGCTTTCGGATCCCTCTGCCCCTATCGACGACGACCAGCGCCCCGGAATCGCCTCCGGCAGCAAACCCGTCGCCGGAGATGAGGATCTGCCGCACGAAACGTGCGACGCCTATGCGGTAGTCCACATCAACGGTTACGTTGATCCGTTTCGATGAGCCCCCTGGTGAGACCTGTCGTGCGGCCGTACTTCATGACAGGCATTCTCGGCCGTGGGCGCGCCGCCCTCGAAGAAGGCACGCCGTAGCCATCACTCGGTGTCGCGTTCTCGACCTCTTGCAGCGTGGTGAGGGCGATGGCTGCGTCCATCACGTTCTCCACGCCCCCGAATTCGATGGGTTCGCAAATTGAGGGAGAGATCCCATCTGCGTTGGGCAATTTACCGAAAATTACCAACCTTGACTTGAGTCACAACGGGTTCGGTGGACCGATTCCGGCTGCGCTGGGTAAGCTGGCGACTGTCACGTGGTTGGACATGAGCCATAATCAGCTTGCGGATCAACTGCCCGCTGAATTCTCCGATCTGTCGTCTCTTCGCTGATCTGCGCGTTGAGCACAACGCACTCAGTGGACCGATCCCGGGTGGATATACGTCTCTTACTCTCGACAGCTTCCATTTCAATGACACCGGCCTCTGTGTACCGAATACGGCAACGTTCAACGACTGGTTGGCGACCATTGCTTCGGTCCAGCGAACGAACGCGCCTTGTAGGATCCTTGATCCAGAAGATGCTCACTTCATTGCTACCTATAATGCGAAAGGGGAACGTGCCCTGCCAGGCACGTTGGTGCGCATCGATGACCAGGAGCCCACCGGCGACCGAGATGTTGATAGCGCTCACGACTTTGCGCAGGCTACATATAGCTACTTCCTCAATACACATGGACGGAATAGCTTTGATAATGACGGCGCCCTGATTGTCTCCACCGTGCATTATGGTCGTAACTACAACAATGCCTATTGGGATGGCAGCCAAATGGTCTACGGTGACGGTTTCGCTGTACGAGATGTGGTTGCCCATGAGCTAACGCATGCAGTAACAGGATACACCGCCAATCTGGAATATCGTTGGCAATCCGGAGCGCTCAACGAGAGCTTCTCCGACATTTTTGGCGCAATGGTGGATCGGGCTGACTGGCTTATGGGCGAGGATCTTGCGGCGGACGCGCGTTGGCGGACGCGAAGCCATCCGCAGTTTGGCAGACCCGGCCAAGTTTGGTCAACCAGCGCATTCCGACGGTTGGGTACGCACCTGTTCGGATAATGAAGGCGTCCATATCAACAGCGGCATCTTTAACAAAGCCTATCACAATATTGCGATATCTCTCACCAAAGAGCGGGCTGAACGAATTTTCTACCGTGCATTGGCAACCTACCTTGGCCCTAGAGCCAGTTTTGCCGATGCACGTGCGGCGGTTCTGAGAGCCTCTGCTGACCTATACGGCAATGGTACGGACATCTACCGTGCTGTTGAGCAGGGTTTCAATGCCGTCGGATTGACGGCAGGATGGCGTCCTCAAGAAAACAGCTGTACTTGTGCTGCCGTATCCGCAGTATCAAGCTCTTCAGACCAACCAGACGAAGTCTCAGCTGGACAAGCCCTAAAGATCCTCTACGACGTCCGTGATGGCTTGATGGCTGATGCGCCAATCGGTCGTCACTATCGAGATCTCTATTACGAACACACACGTCAGATTGCCATCCTGTTGCTGCTATATCCTGAGTTGCGCTCGGAAGGTACGAATCTCCTTGTCAGATTTGTCCCTGGTCTGCAAGCACTGGAAAACGGCCAGGGTAAGGATATGATTACAGCATCAATGGTGCAGGACGTGCAGACTTACCTCGATGCGTTGGCTGAAACTGCTGCTCAGAACAACAATGTCGTTTTGGCAGAGGATATTGCACGCGAACGGGCGCGTATTAACTGGAACGAATTGACTGGCAAAACCTTTGATGAAGCTTGGCGCTATCTGAATACTCTAGAACCGACGAAACGCATCTTCCTTCCTTTCGTTGCGAATCGTTGACGTACAGTCATAAGGAGAGCTTTGCTAGCGCTTTGTTGATCAGACGGAAGCTATGCCAGCCTCCGATACCAACGGCGTATGTATCTGCCTGGCCACGCTTATTTGCCGGGTAGACCGAATCATGAGTACTTTTTTGCCATGAAATATACATCAACGAAACGATTTCGCAGCCGGCAGTGGTTCTTGAGCTTCTGCTTGGCATGTTTAACCTCAATCGGACTATGGGTGATTTCTTCTGAGTCTCTTCCGAATTCAGTAGCAGAGACGTTGCCTGCAGACCCTACCGTAGCAGTGATCGGCACACCCAAGCCTATTGTCGGATTTGGTGGGCGCGGCGACCAACGTGATGCCGATCTCTATCCATCACTTGCGTTTGATGAGAAGGATGATCGCTACCTTATGGTCTGGCAGACCACTGCGAATGCGGATTCCCGTAATGACGGCTTTGATATTTATGGTGTCTTCCTCGATTTGGACGGCGGACCTGTCAGTCGACCTTTTCGCATTTCGGACAGCAATAATGTCGCACGCAGTAGCCGCCCCACAGTGGTAGCAGGATCCGATGGCTTTATGGTTGCATGGACTCGACGTGGGTCATCCTGCGGGCTCGTGGTGCAACAGGTGATGGATGCCCGTCCCCAACCAGACATGACCATCGGCTTAGGGGCTACAGCAAACTTACATTCCCCCGATATCATCTACAATTCCGAACGCGAGCGCTACGTTGTTACCGTTGTCAACGGAGATGACTACCTACCGCCCAAACTCTTCTCTGCAGATGTCGCTGACTGTGGAGACAATGAAAATAGCTCAAGTCATATTGAAGCAGTCGAGTTTCATATCGAGAATGCTCAGCCCGTGGTTGACGCTCAACTTGTGGTATCAGAAACCAACGGTGGTGCATTTCGGCCCAAGATCGCCTTGAATGCGTCGTTCGAGCGTTATCTAGTAACCTGGGAAGATCGGCGGATTGCATCGGGAGAAGCAAACTTCTTCGAGATCTACGCTCAGCGACTCGATTACGATATGACAGCGGCGGGCAACAATGTCAAATTGAGCAGTGGTGGTCATTATCTCAGTACCGATACTTCTGCAACGTGGACACCGCGTCCCGTCGTAGCGGCCAGCGCTACCAGTTTTTTGACCACCTGGTATGAGCGTGAATCGACGAACGACGTTGCAGTCTGGAATGTTCGGGCCAGGCTCGTTTCAGACACAGGCGAAGTGCTGCCCACCATTCAAGTTGCACAGATGACCTTTTCCCAGGCACCGGATGGAAATGCACCTACAGGATTTTTGGGTGCTGTCTTCAACGCTGTCACTGACGAGTACCTGATTGCCATGTCTAGCCACACTGAAACCTTGTGGGGATACCTCTCTTCGGTTCGAGTCCAACGTATTTCAACTGACGGACAATTACGTCGTTCAGATGGCACCCTGCGGCCAGAACCTGGTGTGGGAGATCTTATTGACGCGGCAACTAGATGACCAGATCTCAGTTGACATCGCCTCGAACAGTAAGGTCAGTCCTCAGACGGGTTACTTCGTAGTGTATGGAAAGCATGCACCAGGTCAACATTCTCAAGACTTTAACATCTGGGGTAATCAGATTTTGCAAGCCAATGTGACATTCACACCGACACCGACGCCTACCCTGACTCAAACCCCTACACCAACCCCGACGCCCACCGTAACCCCGACGAGATTACAAATCTATCTACCAGACGTGTCTGGCTAGAGTTTGATGATGGACGGTGAAAACCTTTCTTCGGTCCACTATATGCTGGCAGATTGAGCTCATCGTAATCCAAAGTAGATGAATGTTGTTCAGCGTCCGGCACAGCTGATGGAACCAAAAGGAATCGATTCTTCTGCTACAAAATTGCTGGTTCTAATATTTTCTGTGGTTGCAATGAATCACTACAGCGAATTCAGATAGGAACGAATTATTGCTCTCGTTTTCGCCGATCTTTGTCCAGTAGTAGCCGATCCTGGTCACCATTAATGTAATTCGTTGCCGTCTGAATTCGTTGTAGTGACAGGAAGTACCAAAACCACATAAAACACCAGAACTAGCAAAATTGCACAGTCTGTACCTACTCAGGCCATGGAGAAGCTCTGTTGTGATATCCACTCAATGCGACACTGCCAATGACGGTTAAAATCGGACACCGTATCTAACCGACATTGACAGGCGACATCGGCAAATCGTCCAGTGGCCATATAGAGACCATAGAAACATAAGATTTTGCCTACCCGCCAAACACCTCCCCCCACCCCCGACGCAAATTGAGATCGCGTTGCGGAAACGGAATCTCGATGTCGTTGGCCTTCAACGTGTCCCAAACCATATAGTAGAGATCGCTGCGCACACGCATGACCTTTTCAGGCTGGTCGATCCAGAAGGCCAGATCGAAATCCAAGCTGGAGTCGCCGAAGCCGCGAAAGAGCAGGTCCGGCGCAATATCGTCCAGTACCAGCGGATGCTCTGCCGCAGCCTGGCTCACCACCTGTCGTACCTGATGCGGATCGCTGTCGTAACTGACACCGAAGGGCATCAGCACGCGAACCTGGTTGTCGGTCTTGGTGAACGTCGTCACTTCGTTGGTCAGAAAGGTCTCGTTGGGCACGACAAGCTCGACGTTGTTGATCGTTCGCACCGTTGTCGAGCGCATGTTGATGGCCTGTACGGTGCCGAGCTCGCCGTTGATTTCGACGACGTCGCCCGGCAACATGGCTTGTTCAAACAGCAGAACCAGACCGCTGACGAAGTTGGCGATGATCTCGCGCAGACCAAAACCGACACCGACCGATAATCCGCCACCGATTATGGCCAGGGTCGAGAGATCGACACCCAATATCCGCAGCGACAGCAGGATTCCGATGATGATCACGGCATAGCGAGTGATGGTCACGGCCGACTGCACGATACCGGGATCGATGGACTTGAGCGTCGCCCATGGATCGCCGCACAGCTCCCTCCGTCAACCAGGCAACGACCAGAAAGCCGTAGAGGACGAGAAACGCACCAAGGAGACTGCCGACGGTGATATCGGCGCCGAAAACGGTGAAGAGCGGGATGTGGCCGATGAGTTGCAGGTTGACGAAATTGTCCGCGATGCGCGTCAGGATGAACCATAGAAAGAGCGGCAGGCAGACTCGGTAATGATAGGGCCGGAACGCCGCGCCGTATCTGTAGTAAAACCCCATGAGCACGCAACGATAGAGCAGCCATACGGCCAACAATGGCCGCGAATCCTGTAGGATCCCGAATGCATAGTCATTGGCACGGAAGACAGCCAAGGCAATCTGAACCAGCACAATGGTCAATATCGGCGCAAGGATCAGGTGCAACGCCGCAAGACGCGCACCCCATCGATGCGCTGCTGTCGGCAAATCTTGGGCGCTGGATCCCCGCACCAAGAAGCGCACCACAGCCCGAATGACCCATGCACTGATCAGTATGGCGACCAGGGCGAGCAGTTGGCGCTGGACGGCCGGACGTTCCAGAAAAATCACCAGGATCTGCAGCTGCTCGACGACGAGTAGCGACAGACTCTTCGATGTTCATCACCGATACCCTCTCACTTCACCGATTCGCATGAGGCCGGTAGGTCGACCTCGGTCGGTGTGTATCCCTGCAACTCGACGACGTCAAACCCAAACTCGCAGACGGCTGCGGCAGGGGTCAACACCCCTCCCAGCACGTTGGCATAGGCACGATCGCCGAGCGCATAGAACGCCTCGGTATGCAGATCGTTGGGCAGTGAGACCGCGGTCCTCGCCTGCTGGGCGAAACCCGCCAGCCTCGGATAGACGCGTGGGTCGACTTCGACCCGTTGATTTGCCGGAATCCGCCCCAACTCACGCATAAAGGTTGTGCTCTGCTGCACGTTGGTGAGAAAGCCGGCCACAGCCAGCGCAGTGTCGGCTTGTTGCGTCGACGAGGCTGTCCCCAGCATGACTGCCTCTGTGTGCAGAAGTGGCTGTGACGCTCCGTAGACGTCTGCCGGCAACGGCGCAACCCCGATATTCTCCATCCCAAGCGCATCGCCAAATCTGCTCAGTTGCTGCGGTCCGCTGATGTAGTAGGCGACGCGTTGGTCGGAAAACATCTTTGCCAGCGCAGCTTCGTCAGAATTGAGGATGATGCCGGGCGACCTTTGGGCCTTCTCCAGCCATGCCAACCACGCCTCAAAGCCGCTCTCCGCCAACGTGAACCGTCCCGGGGCATCGTAGAGACCATCTCCCTGGGTGCCGATGCCCCAATAGGCCGGCTGAAAACGTGAAACAAACGCAAGCTGTTGGCCGGTATCTGTATCTTCCGTCAGTTCGTCCAACGTGCGCGGCGGGATGTCGACTTGCGTTCGGTTGTAGTAGAGGGCATCCGGCGAGACCGACATTGGAAAGCCGTAGATCACGCCGGCCAGAGAGACCGCGCCGATCGATCCCTGGATGAATTCCGCAGTTTCGATCTGCGCCGGTGAGATGGCCTGTACCGTCCCACTCGCCGCAAATTCGCTGATCCAGTCGGTGGTACCAAGCAACAAGTCGGGACCGACGCCTTGCTGCGTCGCGGTAACGAAACGTTGGCGCATCTCCGTCGCCGGTACATAGACGCTGATCACCTCGGTCTCCGAACTGATCTCTGTGATCTGTGCCAGCACCAGGTCCAGAACCAAGGCGTCGTTTTCCTCCCAACTGTGCCAGAGCAAGACATTGTCTCCCAACACGATCGTCGGGGACAGATTTGACTCACAGCCCGTCGCCAGCAGCGCAGCCACGAGACCGGCGACAAGCCACGATCGTTGTCTCAACTGTGAGGTTATTCTATCGACATGGGTAGATATCATAACCGCTCTCCTACCTGACTGATCGTCGTATTCCAACCGTGTCGGGCAAGGATGCCCGACCTACGGTTCTCCTGTTTTCATCAGGATTTCGGTTTAGCCGGCGGCTCCATCCCCGGCATCCGCCTGCGCCCGCACCATCTTCACCGCCACGTCGATGGCGGCCAGCAGACTCTCTTCGCTGGCGACGCCTGTGCCGGCGATGTCGAACGCGGTGCCGTGATCGACCGACGTGCGGATGATGGGCAGTCCCATGCTGACGTTGACGCCGCTGTCGAAGGCCAGCAACTTCATGGGAATGTGGCCCTGGTCGTGATACATGGCGACGACGATGTCGAACTCGCCCTTGACCGCGCGCAGAAAGACAGTGTCCGGCGGCTGGGGATCGGAGACGATCGAGACCGCGGCCACGCGCCGCCTCGATGGCCGGTTGGATGCGCTCCGGCTCGTCGTCGCCGAAGAGACCGCTTTCGCCGGCATGGGGGTTGAGCCCGGCCACGGCGATGCGCGGTTCCGCCACACCCAAGGCCATGCATGACCGCTGTGCCAGGTCGATGACTTCGCCTACCCGTGCCGGCGTGACACGGCGAATCGCCTCCGCCAACGAAACATGGGTGCTGACGTGGACGACGCGCAGCGTGGGACCGACCAGCAACATGCTGACCTTGTCGGCGCCAGTGCGCTCGGTCAAGCAGCTCGGTGTGGCCCGCGTAGTCGAATCCGGCCAGGTGCATGGCTTCCTTGTTGAGCGGCGCGGTGACGACAGCGTCGACGGCGCCGGCCAGGGCCAGATCGCAGGCCGTCATCACATAGTCGACCGCGGCCGCGCCGGCGGCCGCACTCAGGCGACCGGGCGCGATCTCGGCCGGATCTGCGTTGGCGCGATCCAGCAGGGTGATCACACCCGGTTCGTAGCGCCCGGCCGCCGGATCGTCGACCGGATCGAAACGCAGCGAGCGCTCCAGACCGACCCAGGTTCCCGCTCGCGCCAGCATCCGTCTGTCGCCCACAACCATCGGGCGGCAGATCTGCCCGACTTCCTCTGTCATTAAAGCCTTGACGACGATTTCAGGGCCGACTCCAGACGGATCACCCAGCGTGACGGCCAGTATCGGTCGGGTCTCTTTGTTTGACATAACAATCTACTCCCTTGCTATCCGTGTTCATCTGCGGCTTGTTTCGGGGGTGGTCGCAGTTTTTGCCTGCAATCCCGCAGTCAACGCCCCGTCGACTCCAGGAATTGCCGCCACTTGCGCCAGTAGTACTCACCCCCGGCGAGATAGCTGTCATTGTGGTGGCTGCCGTGGATCACATACAACTCCTTCGGTTCGGGAGCAGCGGCATAGAGACTTTCGGCATGGCCGGCTGGGATCAGTTCATCCTGTTCGCTTTGGAAGATCAACAGCGGCGCGCTCGAGGTCGCGGATCCGATCGATGGATGGGTAGAGATCCGGCATCAAACCCTGCGCGACCGAAAACAGGACCATGTCGGCGGCCATATCCCGCAGACGCGTAAAAGTATTTTCGACGATGACACCATCAGGCTCGGCGCCGGTCGCGGTCGCCAGCTGGAGCGCCACAGCACCGCCCAGCGACCGCCCGAAGATGATGTACGGGCCGGTACTGTTGGCGCGTAGCCAACGCCACGCCGCGGCTGCGTCCAGATAGAGACCTTGCTCTGACGGTACGCCCTCGCTCCGGCCGTAACCTCTGTAATCGACGATCAGCACCTGACAGTCGAGCTGTTCGACCAACAAGCGCACGTTGTCCAGCCGGTGGGAGATGTTGCCGGCGTTGCCGTGTAGAAAGAGCACGCTACAGGTTGGGTTGGTTGCCGGTACAAACCAGCCGTGAATGCGCACGCCGTCACCGGCCGTCAGCCACACGTCGCTGAAGTCCAGTTCCAGGGCGCGAGGCGTCGCCACCAGAATCGGATCGGGATAGTAGATGAAACGGTTCAGAAGGCTCTGGGGCAACATGATTTGGGTATCGTTTGGGTGGGCGTCTGCGGCTGACTGAAACCACAATGCGCCGCGGATCAGCAGAATGAAGACGGCCGCGATGCCGATCAGCAGCGCGCCCACAAGCGTGGAGTTTCGCAGGCGACTCTCCGGTGTCCACATGGCGATGGTGACGGACGAAACCTTCTTTAGCACGTGAGATAGTGGCCGATTCAACGACAGCGATTCAGGAATTGTACCCAATAATCCCACAATACGACAGCCGGATACCTGTGCCCAACAGCATGAATGTAGCCAGTATGTCGCCGCGCTGTGGACATGGATCTGCGAATATTGGAGCACGATCCCCCAATCGCTGATATGTATTTCTTGTTCACAGTGGGAGGCTGATCATGCAGTGGATTCGCTGGTTTCAGGAACTGACCATCGACGATGTGCCCCTGGTCGGCGGCAAGAACGCCAGCCTGGGCGAGATGATTCGCGAACTGGCGCCGCAAGGGCATCAGCGTCCCCGACGGCTTTGCGGTCACGGCCGACGCCTACCGCGCTTTTCTGCACTACAACGAATTGGAAGCCCGGCATCCAAGACATTCTCGGACGGGCTGGATACCCACGATGTCAACGACTCTGCTGAAGCGCACGGGCAGATTCGCCGCATGATCCTGCTGCGGCGACTTTCCGCCCGACATGCGCGCGGAGATCGTCGGAGGCCTATCAGGCGATCTGAGCCAGACGCTACGAGGCGCGCACCGCCGACGTGGCCGTGCGCTCGTCGGCCACGGCCGAGGACCTGCCCACGGCCAGCTTTGCCGGCCAGCAGGAGACCTATCTCAACGTGCACGGCGAGGCGATGCTGCTGGAATCGGTGAAGAAGTGCTTCGCCAGCCTCTTTACCCCGCGCGCGACCAGCTATCGCGAGGACATGGGCTTCGGCCACTTCGATGTCGGGCTGTCGGTCGGCGTGCAGAAGATGGTGCGCTCCGACCGTGCGTCCAGCGGCGTCATCTTCACGCTGGACACCGAGAGCGGCTTCCGCGATGTCGTCTTCGTCACATCGGCCTACGGTCTGGGCGAAAACGTGGTGCAGGGCCGGGTGGCGCCGGACGAGTTCTATGTCTTCAAGCCGACCCTGCGCCAGGGCTTCCGGCCGCTGATCTGGAAGCGGCTGGGCACCAAAGAACTGCGCATGGTCTATGAC
Organism: uncultured Chloroflexia bacterium; assembly: GCA_963715415.1. Taxonomy (GTDB): domain Bacteria; phylum Chloroflexota; class Anaerolineae; order Caldilineales; family Caldilineaceae; genus JAWKOK01. The sequence continues at coordinate 173,786 of CAVQSG010000047.1, read as the reverse complement.
GAGGCGGGCAGCAAGCTGGTCAAGAACATCGACGTGTCCGCTGGAGGAACGGCGCCGCTTCTCGCGTCGAGCGAGGAGGACGTGCTCAAGCTGGCCGAGTGGGCCATGATCATCGAAGATCACTACACGGCCAAGCGCGGCGTCGACATGCCCATGGACATCGAGTGGGCCAAGGACGGCTTCAGCGGCGAACTCTTCATCGTCCAGGCACGGCCCGAGACGGTCCACAGCCAGCGGCAGATCACCAAGATCGAGACCTACCGGCTGCAGGAGCAGGGCGAGGTGCTGGTCAAGGGGCTGGCCGTGGGCGACAAGATCGCCGCCGGCGTGGTGCGCGTGATCCCCAATGTCACCCACATCCGCGACTTCCAGCCGGGCGAAATCCTGGTCACCGACATCACCGACCCGGACTGGGAGCCGATCATGAAGACGGCGGCCGCCATCGTCACCAACCGCGGCGGTCGCACCAGCCACGCCGCCATCGTCTCGCGTGAGCTGGGCATTCCGGCCATCGTCGGCAGCAACACGGCCACCCAGGTGCTGCAGACCGGCCAGCGGGTGACCGTCAGTTGCGCCGAAGGCGAGGTCGGCCGGGTCTATGCCGGCGAGTTGGCCTTCGAGGTCCACACCGTTGACGTCAGCCAGCTGCCCCGCCCGCGCACCCAGATCATGATGAACATCGGCAGCCCGGAGATGGCCTTCAAGCAGGCGGCCATTCCCAACGACGGCGTCGGGCTGGCGCGCATGGAGTTCATCTTCGCCAACTGGGTGCAGGTCCATCCGCTGGCGCTGACCCGCTACGACACCATCCCGGCGATGTGCGCGGCCAAGGTCGACGAAATCACGGCCGGCTACGCCGACAAGGTCGAGTTCTTTGTCGACAAGCTGGCCCAGGGCATCGGCACGATCGCCGCCGCCTTCTATCCCAAGCCGGTCATCCTGCGCCTGTCGGACTTCAAGACCAACGAGTATGCGCATCTGGTCGGCGGCAGTCTCTTCGAGCCGGAAGAGGCCAACCCCATGATCGGGTGGCGCGGCGCGAGTCGCTACTACCATCCCGACTATCGCGAAGGCTTTGTGCTCGAGTGCAAGGCCATCCGGCGCGTGCGCGAGGAGTTTGGGCTGACCAATCTGCTGGTCATGGTGCCCTTCTGCCGCACGCCGGCCGAAGGGCAGCGGGTGCTCGACGTGATGGCCGAGGAGGGGCTGGCGCGGGGCAAGGATGGACTGGAGGTCTATGTCATGGCCGAGATTCCGTCCAACATCATCCTGGCCGACCAGTTCGCCGAGCTCTTCGACGGCTTCTCCATCGGCTCCAACGACCTGACGCAGTTGACCCTGGGCGTCGACCGCGACTCGACCCAGATCGCGGCGCTCTTCGACGAGCGCAACGACGCCGTGCGTCGCTCCTGCGCCACGCTGATCGAGACGGCGCACAAGCACGGTCGCAAGGTCGGCATCTGCGGCCAGGCGCCGTCGGACTATCCCGAGTTCGCCGCCTTCCTGGTCGAGCAGGGCATCGACTCCATCAGCCTGATCCCGGATGTGGTCCTGCGAGCCACGACCCAGGTGCTCGAGATTGAAGGCAGAGTTGCAGAGGAGATGGCGTCGCCTGCCGGCTAAACGACCGTCTGCAGGACTTCTTCCATGACAGCGACACCCACCGCGCAGCTATCAGGTGCGAGGGTTCTCAAGCAGGCCATCGACAAGATCAACAGCGTTTGAGGACTCTCGCCTGCGTGCCGCCATCTCCTCACTGCCGATTGTGCGCTTTCAGCTGGAGGTGATTCCATGCCAGCGTCCGAGATCGACCGGCCCGGGCCCATCTACGTTGTTTCGGGCGGGACTGGTGCAACTGGTGAGCTACTCGTACGGACTGTGCTGGCCCAGTTTCACGATGTCCATGTCCCCATCGTCATCAGGAGCCACGTCCATGACGAGGCACAGGTCGACGCAGTGGTGGAGGAAGCGAGTGGGACCGGCGGGTCAATCGTGCATACGATGGTCAATGGGGCGTGTCGCCGGCACCTAATTGCGCGGGCCGCAGCGGCCGGTGTCTTCGGCTTCGACATGGTGACGCCGCTGATGGAGCATCTACAAGCGTTGGTGCAGGTGAACCATTGGGCGTACCGGGTCTATATCGGCAACTCCACCGGGCCTACTTCGATCGTATCGAAGCCATCGAGTTCGCCGTTGCCCACGACGACGGTCAACGTCCGGAAGATCTGCCGGCTGCAGACGTGATCCTGCTCGGCGTCTCACGCGTGGGCAAGACACCGCTCAGTATGTATCTGTCGATGCTCGGCTGGAAAGTGGCCAATGTCCCGCTGATCCCAGATAGTGCCGCCGCCCGACGAGCTTGCCCTGGCTGACCCGCGTCGAATCGTCGGCCTGGTCATTACGCCCGCGCAGCTGATCGTCCACCGGCGCTGGCGCCAGCGCCGCACCGGCATTCCGGAAGGCGACTATGTGAGCTCGCGAGCAGATTGCGGAGGAACTGCGCGCAGCCAAACACTATTTCGTCAAGCAAGGATATCCGACAGTCGATACCACGGACAAACCTATCGAGTCCTGCGCCGAGGAGGTCATCGCTCACGTGAGCCGGCGGCTGAGCGCGGTCGACGGCAAGACGGCGTCTGTGTCCGCTGCTCACATATGATACCTGCGGCGGCAAGAGCAGGGCATACCGAAGTCGCGACGCATGGCCGGCGATCCGGCCGTCTCAGAAGCTGTCTGGAACTGCTGTCGAGTTCATGCCTTTGCACACAGCTTCTCGCTGTGTCTGTTCGCCAGTGTGGCCGAGGTTGCGTGATGGGGCAGGAGTGTAGGCACGCGATGAGTCGGATTTGCTCACTGCATCTGCGACGAGGCATGTTCAAGGCCATACTGTTTCTGATCAGTCTGTTCCTCTTTGTGCTGGCGATTACGCTGATGAAAGAGGGCGCCCATACATGGACGCCGCTGATCCGGGGCGCGATTCACGTGACAAATCCGGTGCGCAGCCTGGGCTTCGGTTGGTGTGCTGCCTACATCCTGATGAGCGGTTCGCCGGTGGCCGCGATCGCGCTCACCTTGTTGGACGCCGGCGCCATCAGCCCGCTCGCCACCTTTGCCATGATTACCGGCAGCCGGTTAGGCGCAAGTTTTACCGTGATCTTCTTGGGCTTCGTCTACGTTCTGCGTGGCCGAAGTCGCACGGCAAGCTTGAGCATGGGGTTGCTCGCGTTTTTCACCACGGCCACGACCTACCTGGCAGGATTTGTGATTGGTGTGCTGTTGCTGGCGTATACACCGCTCATCACGCTGCGCATCCAACGTGCACTGGTTCTGAAATCGATCTTCAACCGACTATTTGAGCCGATGGCTGCGACTGTTTCCGCTGCGATGCCGCCCTGGGCAACGTTTATGTTCGGACTTGCGCTGATCATCGTCAGCTTCGCGCTCTTTGATCGTTGTATTCCGGAGATGGCCATCAAAGAGAGCCAACTGGGCCGGGTGTCGCGCCTGGTCTACGCGCCGAGCATCATGTTTGTCCTCGGCGGCGCGGTAACGCTGGTCTCCATGTCGGTGAGCGTCTCTCTGGGCATCCTGGTCCCACTCAGCAATCGCGGCTTTATTCGGCGTGAAAATGTGATACCATACATTATGGGCGCAAACATCACCACCTTTGTCGACACGTTAGTTGTATCGCTACTGATCGATAATCCGGCCGGATTCGTCATTGTGTTGGCGGAGATGCTCAGCATTACCATTATTTCGTTGGCTCTGTTGGTGACACTTTACAGGTGCTATCCGCGGTGGATGCTGGCGGCCGTCAGTTGGTCGACTGCCTCCAATCGCAATCTGGCCGTATGCATGCTGTCCATTCTGATCGCGCCGTTGCTGCTGCTCCTGGCTTGAGCGCAGCGTCGGCGTATTGTGTGTGGGGGTTCCACATGCGCATCTTGATCGCGACGGGCGGTTCGGCCCACTCATGCACCGCAGTAGCTGTCGGCGCACGGTTGGCCCAAAGACTTGAGGCCGAACTCACGCTGCTGACCGTCCTGCGCACTGGGCCGAGACGGGTCGAATCGCGAAGACACCGGCGACGCTCTCTGCGTGCCGTCGATAGTGCACAGCAGCATAGTGCGTGGTGGGCGCCCGGCCGAACAGATCCTGGCGGAATTGCGCGAGTCATCCTACGACCTTCTGGTGTTGGGCGAACGGAGTCGGCATCGCCGGCGGGCCCGCTTGTTTGGATCAGTGGTGGACAAGGTGACCGCGCACGCGCCCTGTTCCACGCTGATCGTGCGCGGCGCAGAGAATGCCTTTGGCCGCGTCTTGATCTGCGACAGCGGACGCACCCCGCCGACCGTCATCGATGCATTGCTTACCCGGGGTTTGCACCAACTCTTTGCGCCCGGTGCCGACACAATCGTGCTCCACGTCATGTCGCAGATCAGCGCCGGGCCTGGCGTCAGCGGTAGAGATCTGGCTGCAAATGCGCAAGAACTGATCGGCGGCGGCTCCTTTGAAGGCAGAGTCTTGAGCCGTGACAGCGACATCCTGACTCAACTCGGGTATGGGGCAAAGGTGTGGATTCGTCACGGCTTTGTTGTCGACGAGATTGTCGCTGCGGCGATAGAGCGCGATGCCGAATTGATCGTGATCGGCGCACGCCAATACGACAACTGGCAGAGCAAACTACTCGCCGACTTGGGTCGGCAGATCGTGCGCCGGCTCGATCGTTCGATGCTCGTCGTACGCTAGCTCATGCGTGACACATCTTCATGTTCACGTCAACCACAACCACAACGTCTACGGTTATGCCGGAGCCTGACATGCAACCACTGATGATTGACGGCTGCCACGTCACGGAAGTCGCTCACACCGCTGAGGTGGGTCTGCGCGCGCGTGCCGAAACGCCGGAAACGCTCTTCGCCTGCCTGGCCCACGCCATGTTTCTCTTGACCGGTGCGCGGACCAACGACAATTTTCCCGGCCGGGAACATACGGTCACCATCCGTGCCGACGACGTGGAGAGCCTCCTGGTCGACTGGTTAAGCGAGCTGCTCTATCTGCACGAGGTGACAGGCGATGTATTCACGGCTTGTGAGATAACCCGGTGGGCACCCACAGAGTTGTCCGGCATCGCCGTCGGCCGGCCGTCGACCACGCCATTCACTACCCATATCAAGGCCGTGACCTACCATGACTTGTCCGTCCAGCACGACGAGGACGGATGGCTCGCGCAAGTTGTGTTCGATATTTAGCGTTCGGGGCCTATTGTCGGCCTTCGAAATTGGCAACCTGCTTCTGGACAGACCCTGAGGGGAGGGCACCATGATCGCGATAAAAGATCTCCATCAGCTCGGACCCTATCTCTGGGAGGTGCCACAGAGCTACCGCGCTGACATGCGCGTGCCCGCCCGCGTCTTCGCCGGACGGCGGCTCCTGGAAAAAGCCCTGCAGGATCGCAGCATTGAACAACTGATCAATGCCACGACGTTGCCGGGCATCGTGGGCTACGCCATTGCCATGCCAGATGTGCACCAGGGCTACGGTTTTCCTGTAGGTGGTGTGGCGGCCACGCGTTTGCCGGACGGCGTCATTTCGCCCGGCGCGATCGGCTACGACATCAACTGTGGTGTGCGTCTGCTGGCGTCGGAACTGGATGCGCAGGCGATCGAACCGTGGTTGGGCGATTTGGCATCGGCGCTCTATGCCAACTGCCCCAGCGGTGTGGGGAAGGGCGGTCGGCTGCGCCTGAGCCGTACCGAACTGAACGAGGTTCTGCGCGACGGTGCCCGCTGGTGCAAGCGCAAAGGACTGGCCACATATGACGATCTCCTGCACAGCGAGGCGTCAGGCTGCATTTCGGGCGCCGATCCGGGGCGGGTGAGCACGCGCGCCGGCGAACGCGGCGCAGACCAGATCGGCACTCTGGGTGCAGGCAACCATTTTCTGGAGGTGGATCAGGTGGTCGCGATCTATGATGAAGCAGCAGCCGCTGCCTATGGCCTACGATCGGGACAGGTCGTGGTGCAGATCCACTGTGGTTCGCGCGGTCTGGGCCATCAGGTCTGTACCGATTACGTGCGCGACTTTCAGAAAGCTGTCCACCGCCACAACATCAGACTACCCGACCGTGAGTTGGTCTGTGCACCGCTCAATTCGTCGGAAGGCGAGGCCTATTTTGCGGCCATGTGCGCCGCGGCAAACTACGCCTTTGCCAACCGGCAGATGCTGGCCGCGCTGGCCCGTGAAGCCTTTCTCACCGTGTTCGCACCCAAGGGGTTGTCCGCTGAGCTGCGCCAGGTCTATGATGTGGCCCACAACATCGGCAAGCTGGAGACCCACGGAAGCGGCGGCCGGCGCATCAAAGTCTGTGTGCATCGCAAGGGCGCCACCCGCGCCTTCGGCCCCGGTCACGAGGAAGTTCCTCCCGACTACCGTACGGTGGGGCAGCCGGTGCTTGTGCCCGGTTCCATGGGCACTGCGAGCTATGTTCTAGCAGGTACGTCCGGCGCCATGGAGATGACCTTTGGCTCGAGTTGTCACGGCGCTGGGCGTGAAATGAGTCGCACCGCAGCTCGCAAGCAGATCCGGGGCGAACAGCTGCAGCAACAACTCAACGCAAAGGGTATCCGCGTTCGGGCCGGCAGCATGCGCGGGCTCTCCGAGGAAGCACCCTTTGCCTATAAACAGGTGGAGGAAGTGATCGAGGCGGTGGAAGGCGCGGGCATTGCGCGCACTGTTGCTCGGCTCGAGCCACTGGCCGTGATCAAGGGTTGAGCGACGGCGGCAGGCGACCGCGCAAGAGTTCCCCCTTGCGCGATCAACTCGTCTTGTGTGCGAAGCAGGCACCGTTGACCAACATACCCAAGTGAACTAACCTTTGCTACAGCCTCAAGAACAACACTGTGCGGAAGGAGGCCTCTGATGCAACTGGAAGTCAGCGCTCTGCAGGCCTATCTGGAGTCTCGCTGTGGCGGCCCTGTCACGATTGTGACCGTCAGCGAACTGGGCGGGAGCGAACAAGGTCGGGTCGCGCTGAAACAGTTCGGCTACGGCGCGCCCTTACTGGTCGAGTATGAGAGCGCCGGTCGGCGGCTGCGCGAAGTTCTGCATCGCATTCGTCGCACTGCCTTTGGTCGCGAACGGGACGACGATCGTGCAGCCGCAGTCTGGTTTGACCATCAGACGTTTAACCATCTGCCGCATCATGTGCCTGCAGTGGACATGGTTGCCCATTTTCGCGACGGCACCGTCCGCTCGTTGCGAGAAGCTGATGAACTGATGCTGGTCACAAGCTATCGCCCGGGTCGTGTCTATGCCGAGGACCTGCTGCGTCTGCGCGATGGAGCTGCATTGACTGCGACCGACGTTGCGCGCGCCGAGACATTGGCCGGCTATCTTGCCGCCATTCATAGCGTGCGTCATGAAGATCCGACCCTTTGGCGGCGGCGCTTGCGCGATCTGATCGGCCACGGTGAAGGCATCATGGGCTTGACTGACAGCTACCGGACAGAATTTGCCCTGGCCGATGCCACAGCCCTGCCGCGAGTGGGAGGAGATGGCCAACCGCTGGCGTTGGCGTCTCAAACCGCTTCAGCACCGGCTCTGTCAGGTTCACGGCGATTTTCATCCCTTCAACATCGTCTTCGACCAAGGGACGGACTTCCATGTGCTCGACCGTAGCCGGGGCGAATGGGGCGAGGCCGCCGACGATGTGAGTTGTCTGACGGTCAACTATCTCTTCTTTTCCCTGCAGGCCGGCGGCCGGCTGACCGGTTCGTTCCGCACGCTGTACGATCGCTTTTGGTCGGTCTACTTCGACCACCGGCCTGACCACGAGATGCTGCGGGCGATTCAGCCCTGGTACGCGTGGCGCGTGCTCGTCCTGGCCAGCCCCCTCTGGTATCCGACCATCACCGACCATGTACGGCGCAAACTGTTGACCTTCGGGCGGCGGGTCATGGCCGGCGACGAGTTCGACTACCTCGATCCCAATCGCTATCTGGAGGATGAAGCGTGACCGAGACCCATCGAGAGGGATTTGCCGTCTGGTTTACGGGCTTGCCCGGCGCCGGCAAAACGACCCTGGCACGCGCCGTACGCGACAATCTGATCGCCGCGGTGTCGAGACCGAGTTCCTCGATTCGGATGAACTACGCGTGAGACTGCTTGCCGAATCGAGCTACACCTCGAACGAACGCGACTGGTTCTATGCTCAGTTGGTCCGGCTCGCTCAAGAACGCATCGCTGGCGGCGCCAACATTCTGATCGCGGCCACCGCCCATCGATGTGCCTATCGCGATGCTGCGCGTTCAACCATCCGCCGTTTTGCCGAAGTCTACGTGGTCTGTCCACCGGCGGTCTGTCGTAGGCGCGATCCCAAAGGTCTGTGGCGCCGAGCCGAGGCCGGCCTGATTGACAGCTTGCCCGGTGTCGGTGCATGCTATGAGGTGCCAGAAGCACCGGAAGCTGTCGTCCATACCGATCGGTTGGCAGTGAACGTCGCTGCGGCGTCTGTCGTCCGGCAGCTTGATCACATCGGTCTTTTTTCATAGCTTTGCGATCCGCTACTCCTGCCAGGGGGCCACCAACATGCAATCATCCGGCACTCTCGCCACGCCGGCATCGTTGGGCACGCCCACTATTTGCAGCCTGATCGAGTCGGTTGACGTCCGGCCGCGCAATTCCGACTACATAGACGGACAGATCGTGGCAGCCCCTTTTTGGATGCAGCGCGTCACCTTGTCATATGATGTAAGTGATTGACCGATCTACCATAATTGACCGAACAACACAGAGGTGGAGATGATGCAGACATTTCAAGGAGCGTGGCCCGCTTTGGTCACGCCGTTTACGGCCGAGAACGAGGTAGATGTGGCGGCGCTGGACGCGCTGGTGGACTACCTGCTCGGCAGACAGGTCGACGGCTTCTATGTCTGTGGCAGCACCGGCCAGGGCATCTATATGTCGGCGCCCGAGAGAAAGGTTGTCGCGCAGACGGTTCTGGCGCGTGTGGCAGAACGAGTCCCAGTGATCGTCCACGTGGGCAGTCAGGTGCTGGGCGACGCCATGGAGCTGGCCGTCCACGCGCAGGAGGCCGGTGCAGCGGGGATCAGCAGCATCATTCCGGCCGGCTACAGCGATTTTGCGGGCATTAGCCGCTACTATGCCGCCGTCGCCGGCGCTGTGCCCGATCTGCCGTTTCTGCCCTATCTCTTTACCTCTTCGCTGGACGCAGTCGAGCTCATGGAGGCGATCCGCGATATTCCCGATCTCGCCGGCGCCAAGTACACCGGGCCAAACATGTACGAGTTCAAGCGCGTCGTCGGCTCAAGGGACGGCAGTTGGTCAGTCTTCTCCGGTATGGACGAACAGTGTGTCTTTGCCGCCATGTTTGACTCGTGCGGCAACATCGGTTCCACCCTGAACGTGATACCGGGCATCTATCGCCACATCCACCACTGCTGCCATGTGGGTGACTTGATCGGAGCCCGCGATCTCCAGATCCGCGCCAATCGGGTGACCGAGACACTGCTCGGCTTCGGTTTTTTCGGTGCGCTCTACAGCGCGTTGGAACTGTTGGGACTCGACGTCGGCGCGCCGCGATTGCCCGCATTACCGTTACCCGTTGACAAACGCGATGAACTACGGAACGAACTTGCTGCCGTTGACTTCTTTGCCATTGCGGAAATGTAACTGGGCAATCCCCATGAACGCCAAAGAACGGGTCCAGACAACTCTCGATCACAAAGAACCGGACCGCGTGCCGATGATGATGTCGGCAAGCACGTTTGTGGTCGACCGACTCAAGCGACACTTTGCCGTCGAAAGCGATCGTGCGCTGCTTGACGCCCTCCATATCGACGTCTACGACATGCGTGGGATCGACTACAAGAGCGGCATTGGCGCCCGCTATATCGGCCCGCCCGAACTCCACATTCCGCCGGACTGGCAGGGCGACTTCTTCCGGCTGTTCGGCTACCGCGAGAAGGTGATCGAGACGCCCTATGGCAAGAGCCACGCCATGGGCGATCCGCCGCTGGCAGACTATAGCTCTATTGCCGAACTGGAGCGTTGCCCCTGGCCGCAGCCGGACTGGTTCGACTATTCGATGCTGCGATCGCAGCTAGAGCCTTGGTCGGACTTTGCCATTGCAGCCACTGGTTGCTCCGTCTTTCAGCATCCGTCGCTCCTGCGCGGCGTCGAGCAATTCACCCTTGAACTGGCCATGGCACCCGAACTGGTCGAGTTCATCATGGACAAGATGACCGACTTCTACTGCGGCTATTTCGAGCAGCTCTTCGAAGAAGTCGGCGACCTGATCGACATCTTCCGGCTGGCGGACGATATCGGCGCCCAACAAAGCTTGTTGATCAGTCCGCAGATGCTTAAACGCTTTGTCGCCCCGCGCGTGACCAAGTGTGCCGCCCTCGCCCATGCCTACGACATCAAGGTACTTTTTCATACCGACGGCAATGTGCGTTCCGCCATCCCGCAACTGATCGACTGGGGTGTGGATGTCCTCGATCCGGTGCAGCCGGAAGTTCCTGACATGAATGCATTTGAGCTCAAGCAGGAATTCGGCGACAGACTCTCCTTCTCTGGCGGCGTCAGCTCGCAGGAGGTGCTCCCCTTTGGCAGCGTCGATGACGTATGTGCGGAGGTTAGGCGTGTCATCGATGCGCTTGCTCCGGGGGGTGGTTACCTTTTCTCGCCGGGCCATCCTTCGTTGCAGGTAGACGTGCCAACCGAAAACATCGTTGCCATGTATGACGCCGGATACGAGTACGGTCACTATCCCCTGCGCAGCAATTCATGACCTCGCCGTCTGCATAAGGCCAGTTCCGTTGGCCGACCAACCGTGCGGACCTGCGAGGCATCTAAGACGACAGGTTACTGTTCGAATGCGTCTGTCGATCCGGAATATGCCTTCTTGACGTTTGCCGGAGCAAGGATGACGGGGTATCCTTGACTCGTGACCTACGTTTGGTCATTTGTTCCCCCCCACTCGACTGGCGTTCATCCCAACATACCGTTATTGCACCGGTTGTTCGTTGAGTGCCTGTTGACTCTGGCCTGCATCGTATGCACCTATTCGGTATCATTCCAAACAGTACGTACGTTTCCGCGATCGACAGGAAAGACTGAAGACATGATCGACATCACGAGCGACGGACAACATCACCATAGACGAGGAACGCAACGATGAACTCAGAAAAGGTCCGCGTCGGGATCATCGGTGCCGGCGCCAACACGCGTGACAAACACATTCCGGGCCTGCAAGCCATCGACGGCGTGGAGATTGTGGCCGTCTGCAACCGCACTGCCGAATCGGGCCGGCGTGTTGCCGAGCGATTCGGCATTCCGGAGGTCTACACCGCTTGGCCGGATGTCATCCACCACGAACAGATCGATGCGCTGGTGGTCGGCACCTGGCCCTATATGCACCAACGCCTCGCTATCGCGGCGCTGGAGGCCGGCAAGCATGTCATGTGCGAGGCGCGTATGGCCATGAACGCACGTGAAGCAGTCGCAATGCGCGACGCAGCCCGGGCCAATCCGCAACTTGTGGCACAGATCGTGCCATCACCCTACACACTGCCCATCGACAACACGATTCGCCGTTTGATGAGCGAGGGCTACTTGGGCGAAGTACTGGCCGTTGACCTCCGCCAGGGTGGCGCCTTCATCGATCGCGAAGGCGCGCTGCATTGGCGCCACGAACGCCGCCTCAGCGGCCTCAACGTGATGAGCCTCGGCATCTGGTACGAGGCGTTGGCGCTGTTGGGCCGGTCACGCGACAGCGGTGAACGCCATGGGACGGACCTTTGTGCCCACTCGCCGCGACGAACTCGGGCGCGTCGTTGCCACCGACATCCCCGATCACATCAATGTGATCGGAGAACTGGCGTGCGGCGGCCAACTCTCCATGCAGATTTCCAGTGTGACCGGGCTTTCCGGGCCGAGAATGGAGATGTTTCTGTTCGGCAGCGAGGGGACGCTACGCTTCGCCGATGGCGTGCTCAGTGGCGGACAGCGTAGCGATTCTGCTTTGCGCCCCATCGACATTCCTTCCGCTGAAGCCGGCGGCTGGCGTGTGGAGGAGGAGTTTGTCAACGCCGTGCGCGGTCTCGAGGAGATCAGCCACACCAGCTTTGAGGACGGCGTCAACTACATGCTCTTTACGGAGGCGGTTGCCCGCAGTATGTCGCAAGGTCGGACGGTTTCGTTGCTCGAAATCGCGTCGGACGCCGGTGCGTAAACAATGGCCGGACGTTCGTGTGGCCTTCTGCCTGCCTTCGGGCGGTCAGGACTACACCAACACGGTGCACGCGTCTCAGCCGACCTAACGGCTTGTTCACATCACGAGTTGCGAATCGCGCATCAACCACAGCACTGCCCACATGTGGAGACCATCTATGCCCGTATCCGACCTGTGGTCTGAGCCAAATCTCGACCAGTTAGCCAAACAGTTGCATCCACTCTTCCCCGATCTTGCACTCGACGCGCCCATTTCGTTGCTGGGCATGGGTTTCAGCACGATTGTCGTGGAGACGGCGGACGGCGTCGTATTGCGTATCGCACGGACGGCCGAGGTCGGCTCCCGTTTTGCTGCCGAACGACGCTGGCTGCCTCTGCTCGCGGGCGAATTGTCGGTTGCCGTGCCCGAGCCAGAGTGGATTGCATCCAGTACGGACGATTTTCCGTTCGGTGTGATTGGCTATCGCAAATTGGCGGGCACCGCGCCGGAGCCGGCGAACATGTCGACGGCCGATCTCGACAGGCTGGCCCAGCAGACCGGTTCGCTCGTGGCCGAACTGCACGATGTACCGTTGTTCGGCGCGGATGCCAGGCCGGTCAATCGAAACGTGCGTCTGCGCTCCTGGACCGGACTGCGTACGGCGTGCCGCGATGCCTTGCGGAGCAACTTGACCGAAGAGGAGAACGACGTCGTCAACCAGTGGTGGATCGCTTTGCTGGACGATCAGACACTCTTTGACTATCGTCCGGTCTTGACGCACGGCGATCTTTGGTTCGGCAACCTACTGCTGGATGGGAATACACTGTGCGGCGTTCTGGATTGGGAGAATGTCGGCGCCGACGATCCCGCGCTCGACTTCGCGCCGCAGCTATACCTCGGTGAGCACTTCTTCACCACGGTGCTGGACGCGTATGCCGGCGCAGTAACCGGCGCCGACGCTCACTTGGTCGAGGGAATTCGAACCCGGGTGGATCGGCTCTTTGCCCTTCGGGAGTTTTCCGGGCTACAGACAGCGCTGGCCTACCACGACGCGGAGGAAATCCAGGAGTCGATCGCCAAGATCTGCCGTAGTCCGATCCTAAACCACTGTCGGTAACCGAGCTAGCGGTTTCGACCTCCGGGATACGGCCGGTGCCGGTCTGTTGGACCAACCGGGCCCTGCCGGCTCCCGAGGTCAACCGCGGACAATCACGAAGCCCCGACAGCCTCGGCCGGTGGGGCAATCAAGAGGCAAAATCATGGAAGACTATCCAATCAGACCTGTCCCGTTTACCGCTGTCACCATTGATGACGATTTCTGGACGCCGCGGCTGGAAACCAACCGGCGCGTGACGATCCCCTATGACTTCCGCAAATGTGAGGAGACTGACCGCATTGCCAACTTTGACAAGGCTGCAGGTCTGCTAGAAGGCGATCATGTGGGCATCTTCTTTAATGATTCGGATGTGTTCAAGGTGATCGAAGGGGCGGCCTATTCGCTGGCGACCCATCCCGATCCCGAGCTGGATGCCTATCTCGACGAGCTCATCGACAAGATAGGCGCCGCACAGGAGCCGGACGGCTATCTCTACACCGCGCACGATTCCGCGAGCGCAATGGGCGACCCGATCTGCTCGATCCCGAACGCGAGGGACTAACCCGTTGGTCCCATCTGCGCGTCAACCATGAACTCTACAATGTCGGGCATCTGTATGAGGCAGCTGTCGCCCACTTCCAGCCACCGGCAAGCGTTCTCTCTTGGATATTGCGCTCAAAAACGCCGACCTGATCTGCGCCGTCTTTGGCCCGGACCAGCGCCGCGACGTGCCCGGTCACCAGGAGATCGAACTCGGTCTGGTCAAGCTCTACCGTGTGACCGGCGACGCACGCTATCTGCAACAGGCCAAATTCTTCCTGGACGAGCGCGGCCACGCCGATGGTCGTTCACTCTACGCCAACTTCGACAACCCGGGCTACATGCAGGATCATCTGCCCGTGGTCGAGCAGGCCGAAGCCGTCGGCCACGCCGTGCCGCGCTCTACATGTATGCCGGTATGGCCGATGTGGCTGCACTCACCGGGGACGCGGCCTACATCACCGCGCTGGAACGGTTGTGGGAGAACGTGGTCGGGCGCAAGCTCTATCTCAACGGCGGGCTCGGCGCGCGCCATCGCGGCGAAGCGTTTGGCGACGACTACGAACTGCCCAACGCCACCGCCTACGCGGAGACCTGCGCGGCCATTGCCAATGTCTACTGGAATCAGCGCATGTTCCTGCTGCACGGCACAGCCAAGTACATCGACATCCTGGAGTTGAGCCTCTACAACGGCTTTCTCAGTGGCGTCGCCATGGGTGGCGATCGTTTTTTCTACTCTAATCCACTGGCGTCTGACGGCGAGTGGTTCTTCAACCGCGGCGACGCGGCGACGCGCATGCCCTGGTTCGACTGCTCCTGTTGCCCGACCAATGTTGTACGGCTGATGGCTGTACTGGGCGACTACATCTACGCCCAGCGCGACGAACAATCTTTACGTCAACTTATTTGTCGACAGCCGCACCGAGATGAGCGTCGACGGTGTACCGGTCACGCTGACCCAGACTAGCCACTACCCCTGGGAGGGCACCATCGATCTCCGGGTCGAGCCGGCTGAGCCGGTCAGCTTTGCGTTGCGGTTACGCGTGCCCGGCTGGGCTCGCGGCGAACCCGTTCCCAGCGATCTCTACGCCTACAGCGACGCGCGCAACGATATAGTCGCCCTGATGGTCAATGGAGAGGTGGTCGACTATGAAGTGGTCGACGGCTATGCGGTGCTAAATCGTCTATGGGAATCGCATGATTCTGTGGTGCTGGCGCTCGCCATGCCGGTGCGCCGCGTTACCTGCAATATTGCGGTGTCTGAAAATAGCGGACGCACAGCGCTGATGCGTGGACCGCTGCTCTTCTGCGTGGAGGGAATCGACAACGGCGGCACTGTTGCCGACGTCGCACTGCCGACAGACTCGCAGGTCGATGCCACACCCGCACACGATCTGCTGGGCGGCATGGTCACCCTGACCTGGCAGGACGGGCAGCACCGCCGCACGGCGTTGCCCTACTATGCATGGTCGCACCGCGGCGTCGGCGAAATGGCCGTGTGGTTGCCGGGATTGTTCAGTCCGGCGTAGATACCACGACGATAAATAGGGCCAGTTTACTCAAGTGGAAGCGCTAAAGTAACCGTGGCCCTATTTACACCGGGATCTACTACTCCTTCCTAACATCGAAAGGTCGTCGGCGATGCCACGACGATTCACAGTGGCTGAATTTTGGCTCTGCGGCACGTGCTTAATTCTGTTGCTCACCGTGGGATGCACCCCACCCGCCACGGTCGACGCAGGCGCCACGGCGCGCGGTGGAGCTCGCGGCAGAAGACAATGAGGAAACATTTCTTCCGCAACTTTCGCCTGCAGAACTGAGCAGTGGAGAACGCCTCGCTGTCGTCGCCACCACCAATATCATCGAGGATGTTGTGTCACAGGTGGGCGGAAACTTCATCCATCTGGTAGGGCTGATGCCCGTGGGCGCCGACCCGCACGGCTTTGCGCCGACACCGAGGGATCTGATCGCACTCAACGATGCCCATGTGATCTTTATCAATGACCTGGGATTGGAAGAGACCCTTAATTCGGTCCTGCGTTCGCTGGACGGTGAGGGCGTTTTCGTTTCGGTCAACACCGGCGTTGAGACTATCCAGTTGGGCGAACAAGTCCACAGCCAGGAAGAGCACAGTGACGGCGTGAATCCGCATACATGGTTCAGTGTCCATGCCGTGATGCAGTGGGTAGACAACATCGAGCAGGTGTTAACTGCCCTAGACCCGGCCCACGCCGATGCCTATGCATCCAATGCGAACGACTATCTGAAGGAGCTGGCTGCGCTCGAAGTCGAATTGGAGAAGAAGGTGGTGGAACTGCCGCCGAAGCAGCGCAAGCTGGTGACCGATCACGATTCCTTTGGCTATTTCGCGGAGGCGTACGGATTCGACATTGTCGGAACGGTGATCCCGTCACTGAGCACAGTCGCCTCGCCTTCGGCCGCGCAATTGGCCGCGCTGGAGGATTGGATTGAAGCCGAAGGCGTGAAGGCCGTCATCGTCGGGAACACGGTCAACTCATCGTTATCCAAGCAACTGGCGGCCGACACCGGCATCGAGATCGTCACAGTCTACACCGGATCTCTAGGCGAGCCGGATGGTCCTGCCGGCACCTATTTGGACTTTATGCGTTACAACATGACGAAGATTGTCGACGCACTGAAGTAGCCGGCACCGTCATCCGGAGGCCGGGCGAAGGCGCGTTGCCACTCAACAGCACCTCAAACCGGCCATACGCCTCGTCCCAGCCGCCGGCCTGGCCCGGCTCGATGACCGTCCTGGTCGATGGATGCGGCGATGGCGGCGCGGCCCTCGGCGATGTTGGCCAGGTGACCGGTGGCGATGGCCTGGACCATGACGTTGCCCAGCGCCGTGGCCTCGCTGGGGCCGGTGACGACGACGCGCTGGCAGGCGTCGGCCGTGAAGCGGTTGAGCAGCGCTGTTCTGGCTGCCGCCGCCGACGACGCGGATCGTGCTCCAGGTGACGCCCGGTCAGCGTCTCCAGTGACTCGGCCACCGAACGGTAGCGCAGGGCCAGGCTCTCCAGACAGCAGCGGATGATCTGGCCCACGCTCTCGGGCACGGGCTGGTCGCTGCGCGGCAGAAGTCCTGGATGGCCTCGATCATGTTGGACGGGTTGAGGAAGTCGGGCGCATCCGGGATTGACGCAGGCTGCGGAACGGCTCGGCGCCGCTCGGCCTGGGCCATCAGATCGGCCCAACTGTAGTCCTCGCCGGCCCGCTGCCACTGGCCGCGACACTCCTGCACCAGGAAGAGACCGGTGATGTTCTTGAGCAAGCGGATGGTGTTGCCCACGCCGCCTTCGTTGGTGAAGTTGTGGGCCAGCACCGCATCGTTGATGATCGGCTCGGGAATCTCGACGCCCATCAGGCTCCAGGTGCCGCTGCTCAGATAGATGCTGTCCTGCGTCCAGACCGGGCACGGCGGCCACGGCGCTGGCCGTGTCGTGGCTGCCAGCGGCGATGACCGGCACGTTCCCGGAGAAGCCGACCTCGTCGACCACATAGGGCAGCAGCGGGCCGAGCACCGTGCCCGGCTCGACAATCGGCGGCAGGATGTGCGGTGGGCAGACCCAGCTTGGCCAGCAGCCCGGTCGCCCAGCGTCGCTCCTGGGCGTGCAACATCTGGGTGGTCGAGGCGATGGTGTACTCGGCCACCTGCTCGCCGGTCATCCAGTAGTGCAACAGATCGGGCATCAGCAGCAGGCGAGAGGCCATGTCCAACTGCGGATCGCCGTGGACGCGCATGGCGTAGAGTTGGAAGAGCGTGTTCAACTCCATGAACTGGAGGCCGGTCTCGGCGAAAGATCTCGGCCCGGGAGAGCCGGTTGAAGGCGATCTCCGGAATGCCGACCGTGCGCACGTCCCGGTAGTGGACCGGGTTGCCCAGCAACTGGCCCTGGGCGTCCAGCAGACCGTAGTCGACGCCCCAGGTGTCGACGCCGACGCTGGCCGGCGTCGGCGCCGTATTGGCTCACATAGCGCGCCATGCCCTCCTTGATCTCAGCCCAGAGACGCAGCACATCCCAGTGCTGGCGTCCCGGCACGTTGACCGGTCCATTGGGGAAGCGGTGGACGACATCCAGCTCAAAGCGGGCGCCGTCCCAGCGCGCCAGCAGCACGCGCCCGTTGGACGCGCCCAGATCGGCAGCCAGAAAATTCGTGGTATGTCTGCATGATTGCTGCTCCTTCATTTGACGTGCGGGATTGGCGGATTGGCGGATTAGCGGATTAGGGATGGCGTGTTGCTAGCCCGATTCGCCACGTCGCATCGAATCCGCTAATCCGCACAATCCCGCAGTAAATCGTACTACGCCAACTCAAGTTCAACGCCGTCGGCGACGAGTCTCTTCGCGATATTCATCGGCCAGTGTCGTGTTGCTGATGAGCAGATCGATCTCTTCCGGCAGGAGCGAACTGGCCGTGTAGGGTTCGCCGAACTTGGAGTGATCGACCAGCGCAATGGTGCGCTGCGCGGCCATGGCCATGGAGCGTTTGAGCTGGGCCTCGCGCAGGTCCGACTCCATCATGCCGTTGGCCAGGGTGAAGCCGCGGCAACTCAGGAAGGCGATGTCCACATGCAGCCGACGCAGCAGATTGGGGCTGAGCATGTCGACCAGGCTGCTGGTGCGCCGGCGCAGAATGCCGCCCACCACGATGGTGGTGATGTCCGGGGCAAAGCTCAACTCCAGCGCGGCGTAGAGACCATTGGTGATGACCGTCAGGTTTTGCTGATCGCGCAGCAGCCGCGTCATCTGAAAGACGGTGCTGCTGCCGTCCAGAAAGATGGTCCTTCCCGGTTCGATGTAGCGCACGGCGCGCGCAGCGATGCGCCGTTTGTCGTCCAGATAGAGCTGCTGGCGGGCGGCAAAGCGCAGTTCCAACTGGCCGCGCCCGGACATGACGGCGCCGCCACGCACCCGCGGTCAGATAGCCCTGTTCTTCCAGGAGCTGCAGGTCTTTGCGCGTGGTGACCTCGGTGACGCCCAGCCGTTTGCTCAGCTCGGCGACGGTGACCGAATCCTGCTCGCGCAGAGTTTCGATGATCAGATCGCGCGCCGTTCGTCGCTGGAGATGCTGAGTCAATTGCCGTTGCCGGTCGGTCCGGGCGATCGCTGCATCGTCAACTGTCTTCGCCATGGGTTCCATCCTCTTTGTTCCGGTCACGGGCGGTTCTGTTCGGGCACCGAAGTTCAGCTGTTTCTGTCGGTGCATCTGCGCCTGATGGACAGTCGTGACCGGGAGCCGTGCGTCGGTTCTCGAACTGAGCTCGTTGCTGCAGAGCTATGATTCGGCCCGTTTCGTAAGCATAGCATAACCATAATCGCGTCTAGTCGGCGCAATTTCGTCCGCGTCCAGTCTACGATGCGCAGGACGGTTCCTGTCGTTTCCGAGACAGATTGGTGGCCACAGCGTACGTAGGGTATCCGACTTCGGCAACTTCACCGCCGGTTCGTTGGTCCAGCGCAGCAAAAGCGGCTGCCGCGCCCTGGCCAAGTGCACGAGGCGAAATCCCGGCAGCAATGGACAGACGCATCGCGCCGATCAGCCGGTCGTCCCATCCGAGCTTGCGTGCCGGATCGCGGTCACGCGATCGATGTCATCGTGCAGATGCGGATTGATCATGCGCACCAACAGATCGTCGGCGTAGGCGATCATGCCTGCTGATGTAAAGAGCGGATCGATGCCTGCATACTTGTACACCAGCGCGGCTCCGGCTTCGTCGACCATGGCGGCGCACGTCGATGCCAGGAGATCCGGGTGTCTGCGCCAGCTGATCCATGCCGGCGAGACCGGCGGCTTTGCCGAGAAAGCCGGCCGTGGCATGTCCGCCATTGTGACAGTAGAGCTTGGCCGCCTCGAAAGGCGCCAAATCTGGCTTTTCCACAAAGACCTCGAGCCGGCGGATAAAGATTGCGTCGTCGTCTCCCAGAGTGGGGCCGTCTCGGCTCACCAGAATGCGGTTGAATGCCTCGACCAGAAAGGCCTCAGCTGTCTCCGGGCATCATCGACGCCAGTGACGCGTTCGCCGGTCACCACGCCGCTCATCTTGCCGATCACGGTGTCGACAAAGCGAATCGCGCCGATCCCGGAGTTTGCTGACGTCTACGGAAGGCAACTCGGCCACAGAGAGCTATAGCAACCGGGCTGCAGCGTTGTGATTTTCCGCAGCAGTAAAGGATCGTGGGCGGACCGTTTCGGGCGGCTTTTCGCGCAAGCGCCGCTGCGATGATCCGATTGACGGCTGCCCGGCCCGGCGACGTGGTAGAACTGCACGCTGGGGAGCGCGGTCGCCGCTTCCGACGCATCGGTCAGCGCACTGATCAACGCCGCACGGTCCGCGCTCTCGCCCGGGTTGTAGATCTCGACCGGCCCGATCTCTGCCTGTTCGATGTGGTCGGCGTGGGCAATGTTGACCGTGAAATAACCGCCGTTGCGCCGCAGGGCATCGACTCGATCGCTGCTGCACCTCAGCCACGACCAGCCGGCTCGAACGCGCCGCTCCGCTGCGCCTCGTAGAGAAACAGGCCGGCCTGGATGGCGCCAAAGCCGAAACCGACAAATGCGTGCCCACCGCCTAGCGCATCTCCTGGCCGCCGGTCACGTTGATGGCCTGGCCGGTCATGTAGCTCGACTTGGTCCGATGCCAGAAAGACGACCATGTTGGTGACGTCGTCGTAGGTGCAGCCCCGCTTCATGGGTACCTGATCGACGTAGCGCTGGCGTACCTCCGCCTCGCTGATGCCCTGGTTCGTGCGCATACTGTTCGTAGAGTGAATCGACCCAGAGGGGCGAATCGAGCAGGTTGCCCGGGGCAGATGGCATTGACGCGGACGCCGAACTCGGCCAGCTCCAGGGCGATGCTCTGGGTCAGACCGATGCCGCCGAACTTGCTGGCCGCGTAGGCCGAGTTCTTGTAAGCTGCCCTTCTTGCCCGACTTGGAGTTGATCTGCACGATCGTGCCGCTGCCCTGCGGCCGCATGACGCGGGCCGCGTGCTTGGCGCAGAGAAAGTAGCCCACCAGATTGACGTCGATGACCTTGCGCCACCGGGCGGCGTCAAATTCGCTCCACCGGTGCGGAAATGAGGATGCCGGCATTGGCGACCAGAATGTCCAGCCGGCCGAATGCGTGCCGTCGTCTGCTCGACCATGGCCGCGACCTGGGCTTCGTCCGTGACGTCGACCGCAAAGGCCGACGGCTTGCGATCGGTTTGCTCTGCGATGTGCCTGCGCCACGGACTGCGCCTTGTCGCCGTTGAGATCGGCTACGACCACATGGGCGCCTTCTAGGGCCAGACGGTGACAGATGGCCTCGCCGAGCCCCTGCGCACCGCCGGTGACGAGCGCAATCTTGTCGAGAAGTGGAGTCGGATTCATGATGAGCCTGTGTCAGGTGGCCTGATTCGTCAGTCGTTCAACATGACGCGCAGCAATTCTTCTTCGGCCTCATTCGTCCAGATCTGGCCGTCCTTGAGCTTGGCGCGGACCGAAGGCAGCAGCTCGGCCAATTCTTCGAGCGGTGTCAGCGGCAGCTTGCGAGATCTGCGGATAGATGACGACTTTGCCCGCAAAACGACCATCGGCCACCGCGCGCAGACCGTCCGGCACGCCGCTCGAGACCGGCGACGGCCGCGACCGAGCTGTTGGTGGAGAGCGCCTGGCTTTCGGTCAAATCGAGCATGTGGCGCAGATCGTCGATGGACGAGCCGCTGGTGCCGGTGAAGCGCACGCCGCGGGCAATCGATGGCATTGATGTCAAACGTGGCCTGGGTGCCACGCGGCAGGCCGGCAAAGACGTTCATCACCGCGCCGTCGGCCAGGTGCGGCAGCGCGTTTTCCACCGCGGCCGTGCTGGCGGCGATGACGACGATGTCGTCAAAGCCGCGTCCGCCGGTCATTGCGTTCAGACGGGCATCGAATGCCGCCCGATCTGTGAAGATCTCCTCTGAAAGACAGATCAGCTCTGCGCTCCGTTCTTGCGCCAGCTCGACTGAGCTTGGCATTCGGTGGCTGCCATGCGATCACGGTGCAGATTGACGGCCACCAACAGGTGCGGACGCTCCTCCATTTCCAACGCCCGCTGCACATGCATCTGCCCCATGGGCCCGGCTGCGCCCAGGAACCAGCTATCGCCGCCCGACTTGAGCTGGCTGCGCACGGGGCCATATGCCGCGCCAGATCTTGTTGCCGGTCGTCCCCACCGTCAGCAGATGGTCATAGTGCATGCGACCGACGTCCAGGCTGACGCCGCGCGAGACGGGCTCCGCAGTCGTCACGTTGAAGATGCCGCCTTTGGCCAGACGCGCGAAGGCCGATTCGATCAGCTCCGGATCGTTGCTCAGCACCACGATGTCGTCGAACTGCTGTTCACCGTCATCTGCGACGACGTCGATGTCGATGTGCCGAGGCCCAGGCGCGCGCACGAGCGGCGAAATCTGCATCCGTGACGGCGAGCACGATTGACCCGGGCCTCCACTCGGTCGCTGTGCCCAGATCGACACCGGCGCCGTCGCCGGTGACCCAGACGTGCACCGCCATCCAGCCACGTGGTGCGGTATTCGACGGTGTAGGACGCCTCGACGCAGGCCCACGGTTCATTGAGCGCGGACTCGGCATACCCGGTGGAGGCTGCCACAGGGATCAGGTAGTTGCCGCCGTCGCCGTCGAGCACACGATGGTCGATGATGTTGTATTCGGAAAAACCGCCCTGGATCTCATAGCCGTAGGCGTAGCTGACGCCGTCGATGTAGATGTCCGCCTGGACGATGAACCGTTCCCCGGCTGCTGTAGCGTTCGCGTAGATTCTCGCCGACGCCCACGACGGTGAGGCTGACCTCGTGTCCCAGAGTCACCGGCCGGTCGGTCATACGGCGGTAGATACGCGGATGGTTCTCACCGGCGCGGATGACCTTGATGTCCGAAAAACAGATGCCGCAGGCGTCATGCCGGACCAGTAGTTCATCGGGACCAGGTTGCGGCATCGCCACGGAGATCACGCCACCGTCCTTGCCGAGGCTTTCCCATCCGGCCCCATACAGAGGCCAGAGATGTGATTCCGCCGGCAATTCGGCGGTTCCGGCACGATAGGCAGTCAATCGATCTGGCATGGTTCTTCTTTCTGAATGGGCAATGGCATCATTCTCGGCTGCATGTCGCTCCGACGATCGCGTTGTGGGCAGTTCTTGCACCTGCCCCCATTCGTCTTGGCCGGGTGGGCGACCGCAAATGGTGCACTGACGAAATGGGTTGCTTATTTGCGGGAACGACCTATAGCCGCGTCAAGATGGTCAAGATATCCGCGGGGGTCATGCTCGGGCTGAGCGCTTGCATCTTGCGTGCGTCGTCGATTCCCGGTCTTGCGGCCCGGCCGATGCGGGTAAAAAATGCGTTGCGCGTCCCGCGTTCCGGCAGATGGGCCTGAGCCCACGGACTCAAGTAGCCGAGACCGAGTCGTCGCTTCAGCACGGTATGGCCGTAGACGAAATAGGCGCCGTCCATAAACGCGTCTGCGATCGGTGCCAACGCCGGCGCGTCAAAATCGTCAATGAACTTTTGCCCGAAGCTGTTCATTTCGGTGCCGATGTTCAGCGGCAGGTCGCGCTCGCGGGCCAACGCGACCACCTCGTATAGCTTATCAACCTTCGCCTGACGTAGCGTCGGGTCGGCGATGTTCCAGTTGCGATCCGGGATGATGTTGAGCGCGACGACACCCTTGTCGACAAGCAGATCGAGCAGGTCGTCCATGGCCTGCTCGCCCTCCGACATGCCGTCAAGCCACGCCGCACAGGGCAGAGCATCGCAGCCGACGATCATTTCGTGAAAGGTCTCGACCTGCGGAAATGTATCGTGGCTTGGCTGCACATAGCCGACGCCGCCGCGCTTCATCAGCTTCGGCGCGCACTTTGTTCTGAAATTTTGGCCGGTCACGCATGAGCGCCGATGTCTCGTCGAAAGCAAGATCGCAGCTTGTCCGACCAGAATCGAGCCGGTTCGTCGCGCGCGCTGCTCGACGGCTGCCACGTAGGCGACGACGACGTGACGCTCAGTCGCATTGCCCGCCGGGCGTCAGAGGCAACACGTCGGCCTCGTACTCAATCTGGACCGGATCGAGATAGGCATTGACCCGGTCGATCAGCCCGCGGTTGCGCTCTTCGGCAGTGCGTCGCAGGTTCGCCAGCAATGGCTGCACATGCTGGGGGACGCGGCCGGTGGTGAAGCCGATGCCCATGTGATAGAGCACGCCCGGTTCGCCGGGCGAATTGATCTCCCGGCCGGCAAACTCCGGCACGAAGACCCGCGTTTCGATGCCGGCGCTGCCGCGGACTGCCAGGAGATCGCAGGCATCCAGAAACTCGTCGACCGCATCCAACACGTCGAAGTCCACAATGCCCATCAACCCGTAGCCGCGCTGTCGCGCCAGCCAGACCAGAGCGGTCGGCGAAAGACCATAGGCGTTGAAGGAGAAAAAGGTGTGACAATGCATGTTGGCCGTCTCGGTCGTCTGCGGCTGTGGAGATCCCGCGCCCAGCAGTGCATTGAGCGCTGCACGCCGTTCAGTGCCGGCAAAGCTGTTGAGCTGTTCTTCGTAGGCAAGCGTTGTGTCGGACGTTGGCATGGTGTCGCTCCTGGGCAGACGAAAAGAGTAAGCAAAGTTTATCATAGCCATATTGGTTGTGCAATCACGATGCATGTGTGTGTTGTCGTGCTTTCGGAAGCCCTACAAAAGAAATGAATAAGGTTTGGTCACGCGCCTTGGCGATGCTATACTGGCGTTCTCATGGATGATGCTTTTCTCTTCACCATATAGCGGATCATGATGACTCGATTGCCCATACAAAGCTACGTGCTGGCCCACGATCTCGGCACCTCCGGCAACAAAGCTACCCTGTTCGACCGCGAGGGCGGTCTTGTTGCCGGCGTCTTTGAGGCCTATGGCACCGACTACCCGCATCCCAATTGGGCCGAACAGGATCCGGCCGACTGGTGGTCTGCAATCTGCCGGGCGACGCGCCGGCTGCTGGCCGAATCCGGCGTCGCCTCGTCTGCCATCGTCGCGGTCGGATTCAGCGGCATGATGATGGGCTGCCTACCCGTCGACGCGGACGGCACGCCGCTCCGCTCCTGCATCATCTGGGCCGATCAGCGCGCGCAGGCCGAAGCAGACCAGGTCGCCGACCTGTGCGGCGCCGACCAAGTCTATCTGCGCTGTGGCCATCGACCCAGCCCCGCCTATTGCGCACCCAAGATTCTGTGGGTGCGCAACCATCAGCCGGAAATCTACGCCGCCGCCCACAAATTTTTGGTGCCCAAGGACTACATCGTCCACCGGCTGACCGATCGATTTGTCACCGACTATTCGGATGCGTCCGGGACGCTGCTGTTTGACCTGACGACGCGCAGGTGGCATCGACCCTTTCTTGACCGCGTTGAAGCTCAACGCGGCGCAGTTGCCGGAACCGCTTCCGTCGCCGACCGTAGTCGGCGGCGTCACGCGTGACGCCGCCGCCGAGACCGGTCTGTTGCCGGGCACGCCGGTGGTCATCGGCGGCGGGGACGGCTCCTGTGCGGGCATCGGCGCAGGTGTGATCGAACCGGGGTCGGCCTATTGTGTCATCGGCACATCGGCCTGGATCAGCGTCAGCACGCTGGCGCCCGCGCCCGACCCGCAACAGCGCACCATGACCTTTCACCACGTCCATCCCGAACGCTACGCGCCCATGGGCGTCATGCAACTGGCCGGCGGCGCGCGGGAGTGGGCGTGGAGAGCATTGGCCGACGGCGATCTGGATCTGGACCGCGCGGCGACGACGGTGGCGCCGGGTGCGCAGGGGCTCATCTTTTTGCCCTATTTGATGGGCGAACGGAGTCCCTGGTGGGACCCACACGCGCGCGGCGCGTTCGTCGGGTTGGAGATGACCCACGACAAGGCGGTGCTGGCGCGCGCCGTACTGGAAGGCGTCGGTTTTGGGTTGCGCCAGATTCTCGATAGCCTGCGCGAGCAGGTTGGCGGCATTGATGCATTGCGGCTTATCGGCGGTGGAGGGCGGAGTTCACTCTGGCCCCAGATGTTGGCCGACATCTTTCGGCTGCCGATCCACAGGCTGGAATTGACCGGCGAAGCCACCAGTTGGGGGGCGGCCGTGGCGGCCGGGGTGGCCGTCGGGCTCTACGATTGGTCCATTGCCGAGGAACGGAGCCGGGTCGCGCAGATCTACACGCCGGACGCTCAAAACGCAGCCGTCTATGATGAACTATTGCCACGATTTCCGCGATACCTATCTGGCACTTCGGCCCATCTATGCAGCTGCCGGTGCCAGGACAGCAAATACGTAGGTCGAGATGCCATCTCGACCTTCAGGAGGAGACAAGCCATGAAAACCGTACTCTGTTTCGGCGATTCCAACACCTGGGGTTCGGACCCTGCCGGCAACGGACGCTTTGACATTCACACCCGCTGGCCGGGTGTTCTGCGCGATGAACTGGGCGCAGAGTACTGGGTCATCGAAGAAGGACTGGGTGGCCGCACCACACTGTGGGACGATCCCATTGAGGGCTACAAGAACGGCAAGGAATACCTGATCCCCTGTCTCCACAGCCACCGGCCGCTGGATCTGGTCGTCATCATGTTGGGCACCAATGACCTGAAGATGCGGTTTTCGGTTCCGGCTTTTGACATTGCCAACAGCGCCGGTGTGCTGGTGGATGTCGTGCGGAAGAGCGAAGCAGGGGAAGGATGGCGCGGCGCCGGGAGTTCTCCTGATCGCGCCGCCGCCGGTTGCCAAACTGACCGGTTTTGCCCAGATGTTCGCCGGTGCGGAGGCCAAGTCGCGACAGTTCGCCGTCGAATACAAACGTGTCGCCGACGAGTGGGGCTGCGCCTTCTTGGACGCGGGCAGTGTCATGCGTTCCAGTGATCTGGACGGCATCCACTTTGAGCCCGGCGAACACCGCAAACTGGGCTTGCGCGTGGTCCAAGAGGTGCGCAGACTTCTTGGCTAGTACAGTTTGACGTGAATACCACGACATCAATCCGGCCGTCGTACCGCTGGTAGTGACTGTGTAGGGATTTCTGCCGGGATCAACTAGTCCTGCGCCGCGATCTCCGTCAGCAGATACTCGGCTGTCGTGTGATCGGTGATCAAAATATTGATCCAGCCGCCGCGCAGCGCACCCAGAACGGCAGCGCATTTGCGCCGTCCACCGGCAATGCCCACGGCGCGTTCGACGTTGCGCAGTTGTTCCATCCCCATCGCGAAGACCCGATCCTGAAGCGGATTGTCTACCAGGCGCCCTTCCCCGTCGAAAAAGTGCAGCAGGATATCGCCTACAGCGCCCCGATTGCGCAGGTCCGCCAACTCGATGGGTGAGAAATTGTTACCGCTCTGGGCCAAGAGTTTGGAGGGCTCCACATCGCCGATGCCCACCAACGCCAGATCGATCTCGTCAAACATGGCCATAGTCTGCTGGATAAAGGGGTCCAGCAGAAGAACCTGCATGGCATCGCGCGAGCCGACGATGGCCGGGGCCGGCAGATGGATCGCGGCGCCGCGTACGAGGCGGGCAAACCGTTCCAACAGGCGACTGGCGTAGATCTCCGCGGCAGGCACACCGATGCCGCCCAAGACCTGCACCACGCGGGCATCCGTGCCGCGCGACAGAGGATGCATGGCGTCGACCATGGCCAACAACGTTGAGCTCCATGAGGAGATGCCGACGACCTGGTTCTGGCGAATGGTGGTCTCGACGTAATAGGCAGCAGCTGCGCCCAAATCGCGCTGGATCAACTCGTCGCTTTCCGCCTCGGTACTGTCGACGACGATGGCGTCGCGCAGCCCAAAGCGCTGGATCAGGAGATCTTCCTGTTCGGCGTAGATGCCTTGAGGCATGTTGACCGAAATGCGCACGATCTGTTCTTCCTGCGCGCGCTTTGAGCAAGCGCGAGATCGTCGCTTGCGACAGACTGAGTCGTGTCGCAATCTCGGTCTGGCGCAATGCCTGCTCATGATACATGTAGGCAATCTTCGTCATCAAACGCAGTTCATCGATTCGTGACACAGTTTGATCACCTTCTTCTGCGGGGCCAGGATTGTCGAACCAAGAGATACCGAAATGCACCTGCGTCGGGTTTTTGCTCCTTGACAAGACACCGCAAGAACTGTACCATAGATCTGAATAAAATTGTAGATTTGAATATTTATTCAAACAACCCTCACTGCAGCTGCATATGCTCACCGAACACGAACTGTGCATCAAATCGATCGCCTACCGCAAGACCATACTGGCGATCATCAAGAATGCCAATGCCGGCCATACCGGCGGCAGCCTCTCTTGCATTGATATTCTGAACGTCCTCTACAACCGTGTGTTAAGGGTCTCGCCCGCAACCTTCAACGATCCTGATCGGGATCGGTATATTCAGAGTAAAGGTCATGCGGTCGAGGCGCTCTATAC
The DNA here is from genome assembly GCA_963715415.1 of uncultured Chloroflexia bacterium. Taxonomy (GTDB): domain Bacteria; phylum Chloroflexota; class Anaerolineae; order Caldilineales; family Caldilineaceae; genus JAWKOK01. The sequence goes on along the minus strand of CAVQSG010000047.1, from coordinate 145,441 downwards.
CGTATTGGCCGATCGAGGGTTTTTCCCCGTAAGCGAATTGGATACGCTTGGCCGTTTTCGATCGCACTTCATCGGACATCCGACCCGCAAAGTGCCCGGAATCGAACAAAATACAGGCGCGCTCGGCCACGGTCTGGCCATCGCCACCGGCATCGCCCTCGCCGGCAAGTTGGATGGCCGTGGGTATCGCGTCTACACGTTGGTGGGTGACGGCGAGCTGCACGAAGGCTCCAACTGGGAGGCGTCCATGGCTGCGGCCCACTACCGACTCGACAATCTGGTCGTCATTGTCGACCGTAACGGTCTGCAGATTACCGGACCTACGGAGGACGTAAACGGTCTGGAACCACTGCGGACCAAGCTTGAAGCCTTTGGCTATGCTGTGTGTGAGGTGGACGGCAATAGCATCCCCGAATTGATCGGCTGTTTTGAGCGTTTGCCCTTCATGCCCGGCAAACCCACTCTTGTACTGGCACACACGGTGAAGGGCTCCGGCGTCAGTTTTATGGAAAACGCGGTCCCCTGGCATCACCACGTACCGACCGAAGACGAGTACCAACTGGCCATGGCGGAACTGAACCAGGGAGAGCGGGTACTGGTGGAGGAGCAGTCGTGGAACTAGGCAGATCCAATCTGGAGGAATTCGGCGCTACATTGCTCGAAATGGGGCGGCAGGATCGCAACGTGGTCATCGTCACCAGTGACTCACGCGGCTCCGGCAAGCTGGTCCCCTTTGCCGAAACATTGCCTGCCCAAGTAGTAGAGGTGGGCATCGCTGAGCAGAATCTAGTTGGCATCTCAGCGGGACTGGCCTCGGCGGGCAAGACGGTCTTCGCGGTATCGCCGGCCTGCTTCCTGACCACACGTGCGTTGGAACAGATCAAGAACGATGTTGCCTACTCCGACAATCCAGTGAATGTCATCGGCATCAGCGCGGGCGTCAGTTATGGCGCATTGGGCTCGACCCATCATTCACTGCACGATTTTGCTGCCTTGCGTGCTGTCAACAACATCAGCATCGTGGCGCCGGCAGACAACTTCGAGACACGCGCGGCGCTGCGGGCCGCAGCCGCAAGTGCGCAGCCGGTCTACATTCGCTTCGGCAAGCGTCCCATGCATCATCTCCATTCACCCGAGACCGAGTTCGAGATCGGCAGGGCAATCACATTGGCTGCCGGCTCCGACATCACCTTTGTGGCTACCGGCGAGACTGTCTATCCGGCCGCGTCTGCGCGTATGCTGCTGGAAGCCAAGGGCTTTTCGTGTGGCGTGATCAGCATGCACACCGTGAAACCGTTGGACACGGACGCACTACTGGCTGCGGCGCACAGCAGCCGCGCGCTGATCACCGTCGAGGAACACTGTGTTTACGGTGGGCTGGGTGGTGCCTGTGCGGAGGTGCTCATGCAGGCGGGGATGGCCAATCCCTTCAGGATCGTCGGCATTCCCGATGAATATACCGTCACCGGAAGCCAGACCGAGATCTTTGCCCATTACGGGATTACGCCGGAAGGACTGGCGGCAGTGGCGGAATCGTTGCTGCAGCCGATCAGGGCCTGAGCGGGAAACAGGCTGTAGGAGAGTTGAGGAGATGATCCTCGCGATCGATCAGGGCACCACCAACACCAAGGCGATTCTTGTGGACCCCTCCGGTCAGGTGACGGGCCGCGCTGCGCGTGCACAAGCCGTCGCCTATCCACAGCCTGCGTGGGTCGAGCAAGACCCCATGGCGATCTGGCGCAGCGTGCGGGAGGTGATCGATGAAATCCTGCCTCCACGGCCGGATATCGTAGCCCTAGCCATTTCCAACCAGCGTGAGTCGGTCATTCTTTGGGAGCGTGAAAGCGGTCGACCGGTTGGGCCGTGTGTGGTCTGGCAATGCCAGCGCGGTGCGCCGTTCTGCCGAGAACTGCAAGAGCAGGGGTGGGCGCAGACGGTGCAGGAGCGCACCGGGTTGCCCCTGGATCCCATGTTTTCAGGCGGCAAGATGCGCTGGTTGCTCGACCATGCCGAAGACGGCCACCAGCGGGCCGAGGCGGGCGAGCTCTGTCTGGGCACCGTGGACAGTTGGGTGCTCTATAATTTGACCGCGGCGCGCGTCTTCGCGTGCGATATGACCAACGCCTCGCGCACGCTACTCTTCAACCTGCAGACCCTGGAGTGGGATCACGAACTCTGTACTGCCTTCGGGATTCCCGTGGAGGCGTTGCCGCATGTGCATCCATCCAGCACCGTTTACGGCGAGACTGCGGCCGTCAGCAGTCTGCCGGCCGGGATTCCCATTGCGGCCCTGATCGGCGATTCACACGGCGCGCTCTTTGGCCATGCCGGTTTCCAACCCGGCGCCATCAAGGCTACCTACGGCACCGGCTCATCGCTGATGGCGCCCACGGAACAACCGACGGTCTCCCGCAGCGGGCTGGCGACCACCGTGGCCTGGGCGCGTGAGTCGGGTGTTACCTACGCGCTGGAGGGCAATATCTATGTAACCGGTGCGGCGGTGGCGTGGCTTGGGCAGTTGCTCGGGTTGGCAAACCCGATTGAAGAACTCAATGCCCTGGCTGCGGGCGTGGCCGACGCCGGCGGGGTCTACCTGGTGCCGGCCTTCGTCGGTTTGGGTGCGCCTCACTGGAACGACGCCGCCGCGGCACGCTTACCGGATTGACCCAGGGCACGAGTGCGGCCCATCTGGCACGCGCAACGCTGGAGTCGATCGCCTTCCAGATTCGTGATGTCTTCGACGCCATGCAGAGTGAGGCGGGTCTTCCGTTGACCACCTTGCTCGCCGACGGCGGACCCAGCCGCAACGACCTGTTGATGCAGTTCCAAGCCGATATTTTGGGTTGCACCGTGCTGCGCAGCGCGTCTGCCGAGGTATCGGCGCTGGGCGCGGCCTATCTCGCCGGCCTGGCCGTCGGCACTTGGGCCTCTGAGGATGATATCGCGGCATTGCCGCGTGGACAGGAGCGATTTGAGCCGCGTATGGCGGAGACGGAGCGCGAACAGCTATACTGTGGGTGGCAAGAAGCAGTGGCACGAACGGTCTATTCCACTGAATAAATCTGCGAACCGGAGGGATGAGATGACTGAATCGGTCGAACAGTGGGGTATTTTCGAACTGGCGCTTGACGGCCCACCGGGGGCAACCCATTTCTGGATGTCATCCTCAGCGCCGAATTTCGCCAGCAGAATCGTGTCCTCGAAGCCGGACGGCTTCTACGACGGCGACGGTGTCTATCGTGTGCGCTTTATGCCGGACACGCCGGGCGAATGGCGCTATGTCACCAAAAGCAACGTGGACGCACTTGACGGTCACACGGGCTCATTCACCTGCACGCCGGCATCCGAGGGCAACCACGGCCCGGTGCATGTCCACAATCAGTTTCACTTTGCCTACGCCGACGGCACGCCCTACTATTCCTTTGGCACCACCTGCTATGCATGGGCGCACCAGGGCGATGAGCTGGAGGAACAGACGCTGGAGACGCTCAAGAGCGCGCCCTTCAACAAGATGCGCATGTGCGTCTTCCCCAAGGACTACATCTACAACGAGAACGAGCCGGTCTACTACCCCTTCGAACGTGATGAGGATGGTGTCAGCGACGTGACCCGCTTCGACCCCGCCTTCTTCCGCCACTTCGAAGCAGCGTGTCGCTGACCTGCTGGCGCTCGGCATCGAGGCCGATATCATCGTCTTCCATCCCTATGACCGCTGGGGCTACTGCGAGATGGACGCCGAGAGCGACTACCGCTACCTGCGCTATCTTGTGGCGCGGCTCTCCGCCTATCGCAACGTCTGGTGGTCAATGGCCAACGAGTACGACTTCTTGCTGGGCACCAAACCCATGTCACAGTGGGATCAATACTTCAAGATCGTTCAAGAGAAGGATCCGTACCAGCACCTGCGCTCGATCCACAACGGCAACGTTACGATGAACTACGACCACACCAAGCCGTGGATCACACACGTCTGTATCCAGAACTGGGACGTCAAGCGGGTGCGGGAATGGCGCATAGCTACGGCAAGCCGGTCATCAACGACGAGTGTGAGTATGAGGGCAACATCCCGCGGCCGTGGGGCAACATCAGCGCTCAGGAACTGGTCCATCGCTTCTGGATCATGGTCGTCAACGGCGGCTACGCCGGTCACGGTGAGACGTACATGCACCCGGACGACATCCTCTGGTGGGGCAAGGGCGGCGTCCTGCACGGTGAGAGTTGGAAACGCATCGCCTTCCTGCGCCAGATCATCGAGGAACTGCCGCCAGGTGGCTTGCGCCGATGCAGGGCCGTTGGGAGTGGACGCGCGTCTCGGCCGGTATCGTCGGCGACACCACGGCTGATCTACTTCGGCGAGCACCAGCCGCTTCAGTGGGCCATAGGTCTGCCCCAAGGACGACGCCGAGTACGAGATCGACATCATCGACACGTGGAACATGACCATCACACCGGCGCAAGCCGGGCCCACTGCCGGTCTCGCCGCCGACCCGTGGCCACGGCCGAGCGCGAGGCCGCCTTTGGCGTGGAACTGCCCGGCAAGCCGTACGTCGCCGTACGCGTGCGGCGCGTCCACCAGGAGTAGTCCCGCCGTGATTGAGCCTCCGCAAGCGGCCGGGTTTTCATTCGTGACGTCCAACGATGTAAGGAGACATCCGCTCCGTCGCATCACCAGAGTTCGGAGCGAACCACGTTCGTGGAGTCTGTAGCGACGCGAACTCCGCATGGCAATAGTTGGGAGATGGTATGAAGTTGATGTCTGGATTCAGAGTGCGAAACACTGTCACTGGTCCGCGGTGACGCGTCAACAAACAGGACGAACTCTTCGACATCGCAATTGTCCAGGGCGCAGCCGCAATCATCCGGTGACGGAGATCGGCGACGTAGGCGGTCTTGCAGGCGGACGACCTACATCCAGAGACGGCTCCACCGACTTGCCCGAGACGGAATCCTCCACATGTATTCGCTGCCCCGGAGATCCTTCACGGTACTCGATCGCCGCGACCGGTCCTAACGAGGCTATCCACTCAGGATGACAATTGTGCCGGGCTAGGCTAGACGGTGACCATGCGTCCGGCACATTGAATCCAGCGCCGCGGTCAGAAAGATCCGAAACAACAGTACGAGCTCGAAAACGATTGACCTGAACCACAGACGGGAGCCAACAGAGATGCGCAAAGCGACATTGGGTGTGATCGTAACCAACCGCAACTTTTTCGCAGACAGCCTAGTACGGGAAGGACGTGCCCAGATTCTACGCGTGCTTGATGAACTTGGTATCGATACCATCGTGGTTTCGGTCGACGATACGTCGCTGGGCGCAGTCGAATCGTGGGAGGATGCCAAGAAATGTGGCGCGCTCTTCAAGGCGCACCAAGACGAAATTGACGGCATCCTGGTTTCGCTGCCCAATTTCGGCAACGAAAAGGGGGTGGCCGATGCGATTCGCCGATCTGGACTCAATGTACCCGTCCTAGTCCATGCCTTTCCGGACACGACCCGGCAACTGACGTCAGCCGGGCGGCGCGACGCCTTCTGCGGCAAACTGTCGGTCACCAACAACCTCTACCAGTACGGCATTCCCTTCAGCTTGACCGAGCACCATGTGGTCGATCCGGCGTCGGCGATCTTCCGGCAGGAGATCGACAAATTTGTGCGACTCTGTCACGTTGTCAAGAGTATGCGCAGCATTCGTCTGGCGCGATTGGCGCCCGACCACAGGCATTCAACACCGTGCGCTACAGCGAAAAACTGCTGGAAGCTGCAGGCATCAGTGTCACCACGTTGGACATGTCTGAGGTCTTCGGTTGGATCCAAAAGTTGGCCGACGACGACCCACGTGTGCAGGAGAAGCTGGGCGAGATTCGAGGCTATGCCAAGACCGATTCTGCGCCACCGCCGTCGTTGGTCAAGATGGCCAAGATGGGCGTCGTCATCTCCGACTGGATGGACGAATTTGAGCTGGATGCCACGGCCATTCAGTGTTGGGAGACGTTGCAGAACAACTACGGCATCAACGCCTGCACCATCATGAGCATGATGAGCGATCGTTTTATGCCCAGCGCCTGCGAAGTCGACATTGCCGGGACCGTCTCCATGTACGCGTTGCGGATGGCTTCCAACGCACCGGCCGGATTGGTCGACTGGAACAACAACTACGACGACGAGCTGGACAAGTGTCTCTACTTCCACTGCGGAAACTGGGCCAAGAGCCTGGTGTCGGAAATCGAGATCGTCTCGGCCGAAGTCCTCGGTACGACTCTCGGTCCGGAGAATACCTGGGGCGCCGTCGACGGTCGCTCGCCGGCCGGACCCATGACCTATGCGCGTATCGACACCGATGATCGGCTGGGCAGAATCAAGACTTATATCGGTCAGGGCTCTTTTACCAACGATCCGCTTTCGCTCATTTCCGGCACCAAGGCCGTGGTCGAGGTCAACGAATTGCAGGCGTTGCTTCGTTACATCTGCAAAAACGGTTTCGCTCACCACTCCGCGATGACACTGGGGCATGTCAGTGACATACTTAACGATGCCTTCGAAACCTATCTGGGGTGGGACGTCTACTACCACCGATAACGGGGAACTTCACGATGTCCGCACTGTCTGCTGAGCGTGAGATCAAGCAATTTCTGTCGGCACAGAAGATCCCCTGCATCGACAAGACCAAGTCCTTTGACGATCTCGATTTTACGTTGCTCAAAGAGGGCGCACCGGTTTTCAATTTGGAAGTGAAGGAGAAGCGCCAGCCCTATCGGGCTGACCTTTGGCCCGACTTCGCGCCGGAACCGGACCTCTGCATCCTGGACGACTTGACCGTGCGCAAATGCCTCGGCTTTGCCCCGGCGTCGGGCATCCTGGTCCGCGACAACGTACGCGATCTGTGGGTCTTCTTCTCTGTCATCGATCTTGCTCTTATGCCCAAGCTACGGGTTAACCGGGAGATCCACAACCGGGCGGCCGACGTCAAGGGCAAGTGGTTGATCCGCTTTGCCAACGGCAAACTGGCCGGCAACCTCTCCCTGGCCTTTGATGCTGTCCGCAACTATTACTCCGATCTTCCCTCCATCCTCCACAACGTACATCCTTGTTACGGCGACTATATCGGCGAAGAGATCGAACGGGGCGGCAGCCGCCGGCGCCCTGAACATTGGACCAAGGATGTCCAAGAGACGCGTTGAGCGACTCTCTTGGGCGATTCCAGCGAAATAGACGCCCCTATCTTCCTGGCAGTTGACTGCGAGGCAACTTGTTTGGCCAAGAGCTGCCCTGAAAATTAACCACAGATATACACTAGATATACACTAGATAAACACAGATGGCTCTCTTGTTTTCACCCCCCGTGGCGCTGCATCGCCGCATGTGAACTTCCAGGAAGTTGTATCGAGTACTTGTTTCCTTGGATCTCGACCTTAGTTGGGCGTAGATACCACGACAGAAATCCGGCCGCCGTATCTCCGGTAACATCTGTATAGGAATTTCTGCCGGATCTACTAGCCCCACAAATGAATGGTACGGTTTCACCTCCAGGCACGGTTGACAATTCCATCCGTCTGCGTGACAATGAAAACATTCGAAAGCAAATGTAACTATTTTGTGTGGCAGTATGACAGCGCAACCCGATCTCTATCTCGAGGAACGTAGACAGGCGATTCTCGCTCTGCTTGCCGAGCACGGGCGTGGTGCGGTCGCCGACTTGAGCAGTCACTTCGGTGTCTCTGAGGTCACCATTCGCTCCGATCTTCAGGCCTTGGCGGAGCAGGGCTTGATTCTCCGCACCCATGGTGGCGCCGTCCCCGCGGTCGACTATGCCGGAGAGTTGGCGCTTGCGCTGCGCCGCCGGCGTCGCATCCAGGAAAAGACGCGTATCGGTGCAGTCGCAGCCGGCCTGGTCGAGGACGGCATGTCCATCTTCCTGGACAGCAGCAGCACCTCGCTTGCCATCGCGCAGCAATTGAAAACACGCCAGTACATCACCGTGCTGACCAACAGCCTGGCCATCGCGCAGGAACTGCTGGATGCGGTGGGTGTACAGGTCGCACTGTCGGGCGGCATGTTGCAGCGGGAAACCGCTTCGCTGGTCGGTGCCTCTGGGCTTGCCTGGCTGGAGCACTACAACATCCGGCTCGGCTTCTTCGGCGCCCACGGCATCAGCGATCCCGAAGGCCTGACCGATGTCAGCACAGAACAGGCCGAATTCAAGCGTCCGTTGGTGCAACTGTGTCGCCGGGTGATCGCCGTGCTGGACGCCAGCAAGTGGGGACAAGTCGGCATTGCATCGTTTGCAGAGCTGGACGAGATAGATGTTGTCATTACCGATGGCGAGGCACCGGACGACCAGATCGCCCACCTGCGGGACTCCGGTATCGAGATTCACATTGCATAGGGCATTGAATACTACAGCCTTCGGTTTGAGAAGGATCGGATTGAAGACTATCCACGCAGAGGGAAACCAAATGGCCTCAATTCGTAACGTGCTCATGGACATGGACGGCGTACTGGTCAAGGGGCGCACGCCCATCCCCGGCGCGCCTGAGTTTATCGAACATCTGAATGAGGCCGGCACTCCCTTTCTCGTACTCACCAACAATCCACTCTACGCGCCGGGCGATCTGGCCCATCGTCTGCAGACCAATGGCCTTGACATCCCGGTGGAGCGCATCTTTACGTCGGCCATGGCCGCGGCCATGTTTCTGGATTCCCAACGGCCGCAAGGGAAGGCCTATGTCATCGGCGAGAGTGGCCTGACCTCCGCCATTCACAGCGTCGGCTATGTGATCACCGACCACGATCCGGACTATGTTGTGCTGGGCGAGACCCACAGCTACAGCTTTGAGACCATCACCAAGGCGATACGTCTGATCGCCGCGGGCGCCTTTTTCGTTGCCACCAATCCGGACACATCCGGTCCGACCGAACACGGCATCGTGCCCGCTTGCGGCGCCATGGCAGCACTTATCGAAGCGGCCACCGGCAAGAGCCCCTTTTATGTGGGCAAACCCAACCCGCTGATGATGCGCACCGCGCTCAACCATCTGGGTGTCCATTCGGAAGACACCATCATGATCGGCGACCGTATGGACACTGACATTGTGGCAGGTATCAATGCGGGTATGCGCACCGCTCTCGTGTTGACCGGCGTCACCCAGCGCGAGGATATTGCCAACTTTCCCTACCAGCCGGCCTACGTTCTCGACTCGATCGCGGCTGTGGCATCCGTGTTGGATCGAGAATGAAACGGATTTGGCCGGATCCGGCGTCTTAGAATTCCCTAATTCGCATCAACCACATTTCATCATCGAGGAATTGTGCATGGCAACAGCAGTCGTGATGCCCAAGTTGGGCAACAGTGTGGAGAGCAGCATCATCGTCGAGTGGAAAAAGCAGGTCGGCGATTTGGTGGCGGAGGGCGACATCCTCTGCGATGTCGAGACGGACAAAGCGGTGATGGAGGTGCCGAGTTCAGCGACAGGCGTCCTGCTTGCCATTCTGTACAATGTCAATGACGAAGTTCCGGTGTTGGCCGATCTCGCGGTGATCGGCGAGCCGGGCGAGGATGTGCGCAGCTGGACGAGAACCGGTCATGAAGCAGCACCTGTGCCCGAACCGTCCGCCCCTACTTCCCAAGGGCCAACTGCCCATGGCCGGACCGAGAGCAGAGCTGAATCATCCATCGCACCGGAATCAATGTCCAACGCGGTTTCGCCCCGGGCGCGCCGGCTGGCGGCGGACAAGCAGGTGGAACTGGCTGCTCTACCGGGCAGCGGACCGGGCGGCCGTGTGATCGAACGCGATGTGCTTGCTGCCCATGCTGCACAACCCAGGCTGACGCCGGTGGCCCAATCCATGGTCGCCAGTGGCGAGTATACAGCGCCCGGACAGGGGAGCGGACCACGCGGACGTGTCACGAAACAGGATTTGCTGGCAGCATCATCTGCGCAAGCGAACGCGCCGGTGGTTGCCGACGAGACCGGTGAGGCGGACTATGCTGAGCTTCCCGGTACGCGGCGTACGCAAGGTCATCGCCGAGCGCATGTTGGCTTCTCTGCAGACGACAGCCCAACTCACGCTGAACGCCTCAGCCAATGCCCGGGCATTGCAGGCGCTGCGGGTGCGCTTCAAGAATAGCTCCGACGCGTTCGGTCTGCAGGGTGTGACCATCAACGATCTGTTGCTGTTCGCACTTTCCCGTGCCCTGCCGGTGCACCCCGACCTCAACGCACTCTTCGTAGGCGACGCGATCAGGCGTTATGGTCCAGTGCATCTGGGAATTGCCGTCGATACGCCGCGCGGTCTGCTCGTGCCGGTGATCCGCAATGCCGACCGGCTGACGCTCAAGCAACTGGCCGGTGAGGCCAAGCGGCTGGCCGGCGCCGCGCAGGAGGGGAGGAGCGCTCCCGACGACCTGACCGGCGGTACCTTCACCGTCACCGATCTTGGCGCTTTTGGCGTCGAAAGCTTTACGCCTGTGCTCAATCCGCCCCAGGTCGCGATCCTGGGCGTGGGCAACATCAACCTCAAACCGATGGCCGACACAGAAGAGAACATTGCCTTCATTCCCCACATTGCCCTGTCGTTGACCATCAACCATCAGGTGGTCGACGGCAGCGCCCGCGGCACGGTTCCTGCAGACGCTGGCGGACTACATCGCAGGAATCGATCTGTTGTTGGCGAGTTGAACATGACAAGGACTTATCTATGACCAAGCTTATCACCATCGACCCGGCCGAAGCGCGCAGGAGCGCAGTGCTGACCGGCCCGGAAATCCCGCTCAATGCCTATGTGGCCGACCCGTTGATGGAGACGGCCACATACGGCACGACCAATCTGGTGCGCATCTATCGTGACATGGTCGTGATCCGCGAGTTCGAGACCATGCTCGACCGCATCAAGAGAGAGGGTACCTACGAGGGCATCGACTACACACATCGTGGCCCTGCCCATCTCTCCATCGGCCAGGAAGCGGCAGCCGTGGGCCAGGCCTATCACCTGACGCCCGACGATTTTATCTTCGGATCGCACCGCTCCACGGTGAGATTCTGGCCAAGAGCCTTTCGGCCATCGAGCAACTGGACGAGGATGCGCTCCAGGCCATCATGGAAAGCTATATGGACGGCGCCATCCTGCGTGTGGTCGAGAGCTTCGGCGATCGATCGAGCATCACGGCGCTGGCCATCGACTTCACGCTCTACGGCACATTGGCCGAAATCTTTGCCCGCTCCACCGGTTTCAACAGGGGGCTGGGCGGCTCCATGCACGCCTTCTTCCCGCCCTTCGGTGTGATGCCCAACAACGCCATCGTGGGCGGTTCCGCCGACATCGCCGTAGGCTCGGCGCTCTTCAAACGGGTCAACCGGCGGCCGGGCATCGTCATTGCCAACATCGGCGACGCCTCCATGGGCTGCGGTCCTGTTTGGGAGGCCATGATGTTTGCTGCCATGGACCAGTACCGTACGCTCTGGCAGGAGGAGATCGGTGGGGCGCCGCCCATTCTCTTCAACTTCATGAATAATTTCTACGGCATGGGCGGCCAGCCGGTGGGCGAGACCATGGGCTTCGGCGCGTTGGCGCGGGTCGGTCTTGGCGTCAACCCTGAGGCCATGCATGCCGAGCGTGTCGACGGCTACAACCCGCTGGCCGTGGCCGATGCCGTCGCGCGCAAGCGCGAGTTGCTCTTGGCCGGTCAGGGGCCTGCGCTGCTGGACACGGCTACCTATCGCTTCTCCGGTCACTCGCCCTCTGACGCCTCGGCCTATCGCACCAAGGAAGAGGTCGATCTCTGGCGTGAAGTCGATTCGCTGGTCAACTACCGCGAGTATCTGCGCGACAACGGCCACGCCGGCGAGCCCGAGCTGGATGCGTTCACGGACAACACGGTGGCGCGACTGGTCAAGGTCTTGACCGCAGCCGTGGACCCGGCGACGTCGCCCTATATGAGCATAGCCGGCGAGGATATTGGCGCACTCATGTTCTCCAATACGGACAGGATCGATGGGCTGAGGAGCAGCCCGAGGTTCTCTTGCCCAAGGAAGAAAGCCGTCTCAAGACGACCCATGCCAAGTTCCGCTTTGGTCTGGATGAGGACGGCAAACCCCACCCCAAGTTGCGCACCTTGACCTATGCCGAGGCGCTCTACGAAGCCATGATCCATCGCTTCTACGAGGATCCGACCATGGTGGCCTACGGTGAGGAGAACCGAGACTGGGGCGGCGCGTTCGGCGTCTATCGTGGCCTGACCGAGTGTCTGCCCTACCACCGGCTCTTCAACGCGCCCATTTCAGAGGGCGCGATTGCGGGTACTGCGGTCGGTTACGCAGTCTAGCGGCGGGCGGGTGGTGGCCGAACTGATGTACTGCGACTTCATGGGCCGCGCCGGCGACGAGATCTTCAATCAGATGTCCAAGTGGCAGGCCATGTCGGCCGGCGTGCTCAAGATGCCTCTGGTCTTGCGCGTCTCGGTCGGTGCCAAGTACGGAGCGCAGCATTCACAGGACTGGACCTCTATCGTTGCCCACATTCCGGGGTTGAAAGTCTACTTCCCGGCTACGCCCTACGATGCCAAGGGCATGCTCAACCTGGCTCTGCGCGGCACCGATCCGGTGGTTTTCTTCGAGAGCCAGCGTCTTTATCCGGAGCCGGAGACACTGGTTGAAGGGGGTGTTCCCATCGACTACTACGAAGTGCCCGAGGGTGAGCCGGTCGTGCGGCGCAGTGGCCGCGACTTGACCATCGTCACCATCGGCGCCACGCTCTACCGCGGTCTGGAGGCAGCCGAAGAACTGGCGCAGAAGCACGGCCTATCGGTAGAGGTCATCGACGCACGCTTTATCAACCCGTTCAACTACGAACCCATCGTCGAATCCATCAAGAAGACGGGCAAGATCGTGTTGGCGTCCGATGCCTGTGAGCGGGGCTCGTTTCTGCACACCATGGCCGGCAACCTGAGCCAGCTTGCCTTCGACTATCTGGATGGCCCTGTGGCGGTGGTCGGCGCGCGCAACTGGATCACGCCCGCGGCCGAGTTGGAGGATGCGTTCTTCCCACAGGCGGCGTGGATCATCGACACGATCCATGAGCGCATCCTGCCGCTGGGCGGCCATACGCCGTCGTCGCAACAGGCGACGTCACGTATCGTTGAGCTGAATCAGGCCGGGATCTAAACTGAAGGCACGCACATTGAAGTTCCCTTCCATTGTCTGAAGGAGGGGGCCGACTTGGCGCAGATTCCGGTCGAGCAACTGGTCGGAGAAGCCGTAATCCTGGACCTGCGTGCGGCGGAGGCCCAGCCGGTGTGGCGGCTGCCATTGCTGCGGCGTGTTGCGACGTGTCCGTACAATTGCTCGAGTTGCGCGGTTGCCTGGGCCAGGCGGCTGGTGTGGCGGCTGCGTTGGCGGCCCGGACCGGCCGCCTACCTCAGGAGATCGCGTGCGAAGAAGTTGCGGAATGTTTGCCGGCTCAGCGACATCTTGCGTCAGTCGAACCTGGATGAAATCAACATGATCTATCTGATAGGCGGGGCGCCCCGAACCGGTAAAAGCATTCTGGGTCAACGGATTGCCGTCAAACTGAGGATCAGCTGGATCTCCACCGATCTTCTGAAAGAGTTCCTCCTATGAGAATCTACGTATTGGGCGACAGCATTTCGATACAGTATGGCATGCACTTGCAGCGCTATCTGCACGGACAGATGGAGTACGCGCGCAAGGAAGCTGAGGAAGAGGTTCGGCTCGATCTCGCGCAGCCGCAGGGCGCCAACGGCGGTGATTCATCTATGGTGCTTGCCTTTCTACTGACCAAGGCGGCAGCAGGCGGCATCGCTTGCGACCTCCTCCTCGTCAACTGCGGGCTGCATGACATCAAGACCGATCCGCAGACCGGCGTCCGCCAGAACGCGCCGGATACATATGAAGCAAACCTGCGCGCGATCGTGAAGACGGTTGCAGGTATGCAACCTCGGATGATCTGGATCAGGACCACGCCGTGCGACGAAGCCATTCACAACCACGATCGGATGGCTTTCCACCGCTTCTCAGCGGACTGTCGACACTACAACCGGATCGCGGACCGAGTCATGGCGGCAGCAGATATTCCGGCAATCGATCTCCACACATTTACCGTTAACCTGGGCAGCAACATCTACTGCGATCATGTTCACTTCTATGAGCACATTCGCGAGAAGCAAGCTGCCTACATCGCCGGTTGGCTTGGCGGCTATTTGGCCAACCGCAACAAAACGTAGACGATCCTTGTAGATCGTTCAATCGGTTGATGAGCGTTCTCGATGAGCACAAGCTGATGGAACACGTACGCCAATTTGTCGCAATCTATCCCGATGAACCGGAAATCACCAAGGAAGTGCGCTTTGACTCCGGCGCCATTTTTGCCGAGGGGGCGTCGCCGGCCTTGACTTTCAGACGCTGCCTGGTGGACGCTGGGGAGTCATTCGGCAAATGGGACCTATGACACTCTGTGGCAGACCTGGCAGGCCGCCTACCGTGATTGGCTGCCTGGGTCCAGCGGAGAGTTGCGGGATGCGATTCCCTGTGAAGACTATGTAGATGAGCGCCGGAGCAGTTGCGCACAGACATCTACGTGCCGATCAAATAGAACCCGGTCTTTCTTGTCAGCGCCCCGCTGACAAGAAAGACCGGGTTTGCGCATAGAATGGCCGGTTGCCTTCCTGGAAACCGTGGATTCTGCAGGAAGCCAACCGGCCGGTTGTCTACTCTACTTGTCTAACAGCCGGCTCTCCACGTCGCAACCTTGCCGCACGTTCCAGCGGATCCTGACATTGCGGCAGCCAGGGTTTGACCCGGCAAACCGGCGGAAAATCATCGTCCTCCGGCGTGATGTGGATGCGAACCAAGAATTCAGCCGTGTCGACCAGGTTGTCGGCGTCAGTCACGCGGACAGCGACGCGGCGGGTGAGCACCTGGCCGACTTGCACGCCCGCGAGATTAAAGCGAAAGCCGGTTGTCTCCGCTCGCGGGCTCTGCGCGACGCCATCACCGCTCCAGGCGACTTGTAGCGGCGGCCGCAGATCTTCAGTCCGCAACGTGTAACTACGTGTGACCGACGCCGTTCCCTCGACGACCGAGATCCGGTTCAGCCCCGCGATTGTGACCTCCGGACTGCGCGGAATTACCACGAACGAGCCGCCCGCGAAAATGCCGCCATTGGATACGTCAAGCCGTGAATAGGAAGCGACCACCTTTTGGCCGCCCGGGATAAGGATCTCCTGCGGGATTAGTGCCGCCGCATTGCAGCCGGGGCCTGCGCCGGCTGCGGGTGCCTCCTTGCTGCCGATGATGATCCGTTCGACGAGGAAGACGATGCCCAGGGGCGGCAGGACGATCAGAAACAGGCCAGTCAAGAAGTTCAGCCAACCGGTGTCGACGTCGAGATCGCGTTCTGTGTCGCAATGGATTTGGCCGCCCGACACAGAGAGTGTATCTGTGGTCGTGATCCGAAAGTCCACATCCGGCCAGGGTCGCTCGTCGAAGCCTTCGACACGAGTGACGATGCGGTTCGGGCTTTCAAATCTGACGGAAAAACCGGTCAGATGAACCGGTCCATTGGGATCGGGATCGCTGTCGCCGTTCAGTCGTTTAGGCGCTGCGTTCCAGCCCTCCAAGGCCTGGCGTCGAATCAGGGCTGAGTTGATGAAAAAGGCCAGGGTTTCGCCGGAGCGGATGATATTGAGCCTGGAAAGGCCTCGGTCGCGCGCTGGTTGTCCTGTTCGTTGACAAACGGGCGCAACCAGACGCCGATTCGCTGCGATCCATTGATGCAGGTGGTGCGTACATCGGCGTCAGGTGCAAGCGCCTGGCGAACGGCCGCGACGATGCCGTCATTCAACTCGATAGGCAAGCAGAGCGAAAGCTGAATGGCCAAATCGGGTGTAGAGACAGGCGGTGGGGGTGGGAGCGGCGGTTCAGGCGGGTCTTCAGGCAACGGATCTCCGTCGTCATCCCGCCGCCGGCGAAGTCCCGCCTGAAGCGGCTGTACAGAGGAAAAGCTACCCCGCAACCGCACAAGCGGCCGCGAAGGATTGGCAATCGATGCGTCATCTGGAATGTCTAGCTGCGCTGCTGCGTCGAACTCTTTCATGTCGTTTCTCCATACAGAATCCAAAATAGACTTCATACATGCACGAACCGCTGAAACCATCTCCCCCTGCGTAACATAGACGTGCAAACCTGATGGTATTCTTTTACCTACCGAGAATCGTATGCCGTCATTTGGGGTGCATTTATTGATGAAGACCGCGTTTGGCGGCGACCCGATGATCGGAGCCTCACCATAGATTGCTGATTGCGTGTGGGGAAAGAGATGGGATGACAACGGCGGTGGGAAAGACCGTCAACGCTGCCGTTTCCCCACTCATCGAACCACTCAGTGCGAGTCTCTCAATTGAAATTACAGCGCGCCGATGCATTCCGGAGGCCGGCGTCTTGGAACGGTGTGGCTTTCGGAGCGTGGGTGCGTCTTACATGCAGGCCTTCGATCTAACCCAAGAATTGGCGCCGCGCGCACCGCTTGGGGACGGCTTCGAAATTCGCATCCAGGGACACCTGGACAGCCGGCAGACGCGTCAGTTTGGGGCATGACCGTCACCCGCCTCTCCCAAGGTGTCACGGTGATGGTCGGTTCAGTGCACGATCAGGCCACGCTGTACAGTCTGTTGGGTCCTATCCGCGACCTGAGTCTGCCCCTTCTCAGGGTGCCGTTCTATCTATCCGTGGGCCGCTGGACACGCCTGGCGTCATCTACCTACAACTGTGGGATGTAGACTTTCGGGCGCAGGCGCCGCGGCTGGAGACGCAGGTCTACTTTCTCATCGGTCGCCACGATGTCAACGCGCCGCCGGCACTGGTCGAAGAATACTATGCGCTACTCGACGCACCGCACAAGGAACTGATCCGGTTTGAGCATTCCGGCCACACGCGGTGGACCAGCGAACCCGACAGGTTTGTGGATGTTGTGGTGCAGTCTGCGTTAGGAACGGGGAGGCAGTAAACGACACAAGTAGATACCACAGCAAATAGGGCCGGTGTACTTGTGTGAAAGCACTCGGCCTGACCACAGCGGGCGGCCGCAAGGGCGCGACCCTACGTACTGGGTTGATGAATTTTCTGGAACAGCCTTAGACTGCTTCACCATGTCCGATCCCAGGGAAAGGCCAGCGTCGGCTGATTGGCATAGCGCTCCGTCTTGATCCGGAGCCGGGCGCCGCAGCCGGGCGCAAGGCGTACCGAACAGGCACTGCGCCCGATCTCCACGATCTCGCTCCATCCAGCGCCACGTGGCGTGATCTGGTGCTCGGCATAGGCGCCGCCCTGCACGACGACCGTACGCGCGCTCGACCTGGTTGACGTTGACCAGCGTGACGCGTGACCTCATCGTCCGTCAGCTTCTCCACCAGCGCGGCCACGTCCTCGGGCAGGCCGGCGCGGCGCCGGGCCGGGTCGAAGTAGCGCAGCCGGCAGTGCAGCGGAGAGCCCACCCGCCCGGTGGGCAGGCCGCCCAGCATCAGCTGGGTCAGCGCCTCGGTCGTGGCCGGGTTGATGTGGTTCATGTCGTCCGAGAGGCGCGTGTCGGGCGTGGTGGTGTCGGCGCGCATCGCGCGCCATGTTGGCGCGCACCTGATCCAGGCCGGCACGGCAGCGCGTCGACCGGATAGTCGGCGTTGTCGCCCTCCAGATAGTGCACCCAGGGATCCTGCTCGAGCCGGTTGAGATCGTCGGGATTCATGGACCAGTACCAGACCTCCAGCGCGCCCGAGTCAAAGGGGTGCGGCTTCCAGTCGTACCAGTCCTCGTCGCCGAAGTAGTCGCCGTAGGCGTTGGGCCACATCGTCTGGCCGTCGATCTCGCGGGCGTTGGCGTTGATGTGGTCGATCACGCCGCGCCAGGTGTCCACGTAGCGCTGGTCGCCGGTCAGCAGCAGGGCGTTGCCAAAGCCGTAGATGGCGCGCGTGTGGGAGTAGGTGCGGTGGGCCAGCTCGCCGGTCTGCGGCACGGTCACGGTAAAGCCCCAGCCGTAGATGCCGCCGTACCAGTGCCCGCCGCACTCGCCGCCGATCGTGCCGTCCAGGCCGATGTTGGTGGGGATGATGCCGCCGTTCTCCGCGGTGCGCTCGCACCAGGCGTCGACGTACTCCAGCACCCAGTCGCGGTACTTCTCCTCGTGGTCGAGCATGTAGGCGTTGAGCGCCAGCAGGTCGTGGCCAGGTTCATGGGGTTGTCGCCGACGATGTCGTTGTAGTCCTTGAAGTGGGCCACCATCTCGTCGTAGGTGCGTTCGCCGTGGCCCAGCCGGAAGCGTCCTTCGATCTCGATGGGGTCGCCGGCCCAGTCCAGCCCGGTGGCCTTGCGCAGCAGCGGCCCGCGGCTGCCGTTGAACAGCTGCGGATGATCTTGTGCTCGGGATCGTAGTTGGGCGCCTGGGGATCCTCGTTCATGTAGAAGCCGGCGTAGCGCCGTGGCGCGGCCTGAATGGCGCGGTCGTCCGGGTCGGAGAGGCCCTGCAGGAAGAAGGCCGAAAAGCCCTCGCCGTTGTGGAACCAGTCGAACATGACCGGGAACTCTTTGTAGTACATGCCGTCGCGGGCCAGGGCCACCTCGACGGTCTTGGCCTCGGTGTACTGGCGCAGGTGGCCTTCCCAGCCGTGCTTGTAGAGCGCCAGCACCACGTCGGGCGCGCCCAGGGCGTGGAGCATGGTCCAGTTGAGCAGGTTCTCGGCCGCGTCGTCCGGCCCGTCGTCGCCGCCCCAGCGGGGCACGCAGAGCAGATAGCCGCGCTCGTCGAAGTACTGGTCGTAGAACGCCGGCACAGGCGTCGCTTTGGGCCTGCGAGCAGCTGGCGCTCCAGCAGCGCCCACTGCGGCGGCGACATGGGCGTATCGATATGGATAGTCATTTGATCCTCATCTCTTCGTGGATTATCCGCCAAAGAGTTGTTTCAAACCCTCTGGCACGCATGCTCTCCTGCAAAATCTCAAAGCAACAGACCTCACCCGTGGTTCACGACGCAGAGTTGCACGACATAGCTCATCGCCTGTTTGAGCGGCACAGAGGGTAGCCACTTGCCCTGCACCCAATCCATGGTGCCGCCCGGTTTGACGCGGCATAGCTCCAAACCTGTACCGGCGAGCAGCATGCGCAGATCGGCGGGCGAATAACAGCGAGTCGACTGTTTGACTGCCTGCTCCGGGTGATTCTTGGGCCACCATGTATCCTCCCAACGGCAGCCGTCTGCATCGAAACTGTATTCTCTTTCGGCGTCACCCACCGCCCATCCGCGGCCGTCGACCGATGCTGCATACCAGGGCGTACCGATCTCGATCAGCGCGCTGCCCGCCGATGTCAGCCATGCGGCGATTCGTCGAAACAACGGCGTTGGTCATCATCGGTGCCAATGCCGAAGCCGTCCCAGTAGCAGACTACATCAAAGTGACCGTCGAGAGAAACAGTGCAAAAGTCTTCGTTGATCACTGTCATTCGCCCCGTTTCGCGTGTTGCGGCCAGCCGTTGCGCCTGCGCAGCAAGGCTGGGCACAAGTTCGACGGCAACGACGCTATGTCCCAGATCCGCGGCCGCGGCTGCGCCTTGTCCACCACCGGCGCCGAGCTCCAGCACCCGCTTGGTGCCGTCACCCGTAAACTCCTCGATCAGGGCTGCTTTTTCACGATCTGGTCTGGGAGATCTCCTCTTCGTAGACGCCCGACCAGGCGTTCTGCTTTTCATAGAATTCACGAACCCAATCCATTTTCGTTTCCCCATTTGTTCATCTTCCCTCCAACCCCGAAATAATCAACACAGAGTATGATTGATTTTGCCTTGTGGCCTTGTTGCCGATAGGCGTCGGGATGATCGACAAACCATCCGAACCCATCTGTGTTCACCTGTGGCTTTTTTCTGGGCAGTTATTTGGGTGGTATACCACGAATTGTGTGAAAGTGGCTTGCTCTCTCTGGTAGATTGCGAAATTACACACGATTCGGGATACCACCGTTATTTGTGTCTCGCATTGGTCCCAGCCACGTGGCGATGAGAGGCCGTGCATATGTCGATAACGTGGCGTATGCCTTGCCGGTCAAATGCAGCCCATCCTCCACGAAGTAGCGGGCCACGGGGCGGCCGTCGCGGAAGAACACATCATTCGTCTCTACATAGAGATCGCCGGCCGGCAAATCCGTCCGAATGGCGGCGTTCAACCGATCGATGAGAGTCCATTTGCCTTGTTTCTGTGGTGCTTTCGATGATGCTAAAATAGGCGAAGATTGTGTTCGTCGATAGACCATGGACAAGCCGGCGGCAACGTGTGACATTCGTGCAAATGGTTTCTGCCGGCACGCCCTGGTTGATGTCGTTGCTCCCACAGTAGAACAACACCGCGTCCGGCGCTGCACGCCGCCAACACGGTGGTCAGGTGTTCTGTCCAGAACGCGGTGATTGTGCCGCCGACGGCGCGGTTTGTCACGGCATCGTCGGGCGCGATCTCCGCCACATCGCTCCAGTTTGCAAAGATCGAACTGCCGACGAGAAGGATTGTTTTCATCCTGCTGTTCCCTCAACTATCATCCACATGGCGTGGTCCATACGACGGTAGACCACAACCGCGGTCGTCAATCCGGAGGCGCGGATCGAATATGCAGCAGTCCATCATCCACATCGCGCTCGTTGTGCGCGACTACGACGAAGCCATCGACTTCTACTGCAACAAGCTCCATTTTACACTGGTCGAGGATATATACCAGCCCGCACAGGACAAACGCTGGGTTGTGGTGGCGCCGCCCGGGTCAGACGGCGCCACGCTGCTCTTCGCGCGCGTCAACACCGGAACAAGCAGCATTCATCGGCAACCAGGCAGGGGGACGCGTCTTTCTGTTTCTCCGCACGGATAACTTTTGGCGAGACTACAACGAGATGCGTGCAGTGGGAATCCACTTCGTCCGCGAGCCAAAGAGCGCCGCCTACGGCATGGTGGCCGTCTTTGAGGACCTCTATGGAAATCGCTGGGATCTCACCCAACCGCACGGTTCCACATGAGGATACTTATCGCGTAGGCGACTTTACATCCTCCTGTGCGGCTATCACCTACAGTGGTCGAGCAACTGACCGCGTCCAACCGCAACAGAAAACAAGATATGGCAGCGAACAAAAAAGCCACGCGCCAGGCCAGGCGGGCGCAGAAGCAACAACAGCAGCGCACGCGCCGGATCATCGGCGCCGCGGTTGCACTGCTCTTTGTGGCCTTTCTCGGCTACGTCACCTGGCAGCAGAGCGCGGGCAGCAACGCTCTACCTCCTGAATCGGTCCCGGATCCGGCCTTAGGCGCGGCGTCCGCACCCGTTGAAATCGTCGAATATGCGGACTTCGGTTGTCCGGCCTGCCGGGCGTGGCACAACAGCGGCATCCGCGAGCAGGTGCTGGCCGACTTCGGCGAGCAGGTGCGCTTCGTGTGGCGCGACTTCCCGGTGATTACAGCCCAGTCGCCCAAGGCTGCAGAGGCGGGGCAATGCGCGTCGGCACAGGGGCGCTTCTGGGAATACCACGACCACGTGTACGGCAACTATGCCGGTCTCGCCACCGAACAGTTGGTGACCTATGCCGCCGACGTCGGCCTGGACATGGCCGCGTTCGAGCAATGTCTGGACGAAGGCCACATGCGCGCCAAGGTCCAGGCCGACGAGCAGCAGGCCCGTCGTCTCGGTCTGCGGGGAACGCCGGGTTTCGCCATCAACGGACGTGCGCTGCCGCAGCCGCCGAACTACGAGATGCTCGTCTCGCTGATCCAGGCTGAACTTAGCCGGTAGCACATGTGCTGCTCCAGCGCTATGCTTTTTGCATCCTCGCCGGCGGTCACCGCGCTGCCCCCTTCAGAATGTCGAA
Source organism: uncultured Chloroflexia bacterium (assembly GCA_963715415.1). Classification (GTDB taxonomy): domain Bacteria; phylum Chloroflexota; class Anaerolineae; order Caldilineales; family Caldilineaceae; genus JAWKOK01. Next base: position 123,548 of record CAVQSG010000047.1, on the reverse strand, counting down.
ACCGAAGTCCGTATGAAAACACGATTTTTGTAGGTCGGGCATCCTTGCCCGACACGGTTGGAGTACCACGATCAGTCAGGTTGGAGAGAGCGGTCGGGCAGGGATGCGCCGACCTACGAACGCATGATCTCGTCTTACCGTGCTTTGCACCCTGGACGCAAGCGCCGCGTCACTCTCCAGCCGGCTCTTAACCTTTTCCCACATCGGATTGGCAGGCAAAATGGAAACCAGGACCAGGCGGGGCAGCGACCGCCCTGGGCTCAAGCCACAGGGCTAGCAAGGACGCCCACTGAAGTGGGCTTGTCCGGCAGCCGGAAAGTCCGCCTGAAGCAGGCGCAATGGTAGCATGGGGGATTCATCACCGTGCGGGTCCGCCCCAATCGTGCGTTTGCCGTCAATTGTTGCGGCCGAAGCCACTACCCGGCTGGAGAAGGACGGGACAAGATCCTGAAGGGAGAGGCAAGATACGCTTCCCGAGCACCCGATCGTTCCAATCCCTCACCGGCCGCGCCTTGCCTCCCTGATCGTTGTCGGCTACGATCCCGGCTACGACACCGATCAGTTGACGGATTCAGCCCACAGATAGCGAATAGACACATGCGGACCCAACCTGCGCCACCGGTGCCGCCATTTGGGATCTTTGGCCAATTGTGGCGACTGGCCCTACCCGTCATGTTGACCAACTTTCTCCAGAGCCTGGTCAACGTGGTGGATATCTTTATGGTCGGGCGCCTGGGCCCAATGTCCATCGCTGCAGTCGGCATGGCCGGCGTCATTCGCATGCTGGTGCTGGTGATGATGCTCTCCGTGGCAACGGGCGCCATGAGTCTGATTGCCCAGGCGAAAGGGCGCACGCGATCCGCAGCGCATGAGCCTGGTCACGCGCCAGGCCATCTCCTCCGGTCTGCTTATTGCGCTGGTGTTGACCGTTCTTGGCTTGCTGCTGGCCCGCCCGCTGCTGAAGCTCGCCAATAGCGGCGGCGACCCGGAGGCCGTCGACCTGGGCACGGTCTATCTGCGCATCCTCTTCCTCGGCACGCCCTTCCTGACCCTCAACATCATCTGCAATCGGCTCATGCAGGGCGCCGGCGACACGGTGACGCCGCTCTTGCTGACCGGTACGCTCAATCTCCTCAACATCGGACTCAACGCGCTCTTCATGTTTGGATTCGGTCCGCTGCCGGCCTACGGTGTGGCCGGTGCCGCCATGGGCACTGTCATCTCGCGCGGCATCGGCGTCGTGGCCGTCCTGATCATCTTCTATTCAGGCCGCAACGCGGTGAAGATCCTGGCCGGCTCCTATCGACCGCAGTGGCGAATGTTCGGAGATATTTTGGCCATCGGTGTGCCGTCGGGCATTCAAGGCGTCTTTCGCAACGGCTCGCGGCTGCTGGTGATCAGCATCGTCACCTCGACCGAGATCGGCACCTACGGTGCGGCAGCGTCTGGCCATCGGACTGCAGGTCGAGTCGCTGGCCTTCATGCCTGTGCTGGGTATCAACGTGGCTGCAACGAGCCTTGTCGGGCAAGCCCTGGGCGCCTGGCAGGTGACACGCGCACGCCGTAGCGGCAACAGCGCCATTCTCTTCGGCGTCTTCGCGATGGCCATCCTGATCACGCCGATCATCCTCTTTGCGCCCCGAATCATCCGCCTCTTCGATCCCAGCGCGCATCCGATACTGATGGCGGCCGGCACCTCCTACATGCGCATCAACACGATCATGCTGCCGATGGCGGCGATCGCCATGGTCGCCAATGGCGCGCTGCGCGGCGCCGGCGATTCACTCCCCGCCATGTTCAGCACGCTTCTCACCAGGGGCGTGATCTCCCTTGGTATTGGCCTGGCTCTTTGCATTTCCACTTGGGCTGGGATCGACCGGCGTCTGGTACGCGCTGGCAATCGGCGTCGCTCTCGACGGTTTGATCATGGGCATGCGCTGGCGGGGGAAGGCCTGGCTCGATGTGGCCATGCACCGCACAGAGCTCTACCGCCGGCATCTACGCTACCTTGACGACGGGTTGCAGCAACAATACCTGGCCGACATTCGCACGCCGCTCATGGCGCAGCCGGGCGTACGCGAGCAGGTGGAGGATGAGCAGGTCGTCTACACATTGCCGGGTCAGCCTGTACATGTGCGTTTTGCTGCCGGCAGCTATCAGGTCACGTAAGGCCGTTCCAAGAAAATAAACAACGGTGGCGTAGGGGCGGGTCTTGCGCCCGCCTGCACTCGACCTGACCACAGCGGGCGGCCGCAAGGGCCATCGACTCCAACTAATGCAGGATGCATCGTGGCGTGACGTCCCGATCCGGGCGTGTTTTGGGTAGGGAGCGGGGCTTGCCCCCGCCCGCTGCCAACGTAGACCGGCCAATCCGCTAGAATGGCACGCAGGGCGGGCGCCCGCAAGGGGCGCACCCTACCAATATCATCCACATTGGCATGGCCGGCCACGTCTGGAATCAATTAGTTGGAGTCGATGCCGCAAGGGCACGCCCCTACGCACTGGGGGACGAACAGCCTATGTGCTCATGATGAAACCCTATGTCAGCGGGTTCCACAGTTGCGCCAGGAAGAGCGCCAGTGCGGCCAGAATGGCGCCAAATCCGGTGAAAGCGACCGATAATTCACGCGTTTCTGTCGTTGTCACACTATATTTGGGCAGACCGGCAAAAACACCTTGTAGCTCGTCTGCACTTTCGGCCAGGTAATAGTCGGCGTCAGTCATGGCGGCAATTTCGGTGAGCGTTTCTTCATCGAGCGCGTGGCGACCGCCTCCGCCAAAGCCGCCACCCATACCACCGCCCCCAAAGTTGCCCTCACCGCGCTCAAAGAGCGCCGCGCCCCCATTTTGCTCAGGTGTACAGCGTCGGGTTGAATTATTCGTCGCTGTGCCAAATCCGATGGTATAGACCCGCACACCGCGGTCGGCGGCAATTTGGGCGGCATCCAAGGGCTGTGCACCTTGGTTGTTCGACCCATCGGTCAGCAAGACGATGATGTCCGATTGGAAAGTGCCTTCAGGAACAGGCGTAGGGGCAATTTCATCCGAACCGCGGCCCATGTTAACAGGCGCGACATCTTCATTTATTTCGGCAATGGCATCGAGCGAACGCAGAATGGCACTTCCGATCGCGGTGCGCCGCGCCCGCGTCAAGCCGTCGATGGCCTGCAGAAGTGCCTCTTGGTCGTTGGTTGGCGGCATCACCAACTCCGCAAAGCCGGCAAAGGCCACCACGCCGATCCGTGTCCCCGACTCCTGGTTGCGCACAAACTCTTTGGCTGCTTCCTGCGCGGCGGAGAAGCGGTTGGGCGGAATATCCGTCGCGCACATGCTGCCCGACACGTCGAGTGCCAGGATCACAGTGGCACGGCCATAAGGAACAGCCACCACCGCCAAAGGACGGGCCAGCGCCAACACCAAACTGGCAATGCCGATGGCAAAGAGTGCCAACGGCAGGTGACGACGCCAGCGTGAACGCTCCGGCATGGCGGCGCGAATCAGCGACAGGCTGGAATAGCGAATGGCATAGCGTCGCCGCCGTCTTAGCGCCCAAAGATATGCAGCGATCATCAGCGGGATCAAGATGAGTAACGTGAGAAACCAGGGCCATAGAAAATTCAACGGATTCCTCCCATACCTCTTCGACTCGCGCGAGCGTTTCGCGATCACGGCAACCGACCAAACCAGCGCAGCGACAGGGCGCCTCCCACCAGCAGGGCCAAAATGGCCATGCCGGCAAATATGGCGGTGACTTCCGTCGTTTCTGCGTCCACTGTCAACTGTCGCGCGACGTTGTCATAGATGGCGACCAATTCGTCTTTACTTTCGGCTGCGAAGTAGGCGCCATTGGTGAGGTCGGCGATGTTACGCAACATCGCCTCGTCAAGCCGGGTGGAGACGGTGTAGCCGTCGATTTCAAGTGTGGCGCCGGCGACGCTGCCCATACCAACCGTATAGACCCGCACGCCATAGTCTGCCGCGCGCTCCGCAGCCTCGAGGGGATCCGGGGCCGTCATGTTCTCGCCGTCGGTGATCAGCACGATCACGGCGTCGTCAAACGAACCCGACGGCAGCGGTGTCGGCACTGCTGCCGTCGGGTTCGACGCAGCCTCGTCCTCGTCTCGAACCGGTGCCACGTCGTCAGTCAATATGGCATTGAGCGCCGCCAGAATGCCCTGCCCCAATGACGTTCCGCTTTGGGGGGAAAGCCGATTGACTGCCTCTAATAAGTCGGGCTGTTCATTGGTTGGCGACTGCACCACCAGGCCGCCCTCACTGAAGGCCAGCACACCGATCTTGACCGTGCGTGGCTGTTGTTGGACAAAGGCAAGCGCAGCAGCTTTGGCTGCCTCCATGCGTGACGGCTCAAGATCGTCTGCCGCCATGCTGGCTGATACGTCAAAGGCCAGGATGACCGTCCCCTCCAGGCGTGGTACGCTCAGCGGCATCTGAGGTCGGGACAGCGCGAACAAAAGCAGGGCTAGACCGCTCATGTAGAAGCTCATGGGCAGATGGCGCCGCCGCTTAAGTGATTTCCCTGCGCTGTTCCGCAACAGACCAAGCGCACCCAAATCCGCACTCAACCGTCGTCGTCGTCGCTGTGCCTGTGCATAGAGCAACAAAAAGAGCGGCAGCAAAAGCAGAAGGAAGAGCATCCACGGCCAAATAAATGTCATAAGTCGCTATCGAGGATTGGGTCGCATGGCTCAATATGCGCAGAATATTTTGATGAGTTGATATGGGTGTGTCGGCGCGTTGCAACTGCTTCGCAAACAGAATGGGATTCTATTTTCAACACACCCAGTTGGCTTCCCTGGAACGGCCTTAGGCAACCGCCTCTGCCATCTCCGGCGCAGGACCGGCGTTGGAGAAGAGTTCGTCACCCTCCAGCCGCTCCCGATAGCCGGCGACCATCAACCCGGGACGGCCGTAGCTCTGGCCGAAGATCTGGCGATTCTGCGGATCGCGATAGCCCACGCGCACCAGCCGTCGTGGTTTCTTGGTCTGGTTGATATAGGAGCCGTGGATCGTGTCGATGCAGAAGAGCACGATGTCGCCTGCCTTGGCCGGCACCGGTGTTGTCTGCTCCAAGTCGTACTGATCGGTGGGCAAATGCGGTGTACAGGGCCCGTCTGCAGTCATGGTGATGTGCTCGAGATGGCCCAATTTGTGCGACCCGGCCAGGAAGCGGATTTCACCGTTCTCGTGGTATGTATCGTCCAGATGAACCAGTACATCGATATAGCGCCCGTCCAGATGGCCGTAGAAGGGATTGTCCTGGTGCATGGGGAAGGGATGGCCGGTCTGGGGCGGTTTGATGTGCATGGTCGAATGGTGCAACTCCACATTGGACCCCAATAGATCGGTCAGCACCGCCACCAGACGCGGATTGGCGACGGCTCGGGCCCAGGCGCCGGAATAGAAGTGCAGGTCATGCATGGCGGTCAGTTTGGACTTGGCTTCGGTCTCGGGATCCATATACGCTTGGCGCCAGGGACCGCTCCATCCCGGGCTGGTGAAGGCCCAGTTCTCAACCAGGCGGTCCATGGCGTCGGAGAGCTCCTGGGTTTCGGCGGGCGTGAAGATTGCGGGCACATGCAAGAAGCCGTTTTCGCGGTAGAAATTGGTTTGGGCAGCACTCAACATGGTTCGGATATCCTCCTGTGAACGTGCAGAATGGCGCGGTATCCCGAATTGTGTGTAAATTCGAAACCTTTCAGAGAGGTCAAGCCACTTCTACACAATTCGTGGTTTACCACCTGGAATGGTTGTGAGGGGCGTCGACAGTATAAGCCAAAAGAGCAGATCGTGCAGCAGTCAAGATTGGATAGGGTGCATACCACATTTGGGGGCTTCCTACGGGCACGGCCGATGATCTTCTCGCCTGCCGCTCCCGAAGTGGGAGGCACCCGATGGGATAACTTTTCAAGGGTTGGCATCTTTTCGCCACCCAGTTATAATGACAGTTACCTGCCACCCGAATCCACAACTGACCAATCGCACGTACGGCCTCTGTGCTCTGCATACTCGGCTGTACAATCATTTTCAGTCGGATCAGAGGCGTGTCCATGCAACCATCCCCGCGCAGACGTTGGTTTGGCAGCCAGCGAGACTTTCATACCAACTTCACCCTCACAACCATGGCTCTGCCGGGAATGCTCTTTCTGCTCGTCTTTGCCTACCTACCCATGGTCGGACTCATCATTGCCTTCAAGGACTATCGCTTTGTCGACGGTATCCTGGGCAGCGATTGGGTCGGCTTCAGCAACTTTCGTTTTCTCTTCGGCACGGATGCGGCGTGGCGGATCACGCGCAACACGCTGTTGATGAACAGCATCTTCATTGCGACCGGCACCATCGTTTCGCTGACCATCGCCATCTTGCTCAACGAAATCTATACAAGCAGCTTGAGCAAGTATTACCAGACCATGCTCTTCTTCCCCTATTTCATCTCCTGGGTCATCGTCAGCTATTTTGTCTTTGCCTTTCTCAACGGTGAAGCCGGCATGGCAAACCGGCTGGTTCTGGCCGCAGGTGGTGAATCGATTGCGTGGTACCGGTCGCCGGAGTATTGGCCCGCCATTCTGACGGCGGCCGATCTCTGGAACGGCGTCGGCTTTGGCAGCATCATCTATCTGGCCGGCATCCTGAGCATCGATCCGGTCTACTACGAGGCGGCCAAGATCGACGGTGCCGGCAAATGGCATCAGATTCGCTACATCACCTTGCCGTTGATCCTGCCACTGGTCATCATTCTCGTCCTACTCGCGATTGGGCGCATCTTCAACGCCGATTTCGGTCTCTTTTTCTTTGTGCCACGCGACAATCCCATGCTCTACAGCACCACGGATGTCATCGACACCTTTGTCTATCGCTCGCTCGTACAACTGGGCGATATCAGCATGGCCGCCGCGGCCGGCTTCTACCAGTCGACCGTCGGCTTCATCATGGTCGTCCTGGCCAACTGGATTGTGCGGAGGGTCAACCCGGAGCATGCGCTCTATTGAGTCGAGCGGCGAGGCCATTTGCTTCGTGCGCAACCGGGTGAATCCCGGTTTCAACTCATGATCGCCTAAGGATCATTCCACGCTATGTCAACCGCAACCCAAGAGCTTCAGCCAAAACCAGCCGAATCCGTACCACGCGGCACGCCGGACGCACCAGGCGTTCATGGCGAAAGCTCCCGGTGCACATCGCGCTTGGATTGATCGGCCTGGCTTGTCTCGTTCCCATGGTCCTGGTCATCTCCATCTCACTTTCGGACGAAACGGCGCTGGCGCTGGAAGGCTACAGCCTGTTGCCGGTCGGCTTTACGACCAGCGCCTACTCCTACATCCTGCAGAACCCAAGCCAGATCCTGCGTGCCTATGGCGTGACCGTTTTCGTCACAACTGTCGGCACGCTCGGCGGGCTATTCATCTCATCGCTGCTGGCCTATGCCATTTCCCGCCAGGACTACAAGTTCCGCACCCCACTATCCTTCTTTGTCTTTTTTACGTTGCTCTTCAACGGCGGCATGGTGCCTTTCTACATTGTGGTCACCCGCTACCTCGGCCTCAAGGACAACGTGTTGGCGCTGATCCTGCCCTACATGGTGACAGCTTGGTATGTGCTCATCCTGCGCACCTCGTTTGCACAGCTCCCCAAGGATCTTTTGGACGCCGGCCGTATCGACGGCGCCGGCGAATGGCGTATCTTCTTCCAGATCGTGATTCCGCTCTCGAAGCCGGTGCTGGCCACCATTGGCCTTTTCTACATCCTGCGCTTCTGGAACGACTGGTTCTTGGCCCTGCTCTTCATCGACTCAAGTTCACTTTACCCACTGCAGTATCTGCTCTATGTGTTAATGACGAACATCATGTTCCTGGCCTCCAATCCCCAGACGACGGGTATCGCCATTCCCACACAATCAGCGCGCATGGCCATGGCTGTGCTGGCCTTTGGCCCGGCCCTGTTCGCATTTCTGTTGCTGCAAAAGTACTTCGTGCGCGGTATCACGATCGGCGGTCTGAAAGGATAGGAAACATTCAGGTATTGACGTCATCAATCCTCAACATCCAACCCTATGGAGGTAACACGATGTCTAGAAGTCGACTTTCGCTACTGCTGATTGGCCTGTTGCTGATCGGCATCCTGGCTGCGTGCACGCCGCAGGCGGCAGCGCCTGAAGGTGAAGCGACGGGGGCAGATGCCGCCGGCGATCTCGTACCGGTGACCTATACCTATGCGGGTCGGGGCGTACCGGCCGACTTGCAGATGGTCGAAGATGCCATGAATGCGATCATCAACGAGCGCATCGGTGTCGATCTTACGCTGGAACCCATCGACTTTGCCGCCTTCAACGATAAAATGCAGTTACGTCTGGCCGCGGGCGAGGAGTGCGACATCATCTTCACGGCGCCCTGGACCAACAGCTACGCCAATAACGTCGCCAACGGCGCTCTTCTGCCCCTGGACGATCTACTAGTCAGAACACACGCCCGGTCTCTGGGCCAGCATGCCGGAGACGACCTGGAATGCTGCCCGTGTCAACGGCACCATCTACGGCGTTATCAACCAGCAGATCTTCCCCAAGCCATGGGGCGTCCATCCGCGGGTAGATTTACTGGAAAAGTATAATTTCAGCCTGGATGATGTGACGCGCTACGAGGATATGGAACCATGGCTCGAAGCGGTGCGAGACGGTGAGGGAATCACGCCAGTCTACGGTGACGATCGCGATGTCGGCGCCAGTCTCTGGCGCTCCCAGTACTGGGGGTATGATCCTCTAGATGACGGCATCGCCTTCATCGGTATGCGTGCTGACGACACCGATCTCAACGTGGTCAATTATCTAGAAACGGAGGAATTCAAGCAAGCCGCTGATCTTACCAGACGTTGGTACGAAGCCGGCTTCTTCCCCAAAGAACCGGCGGCGCAAGACGAGGCGCGGGCGGCCTTCTCGGCTGGTCTCTTTGCCATGGGCTATCATGTCGAGAAGCCGGGCAATGATGTTGAGGTGGAGGCGATGTATGGTTTCGATTTCGAGAGTAAAAACCTGACCGATCCGTTGATTCTGGATACGGCCGGCGCCACCGCCACCATGAATGCCATCTGCACGACTTCCCAGCATCCGGAAGAGGCCATGCAGGTGCTTGAATTGCTCAACACCGACGCCGAACTCTACAATCTGCTCTCCCGTGGCATCCAGGAAACCCACTGGGTCTGGGAAGATGAAGCCAACCGGGTCATGACCTTTCCTGAAGGTGTGACGGCCGAAACCAGCGGCTACGCACCCAACACCGACTGGATGTTCGGCAACCAGTTCAATGCCTACTATCGCGATGCCGCGCAAGTGGGTGCCTGGGAAGCCACCAAGGAGATGAACGATACTGCGTTCCCATCCGAGGCGCTCGGCTTCGTGGTCGACCGCGAACCGATCAAGACCGAGATCGCGCAGACGACCGCAGTGTGGGATGAGCTGGTCAAGCCCATCTACAATGGCTGGGTTTCGTTCGACGAGGCGGCGCCAGAGGCCATTGAGAAGCTGAACGAAGCCGGCGCACAGACCATCATCGAAGAGGTCGAACGCCAGTTGCAAGAGTGGCAGGCAGCGAACGAATAAGCCAGGAACTGTTGGCATTTGCTCGTAAACGTCCCCGGCGCGGACCGGCGCCTCCCCGGCGATCCAAGTGGTGCGGTCCGTGCCCGGGACATGAGACAGCCATCTCCGGAGTAGATTTCGAAATGTCAACTAGACCGTGTGAATCCCAGCAGAAATTCTTTCATCCACGTCCCCTTTGGTTTCCCTACTTGGAGCCGGCAACATGAAGATTACCAAACTCGATACCGTCTGCCTGTCGCGCATGCACGAGCCGGAACGCCAATGGATCACGTCCCGCTATCGGACCATCAAGGCAGACTGTGCCGTCGTCCGTATCCACACTGACGAAGGGCTGGTCGGAATCGGCGAGGCCAGCGCCTACGGCTGGCCACTCCGCATCGCAAGCTGGGTCGACTGGCTCAGCCCGCAACTGGTCGGCAAAGACCCGCTCGATCCTTCCATCGCACCCCATCCCAACGACAACGGCCGGCCCCACGACGCGGCCGTGGCCGGTATCGACTGCGCGCTCTGGGATCTGCGTGGCAAGATCGAGGGCAAACGCACCAGCGAGTTGCTGGCCGGCGCTCCTATCGACAAGGTGCGCCTCTATGCCTCCAGCGGCTGCCGCTACGATTGGCGCAAGGATCCACACCAGCTGATCGAAGAGGCACTCTCCTATGTCGACGCCGGCTATACGGCCATGAAGTTCCGCATCGGCACCGAGTGGTCGTGGGACGGCGTGACAGTCGACCGTTTTCTGGGTCTGGTGCGGGAGTTGGCGCAGGAGGTTGACGGACGCATGGACCTGATGCTCGACGGCAACCAGCGGCTGACCGAAGCGGCAGGCGCTCACGATTGCCGAGGAACTGGATCGACTGGGGTTTGTCTGGTTCGAGGAGCCGATTCCACAGGACGATCTGGACGGCTACGTCCGGCTCAACGCTGCAGTGGACCTGCCCATTACCGGCGGCGAGCAGTACACCACGTTGGAGCGTTTTCGCCCCTACTTGGAGAAGCGGGCCTACGGCATCGTCCAGCCCGACGCCGGCATCTGCGGCATCACAGAGTGCCTGCGCATCGCCGAGATGGCCGATCAGTACGGCGTCGATCTCTGTCCCCACAGCTGGCACAATGGTCTCATGTGTATGGCCCACGCCCATCTGGTGGCCGGGCTGCCCCACGCGGCGGCCGTGCCGGCGCAGAGCGGGCGCGTCCAGAACGTCGTCGAGCTCTGCCTCATCCAAGGACCGTTGCAGTGGGGTATGTTGGCCGAGAAACCTCTCATCGAGGACGGCTGGCTGCTTCTGCCCGACAAACCCGGTCTCGGCGTCGACCTGGCCGAGAATGTGGTCGAGAAATATCCGCACGTCGAAGGGCACTACGGCGTGCACATCGAGCGCGATTGAGATGGAGGTCAGGGACCGGTCCATGATCACCATCACCGCCACCATCCCATGCACCCAACCGCCGACCTGGGCCCTGCTCGAACGCCGGCTCATCGACACGATGAACGAGGCGGTCTATCCGTTTCTCGAGCGCTACGTCAACGGAGACGACGAGCTGATCTGGCGCGAGGGCGGCACCGGCTCACGCGACGGTGCCGACGATTTCTACGAGAGCGTCTACAACTGGCCGCTCTTCTACCTGCTGGGCGGCGGCGACCATCTGCTGGAATACGGCCGACGCATCTGGGACGGCATCACGCGCCAACTCACCCGGGCCGGCATGGTGCACAAGGAGTACGAGCTGGGCTACGACCAGTTCCATCAGGGCGAGAGCTACATCGCTTTCTACTTCCTCTGTCTCGCCGACCCGGCGAACCCGATCAACATCGAGCGTGCCCGGCGCTTTGCCGGCTTCTACCTCAACGAGGATCCGGACGCGCCCAACTACGACCCCGAGCACAAGCTGATCCGCGCTGCACACAACGGCAGCGGCGGCCCGCGTTGGGGCTTCTCCGACGACCCGCAGCCGAGCTATCACTGGAGCGCAAGCATGCGCGTTTACGGGCTGCCTTTCTACGATCTGCCCGGCATCGACCAGTACGATGATCTCCGGGATCCGGCCAAGGCGCGACGCATGGGCCAAGCCATGCACGAGCGCATGGGGCAAGGTGATGTGGCCGGCAACCTGATCGTGACCAGTTTGGTCGCCAACGCCTATCTACTCACCGGCGATGACAAGTACCGTGACTGGATCGTCGAATATGTGGATGCCTGGATCGACCGCGCGCGAGAGAACGGCGGCTTGCTTCCGGACAACGTGGGGCTCTCCGGGCGAATCGGCGAGCACATGAACGGCAAGTGGTACGGCGGTCTCTACGGCTGGTCATGGCCTCATGGCTACTATAACATCGGCATGGCGGCGACGGTGGCCGGTATGAACGCCTTTTTGGTCAGCGGCGATCAACGCTATCTTGGGCTGCCGCGCAGCCAGTACGACATCATCTGGTCGCTGGGCGAGTTGCGCGATCCCGGCACCCTCGAGATGAGCCTGCGCCATCACTGGACGGACCAGTTGGGCGACGTTGACGCGGAAGTTTTTGTCGTACCCTATCGTTACGCCGACTACGTCGACGACGACGACCCGGGCTGGTTCGACTACCAGCCGCTGTCGCCGGTCTATCCGACCACCATCTGGACCCAGTCCATGGACGGTGCCGACTGGGCACGGATCGAACGTCTCCGCGGCGCGGAACAGTATGACTGGCGCACGGTCAGGGTCTTCCGCAACAAGGAGGACGGTGGCCACGAGCAGCCCTGGCTGCGCTTCCTGGCCGGCGACAACCCGACCTATCCCGAGGAGATGCTGCGTGCGTCCTATGCCAATGTCTGCCGCCGGCTGGCGCTCATTGCCCAGGACGACGCCGACCTGACGCAGGTCTACATCCACCACTGGCAGGAGCACAACCCGGTGGTCACCGAAGCATTGGTGCAGTTGACCTTGGGCGCGCCGCAGGTCATCTACAACGGTGGGCTGCTTCATTGCCGGCTGCGCTATTTCGATGGCGGAAGTGGGGAAGGAGGCGGGAAACGGCCGGGGCTACCCCCGGATGTGGCGGCGCTGGTCACCGCGTTGGAGGCGGAGCGCACAGTCCTACACCTGGTTAACCTGAGCCAGATTCGGACGCGTCGTGTGATCATCCAGGCCGGCGGTTTCGGCGAGCATCACTTTGTTTCGGCGCGCTATGAGGTACGCATCAGTGACTATCCGGGTTCGCACAAGGAGTACACTGCACCACCGTTGGAGACCGAGTCGGCGTCGACAGCGATCGACGGCAAGTTCTTGCGAGTCACGCTGCCACCGGCCACCCAGATCGAACTCGATCTGACAATGGAACGCTTCGTAAACCCTCCCTGCTACGCCCTTCCGTCAGCACAGGAGTTGGGGACAAATGCACCGTCAATACGGTAGCTCAGGCAGAGATTTCAGATGCCGGACGTACGTTTCCCGGTCAAAGTCGCGCTTGTCCTTCATCATGCCGTAGATCTCTATGACGAGCACGTTGGCCATCAGGCGTTTGGCCTCCGCCTTGCTGTACCCGTCCGATACCAGTCGATCGAACGTCTCCCTGGTTTCCGGCGGTTTATCGTCGCGAATCTGGTTCTCGATCGTTTCGATCATCGCCTGACCAAAGGCAGCGCCTTCCGGATCGAACGGCATTCCTGCGCTCACAGCATACCTCCCAATATGTTTCGATTCATTTTTTCCTAGTTCTAGTGTTTTCTGTGGTTTGGGTACTTCCTGTCACTACAACGAATTCAGACGGCAACGAATTACATTAATGGTGTCCAGGTTCGGCTACTACTGGACAAAGATCGGCGAAAACGAGAGCAATAATTCGTTCCTGTCTGAATTCGTTGTAGTGATTCATTGCAACCACAGAAAATATTAGAACCAGATTTTTTCGAGCTCAACCGGGTGCTCGATTTTCGGTTCAAACCACGATCTCCGTCGCCTGAAAGGCGGTGTTGAGCCAACGCCCACCTTGCTTGACCCAAATCGAGAGAAAGCGCGCGACATAGTCGAAGCGCTCCTCACCGTGCCGTCCCGAAGCCTGCCAACGACCGACCACGACTGCTGCGTTATCGTAGAGCCGAATATCGAGTTGATCTGTTTGCGCCCTATCCCATCGGCGCGAACCGGTGCGATAGGAAGACAGCACCTCTGCTTTGGTTTCGACCTTGCCACCGGGCTGAACGATGACATAGTCCGGATGCAACAGAGCGTCGATGATGTTCAAGTCCAGCTGTTGGTGCGCATCGGCAAGCCGTTGCTCTGCTTGGGCAACGGCTGCGCGATCATCTGCACTCCCCACGACCAAATTCAAGACTCTTGCCTCACAGGTATGGAATGGCCTGGCAATCCCAATCGTCGTATGCCTCCCGGCCACGATGAAGTGCTCGCACCGCCGGTCTATTCAACCGGAACAGCGCGGTCAAGACGCGGACGACGAGAGGATTACAATCCCAACTATAGCGGGCTCGCCGTATTTGTCAATGCGAACTTGGCAACGCTGTCTGTCTCAGTACAACATTTACCACGGCATCCACGAACGTCTCGGGCTCGCTCGTCCAGGGCGTGTGGCCGGAGTGTTCGAACCAGATCGGATCGTTATTGTGGATTCAGGGCACAGGGTGCATCCCATTTTCCGGGGCGCCCGTCGACAGCACGAAACGAATCTCCTTGAGGAAGCCCCAAAATGTGGTATGCACCCCAGGGCACAGTGGCCATTGAGTCCAGGTCTCCTTCATGATATCTTTGCAGCTGACTGCAACGAACGACGCAGGTTGCCGGTCTCAGGGATCGGTCCGATCCAGGAAGCCGACGTCACCTATGCTGGCGTTGATTCACTCGCCAGTACCGGCGAGCGCGCAGCGCTTTTCAGCAGAGGGGAAAAGAACCGTGGTTGAATACTGGAACGCTGTGCGTGCATTCAGTTCGAGTCTGCGCCGATTTCTGCTGTCGGTCGGTCTGGCGACCACCGTCTACTTCGGCATTCTGGCGGTGCTGCAGAACCTGTTCCTACTGCGTCTCGGCTTTGAACCGAGTTTTGTCGGCCTGGTTCTCGCCTTTGGACAATTGATCTGGGCCGCGGTGGCGATTCCTGCGGGAATCTTCAGTGCCCGCATCGGATTGCGCAATGGCCTCGTCGCGGCGCTGTTGATAGAGGTCGTTGGCATCTCACTTTTCCTGCTCGTGCAGAATCTACCTCAGGAACTGTGGCGTCCCTGGCTATCGGCATGTCAGGGATTGACCTTTTCCGGCGTCTCGCTGGCCGTCGTCAGCATCCCACTCTACCTGATGATCGTTGCCGTCGGCGAGATCAGATATCCCGCCGCACTTTGAGTAGAGCCGACCTCCCGGAGCTCTGGCGGCCGCCCCCTTCGTGGTCGGTCCGTGATACGGTCGTTCAGTGCGTTGGGGATGAACTCAATGTGGCGTCACTGATCTAAGGAGAAGATGATGGACGTGCGTGAAAAAAAGATCGTCGAGGTGCAATCGAGTCAGTCGCCGGAGATCGGCCGCTGGCTGTGGGCCCTCCAAGATACCCGCCAACTGACGCTGGAAGAACTTGACGGCGTGACCTCGGCCATGGTCGACTGGCTCCCGCAAGGCAGTGAGAGCAGCATCGGCGCGATTCTCTACCACCTGGCCGCAATCGAAGCCGACTGGCTCTATGCCGAGGTGCTGGAATTGCCCTTTCCAGCGGCGGTCGTCTCGTTGTTTCCGTACAATGTCCGGGATGAGGAAGGCCGGCTTAGCCAGGTACAGGGCGTGAACCTGACTGAACATCTCGAACGACTCGCCACCGTGCGCAGCCTGTTGCTCGATGCCTTCCAAGGGATGGAGTTGTCCGAATTTCGTCGGGTTCGCTCCTTAGAACAGTACGACGTGACGCCGGAATGGGTGCTCCATCATCTGATGCAGCACGAGGCGGAACATCGCAGCCAGATCGGATCCCTCCGAGACCGGGCGAAGCGCAACCTCAAGTCGCACGGCCACGACGCGATCCGCGCTGGCTTCGTCGCCGCCTGCCGTGCCGACCCGCGCATTGTGGCCGCGTTCGTGGGCGGCTCCCACGCCACGGGCAAAGTCGACGGTTGGTCCGATCTGGATCTCTACCTCATCACCACCGACGATGCCTATGAAGAGTTCGTCGCCGGGAAACAGGACTTTGTTCGCAAATTGGGGGAACCGCTCTTCCTGGAGGATTTCGGTACGCCGTGGGCAAACTTCGTCATCTTCGCCGACGGCAACGAAGTCGAGCTTATGATCGGCCGCGCCGGCAAGTTCAAGCACATCCACGGCGGCGCGTACACACCCTTGGTCGACAAGGAGGGAATGCTTGACGGCGTCGAGTTCCCATTACATGTGGCGGACCCGGGTGCACAACTCGAGACCCTCAATGAGTTGGTCGTGGGCTTTTGGCACGAGGTCTCCCACTTCGGCAAGGCCCTGGCCCGGGGACAGCTCTGGTTTGCCTACGGCTCGCTGGAGGTGATGCGCAACATCTGTGTGAATCTGGCCCGGCTGCGCCACAACTTCGCCGATGCCTACGTCGGTGAGGAGCCGTACTTCAAAATTGAGGATGCGATGCCCGTCGAGCAGTTGACACCGCTCCAGGCCACCTTCTGTCCACTGGCACCGGCGGCGTTGCGCCAGGCCGGACAGATTGTATTGCAATTCTACCAGGAGGTGGCTATGTCGCTGGCGCAAAGCCACGGCATCACCTATCCGGCGGAACTGGAAGATCTGATGGTTTCCAGATCGGAGCGTTTGGGAGATGGACCCGTGCAGTGGACTTCGTAGGGTGCGACCGCCCGCAAGGGCCGCGTTCTACCGCTCACGCGGAACGTTTATCATTTCTCGTCGACGATAGGAGTGCAGCGCCGGCTGTCTGTTTTGGCGTGTGCAAGGATTTGACCGGCCGGCGGAACTAAATGGGTGAAGTTGAGACAAATCGGGTCGATTGCGAGACTTTTGCCTTCCGGCACCGTGGTAGGCTCAATGCACATGTGACAGAGTTACCGGTATCGAGCCCAAACGTCACAACGATTATTGCCGGTCGTCTGTTTGCCAGTATGGTTTTCAAGGAGACAGAACAATGTTTTTAGTGACCAAGCGATCCATTTCACTCGCCGGCATTTTCAGCATTGCGACGTTCGCCATGCTACTGTGGCTGATTGAAGGTACGTCGGCGCAGGCCGCCGCAACGGTGTCACCTGCGCAAGCGCAAATGCCCGGACGCCTCAGTTGGGACATACAGGACGCTGGACTGCGATCATCGTCGCCATCAGCAAACGGTCACCCATAGAAGCGACAAAATTCCGCGTACAGATCATCGAGTTCAGCAGGGGTGAGCGACGACTCGAGCAAGAGCGCCAAACCTTCCGGTCGCAACGCCTGGCAGACCTCGATCACTTCTTCCGGTGGGCAGATCACCAGCACAGACTTGCCGTGATCCTGGATCTTGCGGAACATGTCGACCCACGCCAACGCCGACGGCGCGCCCGCACCAGGCGTGAATTGAACGACGTCGATCTCCGGCACGGCAAGCAACGCATCGATGTGGCGGGCGGCGGCAGGCCCGTCCAGGTGGAAGATCGAGCGGTCCACCGTTGCCGCCTGGCGCGCGATATCGGGTAAGAAGAGCGACTCGAACTGTTTTGGCCCGATCAAGGCATTGAAATCGCAGGCCAACATCGTGTAGGGACGGCTGGACCAAGGTCCGAATACCCAGGCAAGCCCCGCCTTCCGTTCGACAGTGCAGCGAAACATTTCGATCAAGGCGCGACGCCAGCCCGGATAGATCGCCTCCACGGCCGCACGGATACGCTCGGGCTGGTCGAGGGTGTCCATGGCCAGGTTGGCCGAGCCGCGTAGAAGCAACAGCACGTCGCCGGACCCGCCCAGGTCCGGCGGGCAGACCAGGTAACGGCCGGGCGCCTCCGAAGCCGCGGTCAGCAATGCGGTGCGGAAGCGCCTCCACCACTCATTGTCCCCATCGATATTGGACCAGTCGGGCGCATTGGACCACTCATCGTCCAGAAATCGGTGCGTCCACGCCGTGTCAGACTGATGTTCGCGCACGCCGCCGTACATCCCGGCCAGGAGCACAGCGCCAAAATCGGCCCGCACCCATGGCAACGCATCGCCGACATGATGGGTCTGGCGCAAGTCCTCGAGCTTTGTCTCCAGCCAGAGGTCGGGCTGATCCAGCAGATCCAGTCGCCGGGTGATGGGGCGGTCGGGGCGCCTGTTGGCTGAGGCCATGAAGATCGGCCGGTCGATCACTTCCTGAGCCCACCAGGCCTCGTAGCGTCGCGCCACGAGGGGAAAGTCTTCGCAAAACTCCAGCGGTTCAGCCGCGATCTGGTGCAGCGTGCGACCCCACTCCGCCAATTCGGGTATCGGGATGATCGGTGGATAGGCGAGAGTCTGGACATTCACGAGCTCTTCTCCGCAAGATGGGTGGATTTTGTGGCCGTATTGCACCGGCCGTCGACAGTCTAGCACCGATGGTGACCCTCGACAATGGCGAAATGTAGGAACGCTTTGAGTACGCCCGCGCCGGAATCCCCGAATACTGGATCGTAGACCCGCGCACCGATACAATCTCCGTGTTGGTTCTTGCCAACGATGCGGATGAGAGCATCTATGTTGAGCATGGGCGCTTCGGTCGCGGCGAGGTGGCAACGTCGGCAATCTACACGGGGCTGACGGCTGACGTTGCGGCGGTCATCGAAGCGCCCTGACGTCTTCACACCACACCACCAGGTGCATTGACGCTCACCAGCGCCTCGGCGACCTGCCCGTACGGCCGGCCGTCGACGGTCAACTGCGCGGCAATCGGCTGGCGATCACACACACCCGCCGGCGTGATCACCAGATCGACGCACACCTCTGCCCGGGCCTCGGCGTCGACCGTGGCCGCGCTGCCCTCCCAGCCCGCGGGTCCGGCCAGTTCCACAGTAAGCGAGGCGCGGCGGGGCAGGGGGTTGCGCACGGTCACCGTGACTTCTGCCTGTTCCGGCCGCTCCAACTCTATGCGATAGGGCCAGATCCAACCGCCCCAACTGTCCAAATTGAAGTGGGCCTCGTCGTCCGCCAGCGGCATGACTTGCCGGTGCAGGGCTACATACTCATCGCACCAATGTTCGATCAGCGCGAAGAACCGGCTGTCGGTCAACATGGGCGGTTGGTGGCCGCTGATGACGATGTCGGGCCGCCAATCCAGCAGCCAGCGCCCGCTCTGTTCGTAACCGTCCAGCAGCGCGCCGTTACGATAGACATGGTTCTGGAAGATGCGCTTGTCCTCCCAGCCCTGCAACACCCGGGCATCCGGTGCTTGCCAGCTGCCGTCCGCCTCCATGAAGAAATATTGATCGCCGGTGTGGGCAAAGCGCTTGCCGTCCCGCTTCGAAACCGATCAGGTTCGCGAAGCGTGTGTGGCCGCTCATGGGCGCGAAAGTGGAACTCGAACTCTTCCCAACGCGCTCGTTCATGCAAGGCGATGCGGCGGTCGACCTGGATAGGCTCCGGCCAGATCACACGGAAAACAGTGCCGGTGAGGATGTTCGAGCAGGTCGGCGAAGGCCTCGCCGGCCCAACATTGTGTCCCGTGCTACGCGCTGTAACAGCGGTACGCCGCAGACGTGGTCATCGTGAAAATGGCTGATGAGCACCGTGTCGACGCGGTCGATGCCGAATTGGATGCGGAGCGCGTCCAGGCTGTGCAACAGCGCACGCCGGCGATAGGGCTTGGCGTAGGCCGGCCCGAGCACCCCACGCGTAGCATGGTAGCCGTAGTCGAGCGCCAGTGCCTTGCCGCTATCGCTGATCAGAAACCAGTTGATGGCCTGGGTCTGGGTCGTGCGCCAGAGATGGTCTGTCACCTCTTCCAGCGCGGGATCATCCGCTGCCGCGATCTGGGCCGCCTCGCCCGGACGGCCGGCGCAGAGCGCAGCCAGGTTGTCTTGGAGCTGGGCCAGGGCGGCGTCGCAATTCGTCAGCATGGGTGCACCTATGCTGGGCAACAGAATGTCGGGCTTGTGGTTGCGCAGGTCAGCGCGCCGAGTACCACGCTGCCGGCGCGCCGCTCAGATCGTTGTAGTTGTATTGGTAGGGCGCGAACGCGCGCCACCCGTCCGGGCGAGTGGATGGCCTCGCCGCAGCAGATCGCGCGCTGTCCGCTGCCCGGCACGGTGAAGGCCAGTCCAATCTGGGTGACGGTCACGCCCGGCAACGGCACGATCTCTACGACTACACCGGCCAGGGTCACGGTGTCGTAGTCGCGCAGCACGCCGGTGACCGGCGCCGCTTCGATGGGCGCGAAGAGATCCCAGTAGTTGTCGTAAATGATGTAGGTATCGCGCTGCCGGAAGTGCCGGCCGGGATCGGCGAAGATCTCACGTTCGCCTGCGGGTACGTAGAGTGGAATGCCTCGCCGCGTTGCCTCGGCCGCACCGGCAGCGTGGTCGCGAAAGAAATGAGTGCAGAGCGAGCGCGACCGGTGGCGCCGGCAACGCATCCAGGTGATCGAGCCATTGGCCGCTGCCCGCGTTGACGAGCAGCGCGCCTTCGGGTCCGATGACGGCGTAGATGCTACAACTGTCCGGGTAGAGAAACAGATTGGGGAGGATTTGTGTCCAGCTCATTGTCGGTCTCCTGATCGTCGAATTTCCACTCCTGCCGTCCACTACTTCTGATCCGTCACCATTATACCGTTCTTTCCGACACGCAGCTCTTTCGGGTGATATCCCGAATTCCGTGTAAATTCGCAATCTACCAGAGAGAGCAAGCCACTTTCACACAATTCGTGCTATACCATCCTCTTTCGTCATGTAGGGTGTGTGCGACATTGCATGTGGTATTGGCCTGGCCCGATCTGCACACAGCTGATTCTGTCATCGCGGTCTCCTGTCTAGGCGCAGCAACCAGCAATTGAAGCTTTCTTCCCGGCTTGAATATGGCGGCAATTGCGGCGGCACACGTCGCCGCTTGCCTGCGGCGGCGGCCTTGGCTACAATGTCAACTACTCCTGTAGGTAGTCAATATCGCCACACGTGCTGAGGACAATGGGCATCGGATATTGTCCTGCCTCAATAGCTGCGTCCGTTGTTCATCGCACCATTCCAGTGGGGGGGAATCTCTATGTCGACTCGGCAATTGTTGCAGAGGTCAATGAACAGTCTTCAGGAAAAGGGCGTAACACGCACGGCTCAAAGCCTGATGAGTGTCTTCGAGGATCTTCTGTTTGACAAAAGGTACCGACTGAACACGCGTGAGATTGTCGATCCCACGGATCTCTACCCAAACGAAGATGAAAAACGACACAATCATTGGTATCAGGGCACGCGTCTACGCCACTTTCGGTTCTTGATGCAAGCGTTGAGGCTGCCCGAAAATAGCGTATTTGTTGATGTAGGATCCGGCAAAGGCAAAGTTCTGTTGATGGCCTCAGAATATAATTTCAAGCGGGTCGTGGGCATTGAGCTGTCCCATGAACTGAACATGATTGCCCAGTCCAATCTATCGACTTTTCAACGACGCAAGAAAAAGATTGCGCCGATTGAAATACACGAAGTGAATGCCCTGGATTACACCTTCACAGACGATGAAAACGTCATCTACTTTTTCAATCCATTTTCACTGGTCATCTTGGAGAGATTCATTGAGATGATAGACAGTTCCTTGCAGAGAAACCCTCGCGGGATATGGCTGATCTTCAACAATGTGAGCCATTATGTCGGTTTGAGCATTCAGGACAGTTCGCGCTATGAAAAGTCTGACTACGTTTACGGCGGAACCGAATTTGTCATCTACAAGTGCAAGGCGGCATGAAAAGAGGTGGCCCACGACATGCGGACCAAAGCGATTCTGTCCAGCGATGTCAATCTGGTAGACGTGTGCTCAGCCGAAATTCCTGTGCCCGGATCCAGTGAGGTACTGGTGGAAACAGCCTAACACCTGCATCAGCCCCAGAACCGAAATGCGATTGACCAACGGCACGACACTCCCAGCGTGTAGGATATTGACGCACGAGCCAGGTCCTGCTGAGAGACCTGGCTCGTCGCTTTCTGTTGCTGTCGCGGCCGAATGTTCTGGTTGAAGTCGACCTCGATGGTGCCCTTCACACCCTCCAGCGGAATGTCGTTGTCGATGGCGGCGCGCTCGATGATGAGAGTGCCGCAGGTGCCCTGGGCGGCCAGCAGCAGATCCAGCGGGTTGACCTCCAGATTCGGCCCACCCAGCGGAGGCACCGAGTCGACCACCAAGTAGTTGTCGCGCACGTTAACGATGGCCCGCCCCGGCTGGTTGGAGAGGCTGGCCGAGATGGCGGCCGTGGCCAGCCCTTCGGCCACCGGCCCGCCCATCTCTTCGTCGTTGTGGGTGACGACGATGGGTGCCGACTTGATCAACGTGGTGTAGATGGGACAGCGCAGGCTGAACTGCTACACATCTTCATTGAGCATCTGAGGAACAAGTGCCGCGATCTCTTCCCAACGGCGAAAGTAGCGCACCTCGCCGGTGGACAGATTTTTGAGCGCTCCGCGCCATTCGCATCGACCGGCGCCGAGATGCTCGGACCAGAGACGCATGGTGAAGAGGGTAGACGGCGGCGCGCGCGATGTGGATTCAATGTCGATCATATCGCTAACCTACTTGCACCTGTTCTCGTAGACTCGTACAGATGTCTAGAACATAGAGCCGGCAGCGTTTCAAATGCGTATCGTGTGCGGAGTAAAAGCGTTTCACAGGAACGAACGTGCGGCGAGAAATCCCATAGATCGGGCCAGGGACCCGACGTGGTTGGGAAACCCGAGACGATCGGGAAGGCGAGAGCGGTCGGGCAGGGATGCGCCGACCTACGGCAGACGTTGCGTGTCGGTGAGCACGGACATCTTCGGCGGATGTGGTTGGGTAGGTCGGGTCTCCGGCCCGACGTGGTTGGGAAACCCGAGACGATCGGGAAGGCGAGAGCGGTCGGGCAGGGATGCGCCGACCTACGGCAGACGTTGCGTGTCGGTGAGTACGGACATCTTCGGCGGATGTGGTTGGGTAGGTCGGGGCGGAGACCCGACGTGGTTGGGAAGCCCGAGATGATCGGGAAGGCGAGAGCGGTCGGGCAGGGATGCGCCGACCTACGATTGTCGTGCAGTGGTGTGGATGTCTGTGAAGAAGCGATGGTCGTCGAGCTGCCGGAACTGGGCTAGATGTTGCGGATCGTCGATGGTGCCGGCGCGCCGCATGAGCTGGCCGCAGGCGGTGTCGAGCACATCGGCGGCCTGTGCATCTTTCAGCTTGCGAAAGATTGTGTAGCAAGTTCGCAGCGTGCGGACGGACTCGACCGTGGCGTCCATCTCCTTGCCGGCGATCACCCCCCAAATGGTCCGGACATGGGCATAGGCGGTCGTTTGGTCACCCTGCAGGTCGGCCACACGCGCCGAACCGGCCAGTCCGTTCAGTGCATAGTACTGCTGGCCCATCTGCTGGTGGAGATCGAAGCCGCGGGCATACATGGAGGCTGCGTTGTCCCATCGGCCCGCGACCTCCAGCGCGTAGCCGAGGCGTACACTAACCAGTGCTTCGAACCGGAGGTCGCCGTGATCTGCGATTAAGCCCAATACGTGGGTCAACTCTTCCTGTGCCGATTCATGATCGTTGTCCAGATGGTAGAGCAGCCCCAGGTCACAGCGCACCTTGACCTCAAAATGCCGGTTGCCGAAGCGATTGAGTTCCTCACTCGCCTCCAACAGTGTGGCGCGGGCGTCGTCCAGGCGGCCCATCTGCATGAGCAGCGCACCCAAATAGTGTTGGGTGACCCGGTAACGCCAATCGTTCACCTCTCCCTGCCGGATCTGAATGCTGGCCTTGAGCGCTTCCCAAGCCTTACGGTAGTCGCCTTTACGGGTGTAGAGCACACCCAAATTGCTCAATATCAACTCTTCACGGGTGCGGTCACCGATCTCTCGGCTCAGGGCTAGTCCACGTCGATAATCCTCTTCGGCACGATCCAGGTCGCCCATTCCCTGCGCGACCCGCAAGTAGGCAAACTTGTTGAAGAGCGCGGTCATCAGCCGTCTATCTCCCGTTGCCTCGGCGATGGCGTACGCGCGTCTCAACAGATCGTAGATCTGGTTCGCCGGCATGCCGGTGAACATGCCCGTCTGAGCCTGCAACTCCATACTGCTGGCCTCGACCGCACGGTCTCCGATCTGGCGTGCGTAGTGGCCGGACCGCTCGAAATGGCGACTCGCGTCCGCCATGCATGTCTGCAGCCAGTACGCGCTTGCCAATCTGTGATGGCTGCGCGCCAATGCAACCGTGGCATCCAATGTCTGCGCCAACTCAACCGCTTTCTGTGCGACATCTTCGGCCTTGCCACCCTCCCCTACGGTAATGAAGAACTGGGTGAGATCAAGATAGTAGGCGAGTTGCAGTTCCGGCAGAGAACCGTTCAGTGCATCCAACAATATCTGTTGCTCGTCGAGATTCTTCCGCCAGGCAGCGAGTTGCAGGGAATAATGGAAGACTGCACTCTGTTCCTGCAGTAACTCGGTACGTGCGGCCGGATCGTTCGGTACGGACGCAAGCGCGGCGTCGAACATGGCCTCGGCATGGGTCAGGGCATGTTGGGCCACGGCCACCTTGGCTGCGCGGCGATAGAAGCGATAGGCGCGTTCCGTGTCGCCCGCCTGCGCGTAATGTGCAGCCAGTTCACCTGCCACGTTGTCCGGATCATGGCCGTGGATTGTTTCCAGTGCTTCAGCGACCTGCCGGTGCAGCAGGCGGCGCCGGGCACGGCTGATCTCCTGGTAGGCGACTTCGCGGATGCGATCGTGGCTGAAGTCGTAGCCGTCACCACTCTGCTCGCGCACCAGGCGCCGCGTCCAGAGTTCATCCAGAGCATCGACAAGGGTGAGTTCGTCCATGGAGATCGCTGTCTGTAATACCTGGTAGGTGAAGGCACGGCCGATCACGGCCGCTGTGCTGGCTACCTGTTGTGCGGCGGATGACAACTGCTTTAGTCGCGCCGAGATCAGAGTATAGATTTTGGGTGGTATTCCCGACACAACGCGGCGTTCTGATGGGATTGCCACGAACGGCCGGTTCGCACCCAGTGAGGCCGCCTCGGTCAATCCGCCTCGCACAGTCTCGATCAGGAAGAGCGGATGCCCTTCGCTGGTCTCGTAGAGCGTTGCGGCCAAAGCGGACTCGATCGGCGCACCTGCGGTCTGCTCCGCAAGCTCCGCCACCTCCATCTGAGAAAGTGGCGTCAATCGTATTTCGGTTAGCTGGCTACTGTGGCGCAACGCCTCCAACAACGAAGCGAGCGCGGGGTTGTCGACCGCATCCTCAGTACGCACAGCGCCGACGATGAGGAGCGAAGGAGTGCCATGGAGCAAGAAGCGCAGCATTGTAAGCGTTTCCTGATCGCTCCATTGCATGTCGTCCAGATGCAACAGCAGCGGACCCGGCACAGCCTGAAACGCATGGACCACGCCCTGGAAGAACCGCTGCTGCTGCCACGTTTCCGTCAGCGGACCGGGGTATGGAAGGTCGGTACGCGCGGCGAGAAGCTCCGGCAGCAGTCGAGCGAGCTCAACTCGCCACAGGTCATCGACGGCATCAATATGCGCCTGTACCTGTGACGAACGCAACCACTCCGTGATGGGCGCATAGCTCAAGGCGCCTTCGGCTGCGTAGGAGCGGCTCGACGCCCAGGCTTGGCCATGACGGCTCACAACGTCGATGAGTTCTTCGGCCAAACGCGTCTTGCCGATACCGGCATCGCCCCAGATGACAACACAATGCGCCCGACCTTGCTGCACGTCGTGCCAGGTTTGACGAAGTTGGCTCCACTCTTCATGACGCCCAATCATGTGCGGCCGTTGGACTGGCTGTGGTACGGCCTGATCGAGAGCCGCGCCGGGGCCATGTTGCAGCAATTGGGCATGAATTTCCAGTGTAGCGGGCGCCGGTTCGACACCGAGTTCTTTCTCGAGGATCGACGCGCACGCGTGGAACACGCGTAGGGCCGCGGTGCGATCGCCCAGGAGCATAGATATTTGCATTAAGCGGCGATAGCTCGATTCATGCAGGGGATCGTGGTCGCGCAACTGCTTGGCCCGGTGCAGCGCATCGTCATAGCGACGCAACTCCACCAGGTCGTCGATCAGCGTCTCCAGCATAGCTGCATAGCGAGAGCGTAGCTGTTCGCGCGCCGCCAACGCCCACTCCGCATAGCAGTCCGGGAGGAGGTCACCTCGATACACGTCGGCGGCATCGCTAAGCAAATGGGTGCGTTCGTGGGCGTTTTGGCTTTGTTTTGTCTGCGCCAGCAACTCCTCAAAACGATGCACATCCACCAAGGCGGCAGCATCCCGGCGCCAAGTAATGTGGGTGCGCTCGATGACAATGAG
The DNA here is from genome assembly GCA_963715415.1 of uncultured Chloroflexia bacterium. Classification (GTDB taxonomy): domain Bacteria; phylum Chloroflexota; class Anaerolineae; order Caldilineales; family Caldilineaceae; genus JAWKOK01. Next base: position 97,535 of record CAVQSG010000047.1, on the reverse strand, counting down.
TTCCTCTGCACGCGGCCACGCCTTCCGTAGTCTGTGAAGCAGAATGCGCACATTGGCGCGCGCCTGTTTGTCACTGGAGTCCGGCCAGAAGTGGTTTGCGATCTGGCCCCGCGTGACCGGGAGACCAAGGCAAACGGCGACCTGTGCGATCAGTTCCTGCAGGCGCGCCTGCGTCAGTCTGATCTCTTCGCCACGGTGAATGAGGTGAAAGGCGCCTAACAAGCGGAGGCTATCGGGCGGCAACTGAATCACGGTCCTGTCGGTGTCCGGACAGAATACGTCGCAGGGTCAATGGCCCTGTCACCTGTCCGGCATGTTCGGAGTTCGGTCAGCAAAGTGGGTTGCAACGGCAAAGGTAGTGTAGCGTTTCGGGCAGGGTGATGTCAAGCAAAATCCAGGGGTCCATACTACATTTGAGGGGCTTCTCTGGGAAGTCCGACATCGTCCTTCTGTTTGCCGCCCCCCAAAATGGGATGTACCCTTCCGGGGGATTCGGGGTCTTCTCGCTGCGAGTTTTGGCGTTGAGCCGCCAAAACAGATGTGCTATACTGGCCGTGTTGGACTATCCCCCGATCCATCAGGAGACTATGACGAGCGAACAAACCATACAGGAAGCGATCTACCGCGTCGTAATCGTACGGAGCGGCTCTGTGGTCGCCGAGTGGGCACATGGCGTTGCACACGACAAACAGTGGGGCATGGCATCGGCAGCCAAGTCCATCTATTCCTCCGCGCTGGCCATCGCCATCGAAGAAGGCAAGATCGGATCGGCCGACGACAGGGTGGTCGACGACTACCCTGTCATGATGGACGTCCCTGACGGCACCGGGCCGAAGCCCGGCCGTTACGCCTTCGAGAAGGATCGTGCCATCACCTTTCGCCAACTCATCTCCAATACCTCGGGGTATATGAAGCCGGGGGAAGAACCGGGCGCGGTCGTTCACTACCAGACCTTCGGCATGAACATCCTCTGCCATGCCATCGCAACTGCCTACGGATTCTGGGATGTGGCCGATCTGATCCTGGGCCGCGTAGCTGCGCACCAGATTCTCCAAGGCTCCCGCCAGTTGGTCCCGCAATTCCGCTCCCTGCAAGTACTGCCAATGATCAAATTCAGGGCTGTCGCGCAGTGAGAAACCGGCCAAAAAGTCATTGCGGTAGAGCAGCCGGGTTTCTGGCGTGGTTTTCACACCGAACTGAACAAGACACGAGGGAAACGACTATGGCGCGCCGACAAAAAATCGGAACACTATTGACGCTGTCAGCACTCCTGGTGAGTGCGTGCGGACCGCCCGGCACGCAACCGATACCCACCGCGAACCCACCACCGACACGAATCCTCTTTATCGGCGACAGCCTCACCTGCTGGCACTCAGGACTGGACGTCCATCTGCAGGTCATGGCCGAATCCGCCGAAACCTTGCCGGCGCTGGAGGCAGCGAGCGCTTGTATCGGAGCGGCGCCGTTGGCGGAACATATGAAGATATTTGTGTGAACCTGCGTCCATCTGTGGTTCAATCCTGGGCCGGCACCGATGTCACGTGTCAATGCGCAGGGCCACCGCCATGGCTTGGGCCAGGGGCATAGCCTGGGCTTCTCGCCAGCGACGCTCAAACGTGGGCCGATCGAGTGACGACCGAGCTTGGCCGACCAACCTCGCGTATTCAGCAGTTTCCTCCGGCGGCAAATAGGTGGGCAGTTGGTCGAAGAGCCGGTAGGCGGCGCCAAAGACAAGGGCTGCGCGTGGCAGATCCGCCCGCGCGACGGCCACGCAGCTCAGACCGGCGAGACAGCGCGCGATCATCTTGCGATGATTCGTGCCCGCAAAGTAGTGCAAAGCGCGGCCGTAGTGCGCCTCAGCGGTAGACAGAAGCCCGCGTCGTCTGGCGATCTGCCCGCCGAGGTGCTCCAATAGCATCAGACCAAGCTGTTCGCCCAACTGCGAGAAGAGGGTGTGTGCCGCGCCAACTTGTGCCTCGGCAGCTTCGATTTCGTCCAACAAGCAGTGTGCTTCGGCCAATTCCTCCCGCGCCCAGGCCTCCTCCCGTTTGAAGCCCATCGTCTGGAACAAGTTGGCGGCCTCACACAACATGGAAGTGGCCGACATAGTTTGTCCATCCAACATCTCCAGCGTACCGTGCCGGCCCAGCACGTAGGCCAGTGCCTCATTGTCGCCGGATTCGCGGGCCAAGACCAGGCAGTCGTTCTGATAGGCGCGGTCGTTCCTCCACATTGCCGCCCGACGCGCCCAGCAGGGCAGCCAGTGAGGAAAGCACCTGCACCATGAAGGCGCGCTCGTCAAGTGCACGCAGAATCTGCAGGCTTTCCGCAAAGTGGCCATAGGATTCTTCGTGCGCCTCGGTTTCACGCGCGATCCAGCCCAGTTGGTGGAGCGCCCGCGCGATCTGGCGCCGATCATCCACCATGCGGAAACGGGTTAGGCTACGCGCAGTCAACTCTTTGGCCTCACGGTATTCGGACTGGGCCATGGCCAACTGTCCGGCGGCCAACTGCGCGCCGGCATAGTCGAGATTCTGCTCGTCCTGTCCGGCCATTGCCTCCGCGAGCCAGCGGCGTCCTTCAGCGTTGTAACCACGGATGTACCAGAAATCGTGCAACGCGGCGGCCATCTGCAAGGCTTCGACGCGGTCGCGGTCGATGAGAAAGCGCAGCGCGCCACGGATGTTGTAGATCTCGCTCTCTACGCGATCCAGCCAACGCAGCTTGTCCACACCGCCGGACGCCGGCTGCCCCCGGCAGGCCAGCGCCAGATAATAGTCGCCGTGGCGGTGACGCGTTCTTCTTCGTCGCCACATTCAGCCAAACGCTCCATTGCAAAGTCGCGCAGCGTGTCCAACTGCAGAAAACGCCGCCCCTCCTGCGCCGAGCCGCCGCGCTGGATCAGGCTCTTGCCGAGAAGACTCTGTAATACACCGGCGTTGAAGCCCAGTGCCTCTACCGCAGCAACATCGAAGCCGCCGATAAAGACGCTGACAGCACGGAACAGCGCCTGTTCCGCGCTGTTCGACAAGGAATAGCTCCGCCAGATTGCCGCGCGCAGGGTTTTGTGGTGGGGTGGCCGATCGCGTGCGGCGTCGCCCAGGAGATCGAGACTGCTGTCTTTCAGTCGCGCCAACAGCGTCCCGAGCGGTAATAGCTCCACCCAGACTGCGCTCAGTTCGATGGCCAATGGCAGACAGTCGAGCCGGATACAAATGGTTTCGAGCAGGGGCCGGTTATCTGCCGTCAGCTGGAAATCGGGATCGACCGCCCGTGCGCTGTGGACAAACAGCTCGACTGCCCGAGTCAGATCCAGCGGCTGAACCACAAAGCGCTGTTCCGCGCGTAGATGCAGGCGCTCGCGGCTCGTGGCGATGACGCGCAGCCCAGGGCAGGCAGTCAACAGGTCGGCCACCAGCGGAGCGGCGTCGATGACCTGCTCGAAGTTGTCCAGCGCCAGCACTAGTTCCTTGCGCCGTAGGTGTTCGATCAACCGTGATCTTGACGATTTGCGGTTGCTGTCCGCGAGGCCGAGCTCCCCGGCAATGGCTGCGCCGACGAGATGGGGATCGTCGACGGCAGTTAGGGGGATGAAGGCCGCACCGTCACGGTAGACCGCGGCCGATCTTCGGATAACCTCCAACGCCAGCCGCGATTTCCCGATGCCGGGCGGTCCGACCAATGTGATGAGACGACCAGTGTGGCCAAGAATGCGTTTGACCAGTTGATCTACATCCCGTTCACGTCCCAACAGCGACGTAGGCGGGGTCGGCAGCAGCCGTTGTTCCTCGACTTCGTCCGTCATCAGCATCTGGCGAACGTGACGCTGCACTGTGATACCACTGGGCGGCTTCTCGCCCCGGGCAGCTGCGGCCAGTTCCACAAGTTGAACGGCCAAACGCGGCTCCTCGCCCAGGCCGAGCGCGGGCACAAAGGTCTGGGCCACCACGACGACGACGGGCAGGCGCTGTCCGGTTTCCAGCCGCGAGATTTGCGCCTCGCTGAAACCGACGGCCGCGGCCAGGTCGCGCTGGTTCATGCCGAGGCGGCGGCGCAGAGTACGCAGGAACGAGCCAAATTCGGCTCTATTGGAAGTGGGAACAGCAGACATTCACGCTCCTTGGCGCCCGGACCGAACCGCCATATGGTCGCAGCTGCCCGACCGGCTATCAAAGCATCTACATATTTGCGCCTGCAACTACGGTGCAGCACGGCGGCGCAAATGAGACCCTCAACCGTATCACAAGAATGTGTCGATGTCGCTGTGAAAGCGCCAACAAATCTGCTCCCATGTAATTGGGTCAGGGCGGCCACATGTTCGGCTAAATCAATATCCGGAAATTGCGTCCCGAATCTTCAAGAGAGCTGCAAGCCGGGATCTTGTTTCAGGGCAGAAAGGAAAGGGAAAAATTGTATGTCCTCCGGGGACGCTTGACAAGCCGGCCCCTGTTGCAGGCAATGCTTGCCCGAAAAGTCGGCATGAATTGGCAAGAAATTCGTTCCGCGAAAGCAGAACGAATGTCACACTGCGTCCCAGATTTCTCACATTTTCGTGACGTGAGCCAGAACATTGTTCGATCCTATCGAGCCCGTAATTGGTTGTACGCAATTCTACGGTCAGCCGCAACACCAGATACAGAACGGGATCCCCGTCTATCCTGCCGAGATCGTCGTGCATTTCGACGAGAATGATGTGGTCGGCACAACCGGCGCATGCTTGCCCGACGTAGCTTCGCCGGCAGCGCCCATCGTCTCGAGCCAAACGGCTGTTTCACTTGCTCTGTTGCATGTCGGCGCAGGCAGCCAACAGGTCGGCAACCCGCTGCTGCGCATGATTGTCCCGCATTCGGTCGGCCTTGACGGCAACAACAGCCGGCTGGCCTGGCAGGTGGCTGTCCATGGCCCGGCGCGGAATGCGGATACGTTTGTCGACGCCTATGGCGACGAGATCGTGTTGGAGGAGCCACGTGAGCGGGATGCATTTGACCTTGATCTGTGGACGGGGAACAACATGGGGCCGGCCGGAAGTGGGATCCCTTGTTGGGGCGCTATTCCCGGCGAAACACTCTGGTATACCGAGGCCGGTCAGATTGGCGAAGTGACACCTTACACGGATAGGCAGACCGCCTTTGATGCCATTCGGGCAGTCTATGACTGCCTGGCGCGGTCATGACGACGGCACTGGATTGTTCGTTAAGTATCTGGCCACCGGCTTTGCCGTACGCGCTGAAGCCGCGCAGGGTGTTGGCGTCTACGGCTTCAGCGAAGACAACTACGCAGTCTATGGCTTCGACGGCGGTACGGAGGACGTGCGCGGTTATGGGGGGTACTTTTTCAGTGAAAACGGCGTCGGCGCCTACGGTCGCTCCAACGCCCAAAGCAGTGAGCAGAACCTATGGGCCCCCGGCGTCTACGGACGTAGCACCGATGGTGTGGGCAACATCACGATGTTGATTCAGGCACGTTAGTATAAAACAGACACGCAATTTGCTCATTTTCATGGCGCTGGTAGCGGCGGCCATCCTATTGATGGCACAGAGCTCGTCGCACTACGACCTCACGTCGCACGCCATTTCAGGAGGCGGTTGCAGTTCGTCTTCGGCCGACTACCGGGTGGAGGGGACCATTGGCCAGAGCTCCTACGTTCGCCGCTTACGCTGTTTGCTGGTAAGGCTGTGCTTGGCAACTGAGCAGCCTCACCTGGAACGAAACCACAAATTACACGGATTTGCGTCTGTGAAATCCGCGTAATTTGTGGTTAGCCGGAGCAGTTCACGAGTCTTTCCAAATTCATGTCGAATTCGGGGATGGCCCGTTCGACGTATAAGTAAAGGGAAGAAGAAAGTGGTAAGTTGACACCGACGCCTTCCCCTATCGACCCAAGTCCGCCGAGGCTCGTTAGATGCAGACGAGCAATTAGTCAAATGGAGAACCAACGATGAGAGTAATGGTCTTTGTCAAAGCCAGTGCAGAGAGCGAAGCGGGCGCGAGTGGGTTCTGCCGGGGAGCCGATCTTGCTGCTGGATCAGAATCGAGGGCAATGGAATCGTCTGTATAGTTCTCGATCCATAGAATTGCCGGTTGCAGGCACAAACAGAAAAGCCGCCAACAAGCTGTCAGGTCAGCAAAATTGGTCGCAAGGATCGAGATCGGCTTGTTCTCTTCGAGGTCTTATGGCGGGTGTTGGATGTCTCTCTATTCAACATACTGAAGACTGGAAATCGTTGCCCTGGAAGAAACTGGAGCGCAACGTCTTCCGCCTGCAACAACGCATCTATCGAGCCACCAAACAGGGCGACTTCAGACGTGTCCGCAATCTCCAACGGCTACTGCTGCGAGCCTTTTCAGCAAGGTGCCTGTCGGTCAGACGGGTCACGCAGGACAATCGAGGCAAACGGACTGCCGGTGTAGACGGAGTTCGCAATCTACGCCCGGAACACCGTTTGCGCTATGTCAAGATTCGGCGTAATCTGAACCACACGGCAGCACCGGTCAGACGGGTCTACACTCCCAAACCCAATGGGGAACGACGACCATTGGGCATCCCCACACTGCTCGACCGCGCCTATCAAGCGCTGGTCAAAACAGTGTTGGAACCGGAATGGGAAGTCCGGTTCGAGAGCAAGTCCTACGGCTTTCGTCCGGGCCGGTCAGCCCACGATGCCATTCAGATGATCTTTGAATGCACCCGTTGGCTGCCCAAATACCTCCTCGACGCCGACATCGAACAGTGTTTCGAACGAATCGATCACCATCGCCTTTTGGACATCCTGCGAGAGAAGATCCAAGATGACCGATTCATCAATCTGATTCGGAAATTCCTCAATGCCGGATATGTGGAGGACTGGATCTACCACCGTACTTACAGTGGCACCCCCCAAGGCTCGGTGATTTCGCCCATTTTGACCAACATCTACTTGGACAAACTGGACCGGAAACTGGCAGCCATTTGTGAACGGTACAGCCAAGGTGAACAGCGTAAGCACAGCGGTCGGCAGGTAGCCCTGATGAAGAGGCGGAAACGTCTCCTCGAACAGGGAGAAGTCGATCCGTCAAGCAGAGCGAGTCTTCAGGCCGAACTGAGGAAAATCAACCGACGCATCCGGCAAACACCCGCCCTGAACTATCAGGATCCGTCTTTTACCCGAGCCAAGTTCCTTCGCTACGCTGATGACGTGGCAGTGGGGGTCATCGGACCCAAAGCGTTAGCAGAACAGGTCAAACAGGAAATCAGTGATTTCCTCCAAGAGGATATGAAACTCCAGTTGAACGGGGAGAAGACCCACATCCTCCACCTGCCGATGGAAAAAGCGCGTTTTCTGGGATATGAATTCAAGACGACGAAGCCGCGACTACGCAGAAGGAACATGCAAGTAAAAGGATCGCCCCACAACGTTGTCCAAACAGTCAAGACTGGGTCCGGTAACATTACTCTGCTCGTACCGCTTCGAAAGCTATCCAAGAAGTTGAAGAAGTATATGGCGAATGGAAGACCGGCGAGTATGCCAGGATTAATCAACCAACCAGTTGACCACATTATCGAGCACTACAACAGTGTGATGCGAGGATGGTACAACTACTACCAGCTGGCTGAGAATGTCTGCTCGCTCCACTACAGCCGATATATACTCCTATACTCGCTGGCCAAAACCCTTGCCCATAAAGAAGGCTCTTCGACGTACAAGGTCTTCCGTAAATATGGCAAGGATATCACCGTCACTAAGCCCAACGGACGCAAAGTTCACTTCTTCAACGAACCCTTGACGCAAGTGAAGAAAGCCAAGGTTACAACAGCACAGGTCGATGCTCAGCCGGTCTGGTGGCCTCGGAAAACGCAGACTCGCCTGCTGGATAACTGCGCTATCTGCGACAGTGCAGACGGAGTGGAGATGCATCATGTCAGACACATCCGCAAAAGGGGACAATCCATCCAAGGATTCACGCTGTACCTAGCGGCAATCAACCGCAAACAGGTCCCTGTATGTAAGCAGTGTCATCAGGATATCCACAATGGGAAATACGATGGCCAGAGTCTCGGCTCTATCTTGGAACAGCTCGAGACGGCCAAAACTGTAGTATGAGGTTCCTCTTGCGAGGTCCACATAGACACGGCTATGTGGGAGTGGAGAGCCCTACCGCTCCGAAAGGCGCACGGGGGGTTCGGGGGAAGACCGTTGGAAACACGGGTCAAGCCGCGCGCTGGCGGTCTATCCCACTTTGTCATTCTACACCAGGATCTCGACACGATCCTCGAACTGCGTGAAGTTGCCGATGCCTGGCTTCAACAAATGGGCTTGCGGCTGAAACCGAGTAAGACACGAATCACACACACGCTCAATGAGTACGAAGGCGAATGTGGCTTCGACTTCCTCGGCTTTCATATCCGCCAGTACCCGGTTGGTCGCCATCAGAGCAAACGCAGTTGGCAGGGACAAACCTACATCACACAGACTCGACCAAGTGACCGGTCGGTCCGGCGGCAGCAGGACAAAACAGCGGCAGAGATCGAGGAGAGCAAACCCAAGAGTCAGGCACAACTCATCAACCGCCTGAACCCTCAGGTGGTGGGGTGGGCCAACTACTTCCGCATCGGAGCATCCAAAACCACGTTTGCGACCATGGACCGGGAACTTCGTCGACAACTCACCAGATGGGCAGCGAAACGTCATTCACCTAAGACTCACGGATGGCGGCGCAATCGCTACTGGCAAGATGTTGATGGTTGTTCCCGGTTCACCGACGGCGAGAACACGCTACGGCTCTACGCCCATGTGAAGATTCGCCGTCACTATCCGGTCAAAGGCGACAAAAGCCCCTATGACGGTGACTGGCTCTACTGGAGAACTCGACTCGGACGTGATCCAAGTCGACCCGACTTCCTGACCACATTGTTGAAAAAGCAAGCAGGCAAGTGTGGCTATTGTGGACTCAGGTTCCAGGCAGAAGACCTGCTCGAAGTGCATCACAAGAACGGTTGTCACCACGACAACGCACAGCGTAACCTGATGCTCCTTCACGGTCACTGTCACGACCTGAAACACGCTGAAATCGCTCGCTTGGTCGGTGCTATTGACAAAGACCACGGCATCGAGGAGCCGGATGATGGGAAACCATCACGTCCGGTTCTGAACCGGCAGGAGGGCGGGCGACTGCCCTCCTGACCGTAACAAGTTGACGCTGTCAATGGCGGCGACGATGATCTAGGCCGAATTCAAGACCGTTCGCCTCGCTGCCACCTGTCTGTTCGGCGGCGCCGCACAACGTGCCTTTGGCGGGCTATCGACGGTGATGGGCTGAATTTCTGGCAAGCTGATGGACAAATCTAGCTGTCACCTACAGTGAATCGCATGGTAAAATAGCTGTATGATCCACTATCTCACCAACTCGGAAGATTCAGATGGCACCGCAGTTCAGCTGGGATCGCCGCAAAGCCGCAGCCAATGTAGAAAAGCACGGCATTACGTTTGAAGAAGCAGCTTCGGTATTCCGAGATCCGACGGCAGCCATTTTCGATGATGATCTTCATTCAGAAGATGAATATCGAGAATTGATCATTGGGCATTCCGAGAGACGCAGGCTGTTGATTGTCTGCTTTACCGAACGCGATGACATCATTCGCATCATCAGCGCCAGGAAAGCGACGAAGAGCGAGCAAGACGACTATGAACAATATCGAAAATGGTAAAGCAGGCAACGATGAGTTGCCCGACGAAATCCAATTTGACTATACCAAAGCAAAGCCCAATCGGTTTGCAGATCGACTGAAAGATCAACAGATTCTGGTCGCATTGGATCCTGACGTAGCTGCTGTGTTTGGGAATGCTGAAACGGTCAATCGTGTTCTACGTGCGTTGATCGAAACGATGCCTCCAACGTCAACAGAAGCGGCTTGAAGGTAGTACGTTCGGAGATTCTCTCGTTTGCATCATCGCAGCGCCGCCAACTCCACGTCCAGCGGAGCAGGGCTGATCTCGGGTTAAACCAAGTTGTCCGCCCACTTTTCTGAGTCTGGTTGGCCAACGATCGCCACGCTGTCCGTCCTGCCCGCTGATGGTGTTGATGGCGTTTCAAGAGAGGAGCCATAGGGATGAACAAACAACTAGCAAGAGATTCGTTGGGCTGGGGATTCGTTCTTTGGCTTATTGGCTACATCTTGGGATTTATCCTTTTCTTCGCTCTACCTGTAGCGCTCATCGGCTGGGCTATCTTGCCCATCGGCGTAGTGATAACACTCTGGGTTTTGTTCAAGAGAGTAAAGATCGAGAATTTCAGGCACTATCTTATTTTGGCCGTTGTTTGGACAGTGATTGCAGTGGTATTTGATTACGTGTTTATCGTCAAAGCGCTTGAACCGGCCGATGGGTATTACAAATTAGATGTATATGTCTACTACGTGCTGACTTTTGCTTTGCCGCTTATCGCATGTTTGGGTGGAAAAGAACCGATGGGTAGGTGGCTCGGCGATCTAGAGTACAGCCTCTAGACGAGGCATTGGAATTCATAGCAGAAGATCCGTATGGATGCTTGTGGATATAGCGTAAATCCAACAGTCTGTATCAATTGTGCGAGTCCCGGCCGCAACCCAGGCCCGCCAACCCGGCGCTCCAGCGGACCGGACCTACACGAGTGCGTTTTCAACCTTATCGGCACGCTATACCGACTCTGGTTAGCGCAGTTGTCCGCCCGCTTCCGGTCCGTCTGCTGAGCTTTGCGTTGGCGGGCTGTTGGCGACGATAACCAGTTTGTGTCAAAATCATCTCTTGAATTAGCACGAATACCGTGATACCATTCATGCATGATTCGGTCATTTAGGGGCAAAGGAACGGAAGATATCTTCTACGGCATAAAAAGCCGTGTCGCAAGACGAACTTGCCCTCAAAGTATCTGGAGAATTGCAGCCCGCAAATTGGAGCAGTTGGATTCTGTCGTTGCACTTGATGAATTGCGCATTCCTCCAGGCAACCGTCTCGAAGCCCTTTCAGGCGACAGACAAGGTCAATACAGCATTCGGATCAATGAGCAGTATCGAATCTGTTTTGTGTGGACCGAATCAGGACCGGATGAGGTCGAGATAGTTGATTATCACTGAGGCAAGAGCATGATTCGTATTCCAACACACCGCACTCCGACGCATCCTGGCGAAATGCTGCTGGAAGAGTTTCTCATACCAATGGGTCTGACACAACAGCAGCTGGCAGATGGGATTCATGTCCCCTACCAGCGTGTCAACGAGTTGATCAACGGCAAGCGAGGCGTCACACCGAGTACAGCATTACGGCTATCCAGATTTTTCGGGAATACCCCCGATTTCTGGATGAACTTGCAAATGCGTTGGGACATTTACTTCGCACAGCAAGCCGAAGCAGAGGATCTGGCATCAATTGAGAAGTTTGTTGTGACGTAGCCAAAGCCCGCCAACCGGGCTTACACCGGACAGGGCTACAGCACGCGCATTCCTAATTGTCTGCACACTTCGATGAGTCTGGTCAGCAGCCGATCACCACGCTGTCCGCCCGGCAAGTTATGCTGGTGTTGGCGGGCTCGTGGGTTGGCGAGTGGGAATTGGTGAAGCAAATCATTGGTCGGCAAGGCGAAAAGTTCGCGCTCGACACCGAAGAAAGTTGGTCGAGAGACGTTCGTCAGATCAAGAATTGGGACACGAACAGAAGCTGAGATTGCATTGTATCGATTCCGATAATCCGAGAGCGAAGATGCGAGAAGTGTTCGCCGTTTCACGAAGCGTTCGAGGCATCGAAGCCAAGTCCTCGGCTCGTGGGAAAGAAGTGTTCGACGCTATAGGAATCGGGACCATCAGCGAAGATGAGTACTTTCGGCGATGCCCAAAAGTCATCGTGATTGTCCGGCTGCGAGGTGTTCGCTGTTTGAGGAAGGGCGCGAGGAATCGAAGACGAGCGCAGGATCAAAGATCTGGAAACGCGGAACATTGATCGCCGTTCCGTCGAGCAGTCAACTTTTGAGATATGGAATGCGGTGCTTGTCCGCTTCAATGAAGAATGTTTGGTCACGAAACGGTTGCATGTAATGCAAAAGGCTCGGTCCATGAGCGACAGGTAGCGGGCAGGTTTGTTTCAGTCGAGAGTTCGGGTTAGCGAGCAACGCCCGCCAACAGGCGGTCGACCGGACGCAGCCGTTGGCGGGCTGTCGGTGTCAATGCGACGAATCTGTTCATTGTTCGACTCCTTGCAAACTTCATCCCTTCCGCAGATAATGATGTCAAGGTTCACAACTTGAAGCAGTGTTGAGCAATGGTTCACAAGGGCTGAACGTTGGACTACAATTTTGAGTGGGATCCTGCTAAAGCGATTTCGAATCGTTCGAAACACGGAATCTTGTTTGAGCAAGCTGCAACCATCTTTCGTGATCCACAGCTAATTTCGGTGGCTGACGATGAACACAGCGACGACGAAGATCGTTGGGCGACAATGGGCTTCGACAACCAAGGAACTCTTCTTGTTGTAATCCACACCTACAGCGAAGACATGAATGGTGGCGTCAGCATTCGGATCATTTCGGCAAGAAGAGCAACCCGATACGAAGCAGGACAGTATGCGGAGTTTGGACAATAAACTACGATGAAAGACCAATACGATTTCAGCAAGGGCGAACGCGGCAAATTCTTCCGACAAGATGCAGTTCACCACATCCCGATCTATCTTGATCCGGATGTGGAGCAGGCAATCCAAGCAATGGCTGAGAGCACAGGTCAGAACATGGGTCCACTGATCAACGATTGGCTTCGCAATAACATCGAGTTGATCCACTCGGTCCAACCGGCACCCAATTCATAGGCAGTAGACGAGAATATCACAACGGTTGAACATCATGTTTGTCCGTTGTGACACCCCACTCATAGCGCCAGTCGGGTCAACAAACGCCGCCGCGCCAACATCACGTTCACTGGACCGGCCTGGAGCTCGGGCAAATCGAGTTGTCCACCCGCTTTGACGAATCTGGTTTGCGACTGATAGCCACGCTATCCGCCCGGCCAGTAACACGGCCGTTGGCGGGCTCTTGGCGTCAATGCAACAATACCGTATATAGCGTAGAATAGCTTCGTATTTGGAGCAGAACACACGATCCTTAGTTTTCCGCCCACTTCACTGAGTCTGGTCAGCAATCAATCACCACGCTGTCCACCCTACCGGTGAAGCTGTTGTTATAAAGGAGAAGAATCTTATGTCTTCCATCAGAACACAGTTTCTCAATCTTAGGACTCATCACTCGCAATATTCAGACATCGATCCCAAGACAACATTGAAAGGAAGTGCTTCGGGCAAAACGATCTTTTTGTCAGGTGCGTCGCGAGGGATTGGGCAGGCGACCGCAGTTGCCTTTGCTCAGGCAGGAGCGGAAGCGGTCTATATCACGGCAAGATCGGAAAAGGCGCTTGAAGAAACTCAAACGAAAATAACAGAGGCGAATCCGGAGACCCGATGCGCATATATGATTTGTGACGTGACCGATGCAGACCAAGTCAAAGCAGCTATTGAAGATTGTGTGGCCAAGTTCGGTAGCATCGATGTTGCGGACGCCAATGCCGGTTATCTTGATAAATGGAGCAAGATCGGCGAATCCGACATCTCCAGTTGGTGGAGGTCATGGGAAGTCAATCTAAAAGGCACATATTATGTTGTTCGCTATGCCATACCGTATCTTATCGACTCCACGCGTAAGCACTCTGCAAAGGGATCGACAGGCGGTCATCTAATCCTCATCTCGTCTGTTGGCGCTCAACTGCTGACGGCAGGGGCATCAGATTATCAGACTTCCAAGCACACGATCAATCGTCTTTGCGAATTCATAAATGTTGATCACGGTCAAGACGGGATAAAATGCTTTGCCGTCCACCCGGGAGGGGTGCCTACAACCTTAGCTATGAACATGCCCAGGGTAACTCACTCCAGTTTTGCGGACAAACCGGAATTGGCTGCAGGATTCATTGTTTGGCTTTGTTCGGGCAAAGCTGATTGGGCCAAAGGGCGCTACTTGAGCAGCAACTGGGATGTCAATGAGCTGTTACAAATGAAAGATCAGATCATCAATGACGATCTACTGGTGAATCGTTTGCGTACAGAGGGTTGAAACAGCTCAAGGTGAGGCTGGTGTCCACCAATACGGGTAAACACCAGTCTATTTTATAGCGCCGTCTTGGGTCAAGTTCCAAGCCCGCCAACCCGCCACTCTAGCTGACCGGACCTAAGCTCGGGCATTTTCAACCTTGGCGGCACGCTTTGCCGAGTCTGGTCAACAAACTTGTCCACCCGCTTCCGGTCCGGCAGCTAAGTTCTTCGGTATGCGTCATAATGTGTCATAATTCCTTGGAGTGATGGTTGATACGAATGACCAAGGAGCAAACAATGGAATTACGTAGAGCAGTGTCAAGCTATGATTACGGTCAACTGCAGGGTCCCCCCCGCTTACGATCAGTGTAGAGCAGGTGGAAGAACTGATGCTGTAACTGGAAAAGTACCACGCCATCTACAGTCCGCTGATGAGTGCCAAGAAGCAGCGGGAATACTCGTATCATTACCTGCTCGGACTGCTGGACCCAGAGATCAAACGGAAGTCGGCCGAGAACATAGCGTTGGCGACGCTGGGTAGTGAGAGCGTGCGCCAGATGCAGCACTTCGTCGGTCAGAGTAACTGGCGAGACGATAGAATTATCGCAGAGCACCGGCGGCAGACTGGTCTTACGCTGGGCGAGTCCAACGGCGTCATCATCTTGGACGGAAGCGATTGCGCCAAACAAGGTGATCATTCAGTCGGTGTGCAACGCCAATGGTGCGGTGAATTGGGCAAGAGAGCCAACTGTCAGGCCGGCGTCTATCTGGGGTACAGCAGCACCAAAGGATATTCCCTGCTTGACCGTCGGCTCTACATGCCTGAATGCTGGTTCACGCCTGAGTATGCCGAACGACGATATAACTGTCGGGTCCCCATCGACCTCACTTTCCAGACCAAGAACCAACTGGCTTGGGAAATGATCCTTGAACTCCATCAGGCTGACACCTTGTCGGCAGGCTGGATCACGATGGATGAAGCCTTTGGCCGGGACACCAAACTCCTGGACCGAATCGACTCTGAAACCGACTACGACTATATGGCGGAACGGGAATGATGACTCGACTTCTGCAGAGACATAATTTTGTGAGTAGCACTTTGACAACTGAATAAGCAAGCAGGTCAGGCAACGTGGTGCAAAAAGAGATACAATCCAGATAGAACTTGAGACGAGTCTGGAGGCGTACCATGTTTCCTGCCATCGAATTTCCTGACGTGGTGGAGCGCTATGCGCCCCATTTTCAGCACGTTTTCTCTGACGAGGCCTATGTCGAGTTCAAGCGCTACATCAGCGGACTGATTGTTGGTGAGAACAAGACAGTTGAAGGCATCAATCGGCTCATGTTAGTCGAGAGTCGGAACCAGAGTTCCTTGAACCGGATGTTGACGGAAAGCCCTTACTCGCTCAATGAGGTGAACGAAGCGCGTCTGAGGATGTTGGCGAGTCTGAGCGGAACGCAGATGAAACCGAGAGGTGTGCTCAGCATCGACGACACACTACTGGCACACTTTGGTCGGAAGTTTGAGCACATTGCCAAGCTCTTGGGGGTTTGGAAGCGACGCCGGAAGCGCTATCCTCAGATCCATAAGCTGTATGCGACCAAACTGGATATGGCCCAGCACTTTCTGCAGCAGTGGGTGGCCACTCATCCGGAGACAAAGCTGCCTGTGACCTTCGATAGTTGGTACACCCAGCCCGACTTCTGCCGCTTTCTCGATCAGGAACTGCATCTACCCTATGTCGGCACGCTCGAAGAGAAAGACGTGCTGGTCCTGAAGGATGGTGAACAAACAGTCGGTGAATTTGCTGCTCTACTCAAGAAAGAACACCTACAAGCGGACGATGAAGGCGGGAAGCCACTCTTCCAGCCGCTCACGATCTCATATAAGGGTAAGCGTGAACAGTACTATAGCTATTGCAGGACGCATCGGGTTCGCAACTAGGGCAGACAACGCTTGGTCATCAACTATCTCCAAGCAGGCTTAACGGACAATCCGACCTATTTCATCAGCAATCGCCTAGATCAGGAGGAATGCTCATGAAAGCGATTGTAAACACAACATACGGACCGCCGGAGGTTCTTCAGCTCCAAGAGGTCGAAAAACCTACGCCCAAGGACAACGAAGTATTGATAAGAATACATGCGGCAACTGTAGGACTATCGGACCTCATGACACTAAAGGGTGCCCCGTTTTTTGCAAGATTTTTCACCGGTCTTATAAGGCCAAAGAACCCTATACCTGGGGCTGAGTTTTCCGGAGAGATTGAAGCAATAGGCAATGATGTAAAACGATTTAAGAAGGGTGACCAGGTTTTTGGAGCTGACCTTAGCGGTTTAGGCGCTTATGCCGAGTACAAATGTCTGCCTGAAGACGAGGTGCTGGCAATAAAACCGGCAAATGTGACCTGGGAAGAAGCTGCCCCCGTTTGTGGGGCATTGGCAGCCTGGAATTTTCTTACAGATCAGGCAACTATTCAGAGTGGGCAAAAAGTCCTTATCAATGGCGCTTCTGGAAGTATAGGTACCACTGCGGTACAGATTGCCAGGTACTTTGGGGCCGAAGTGACCGGCGTATGCAGTACCACGAATGTAGAACTGGTGAAATCTCTGGGAGCCGATTATGTCATTGATTACACGAAAGTGGATTTTACCAAAACCGGTCAGACCTGGGATGTTATTTTTGACGCGGAAAACAAGAGTTCATTTTCACGATGTAAAAGCTCGCTAACGCAGAAAGGTGTCTATCTTAAAACCTTCCCTGGGCTGACAATTCTGCTTCAAATGTTGTGGACTTCAAAGTTCGGCAGTAAGAAAGCAAAGATTTCGGCCACAGGCCTTCGACCAGTTCCAGAGCGTCTTAGCCTTCTTAACGAGCTTATTGAGGCGGGAAAGATAAAACCGATCATAGATAGACGCTATCCGTTGGAACAGACTGCCGAGGCTCACAGGTATTTCGAAAAAGGACACGAAAAGGGATATGTAGTCATAACCGTGGATCATAGTAGCAAAACCTAACATTGCCGAACGTATGTGGTGGAAACTGGCCGTATTCAGCAGTGCAATTGTCTTGGCCGTCACGCGCGGCGATAAGGCAACGGTGTGGTTCAACGAGGTGAAAGCACTGGTGTATGAGACTGTTGCGGAAGCCGTCGCAATGGCCGCAGCACAAGGCGTTACCCTCGCCCGTACATTGCCTGACGATGTGGTCGCGTTGGGCAACAGGCTTCCTCCGGACTACAAACCGTCCATGCTCGTTGATCTCGAGCGAGGTCATCCGTTGGAACTTGAGGCAATTGCCGGGTT
The DNA here is from genome assembly GCA_963715415.1 of uncultured Chloroflexia bacterium. GTDB lineage: Bacteria > Chloroflexota > Anaerolineae > Caldilineales > Caldilineaceae > JAWKOK01. The sequence continues at coordinate 80,148 of CAVQSG010000047.1, read as the reverse complement.
CGTCACCCATTTAGGTCGAGAAACAAATGTTGCTACTCCAGTCAACGATTTTGTCTACGCCTGCCTCAAGCCTCATGTCAATGGAGCAATTTAAGTGGGCATTGGGGCAAGGTTGTGGGCAAGTATACTCCAGATGACCTTCGGTGCCGGCGTCGCCACGCCACCGGCAGTCCAGTTGACCGGATCTGATCAAGCGCGTTCTTGGAGTTGTCGCCACGCTTGGTCGAATCGAGTTGGCGACCTTGGCCGCACGCACTCGGTCCGGCAACTAACTGAGGTCGTTGGCGGGCTATCGACGTAGCTGAACGTGATTCAGAAAAGCTCTTGACCAGCATAACGCCTTGCGTTATTATATTGTGTATGATAAAGAGCTTTGCAGACCGCGAGACTGAAAAGATATTCAACCGCGAATTCTCACGGAGATTGCCGCATGACATTCAACGACGCACACGGGTAAAGCTCGAAATTCTTGACGCCGCCGATGAACTTGACGACCTCAAAGTGCCTCCATCCAATCGTTTGGAAAAACTACGAGGAGATCGCTCAGATCAGCACAGCATTCGCATCAATAACCAGTGGCGAGTCTGTTTTGTCTGGCGTAATGGCGACGCATACGATGTTGAGGTGGTTGACTATCATTAAGGGTGCCGCAAACATGTCTAGCAATAAGCTACCGCCAATCCATCCTGGAGAAATCCTCTTCGAAGAGTTCCTAGAGCCGATGGGAATTTCACAGTATCGCATCGCTAAGGATATTGGCGTCCCACCACGACGTATCAATGAAATCGTCCACGGAAAGCGGAGCATATCACCAGATACAGCGTTACGCTTATCGCGATATTTCGGGATGTCAGAACGGTTTTGGATGAACCTTCAGGCACGTTACGATCTTGAAGTTGAAAAAGACAAGCTAGCCGACCGACTTGATGATGAGGTCAAGGTTCTCGTTCTGCAATAGTGGTTCAGCCGGCCTCGGTGCTCGTCCTGGTAGTGTTTCGTCGTCCAACGCAAGCCTGCCGACTACACATTCACCTGAGCCGGCTAAATCTCGCGCAAACCAAGTTGTCCACCCGCTTCAGCGAATCTGAAATGCAACCGATCGCCGCGCTGTCCGCCGTGCCCGCTGATGGTGGTGTTGGCGGGCTGTCGGCGTGAAGCGCGTCGGTAAAGTAAAAGGAATTATCATGGACAAAGTTCTACATCTTTCGGCTCGATTACAATGCAATCCGCATCGTGCCTTTGAGATGTTCACCGTCAATTCATTGCTCGAGTCTTGGCTCACCGAAGCAGCCGAAGTCGAGCCAGTCGTCGGCGGAAAATATGAGTTGTTTTGGGAGCCGGATGATAGAGAAAACAATAGCACGATCGGTTGTAGGATCACGGCCATTGAAACGGACGCGTTTCTCTCGTTCGAGTGGCGAAGTCCAAAGCAGTACAAACATTTTGCGAACAACGCAGATCCTCTGACACATGTAGTTGTTTTTTTCATTCCAAGTCATGAGTGGACCCAAGTCAATCTGATTCATTCGGGCTGGAGAAGTGCGACTGAGTGGAACGAGGCACGGCAATGGCAAGAAAGAGCGTGGAGTGTGGCTCTTGGAGAGTTGGAAACACAAATAAACGATATGCGTGGTAGCGGTTGAGTCTTTTGTCGTCGTTGATGAAAAACAGCGTATTTGATATTGTCTGTTTCAAAGCCCTTTAGGTCAAGTTCCAAGCCCGCCAAACCGGCGGTCTAGCGGACGCCGCCGTTGGCGGCGACGATGATCACGGCCGAATCCAACACCGCTTGCCTCGCTGCCACCAGGTTGTGCGGCGCCGCCGCACAACCTGGTGTTGGCGGGCTACCGACGTTAATGCACGTGAATGCAACCAGAGAAGGAGCGAACAGTGTCGACGTTAGTTGAGTTGGCTGACCTTAATGGAAACTGGCAAGGCACAAATCACCTGTGGTTGTCGCCAGAAGATACTGTGCGCAAATCATGTCGGATTTGTGCTGGGTGGGTTACTAATCGCGTCACTTGGTCTGGCCTTGTTCAAGTTGCTTCCGGGAGGACGCCTGAGCTCAGTTGCGTCGGTGCTCGTGATGCTATTTGGTTTGGGCATCGCTCTGTCGGGCGTGGTGTCGTGCGATGTGGGGTGTCCTCAAGGTACGGGCAGTAGTGCTAATACGATCCATAATACGATCGCTCCGCTAGCGTTCCTCTGCCTCATCGCCGCATCGGTAATTCTGGGGGTGAAGTGGCGCAGCGATAACCAGCTCCGGAACATGGCTTCCTATTCTGTTGCGACCGGTGCGGCTGGACTTGTACTACTCGGAACGTTGGCTTCTTCACTAGAATCCCGGGATCTGACCGGATTGTGGCAGCGGTTACTATTACTGGTGCTGTTCTCATGGTGCATTATCGTTGCGCTAAGGATGAGTAAGTACGAACCAGAAGAACTGCCACCTAACAAAGCGATCGAGGCCGACGCGTGATTGCCGCGCGTTGTAAACCGGCGGGGAGTTTCGGCCTAAAACGCGCGGCAATCACGCACGGCTCATCGCAGCGTTGGCAGGCTGTCTTGTTAGCGAGTGAGAATTGGCAGAGCAAAACGTTAGCCTGCAAGGCGAAAAGTTCGCGCGGGACGACAAGTTTGTGGACTTGAGGCACGCAGCGAAGCACTCTGTGTATCGAGCAGAGACTGTCATCGAGAAGTGCATCTGCTATAGAAGCTGTCAGGGTACCGAAGCAAATTGCTCGAGACACGTTCGTCGGATCAAGAATCGGGACACGAACAGACACTGAGATTGCATTGTATCGATTCCGATATTCTGAGGCCGAAGATTCGAGAAGTGCTCGCCGATTCACGAAGCTTTCGAGGCATCGAAGCGAGGTCCTCGGCCATCGGGAAAGATGCGTTCGACGCTGCAGGAATTGGGACCGAGAGCGAAGGTAAGTTTTTTCGGCAGTGCCCCAAAGTCATCAAGATTGTCCGGCTGCGAAGTGCTCGGCGTTGGATGAATTGTTCGTCGAGTTGAAGGCGGGCGCAAGAAGAGTTGATCACAAGTTCGAAACAACGGTCGTCGATTGGCGAGATAGATCGCCATCGAGATACGGATACCGACAATCGACATCGCCGTCGGAACTTGGCTACTGACGAAGCTGGTTCGGATAAAGGCCACGGCGTGTCATCGAACACGGGTTGCGAGCAAGTCTGTTTCAAGCAGCCAGTCGGGTTCACGAGCAGCGCCCGCCAACTCGCCGCTCCACCTGACCGGACCTGATCAAGCGCGTTTTTGGAGTCGTCGGCACGCTTTCGGCGATCGGGATGGACCGATTGGCCGTCCGCACCCGGTCCGGCGCCTGACTGTGTCGTTGGCGGGCTGGCTAGGGTGATGAGAGAATCAGCAGTAGAGAATCTCCACAAGAAATCTCTAAAAGAGAGTTCGATGATTGCATCACTGCTTTGGTCTGAAGACCGTATCGATCACATTGCACGACACAATATCTTACCGGAAGAATTCGAAGAAGTTTGCTTCGGACATGCGCTGGTCCTTCGTGCCAAAGCTCAAGGTCTGAATCCGGTCTATTATGTCTTAGGACAGACTGATGCTGGGCGATATATTTTCTGTGTAGTCATTGCATTTCCCGATGGATACGGTTACCCTGTAACGGCAAGATCGATGACGGTGAGAGAGCAGCGCCGCTTTAGACAATGGCAAAGACGATGAAAGCAACAAAACTACCCAATACCGATTCAATTGAGGAACTTGCCCGTTTCTGGGACAAACATGATCTTACCGATTTCGAGGATGAGTTAGAAGAGGTCGCTGAACCTGTTTTCCAGCGTTCAGAAGATGCCACTATCCAAATTCATTTGCCCTGGCAAGAAATGGAACAGCTAAGACGTGTCGCAGGTAGAGTCGGGGTCGACTACGCTACATTGATCCAAGAGTGGATACATGAGAAGTTACAGATGGCTTGAGCGGCTCCTTCGGTAAATTCTTCAAGTAGTGTTCGTTGTTTGTTAAAGCTAATGACAGTTGAGAAGTAGTGCGAGATGGCCGGCCACTCATACGAAATCAGGCCGTTGTCAATGCAGGTTTGGTCGCAGCAATCAGTGCTCTTCATCAAAGACAAGTCGCGGGCAGCTTTCTGTCTTCAGGTGGTATTGTGTGCCGACACCGCCACGCCTGGTCAAGTCCGGTTAGCGAACTTGGCTGCACGCACCCGGTCCGGCAACTGACTGCTGTCGTTGGCGGGCTAGCGGGAATCCGAGACGAAGCCGTCGAAGTGCGCAGCTTCCATAATGTATAAATCGCAATACAGGTGCGGATATAGCACGGAGGAATCTCCGGAAACATGAGCTCTTTCCTCTACTTACTCAGCGTGTGTTTTCTGTTCGTTGGCCTACTTTGGCTGGGATATGCGTTGGTACGCAAACGATCTCGTCGAATCCCCCTGACACTCTTGCTCACCGGCTTTCTGCTGTTAATCTGGTCTGTGGTATTGGTGAATGTTGACGCGCCGGGAATGGCCTGGACGATCAATGTTGGGTTGTTGCTGATCACGATGTACATTCTCCGGCGCCGACGCCACATAACCGAAACGGCTACTGCAAAGGCAACTGTGCGGCACACCGGCGGTCAGACAGTACCAGACACAACCTTCGAATACGTGGCCGTGGAGGAACAAGTCGCACAACTCAAACGTGAGAAACGATACGACGAGGCGATCGACCTGTTGCATACGTACGTCGAGGCAACGGAATTAGAAGCTCGAGACCGCAGAACACCGGTGCACTCCTGGCCCTATCAACAGTTGGCCATCGTTCACCGAAAAATCGGAGATGCCCAGGCCGAAATTGAGGTGCTTGAGCGTTTCTCACGGCAATCTAATTCAGGTAGCAAGCAGTCGCGCCGGTTGCTGAAACGACTGGACAATGCGGCAGACCTCGACGGCTCGAGTAACCCGGGACATATAATTCCGCTGCTCACCGGTCGGGGTGTCATTGTCGACTGTGAGACAACCGGTTTTTCTGGACGAGATGAACTGATCGAAATCGGGTTAATCGCATTTGACTTCAATCGCGCCACCGGTGAGATATACAAAACGGTCGACCAATACAACGGTCTACGTGAGCCAAGATGCCCGATCCCGCCGGACGCAACAGCCAAGCACGGCCTGACGATCGAACATGTTCGTGGGCATCGGCTCGACGCGGTGAAATGTGCAAACCTCTTTGACGCAGCAGATGTGATCATTGCCCATAACGCCAGTTTCGATCGTAGATTTGTCGGCGCTCTCTTCCCAACTGTGCAGAGCAAACGTTGGTTGTGCAGCATGAATGGCATTGGTTGGAGTCGCTACGGTCACTCACCCAAAGCGTTGCAAAGCCTGCTTGCCGATTTCGAGATTGAACCGGGGTCGGCTCACAGAGCTTGAGACGATGCAAACGCCACGCTGCAACTAATTTCACAGGTCAACCCAAGCTCAGGTGAGCCATATTTTGCAGAGATGCTTGATCAGCCAGACTTGGCGTAGTCGAGTCTTATTCAATGTCCTCATTTCTGTCACATTATCAGTCGGAGCTACGAGCGCCGCCCGCCAACAGGGCGTCGTCCTGACCGGTGGGTGATCTGCGCGATTCTGTGTTCACCACGTTTGAACGGGTCTGATTGGCGAAGTTCTCCGCTCGCTTACCCACCGGCAGGACACACTAGCGTTGGCGGGCTGGCTAAGGTGGCAAAAAATCGAGTGAGAGTAGAAGCATGTCCATGCTATAATGTCAACCACTGCTAACAGGTTAAGGTTTTGCGCAATTTGTCAAGGCCGAATTGGGGCCTCCAACCTTAAAATTATGGGCCGATTGAAGCGTACATCGCCCAGGTTGCAAAAGCGAGGTTCCCGTTGACAACACTCCACCAGTCGCCTGGCCGCCATTCCGTCCATCAGCACATCGCCGCTGTCGTAGAGCGTCATGCCCAGCAGCCCTTGATAGTAGAGCTCGTGAACCTCAAACCTTTCTGATGTCAGCGCCCACTTCTCCGCAGCTGCTTCGGCCCGTTGCCGACTGCCGAAAAGCACATCATCCTCCGCTTCAGGTGGCCCAACCACCCGATCGTCTTCCGCCACAAAGTAGCCGATGACCCGATTCTCTGCTTCATTCATCATCGCTCGTTACCGAATTTCGTCCAACGCCTGTATCACTGGCCGGGTGGACAGCGTGGCGATCGGTCACAGATCAGATACGTCCAAGCGGGCAGACTACTTCATTTACCCCGAGCCTGAGCCCTGTCCAGTGAATACACGGTTGGCGGCGCGGCGCTTGAAGAACCTCTGCCTGGGAAGACAAAATCACGGCAGATGTTCAAGATCATCAAGATCCTTGTGGCGACCACTTGCTTTCTTGTTTTGCTTCAGCATGTCCAAGCTGATCAGGTTAACTTCGATGCCATCAAGCGTATCGACGACGCGCTGCATAAAGCTGTCGTCAAACTCAATGCCGGAGACGGAGGTGAGGATTTCAATGCGCATAGGCGGCACGCCCATACGCACAATCGAGTCAGGTGCGAGGAACAACTCCGTATTAAGTTCCGGTAGATCGAAACCAAATTCCTGCAACACCACTACGACTCTGCGTGCATTGTCTGGATGCAGCGCAATCCAGATATCAAGATCGTTCGTTGCCCGCGGATATCCGTGGTATCCCACTGCATATCCGCCGATCAGCAGATACTCAACCTGCTTCTCGTTGAGCAATCTCAAGAACTCTTTGAAGTCTTGCGGAAGCTGCGTTTCCATAGTTGATTAGGCGCAGAGTTTGCATGTGTTGGAAACGCTCTCCAGGTGTCTTGCACAACCAATAGAAGCGCTCATTATCGGACTCGGCTAACTTAACGACCGAAAAGGCCGACTTGTCGAGACTCAATTCAGATAACGTAACAGTCATGAGAAATCTCCGATGACATTATAGTCGACATTGAGGATTCGGAGAACAGCATTTTCGACATCCCGCCCGCCAGCCCCTCGAACGCCTGTTGGCGGGCGTTGCTCGTGAACCCAGCTGCTCGACTGAAACAAACCTACCCGCCACCTGTCTCTGGTGGACCAAACTCTTTGCATTCCATACAGCCGTTTCGTGACCAAATATTCTTCATAGAAGCGGACAAGCACCGCATTCCACATCTCGAAAGTCGATCACTCGACGAAACGGCGATCAATGTCTCGGGCTTCCAGACTTATGGTCCTGCGCCTGCCTTTGCTCCCTCGAGCCCTTCCTCAAACAGCGAACACCTCGCAGCCGGACAATCACGATGGCATTGGGGGATCGCCGAAAAAATGCCCCTTCGCTCTCCGTCCCGACTCCTACAGCGTCAAACACTTCTTTTCCTATGATTGAGGACTTGGCTTCAATGTCTCAAATGATCCGTGAATCGGCGAGCACTTCTCGAATCTTCGGCCTCAGGTTATCGGAAACGATACAATACAATCTCAGCTTCTGTTCGTGTCCCAATTCTCGATCCGACGAACGTGTCTCGACCAACTTGCTTTGGTACTCTGAACGTTTCTCCGGCTGAAGCATCTGTCAACGAACTCTTCGCCTTGCGGACTTACGATTTGCTTCACCACTTCCCACACGCCAACTCGGTAGCCCGCCAACGCAAAAGTCAGGTGATTTTGACCGAGCAAAGCGAGGGAAAAATTCACCCGGACTGAATTGTTGGAAAATGCATTTTGCTCACCATAGATGTAATTATTCTGAACGATCTAATGTCACATAAACTATGCCGTTTTCCTCTGATGCTTCAAACGTTTTTAGAGGGGCCGGATCTTTACCAAGTGCTATTAGGCGGTGGCTCCATTTGGGCATTTCAATACCAGCAAAAGCATTGACCCAATCCAAATTTTCTCCTGTACAAATATCAAATCGAGAACCATGCCAAGGGCATTGCACTGCTCCCTCAGATATTTTTCCTCGGCTCATTGAAAAACCAAGGTGTGGACACTTATTCGATATAGCATAAACTTTCTCTTTGATTCGGGTGAGAAGTATCACTTCTCCATTTATTTCCACCGGATGAAGTTTGGATTCACTAATTTCAATTGATTTACCTACCTCAATTTTTTTCATATTTTCCTCATTTGATTTTTCCAACAAACGCTTGTGCTGCCGGTGGGAATGCGAGCGGACAAGGTTGCCAACCAGACTCGGTGGGACGTGGGAACAGGTAGAATGCCCCGATCCCCCACCGGTCAGACACGAAGCACGGTTGGCGGGCGGCGTTGGCATGCTAACTACGTAGAACAGAACGCGTGCGGACCCACTCCACAAATTGACTACGATTGAATTCGCCGGCAGCCAGTCTCAGGATGATCGCTTCTTGTTCATCGATGGTTGCATTGATTTCATGTCCGTTGAGATAGAGGAAAACTTCCATCGCTGCATGCCCAACACGCTTGTTTCCGTCTACGAACGGGTGATTCATGATCAGCGAAAAGCCGAGGGCTGCTGCTTTCTCCGAGATCGAGGGATACAGCGCTTGCCCTGAAAACGTTGCACGTGGTTGAGCAACGGCTGATTGCAGTGCCCCTAAATCTCGAATTCCTTCTGCACCGCCAGTGCGTTGGACTACTTGTCGATGAAGGGCAAGAACTTCGCCAACGGTTAGAAAGCGGATCATGCCAAGCGACGATAGAGTTCGTCATTCTTGTCCAATACGAACTCGACTGCTTGTTGGAAATCGCTATCGGGTTTGGACAGCAGTTCATCAATGCTGATTCGCACCAATTCTTCTGTTGATATGTTGAGTTGCTTGGCCAATTCCTGCAACTGCTCCAGGCGATCATCAGGAAGTGCGATCGTGATGCTTGTCATTGAATTCTCCAGCGGAACCATTCAAATCGTGTCTCTGCCAACTATATCACGAATCGAATTGCCTGTCTTTGGCGCCGATAGCCCGCCAACGACACGTTAACCGGCGCCGCCGAGAAACAAGGTGGCAGCAAGGCGAACGGTCTTGAATTCGGCCTAGATCATCGTTGCCGCCATTGACGGCGTTCGCTGTACTGCAGGTTGGCGTGGCGATGTTTGTTGACCGGACCTGTACTATGAACCAGACGATACCAGATGCACTGTGTTTCATCAATGCCGGCGAAAAACTCAACCCGGAATCGCTCTTTCAGATCTCTCGAACGTTTCTTTTTTGCCCAGCTTCGGATTTGCCGGCGACAACTCCAACCGCAGTCTGTCTTCGGGACTCAACTGCACGTTTCTTGGCCTAAAATGCTGCATGAAACAGCGAGAGCTTCTTGTCCTTGGTTTCGAACTTGACCCGCTTCTGCATTCAGAACGATTCATGGAGCAGCGTGCGTTTCTGCTTCAGTGGTCTCCGTTGGCTGCTTGTTCCCGAACATTTCAGCTGAAGGCGAACGCGTCAGCTATGCAGTTCAAAGAGTTTCTCGATCCCGATCAATTCTTGAAACGGCGAATGTCTCTTTCACCTGCTCACAGCAATTTGGCTCTTTTCTTTTGCTCCGACAACTACATCTTGAACTGCCGAAAAACTCGTCTCGGATAAATCGTTGCTTGACCAAAACCCTCGCATTGATATCGACAGCCCGCCAACGACCAAGCTAACCGGGCGGGGAGTTGACGTTGATGAGCGCAGTGAACGCGCGACGTTGTTCCCGCTCCGGTTCAGCGTTATGTTCGCTACTTGAGCTTGTCAAAATCGCCGGGCTTCCAACTTTGATCGAAGAATGCCTTTTCGGGACTGTAGAGACGAAGCAGCGTGAACCAGCCCTTGCCGGGCACCGTCCTAAGCCAGTTGGATTTGGGGGCGCCATCCGGCAGTTCCGGCCCGAAATAGAGGTCAATCGAGCCATCCTCGTTGTACGTCAACTCGTCGAGCGAACCGATCGACGGGAACGGCTGGCCGTTCTTCAGGCCGGAGGCGTTGTATCCGTCATAGAGCGTGACGGACCAGAAGTTCGTCGCGGGCACATTCGCCGGGAGGTGCAGTTTGTAGGAAGACCCGCCGGACAGGTGGTTGCCCTCTGAGTCCCTGTAGGAGAAGGGGTATTTCGAGCCCTTACCAACCATGTTCATTACCATCGCCGGGCTGATCGAGTAGCCGATCTTGAACATTCCCATCCGGGCATCGATGTCGATGTAGGTCTCTTGCTTGAACTCGACGTCCAGTACATTTAGCACATTGTGCCACTGCCGGTCCTTGTAATAGAGCGTGTTTGGAAGTTTGTCCCCGTGGCGGAGAGCCTGGGCCATTTTCATGCCCACATCGGCACCGGTGGCAAGGATCTTTTTCATGCGGTCGTCGGGTTCGAATTGTTTGCCTTTGACGATGCCCAGCGATGCCATCATGCCACGCATCGACCAGTCCTCCGGCCCAACGAATTCCTCGTTTACGAAATCGGCTAGTCCCTCGAAGTAAGTGTAATCTTGGGGATAGAGCATGTTGGCGGGTCTTCCCCTGCCGTTCGGGAAGACCATTTCAGGCGGGTTTTTCTTCTTGCTGAGCGGATAGATCCGGGTCTGCTCCATCAAAGCAACGCCTTCTTTGGTCCCTCCATCCTCGTCACGAAAGGCACGCCAAAAAACGAACACATTGTAGGTGCGGCTCCTGAAGGTGAAATAGCCTTCCGGCACCTCGCCTTCGAAATCCGGAGGCAAGATGAGATACTTGCCTCCCTCGCCCTTATCGGGTCCGACGAATCCAATATCAGTGAGTGGGCGATGCCAGAAGTCGTCGAGGATTCCCTGGAGCTTCGGCGGCACCTCAATGACGATCGGTCCGTCCTTCTTCAGGTCGAGATAGCCCATCCCGTAGATCACGTCGGAGTTCGGCGTGCTGACGATCGTTTCGGCACTGAGCCTGTCCTTCCAGATGGGGAAGACGTTCGAGCCCTCGCCAAACTCCGCCTCCGAGCCCTTCTTCATCGCCCACAGGGCGGTGGCGGGTAGCGACCAGATGACGACCTAACAGGCACGCTGGAAGAGAACTTCGTCGTAAAGGCGATCGGCCGATTCGTCGGTCGGATAGTCTTCGGGAAACGGGAGGTTTCTTAGTTCGTCGCAAGACTCCTGTTGCGCTTGCTTTTTCATACTCGTGTTTACCTTTGATTGATTTCAGCGAACAGCCGCGTTAGCTGCCGGACCGGAAGCGGGCAGACAATTTCGCAGCCCAGACTCGTTGAAGCGTGCCGACAACTTCGAAAACGCGCTAGGGTAGGTCCGGTCAGCTGCACGCACAGTTGGAGGGCGACCAACAACACACAAACCTACGTGAGAACTGACACTTACAGGACCCAAGACCTGTATCCAGACCCGTTTCAAATGCCGCACAACTCCTGCGAGACTTGCCACAGCCTTTCTGTCTTCGCACGATCTTCAGGTGATATTTCGAATTCACGCGTTTCAGTTTTGAAGAAATACTGACCGGACTGATGGGTAACCTCATCGGATATCGCCAGATGTGCGATTCTCTCACCACCTTTGCTTGGTTTCTCCAGGAACAGATTAAGCGCCTTGACGACGAGTTTGGGGTAGTCTCGGAAAGCATCGGTTGCCAGTACGCCAGGGTGCAGCGCATTGACAGTAATGTGGTCGTCTGCGGTTCGTCTTGCCAACTCAAGGGTGAATAGCGCACAGGCTAGCTTCGAATTTGCGTACGCACGACCAGCTTTGTAACCACGCTCAAGCATCAAGTCGTCGAACTGGATCGAGCCGTTTTTGTAGAGTTCAGAAATCACATTGACGATGCGAGCATTTTGAGTTCTGCGGAGTGTGTCCAAGAGCAGAATTGAGAGCATGAAGGGGGCAAGATAGTTGACGGCGAATGTCAGTTCGATTCCATCGCTGGTGACCGTCCTCGTCGTTTTATAGACCCCTGCATTGTTCACCAGGACATCGACCGTGTCAAAGTCGTCCTTGATTTGGCCTACCACGGTCCGAATTGATGCTTGATTTGCCAGATCAGCGGTGTACAAGTGGACGTCTTTGTTGCCGGATTTTGTCAGAATCTCTGCTTGAGCTTGTCGAGACTTATCGCTGTCTCTGCACAACATAAGGATTCGGTGGCCGGATTCAGCAAGTATGAGTGCGGCTTCTTTTCCGATACCGGAATTCGATCCGGTTACGATGATCGTCTTCATATTTGGGCATTCTACTCCAACTACCAAAATGGTAGGTTTCGGATTCGCTGAATTCCCGTCGACAGCCCGCCAACGCCCCGCATCAGCCGCCCGCGCGGCGTCCACTGGAACCCTGCTAAACTACAATCAAGCTTGCGAAACCAACTCCGCCCGCCCCAAGAGCGCGCAGCGCGGGTCGGCTGCATGCGGTTGTTGGGCGCTCTTACACGCTCTCTTGCACATTCTGAAAACGAACCCTTCCCACCCGCCCCATCAAATCGCACAGATGAGCCCCTTCAGTAAATCCCCGGAATCAACCGATAGCGCACGCGTCGCGCATAGTCGCGATAGCCCGGCAACTCGTCCTGTAGAGTCTGGTCTTCCAGCACCGTTCTAATCACCGCGATGATTAGCGCCACCGCCACCGGAATAAGTGTCCACATCGAGCTTAAGGCCAGCACCATACCCGGGAGTGCCAACATATTTCCAGCATAGCCCGGATGTCGCACAATCCGATAGGGTCCACTGTCACACACCACATGCCCTCGATCCACCTGAATACGCACCACGCTGGAGAAAAAGCGGTTCTCTATCAATGCCCACGCAGCGAAAGCGTATCCGAGCGAGATCAAGAGGAAGCCGAGCACGATGAGCCACAACGGAAATACGGGTGACCAGCCAAAGCGATGATCCAGCCCGGCCACAATGACCAGTGGGAAACTCACACTCAGCGCCATCAACGGCGCAAGTACTTTGTCCCAAGCTTTCGCACTTTGGACCTTCTCCATATTTTGTCGTTCGGCCAACAACCCCGGATGCCGCCGTTCCGCCCAAATGCGCCCCCCTAGGCCGGCGGCAACAATCAGCAGGGAATAGCCCCACGCCTGCCACCAACCGAAATCCCCTCCGCACACCAAGAGAACCAGTGGTATGAAGAGATACACTACAACTAAACTGATCCACTGGCGAGGGGATGCTGCTTGAGCTACCTTTGGATCATCTGCATTCGATGACATGCCATTCCCTCAAATCACAATCCTGACTTTTATTGAGCGCCCAACGCTCCGGTTGCAGCGGCGGGCCGCGGAGCGGGCCGTCCGCTGCAACCGGAGCGTTGGGCGGCGCTATCCGTTACCTTTGTTCTTGTCGTCCCAGATCTTCGGCTCCCAGAGTTCGACCTTGTTCCCGTCTGGGTCCATGATCCACGCGAACTTGCCGTTCTCGTGCGATTCGGGTCCTTGGATGACGTCCACACCTCCGGCACGCAGTTGCTCCAGCATCTCGCCGAGGTTGTCGACCCGGTAGTTGATCATGAAAGAAGATTCGCTTGGGCTGAACCACTGGCTGTCTGTCTTCCGCGACATGCCACACAGTAAGGCCTCGATCCTCGGCCTTGTCGTCCGGCCACTTGAGGATAGCGCCGCCAAAGTCCTCCAGCGGCATCCCCAAGTGCTTCCGATACCACGCTGCCAGCGCAGCGCTGTCGCCTTTGCTCTTGAAGAAGACGCCGCCGATTCCGGTAATCTTCGCCATCGTTGCCCTCCTGCGAATCTAGCCGCCTAACGGCCAAACCTCACTAGCGCCGCCATTGCGGTCACGCAACTCTGCATCGTCAGTCAGTCCGAGTGGGCCGCCAACATCGCAATCGCACCGATCTGGCAGCGTCAAGTGCAGGTGTTGTTAGACAGAGAGTACTCCTTTGACTCGATGCAATCATTTCGCTCTTGCCAGACGACTGCGGACAACTTCTCATGCTTCTACTACCCAATCACTACTGCCTGATCTTATGCACATGTCCAAACTCATCTGCGTAGGATATGAGCTGCTTGAAAAGAAGACGCGTCTGCCGGTGTATCCCTATTACTATACCGATATATGCCATCGCAAGCCACATTCCCAGGAATATTATCACCAGCCAAGGTATCTCCAGCCCTATCCATGATACCTGCAAGACACCCAACCCAAATCCCTGAAATGTCGCTGCCCCCACAAGTCCGACAATGGTTACATATACAATCCTGATCCATATCATACCCACCAAAGTAGACAGTGATACCTGCATGTACAAATGTAACGAACCGACCTGCCCGTGCGGCTGCAACTCACCCTTAATGATCATCGGTATCGCTCTATAACCATTTGGACCTGTTAACACAAATGCGTTTGCATTGACGAGACCTGCATATTCGTGGCTGTTGCGGCGGCCCCAAATTCCCAGTATTGGCTGCAACCCGACATTTATCGACCATTCTCCGCTCAAATATTTGACTAGCCACCCCTGACTCTGTTGTGCAGGAATAGACAGAGTCAATGTGTGGACACTGAAAAATGGCGCAGTCCACCACAGAAACTTTGATCCGCCTATACTCCATTTTGAATTGTATCGTGTCTCAACCATCGGATTCAATTGCTAACGATTCTGTACGTTGCCTTCACCATGCTGACGGTTCGTTCTAACGATCAGATAACCGGCCTGCGAAAGCGGCGTAGACAGGTCCACCATCCGACTTGGTGGATGCGGGCAGACCCGGTGTGGTTTCGTTCAACGCCAGCTTCAGCGGGTGGCGGGCCGGTCGGTCACACTTGCCAAACGGAATGAATTAAACGAGCCCGAACCTCGCCACTCCGCTACAAGCATTGTTAGGCGGCAAACTGCTCGCGTTGGCTCTCACTTCCGGGCAGTCGCTACTACGTTGCGCACCTGAAGCACCAAGGCGCGATCCTTTACGAATTCTTGCCACTTTGCGACGACGTCGCGCTCCAGCAAGCTGCGACGGTCGTCATCCATCTGCGCCACGGGGCCTGCGAGCGGGGTGCTATGCACATACTGCCAAAGAAACCCCTTTGGTGCCGGGAGGCGTAGCGACTTAGTGTCGGACTGAACGGAGACATCGTGAAAGCCGGCACCGCTAATAAGGTTCTGAATCTCTGCCGTGTCGTGGAGCGAGAAAACATGATTCACGAACCCCGCTGCCTCCGCGCCGATGTGACGCTCGAGCGCCTCTCCCATGATTGTGAATAGTCGCGGTGTGGGTCCAGGCACATTAAGGATCAGGCGGCCACCGTGCACCAGAACCCGCTGCATTTCGCGCAGTGCAGCATGTTTGTCCGGCATGAACTGGAGGCCCATCTGGCACAGCACGACGTCGAACGACTCATCCGGGAGTGGCATTGCCTCAGCGCTCGCCTCGTGCCACTCGATGGGCATATCAGGCGGCGTTGCGGAGCGCGCAACCGCCAGCATACCAGGATTGATGTCCAACCCAGCGACAGTCCCGGTGGCGCCGACCTGCTGTGATGCGAGCCGTGCGACAACACCAGTGCCACAAGCAACGTCTAACACTCGTTCGCCTGGCCGAAGCGCAGCGAGGCGAATGAGATCAGTTGCCAAAGGCGCGCCAATCGCTGGAACAAAGAAACGCTCGTAGTTTACCGGTGGTTTTCCGCCGTAGGCTTTACCAAAGTGTTGCTCGGCCATTCTCTACTCTCCTTCTTCTGCAATTTTCTTTCGGGGTACCAACTCTGGTCACCACTCTGCCGCCTAACAACTACATCACCGGGCCGGCGGAAGCCTGGCGATCGGTCGCAAACCAACGGCGTGAAAGCGGGCGGACAACTTGATTTGGCCGAGATCTAGCCGGCTCCGGTGCATGTTTAGTTGGCGTGGCGGCGTTGATGCGAAGTGAGCGGGATGTTTTTGGGCTTATTGGGCCTGAAGCGTTTCGTGGATCCATTCTTCGATCAGCTTCGTTTGATCAATGTTGAGTGGATTCGCTACAAGCTCCAGTTAGGCAACGTGTTGCTCACCACTCGATATTGGCTTAAGCCGCAATATCTCCTTAGCCTCGGGACTTTTCATCGCATGCCAAAGATCCCAATCCTGCTGCAAACCTAACCAAAAGTCAGGCGACATGCCCAAAACGCGCGAAAGACGGAGAGCAGTATCAGGCGTGACAGATCGCCGCCCTTTCACGATTTCATTTAGTCGCGGATAAGACACGCCAAGGTGACGCGCAAGCTCAGCCTGCGTCAAATCGAGAGGCTTCAAAAACTCCTCTAGGATCATCTCGCCGGGATGAGTTGGTGGCCGGTGAGTAGGAAGTCGACGGCCTGAGTGATTCTTAATGGTAATCGGTGATTTCGACTTCGTAGGCATGGCCTTCCTCCCAAATAAAACAGATCCGGTATTGTTGATTGATCCGGATGCTGTACTGATTCGCTCGATCACCTTTCAAGCGCTCTAGGCGGTTGCCTGGCGGCACAGTGAGTTCCGTGACGTCGCTTACTCGGTTGATCTGATCCAGTTTCCTACGGGCTATTGACCATATGGATTGAGGACAACATTTTCTAGCGGTTCGTGATGACAATCCGTTAAAAATGTCCTCTGTGCCACGATTTCGGAATGACTGTATCATGGGTCACATTATAACGTGTGCCGTTATAGATATCAAGCCCACACACAAGGCTTCGGTGTACAGCTTCCCAATTGCGAAGCCGTTCTTATACCAAACTTGATTTTAGCACTCGTCACATTGACGCTGGTAGTCTGCCAACGCGGACGTCAGCGGGCAGGGCGGACAGCGTGGCGATCCTCGGCTAACCAGATTTGTTGAAGCGGGTGAACAACTTAGATTGAGCCGGGATCAGCCCTGCTCCGCTGGACGTGGGGTTGGCGGCGCGCCGTAGATGGAAACGAGCCGACGCCTGGTAACTGACACAACTCATAGAAAGCAGTCTGAACTACCTGACCAAGACGTTGTCCCATGACAGTCAAACTCGGGTCTTTATCCTGATTGAGTAAGGTCTTGCTTGGGTTGCGGAATCAATTCGATCAGCCCGCGGAGTGCTTGATTGACGCTATCGGAGTCAGGGAAGTACACTCGCACGTCAGGTGCAAGCAGAACAGCTCCATCTTCTAGAGTGAAATACTGGGTGCTAACTGTTCCATCTTCGTGGTGCACTCGGACGGTATGACCTGCCTGATATGCATGGTAAAACTTGCCACGCACGCCCTCTTTGTCGGAGAGGTCGTATTCCGAACGCATATCTGTATCGTCTGCCGGGTTAGGTTGAGTATTCTTCATATGTTCTTCGTTCTGCCGTCTTTGCCCTGCGGCTGCTGATAATCCGAATCACAAGTTCGTCTCCGAAATCATGCTCTGTATGTACAACCAACAGAACCCGAAGTCGGCTCGAATGGCCGATACTGATGAAGCGGTCCTCTGTATCCGAATGCTTGTCGTCCGGAAATGTTAGTACAAGTGGATCTCCGAAAATAGTCTTGGCTTCGTCAAACGTCACTCCATGCTTCGTCAGGTTGCCCTTTGCCTTGCTGTCATCCCACTCGAATACAAGCTGCATGCCGTTGATTTACCGTGGATTCAGAAAGTCACAATGCGTTTATTGTATCATGTTTGGGACATGTGTTCGACTTGCTTTCACGTCGACAGCCCGCCAACAAAACAGTTAGCAGCGCCGCCGAACAGACTGGTGGCAGCGAGGCGAACGGTCTTGAATTCGGCCTAGATCATCGTCGCCGCCATTGACAGCGTCAACTTGTTACGGTCAGGAGGGCAGTCGCCCGCCCTCCTGCCGGTTCAGAACCGGACGTGATGGTTTCCCATCATCCGGCTCCTCGATGCCGTGGTCTTTGTCAATAGCACCGACCAAGCGAGCGATTTCAGCGTGTTTCAGGTCGTGACAGTGACCGTGAAGGAGCATCAGGTTACGCTGTGCGTTGTCGTGGTGACAACCGTTCTTGTGATGCACTTCGAGCAGGTCTTCTGCCTGGAACCTGAGTCCACAATAGCCACACTTGCCTGCTTGCTTTTTCAACAATGTGGTCAGGAAGTCGGGTCGACTTGGATCACGTCCGAGTCGAGTTCTCCAGTAGAGCCAGTCACCGTCATAGGGGCTTTTGTCGCCTTTGACCGGATAGTGACGGCGAATCTTCACATGGGCGTAGAGCCGTAGCGTGTTCTCGCCGTCGGTGAACCGGGAACAACCATCAACATCTTGCCAGTAGCGATTGCGCCGCCATCCGTGAGTCTTAGGTGAATGACGTTTCGCTGCCCATCTGGTGAGTTGTCGACGAAGTTCCCGGTCCATGGTCGCAAACGTGGTTTTGGATGCTCCGATGCGGAAGTAGTTGGCCCACCCCACCACCTGAGGGTTCAGGCGGTTGATGAGTTGTGCCTGACTCTTGGGTTTGCTCTCCTCGATCTCTGCCGCTGTTTTGTCCTGCTGCCGCCGGACCGACCGGTCACTTGGTCGAGTCTGTGTGATGTAGGTTTGTCCCTGCCAACTGCGTTTGCTCTGATGGCGACCAACCGGGTACTGGCGGATATGAAAGCCGAGGAAGTCGAAGCCACATTCGCCTTCGTACTCATTGAGCGTGTGTGTGATTCGTGTCTTACTCGGTTTCAGCCGCAAGCCCATTTGTTGAAGCCAGGCATCGGCAACTTCACGCAGTTCGAGGATCGTGTCGAGATCCTGGTGTAGAATGACAAAGTGGGATAGACCGCCAGCGCGCGGCTTGACCCGTGTTTCCAACGGTCTTCCCCCGAACCCCCCGTGCGCCTTTCGGAGCGGTAGGGCTCTCCACTCCCACATAGCCGTGTCTATGTGGACCTCGCAAGAGGAACCTCATACTACAGTTTTGGCCGTCTCGAGCTGTTCCAAGATAGAGCCGAGACTCTGGCCATCGTATTTCCCATTGTGGATATCCTGATGACACTGCTTACATACAGGGACCTGTTTGCGGTTGATTGCCGCTAGGTACAGCGTGAATCCTTGGATGGATTGTCCCCTTTTGCGGATGTGTCTGACATGATGCATCTCCACTCCGTCTGCACTGTCGCAGATAGCGCAGTTATCCAGCAGGCGAGTCTGCGTTTTCCGAGGCCACCAGACCGGCTGAGCATCGACCTGTGCTGTTGTAACCTTGGCTTTCTTCACTTGCGTCAAGGGTTCGTTGAAGAAGTGAACTTTGCGTCCGTTGGGCTTAGTGACGGTGATATCCTTGCCATATTTACGGAAGACCTTGTACGTCGAAGAGCCTTCTTTATGGGCAAGGGTTTTGGCCAGCGAGTATAGGAGTATATATCGGCTGTAGTGGAGCGAGCAGACATTCTCAGCCAGCTGGTAGTAGTTGTACCATCCTCGCATCACACTGTTGTAGTGCTCGATAATGTGGTCAACTGGTTGGTTGATTAATCCTGGCATACTCGCCGGTCTTCCATTCGCCATATACTTCTTCAACTTCTTGGATAGCTTTCGAAGCGGTACGAGCAGAGTAATGTTACCGGACCCAGTCTTGACTGTTTGGACAACGTTGTGGGGCGATCCTTTTACTTGCATGTTCCTTCTGCGTAGTCGCGGCTTCGTCGTCTTGAATTCATATCCCAGAAAACGCGCTTTTTCCATCGGCAGGTGGAGGATGTGGGTCTTCTCCCCGTTCAACTGGAGTATACTTGCCCACAACCTTGCCCAATGCCCACTTAAATCGCTCCATTGACATAAGGCTTGAGGCAGGCGTAGACAAAATCGTTGACTGGAGTAGCAACATTTGTTTCTCGACCTAAACGGGTGACGAACCCGGCAATTGCCTCAAGTTCCAACGGATGACCTCGCTCGAGATCAACGAGCATGGACGGTTTGTAGTCTGGAGGAAGCCTGTTGCCCAACGCGACCACATTGTCAGGCAATGTACTGGCGAGGGTAACGCCTTGTGCTGCGGCCACCGCGACGGCTTCGGCAACGGCCTTATATACAAATGCTTTCACCTCGTTGAACCACACCGTTGCCTTATCGCCGCGCGACGGCCAAGACAATTGCACCGCAGAATACGGCCAGTTTCCACCACATACGTTCGGCAATGTTGGGAACAGCAGCCGTATCAAGCCCAGCCTCATTGAAAATGTCGTAAATCGCCGTGCATCGAGAAGAGGTAGTTCCGGCCCACTCGCCAAACTCGAGCTGATACTGTCCTGAATCGGCCACGTGGTGCACAACACCGGGTATGCCTTTATGCGCATTGATCATCGCCAATCCGCCAAGTACATGTTGTTCACCATACGCCGTCTGCATCTTCGCAACGTGCTCAATTCCGTTCAGCATCGGGAGGATGACCGTTTCGGCACCGATCATCGGACGCATGCTTTCGAGCACATCGTCAACGTGGTATGTTTTGACACAGAATAAAATCAGATCCACTACGCCTATTTCGCCTGGCACATCGGTTGCTTTGACAGGATCGACCAGGAAGTCACCCCGAGGACTGTGGACCTGCAGGCCCTTTGCATGCATGGTTTGCAGGCTCTCACCCCTGGCAATGAATGTCACATCTTTTCCGCTGTGAGCCAAGCACGCTCCGAAGTAGCCACCTAGTCCACCCGTGCCCATAACAGCTATTTTCATCGTCACTCTCTCTTTCTCGACAGCCCGCCAACGGTTAAATCACCGGCCGGGCGGGCAGCGTGGCGATCGGTCGCTGACCAGACTCGTTGAAGCGGGCGGACAAGTTGATTTGCGCGGGCTGTAGCCCGTTCCGGTGCATTTGGGGTTGGCGGCGGCGTTGGTTGACCCGATTTGTGCTATGAAACAGACGATGCCAAGACAATTTTCCGTTAAGACGGTGGGTGCCGGCCGAAGAAGCTTTCCTCTTCTCGAATCGCTACCATTACGGATCGATTCATATCTAAAGCATTGACCGTCGCACGTCCTTCTGCTGAAATACCAACGGCTCTTGTATCATCCCATTGAAAATGGTCTGACCACTCTTGCGTTCTGGGATTATAGATCGAGATTTCGCGTCCGCTGACAGCATCAGTCACTTGCAGTTTTGCGCCCTTGCGCAACGAACATGAAACACATGCCAAAGCCAGATTCTCAGCGACAGTTGTGCCTCCTGCTGCGATCGGAATCACATGATCTATGTGAAACGTTGCAGCTTGACCAGCTTGTGCGAGACCACAATACTCGCATTGGTTACCTGCTCGTTCAATGACGAGTTGACGCAACGAGTCTGGAATATATCGCATTGCTCAGTTCGATTGCTGGGATGTTCTTAACGCACGTAAGTGCAACAATGAAAGAAACTCAGCCAACTCCACTAATCCAACTGCTTCTTGCTGCTCTTCAGGCGATAGTTCATCACCTGCATCTTGGCGATCGAGTAAGAATTGCAGTCTTGCCTGAACCGCTGCAGGTAATTCAAACTGTACGAGGTCAATGGGAAGTTCAATTGTTTGAGTCAATGCCATTATGTTTTACCTCACAGACGAAAGGAGTCGGATCTTGGAACACCGAATCTGTTTCTAGACGTGACACCATGTTTTGCTTCTACACCAATTCTACCATGCTATATACCCGAGATCACAGCAGAATTTTTCGCATTGACGTCGCCAGCCCGCCAACAAAGAACTTAGCTGCCGGACCGGAAGCGGGCGGACAAGGTTGCAGACCAGACTCGTTGAGCGTGCCGCCAAGGCTGAAAACGCCGAGATCAGGTCCGGTCAGCTAGAGTGGCAGGTTGGCGCGGCTTGGAACTTGACCCGATGCAGCGCTATGAAACAGACGATACCAAACGCGCTGTCTTTCATCAACGCCGACAAATCTTTGCCGGCAACCGTTCGATCTCACTTCCTCAATAGTTTCGGATGGCGCTCTGGATCAAATCTCGCCTTGCCATCCTTGGACATGGACCAAACATTGCTCATTTTCCGTCTGGCGAGCAGATGTTCCTCGTTATTTGTCAGAGTAAGCAGACATTTGTTGGTGCGGCGTACATGACGATTTGCAAATCTCTTGTCTTGCTTTTCAGATTTGGCGGTAGTGATGCCTGCGAAAGGATTCTTTTTCAAGGAGCGGCTCATTGAAGTCGACCTCTTTGAAAAAGTTATGCCCAGGATGCTTCATGAAATGGCGACTGCTTCGTGACCTCGCTTTCGGACCCGGTTAAACTCTTTTCTCCGAGCAATTCATGAGCCGGGAAGCATTACTGTCCCGCAGTGCAAAGCTACTTCTCGCTCAGGAACGGTTTTTGAAACGCAGAAACCTGCTTCTCAATCGCCGCCCCTTTTTAAGCAATTAATTCTAGCTTCTTCCCATACTTCTTTATGATTTGTCGCCGAAGCTCTTCTCGATCCTCAGGAGCCACACCAAATGCCAGAGCTGAATAAGCCCAATCTCGTTTTCGAATGAGGTCTCGTTCCAACTTTTCAGTGCAGTTGGCGCATAGACCAATGTCACTGACACTTGCGAATCTATCGCAGGCTGCACACTCTGCTTCATAGAATCCGAATTCTTCATCATCGAATTCTGCATTCACAATTCTTCTATCCTTTTGTGCAATTCTGCATCGTCAAAATCGTTCGCATTGACGGCGGAGGCCCGCCAACGAAGAACTCAGCTGCCGGACCGGGTGCATGCGGCCAATCCGTCCATCCCGATCGCCGAAAGCGTGCCGACAACTCCAAAAACGGGCTTGATCAGGTCCGGTCAGGTGAAGCGGCGAGTTGGCGGGCGCTGCTTGCTAACCCGACTGCTCAACTGAAACAGACCTACTCGCCACCTGTGTTTGACGGACCGATCCCTTTTCACTCCTCCATACAACCGCTTCGTGACCAGACATTCTTCGTTCAAGCGAACTGGGGTACCGCCGAAAATACTCGCCTTCGCTCTCCGTCCCGATTCCTACAGCGTCGAACACTTCATTTCCGATGACTTGGCTTCGATGACCCGAATGCTTCGTGAATCGGCGAATACTTCTCAAATCTCCAGCCTCGGAACATCGGAAACGATCCAAGCCAATCTCAGCGTCTGTTCGTGTCCCAATTCTTGATCCGACGAACGTGTCTCGAATAATATGCTTCGGTACCCTGACTGCTTCCCTAGCCGATGCGCTTCTTGATGACAATGTTTGCTCTACACACTGAGTGCTTCGCTGCCGTACCTCAAGCCCATAAAATCGACGTCGACGGCAGACTCATCGCCTTGTCGACCAACATGTTGATCTGCCGATTCCCGCTCGCCAACCAGGCAGCCCGCCAACGCAAAAGTCAGGTGATTTTGACCGAGCAAAGCGAGGGAAAAATTCACCCGGACTGAATTGTTGGAAAATGCATTTTGCTCACCATAGATGTAATTATTCTGAACGATCTAATGTCACATAAACTATGCCGTTTTCCTCTGATGCTTCAAACGTTTTTAGAGGGGCCGGATCTTTGCCAAGTGCTATTAGGCGGTGGCTCCATTTGGGCATTTCAATACCAGCAAAAGCATTGACCCAATCCAAATTTTTTCCTGTACAAATATCAAATCGAGAACCATGCCAAGGGCATTGCACTGCTCCCTCAGATATTTTTCCTCGGCTCATTGAAAAACCAAGGTGTGGACACTTATTCGATATAGCATAAACTTTCTCTTTGATTCGGGTGAGAAGTATCACTTCTCCATTTATTTCCACCGGATGAAGTTTGGATTCACTAATTTCAATTGATTTACCTACCTCAATTTTTTTCATATTTTCCTCATTTGATTTTTCCAACGATTGGCGTTACCGGCGCCGACGTAGGAGGCGACCGGTGCACGCGGTGTTAGGCGGCGTTGCCACATTTTCTTATTCTCTACGTTCAAGTTCTTCAGGTGTCGGTCTCTGGAAGAACTCAATCCAAGGCTTCATACTCTCTTCGGAAATGTGGAAGCTCTCCTGTGAAGGCTGCGAATTCCTGACCGCAAGTCGCCTCAATAGCTCATCCTCCGGTACATCAAGAAAATGTACTTCACTGCTGGCTCCAAGGCGTTTCGCCCGCAGCCGATAATCTTCGCGTTCTTCTCGTGCCCAAAAGCCGAAATC
Organism: uncultured Chloroflexia bacterium; assembly: GCA_963715415.1. Classification (GTDB taxonomy): domain Bacteria; phylum Chloroflexota; class Anaerolineae; order Caldilineales; family Caldilineaceae; genus JAWKOK01. The sequence continues at coordinate 56,154 of CAVQSG010000047.1, read as the reverse complement.
AAGGATTACATTCGTTCCCAATTCCAGCGCCCTGCTTGCGATATTCCAAAGCATAGCCTCGATCAAACTATGCCTGGCATCATGTTCCGGCTCTTCCGCATCTTGACCAAAAAGACCCACATGCCACTCATCGGTCGTCAAGCGAAGTGCTGACTGTTCATGTTCAATCTTCTGCGCAAGCGTTGTTTTCCCTGAACAAGGGAGTCCAACCATCAGATGAAGAGTTGCCACGCTTTCTACTCCCAAGGATCGTTTACAATCCGCCAACGGCTTGATGTGGTGCCCGGCGGATAGCGAGCGGACGAAGTCGCAAACCAGACTCGGCTGGACGTGGCGACAAGGTCGATCGCGCCGAGCTTTAGCCGGGTCAGCACGATTGGATGTTGGCGCGGCGGCGTTTGCCACGCAGATCTGTACATTTGGAAACAATCAGCAGACCTCTACCTGGCGTAGGCCTGGATTTCATCAATCAGTCCGCATTCATATGCCTTTTTGACAAGAGGCCGATCTCCCCGTCGATTGAAAAAGAGAGAGGAGTAATTGCGCTGAATTTGTGTACCATTGAACAGGTAGTATTCGATCCGGTCAACGCCCTCATCGCTCTCGACAAGACCCAACGCGTAATCAACGAATCTTGTCACCGAGAGAGTAACATCTGAGGTCAGATGACTCAAGATGTAGTCAATATCTTCGCTGGCGCCACAATTGGCTCTGTTTACCAGTTCCTGTACTTTTCCCGAGAAATTGCTGTTGGACATAATCCTACTCTGCGTTCCAAACGTTCCATGGAACGGCGATCGTATCTGCTTCAGTAGTCTCCGTCTGCTTCTGAACCTTGACCAATTCTTGCAACGGCGAACGTTTCTCAATTTCTGCCGATACAATTTGACTCGGTCGTTTGCGGCGACCTCCTTGTTAGACCACTTCATGGTCCAAGTCAATCCAGTAACGATTCATTCGTGTACCGTCGCTAGCCACAATTCCCTCAGCTTCCAGGACGCCTCCGTTGCTAAGAATGGTCCGGATCGAGGCCTCGTTCTCCATCGCACTGACCACGAGGACTCGAGTGATTCCGAGTTCGGCGGCCCGCAGCAGTGTCAGACCCAGCAACTTGGTTGCATATCCTTTGCCTCGCGCACTGGGTCGCACTCCGTAACCGATGTGACCTCCCTCGTGGCGGAGATGCGGACTCAGTTGGTGACGAAGATTGGACACGCCTACCACGTCTTGATCGTTGCGAATCAGCCAGTAGGTGGAGTGCGCCACAAATCCATCGGAGAGGCCCTGACCCTTGGATTCGCGAACCAGCCGAACGACGAAGCTGGCCGCGTCATCATGTGGATAGTCCGTTGTGAACGGGTAGAGCTCTTCTCCCCGGTCTTCGAATTCGCGGATGTAGCCTCGATAAGAGTCGATGTAATCCACGGATGGAGACATCAACCTCAGCGACATGTTTCCCCTGGAAATGGTTTGCTCACCTTAGTTTTCCCTCTTCTAGATCCTCAATCAGTGCATTCGTCACATGATTGTTACAACTATGCTCGTCGCCGACAGCCCGCCAACGCCTGCTTCAGCCCCGTCTCGCGTCGGCTGCAAGCCATGTTGGGCAGTTTTCTTTAGTGCATAGCTCAATCACTTTTGTCAGCGATTATTGCGTATCGCTCATCATTAACCTTTTTGCCCCAATAATCGGGGTTTTCGGCTAGATTGTGAAAGGCATAACCGTCAAAGCGAATGGGGAGAATTTCAATTATTTCGTTCGCGTGCAATCCCCCTCCAGAATTCCAATAACCCTCAATTAGAATTAGCCGCCCATTCGGTTTCAGAAATTCAGCCCACCTTTGAAGAACCTGTCTTGGTTCTGGCAATGCCCATAGAAGATGCCGACAAACAATTGCGTCAAACTGCTCATGGAGTCCCTGTAGTGACGCAGCATCCTTAACCTGAAACTCTATCTCAAATCCTAGCTTTGTTGCTTTATTCTGTGCGATTGAAATCATAGATGGCGACAAGTCAATTCCGGTAACCTTATGCCCAAGTCCAGCAAGTACAACGCTTAATGACCCAGTACCACAACCTATATCTAATAGAGTTGCCTTGGTGTACGGGAGAGACGTTCTTAGAAAATTAGTCCAAGTTTCAAGAATGATGGGGTCGCGTAAACCATGATCTGGCTCGTCATCAAAAGATGGTGCGAAGTTATTCCAATACAAGCGTGAAGCTTGCAACCTTTTTTCGTCGTTCAATATCGTGTTTCTATTCTTAGTAGAACTGCCCAACGATTCGCGTGAGCCGCCCGCCGGATTTGACTTGTGACAGCTGCTAACTCGATCTGAGTTAGCTCAAAACGCGACCCTCACCCTCCGCAACAGGCGGGTCGTGCTCTAAGCTGGGTTAGGCATCGCATCTTCACGCATCCAATTCTCATGATTTTTGCGCAAGCCACCCTCCTATAAGTTGCAACTGATAAATTCTCTTGATATTTACAAACCCTGCTTGTCGGAGCAACTCTTGAATACGCTCTTCAGAGATTAGCGAATCTTCGACTGTTACTCGGTGACGCACGTTGTCGCGTGTAGTCTCTGGCAATCCCTGAAGCGTAACAAATTCAAGCCACGCGGCAAGAGCATTTTGTGCATTCTCCGTGCGTAAATTTCCGTGCAGTCCGAATAACGCGAACCATCCCCCTGACACCATTCTGCGATGGATACCTTCAAGAAGATCCAGTTTGGCGCCATTGTCAGGCTGGAGATGTTCGACAAGAATGCAGGTTGCAGCGTCAAATTTAGGTTCATCTGGTAGTGTGTCAACTGTCCCTTGAAAAAACGTCACACGTTGCTCTACGCCTTTTACGCTAATTTGGCCGCGTGCAATTTCCAGCATCGGTTCGGCTGGGTCAACCCCCACAAAAGACCAATCTGGTTGATGAGTGGCAAATGCCGCCAGCGTCGCACCCGTGCCACACCCTGCATCTAGCAAATGGGCTGTTTGACCGACATGCCTTCGCAAGTATGACAAGATTACAACTGGCAGTTGTTCATAACCTGGAAACACTTTTGCCATCATGCCATCGTATTTAGCGGCATCTTCGAAACGTTTCTGAATATCAGTGCTCACAGCCAATACCTTCGCCAAAATGAGTGAGAAGAGGGAACCCAAGAGTAAGATAGGTCTTTCAACGAGCAAGTTGGAATTCTATCAAAACTCAGGGGCTCCCCATGGACATTATTGCGCTGCTGCAGGTACTGAGTCAATGTTTGGATCAAACAAGCATGCGACGATTGGGCGTCATCGTCGTGGCAATGCTGACGATGACAGGTCGCATCACGATGCTAGGCATCTCGCGCTGGACAGAGAAAGGCGGAAGCTATCGAACAATCCAGCGTTTTTACAACAGCACGATCCCGTGGGGCGTGGTGTTGTGGCTGTTCTTCAAAGCCCATCTGTATAGGCCCGGGACAGAGTACCTGCTGGTGGGCGATGAAAGTGTGGTCACGAAGGCCGGGAAACAGACGCATGGGCTAGACCGATTCTTCTCGTCGATTTTCAACAAACCAGTTGCAGGCTTGGCCTTTTTTGCCCTGTCGTTGGTCAGTGTGGAAGAACGCAAGTCCTATCCGCTGCTGGTTGAACAAGTGATTCGCTCAGCAGCGGAAAGAGCGGCCGCTAAGCAGAAGAAAACCAAAAAGGCCAAGAAGAAAAGCAAATCATCTCAACGAAAAGGCGAGCGTGGCCGACCCAAGGGCAGCAAGAACAAAGACAAGCGCCAGATTGACTGGACTCCCGAGCTATCCCGAGTCAGGGAGATGGCCTCAAGCTTGCTGCAACGCGTGAATGCTCTGTGTCCAGTGCGCTACTTTGTGCTAGACGGCCATTTCGGCAACAACAACGTGATGCAAATGGTGCGCCAATGCCTCTCTTTGCATCTGATTTCCAAACTGCGCAACGATTCTGCGCTCTACTTTCTCTATGACGGCGAGCAAAAGCCAACCGGACGTAAACGCATCTATGGGGCCAAACTCAACTACGACAAGATTCCGCTCAAATACATGGTTCGGACTGCGATGCGGGACGGCATCCAAACCGATGTCTATCAAGCCACCATGCTACACAAGTCCTTTGCTGACCCCATCAACGTGGTCGTCATCGTCAAGACCAATCTCTCGACTCGGAAACGGGCGCATGTCGTTCTCTTCAGCAGTGATTTGAATCTTGCTTATGGCACTCTCATCGAGAATTATCAGCTCAGATTCCAAATCGAGTTCAATTTCAGAGACGCCAAACAGTTCTGGGGCTTCGAGGATTTCATGAATGTCAAGCCGACACCTGTCACCAACGCCGTTGGCCTTTCGTTCTTCATGGTCAATCTCTCACACCAACTCTTGACTCATTTTCGACCCGCCGTTCCCGACTTCAGCATCCTTGACCTCAAAGCTCTCTTTCGCGCCCGTCGTTATGCTTTGGAGACGTTAAAATTGCTTCCGGAATCGGTTGACCCATTTTTATCTAACCAGGTGATAGATGCTATGCCTTCGCTTGGCTCTATCCACCCTCAAATTTCACATCCTGTCACTTAATCACTGGCGAAGGTATTGCACAGCATATCTCCTATAAATTATGCGGACAGGCAATTTGATGGTGAGGATACTCAAATGTGGTTAGGTAAGCGAAGCCTAACGACTACATCACCGGGCTGGTGGGCAGCGCGGCGAACGGTCGCAGACTAGACTCGTTCCAGCGTGTGGACAACTTGGTTTGCCCGAAATCTAGCCGGGTCCGGTGCATGTATGCTTGTTCAAACAGTTCCTTGATATGCCGGTCGTATTTCATCTGACCAAATCATCTTCTCTACTCAACCGTTGCATCGACGTCGATAGCCCGCCAACGGCTCAGTCAGTTGCCAAACCGAAAAGCGGGCGGACACGGTTGCCTACCGGACTCGTTATGCGTGGCGACAATTTGGAAAACACGCAAAGGTAGGTTTGGTCAACTGGACTTGGGGTTGGAGGGCGGCGTTGGCCGACCGAGCTATGACAGCTGCCTACGGCTACAGAGAACGCAACTATTGCCAGTTGCTCAGAAATTCCAGCCAATTGTGCATATCACCGGCTGATTTAGCATCGATTAGCCGCAATAATCGGCGTACAGCTGTACCCGTTCCTATTTGATCAGAGACAATGATTCCTGCGTGGGACTGACCACTACTCAGCCATTCTGTATGTAACTGGAAAAAATCGCCACGATTAAACGTGAAGATGACGCGACTCTGCGCTGTTGAATATCGCAACTGCACATCATCAGGTTGTCCTAACAGATCAGCGCCTGACGCAGTAACAACATCAATTTGTCGTGCGCGGAGAGCTTGAATCAAATCTGTTCGTTGAGCATCTTCATCCAGATATAGCTTGATGTGGTCACGCATTGCGATTAGCCGGCGTTTGCTAGGCGTTTGAGATTTTCTTCGGAATCCCCATCAATATCTGCTTCAATCTCGCTAACGTTCAAATGATAGTAGGTCAAAGCTGCGTATATTTGCGCCAACTCCAAATGAGGCAACTGTGTCGCAATCTCTTCGGCGCCCAACCCCAATTTGTATAGACCTGCAACTGCACGCACTGTGGTCCCTGTCCCAGCGATAACCGGCCGACCGCCGCGCAGTTCTGAGTTTTTCTCAATGAGTGAATCGATCGTTGGCGCTACTGCCATCAAATTCTTCCTTCCGTCCAGAAAAGCAGGGTTCAGTACCACATCCGACGAAGTAAGCGCCGATAGGTAGATGTCTAACGCTCTTGTCGTTGAAAAGTCTCAACAGATCGCTGAAGTCGGAGTTGACGAACATCCAGTCCCTTGACCTTGGCTGCGTGGAGGGCGAGTTCCCAGGCCGCTGCTGCGCGTGCCGCTGCAGGCTGACCTTGCCAGAACTGGAGATCAAATGATCGATCCATATCCTCTAATTTCCCTCTGCGTTCGATGAATCCAGTTCGTATCATGGTTCCCATTATATCATGAATGATCTGTGGCTCTTACCTGATCTTGCCGCCGCATGTCGACAGCCCGCCAACGGCCTGGGGTTCACCTGCGGCTGCGCCGCACCCAACCTACAATCGCGCGAGCTCTCCGCGGCGCAGCCGTCAGGTGCAAGCCCGGGTTAGGCAACGTTGCTGCTACCACACCGGTCAGCCTCTCGCCGCAGCGAGGCGAAGCCAGTCCGCTGGACACCGTGGTTAGCCGCCCACGCAGCGGTGTTGCGTTCTTTCCCGACAGGAACTTACCATAAGGTCAGTTCCTTGGCAGGCGCCGAAGCCACTCTCCGGCCCTGACTCCAGTGCCTTTGTCACAAGCGGCTTCGTCTGCTCGCGCAGTGCGTGTCGTCCATCAAAGACCTCAGCTTGCGGAATGACCCTTCCCGAAGTCCCAGATCTCCCCGTAGTTGGTATCGGTGAGTAGTCCGCGAACGAGTTGCAGGTTGCGCTGCCACGACCGCTCTGGTCCGTCCGCGTCCACACGGAAGGTCAGCCTATCATGATTTGCGTCGACCGCGATCCACCCCCTTGCCTCCAGGCTCAGACCGATCTCCGTCACACACGACTCGATCACTCCCGCCCAACCTTCGCGCCATGCGGTGACCTCTGTGATACGACCAGAAGAAGAGACGTCTCCCTCCTGCCAGCTGGGCTGCATGTCAATTCGGCGAGGAAGCTCGACCGTGCGAGTCTCGCCTCGCGCTTCTGAGCGGTACGCCATCGCCGAGAAGACCTCCACATCCGCCACCCTGATGATCATCAGCAGCATGCAGCCGAGGTACTCGGAATCGGGCGCCCACTCACACGCCAACTCATCGGCTTGCGCGTGAATCTGATCGAAGTCGGCCTCACTTGGAATGTGGGCGACCTGCGCGGCTTGCGCGGCGAGTCAGCGGTCGCGCGCGTCCATCATCGCCTTGATCTCTACTGGCGAGTGCCCCTGCCAGCCGGTGACCTCGCCGACGACCCGCAGAGGCTCCCGCGAGCGGTACGACTTCGTGGGGTTGCCCGCGAACTTCTTGTCGGTGAGATCCGGGTCGTCCTCGAAAGGGCCGGTAGGTTCGACAATATAGATTCTGCCGGGACCGTCGCCCAAAGCGAGTTCGGCCCCCCACGGCGACAATGTTGCGCTCATGTAGACCCAGACGCTCTTGCGCTCCCCGTTGCCATAGTTGGAGCGATATCCGGGCGTGATCAAATCGCCGGGCTTCAGGTCAGCCTTGGTGCCATGGTAGAACGGCCCTGAGATCACCTCATCGGTAGCTGCCAAGGGACTCGCTCCTCTCATGTTGCGCGACTCTATGGGTCGAGTATGCCCCCCGAGCGCCTAACGTCAAGTTAACCGGCAGAACGGAGCCGGCTTGCCGGCGGAGTGGTTTGCGGTGGGGCGTAACATTTGCGAAGCAAATGCCCCGCTGCAAACTGTCCGGTTGAACGCCTTGTTAGCTGCACAGGGTACGACGCCTATTTATTCGTTGATATTGCACTCATATCCATCCACATGGCCTCCCAAACATGACCATCAGGATCAGCTTGGCCACAGGCAGGTTGATAAAGATCATTCTGGACATGATTTTCTCCTTTGGTGGTTGATTAAAGTGCAGCTAACGGGCGCGTCAGCCGCGTTGCAGAGCGTAGCGGAGCAACGCCGGCTGCACGCAATGTTGGGCAGTCGTAGCAGGGGGTGATGCAACGATTTCTAACTTGCGCTCAGTTTCTCCACGATCTTCGCAATCCGTCGCTCGCGCGTCGCTTGTGCCTTTGCCTCCTCAACCTGACGGACATATTCCTTCTTCATAGATGGTGCCGAATTCTCGAAGGCATTGAGCGCGCCTGAACCAATGAGGGCAGACTTCAGATCCTGGGGAAGTTCGATGATGCGCGGTTCCAGATCAAGTTCGAGCGTGACATCCACCTCTTCGCCGCCCCGAGGACCCCGCTGCATCTCCGGCGACACCTGCGCTCGCACGTCGTCGAAAAAGGCCCAACTTGCCCGCAGCAGCGTCAGATCATGCTCCAGAGCTTCAGTGGACATGGGCTGCCGGTCGAAGCTCGAAAACGCAAACGAGATGCCCCAGAAGTCGGTTGATCCTGTGCCCGGATAGCGCTCCACCACATTGACCCTGGTGAGTGTCGCAAACGGAGCAGACATCCCGGCCCGGTTCGCCACCGGCGCATAGCGCGGCGCATAGGCGAGCAGTCGTTCGACCGCGGCCTCCTCGCTCTTGGCCCCGCGGGAGAGGCCGGGCCAGTCCGGCGCCACCGCCACGACCTTCTTGCCTTTTGGTCCGATTTCCAGCATCACCCGTATGTTGTTTGTCATAGCTCACCCTATTCTGGCGCCGTCATTCACGGGCTAGTCTTTCCTCACCTGCCCGACCCAACCGGGCGCGGCGTCGCTCTGTTGGCCGAGTAGCATGCTTAGATGGGCAGCGTGCTCCTGGACATGGCGCATGGTGTAGAGGAGCAGCTCGGCGACGGTGGTCACACGCCAGTTGTCCCGTACGCGTTGCGGCTCGCTGTCATCATCCAGCCCCTCGATCCTGGCCCGGCATTTGGCGCGGGCGTAGGCCAGATAGGATTGCAACTCCGCTTGGGTGTAGACTCGCTCCGGCAGGACGCCATCCATATCGAGTTCGGAGAGGGTGAAAGGTGGAGGCGGGGCAAAGTCCTGGGCGGACTTGGAGCAGTAGTAGTCGAGCCAGAAGATGGCGTGATAGGCCACATACCAGAACTCGGTGAACTCGGGCCGCCCCTCCGTCTCGCGCCAGAGTCGGGCCTGCCACAGCTCTTCGGGACAGGCGATCAGGGCGTTTTCCAGGGTCTCGATGGCGGCGCCGAATTGGCGCCAGAGGATTTCTTTCCAAAGTGGGCTCATGTTGTCTCCTTGAAGGGTGAATCTATGTCAATATTCGCCCTTGATTACGAAAAACGAGCCGCGAATTGTTCCAGCCAGTTTGGACTTCTGACGGGCAAATTTGAACTTCCCTTCCAACTCCTCCGGTACATCCATCCCTTCAGAGAGCTTGAATCCGACGGCACGCTTCTTTGGATCATCGACCGTATACAAGACGTTCACCTCAAGCCCATTTTCGTAGAAGACGTAGGCCCATTTGATGTTTTCTACTTGAAAACGCGACGTCTCTAGTGGTTTGGCAGAAAACGAAAGATCACGTTCTTCTTTCAGAATTCTGTGTACATAATCAACTGTCTCCTGGCTTTCGTCAGCCGGCACAACCACAAACTCATGATTGTATTTGTTCATGAAATAGCGGGCTTCATTTGCACGCAAACCAGCAAGCGCTTCTGCTACAGGTGAAGACTCTAGACCAATCGTAGACACATGCTTGAAATCAACGATATGTGACATTCTCATCACTCCTTTGATTCTTTAGAATTCCCGGCCCAGCTATAGGAAAGCCCCACAACTGACTATCAGGTGGCTGATGGTCAAGCACTCATGCGGCATTGAACGCGGACTTGAGGGCTTCAATATCGATATGACACTGGACCCTCAGCAGAGGGCGCAGCGCGTCCTCCGCAAGGGTATGTGATGCATCACAGCGTGGCTCCTGCCGTCAGTCGGTAGTTGAATTCGTAGCTATGGCTGCCGGCTTCAATCATGATCTTGAACTCACCTTCCAACCCCACGAGTTCCTCCGTACCGGAGTCTGGAACCACTACAACTGACAGGGACGGGGTTCCGCGATCCATCAGACCGGTGTGCTGGAGCACGAACGAGCCCTGCTTGCCATTCAATGTACCGGTGACCCTTTCGATGGCCACATAGCCTGCCGACCCCTGGGTGTTGGTCATTGCGCTGAGCATCTGGCCCTTGGTCGTTGCGACCAGATCACCAGAAATCTGCTTATCAATGGACATGCGCCCGAGCTTCCACTCTGGATCAGCCCCTTCAAAAGGCATTGGCTGAAGATTGACCTCGAACGTTCCTTTGGCTACGTACGACATGAAGGCTCCTTGACTGTTTAAGGCTGAGTCGACGAACAGCGGGTGATGCAGTCTGCTGCGGCTTTGGCGAGCGTGGTCATGGATGCCTAACGCATTGGGCATGAGCGGCGGGCCGCGCAGCGGACCCTCCGCTTCAACCGGTTGTTAGCCGACCGCATGAAGACGCTGTTACCGAGCACGAACAAATCGGCAAACCTGAGCGCCGGTGCTGGCCTTGACTGTTGACTCGAGCGTGAATGGGATCGCCTTTCCATCACCAGCGAAGATCGTTTTCCCTCCACCGAGAATGATCGGCTCAATTGTCAGCAACAGCTCGTCGACCAAGTCCGCCGCAAGCAACGATCGAACCATCGTCGCGCTGCCGTACACGTAGATGTAGCCCCCCGGTCGCGCGCGTAGTTCGGACACGGTCCTGATGAAGTCGTCCCCACGAATGATCGTGGTTGGGTTCCAGGTCGCGTCCTTCTCGGTCATGGTATTTGACACCACGTACTTCTGCACGCGGTTGATCCAATCGGTGAATGGATCTCCTGTGCGACTGGGCCATGCAGCGGCCGAAACCTGATAGGTACGGCGTCCTTGCAGAAGCGCGTCGCTCTGCGCTGCGAGCTCGGCATACATACCGCCCATAACGGCCGGGTCGAAATACTTCATTGACCACCCGCCGTGACTGAAACCGCCGTCAGTGTCTTCGTCAGCTCCCCCTGGAGCTTGGACGACACCGTCGAGACTAATGAATTCGGTGATCAGCGTTTTCATGGATTCTCCCAAACATGTGATCGCACAGTGATACGAGTGCCGGGTGCGGGCTAATGTGTTAGGCATGAGCCGCGGCCCATGCCGCCTTGGTTGATTCTACCTCTTGCCGTCCGCTCGATGCCTTTGTTCGACATGTGATCCAGTTGGCCCGACACCTACAAACTCGGAAGCCGCTCAGCTGGAGGCACATCCCTTCCCTTGCTCGGAAGGAACGTCGTGAGTAGACCCATACCGCCAAGCAAGACGACCACAGCGAGCAGTGTGTCTTCCATCGCTGTCTCTGTCGACTGTCGAACGAGTTCCTCGAGGCGTCGCGCCTCATCCGGCGTAAGTTGGGCCAGCAACTGACCCCGCTCGGTCTCGGTCAGGACCTCTTGCGCGTCCTCGATCGCCACAACGATCCGATCGCTCTGCTCTCTGGTGAGTTCCATCTTCGAGTCGGCTGCCACGCCAGTGACCAGGTTCGCGTAGAAGAAGGCCATGAGAAGCGAACCCACGACTGCTGTCCCCAGCGCCGTTCCGAGCTGGTTGAACGTGTTGTTCACGCCCGACGCCTCGGGTGAGTCCGCTGGGTCGACGCTCGACATGACCAGGTTGACCAGATGCGCGATCAGCAGGCCCATACCCGCGCCGAGGATGGCCAGCGGCAAAATCATTTTCGGAATCGTCACGGTGAGATCGACGACACGATAGAGGATCAGCGTTCCCACCAACATGAGCCCGATGCCCACCTGGATCAGCCCCTTCGGCGAGAAATATTGGCCCCAGCTTGCCGTGCCTAGCGAAACCGCGAAGGTCACAAACGAGAACGGCAGCAGGGCAAGACCGCTTTGGAATGCCGAGAAGCCGACCGCCGCCTGCAGGAACACAGGGATGACGAACAGCAGGCCGGTGACGACCATCGCCTGGAGAAGGTAGGAGGTGATCCCCGTCATGAACGTCCCGTTCTTCAGGACGCGAGTCTGGAGGAGCGGCGTCAGCCCACGGGCCTCGCGACGCCGCTGCCAGTGGATGAACCCGACCAGAACGGCCGCGCCGAAGCCCACGAGATACACAGTCGGCGACAGCCCGGCCAGATCGAGCTGGGTCCCGTTCACCACGAACGGTCGCCGGGCGGTCCACCATCCGTACCGCCCGGCGAGAATCAGCCCCAAGACGAGCGAGAATAACCCGATCACCGACAGGGCCGTCCCGCCCCAGTCCAGCGTCATCCCCTCGTCGGCCGTCTTCTTCTCGACCACATACCGAGCGAACGGCAGCAATGCGATGGCAATCAGCACCTCTCCGGCAAAACCCCAGCGCCAGCTGGCGTACGTCGTCAATATGCCACCGAGTATCGGACCGACCGCGGCGGCCGAGGCGGCCACGCCCCCGAGGATGCCGAACCCGATCGCCTGCTCCTTGGGCGAGTAGCTCGCGACAAGGAGCGCATAGGCGAGCGGCAGGACGAGCGCAGCCCCTACCCCTTCGAGGAGCGACCATCCGACGGCCAGTGAGGCGATATTCCAGCTCAACGCCGCGAGAACCGTCCCGGCCCCATAGATGAGCACGCCGACGATGAACATCCGCTTCACGCCTCGCAGAGCGCCCAGCTTGCCACCGAGCAGCATAAGCGAAGCCATCACCAGCGAGTACATCGCGATGACACCTTGCACTGCGGTGACATCGGTGTCGAGATCCCTCACGATCGTGGGCACGGCGACGTTCATCATCGTTGAGTCCACGACAACGATGAATATGGCCATGCTTGCCGCGATCATCGGGGCCCAGAATGCAAGACCGGTTCGAGTTGGGGCGTTGTCCACTGGCGCATCCTCACCTGGATATGAATGTGTTCCCGGGTGCCGTCCATCGCTTCACATCTTCGGGCAATTCGGCTCTCATGGGGCCACCTCCTGAATGACTTCAGTTCTGTCTTATTGGTGGCTCAACTTTCAAGGGGAGCAATATAATCAACCACTGAATCGTCGCGGCTAACTTTATCACGGAATCTTCCATTTGTCGTCGCGCTGACGTCGAAAACCCGCCAACAAACGCGTCAGTGATAGGTGACTCAAGGACCTATCCTCGATCGGCTGGACGCGTTGTTAGGCGGTGATGACCGGAATCAGCTTTCGAGCAGTCTTTTGAGTGGGACAATCAACCGGGGAATCTCTTCGTCGACTGTCCTCCATACGATATCAGGGTTGATGCCTAATGGTCACATTATTTGAACTTCGTACATTCTTCCAGAGTAGATATCAGCCAGAATGTACGAAGTTCAAGTGAGATCTCTATAAGCAGCCGTGGAGCAGTCGGTTGCGCATGGCCACGATGTTGGGCCATGGAATGCCCGGTGCAACTGCACGCACGTCGTCTGATACCTTGCCGGCAGCTTCACCCATGATTTCGATGCACTTCACCAATGCCAGGAGCAACATGCGATCTCGGTACAAATCGTTGTGCTCATGATTTTCGGCAAATGCAAGTGCCTCTTGGCCGGCATCAAGCATATGTTGCAGGCGCACGCGGTCTTCATGCTGCATACTGGACCTCGGCCGCGGTCTGCACTTTGTCACGGAAGTAGCGGCTCAGGTCCAGTGGCGTACGCAGATCCACCTGCCTTCCGGCCAGCAGTTCAGATAACTCGAGTTCCATACCGGCAAGTGCAATCAATCCAGGCTCATGGCCTGACTCGAATTCCACCAGCAGATCGATGTCGCTGTCCGGCCGGCCTGTTTCTGTCTGCACCGATCCAAACAAGGCCAGTCGCGCAATATGATGGCGGCGACAGAATTCAGCCAGCGTACTGGACGAAATTGGGAGTCGTCGGTTCATCTTGCACCTCTGCTCTTGCGTCCGCCAGTCAATGAGAACACTCATGGCTGCCATTATCGCAGAAAAGCCGAGCCTCTACTGCTCGCCTTTGATCCATTTCCATCAAACAGCCTGCTCTCGCCGCACTGCCCAACGATCAAGTTCACCGGCGACTTTGGAGTGCAGCGGAAAAGTCGTCCGGTGGAACGCCTTGTTGGGCGGCTCATGTTTGTCTCTGGAATCATTCCGACGGCTTCTTTTTCCTACTACGTATTTCCCGCAGCGCTACGATAATGAGCGTGACAACCGTTAGCGGAATAACGAAGTACAGCATAACTGCACTGAATCCTGGCAAAGCATCATGATGAGATGCAGCTAATACGAGGTACAGCGTGTAAGCCACGTAGTACCCCAGCAATAATGCACCTTCCTGCCGGCTAATTACGCCACCTGTAAAAAATATGGGCAGACATGCCAATGCTACCGCGATCATGACCGGTATATCGAATCCGATGACCGCAGTTGAAACCTCAATGCCTGTTGGCGCAACGATACTGGCAAACCCAAGCACTCCCATAATATTGAAAATGTTACTACCGACAACATTACCGACAGCGATGTCACGCTCTCCGCGAATAGCCGCGATGACTGACGTAACCACTTCAGGCAGAGATGTACCAGCCGCAATAATTGTCAATCCGACAACCAATTCGCTGACCCCTAGATATTGAGCAAAGGACACGGCACTATCGACGAGCCAGCGCGAGCCGAGTACCAATAGCACGAGCCCGCCAAGCACCAGGCCTATATCTTTGATCGTATTACCCTTTGCACGTTTCTCAGTCCCGAATTCCTTTGCGTACTCCTCTTGCACCGCGATGGTTTCTCTGCGGCTTTGGTAAATCAAGAACCAGACGTAAATAACGAGGCCCGCCACCAGCATGATTCCATCAGTGCGACTGAAGTTTTCATCCAGCGAAAGGATCAGAACAATAACCGATAACGCTATCATCAGAGGCACATCAAGCCGCACGAGTTGTTGCGATACAACGAGCGGTACAATCAACGCTGAAAGGCCAAGAATGAAAAGGACGTTGAAAATATTGCTTCCGACAACGTTTCCCAAGGCAATATTTGGCTGACCGGATAGCGCTGATTTGACGCTTACCGCAAGCTCAGGCGAACTCGTGCCGAATGCCACGACAGTCAGCCCGATGACCAATGGCGATATGCCAAGAGCCGCCGCCAAGCGGGATGCACCCCGCACTAACGCTTCCGCACCAAGAATTAGAAAACCCAGTCCAATGACGAATAAGAGAATTGCCATAGTGACCTTAAATTCCTGTAATTGCCGCCCAACGCAGAACTACATCACCGGGCCGGCGGACAGCGTGGTGATCGGTCGCCAACCAGACTTGGTGGAGCGGACGGATAACTTGGTTTGCCCAAGATCTAGCCGGCTCCGGTGCATGTTTGGTTGGCGGCGCGGGCGGATGATGACGGATGCGTTGAGGAGATCTGAACAGTGAACTCTACTGTAACATGTCGCTGAACTGCGTCTGAAGAAGCAAGACTACACGTTTCAGATCACCGATCTTGTTCTGACAAACGTCAAAGATAATCTCTGCATCTGCTGAGAAATAGTGATGACTGAGAACATCTCTGATGCCTTTAACGCCTTTCCAGTCAATCTCTGGGTACGCATCGTCTAGATTTGACTCGGTGGCTCCGTCCAGCCGCTTCACCTGCTCGCCGATAGCAATCAACATCATGGCAATGCCATCAAGACGATCGATGCCTTCATCGCTGACGACAAAATCGTCGGGTTCTTCGATTCCTTGAAACCGGCGCTCGATTCTCTCGATTGCGATCAGGATGCTACTGAGAATGTCCAGAACCAACTCTTGGTCAGACATAGATTGCTTCTCTGTCAATGCGCTCACGCAGGCGAGGATTCAGATGCTTGTTGTATCGAATCAGATCAACGGAGCCAAGAAGCATCTCTTCCAGTTCGTCCTTCATATGGACCATTTGGTAGGCGTCAGGTGGCATCACGACAACAATATCTATGTCACTGCGTTCTGTTGCCTCATTCCGTGCCGTGGAACCGAAAATCCCAAGGCGACTGAGCCCGTATTTGGCTGTCAATTCTTCCTTGTGGTTGCGCAGGGCCTCGAGCACATCATCGCGTTTCATTCTGATATCTCCAGCGAGCAGCTTCTCCCGACTGAGTCTATTCTACAATCTATGCTGTGCTGACGAAAACCGCATGAATTCGTCGCATTGACGTCGGAAGCCCGCCAACGCCCTGTTAACCTGCGCTTGACGGCGAAGACCAGAACGTTAACGAAAGGAGGAAGCGGTCAAGCGTCGGCGTTGAACAGGATGTTGGATTGCCGTTTCTTACTTTGATATTCGCCCGGATTTGTAATAACTGGTGTCTTCACAATGGCGTTTGAGTCCGGCTGCTTCTAGGGAAAAGTATTCTTTGGTGAGCTCATCTGTGATGCGCCCTATTAAGCCGCCTAAGGGTCCCGAAAATTCGATGATTAACTGAATTTCCACCCCGGAATCTGTGATTTTCAGTTGGTGGCTCGCCGTTGTGACGACTCCGGGCACTTTGGATTCCCATTCAAATCCTACGCCAGGTTCCCAGTTGGTAATGCTCCAGTCCGCCGGGAGCAGCTTAGGCTGATATAGCTTGAACCTCGAGCCAACGCCAACGGCCGTTTCATCAAGGCTATATACCTTCTTGACAGTTGGAGTCCATTCGGGCCACTTGGTAATATCCGATAGTGTTGGCCAAACCTGATCTGCCGGAGCGTTGATCATCTCCGAATGCGTGAGTTGCATATTGGTGAGTTTCTCCTTCTCTGTAAGATAAGGATATTAGACAATCTAATGGTCTGGTTCAGCCGCTCAGCGAAGCGCAGCGGAGCGGCGTCGGCTGCAACCAGTTGTTAGGTTTTGCTACTATGTTCCAAAGTTATGAATGCTTTCCCTCTGAGGAGTTCGAAAAACATGGGCTCGGTTCATGCTTCCTGTTTAGGCCACTTCCATGCATAACGGATAATCAATAAAAGAAGAACGACTTCTACAACAGCGCCAATTGTAACCTCCTTCCTTTCGCTTCAACGAGCGCCACCCATAGGGCGATGTCAGCCCTATCCACGAATGAGACGTAGGCCAGTGACAACGAGCCAGACGAGCCACATAGCTAGGCCTAGAACCCCGACGAACACCAGCGGCGACCCATCCGCGATGGCGAGGTTTCCGACTCCGGCCAAGATGGACAAGCTGCCGCCCGCCACGCCTAACAGCCGCTGCCACGGCCGAGTCAAACCGCTGGCGTGAGTGGCCAAAGCCGTGCCGATGAAGGTCGCCCCGAGCGCGGGCAGCGCGAGCGCGAAGGCTGCGGCATGGAGCTGCCACATCAGCTCGAAGGCGGGGGTTGGCTCGGACAGGCCATTCGCGGCGAGCACGACCGCGATGTGCGTGGCAATGGTGAGGGCGAATAACGCCGAAAGCGTCGCTCCGGCTGCTACCGCGAGTCGCGACCAGTCCGCCCCTGCGCCGCCACGGCGCTGCACGAGCCCGTGCAGTGCCGTGACGAACAACAGGAGCAGTATCATGTTCATGGCCTCCAGACCCGAAGTGACGGCCAAGGCACCCTGGTTCTCGGCGTGGTAGGTGAGGACCTCACCAAGAGGATCGCTGTAGTCAGGCGCGCCAGTGACCGCAAACACCGCGTTCTGAACAATCATTGATGCAGCGTAGGCGACCGCGACGACGCCGACGATTCGCGTCGTGGACACTCGGTTTCCTGTGTCTTCCAACACCTTTTGTGGTACTTTTTGTGAGTTCATATTCATACTCGTTTTTTTGAACGATATGGATGAGTTTCGTAGTTTACGATCACACATCATGAAAGTTGCAACACCTAACAACACGCATCAGCGGGCCGGCGCGATACGTGTTGATTTCAAATCCGACCCGACCGCCGGCTCCGTTGCATGCGATTGTTCGCCGACCAACGTTGCAGTTACCAACCGAGTCACTTCGTCTCGTCGGTAGGTTTTGGACTTCGCATGGGTCGCATCTGTACGGATTACCCATTCATGCGGGATGAATTTCGATTCGCGTAGCCCATGGAGCACGTCCGTGTCGGATTGTGGTTGAATGGCGATCGAGTCTTCGTCGGCAAGAAATGGATACCTGTGCGTTTGTCCTTCAATACGAGCAAGAAAGAATTTCGCGTGTTGGCCACGTTGACGCCTGGTGTTAGGCAACATGATTTGACCCGCCCAGAACTCATGTCCCTGACGAGACGCTGTCCGAACCGTCGGAGACGCACCGGCTTTCATCGCGGCTTGGAACAGGATATGGTCGTGCCGACGAACGCTAACTGCCGCCGGGAATTCATGCTTAAGGTGAACAGTCGCGTGTTCGTACGGAGTAGAAAACAGGGCGCGTTCGCAGAAAGCAAAAAGCCGGTTCGAATTGAACGCCTGAGCCAACCAACACGGTGTCAAGCTCGAGGCCTCGGCCGGAGTTGCCAGAGCGACCGAGATGCTCAATTCGCGGAAGCAGAGCCCCATGAATTTGCCTTCGGCGGTCACGATCATAACGGGAACGCGGCCTTGATCATCGGCCGGCTGCAGGTTCTTGCTGGCAAGTCGCTTCTGCCAAAATAACAGATCCGCCGTCCCCACAAGCGACACCTCGCTCACGTG
This sequence comes from uncultured Chloroflexia bacterium, assembly GCA_963715415.1. Classification (GTDB taxonomy): domain Bacteria; phylum Chloroflexota; class Anaerolineae; order Caldilineales; family Caldilineaceae; genus JAWKOK01. Next base: position 37,874 of record CAVQSG010000047.1, on the reverse strand, counting down.
GTTCAATTCGGCTGCCCATTTCACGCGTGTCGTCATCGATTCGTGCTCATGTCAGTCATGGAACGGCGTATCGGTTGGCGAACGATCAGGATGAGCGGCGCCATAATCACGCGCAACGGGCTCTGCGGCTACCGGCGTCCGCTCCATCCGCTGGTTCGAGGTGGTGTATCTATGGAGATTGCGGCAAAGCCCCCGTGAACACCGCACGTTTCAAGCGCTGCCCTGCCCGGATGTTGACCTACAAAGCATAGCACAAATCCGTTGACACAGCGACCAAATATTGCAGATCGGGCCCGCAGACCCACTCGTCCCTTCCCGACCGATCGGGCCAGGCGCAGAACTGTCTGTCATTCCGGCACTTGACCGAGTACCGGCAGACCCCGTTCCAGCGCTACGCGTACTTCAGCGCGACTCAGCGCCCTCACCCGGCCCACTCTCTGCATCCGCCCCACCCCACACGCCGGACAAGCCAGCGGGTCGGGCTCGACCGCACTCTTCAACCACTCGGTCAACAACAGCTTCGGCGCCTCCTCGACCGCTTCGCCGGCCAGCAGCAGACGCGCCAGACGCCGCTTGCGCTTCATTCCGCTCGCATAGAGTCCGTAATGCCGGATGCGCACAAAGCCGCGTGGCAGCACGTGGCGCAGAAAGCGACGAATAGACTCAACGGCATCCAGTTTCATGCGCCGTCGAGGTGAGGGGCTGCCAGCGGCGTCCACACCCTTGGCACGAAACTCGAAGGTCACGGCGCCATCGGCGATCTCCACGAGGCGACGGTTGGCAATGGCCGTCTGCTGCACGTAGCGACCCAGATAGCCCAGCAGCGCGGTCGGCGACGCCGCTGCCGGCGGCTTGCCGCTGTAAACCACCCACTTCTTCTTGCGCACTTGCGCAATGGTTGCGGTGACGCCTGCCTCAGTCAAGCCGCCCGCCAGACGCAACTCGCCCCGCTGCAGCAGCCGCTCGATGCTGTTCAGAAACGCATCCCGAAAGGCCTGCGCCAGCGCCACCACTGGCAGCAGAAAGTCGGGTCGGCTGGCCTGCCACCGGGAGCCGCTCGCTTCCTGCACCAGCGCACCGGCCGGCACCAGGCAGTGAAGATGCACGTGATGTTGCAAGGTGCTTCCCCACGTGTGCAGCACCATGGTGGCGCCAATCTCGCCGCCCAGATACCGCCGGCCAAACGCCCTGAGCAGCCGGCCCGCCGTCCGGAAGAGCAACCCGTAGATCGCCTCCGGATTCAGATAGGCCAGATCGTTGAGGGCATGGTCGACGGTGAAGACTACCTGGAAGTGGGGCGCCGGCAGCACACGCGCCGCCTGTTCTGCCCGCCACTGCGCCTTTTCGAAGTGCCCGCACTTGGGGCAGTGCCGGTTCTTGCACGAGCAGCAGGCGATCTGTCGCTGCCCGCAGCGGTCACACGCCTGCACGTAGCCGCCCACGGCCGCCGTACGGCAGCGCACTATCGCGTTGACCGCCTTGAACTCCTGCTCCGTGCAGTGCTGGCGGCACAGGTAGTCGTCAAAATGGTGGCGAAAGATGTCCGCCAACTCGTAGGCCGGTTTCTGGGTTGCGACGGCTATCGCAACCGGGTCTAGCGCTACCATACTCGTCTCCGGGGGATCGAAACGACTGGCTCAATATGCGGCTACAGATGCTGCGTGTGCGCCACCTAACGCCGCCTAACCTTCCTTGAACGTCTTGCGCATGAGCGGCGGTCATACGCCTCACTTCACCAGTCTAGCTTTCGCCGTCCGCTCGATGCGCTTGTTCGACACGCGGGCCGACGCCGACGGGATGGAGCATCGTAAATCGAATGCGTCACATGCCGGCCGTGATGGGGGATGGCTTGAAGCCCCAGAAGGTCAGGTAGACGCCCAGCGAGAACTCCCACGCTGCGATCGTGAGGCCGGCGACACCCGCCGGCGCGGACACCGCTCCGATGAGCCCGAACAGAACGGCGAACCAAGCGGCAAGGAGCAGAGCCGCTCCGATGAACCCCAGCACGGGAAGCCAACGCGGCACTAGGCGCGACTGGTAGAGCAGGGACCCAAGCAGGACGGCGTTCACGATGGGGATGAAGCTCTGGCTCAAGTGGAACATCCAGGAGTACTGGGCAGCAAGCGCTTGGCCGGTGACCAACGCAGCGGCTCCTACCCCGGCCTGCCGCAAGGTCACGATCGACAAGAGGGTGGCGATGCCAGCGGTGATGCTGGCGGCTTCCAGAGTGCGCGATGCGACGAAGCCCAGTGCACGCGCTTGTCCCTGACGCTTGACCACTGGGTAGAGCGCGACGGCGGTGCCGATACCGGCGAGGGCCACGATGGTCTCTAGGATGGCGCCCACGAACACGGGAGTGTCCGGGCCGGGACCGACGATGAAATTCGGAGCGCGCACGGAGGAATAGAGAGCAAGGGTTGGGATCGAGACGAAGGTGAGTAGGTAGAATACGCCCGCAACAAGTGAGGTCTTCCTCAGTGAGTTCATGGTGGCTCCTTTTAGTTGTGCCGTACCGGCTGCGATCGTATTGTCTGTCGAACGGTTTGCGTTAGTGGCGGTGGGGCGGGCGTAGATAAAACTCCAAGACCAAGATTCTATTTGGGTGTAGAAAAAGCCCGAAAATGACGCAGAATCCCCGCCGTCCACTGCACGCTTTGTTCGGCGGCGCTTTGACTAACAGGAAACTTAACTTTGTGAAATTGACGCACTTTTTGTTTGCATAATGTGATGATACAACTCTCTTTGTTGAAACAAAAATGAACTTATTTCTGAATTTGTCCGAGCGCCTGACGGATATGCTCTGCGATTATCTCTAATTCCGTAACAGGTAGCGGGTTGGCATTGTCAAGTAACATTCCTGAACCGCCGTGTAACGAGTCGCCATCACGATGAGGTGCAAGATTAAAATGCAGGTGTGGTACACGTTCTCCAAAAACGTTGACGTATACAAGTTTAGCATTTGTTATGTCTCGTAAAACGTGTGTCACTAAAACGAGAGTTGGTCCAAGAGAAACAGATTCTTCACCATCCAAGTCCGTGATATAGGCAATATGACGCTTGGGTTCAAGATAAGAAAACCCAGGTACAGGTGCCGCCAAACTCGTGGTAACACGCCATAAGTCATTTTGCCATACTTGAACACGATTGAAATATTTGTCGGATTCAGCCCAGTTGCAGAGCAAGCAATCATTCTTCATTTTAATTAAGCCGTTTATTTGAAAAGTCAATCACGAATAACAAAGTAGCAATTAGCCGCCGAACGGTTTGCGTTACTTGCGGGTGGGCGGGCGTGGATAAAACTTTGAGAGCAGGATTCTGTTCGGGCGTAGAAAATGCTCGAAAATGGCGCAGAATCCCACCCGTCAAGTGCACGCTTTGTTGGGCAGCCCTGCAAGTAAAGCGACAATGCTGGGGAATTCTTTTCAACGCCCATAGACAGAGATGCAGTTGCTGCTAGATGCTGTAATTGGTTCTCTATTCCAATTTGCCCAACGTTCTTTTAAACTTAATCCTGCAATCCGTGCCATAAGATCAAGTTCGGATGGCCATGCGTATCGTGTGACAATTGGAAAGAGTTGTGTTCCTTTGTTCGAGATAGTGATATGGTTTTCTTCTAATAATTGCGTGACGGGATTATAACGAGCCATGTCAAGATGAACTTTGTCTACTTCAATATCTTCTAAATCAACATATTGATTTTTTCTTAATTGGCAAAATTCAGTAGGCATACCGCCTTCTATAACAAAAACGCCTTTTTCTGTTAGATGTGCCGCCACGTTTTCAAAGCAACGAACTTGCTCATCTTGTGTAAGTAAATTAAATAAAGTATTGAATACTATATAAATTAAATCATAGGTGTCAGGGACTGCAACATCGGCAAAATTTCCCAATGTAACTGCGAGTTTTGCACCACCAGGCTTGGCACGTAATTTTTCAATCATTGAAGGTGAAAAATCAATGCCATCAACTTGAACACCCTTTCCGGATAAAGGAAGTGCAATTCTTCCTGTACCAATCGCAAGTTCTAGTGCTCGTCCCCCTTGTGCTAATTGTTCTAAGAATGCGACAGTGGCTTCTTCATCTCCACGCATAGACTCATTATCATAATTTTCAGCAACGCTATCCTCATAACTCATTTCTGGTTTGTATTTGTCCATGCAATAGTCTCCAAAAGTTAATGTTGCAACAGGCTTGGTAAGTCCTTTGGCTGCCCAACGGCACGATGTGCTGCCCGGCGGCTAGCGAGCGGACAAGGTTGTGAAAAAGACTCGGTTGGACGTGGCGATCGGTTGATCGCGCCGAGCTTTAGCCGGGTCTGCACAATTGAAGGTTGGCGCGGCGGGGTTGATGTACCGAAAATGCAGGTTTAGCAGAACTTGATTCAGGCTGCTTCTGCTGATGTCGGCGGCATTGTTTCGATTAATGCACGTAGGACACGATTGACCGTTTCAGCATTTCCAAACACCACGGCCACATCGGGATCTAGTGCTACCAGAATCTGTTGATCCTTGAGCCGATCTGCAAACCGATTTGGTTTTGCTTTGGCGTAGTCAAATTGGATCTCGTCGGGCAACTCATCGTTGCTTGCTCTACCATTTTCGATATTGTTCATAGCCATCTCGCTCTCTCTCTTCTTCGCCGTCCTCACACTAATGATTCGAATGATGTCGTCGCGTTCGGTAAAGCTGACAATCAACACCCGGTGCCGCTCGGAATGCCCAATGATCAATTCTCGATATTCATCCTCAGAATGAAGATCATCGTCGAAAATGACAGCCATCGGATCTCGGAACACTGAGGCTGCTTCTTCAAATGTGACATCGTGCTTTTCTACGTTGCCTGCAGCTTTCCAACGATCCCAACTGAACTGAGGTGCCATCTGAATCTTCCGAACTGGTGAAATAGTAAGTCATACAGCTATTTTACCATGCAGTTCGTCGTAGCTGACAGCAAGATTGTTTCATCAGCTTGACCGCAACCACCGCATTGACGTCGCCAGCCCGCCAACGGTTTGCGTTACTGGCGCTGGGGCGGGCGTGGACTCTGTTCGGGAGCAGGAAAAACTCGAAGCTAGAAAATACTTGAAAAGCCGCACCGTACCCCAGCGTCCAGTGCACGCTTTGTTAGGCGGCGTTTCAATTTCACTACTTGATTATCCAAAGAATGCGATCGTATGAAGAAACGTAATGTAGAAGAGTACCAATACCAAAAACCCAAGCCAATACTATGAACTTCGAATCGTAAAGTACCCAAGTAGCGAATGTAAATAACGCCAACTCAAATATCAACCGCAGAACACCTGGTATTGCAATAGGCGCTGTTCCTGGATCATTAGGAACTCGAAATGTTGCCCAAAGTGTTGCAACAATAATGGGAATTCCTATTGCTAGAACAAAACTAATCCAGCCTTCACCTTTTTGCCAGCCCCAAATTCCCAATGATATTAACGCCGCTATCTCAAGCAAAAAACGCAGCCCTAAGTTTACAGGATGATTGCTCATAGCAACTCTTCCACATGCGTTTTGAGTACTTGCAAAGAACCTTGTAGTGATTTCTCTAGGAAATTTTGGTCAAATAATTTTAGGATACGAGGGAACCAACCCGAAAGGGATTCTTCTGTTTTTACATATGTGCCATCCTTGCGAGTTTCAAACGTCCAAATATGTATGGCTTTCATGCCCAATGAATTACCTGTCCAGCCAATACTTTGCATTGGTTCTAGTATTCGAATGGTAGATGTGATATTAAGCCCTTTTGCTTTCCAATAAAACATCGTTCCTCTTTCTAACGTACCATCTAATCTTGAGGAAGTGACATCGGGTTGCCATTTAATCCATTGGTCAATATCAGTAATTTCTGACCACACCTTTTCCAATGGCGCAGAGATTAGAATATCTTTCTCTGCATGTAACGGCGCGTTGTAATCAATTTTCATAATTCTCCTGTATCAATTCTTGTTGAGTTAATTTTACTCGCCGCCTAACGTTTGCTTCACCTGTTGTGAGCAGAAGCCAGCTACTTGTCAGGCAAAACAACTTTACTCGGCTCAAACGAGAAAGGAAAATCGGCCCAGTGCTCGCAATCAGGTGGAAATTTTGTTAGGCTATTTGCTGCCTCTTTAGGAATGATAGAGTTGCTGCGTTATAGGCAGAGGCATTGTCTTCATGCATGATGTGCGATGCTCCATTGATTTCAACTCGCTCCGAATTCGGCAATAGTTCCTGAAGTCGATCTGTCAAGCGATGAAATACATTGGGACTCCGCTCTCCGTTGACTAATAATGTTGGAGTATCTATGCTGCTTACCTGCTCTGCCTTGACTGATACAAATCCTGACCCCAGAATTTCTGCCTTAATAAGGTTGTCACGTACCTGATTCAGCCGAGCCTCAGACAATTGACGAAAGGTTTCTTCACCAAGGGTTGCTGTTCCAAACAAGCGCATCGCCTCTTCCGTACCACCCCGCCTGACCGCCGCCGCCGCAGGATTGATGCCTCTCGCCCCAAGATTGATAATGGAGATGGCGGTGCGCGGCCTACTGACCAACAACTTCAAAAGCTCAGGTGGTTTCGGTGGGTCGCTTACAAACAATGTAAAAATTGGTGGCTCCGCCAAAATGAGGGTGCTCACGAGACGCGGTTCTTTTATTGCCAGTAGTAAACAAATAAAAGCGCCATAAGAATGCCCCACGAGATGTGCGGGGGTAGCGCCCAGTGAATGAAGAAGTGCGTGCAGGTCCTCAACCTGTTCGGGCATTGAATAATCGACCCCCTCAGCAATCTGCTCATTTGGCCAATGGAATCGCCGACTATAGACGATGGTGCGAAACTGTTTAGCGAATTCATCTCGCTGGGACTGCCACGTCCTGTAATCGCTTGCTGAACCATGGACAAAGACAAGGGGTCTGCCATTGCTATCTTCAAAGTATTCGAATGAATTGCCATTAATGTCTACACTTGCCATGATTCCTCCTATGCACACCTATTACTAGAATGCCTAACGCCAGCGTGTCGTGCCGGTGGGAAAGCGAGCGGACAACTTGGCCGACCAGACCCGATCAGACGTGGCGATGGGTAAATCGCGCTGATCACCCACCGGTCACGACGATGCTCCAGGTCGGTGCCCGCCCCATAATCCGGAAGAAACGTGTGCAGAATCTGCGTTTGGTACGCTGTAGATGTCAGGCCCGCAGACCGTACTATGCGCAGTGGTGAGACTCATCCCGCCGACGAATGTGGTCTTCGGTCATGATGGCATATTCACTGGTGGCATCGACCCCGATTAGCAAAGTATCTATTCATGTGACCGAGCCTGACTCGATTGTAGCTCTGATGGTATTGGAAGACAAGGAGCTGTGTCATGAGCAGGCGACCATTGGCCAAGAGATCCCCCAACACAAAATCTGAGATTCGCCCTGTCGCCGGCATGGAGCAGATTCAACCTCATTCTGCCGGCATTGATATTGTACGCGCTATCGCCGACGGTGAACGTGACCCGTACAAGTTGGCATCACTGCGCAACTATCGCTGCAAGAAAGGCGTGGATGAAATCGCCAAGGCACTCACCGGCAATTGGCGCAACGAACATCTCTTTGTCCTGGAGCAAAGTCTCTATTTCTATGACATCTACAGGGAGCAAATTGAGCATTGCGACCGTGAAATAGCAGCAACCTATAGCTTGATCCGACCGGACTGGCCGTCAAAGGCTGAGGAAGAACAACTACCGCCAAGCAAATCCAATACGCATAGCAAGAATGCCCCGCGAGACGCCAATTTGCGGATGAAATTGAAGCACCTGGCCGGAGTCGACCTGGTAGCGGTTGATGGCCTCAGTGTTTCGCTTGGACAGACCATCATCTCTGAATGCGGAACCGATCTGCATCAGTTTCCAACCGACAAGCATTTCTCTTCCTGGCTGGGACTTGCGTCTAAGAATGAGATTTCTGGCGGTAGGGTTCTCTAATCCCGCACACTCAAGACGCACAATCGTGCCGGACAGGCATTCAGGTTAGCAGCCAATTCGGTGATCCGCGCAGACTGTGCGTTTGGCGCGTTTTACCGTCGTGTCAAAGCTCGACTTGGACCAGCTCAAGCTGTGGTTGCAACTGCCCACAAGATCGCCAGAGTTGTCTACAAAATGCTCAAGTACAAAGTCGAATACGACCCGGTGAGCGCACAAGAGTACGATGACCGCTTCCGAGAACGCCAAATCAAGTACCTCAAGCGAAAAGCGCAACGTCTCGGGTTCATGCTGGTTTCAGAGACCGGCGAGGTCGAGATGAATGCTGTTTCTTAGCACGCACGGTTGGCGGCGCGGCGTTGGTTGACCAGGCTAGCGCTATGAAATAGACAATGCCAAAGCCATCGTACAGGCATTGTGAGTTGCCCACTATTTTGGGTCAAGTGACATGACATAATCGTAACTCTCATTCAGATATTCAGACAACTTGTCCAGATTTTCTAGCATGGAATCTGGTATCAGAACGTAGCCCCTCATCTCCGCTCCGTGCGACTTGAACTTGGATGAACCAAATTCTTCAATGTACTTTTCCTGAACTGGTTTGGAGAACCGCATGCCTAGTTCACCGGCTTTATTGAGCAGTGAAAACATGTGCCCGTTTGCCGAAGTGTACGGTACGGTTTTCCCTTTCCTCTCAAACCGTGGACATCTGTCAACCAACTGATCGTATAGTTGAAGCTTCTGTTCCCACATGCCGTTCATCCTTCCCGCAACTGCTTCTTGACCTCGATTTCGAACTTAACCCCCTTCTGCATTCTGAGCGATTCATGAAACGGCGTGCGCTTCTAAACCGCAGTGTAAAACCGCTGCTGAATCCCGATCAATTCTTGAAACGGCGAACATTTCTCGATTTCGGTCGGCACCATTTGACTCGGTCGTTTGTGGAGACCAATTCATCTCGGATAGGCGAACAATTCGTCTTCGGCAAATCGCTACTTGACCACGATCATCGCATTTGCGTCAGAAGCCCGCCAACGCTGGCTTCACTGGCCGGGCGGCCAGCGTGGCGATCGGTCGCTGACCAAACTCATTGAAGCGGGCGGACAACTTGATTTGCCCGAGTTGTAGCCCGGTCCAGTGTAAGCAATGTTGGCGCGGCGGCGTTTGCATACACAATCGGCCACCTGAAACGCCCCATCTTGATATAGCATCAGACCGGCTGTAGTGCTCCTTCGTTGCCGTTGGTTTTCAACGGCTGCACTTCGGCCGCAATCTGCTCTTCGGCTTCGTCTCTCGCTAATTCAAGGTCATAGTGAGCCTGCAGATTCATCCATAGTTCTGCTGAAGTCCCGAAATATCTTGCCAGACGCAGAGCTGTGTCTGCACTGATGGCGCGCTTGCCGTGAACAATTTCGTTGACTCGGCGCGGGTAAACATGCATTTCTTTCGCCAGGCGGTACTGTGTGATGCCAAGCGGCTTCATGAAGTCTTCGTACAGAATCTCACCCGGATGGATGGGAGACATTTTAGGTTCGGACATTTCAATCCCTCAGTGATAGTCGACGATTTCAACGTCGAATGCATCGCCGTCAAGCCAGTCAAAGCAGATGCGCCATTGATCGTTGATCCGAACACTGTATTGACCTTCTCGATCACCAGAAAGCTTCTCAAGACGATTGGATGGTGGCGACCGGAGATCATTGAGATCCTTGGCACTATGAAGGTAGGTCAATCGGCGCAGCGCAGCCCGCTGGATATCTTGAGGTAGTCTGCGGGAAAAGCGTCGGCGGAAGACTCTTTCAGTCTCCCTATCCTTGAACGACTTGATCATAGCTGAATAATACCGCCATGCGATATTGTCGTCAAGCAGTAATATTCAATTTACCCATACAATCTCATTGCCGCCGACAGCCCGCCAACGGCAGGCTGTCGTGCCGGTGGGAAAGCGAGCAGACAAGGTGGTCATCTTGAATCCTTGAAACGTGGCGATCTGGTAGATTACGCGATCCCCCACCGGTCACGACGACGCACGGTTGGAGGGCGGCGTTGGCATGTTATCTGTGTAGAACAGAATACGTGCGAACCCACTCTACGAATTGAGTGCGGCTGAGTTCGCCAGCAGCTAGGCTCAGAATGATCGCTTCTTGTACATCGACTATTGCTTCGAGTTCATATCCGTTGAGATAGAGGAAAACTTCCATCGCTGCATGCCCAACACGCTTGTTTCCGTCTACGGACGGATGGTTCATAATCAGTGAAAACGCGAGAGCTGCTGCTTTCTCCGTGATTGAGGGATACAGCTCTTGACCTGAAAAAGTTGCGTGTGGTTGAGCTACGGCTGACTGCAGGGCGCCCAGATCTCGAATTCATTCTGCGCTGCCACTGCGATTGACGACCAGTCGATGAAGGGCAAGAACTTCGCCGACGGTGAGAAAGCGGATCATGCCAAGCGCCGATAGAGTTCGTCATTCTTGTCCAATACGAACTCGGCTGCATGTTGAAAATCGCTATCGGGCTTGGACAGCAGTTCATCAATGCTGATCCGCACCAACTCTGCAGTTGATATGTTGAGTTGCTTGGCCAATTCCTGCAACTGCTCCAGGCGATCATCAGAAAGTGCGATAGTTATACTTGTCATTAAATACTCCAGGAGAATCACTCAAATCTATGGCTGCGGAAACTATGTCACGAATCGGCTTGCCTGTCTCTGCATCGGTTGCTGACTCGACTGGTGGTATGGAACCTTCAGCGACGATTGCAACATCGAACACAGCAGATTCACCTCACATTGTCTGAGCCGAATCTGCGCAGCTTCATGGATAACGGCGCATATCCTGACGCTTCGTAGAAGCCCCGTGCTTCATCGTTGACATCATACACGTTCACCTCAATCCATTGTGCTCCCAATCCGATTGCCCACCGTTCGACCGACTGAGCGAGCATCTTACCAATTCCGCACCGTCGCCAAGCAGGCTCAACGACAAGGCTATCAAGCACGCCCCATCGCTGTTGAATGAACACAGGTAACTCGGGAGCAGCGCGCATGATGCCGACCGCAACCCCAACGAGATTCCCAGCATCAGCTACGAATATTGTCGAATCTTCGCTCCCCAACAGATCCGTGAAGTAGCCCCTTGAGCGAGGCTGTTCGCTCGGTATCTTAAACATCAAAGGGAGACGCTCTCGGTGCAAAGCATCGAGTACGTCCATGAGTCGACATACTTCTTCGTAGTCGCCCAAGTTGGCTCGCCGAATCGTTGCCTCCGATGACGTCAACATGCCAGTGCGCTACTCTCTGTCAGTTTCCGGACTTGACCCGCTTCTGCTTCCCGACTGGTACATGGCGCGGCGTGCGCTTCTGTACTGCAGTTCAGACTCGTTGCTCGATGCAGATCGCCTCTTGAAACGGCGACTGCGCTCGATTTCGGTTCCGCTGCGCTGACCGCTTCCGTAGCGGCGATCAATTCATCTCCATCCGACGAGCAGATCGACTCAATCCATTCGTGGCTTGACCGAAGTCGTCGCATTGACGCTGTCCGCCCGCCAACGCCAGGTTGTGCGGCGCCGCCGGATCGACTGGTCGCAGCGAGGTGATCGGTCTTGAATTCAGCCGTGATCATCGTCGCCGCCAACGGCGGTGTCCGCACGAACCAATGTTGGCGGGTGTTGCCCGTTGACCAGACTCGCGCTTTGAACCAAACCCGACCGGCTACGGTGCTGACGGAAAACCCATGAGGATGTTTCGTCGGCCAAATTTTCAAAATCGATGGAACTCTTCGTCGATTCGTTCCTGGAGAAAAACCTTGATCAGTGACTGATAGGGTACGTCCCGCTTGTTCGCCAGCAAACGAATCTGAGCCAACATCGATTCAGGCAATCGCAGTGAAATGGTCTTGGTTGACGGCTTCAGTTTCGGAAACACCACTGATTGGGCTTGGCTCCAATCAATATATTCTGCGGAATCCTGGCTATCCCAAAACTGCCCGCTCCGCATCTTCATTTTCAAAATCAGGTATCTGCTTGGGCATATATTTTTCGCTCTCTACGACTCATCGATCGCGCAGAAATCACTCGTATCTTGGTCCCGCGTACGGTGAAAGATAGGAACAGTCGACGGTCACCGTTTGTCTTTCCCAGCACATAGAATCTTGGTTCTTCCTGTGAATGTGCTGCATCGGCGAACAACAGGAGGGGGATATTGAAGAAGATTTCCTCGCACTCACTGGACGAAACCTGGTGCTTCTCCCAGTTCTTTGTGCGATTTCCATCATCCCAATCAAAGCCGTCGAGTGAGCCTAAATCAATCATGTCTGTATATTATGAATACATACGTTTCCTGTCAAGCTCAGTATCAGATTATGATATTGTCGCTTCTCCGCCGCCAGCCCGCCAACGACCAACATCACCAGCCGGGCGGCCAGCGTGGCGATCGGTCACTGACAAGATTTGTTGAAGCGGGCGGACAACTTGGTTTGCCCGAGCTGTAGCCCGGTCCGGTAGACTTGAGGTTGGAGGGCGGCGGTTGCCGTGACCGTTGTCTGATATGAACGTTGACGAGCTTATTGTTGCCTGCGAATTCGTATTAAGCCAGGAGAAATGACGCTAAACGTGTTGAACAATTCGCTGTCGTGTTCGCGCAATGCTGCGGAAACAACTTCTGCTTTTGTTGACGGTTGCACACCTGCGAGACGGATCAAGATGACACCTGCATGAACCAGTCCCTGACGAAAGACCAGTTCGCCGAAATCCTTGTCCAGAGTCAGGAGCAGTGCTCCGTTGTCATTGGCCTGTCGGAGTATCGTATCATCGTCAATCCCTGGTGACATTTCGGCGATGTAGGCAACTTCATGGCCATCTTGTCTTAGGCGGTCGACAATTGGCCGGTCAACGCCCTCGTCAGCTAGCAGATTCATGCCATTTCCAACGGAAGTGGATAGACAACATCTGCTTTGAGCGCTTCTGCTGCGAACGCAAGTGCTGCTGGGATGGCACCTTCCGGCAGATGCGGATAGGCTTCTTTGATCTGTTCAGCTGTTTCTCCGGCTGCAAGCTTCTCCAGGAGTAACTCTACGGTTATTCGGGTCCCGGCAATGACCGGCTTGCCCATCAACACCTTTGGATCCGATTGAATGCGTGCTTTCCCCATCTTGGCGTCACCGTTTCATGCTCGTGAGATGAGCGAAGTCATCAACAATTCGTCTTGGCTAACTTTATCACGGAACTCTTCTTTTGTCGTCGCATTGATGTCGACAGCCAGGGCTTCTCAAAAGTCAGGTTGGTTGAAGAAGAAGGTGAAGAGCTCGTTCGGGAAAAGCAGAGAAAGTACGAATCGCATGGCGAGCATTCTTGATGTTGAGCGAGTCAAAGAGAGCCAGGATAAGAGAGTTGAGAACGGCCAGAATAGTGGCGACACGGGGATGGCGGACAGTACAGGCGTCCTCGCGCAGTGTCGCATCACGACGCCAGTGACAGCGATTCTCGATGGACCAATGAGAGCGCACCCAAGTCAAGAGTTGCTCTGGGGTAGCGAGATGAGGAGGCAGGCTGGTCAAGCCACAAACCGACTCATAGACTGGATTACCGTCTCGGGTTCCAAAGCGCTCGAGCAGGAAAACTTGAGCGACATCGCGCCATTCATCTTGGAGGGCGAGATTGAGTTCAGTGCTCGTGGAGAGGCGACGGATGGTCATGCGACCATGGCCTGAGTCGACCGATTGGGTTGTTCGAACAGGATGTAGTGGATCGGGTGATAGGGCAAAGAGGTAACGAATGTCTGCTTCAAGCTGGGCTCGGTTGCCTTTGACGATGAGGATATAATGGCCATCCTGTTCTCGAATGCGACGGACGAAGCGGGGACGAGTGTGCAACGCATCGGCCGTGATGACAACACCTGCGCAGTCGGTCTGACTCACATAGTTATAGGCCGCCGCAGCCTCATAGCCCTTGCTCTCAATCATCTGACAGTGCTCCAGATGGCCTGACTCGACCGCATAGACATTGAGTACCTCTTGCCCCACTTCCAGGGTCGGTGTGCGACGATGGCTCCCGCGCAGCACCTTGCCATCAACTGCCCAGTGGACCAACTGAGCCGAATCTCTCGCCGGCATCATCCGGACGAACCAGTCCCGTACGGCGCAATTGAGTTCGTTCACGTCCAGATGGGCACACACATACTCATATGTATTTGCACAAGGCAAGCGCTTGAGACCCAATGCCTTTGTCAGCCATTCCCCTCGCAATTGCGCCCAGTGCGCAGCCCCACTGATCGTGTGTTCCCCCGCCAGTTTCGCCATCAGCAGAATCACCAAGAGTGTCGCCGCCTCATAGCGCCGACCACGTCTATGACGATAATCCGGCACCTGGCGCAGGGCCTCATATAGACTCTGCACCTGTTCGGCATCCAGCTCATTGTCGACATTCACTTCCTCTATGGTACATTCCATCTCAGAGACTCCTTTTTGGGTGACTTGTTTCTTGACGAACTCAAGTTTACCTGCGAAGGAGTCTTTCTTCATCTTTGCCCATCCCCGACTTTTGAGAAGCCCTGTCGACAGCCCGCCAACGACCAGCTGTGCTGCCGGTGGGATAGCGAGCGGACAAGGTCGCCAATCAGACTCGGTGGGACGTGGTGACAGGTAGATCGCGTCGATCACCCACCGGTCAGCACGAGCACCGGTTGGCGGGCGGCGTTGGTTGACCAGAGTGGTGCTATGAAACGAAGATGTTTGGCCTAGGCAGCCTGGAGCTTTTCGTGGATCCACTCTTGAATCAACTTCGTGTGGTCAATGCCGATCCTGTCTGCAACACGTCGAAGTTGTTCCAACTCTTGCTTGGGCAAATTGATTTGGATCGTCGTCTCATCCGCTCGCTGGAAAATCGGCTCCGTGAGTTCTTCCAATTCATCTTCGAAGTCTGTCACATCGTGCTCATCCCAGAATCGAGCAAGTTCCTCAATTGAGTCAGTCTTTGGTAGTCTTGTTGTTTTCATTTGTCCCGCCATTGCCTGTATCGGCGCTGTGCTTTCGGCGTCATCGGTCGTGCAGTAACAGGGTACCCGTATCCATCGGGAAACGCAATCACTACACAGAAAAGGCAGGGCTGCTCAAAAGTCGCGAATTAGGGCCAAATGTCAGCCATGGCAAATCGGTGGCGCCGCAGCTCTCTCTGGCAGCACCGCACAATCGAGTGGCTCCGCCGGTCAACTAGCGGACTTTTGAGAAGCCCTGAGAAAAGGTAGCGTCCAGCACCGGTTTGCCCCAATACATGATAGACCGGATTGTCTCCCTGTGATTTGGTTCGAAGTACAAGTGCTCGTGCAAAGCAAACTTCCTCGAATTCCTCAGAGGTTATATCGTGAAGAGCGATGTGCTCAATCCGTTCATCAGGCCAAAGAAATGATGAAATCATTCATCTCGTCTCATTTGCATTTGTGTCTCTGCCTCTTGTTCGCCGCCTTAAGTTGGCTCTTGAAACGGCGAATGATTCTTTCACCTGGCTCCAGTAATTTGGCTCTTTGCTTCTGTGACGACAACTTCATCTTTAACAGCTGGAAAATCCGTCTGTGAAAAACTGTTGACTGACCAGATCATCGCATTGACGGTGACAGCCCGCCAACGCCACAGTCAGTTGCCGGACCGGGTGCGGGCAGCCAATCTCTCCGATCCGACTGCTGAAAGCGTGCCGACAACTCCCACAACGCGCTTGATCAGGTCCGGTCAACTGGACTGAATGTTGGCGGGCGCTGCTCGTGAACCCGACCGCCTGCTTGAAACAAACCCGCTCGCAACCTGTGCCCGATGATACGACTTGGCCCTCATCCAAACCTACTTCGCCACCAGGCAGTTTTCGCCGACGTTGTTGACTATCGATACGGAACCTCAGCGACGATCTCTTTCAGCCATCAGCGATCATCTTTCCGAGCTCGTGAACTGCTCTTCGTGCGCCCGCCTTCGCCCCATCTAACAATTCATCCACCGATGAGCGCTTCTCAACCCATCAGCCCCAGTCGAACCGAAATCACCGCACAGGAAACCCGTCTCGTAACCCTTCCCGATTCTCCAGACGTCGGTCACTCCTCGACGAATTCTCGTTCGTTCTCCTGAAAGACTCTATCTCGGCTGTGACCTTCGATGACCGACCCGACTGCGACAACGAGCGCTTCACAACCGTGCATCGATGTCACGAAATCATCGCCAGCGGCGAACTTGTCAAAGATCGACCAACGTTCCCGTCTACCGATTCTAATCTGCCACCCCGACAGCCCGCCAACGACAGGTTGTGCGGCGCCGCCGAACAGACAGGTGGCAGCGAGGCGAACGAAGATGAATTCGGCCGAGATCATCGTCGCCGCCAACGGCGGCGTCCGCACGAACCACGGTTGGCGGGCGCCGCTCGCAAACCCGACTGCTCGACTGAAATAGATCTGCCCGCCGGCTGTTTCTGATGGACCGAGCCCTTTGCATTTCATACAATCGTTTCGTGACCAGACATTCTCGTTGCAGCGGACGAGTACCGCTATCCACAGCTCGAAAGTCGACTGCTCGACGTGGCGGCAAACACTTCGTCGCCAGGCAATCTTGACGGCTTTTGGGTACCGCCGAAAATACTCGCCTTCGCTCTCGGTCCCGATTCCTACAGCGTCGAACACTTCTTTCCTGATAGCCGAGGACTTCGCTTCAATACCTCGAATGGTTCGTGAAACGGCGAACACTTCTCGAATCTCCGGTCTCAGGCTATCGGAATCGATACAATGCAATCTCAGCCCCTGTTCCCGTCCCAATTCTTGGTTCGACGAACGTGTCTCGGCCAACTTACTGCGGTACCCGATAGCTTCTATGGCCAATGCGCTTCTCGCTGACAGTCTCTGCGTGACACATCGAGTGCTTCGATGCTGTGCCTCAAGTCCACAAAATCGTCGTCAGCAATAAACTCTTCGCTTTGCGGACCAACGTCTTTGCTCCACCGATTCCCGTTCGCCACCCCGACAGCCCGCCAACACCAGCATCACTTGCCGGGCGGACAGCGTGGCGATCGGTCGTATACCAGACTCGTTGAAGCGGGCTGACAACTCGGTTTGCCCGAGCTTTAGCCCGGTCAAGTTAATGCCGAGTTGGCGGGCTACCAACCACACACCACACCTGGCTCCATGAATAGGAAGCAGTACAAAGGTGTCCATTTAGCTTGCACCAGTCCAGAATGCATCGTTAAGTATGCTCCCCCAGTTTATTGGAAGCAGCTCAATATAGTTCAATGCGTACAATAATGTGGTCAAACCAAGAGCAAGAGCAAGTTGCGGAACCCGTTCCGCTCTTAGTGCAATCCCATCTGCCGGATCGTAAAACAGACTGGTCTTGAAACCATCGGCTTCCAGCGCAACTGTCGGCGTCATGATAAGACTTGAACCCAGAACAACTACGTCTGGTGTTGATTCGTCTCCTCCTATTTCGAGTGAATTGAGATAGGAAACGTCAAGGTCATCAGCGACAAACCGCGAAATTAGCATACCAAAAGGCTGGTTTCGTAGTCGTGGAAGGTGATGCGGCCAGTCAAGATGTTTGCCACGATACTGATTTTGGTAAATCCTATTCGGTAGTTCTTCCCTCGTAAGTAGTAGCTTCTTCGCCTCACGAACTTGGTTGATGCCTTTTTCTAATGGACCTTGTTTTTTCCCAGTAAGGGTGTGTTTGCACTCAATATAGGCGTATGCGGCTTCAATGGGTATCTGGTCTTTCAGAGAGAAGTCTCTAACTCCAGACCGGATCGTCGGATAAGCCAGATCTGTCATAAATGACAATATCATCACCAACCAAGTGGCTGCTTGCCGATACAATGAATCCTCTACAAACCCCAAATTTCTCGGGCAAAATATCTGAGAGTAGGTGGCATATTGCAAGCTCGTATTCGCTCCCAAGATCAAAGTTGTATGCTGCATCAATTTGAGATAACCGCGCCTCTATCTTTGAAGCAAGTTTTTCGATGTAGTTGTTATAGAGCCTACTCAAGATCGTGTCCTAGTACTTAAGATTCTCTGGGAATGTGAGCATTAGCCATTACTGTACAAGCCCGCCAACAAAGAACTTAGCTGCCGGACCGGAAGCGGGCGGACAAGGTTGCTGACCAAACTCGGTGAAGCGTGCCGCCAAGGTTGAAATCGCGCTAGATCAGGTCCGGTCAGCTACAGTGACAGGTTGGCCGCGGCTTGGAACTTGACCCAAAGCAGCGCTATGAAACAGACAATGCCAAACACGCTGGTTTTCATCAACGCCGGCAAAAAGCTCAGGCTGGAATGGCTCTTTCGGATTTCTCAAACGTTTCATCCGCACTCAGCTTCGGATCGACCGACGATAGCCTTCAGCGCAGACTTACGTTGGATCACAACGGCACCTTTCTTATCCCAAAATGCTGCATGAAACGGCGGATGCTTCGTGATCTTGTCTCCGGACTTGCCCCGCTTCTTCATCCCAAACAATTCATGGGGCGGCCACTGCTTCGGGAGATCGCTTCCGGAGTTGAGACGCTTCTCATTTCCGATTGCGACTTCCGGTGAACATTTTTGATTTGCTATGTTAACGAAAAACGGGCTACTATCTCGTCGCCCTCCCACTCATCTGTTTCCGAGAAGCCAAGTGAATTGTAGAGGTGTCTTGCGATTAAATTGGTCGGTTTGTAAGAAAGGGCGAAGTCTTCGTAATCGTATTCTTCGGCAAGCAAAGAAATGGCCCTTTTTACCGCTTGCCGACCATAGCCTTTACCTTGGTAGCTCTGATCAATCAAAATACCACCTAGCCAACAACTGTTGTCAGCCGGGTCGACTGCCCACATCATAAAGCCAATAATCTGCTCATCAAAGCAAATGGCAAGGGGGTGCCAGTCCTTTCCAAAACAACAGAGCGCCAAGTAGTAGCAGGGTTCGGCAACAAATTCCTGCTGAGATACCGTCACTTGCAGATGGGCAACATCACGCCAATTTTCGCTATCCACTGGGAGCAGCGATACCAGAGAGTCATTGTCCGACTTGTTTGGACGCATAGGGTTTGTTCGTCTAGTCATTGCATTGACGTCGGTAGCCCGCCAACGGCGGCGTCCGCTCGAACCGATGAGTTGGCGCGGCGTTGGTTGCTGACCACACTCGCGCTTGGAACCGAATAGACCGAACGCATTGCTTTTCAACTACGCCGCCAAGTCCGCAACACCAAAACCATCGCCTCGGACTTCTCGAACGTTGATCCTGCGCCCAGCTTCGGGCTTTCCGATCGTTGTGGAAAACCGAAATCTCACTCAACCAGTGCCGTTCTGACCAAAATCATTCCGACCGAATTGACCTTCTTGATCCCGATCTGATCGATCGCAGCCGAATCGTTCTCGATCCCCGGCGTCGATATCTTTCACCCGAAATTTCGGATCAATCTCAATCGCTTCTCTTTCCCGATTTCTTGGTCTCGACTGTCTCGGTCAACGCCGATCAACCTTTGCCTCATCCGATCGAACTGTATCGGAAAACCTCAGCTTCTTGACTTCGAATGGCTCAATCTACGGTGATCACTTCGGATCCATCTGCTCCATCGCATGACCTCGGCTTCTTGACCTCGAGAGACTCAATCTACAGTGATCGCTTCGGGCCCATCTGCTGTTTTGAACGCATCAATTCCGATCGAGAAGCGACCACTCAATCCACTTCGATCTAACTTCTGCCTGACCAAATCCGTCTCATTGACGCCGCCAGCCCGCCAACGGCTCAGTCAGTTGCCGGACCGGGTGCGGACGGCCAAGTTGTCCATCCCGATCGCCGAGAGCGTGCCGACAACTCCGAGAACGCGCTTGATCAGGTCCGGTCAACTGGACTGGATGTTGGCGTGGCGGCGTGTGCCGACCAGACTCGCACTATGAAACAAACACGACCGAACACACTGTCTCTCGAAGATGCACCCAAGTCGGGTGAACCGGAAAACTCTCTTCTCGAACTTCTCGACCACTGCGTCAATGGTCAGCTTCGAGTCTCAAATCGTTGCTTGAAACCGCAATCGTCTGTGATCATTGCGCGATTGACCAACAACTCTCCGGCCGAATTAACCTTCTTGACCCCAAACATCTCGCCGGAAGTCAAACACCTCTCGACAAGCTCGGTCGACGTTGCGCCCTTCGTTTCCTCAATTGCGGCATCTCGACTACTTCGGAAACTTCGACAAGCATAGACTTGCCTGCTTGAATTCAGAACCAGTAGTCTGCAACACATCGACCATCTCTAGGAAGATCTTCAAAGGTGTCGAGTCCATCGAAGTGGTCAATTGGTAAAGCGGCGACAGCCTCCGGCTTTTCTATCAGTCGCAGGTTGACTGCTATGCGTCGTCGTCTATCTTCGCCAACCTCTAGTGCTCGCCAGTAGGCCACGCAGCCACAACCAGGACAGAAGTGAAACCCGATTGACTTGCCCCGAACATAAACTTGGGTCGGTCCGGAGACATGGATGCCCTCGTCTTCATAATCATAGGCCCACAACACGCCATAACGACGACAAATGGTGCAATTGCACGCCGTCGCCGACTCGGGCATTTCTTCGAACTGCCATTGAACTTCGCCACAGTGACATGAACCTCTGATCATTGCAATCTTCTCATGCTTCTTACAACCTCAAATAGACTGGCTTGCTAAGATGTCTCTCAATCGGGCGACGCTGACTGCGTTTCGCCCTATACACCGCCAGCCCGCCGGTTGGCGGGCGCCGCTCGTGAAGACGAATTTCAGTGTTAAAGAACGGCCAAAGCTCTATTCACTATCAAGATTCTCCAGATCCGCAAGATCCTGTAGACGTCCAGTCGCCCGTTTGTTTTTCCTGAGATTGTCTAGATCGATAAACTTGACGACCGTCTCTTCCATCTCGACCTCGAGATGTGAAGCGTAACATTCCTCAAAATCGACCCCCGACAGACTTGTCAGTAGATCAATTCGTGCTGGTGGATAACCAAGTTGAACAATCTGGTCTGGTGTCGTGAAATCTTCCGGCTGAAGTCCAAGAGTCCCAAATCCAAAGTCGGTCAACGCAGCGATGATGCGCTCTGCGTTCTCTGGAGCCAGCCAGACCCATATGTCGATATCTTTGGTATAGCGCGGATAACCGTGGAGCGCGACAGCATAGCCGCCGACTACGAGATAACGGACGTCATGCTCGTTCAGTAACTGAATAAACTCTTTGAAGTCGGGGTTCAGCATCGTATTTCCACCGATGGTACTCCCGCCGAATCTCTTCCACGGCGGCAAGACGTACACTGTATGACCGGCTTCGCCAGTACAGTACATCGCTAGGCTGCTGATCGATTGAAACCTTCTTCACTACTCTCGCTATTGTCATCGGCATGCCTCCGACATGATTGTAACTCATCTGCTGTCTAGCCGCATCTCGCTCAGAACAGCCCGCCAACGCTTCAGTCAGGCGCCGGACCGGAAGCGGGCGGGCAAGGTCTCAAACCAGATTCGTTGAAGCGTGCCGACAACTTCGAATTCGCGCCAGGGTAGGTCCGGTCGCCTGGACTGGATGTTGGCGGGCTTCCGACAATGAACTTTAGCTGGCTCCACTGTCAGTTTTCTGCCTCGGCTGCCTAGATTCGCGTTGGCCGATCCACACTTGCTATGTCAAACGTCCAGTGTTTGCCATCTGATTTGCTGAGGTGGGCTAGCCCAGGCTCCATCCGGCAACGCTTGCACGTGGCGGTCATGTGCATCTGATGCGACATGATTTTTCCAGTCCGCCTCACTCTCCCAGATCGCGAAGAGAATGAAAACTGTCGGATCGTCTTCTGCTTGATAGAACTCGTAACGAATCGTGCCTGGCTGTGCCCGACTATCTCGTTCGAGGATGGACAAGGAGCGCTTGATTGTGTCAACGTGATTTGGGTTTGCTGTCGCTTGAAACGTTGCGATATAAGCCATTGCGAATTCCTTGCTGATTTGGTCTGCTCACTTGCTACTCTCAAGCAAAACTGTACAACTCCACTGTTACAGGTTCGCACGCGTGGTTTGCAACTACTTACGTTTCACGAGAATTGCGCTGATAGGACACTCTGGCGTGCTTGTATCGCACGACTTTTGCCGACAGCCCGCCAACAAAGAGATCACCTGCCGGACCGGAAGCGGGCGGACAACAACATCATCCAACCTTGATGAAGCGTGCCAATACCTTCGTTTGAGCCGTGATCAGGTCCGGTCAGGTGTAGCGCCGGGTTGGCGGGCCGGCACTTGATCCGAAGCAGTGCTATGAAACAGACGATACCAAACACGCTGTCTTCCATCAACGCTGCCGAATGGATTCACAGACAGCGAGCAGTGCACATGCAAATAATACCTGTAGCCTTCTTTTATGCGTTAATGGCTGTGATTCTCACTGTGCTCGATTCTGATCAACCCTTTGCTGTGCCAAAATACGAGTCGCTGTTGAGAGCTGATTGGGACCATCAAGCCCTTCGAAGGTTTCGATATCCTCAACGCATCCTATGAAGTCTCCGCTAGAAACCTTGATTTGTGCCTGGAGGAAGAAGACGTCTGCCAAATTGGGGCAAAGTTGAAGAGCCTTTCCGCAACAATGGAGGGCATCCTGATACTGATCAACTTCCATGAATTGCATTGCATCTTCAAGTTCAAGCCAAGCTAGCGCTTCGGCCTTAACGCTGGCAAGGTTTTCCGGTTCAGTTGCTGTCTCGAATTCCTGTTGATAGTTACCACTCCAGATTTCTTCGAGTGCCTTGCGATTTCTTGCGCTGGGGCTATAGCTCCCTTGTACCATTTGACGCTGTACTTCAGCTAGCATGGCAAATAGAGTCTTTGCTTGCTTCTTGTTCCGCGTGTGGAGTTTACTCTGACTCCAGTACATCATCACTGCGCTTGATAATCGTACCCCAAGGCTGTAGATGCCGTTTTGATTAAATCTGTTTGCAATGCCAAAATATGTGTTTGCAAGCAAGACATAACCGTCACCATCTTTTGGGTTGCGCCTTATTACCTGTTGGAAGGCTGACGCAGTTTCTATTGTTGCTTGAATGCATACTCGATCATCAGAATTGGTGGAAAGTGTATTCTTAAGACCACTGTACATGACTAGTGCTTCGTTGAAGCCGTCTCTCGATTTTGGGGTAATCAGCCAGCGAATTATCAGTATCACAATGACGATGAGTATGATGACCATTAGCCATTGAAAAGAGGGGGGCAAACTCATGAGATCTTCCTTTAGTTTGTAGGAGGGTCCGGTTTAACGAAGGTTGGCGCGGCGCTGTTCTTTACCGTACTTGCAACCATCAACATACATTGGTCGAACATGCCGCTCTGACCTGAGTTGATTGCTATTGATCCGTACAAGTTTCTTCCGCATCTGTAGTTGGCTCATCCTTTTCATTCACTTGTCTTAGCAGAAGTAGCACGTGAATCAACCTATCGCAAACTGACTTCGAGAAGGATTCGTCGGGAAACAGTCCGTGACATACATTGTTTCTGATGTTCCATCCCCGCCTGTCTGTCAATGTGACCCTCAAATAAAGGCTGATGTCGTCGGCAAACACGTTCTCGATAATTGGGGTTCGCAGAACTTCGTCAAGTGTACGAAGCATGAACCCGCCGTCACGGGCCGGCTTGTACGTTGCTCCTCCGCACAACTCAAACAGGTTTCGAACTGCGGATTCTATGTAAGGGACGAGAACATGAATTGCTGTAAGGAACTCTGACTTAAAATATGAGCGAAGCCCTGTGGCTAGTATCGAATCTTGTCCAGTTGGATAGATCGGGCTGTCAAGAAGATATTGGACCGTTGTGTCGGCATTGAGACCTAATTTCAATATTGCATTGTCAAGAACTCTGGCGAGAAAAATGCTGCTAATCGTCATGTTCTGCGACATTTGACGAACAATATTGCCATCAATGTCATCGTCTACCGATCCTACGATGGCAATCGTCCTACCTCTATGATCTACAATGGTTTTGCGGATCAGCGCCAGTACCGGCGTCGTCTTCGATATTTCTAGTACCTGATCGCGGACTTGGCTTCGTTGCGGCACAAAGTGAAGTGCTATGTTCTCCATCGTTTGATGGAGACTTTCTGTGACGAGCGTGTTGATGAACTTCTGTAGCTGGGCATTGTCTATCTTGCCCGTGTGCTCGATAGGTACCATGTTGGCACGCAGCTTTGGTCCAAGTGCTTGCAAGCCAATCGCTGTCCGGTTCGCTTCCTGCATTAAGCCATGTTGCCGGTATATTCGATACATATGTTCAAGCGCCGAATGTGCAATCATGGCATTTGAGTTTTCCGCGTGGATTTCTACTGCTCGACCAAGCACAAGAATTTCACGGTCGCGATCATCTAGTCTTCCCTTAGCTTGATAGTACCTCGCTAGGCGCTCAGCAGCCTTCTCACACGCCCAAATATCTCCTCCCTCGAGTCTTTGCAATCGCTCCTCTAGCTCACGAATGATATGCTCCTCAATATCCAGATTAAGCTTTACGCTCCTATTCTCTATGAGAAGATCGTAGGCGAAGCCCCACAGCCCAGGCTTTGTATCGTCAGCTACACAGTTCTCAAAATCGATTATAGTCTTTACAGATTTGGCGATGAGGTCGTCCGCATTTAGGCGTAGAGCTATGGAAAGAGCATATTCCAATAGATTGATTGTGCTAACCGGATGCTTGTGTAGTTTCTCATCTGCAACCTCAAATGTCGCCAAGCAGCAGTTGCGGCCTATCATATAGTGCGGATTTACACCTGTAATCGCATATGATAGGTCCCAAGTCAATGCCAAGTATCTTGATCTGAGCAAAGGATGACATGTTTGCTCTGACCGCATAAGCCAGTACTCAATCGCTTCATTATCAATTTCCTCTAAACGCGGATTGCCGACCCTGTTGCCCTCTCCACCTATCCATACTGACTGTGGGCTAAATCGGGTTCCCCATATGCTCTCTGAATCGCGTGCAGAAAGTACCAAACGAAAGGCAAGGATTTCGTATTCCCACTCTGCACACGGTATATCGTCCAGATCAGGATTTCGCATACCTTCTATGGCTACTAATATGCTCTGCTCGGTAGTTGCAGCATACTGATCGATTTCATCTAGTTTTGTGCGGAGTTCAGATATCGTAGGGTTCAAGATTTGATCCCAAATGACTAGCCTGAGTAAGAAATGGCTTATTTCAAGAAGAGTGTTGGTTACCCGAATTCGTCGCATTGACGTCGACAGCCCGCCAACAAAATGGTGACCTGCCGGTGGGGGTGCGAGCAGACAAGGTTGCTAACCGAACAGGTGAAACGTGTGAACAACTTCGATTTGGCCGAGATCCCCACCGGTCAGGCCGACCAACAAGTTGGCGGGCTTGGTACTTGACCCAAACCAGTGCTATGACTTGGACAATACCAGATACGCTGTGTTTCATCATACCAAAAACTGGCTCTAGACACTGGGATCGGTACATTACAATCACTAGATCGTCGCCAAAATAGATAGCAGTTTCCTCGTCAAATCAACGAACTTGCTACATGTTTCATGGTCTAGATTTGCGGATTGACCTGTATGAACAAGTCTATTTCGATGTTCGAAGAGGGTGCGCAAATCGGGTCGTAGCTCTTTATACTCCTGGGACTGAAAATCATTAAGGATTCCCGGGAAGAAAGAATCAATGTAGCGGCGTATGTTTACGCTTTCAATTGCATTGACGATACTTTGTTCCAGTTCAGGGGGCAATGTGGAGGATACTGCTAATCTCATGAATGTCTCACATGCAATGGCGAGATCGATGGTTCCTTTTTCTACATCTCCAACCTTAATGTTCTGCTCTCCGTCATGCATAAATTCCACGTAGATGGGGATGTTCCCCTTCCTGCAACGCTAACTCGGTCTCCCTCCACTTACCTAGAGAAATCTCTGAATATCCCCGCACATGAAGAATCTCCGACTGAATCCAGATTGTCGATTTCGAGTTGTCATCATGAAGGTAGGTGCTCCAGCCACTTCGATAATCATCGATTTCTGGCCTTCCAAGTGTTCCGTCATCGCATTTCCAACGGAGAACTCGGATCACAATATTCAAACGCTTTTTCAGCAATCATCTGATGGTCAAATGCAATCTGATTTAGATTCTTACGCTCATTTTCTGTAAACAGATCATATGCGTTTGCGTTTCTGGTGAGAATCTCTTGAGGTAGCTCAAGTGTAATGGGGATCTCTACTTCGAGATCAACTTTATGGATTACATACGCCAAAGGTGTGTCATCTGCTGCCCGACGTGGTCCAACGGATAAGAGTTGGTCATGACCCTTTCGACTGCCTAGTTGTTCAACATTTGGCAGCTTGATCCTGACCTGATTCCCATCGAGAGCAAAACGAAGAACCTGTCCAAGTAACTCTGGCAGTATCACAAAATTCCGCGTGATGAACCGATTCCAAGAATAAAGGCCGATTTCTACTGAACTCATCTTTGACGTCCTAGTCATAGAGGAGATAGTACGCCTCCTCAATTAGGCGTATCTGTGTAGCGCAAACGGGCTGCGGTCACATTTAGTTTTCAAGCGGACAGCCCGCCAACGCCACAGTCAGTTGCCGGACCGGGTGCGGGCAGCCGATCTCTCCGATCCAACTCGTGAAAGCGTGCCGGCAACGCCAAAAACGCGCTTGATCAGGTCCGGTCAACTGGACTGAATGTTGGCGGGCGACACCCGCTGACCAGGCTAAAACATGTGTAACGACCAAGACCAAATTACTGTCATTCTATGCCGCTGTCAGCTTGATGTAGAAAATTACGAACCACTCCCAGAAAGAGCTCGGTTTCTTCCAGATGCATCATATCGCGCGCTGTCTTCAAAAACTTTCATCTCTGAGTGAGGAAGAAGACTATGGTACCACCTAGTTGTTTCCGGAGTGCAGAAGTCGTAACGCCCACATGTGAGAAGAGTCGATACCATAATCTTCCCCAAGTCATTGGTCCGATCAAAGCATTTGAGATTTCCCGTTAGCATGAACTGGTTCTGACCAAACATAGTCTTCATAACTGCTATGCTTGTACCGTCGGTCGAACGCTGTAGCGCGTCCGTTGACGGCTCTGTGCGGCACATATGTTTCTCAAAAAATCTCTGCCCTGAAAAATAGCCCAGGGACGATGGTTGGAAAACGAATAAAGGTAGCATTGAAGCAGCCCGGCCTGAATTAGCAATAGTAGAAACATGGCCAGGAACGCGCTGTCAATAGCGTTTTGCTGCTAGCGCATACGAACTAGGCAGCGATGGGAGTCAGGACGATGTCAAAACCGAGTGTTTGCAGGGTTTTGATGGCCCGACGCTGTTCTTGCTCCTTGTTGCGTTTGAGGAGAAAATCTCCTCCTCGCTCTTCAAAGGTTCGTTTCGGATCGTCAAGGAGGTGATAGATAATCGTCAAGATGGAATGAGCAACGGCCATAGCGGCTCGCTTCGGTCCTCGACGTACTCGTAGACGATGGAACTGAGCAGCCAGATAGGTATCCTTGGTGCGAGAAGCAGCCCAAGCGGCTTCGACCAGGGCAGAGACCAGCCACTTCTGTCCCTTGCGTCGTTTACCGCTCTTGCGTTTACCGGCCGATTCGTGATTGCCCGGACAGATACAAGCCCACGAAGCCAGTTTCTTGTCGGAAGGCCAAGCCGTCACCGAAGAACCGATTTCTGCCAGAACGACCTCGACCGTCCAGCGGACCAACGCCTGTGATGGCATCGAGCCGCTCCATCAGTTCGGCATGGGGCTTGGTCAGTTCTACGATACGCTGATCCAGGGCCTCAATACGCTGATTGAGGCTGTCCAACTGGTAGAGCAATTCCTGCAACATGAAGCGATGATGCTCACGAACATATCCAGTTAAGGCTTCGGCCAGTTGCGGAATCTTGCTGCGCATCCGTCTCTGGGCCAGTTGAGCTATCTCTTCAGGACTCTGTTCGTCAGCGATCAATGCCTCCAGCATCAGTCTGGCCGAAACACCCTGAATGCTGGTCGCAACTGATGTCAACTTGATGTTGGCATCCTCCAATACCTCGCCCTGAAAAATAGCCCAGGGACGATGGTTGGAAAACGAATAAAGGTAGCATTGAAGCAGCCCGGCCTGAATTAGCAATAGTAGAAACATGGCCAGGAACGCGCTGTCAATAGCGTTTTGCTGCTAGCGCATACGAACTAGGCAGCGATGGGAGTCAGGACGATGTCAAAACCGAGTGTTTGCAGGGTTTTGATGGCCCGACGCTGTTCTTGCTCCTTGTTGCGTTTGAGGAGAAAATCTCCTCCTCGCTCTTCAAAGGTTCGTTTCGGATCGTCAAGGAGGTGATAGATAATCGTCAAGATGGAATGAGCAACGGCCATAGCGGCTCGCTTCGGTCCTCGACGTACTCGTAGACGATGGAACTGAGCAGCCAGATAGGTATCCTTGGTGCGAGAAGCAGCCCAAGCGGCTTCGACCAGGGCAGAGACCAGCCACTTCTGTCCCTTGCGTCGTTTACCGCTCTTGCGTTTACCGGCCGATTCGTGATTGCCCGGACAAATACAAGCCCACGAAGCCAGTTTCTTGTCGGAAGGCCAAGCCGTCACCGAAGAACCGATTTCTGCCAGAACGACCTCGACCGTCCGCGGACCAACGCCTGTGATGGCATCGAGCCGCTCCATCAGTTCGGCATGGGGCTTGGTCAGTTCTACGATACGCTGATCCAGGGCCTCAATACGCTGATTGAGGCTGTCCAACTGGTAGAGCAATTCCTGCAACATGAAGCGATGATGCTCACGAACATATCCAGTTAAGGCTTCGGCCAGTTGCGGAATCTTGCTGCGCATCCGTCTCTGGGCCAGTTGAGCTATCTCTTCAGGACTCTGTTCGTCAGCGATCAATGCCTCCAGCATCAGTCTGGCCGAAACACCCTGAATGCTGGTCGCAACTGATGTCAACTTGATGTTGGCATCCTCGAATACCTTGTGGTGTGTTTGTCAAGCGAAAAGTGATCCAGATGATCGTCGAAAAGAGATCCGTTGAATCGTGTCTGAAAGCGATTCGATGTGATTATGATCATCGAAAAGTGATCCACTGTGGATCGTGTCGACAAGGTTGTGGTCGTTCCTCTCTTTCTTGATTCCTGAGCCTGAGCATCTGAATAGCGGATCTGTAGAACGGCGAGCGAACGGGTTGACAAGTGGGCTGCCATGCTACGCTGAAGAGTTGCGAGGGAGGTGATCGTCTCTCTTCCCGTCATCCATCGCCCTCGCACGTCGTTGGCAAGCATGGCTGGGTGCCCGGTTGTCACACCCTGAGCGGGTTGACTGGCGACGCGAACGGCCGCTCAGGATGTGCGTTTGCCGGCCATTTCGCCCACCGAACTGAAGCTGGCTCGACATCGACGTCTCGCGCTCCACGGTTCCGCCCGATCACGACGCAGGGCGGGCCAGGATTCGCGAAGTCGCGATCGCCGGCACGGGCTGCAGATCCAGCGAGGCGACGCCAGCGGGTTGCTGCTGCCCAGTGGCCGCGGAGACGGTTTGGACGCGGAGCGGTTCCTCCAGCAGGTCTGCCACAAGGCGGGTTTGCCCACCACGGCCTGGGAGATGACCAAACTCGACTGCTGACCTTCGAGAGCTGCGTGATCAGCGGCCCTTTCGACGTACAAGCACTGCACGCCGTTCGCGACCCGCCGCGCCCCTTCGCCGAGAGGATGTGGCTAGGCTGGCCGGCCACTGCCGCCACAATGTGTGGCGCTCGTGCCGGGCGCGACACCCAACTACTACCTGCCCGATTGCCAGACGGAACCGTGCACGGGACCGCGCTGGCGTGCAGCTCGCCCGCAGCGCAGACGCGACGCACTTCTCGAAGCTGTCGTTGCGACGGGGATTCCGCTCCAAGCAACCTTGTACAATTTGGCGGAAAGCACCGCGGCCGCGTTGCGAGCCCAGTGCGTGGGGGACAGCGAGCTGGGGGGGCTGGACGTGGGACTGTCTGTCCTCTTCGATCCCGCGATGCACGGCGTCGCCGCCGAAGCGGATCTTCGCGGCGTCGACCCTACCACTCGCGCCTTGCTCGTCACGGAAAGCGGCAAGTCGGCTTGGGTGTTCGACCCGCAACGCTCGGCCGATCAGTTGCTGGAGATCGCCACCCAGAACGCTCGCGTGAAGCTGCCCGAGCGGCCAGCGTATACAGTCTGGGCGTGGCGTCCACGGAGTCGTCGATCGTGGCCGCCAGTGCACCCGGCCCTCGTTCCGGGCCTTCCGTTCGACCCGCCGCCGTGGCCGGCACGTTCTACCCGGCGTCCGCCGGCGAGCTGTCTCAGCTCGTCGACCAGCTCATGGAAGGCGAGAGCGAGCCGCCTGAGTGGTGGCCGGCGGTGATGGCGCCACACGCGGGGCTGCGTCACTCCGGACGCGTCGCCGCCGCTACGTTCCGCCGCGTCCGGATCCCCGATACGGTGATCGTCCTCTGCCCGAAACACACGCGGCTGGGCGTGGATTGGGCCGTGGCTCCCCACCAGTGGTGGTCTACGCCGGGCGGCCAAATCGCGTCCGATCCCGACCTGGCCCGCCAGCTCGCCGAGCGGGTGCCAGGCCTTCAAGCCGACGCGGCGGCCCACCAGAACGAGCACGCCATCGAAGTCCAATTGCCGCTGCTCGCGCGGCTGAATCCGCCGCTCGCGTGGTGGGCATTGCAGTCGGCCCCGGCAACCTGGATCGCTGCCGGGAATTCGCGGCCGGGCTGGCGCCGGTGATTCGCGAGACTGGACCCGCCGCCGCTGTTGGTCATCTCCAGCGACATGAACCACTACGCCAACGACGCGGAAAACCGCCGACTGGACGACCTCGCCCTGGACGCCCTCGAGCGTCTCGATCCGGCGGATCTGTACTACACGGTCAGCGACCATCACATCAGCATGTGCGGCCTGCTGCCCGCCGTGATCGGCCTCGAAACGCTCCGCCAGCTGGGGTCGCTCAAGGAGTGCCGCCGCGTCGCCTACGCGACCAGCGGCGAGGTCAGCGGCGACTACAGCCGCGTCGTCGGTTACGCCGGGATTCTTCAGATAGCAGGAGCGCCCGTGGCGGATGCGCGTTCGTCTCGCACGAGGGGCCGGCCATCGCGCAAGAAAAACGAGCCGCCGAGCGGGGCAGGGGCTCGGCGGCCCGCAAAGGCGTCGAGCTGACATTGGGGCAGAAAAATGGCAACTCATCCACCAACTAGCACCATACCAATTTCGGGGGCCGCTGTCCAATACCTGGCAAGTCCCCTTTGCCCACTTAACGAGCCAGCATCGGGCTTCCATAATGGACTCGCCGCCAGCCAGCTGGCGCCGGTCCCGTTGGCGCGGTCGAATGCGCGAGGCTGCCGAGCGGCGAGCCCTCGTCCGCCAGGGCCAGGGTCGCCGTCAATCGTCCAGCGAGCTGCACGGTCGAATTCGCCAGCCGCCCCCTGGTCACTTGGGAGATGCGCCGATGAAGATGTTCCTCCGCGGAGAATGGGTGGACCGTCCCGAGAAGATCCAAGTCGTCAATCCCTTTGATGGTTCGCTGATCGACACGGTTCCCCAAGCTTCGGCGGAGGATATCGACCAGGCCCTGGAGGCGCGCGCTCGAGGGGGCCAAGATCATGCGGAGGCTGCCGGCCTATGACCGATTCCAGATCCTCCGCCGGGCGGCGGACTTGATCTCCGCGCGGCAGGAGTCGTTGGGACGGCGCATCAGTCTGGAAGAAGGAAAAGTCCTCTCGGCGCCGAGATCAAGATGGCGCGCAACATGGGCGCCGACGCCGCGGGGATGTCGACGGTCCCCGAGGTGCTGGCCGCGCGACACCTGGGGGTGCGCTGCGTCGGCCTCTCGTGCATCACCAACCTGGGCGCCGGTGTCTCGAAGAAGAAGCTCGATCACGCGGAGGTGTTGTCGGTGGGGAAACAGGCGGCGGCAGGATTGCAGGACGCGTTGGGGCTGATCCTGGTCGAGGCGGCCAGGCTCGTATGAGCCGCCGAAAGGAGCCGGCGGCCCTCTCACCGCAGGAGTGCCGGGCTCTGGGCCGAGCGGCGCGGGCGGCGCGAAAGCGGGCCTACGCTCCCTACTCGGAGTTCGCGGTGGGCGCCGCGCTGCGGACGCGCAGCGGCAGCGTGATCACCGCGGCCAACGTCGAGAACGCCTCCTACCCCCTGAACGATCTGCGCCGAGCGCGCGGCCGTCGCCCGGGCTCTCGCCGAAGGGCCACCGCCGCTTCGACGCCGTCGCTGTGGTCACCGACGCGCGGCAGCTGACGACCCCGTGCGGCGCCTGCCGTCAGGTGCTGTGGGAGATCTGCGGCGACTGCTGGGTGTGGCTCGAGAACCTCTCGGGCGAGAGCCGCCTGATGCGGCTCTCGGAGCTGCTGCCGCTGCCATTCGACGCACGCCAGCTCTAGAGCAGGCCGCTGAGGAACCCTGTGTGGCTCCTTGAGAGGCAAGAGGCAAGACCTGACCCCTCTTCGCCAGCTCTCCCAAGAAGCCCCTCCGGTTGCGAGTTCGGCTTGGCGCCGATCGTCGGAAGCGGGCCGGGCGGGAGGCCTCCGAGGAGGACCGCAGCCCAACCCGGCCGGCTGGCGAGGACCGCACTCGGAGTGCCGCGCGGCCCGCCAGCCACCGGCCTCGCCGCTCCGGCACGCACCTCCGCCCACGCCAGGGTTTCTCGCTCATTCGGTCGCGACGGACAGTCGCGCGCTCCGCTAGAGAGCAGCCCTCCTGTCGTCTCGGGCCTGCGTGCTACGCTCGAACGGTGAGCGGCTTGTCGCTGGCGGTGGTACTGCTCGGGCAGCTCGTCGCCCCCGGGCCTCAGGGCGCCGACCGGGAGCTCCAGCAGCTCCTGGCGTCGGCGGGCGCCGCCCTCGAGTCGGGCGACCTCCGGGCCGCGGAGAGCGGCTTCGAGCGCGCCGCCGGACTCGCCCCCGAGAGCCCGCTCCCGCCCCTGGGACTCTGCGAGGTGGAGATCCGCCGCGAGCGCCCCCTCGAAGCTCTCGCCCACTGCCGCGAGTCGCAGCGCCTCGCGCCGCAGGCGCCGCTCCCGGCGCTGCGGGTGGCCGAGCTGCTCTCCCGGGCGGGAAGCCGTGAGGAGGCGCTGGCGGCCTTCGAGCGCGCCCGCGAGCTGGATCCCGAGCAGCCGGCGGCCTGGATCGTGCCGGCGCTGCTACTGCGCGACCGCGGCGACGCCGCCGCCGCGGCCGAGCTCCTGGCACAGGGCCTGCCCGGCGCGAGCTCACCCGAGCTCGCCTCGGAGCTCGGGCTGCTGTTGCTCGGCCTCGGCCAGGGCGAGCGCGCGGCGAGCGTCGCCGAGCAGGGTCTCGAGCGCTGGCCCGACGACGCCGGACTGAACCTCGTCCTGGGCCTGGTGCTGGCCACGGCGGAAGGGCGGGGCGATCGCGACCGCGCCGTCGCCCTGCTGGAGCAGGCTCTGGCGATGGGAGCCCCCAACCCCGGGGCGCGTGCGACTCGAGCTCGGCCGCCTGCTGCTGGACCTGGGCCGGGGTGAGGAAGCCGTCGAGCACCTGCGCCTGGCCACGCGCGCCCTTCCCGGAGAGCCCGAAGCCCACTACCGCCTGGGACAGGCACTCCAGCTCACCGGCGACGCCAAGAGCGCCCGCGAGGCGCTCGCGCGCTTCCAGGAGCTGAGCCGCACCCGGGACGACGGAGAGTGGGGCGGCCCGCGACGTCCTGGGGGGACTCAAGCGCTCCCAGAACTGGCCCTCGAAGGGCAGGTCCTGGCCGCCCTGGAGCAGGTCGACGCCGTGCTGGCCGAGCACCCCGGCGTGCCCCAGGCGCTGGCGTTGCGCGCCCGGCTGCTGGGCTCGCTGGGCCGGGAGTCCGAGGCGCTCGAGGCGGCTCGGGCCGCTCGGGAGGCCGCGCCGGGGGTCGCCGATCACCACTACCTCGAAGGACTGTTCCTGGTCCGGGGAGGCGAGCTGGAGGCCGGCGAGGCGGCCCTGGAGCGGGCCCTCGACCTCGACGAGAGCCTCGCCGAGGCCTGGCAGTTGCTGGCCGCCGTCTCGCGCGCCCGGGGTCACCACGAGGCCGCCGTCGAGCGCCTGCGGGCCGCCCTGGCTCTCGACGACGATCCGGAGCTGCACCGGTCCCTGGCGGAGAGCCTCGAGACGCTGGGCCGGGTGGACGAGGCGCGGCTCGAGCGCGAGGCCGCGGCGCGCCTCGATCCGTCCTGAGCTCCGGGCCCTCGGGCGGCGCGACTCTCGGGCTGCTGCTGCTGGCCGCAGCGGCCTCGCCCCAGCCGAGCTTCGTCGACGCCAGCGAGCGGCTCGGCTTGCGTTTCGTCCACCAGCCCCACCGCACCGCCGAGAAGTACATGCCCGAGACGATGGGCTCCGGCCTCGCCGTCTTCGACGCCGACGGGGATGGCCGCCTCGACCTGTACTTCGTGCAGGGCGCCCCGCTGGCGGGGGCCACGAGCGGCGCGGAGCCCCACGAGCCGAACCGCCTCTTCCTCCAGCAGCCCGACGGCACCCTGCGCGACGCGACGGCGGAGTCGGGGCTGGGCGACGAAGGCTACGGCATGGGCGTCACCTGGGGCGACGTCGATGCCGACGGTGACTCCGACGTCTACGTGAGCGAACTTCGGTCCCGACGTCCTGTTCGTCAATCGGGGCGACGGTCGCTTCGAGCGGGCGCCGAGCCTGCCTGGGCCCTCCCGAGTGGAGCGCGAGCGCGGGCTTCTTCGACGCCGACGGCGACGGCGACCTGGACCTGTACGTCGTGGCCTACGTCGACTTCGGCTTCGACAACCACCTCTTCTGCGGCGATCCCGCGCGAGACCGGCGCGCCTACTGCCATCCGGACGTCTACGACGCCCCCCCCGACCGGCTCTACCGCAACGACGGCCGGGGGCACCTCGAGGACGTGAGCGGGATCTGGGCGTGCCCGAGACCGCGACGGAAAGGGGCTCGGCGTGGCCTTCGCCGACCTCGACGGCGACGGCCACCGCGACATCTACGTCGCCAACGACTCCACCATGAACTACCTGCTGCTGGGCGACGGCGCGGGCGGCTTCCCGAGGACGGCGCTGCTGGCGGGCGTCGGCTACAACGAGGCGGGCGACGCCGAGGCCGGCATGGGAGTCGACGTCGGCGACGTCGACGGCGACGGCCGCCTCGACGTCTTCGTCACCAACCTGGACTAGAGACCAACACCCTGTACCGCAACCTCGGGCGGAGGGCTGTTCAGCGACGTCACCGACGGCGGCCGGGTCTGGCCGGCCGAGCCGCCCTGGTCGGCTTCGGAACGGTCAACTGCTTCGATCACGACAGGACGGCGACCTGGACCTGTTCGTCGGCAACGGCCACATCATCGACAACATCGACGAGCTTCGGCCCGGATCGCGCTGCGGCGTCAGCGTGCTCAGCTGTTCGACAACCGCGATGGGCGCTTCGTCGAGGTGTCCGAGGCGCTGGACCTGCCCCTGAGCCGCTGCTCGCGCGCGGCGGGTCGCGGCCGGGACCTCGACGAGGACGGTCACCTGGACCTGGTCGCTGAGCCAGAACGACGGCCGGCTGCACTGCTGCTGAACCGCCATCCGGGGCGCGAAGGGCGGGGCCCTGCTCGTGCTGCGGCTGCGTGGGCGCCAGAGCAACCCTGAGGGCTGCGGTG
This sequence comes from uncultured Chloroflexia bacterium, assembly GCA_963715415.1. Taxonomy (GTDB): domain Bacteria; phylum Chloroflexota; class Anaerolineae; order Caldilineales; family Caldilineaceae; genus JAWKOK01. The sequence goes on along the minus strand of CAVQSG010000047.1, from coordinate 2,309 downwards.
CCCGGCTGGAGCTGAGCGTGAGCGACCGGACCCGTCCGCGAGGCCCGCAGCGCGTCGAGCTACATGTCCCAGAGCGCGCCGGAGGTGCACTTCGGGCTGGGGGACGCCCGCAGGCCGACGAGCTGGCCGTGCGCTGGCCCTACGGCCAGGTGACCGCCATGGACCCCTGGACGCCGGCTTCTCGACACGATCACCGAAGGCGAAGCCGCGCTGGAGCGCGAAGCCTTCCGCACTACCCGCTGACGGGGTCTTGCGGTTCGGCAGAACGTCCACCGGGGCCACGGAGACACGGAGGTCACGAGGCCGCGCACGAAGGCACGAAGACACGAAGGGCAAAGAGAAAGGGGCCTCCGGCGAGGCCCCCTTCGGGTACGGAGACTTCGACGTCGGCCTAGAAGTCGATACGCGAGCGCCCAGCTGGAACTGCCGCGAGGGGCCACCGACCGTCCTGGATCACGAACTCGGGATTCGTGGTGCCGTCGCGTTCAGGGTGTAGGTTCCGCCGGGCCGATGAAGCGCCGGTACCCAGGTGAAGTTCTTGACGTCGAACAGGTTGAACGCCTCGAGCATCAGCTCGAATCCGGGCGTCGCTGACTCGAAGAACTTGACAGACGCAGGTCGAAGTTCTTGAAGGACGGGTTGCGGAAGCTGTTGCGCGCGACGAGACGTCCGTTGATCGCGGCACGATCGCCGCGGTCGAAGCCCGGGTGGTTCGAGTAGGCTTCGCCGAAGCCGCGCATCCGTGCGCCGTGAACGGCGGCCCCGACTGCAGCGTGAGGATCCCGCTGAGCTGGAACTCCACGGCAGCTCGACCACGCCGCTGACGACGAAACGGTGCTGATGTCGCGCTCGGAGAGCCCGTAGTCGAAGCCAGGATCGCGCCGTTGGTCATCGTCAGCCCGGTCGCGGAGCGCTCGTTGGTGTCGGTGTCCTTGTCCCGCGACCAGGTGTAGTGGGCCTGGAACTGGAAGCCGTCCGACATGCGCTTCCGGACGCCGACGTGGACGAGTAGTAGCGCGACCAGCCGACGTCGGCGACGAGCTTGATCTGATCGATGCGGGTGTCCGGCCGCCCGTCGGGTAGACGTAGCGGCCCTCGCCATCGAGCACCGCCGGCTCGAACGTGTTGGAGGTCGTAGTTGCCCTGCAGGAAATCGGTGCGCGCGTAGACGAGATCGACGTGGACCGCCCAGTCGTGGTGCAGCTCGCGCTCGTAGCCGAGGTTGAAGCGCCAGGTCTGCGCGATCCTCGAAGTCCGGCGGCAGCAGCCTGACCTCGGGATCACGCCAGCGGGCGCAGCTCGATTCTCGATCGGCTCACCGAGCGGGACGAAGCCGACCTGCGCCCGGCGACACCGTCACGCGGCCGTAGCTCGGCGGGCACATCCCGTTCGACTGGACTTGTCCACGAAGATCAGCGTCGGCGTACGGTCGAAGAACTTCCCAGCCGCCCCGGACCACGGACTTGCCCTCCGTCGTCGAGACCCAGGTAGAAGCCGAAGCGCGGAGCGAAGTTGTTCAGGTCGTTCGGGATCTTCCGGGCCTCCGCGAAGAAGGTGCGGGAGGTCGCTGCAGTTCCAGGTCCCGTGCCAGCGCAGGCCGAAGTTCAGCGTCAGCTTGCGGTTCGGCGCCAGCTGTCCTGCGCGAAGATGCCCGGCCGTCGTCTGGGGGACGTGGCGTTCGGGTTTGGAACCGGCTGCCGAACCAGATGCGGGCGCGGCGTGTGTTGTCGACGAGGAAGTCGGCGACGCTGCGATAGTCGTAGCGGCCGTCGGCGCTGCCGGCGAAGAACTCGGTCAGGTCGTCCTTCTGGATGTCGAACGCCGAACTTCAGGTCGTGGTCGCCGGCCTGGATGCGCAGCGTGTTCTGGAACTGGTACTTCTTCTCGTTAACGGTGATCGGCAGGAAGTCCGGCTTGCCGATATTCTCGGTACCGCTCGACGTGTCGATCCGGATCTGAGCCGCGAGGTCGCCCGGATCCAGGTTGGAGTCGCGCTGGAGGTCGTCCTGGGCGTACTGGACGGAACTCGTTGACCACGTTGGAGCTCAGGATCGAGACCAGCGACAGGACGCCCGAGTGGGTCTTCTGGGTCTTGAGCGACTCGGCGGACTTGTCGTTGCTGGCGATCTCGAAGTCCGTGTAGTTGTAGCGCAGCGAGACCGTGTGCTTGTCGTTGATCTGGTGGTCGATCTTGCCGAACAGCACCAGGTTGTCGACGTTGGTCGTGAAGGTCCGCTGGCGGTTCCATCCGAGTTGCGCGTGTAGCCGTCCACGAGACCCGGCGCCCGGATCAGCATCGCGTCGTACAC
>CAVQSG010000046.1:0-37504 GCA_963715415.1 uncultured Chloroflexia bacterium | reverse complement strand
GGGACAGGAACCCGTGTACCACGCGGGTGACTGAGGCGCTGCTGCTGGGCGAACGGTCGCCCGTTTGGACGTGATCGACCGGAACGGCATGGACGCGGAATCCTGAGCGTCCATGCCGTTCCAGCGCCAATGAACCTGGAGAATTCTTGGTGGTATCCCGAATTGTGTGTAAATTCGCAATCTACCAGAGAGAGCAAGCCACTTTCACACAATTCGTGGTATCCCACCGAATTTTTTGCGGCAACGCGTCGGGCGCTGTCGGCGGGGACAAGCCCCGCCGTTACAAATACCGCAATAAATCCTTAACCTTCATCAGCGGTGGAGGGGTTCGTGTCCGTGGGTTCCGTCCGGCTTGCTGGTCAGAGACGCATCGGTTTGACGCGGGGCCAGGTATGGATGACGAACGCGACAATGGCACCGGTCTCCATGACGCGCCCTGCCAGGCGCACGATGTCGACATATCCGATGACGGTGCTCAACGCCACAAACCAGATGCCGGCGTTGAGCAAGCCAAAGGTCAACCAGATCAACGATGTTCTTCTGCGCTCGGTCCGAAAGCGCGGCAAGATCCAGTAAGCCACGCCGATCACCAGCTGGACGCTCCATCCCATGAACAGGAATTCCATATGTGCCGGCAGCAGTCGCCAGATGGACGGATGAATCGGCATCCCCTTGTTCCAGAGCAGCAGCCCGCCGAGCGTAAAGCCGGCCAACAGATAGACCAGTGCTGCACGAACAAACCAGACACTCAGTCGAGGCATCTCAGCGCACCTTGATCCGGGGCCAGGTATTGGCCACAAAGGCCAGACCCCCAAGCCACTGCAACACAGCCGATACAGCCAGTAGCCGGCCCCAAATCGGCACGGCCTGAGCCACCTGTGCCGGTTCAGCGATCATCCGCAACAGTAGGCCGGCATTCAGCAATAGGTAGGTGCTCCACGCCAGCAGATGTGAGCCACGCGGGGTCTCTTTGGACCGTCTGGGGAACATCCAGTATGCCACGCCGATGATCATCTGAGTCACCCACCCCACCATGAACAGATGAAAGTAGACTGGCGTCAGTCCGAAGACCAGGCGCGGCATCTCGACCAGCGGCCGCAAGGCGATGAGCAGACCGCTGAGCAAAGCTATTACGAAGTAGATGAGTGCTGTCTTGATGAAGAGACGTGTGATGAACGGCATTGGTGGGGCTTTCAGAGGTCTAATTTTGTACCGGTAAAACAGAATCGCTTGACCGCGTCGAATGAATTATGTCATATTACCATGGAGATCAAGGCGAACGCATCACGCCAAACCACTTACGGTGGAGAATACCCCATGCTTGAAACGACACATATCTTCACGGCCCGTACCGGCGGCTATCGAAACTACCGCGTACCCGGCATTCTCTGCACCCGCAGCGGCATCGTACTGGCTACCGTCGAAGCGCGGCGCGATAGCGGAGGCGACTGGGCGGACAACGATATCCTGTTGCGCCGCAGCCTGGACGGCGGCCGGAATTGGTTGCCGCCTCAACTGGTCGTCGGCCACGCAGAGTACGGTCCTGGTCCCATCAGTAACTTCGTGATGATCGGGGACTGTGACGGCACGTTGCACGCGCTCTACTGTCACAACTACGCTCGTGTCTTCTACATGCGCAGCCAGGATGACGGCGCAAGCTTCGACCGGCCGACCGAGATCACGGCAAGCCTGGAGCCGCTGCGCCGGCGCTATCCTTGGCGCGTGATCGCGGCGGGACCAGGCCACGGCATTCAACTCTCGAGTGGCCGCCTGCTCGCACCGGTCTGGATCTCCACGGGCGAGACCAACGAATTCGGCGCCGGCAAGCTCGGCCACCGCCCGTCCGACGTGGCGTCGATCTACAGCGACGACGGCGGCGCGACATGGCAGTGTGGCGACACCGTCGTTCGCCACGGTGCTCTGCTAGACGGCAACGAGGTCTACAACCCCAGCGAGACCGTAGCCGTCCAACTGAGTGACGGACGTGTGCTCTTCAACATCCGCTCGGAATCGGCGGCCGGTCGCCGCCTGATCGCCACCAGTCCCGACGGCGCAAGTGACTGGCAAGTGGACAGATGGGATGAGGACCTCCTGGAGCCGGTCTGTATGGGGAGTATCCTGCGTCTCAATAGGCAGTCTGACAACGGCATGCCGCTGATCGTCTTTGCCAACCCGGACAATCTCGAAAACGAACTGACCGACGGACACGGCCATCTCGCCCACGACCGCAAGCGGCTTACCGTCAAACTCAGCGCCGATGACTGCGATACATGGATGACGTCCAGGGTGCTGGAGTCGGGACCGTCGGGTTACTCCGACCTGGCCGAGACGCCTGAGTGCGAAATCATCTGTATTTACGAAGACGGTATGCTCGACCATATGACCGATACGCGCTTCGTCACCGTGGCCAGTTTTGGCCTGGAATGGCTACGCGGCGGTTGACGCCATTGCGATGACCATTCATGTGATCATCTTGGAAAATTATATGGTTCGACACAGAAAACCCGCTGTCCAATCCACGGAAACAGCGGGCTTTGTCATTGAAGAACACGATTGTCTATATCATTCTGTCACGCTTGTCTCGTTACCGCCACCTAGTTCATTTTGGCGTGATTACCACGACAGAAATTCGGCGATGCTACCTCTGGTAGGAACTGTATCAGTATTTCTGCCGGGATTCACTAGTTTTCGAGCTGTGCCGGTCACTACGCTTGCGTTGTCACGTTCGTGCTGGGAAGCGTGCGTCTGAAGGGCGTGTGGGCTACCACAGCCCGCGCCATGCGCAGATCGGCGGATTCCGGTTGATCGCCATAAGAGACGATCAGTGCAGCCGGATCCGATTGTCTGTTGAACACGCAACCATATCACTGCTGTCCGCGTACTCAAGCTCGTACGTGATCCAGTCGGAGAGAATACGCAGACGCAGAGATGTGGCTGACTGGCGTTCGGCAACTGCCAGGGAGCGCGTCAACACCGTCACGACTTTGCTCCGGGTTACACCTACATCACGCAGGATCGCGGCCTGGATGCGCAGTAATTTCGCCTCTGAACAGTGCTCGTCGTTTTGGGCGACCGTGACTAGTCCATGTTCGATCAGTTCGCGCGCACGTTCGCGGTTGCCTGTCTCAAGGTGACATTCAGCCAGCAGGCAATTGTAGGCAGTGCGTATTCGGCGCCGGTTTCGTAGAGAGCGGCCAATGCTCTGTCCATCAGCTCCAGAATTTCTTTGCGCAGCCTCGAGGAGAATGGTAGAGTGACGAAGCCGGGCTCCCGCCCCTTCTGTTCGGATCTTCCCTTCCACTGCGAAAGGTGTTCATATGCGTGTTGGTTGTCAATCCATGGTCGACCCGCTTCGCTATGTGCTGGTCAAACATCCCCGCGATTCACACATCGATCAGGCGATCACGGACGATCAGTGGCGGCGGCTTCACTACACAAGCCGCCCCGATCTGACGCAGGTGATCTTCGAGTTCGAAGAGTTTGTGGAGCTGTTGGAGAATTTTGGACTGGAGATTGCCTCCCTGCCCGGAAACAGCGCGACGTCGCTGGATTCGATCTACACCCATGATCCCGTTGCCGCAGTCAGCACCGAGGGCGTGATTCTCGGCAATATGGGCAAAGAAGCGCGACGGGACGAACCGGGCGCGTTGCGTGCTTACCTCGACGGCGCCGGCGCGCCCGTCGTCGGCGCGATCACAGGAGCCGGCCGGGTGGAGGGCGGCGATGTCTGCTGGCTGGACACGCGAACAGTCGCGGTGGGCGACGGCTACCGCACCAACGCCGAAGGCATCCGGCAGCTGGCCGATCTGTTGGGCGACACGGTCGATCGGGTCATTCCTGTTCCGCTACCCCATTGGAACGGTCCGGATGACTGCCTGCATCTGCTCTCGCTGATCAGTCCGGTGGACCATGACAAAGCCGTCGTCTACTCGCGTATGATGCCGGTGCCCTTCCGCCAGCTGCTGCAGGACCATGGTTATTCGCTGATCGAGATTCCGGACGAGGAATACGACTCCTTTGCCTGTAACGTCCTCGCCGTCGAACCGGGTGTCTGCATCATGCTCGAGGGCAACCCGATCACCCAGGCCCGTCTGGAAGCTGCGGACGTCGAAGTCTATACCTTTCCCGGCCAAGACCTCTGCATCAAAGGCGGGGGCGGACCGACGTGTCTGACGCGGCCGATGTGGCGCGATGTAGCCGATTCGGCGTGAATCCCGTCACGCGGCATGACGGCTGCGCAGATCCGTGAATCCTTCGCCCAACGCCTGCTGGGTCATGCCGATGCTGACAAAGGCATTGGAGTCGATTTCGCCGACAATGCGTTTCAGCTCGTTGACCTGCGGCCGGTAGATGGTGCAGAGCACCATGGTGCGTGCCTTACCGGTGTAGCCGCCGCGGATTTCCCAGTGGCTGACACCCCGGCCCAGCTGGAAAACCAATGCCTCGATCATCTCGCTCGGCCGATCGGTGATGATGAAGGCGGTACGCGCGCGGCTGGGGCCTTCCAGCACGTAGTCGGTGGCCAGACCGTTGAGCAGCAACGTCAGCATGGCGTAGAGCGCGATGTTCCAGCCGAAGACCAGACCGGCGGTGACGATGATCGTGCCGTCGACGAAGAGGTAGATCTGGCTGAGCGGCACGCCGGTCCTCATCTGGATGATGCGGCCGATGATGCCGGTGCCGCCCAGTGTGGCGCCCGCCGCGTAGATGAGCCCGCCGCCGATGCCGCCGATCAGCCCGGCGTAGATGGCGGCCAGCAGCACATTGTCGGTGATGGGGTACTCTGCCATATATTGGGGCAAAAGGCGTGGAAAGTATTCGGTGCCGACTGAGAAAATCACCACGGCCATCAGCGTTGTCATCAGAAAACGCCAACGCCCCAGATAGAAGAAGCCCAGCAGCATCAGCGGAATATTGGCGACCAGATAGAAGAGCGAGACCGAAACGCCGGTGAAGTGGTTGACGATGATGCCGATGCCGCTCACGCCGCCGGCCGCCAGATTGTAGGGTACCTGGAAGAGGCTGAAGCCGAGCGCAGCAATCAGCGTGCCCACGATGAGCACAATAAACCGGCGAAATTCAGTCCAGATGCGGTTCCACGGTATTCGTTTCATGATAGGTTGTATCGCTTTCGTAAATTCGATCTACGTTCCCACCTCAAAAGGCAGGATGAAAGTTTGGAACGATTTCTTCGTCGTGCCATTGTTCGCCCGGTCGTCCATCGACCTGGAACGCCGGTCGTCGATTCACCTGTTCATGAACGCCGGCAAACATAGCCGGTTCCGGCAAAACTGGAACAGAGTTTGCACAGATCTCGGCCCGCTGTTGACACCTGAATGCAGTATGCTTTCGGCGGCGACGGCGTGCAATTATCCTGCGCTCGAGCGAATCTCGAAGGATTTCACGTCCCTGTACTATCCAGAGTGCGTTTGACCGGTATCGGGCACGTTGGCTTACGCACTGAATTGCGGGACAGACATACTCGGTAGAAGTTACCACTTCACGACGTCAGGAAGGCGCCATTGTCTCCACAAATCGCGGTCATGTTCCTACTGCTTGGCTGGTACGCTGGTTGTTTTTGCTCTGGACCGGTACCCGGTCGACTTCGTCGCGCTGGCGGTGCTCGCCACCATGCTTGTGTTGGCGCCGTGGCTCGGCCTGAGCTACGGCGACGTGATTTCGGGCTTCAGCAGCCCGGCGACCATTACTGTCATGGCCATGTTCATCTTGAGTGGCGCCATCATGAAGACGGGCATGGTTAACTGGCTGGCCGATCAATTGCTGCAACTCTCCGGCAGCAGCGAACGCCGCCATGTGATCAGTATCCTCGGTGTGGTCGGTCCGGTTTCGGCATTTCTGAACAACACCGCCACTGTCGCTATCTTGATGCCAGTGGTCTCGGCACTTGCCGCGTAGCAGCCGGCGGTCGCCATCGCGTTACTTGATGCCGCTCTCCTTTGGGGCGCAGCTAAGCGGCGTTATCACTGTCATCGGTACGTCCACCAATGTACTCGCCTCCAGCATGCTGGAAGCTCAAGGCTTAGAGCCGTTCAGGATGTTTCGAATTTTCGTCTATCGGGCTGTTGATCTTTGTCACTGGTGCCCTCTACTTGTTGACCATCGGTGCGGCGCTGATCCCCCATCGCGAAAGCAGCGAAGGGGAGGCATACAGCTTTCCGTTGCGAGACTTTTTGGCAGAGGTCACGGTGCATGCCGATTCGCCGCTGGTGGGACGAAGTCTGGTCGGCGATGGCCTGCCGGGCGCGCAGAAGTTCGCGTTATCGACATCGTGCGCGCGGATCGACGTCTTGGCGCGGACCGTTTCGATGCTGTGCTCGAAGCCCAAGACGTTCTGCTGGTCCAGGCCAACCGTCACATGTTGACAAGGCTCCAGGATTCGCAGGAGGTGGACATCGCGCGCCAGCTTCCCGTCCCGCGCGGATGAGCCACGGCAGAATCCGCGCAAGAGACAGGAGTTCGGCCTCTTGGAGGTCGTACTGGCTCCCAACTGGAGGTCTTCTCGGCGGTACGCTGGAGAGCACCAATTTCCGCAACCGCTTCGACTGTTCGGTGGTGGCGGTGCGCAAACACGGCGATGTCATCAGCGGCCGGATCGGCGAATTGCGTCTGGAGTTGGGCGACGCGCTTCTACTCACGGTTCGCCGCAGGCTCTGGCCCGCATACGCCTGGGAAACGACTTCATCGTGACTGAGCAGGCGCCGGTCGAGAGCTATCGACTGACAAGATTCCGGTGGCCCTGGCCATCGTATTAGGTGTGGTGGGGTTGGCCATTGCCGGGATCCCAATCCTGGTGACGGCTCTCGTCGGCAGCGTATTGATGGTGTTGACAGGTTGTCTCAAGATGGCCGAGTTGCACGAATCGATTCGCTGGGACGTTATCTTCCTGCTGGCCGGGGTGCTGCCGCTCGGTCTTGCCCTGGAGACAACGGGCGGCGCGCAGTTAATGGCCGACTGGTCGATCCGGCTGACAGCGGGCCTGCCGCCCATTGCGCTGCTCTACCTCTTTTATGGCACTGCCATGCTGCTCACCGAACTGATCTCCAACAACGCCACCGTGGCCGTCCTCATTCCGGTGGCGCTGGCAACGGCAACGTCGCTCGATCTGTCGCCTCATGCACTGGCCTTGGCCGTCATGTTTGCCGCCTCCACCAGCTTCATGACGCCCATCGGCTACCAAACCAATGCCATGATCTACGGGCCGGGCGGCTATCGCTTCCTGGATTTCCTGCGTGTCGGCGCGGCGCTGAATCTCTTGCTCTGGCTCGTAACGCCGTTGTTCATCGTCTATTTGTGGGGAACTACGCCCTGACCAAAGACATATAGAAAACGTATCGAAGTCGTAGCCAGTTTGCACAGTTGCACGACTTCATCGTTTCCACGCACGCATGGACGATGGCCTACGGCTATTTGTGGACGGCAACTTGCTGATCGATGACTGGGTCGACGGTGGCGTGCGCGAGTGGGTGGTCGATGCCTATTTGGGTGCAGGTATTCACACGGTGCGCGTCGAGTATTACGAGCGGACAGGCGCCGCCATCGCTCAGGTCTGGTGGGAGCGTGTCCAGCCGGGCGCATATTTCCCGAACTGGAAGGGCGAGTACTACCCAAATATCGGTCTGACCGGATCGCCGGCGATCGTTCGCAACGAGCAGACGATCAGTTTCGAGTGGGGTCTGAGCAGCCCCGGCACCTCGATTCCGGTCGACAATTTCAGCGCACGCTGGACGCGCACCCTGACGCTGGATGGCGGTCGCTATCGCTTTCACGTCAGTGCGGATGAGGCGTGCGGCTTTGGCTCGACGGCCGGCCGCTGGTCGATCAATGGAGCGACGGACCGAAACGCAATCTGACGGCGGAGGCGGAAGTGAGTTCCGGCAACCATGAGGTGCAAGTTGAATATTACGAGCGTTCCGGCAACGCCGATGTGAATGTCTGGTGGGAGCGCCTGCCCGGTCAATTGACCTTTCCTCAGTGGAAAGGAGAATATTGGTCCAACCGAAGCCTCGCCGGCTCGCCCGCGCTCACACGCAACGACACAGAGCTTGACTTCAACTGGGGATCTTCAGGGCCATCCCCGGGCATACCGGTAGACAATTTCTCGAGCGCGCTGGAGCCGCATCTTGACCTTCGAACCCGGCACCTATCGGATATTTGCCAGGGCGGACGACGGCATTCGCATCTACTTCGACGACGAACTCCTACTCAATGAATGGCACGACAATAGCGCCACAAACGTCTACGAGAAGGTCGTCAATCTGCGCGATCGTCATCGTTTTGTGGTCGAATACTTCGAAAACAGCGGTGGCGCACGGGCGGAAGTCTGGTGGACACAGCAACCGGAATCAACACCGACAAGCGCGCCAACCGCCACACCCACAACGACCGCAAGTGCGACGCCGACTGCTACGTCAACCACGGTACCTACGCCTACTTCTACGTCCTCGTCAACACCTGCGCCGACCGAGACGCCGACCGAGACGCCGACCGCCACGTCTGAGCCAACCGACGCACCACCGGAGACAGCCGAGCCGACGCCTGATACATCGGCGGTTGCCGTCTCGCAGATCGCCAGCACGTCTAGGCTGGCTGTCGAAGGCAGTGGTTTTGGCAGCCAGGAAGCGCTGACCCTTACGCTGAAGTCTGCCGAGGACCTATCGGGCGACTCGTTGGGCGTCATTGTGGCCGACGAGCGGGGGGCAGTGTCCGAGTTGCTGTCTGTGCCGGACACATGGAGTGACGGGAGTACTATCGAAAGTGGTTTGCTGTTGGTTGTCGTGTTGCGCGCCTCCGGCGATGAGATCGTCGTTCCTCTGGATTTTCTCCGCCCATAGCCCATTGGGATGGTTCGCCAAAGACGAACCATCCCCTCACGGGTTCATCATAAATAAGAATGGCGCCCAAGTATAGAAGTGCCCGTGGGTGTCGGCTGAATTGGTTGGCAAAGAATCTGCAACGTGGTACATTGCACGTCTTAAACGGGCACCACCTCCTGCTGTCGGTGCGCATTCAATCCACAGCGACAAATCACCTCCGGGAGGTGGCACCATGCGGGTCAGGCGAAAGGCCGCCAGTCGCCACGCCTGGAAGTAAGTTGCGGACCTTCACGTAGTATCGGATCCCTGCAGACCAATGGCCGACCGCCACATGCCGGACCTCGAACTGATACTCACTGCGCATGGACCGGGCAGCGTCAACCTGAGGCTGCGCTTTCAAGCGCCGGGCAACGATATCCGTAGAGAGTACGAGAGCAGAGTGCCTTTGCGCTTCGACGTCGATACGCTCTCCATCGCCAATTTCGATGGCGATTCCTATGGTGACAACCTGGGGCACACGCTCTTCGCGGATGCCGGAACGCTGTCCTTATTCAACGAGGCGCGTGCGGTGGCGTTTCACGACGAACTGCCGCTGCGCGTCCGTCTCACCATCGGCGCGAACGCAGCGCATCTGCACCGGCTCCACTGGGAACGTCTGCGTGTCCCCGGCGATCACTCGTTCCTGGCCCATGACGAAAAAGTATTGTTCTCCCGCAACCCGGCCACCATCAGCAGCCGCAACTTCTCGCCGAGCAGACGAGAGGCGATCAGAGCGTTGGCTGTGGTCGCCGATCCTCACAACCTGGCCGGCTATGGGCTGGCTCCCATCGATACGGTCGTTGAGATAGCGCGGGCCACAACAGGCTTTGGCGACATCCCGGTCGAGCTCCTGCAGAGCGCCGGTCATGCCACCATGGACGCGTTGGCCGACAAGCTGCAGGACCACTACGATATCCTTTACCTGGTTTGTCACGGCGTAGAAGATAGCGGCGAACTCTCCCTCTGCCTGGAATCGGCTGACGGTTCGGCCGCACTGGTGGACGCTTCCGAGTTCATCTCTCGGATCTCCGCGCTGTGGACGCTCCCGCGCTTGGTCATCCTGGCATCGTGCCGGAGCGGTTCTGATGTCATGATCGGCGAGAATGGCGTGTTGGCAGCACTTGGACCACGATTGGCCCGGGCAGGCGTACCGGCCGTGATCGCCATGCAGGCCGACGTGGCCATGGAGACGGTGGCGACCTTCATGCCGGTTCTGTTTCGAGAACTGCATCGAGACGGGCAGATCGATCGCGCGGTGGCTGCGGCGCGCCAGGCTGCCCAGCGCCATCCTGACTGGTGGGTTCCCGCACTCTATATGCCGTCGATATCGGGCCGGCTCTTTGTGGCTGACGGCGCCGACCAGGCAAATGAAGATGACAGCTCCGTCGGCATCGAGTCGACGAGCGAAGAAACGCATCGCAACGAGCGCAATGCCGAAAAGATTGCCGGCTATCGCGAAAAGCTCAAAGAAAACAGCGGATATCTTCGCCTCCGTGGCATACCGATCCGCAACGCATCGAACCTGAAGATTCCGCTCTCTACTATCTATATTGAGGTCCGGCTCCTGGATGAACGATCAGCTGAACAAGTGCGTCGCGACGAAGAGCGGACGGCTGTTGCCGGCGCCGAGTCGTCCGACACTTCGACGCAGCCTGGAAATCTTGCCGACTTGGTGATGCGGATCGGCGAACACGCCTATCGCCACGGCCGTAGCGCCGATACCTTGGAGCTGGACACGATCGATCCCCTGGATGCCGTCGAAACCAATGACAAGCTGGTGATCCTGGGCGTGCCCGGCTCGTCGAAATCGACGTTGATCGATTTTCTCGCGCTCCACTACGCGACGGACGGCCACCTTGTGCCCGTCAAGCTGCGCCTGGCCGACTATGCCGTGAAACTGCGTCAAGACAGAACGATTTCGATCCGCGAATACGCGCTTCGCGACGCCGCTGCAGGCGACGCCGAACTGCTCTTGGCTCTGGAGGCGAAGGCCGACGCCGGCGAGGTACTGTGGTTGCTTGACGGGCTGGACGAAACCTACGAAATGCAGGAGTTGGTCAGCGAGAGGGCCGGTGCGTTGTCCGGTAAGGCGGTGTTGACGTCGCGTCCGATTGGGTATAGTTCGGCGGGACGCGAGTCCTGGACGCACGTCGAGATTCAGCCCCTGATGCAGCAAGATGTGGTGAGATTCGTTCACAACTGGCTGAGTGCCATCGCATCGGATCGGAAAGAAGACGCAGTGTGGATCCACGAACGGACCGCGAGTTTGCAGGCCCAGTGGTCCCAGCGTCCGCATTTGTCGCCTCTCACACGCAATCCGTTGCTCCTCACATTCATGGTGTTGCTGGCAGGAGAAAATTCCGATTTTCAGCTGCCGGCAGATCGAGTCGGTCTCTATCATCGCTACATCGAAGAACTCTATCTGGTCCACGAAGAAAGACGGGTATCCATCGGCAGTGGCGCGGAGTCAGAGAGCATACGCGGTGTTCCGCCCGGCACCGCCAGGTCAGCTGTGCTGTTCGGTCTCTACGTGCTCGCGTATTACCTGCATCTAGCCTATCACGAGAGCAACCACGCATTCATGCCCCGGAGAGAAACGGTCTCTTCGCTGTTGGCAGGGCAGCTGCAGCGCAAGTACGAGATCGGCGCAGCCGTCGCGGAGATAGCCGCGCAGGATGTCCTCAATTTCTGGTTGTCCGCCGGGCTGCTGATGGAGACAAACTGGGAGGGTCGGTGGCTGTTGAGCTTTCGCCACTTGACCTTTCAGGAATATGGCGCGGCCAGGGTGCTCGGCGACAGTTGGACAGAACGGCAACCGGCGAGTTGGCAATTTGTCAGGACAAGGCTCCATCTGCCGGCCTGGCGCGAGCCACTCCTCCTGATGGCCGGCGTGTTGGAACCCAACCAGGCTGCCGGCTTTGTCGACCTGGTTGCAGGCGGTCCCAGCAGACATGAGCGCGTCCTACGTCGTGACCTGCGCTTTGCCGCCGACCTGATCGCAGAGGCAGAATTAACGGAAACCGCAGTTGCGGCGCGTATCACACGACGGCTGGTTGCCCAGACCAGCGACCGCAAGTGGAGTCGACGAGCCTACTATCTGGCTGTCGTCCTGGCCGGTGTTCTGCTGCTCGCCGCTCTAACCACCGGCCATTGGCTGTTGTTGGCAGTCCTTGTTGCGTTCTGGTTGCTCGTTTGGCAGTTCGGCATCGTTTGGGGACGTAGCCCGCGACTGCAGACCGCGGTGATGGTCCCCTTGCGCCGGCTCGGTTTGATCCAGGTGAACCGCCCTTTGTTCCTCTCTTCACTGAGCCGGATGGGTCGATCCGCGCTGACGCCGCTGGTGGCAGCCCTGGGTGACGCAGACGATGCGGTACGCAGGGCTGCCGTCGAAGCGCTGGGCGATCTTGGTGATAGCGGAGCTGTCAGGCCGCTGATCGGCGCTCTTGGTGCCGGCGATTTCGGCCTGCGCATCGCAGCGGCCGAATCTTTGGTCAAGCTGGGTCACCCCGGCGCGGTGGATCCGCTGATCGCTCTCCTCCAAGATCCGCGTCCCCAATTGCGCTGGACGGCAGCCGAGGTATTGGGCAAACTGGGCGACCAACGGGCGGTGGAGCCGCTCATGGCAGCTCTCAAAGACTCGGAGCGTCTTGTGCGCTGGTCGGCGGCTGAGGCGTTGGGCAATCTGGGCGACGGTCGCGCTGCGGAACCCCTGGCCACGGCCCTTGACGATCCAATGGTCTGTCAGAAGGCGGCCGAGGCGTTGGGCAAGCTCGGGGACGCCGGACTGGATCACCTCATCTCTGCACTGCGCGAGAACGACGCCTTGGTCCGCAGGTCGGCGTCAAATGCTTTGGGCAATCGGACCGACCCGCGTACGGTGGAATTGTTGGTCGTTGCCCTGCGAGACCCGGATGCCAACATACGCTGGGAGGCCGGTAACGTGCTGGGCAAGCTGGGCGACGTGGCGCTCGAACCGCTGGTCACGGCCCTCGCCGACCCACGCGGGGAGGTACGCTGGAGGGCCGCTGAGGCGCTGGGCGACCTGGCGGATCGCCGCGCCACGGAAGCGCTGATTGCGGCACTGGGTGACTCCGATCACACGGTGCAGTGGAAGGTGGCCGAGGCGCTGGGCAAGCTGAATGACGGGCAGGCCGTTGCGCCCTTGATCGTTGCCCTGGAGGGCCCTGAAGCCCAGGTGCGCTGGACGGCTGCCGCGGCGCTGGGTAAGTTAGGGAACCTGCGTGCGGTAGAGCCGCTCATGTCCAGCCTAGCGGACAGTGCCTACCTAGTGCGCTGGTATGCGTCTGAAGCATTGGGGATTCTAGGCGACGCACGGGCCGTAGAACCGCTGATCGCGGCGCTCGATGATGCACATGCCGGCGTGCGCTGGACGGCCGCCCTTGCCCTGAGCAAGTTGGGCGATCGGCGGGCCGTCGATCCGTTGGTTGCGGACCTCGCCGACGATCGCGTCGAGGTCCGCAAGTCCGCAGTCGAAGCGCTGGGCAACCTGCAGGATGCTCGGGCTGTCGCACCGCTGGCCGCCCTCCTCACCGACGGCGACGTCGAGATGCGCAAGGCTGCGGTCGGGGCGTTGCACAACCTTGGAGACGCTTCTGCCGTCAAGCTCTTGGTCGAATCCCTCACCGATCCCGATCTCTACGTACGGGTGGCTGCGGTCTCTGCGTTGGGCGATCTCGGCGATGATGACGCCTTGGTGCCGTTGGTTTCGCTTCTGCATGACCCGGATGCCCGGCTGCGCGCGGCCGCCGCCGCGGCACTCGGTACGTTGGGTGCCGAACGTGCCGTCGATCCCCTGATCGAACTCGTGCCCGATCCAGCGCACGAAGTGTCCCTGGCTGCAACATCTGCACTTGGGCAGCTGGGTGATGTCGCACTGGAGGCGCTGGTCGCGGCGCTGGGCCACTCAGATTACAGGCAGCGTCTGGCTGGTTGTGTTGCTCTGACCAAGCTCGCCCACATGTACCACGGCACTGTGCAGCGGTCCGCTGTCTCCGCGCTCGTTCGTCGCATCACCGACTTGCCTCTCAATACCCTTCCCTTTACGGCGCTGGAGGAGATCATGGCGCATCACAAACCTCAACATGTCAAAGGTGATCTCCTGGCAGAGGAGTGAGACACGATTTCGACAAGATAGTTCGTTCCCAACAGATGTCGAGTGCGCTCCAAATTCCGCGGACCTGTTTACAGGGAGCCCAATGCCCGAACAATGGCGACGATGTCCGCCGGCGTGGTCCGGCAACAGCCGCCGATCAGGCGCGCGCCCGCTGCATGCCAGAGCCTCGCCGGCGCACCGAATTCGGTCACGCCGGTCCCGGGCAACCAGTGATGGCCGGCCGCGTCCCATACTTCGCCGCTATTGGGGTAGGCGATCAGAGGTTTGGCCGTGACCGCATCAGCCCTACGCAGCAGCGACTCGACAAAACGGGGCGGCGTGCAATTCAAACCGACCGCGATCACCTGAGGCGACTGGGCGACCTGCGCGACGCAGTCGGTAAAGGGCTCACCGTGGCAGACATGGGCATCATCGCAGCAGCTGAAACTGAGCCACGCCGGAATCGTTGGGAACTCTTTCAAAAGCCGCAACAGCGCCTCAGCCTCTATTCGGCACGGAATCGTCTCGCACGCCAGCAGATCAGGCCCGGCATGGATCAGAGCTTGCAGACGCGGTCTGTGGAAGTCGACCAGTTCCTGGACGGTCAGACGGTAATCGCCGCTGTATTCGGAGCCGTCGGCCAGAAACGCGCCGTATGGTCCCACCGAAGCGGCGACCAGTGGCCGTAAGCGGCCGGTGCGGTGGGCCGGATCGGCCCAGAATTCATCGCGTGCGGCCCGCGCTAAACGCACGCTCAGGCGCATGAGGTCGGCAGCCGCTTCCGAACTCAAGCCGCGGGCGGCGAAGCCGGCGAAGCTCGCCTGGTAGCTTGCGGTGGTGGCCACATCGGCGCCAGCGGCAAAGTAGTCGAGGTGAACCTGCCGGATCAGCTCCGGTTGTTCGACCAGCACTTTGGCCGACCAGAGTGGATCGTCGATGTCGGCACCGCGGCGCTCTAGCTCGGTGGCCAGGGCGCCGTCGAGGATCACGACATTGTTGTGGTTGAGGAAAGGCTGAATCGGATCGAGCATTCGTGTCTTCGCATTGTAGGGCGCGGCCCTTGCAGTGGCCGGGAACGGGCTGGGGCAAGCCCAGCCCCTGGCCTACTCCGTCAATCCATGTGACACCGGCAAGCCTAGCGATGAACGACCCGATCGAAGCGGCACACCAGCGGAATCAACCAGATCAGGTGTACGACCAGGCCGATCCCGAGCCAGGGCCAGTAGCTACCGCCCTCCAACATGACCCAGAAGGCTTTGAACGGCCAGTAGGCCGGAAAGAGACCCAGAAGCCATTGCCACGGTTCGGGGATGAACCAGGCCGCGAAGGGTGCCAGCAGGAAGATCCCCAACCCCTTCATAACGGCAAACCCCTGGACCTTATTGGCGGCCAGTGCAGCTAGAGCCAAGGTGACAATCGGCCCTTCCAGACCGGCCAAAAGGGCAATGGGAATCATGCGCAGCAGCGGTACATCGATCAGGTTCATCAGGGGAATAACGATGAACATCGCAGCTACGCCGATAACGATGGGCACAACCAGCCGGTAGGCTAGATAGCGATTCATGGTCAGCGGCGTTACCAGCAGCGCGGTCAATGTGCCGTCGTCGCGCTCGTCCAGCAGCAAAAAGCCGATGACAAAACCGGCCACTTGCGGTGTGACCAGGATGCCGAAGAAGCCGACGATCAGCGGATAGTAGGGCAGCAGATCAAAACGCCCGGCCACGCTCTCGGTGATCCACGGCACCAGAAAACGGATCAGCAGACCCAGCAGCCACGGATAGACGAGCAGAAATCGCAGCAGTGAATCTCGCTGCACGTTGCGGATGTCGGCGACTGTCAGCGCGCGTACTGCTCCCATCTCACAGACTCCCTTCACTGCGCACGACAAAGTGTTCAAAGCTGCGGCGTGCCCACCAGGTCGCCAGGATACAGACTGCCGGCAGGTAGACAAAGGAGTAGATGATCTGCCAGCCAGCGATGGGCCGAAACGATCCGGCCAGCAACAACATGGTCGGCATGGTCGGCACGAGATAGAGCAGCGCGCTGTCCCAGATGCCGAAATACCATAGGGCCGGCAGCTGGCTGGGAATCATGTAGACGATGGACGGCATCAGAAAGTCGGTCACCGAATCGAAACGCGCAGCCAGGATGAAGCCGACCAGTACCAGAAGCCACGAATTGAGGGCCACCGCCGGAACCAGGAGCAGCCAATTCACATCAGGTCCATGCACGATGAGTACGACAGCTACGCTGACGATCACGGCCAGAAAAGCCAACGTTGCCGATTTCGAGACCAGGTATTCCCAGCTACGCAGCGGCGAAACCACCAGCGCCTCCAGCACTCCGTCGCCCTTTTCCAGGAACAACATACCGGCCATGAAGTAAAAGCCGAAGATCGATAGATCGAAGAAGATGATAAACGGTAGCAGCAGATCGATGGCTACATCCGGTAGGCTGAATAGCACGATTGCCCACAGAATCACGACGAAGATCGCGGCGTAGTAGAAGCCTTGTCGCCACTGGTTGACCAGGTCCCAACGTATGGTGGAGGTCAGTCTGTTCACGTCAGGCTCCTACCTGTGGCCTCGATGAAGATCTCCTCGAGCGTCGCTTCCTGAGTATGGATCGTCTCCACCCGATTCTCGCGAATAAGGGCCAGGAATGCAGCGTTGCCTCCCAAATCGTCCAGGGAAAACTCGGCACGGCTGGTGGCGCCGTTGCGATGATACTCGACCCGCACCAACCGGCGGCCGTGGTCGAGTTTGAGCGTACGCGGTGAATCGATCAGCACGATCTCTCCGTCCACGATAAAGGCCACCCGGTCACAGAGTTCATCGGCCACGTTCATGTCGTGGGTGGTCAGGAAGACGGTTTTGCCTTGGTTGCGCAATCCGCGGATGATCTCGCAGATCTTGCGCGCATTGACCGGATCCAGCCCGGCCGTCGGCTCGTCCAGAAAGAGCAGTTCGGGGTTGTGGAGTAGCGTACGAACGAAGTTGAGCCGCATCATCATGCCCTTGGAGTAGGCGGAGATGCGCGTATCCACGTCGACTTCCAGCCCTACCATGGCCAACAATTCGTCCGGCTCACGGGTTGGGCCGGCATAGAGGGAGCGGAAGAGATCCAGGTTCTCGCGTGCCGAGAGCTTTCGGTAGTGATTGGGCAGCTCAAACGAAACGCCGATGCGCTCATAGAGATTGCTGCCCCATTCGTGCAGATCTCGCCCCAGTACGCTGACTTCACCCACAAACTCCTTCAACAGGCCGATAAGTATCTTCTGGGTGGTGCTCTTGCCGGCGCCGCTGGGACCGAGAAAACCGAAGACCTCGCCTTGTTCGACGGTGAAATCGATGCCACGCACAGCCGGCTCCTCAGCGCCCGGATAGGTAAAGATCAGGTTGTCGACCGTGATGATCTCTGTGGAACCCACAATGTGTCAGCTACACCTCTCAGTGAGCCACGGCTCCAGACGCGGATGGTGAAGGAGCGACTGTACGTCCCGCCATCCCTGCACAATTTCCGGATTCTCCAATTCGGCCGGTTCGGGGTGGAAACCGAAGTCGAGATAGACTTTGACCGCCCAGGGGCGCCCGGACGAGGTGCCGAGCATAGCCGATGGATGGCTCTCGGCCAGACGCAGCAGGGCCCTGGTCATCATCGGTTTGGTCAAGCCACGTCGCTGGTGTTCCGGATGAACCACCACCCAGTGAATGCGGCCGCGGTCGTTGGGATCGGTATGGTCCTTTTCCCACCAGGCACTGATGCTGGCAACGGGGGTGCCGTTTGTGTCCTCGACAAACCATAGGCGATCGTGGAGGGCAGGGCGGTTCATGCCATACTGTTGTTCGAACAGATCGGCGGGGATGTCCAGAAACGGTTCAGTTGCACGCTGTATGGCGATCCAGGCTGTATCGTCGCCCAGTTCATAGGCGCGGAAGCGATAGCCGGCCGGCAGTGCGTACGTGGGGATGTCGTCAAAACCATCGCGCGCCATGTGAAAAAACTGGTCGTCAAAGGTAACCGCCGGATCGATTCGTTTCGGGTTCATGATAGATTCGCATCCTTCGATATCGGTCGTATGCTCTGGCTTAACACGCAGATCCCAAGGTTTTGAATATCTTCTCAGTATCTTTTCAATATGTGGGGGCAGGTCTTGCACGTGCCCGCTGCGGGCGACCGCAAGGGTACGCCCCTACCGCAGAATATTGAGAAGATACTCTTCTCAGACCGAAACATCGATGGCAGGGACGAAACGGCCGTTCTCCATGATCAGGATGTCGTTCCCATCTATGCTGGTACCGGTGACGTTCATGGTTGGTGTGCCGATCATCAGATCGACGTGGGTGTCGGACTGGTTGACGCCGAGCGCGGCCAACTGCTCCTTTGACATATCGTCACCGCCGACCACGCCACCGGGATAGGCATCACCAAAGGCAATGTGGCAAACGGCATTCTCGTCAAAGAGCGTATCGTAGAAGATCACGCCGGCCTGGTTTATGGGGGATCGGATGTCCACCAGCGAGACCTCGCCCAGTCGTTTTGCGCCTTCGATCTCGAACAACTGTGCCAGCACGTCGTGTCCAACTGTGGCAGAGAACTCCACGACCTCGCCCTGCTCGAAGCGGAAATAGGCGTCGTCGACGCGCCGCTCGAAGGGAAAACCCGGCTTAGAAGTGCGCACCCAGCCGTCAGCCTGCGTGCGGACCGGCGTGGTGAAAGTCTCTTCAGTGGGCATATTGGCCAGGAAACGAACACCGTCCGGCGTTGTGCTGGACGCTGCGATCCACTGTGGTTGGGTGGTCAGGCCGATGGCCAGATCCGTGCGTGGTTTGCCGTCGGGACCGGGCGTTAGGTCACTGAAGTGCAGAGAGCGAATCTCGTGTGCGGCCATGAACTTCGTCACCGCGGTGAGCTGCCGATCGTGAGCCTCCCAAGCGGCAATAGGGTCGGTCTGGTCGACGCGGCAGACCTCCAAGATCGTTTGCCAGAGCTTGGTCTCGGCCGCGTCCGGCGTCAGTTCGGGAAAGACCTTTTGCGCCCAGGCCGGCGTCGGCACACCGGCCACGCACCATGCGATCTGGTTGGCCATCATGGCGTCGGCGTAGAAGCGAATGGCCTTGCGTCGCGCCATTCCGGACTCACGGATACGGCGCGGATCGACGTCGTCCAGGCCATCGGGGAACTCGGCGCCGGTCAGGGCCAGCCGCGCCCACTCTTCGTCGACCATCTGGCGGTGGCGCGTGATTTCGTACTCCGGGACGTAGGTGAGCGCCACCTCCTCCGCATGGAGCAACGCAGCGCGCTGCACCAGGGTATCGACCCAATGAACATGCACATATTTTGCGCCTGCTCGGTAGGCTGCAGCGGTTACCTGGCGCACAAACGGCGCGTGGGCCAGCTCTGCCGTGATGGTAAGGCACTGGCCGGACTGTAGATTGACGCCGATTTCGATGAGTAGGTCGGCGTAGCGTGTT
This sequence comes from uncultured Chloroflexia bacterium, assembly GCA_963715415.1. Taxonomy (GTDB): domain Bacteria; phylum Chloroflexota; class Anaerolineae; order Caldilineales; family Caldilineaceae; genus JAWKOK01. Next base: position 18,044 of record CAVQSG010000046.1, on the reverse strand, counting down.
TGGAGGGCAGTGAGATCGGACATGGATATGCTTGCTTTCTGTGAGTGCGCTGTCGAATTGCATGGAGCGTCGGATCAGTCTGCTCTTGACACGCAGCATGGTGCAATGTCCTCTCCCCACTACTTCTCTACATCCGGCCGTGCGCCGCTGCGTTCGGCATGGCGGTCCATCAATTCTTGGATGCGGCTGATCGCCTCATCCGTGGCCTGCTTCAACTCCCGGTTGTAGGTTGCCGGATCCTGCGACTGGACCAACGATGTCCAGTAGGTGTTGTAGATGATCCCCAGCCAGGTGATGAACTGTAGATTCTCCTCCAGCGCCTGCAGCGGCCTGCGGATGAAGAAGCTGAGGAAGGAGGCGACACTCAACCCGCCGAAGATCAATGTCGTGACGATATTGTTCTGAAGCAGCGCGATCAGGGCCGCGACCACAAAAGAGACGATGCCCACCCCGAAGAGAATACGATACATCCAGACGGTAGACCAGTAGGGGTTCATGAACGCTTCCAGCACACGGCGGAACATGGTCTCGTTGTTCTTGAAGCCGTTCTCGACATGGGCCCGCCAAGCTGCATAGAGCTGCGGATCGGCCTCAGCTAGTGGCACGCCGGGCTTGGGTGACGCCGGCATGGGTAGGGCGTCGGGCACAAGATCGGGCAGCGCAGGCGTCATCTCTTGGACGAAGACCGGTGTCGCCGCTGCCGGGACAGGATGCCGCAGCGCGGCAAAGGCGCCGGCATACTCGCGCATGAGACCGGCATAAAATTCCGGCTGGCCGCTACCGTTATAGACGAACGCGAAGCGATGGTAGTCCTTGCGCCGGATGGCGTCGACCAGGTTGTTGGTCTCCATAAAGCGGAAGAGCGCACGTAGCTGGGCCCTGGCATCATGTTCAAAGGCATGGAACATGGCCTGGGGCGTGGAGTAGCCAATGCTTGCATGGTTGGAACCCATGATCTGTGGCGCGCCCATGCTGATCGATTGCAGGGCTGCGGAGTCGTCCAGACTGCCGCGAACATCAGCGTCTGCCACTCCTGCGCGTTGCTCTGATGACATATCTGCCAGCCGCTGCCCGCGTCCGGGCGCCAGAAGTGACCTTGCCACGTGACTGCCGGATCGTATTGGAAGTGCTGTCCGAAGCGGTCCGGGTGTGCTTTGCCCCAAAAGTGCCAGAAACGATGATTTTCAAAGCGAATGACCATGCGTCCGTCGGCGTCGAAGGGGCGGCCCGCTGACTCGGTGATCAGCACCGCGACTGCATCTACAGGGTCGATGTTTAGCCGCGCACTTTCCTCTAGAACAAGCCCGCCGTATTGGTTCCAAAAACGGGCCGCCTGTTTGGCTGAATCCGAGACGCCCTCAGGCGCGTCGATGAGTTGATCTTCGGGCGGCGGGAAGGCTTGATCCCGGTCTGCGCTGCCGGCATCGGGATCGCTGACAATGATGTCGGTCCATATGGCCTCTCCAAAGCGTGCGCCGTTTGGGTTGGTCAGCTTCCACATACTGCGTGCGAGGTCAGTTGTTTCGGTCGGATGGAAGTCGACGTTGATGGCTGTTTCCTGGCCTGGGGGTGTAACGGGGACCGGAGCTGAGGGAAGCGCGCCCAGGCTTGGCCCGTCGATCAGTTGCAGGGTATAGCCGGCGTCCCAAGTGGTCGTGCCTGTATTGCGCACCACCCAACTCTTGGTAAAACGGTGGCCAATGTCGATGCGCGAGCCGTCGACAATCTCGTCGGCATCGCGTACGTAGACGGCATCGTCCACAGCGCCGAGCGCCGCCTGGTTCGGCTCTGCCGGCGGCTGGATCGGCTCCATACTGTCTGTTGTGCTGTGGGCGACGGATTCTACGCTCTGTGTGGCAATCGGTTTCGTTGACACAGGTTTCTCCTTCGGTAGCTGGTCAGGTATTGAGGACTCGAACAACAGTTCCTCGACCATTCGCGACATCGAGCCGGCAAGCAGGTTTCGATGTCGCAGCGATGGCCTGGCAGTTAATCCCCATGATACATCTATTTTTGCATTTTGCGCGCGCCCAAACTTCAATCATAATTAGCCGATTTCTCGACGTCCCGCCGCGGAACGACAAGATGGTTCAGTACGGGATGCATACGCCGGCGGATTCGGCCGGTAGACCCTCCATGCTATACTGACTTCAGTTATCGACGCGGCCTTGACCCGGACAGAATCGCAGCGGATTCACCGCAAACCACACCACTAGAAAGCGCAACTCACATGGAACACCGACGCTTCGGCAACACAGACCTAGCTTGTTCGGCCCTTGGTTTCGGCACCTGGGAGATGGGGACCACCCAATACGGGGAGATCGACATCCAGGACGCGGTAGCTGCAGTGGAGATGGCCATCGACCACGGCATTACCCTCTACGATACGGCGGAGGTCTACGGTCCCTTCACGTCAGAGGAGTTGTTGGCGCGCTGGCCTCGGCAAGCGGCGCCGGGATGTGGTGGTCGTGACCAAGGTCGGCTTCACCTATCACGACGACCCCGCACTGCGCGGCAACGCGGCAATCTCGGGACGAGATGCCTCTGCGGAGTACATCACGGCGCGCGTAGACGGATGCCTCAAACGACTCGACACCGACTACATCGATCTTCTGTTGATTCACTGGCCCGATCACAAGACGCCACACGGCGAATCACTCGGTGCGCTGGAAGAACTCAAGAGCGCCGGCAAGATCCGCCATTACGGCGTCTCTAACTACACGGCGTCTATGATGGCCGCCTGTGAGGAGTATGGACATCTTGCTGCAAACCAGGTTGGCTACCATCTGTTCGACCGCCGGATGGAAAACAGGGTGCTGCCCTATTGTCGTGAACATGGCATCGGCTACATGGCCTACGGTTCGTTGGGCTTCGGGCTGCTCACCGGCGCATTTACGCCGGAGACCACCTTTCTGGAGTGGGACTGGCGCAGTGGGGGTGATGCGTTCGGTTTGCCTCTCTTTGAGCGTGACAACTTTCTCAAGGAATTGCGCGTTGTGGAACGACTCAGGGAATTCGCGGCAGGATACGGCAAGTCGGTTGCGCAACTGGCCATTGCCTGGGTACTCGGCAATCCGGCGGTGACGGTGGGGTTGGTGGGAATGCGCAACGAGCGCGAGCTACTTGAAAACGTGGCGGCGGCCGATTGGCGCTTGACCGCAGCGGATCGGGCCGAGATCGACGGCATTTTTGCGGAAGAAGGCGTGCCCACCTATGTGGATGCCGAACAGGCAACATGATGAGTGCGCAGACAGAGCGGATGTCGTGCGGTATTCAGCACGACATCCGCTCTCTCATTACTCAAGTGGATATACCGGACTCAATGTCTAATGCTTCGATTGGCGCGGCTTGCCATTCTTCTCTGCTCGCCATTTACTGTGACTCAACGCCGGACAGGAAGTCGAGAATGGACGGTGTTACCTCTTCACCACTCTTCCTCTTTACAGAACTGCTGAATATCGAAAGCGATCTCGGCGTAAGTGAGGCCACCGAACTTCTGCCACGACTCTCACCCGGGTGAGGCGATCCGATATACTCTCATGGTACCTACACCGGAGCGGAGTGGCAAGTAATTCTGACGAATTCGCGGGAGCATGTCCGTCGTTCTTCTCAGACAAAGAGCCAACCTACATAGCCGACATAGAGCGCCAGCAATAACAACCCCTGCCAGCGCGACAGGCGGTGCGCGCCGAAACTTGCCAACACATAGACAAGAACCGTCAAACCCAGCATCACCGGGAAATCGAACGAGTGCATACTGGGCGGCGCGGCCAAAGGCCTGATGATCGCGCTCAATCCGCCGATGAAGAGAATGTTGAAGATATTGCTGCCGACCACGTTGCCTACCGCAATATCCGCCTCTTTGCGCATCACCGCGATGACGGTGGTCGCCAGTTCGGGCAAGCTTGTACCGATAGCCACCAGGGTCAGGCCAATGACCAGGTCGCTGACACCGAGCGCTCGCGCAATGACCTGTGCGCTTTCGATGAGCCAGTTGGCGCCGATAATGAGCCCCACCAACCCGACCAGAACCAGCAGTGAGTCTACAAAGAGTCGTCGACTGGGTTGCGCAATCGATTTGTCAATCGCGCCGACCACGTCCAGCGCATGTGCAGCCTCGACAGGTTCGATCCGTTCAGCCGCATAGCTGTAATAGGTGAATCCGATCAACCCGGCAATAAACAACACCCCCTCCCAACGATGAATGACACCGTTCCAGGCCAGGGCGACAAATAGAATCGATGTGATCAACAGGATCGGGTACTCTCGTCGGAGAAGGTGACGCTCGACAGGAATGGCGGTCATGACGGCAGCCAGACCCAAGATCAACGCCAGATTGGCGATGTTGCTGCCCACGATGTTGCCGATGGCAATGTCGCTGCCGCCGCTACTTTGCAGGTTCGCGATCATACTCACCAGTAGCTCGGGCAGGCTGGTCCCGAAGGCGACGACGGTCAGTCCAATGACGACGCTGGGAATGTTGAAGGCGGCAGCCAGCCGGCTCGCTCCCCGCACCAACAGCTCGGCGCCGCCGGTCAGAAAAGCAAATCCTGCAAAAAAGAGAAAAGTCTCGATGGCAAGTTCGTTCACGACGACATCCGATCCGACAGGTGCGACTGGACACTAGTTCAGTCTAGCGTGGTTACCACGGCGGTAAACGGGTCAATCTACTCGAGTGGAAATGGCAAAATAACCGCGAACCTATTTAGGCCGGGATCTACCAGAGGTAAAATACGGCCAAGTGGACGGCAACTGAGGCGGGCGATGACCCACAGCACGTGAGGCAACCGCGAAGAAACCGAGTTTGGCGCCAAACTCGGTTTCTTCGCGGTTGCCTGTGGTCAATCTGCCGTAGCGCCAAGGCGGAAGATTGTCCGGTCCGGCGACACCTTGTCCGGGAGCGGGGACCTATCGCGGACGAAGCGGCCCTGCATGCTCCAGGGACCGGTCCAGACGATCTGGGCTTCGATCAAGCGGCCGCGCAGAGGTAGTTCGCTGTCGACAAAGACGAGTTTATTCTGGCGCGTGCGTCCTCGCCATTTGCCCTTGTGTTGGCTTTCGACGAGCACTTCAACGGTTTCACCCAGAAAACGACGGTTGATCTCCGTACAAACCTCTTCCTGAATTGCCTCTAGAACTCTGTGGCGCCGCATCTTTTCTTCCTCCGGCACATCGTCCGTGAACCGGCGTTCGCTGATCGTGCCCGGCCGCGGGCTATAGCGTGCCAGATGGGCCTTATCGAGTCTGAGTTCGCGGAGAATCTCGGCCGTTTGGTCGAACTGCTCGGCAGTTTCTCCACAAAAACCGACAATAATGTCCGTATGGATCGCAGCGTCCGGCAGAACGTTGCGAATATGGTGCACCAGGTCGCGATATTCTGAGGTGGTATAGCCGCGCTTCATTCGCGCCAATACGTCATCGTCGCCGGCCTGGATGGGAACCTCGATGTGCTCCATGACCTTGGGCAGGTCGCGTACGGTCTGCAAAATACGGTCTGTCATGTAGTTGGGATGGCTGGTCAAAAACCGGATGCGCCAAAGCCCGTCGATGTCGTGAACCGCTCGCAGCAGATCGGCAAGATCGAAGGACGAGTGAGGGGTCGAGTTCGAGGGATCGTCAGTGGACCTATCCGCAAGGTGTTGGCCGATTGCTGCGGCATCGCCGTTCGCGGCACCGGCGTACGCCGCCACCGTCCGGCTATTGCCCAGTTCTCCGCGCCAGTCATACCCATAGCGGTCTACAATCTGACCGAGCAACGTGACTTCGCGCACGCCCTGAGCCACCAGACCGTGGACTTCGTTGACGATGTCGCTGACCGGGCGGCTGCGCTCGACGCCGCGCCGGAAGGGGATGATGCAGAAGGTGCAGGCATGGCTGCAGCCGTAGACAACCGGAACGTGGGCCGAGACCGGAGCCTCGCCGGAGAGAGCCAGGTGCTTGATCGATTGCGTGGCACCGATGGGCTGGGCCTCGTCCTGGAGTTGGTGGCGGCTCTGGAGATGCGTGCGTTCAATGGCTTCCACTTCGGCGTCGATTTCGTCCTCGCGCAGCCGATTCACCAGTGGCGTTGCCTCGCTGGGCGCCATAAAGACATCCACAAATGGAAAGGACTCCTGTAGCTGTGCGCTGGGCTTGACGCCCACCATACAACCCATGAGTGCCAGGGTGCCCTGTGGATGGGCGTGTCGCCACGGCTTTAGGCTACCCAACTTGCCGATGGCTTTGTTTTCGGCGCTTTGGCGGACGACACAAGTGTTCAACACGACGACATCGGCGTCGTCCAGGGTATTGGTCGGACCGTAGCCGATTTTTTCCAGTTCAGCAGCCACGTGGTTGCTGTCGGCCACGTTCATTTGACAGCCGATGGTCCAGATATGGTATTTGCGCTGCGCGGAAGAAACGTCATCTGTGGCCACCTCAACGGTGACGAGATCGGGATCCTGATTGCGGGTCATCTATATCTCCTGTGATCCGGTGTAGGCCGGGCAGGCTACGTCTTCAAATATCCGGCATCAAACGGTGCAACGAGTTCACTTCGGTGTGAATACCGCGACAGAAACCCGGACGCTGTATCATTGGAGGCGCCCGTAAAGGGATTTCTGCCGGGACTCACTCGACACTGGATTGTACGGTTTACAGAACAGTTGTGTCAAAATAGCAGGTAGTCTAGGGTGTATACCACATTGGGAGGCTTCCTGTGGGCGTTGCCGATGACCTTCTCGCCTGGCGCCCCCAAATGGGATGCACCCGATGGTCTAGGGATGCCTCCCTAATGAGGAGCAATGCCGCCACGCGTAGCGGTGACATCCCGGAGTTGCAGCCCGGATGGAGAGTCTATCCGGAACCGCACGGGTCAGTCTCGCCCCTGCGCCGATCGGGAAACCGAAAAGCATCCGGCAGGCAAAGCAGATTGTTGGGCAGTCGTTTCCGGTGGGAACAATCGCGATGAGGCTCTCGTTCGGAGAAAGATGAGAGAAAACACCCCAATGATAGTGGCGCTCACACTGGTGGCGCTCGCATTCGTCGCGATCTTGGCGCTGGGTTTGTCGGTGGCCGATGGCCTGGACGCGCTCTTCGTCGCGCCGACGGCTGATGAGCTTTCTGCCGGCCGGGATCTGACCGTGGCGCCCACGCGCACGGCAATGCCGGTGCCTACTGTGGCGCCGACGCCGACTCCGACGCCGGTTCCAATTCCAGCTTTTTTACCGGCAACTTCCGCGGTCGCGCTCTCCGGTCTCCGACATGAGTGGCAAACATGGAACAACTGTGGACCGGCAACGCTGGCCATGAATATGGGCTATTTCGGTCTGCCTGCGGATCAAGCCGCTGTCGGCGCCACGCTACGTCGCAATGCCGATGACAAGAATGTCGGTCCGGACGAATTGGCTGCCTACGCGCGTAGCCAGGGCCTCACTGCATCCGTGCATGTCAACGGCTCCGGCGACCTGTTGCGTACGCTTATCAGCAACGGCATCCCGGTCTTGATCGAAACCTGGTACGAGGAAGAAGATGGGGACGGACTTGGGCACTACCGGTTGCTGACCGGATACAGCGATGCCGGCGGCTATTGGGTTGCGTACGATACATATGATGCACGCGATCCGGTGCCGTCGTCCGATGGCTATCGCGGTGTGCGTTTGGCCTATGGTGACCTGGACCCGTTGTGGCGCGTCTTCAACCGCACCTACCTACTCATCTATCCTCGGGAACAGGCCAACCTCGTGATGGCCATACTGGCACATGTTCAGGGCGAAAGCGTTGACGATACCGAGGGTATGTGGCGGAACGCGCACCGTCAGGTGCTGGCAGAAGTCGCGCTCCAGCCCGATGATCCGTTCGGGTGGTTCAACCTCGGATCAACTCTGCTTGCTCTCGGCGACGCCGTGGAGGCTGCCAACGCGTTTGATCGTGCACTGGCGCTTGGCCTGCCGTGGCGCATGCTGTGGTATCAGTTTGGTCCTTTTGACGCGTATTGGCAGGTGGCGCGTTACCAGACTGTGATCGACCTAGCCGAAGCCACCATCGCGTCGGGCGCAGAGAACGAAGAACTCCACGATCGGCGGGGTATGGCACTGGCTGGTTTGGGTCGGGCTGAGGAAGCGCGGCGAGCCTGGGAATTGGCTCTGCGGTTGAACCCCAATTATCTGCCCGCGGTTCAGGCACTTTCGAGTTGAGAGCCCGTTTGGGAAAAATTGGCCGTAGATGACCTCTGGGGTGGTCGGAGGTTGTCTACGGACGAAATCCAAGCTCTGCTCAGGCAAGCAAAGACCATTTGACACATTTCAATACCAGTTGCGGTAGGACATGACGAAATCTTGGCCTACCGCTATCTCTGGCACGGTAATTGGGCCGAGATTTGCTAACGGTCCGGCACAATGTAGACCGGTGGCAGGACTGGATGACCATATCCGAACGGCCCCGGCACCATATTCGATGCACCGTGATGTTGCGCTGAGATCAGCGTGCGCAGGAAGACGCGGTCGCGTGCACAGCGATCTGTCGCAGCAGTCGTCTCTGCCGTCGACTCAGGTTCTTGACGCACGACATCCATGCGACTCAACTCGAACGATTGTCCCAGTATGGTACCGGGCTTCAGCAGGTTTTTGGATTGGGCGTACAACATGGCTGGACCCTCCTCTGGATCTGTCAATGACGGACAAAGTCAGCATACAGCGTTAACGCTATGCTATCGTTTATTGCCGGAATAGGAGCGGCGCAGGCTGTTGTAGCGATACCTACATATTTGCGCCTTCGCTGGAGGCTCAGGACGGCGGCGCAAGTAGGGCCATCTGCAGTATCGACGAGCGCTTATTCACCTATCGACACTTTTTTGTCGATGTCACTTTGTGAGCGCCTATATGCATTTTCATCTGGCGGTAGATGCGCTATCATGAGGGGCAATGAACGATCCACATTGCCAATCGCGAAAAGTGCACTATGCCCACCGAACAGACGCTCCTTTCGATCGCCGACCAAGCTGACGGTCGGATACCCCCACAGACCGGAGAAAAGCAACGGCACTACGCGCCAATAGTGCTACCGGTCGCAGCGCACCCATCCTCTGTGCCGGAGCGCGCGCCGCTGGACCATGTCTCGCTCTACTTCAACAAGGAGTTGAGCTGGATAGACTTTAACTGGCGTGTACTGGCACTGGCCATGGATGAGCGGACGCCGCTGCTGGAACGGGTGAAATTTGTGGCGATCACGGCCAACAACTTGGACGAGTTCGTCCAAAAGCGCATTGGTGGCCTCAAGCGGCAGAAGGCGGCCCGAGTCACCCAGCTCTCGACCGACGGCAGAACTCCCACCGAACAACTCGAGTTGCTGCGTCCCGCTGTTGTGCAAATGATGGCCGCCATGGCGAAGCTCTGGGCGCAGGAACTGCGTCCGCAGCTCGTCGACGAGGCGCTCATCTACATCCACGACTACGAAAGCCTATCGGCGCTTCAAAAGTCGGCGCTACATCGTGTCTTTCTGAATGACATCTATCCGGCGCTGACGCCCCTGGCCGTTGACGCCGGACATCCCTTCCCGTTCATCTCGAACCTTAGCATGTCGTTGGCAGTCACCGTGCGCGATGATCTCCACGACACCGAGCACTTCGTCCGTTTGAAGCTGCCGCACGCGCGCTGGCTTGAGGCGCCCTTGGATCCGGCGGAGAGCGGCGACCGCAACCCTCAGGAAACCCACTTTATCCCCATGGAGCAACTGGTTTCCGCCCATGTCCATGAACTCTTCCCCGGCGCGACAGTGACGGCCGTCTTTCCGTTCCGCATCACGCGCAATGCCGATGTAGCCCATGATGATGAGGAAGCGGAAGATCTGGTCGAGATGATCGCGGCGGAGTTGCGCGAGCGCCGCTTTGCGCCCGTGGTACGGTTGGAGATCGAAGAAACCATGCCGGCCAAGATCCGCGAGTTGTTGATGCGTGAATTGGAGCTGGAACCGGACGATATCTATCCGGTAGCCGGTCTGCTTGACCTGACGGGACTCTTCTCCATCGCCGGTGTCCATCGTCCCCACCTGCAGGATGAAGTATGGGAGCCGAGACAACCGCGACGTCTGAAAACAGCAGGCGGCAAGAGTGCAACCAGCATCTTTCAGATCATCCGCCAAGGCGATCTCCTGGTTCACCATCCCTATGAGTCATTTATTTCCAGCACGGCGCGTTTCATTCGCGAGGCCGCCAACGACCCCGATGTCGTCGCCATTAAACAGACCCTCTACCGTACGTCGGACGATTCTCCCATCATTCATGCCCTGATCGATGCTGCAAATCAAGGGAAGCAAGTTGCCGTGCTCGTGGAGGTGAAGGCCCGCTTCGACGAGAAGAACAACATTCAGTGGGGCAACATACTCTCCCAGTCCGGTGTACATGTCGCCTATGGCATCGCCGGCCTGAAAACCCATACCAAGGCCACACTGGTTGTCCGACGTGAACTGGGAGCAATGAAGACCTACTGCCATATTGGGACGGGCAACTACAACGCCAAGACCGCACGTCTCTATACCGATCTGGGGTTGCTGACCTGTCGGCCCGAGTTGGGGCATGACATGGTGAATCTCTTTCATGTGCTCACCGGCTACGCGCCTGCGCAACAGTACGGGAAAGTGTTGGTGGCTCCCAACGCCATGCGAAATCGCTTCGAACAGTTGATCTACGCGGAAATGGAACGACAGATAGAGCATGGCGACGGCCGGATTATTGCCAAGATCAACGGCCTGGATGATCGACGCATGATAGAGCTTCTGTATGAAGCGTCGCAGAGCGGTGTAGAGATCGACCTGATCATCCGCGGCCATTGTACATTGCGTCCCGGTCTGCCCGGCTACAGCGACAACATCCACGTCATCAGTATCCTCGGTCGTTTTCTGGAACACGATCGCATCTACTATTTCCACAACGGCGGCGACCCGATAACCCTGATCGGCAGCGCGGACTGGCGCGCGCGTAACCTCAACCGCCGCGTGGAGTTGATCACGCCGGTTGAGGATCCGGCGTCGAAACAGCGGCTGATCGAAATCCTGGAAGAGTGTTTGGCCGACAACCGGTCGGCCTGGGAATTGGCTGCCGACGGTCAATACAGGTTGCGTATACCTGGACCAGACGAAGCGGAACACAGCCTGCACCAAACGCTGATGGACAGGGCGCGCTCGGGTTTTGAGACTTCCCTATCGTAGCGGGATTGTGTACAATTTCGGCCCGAATCGTTTCGCGTGGGAGGGAGTTTTCAATTGCGTCGTCGTCCGGACATCGTTCTACTGATTCTCGATACACAGCGCTCCGATCGCCTCTCCTGTTACGGCTATGAGCACGAAACATCCCCGAGTTTGGATGCCTTTGCCGGCGATGCGACGCTGTTTCAGCACGCCTATTCAACTGCACAATGGACCGTGCCTTCGCACGCATCCATGTTCACAGGGGTCTATCCGGGCATCCATCGCACCCAGCAATCACACGACATGTTGCCCGCTTCGCTGCCGACGCTGGCGGAGCGGCTGCGCGATGACGGCTATTTCACGGCTGCGTTCTGCAACAACCCGCTGGTCGGCGTCGTCAACAATGGATTGCGGCGTGGGTTTACCAGCTTTCTCAACTACAGCGGACTACTCACCTCGCGGCCGAACCAGGCCGGGATCAAGCCTGGCGCAATGGGGCGCTATCGCCAATTCTTCAAGCGCCATGTCGCAACGTCACTGCACAAAGTACAGGACTCGTTTGCCCGCTCCGATGCCTTGCTCGCCTTTGCCTTTACACCCTTTATGGTGCCGATCTGGCAGACGGCGTTGAGCTTCAAGGGCAATACCGCCAAGTCTTTGAGCGATGCGGCAAAATTGCTCGTCGACCGGCAGGGGCTGGAAAGGGACCAGCCCGTCTTCTGTTTATCAATCTGATGGGCACGCACATGCCGTTTCACCCCGATCGGAACGAGATTCGCAAATATGCCCCTGGTGTGCTGACCGACAAGCAAGCGCAGAAATATGTCCGGCGTTTCAACGGCGATGTACTCGGCTGGTTGACGCCTCTGGCCGACAAGATGAGCCCTGACGAGACCACCATTCTCAACGGCATGTACGATGCTGAAGTCGCGACCCAGGATGCCCAATTGGGCCGCTTCTTCGACGAAATGCGCGCAGCCGCGCGCTGGATCGGTCGTTGGTGATGGTGGCGGCCGACCATGGTGAGCATCTGGGCGAGAAACACTTCGTGGGCCATACGGTATCGCTCTACCACGAACTCACCCATGTGCCGCTCATCGTGCGCGATCCCGACGGCCGGTATGCGCGCGGTGTTAAACGTACCGATAATGTGTCGACGCGCCGGCTCTTCCATACCGCGTTGGCCGCAGCCGGTGTCGGGACAGCTGAGGAGGAGCGCTTTACGTTGGACCGCGAAGGCCCGGACGATCCGGACGGTGGTGTTGTCTTCGCGGAGGCGATTACGTCCGAAAATGTGCTCAACCTCATTCGCCGCAGTAGCCCGGAAGTTGTGGAGCGCTACCATGTCGATCAGCGCCGACTTGCCGTTTGGCGCGGTCGGCACAAGTTCATCCAGACCGGTCCACGACATCAGGAACTTTTTGATGTATTCAAGGATCCGCGTGAAGCCGACAATTTGGCCGCGGAAAACGGCGTCCTGGCATCGGAACTGCGCGCTGTGATCCAGCAGCATGTCGCCGATAGCGCCGCGTCCGCCGCCACGCCGGGGCATGCCGCAACTGATGGCGATCCACTGCTCCAGGAACGGCTGCGCGCCCTTGGTTATCTTGACTGACTGAGTGAGTGTCGGTAGATAACCTCCGGGAAGTGGCCGCCGTTTGCGTGCCAAATGCACCGGTTCCGGCCGGCTTCCAGGGATTGTTTGCCACGAAGTTGGCTATGGGCAGGCCCCAACAGAAAGCAAAACCATGTATCCACCCGTAGATCCCATCATATTCCAGATTGGCCCGGTCGCGCTGCGCTGGTATGGCGTCCTGATGATTGCCGGTATCACGGCCGCGACGACCGTTGCGGCGCGCTATGTCGATCGCAAGGGCTATCCTGGTGAGTCTGTCTGGGACATGCTGCTCTTTGTCCTTATTCCGGGCTTGATTGGCGCACGGCTCTACTACGTCTTTATACAGTCGCCGCGCAGCGAGGGCGGGATCGGTCAGTTTCTCGACAACCCGCTGTCGATCCTTGCGATCTGGAACGGCGGCATCCATATCTTCGGCGCCTTCATCTTTGGCGGTGTGGCACTCTATCTCTATGCACGCTGGCGCAAGCTACCCTTGCTGATCTATCTGGATGCCGTGGGGTTGGGATTGCCCTTGGGACAGGCTATTGGACGGCTGGCGAATTTTATCAACCAGGAACTGTATGGACCACCCACGACCTTGCCGTGGGGTCTGCGCATCGATCCGGCACACCGCATTAGCCCCTACCATGACGCGAGCCTTTACCCGGAGAGCGTGCGCTTTCATCCGCTTTTTCTCTACGAATCGCTCTGGAACCTGTTCGGATTCGGGCTCATCTTTTGGATCTCACGCCGCTTTGAGGACCGGCTGATGCCGGGCGACATCTTTCTCATGTACCTGATCTGGTATCCCGCGGGCCGCTTCATGTTAGAGTTCGTCCGCACGGATTCCTGGTTTTTCGCCGGCACGCCGATCAACACGGTCCACATTCTTTCCCTCTGTGCGATTATCGGTGCATCCATCACGCTGATCGTTCGTCACAGCCGGCACCGGGAGCCGGCCATCGTCTGACCAGTCAACCGACGGAGTATTCTGTATGCTATTTGACGGCCGTCACCCTCAGATCATCGCCCACCGTGGTTTCTCAGGTCGATTTCCTGAAAATACGTTGGCAGCTATTGACGCCGCTATCGATCTCGGTGTCGATATGGTCGAGGTCGACGTCCAGCTGAGTCGGGACGGTATTCCTGTCATTTGCCATAACGATCGTATCGACAAGACGAGCAACGGTCAGGGAAGCATCCGTGAAATGACGGTCGACCAACTCAAAACACTGGATGTGGGCAGTTGGAAGGATGTACGCTTTGCCGGTGAACGCATGCCGACACTCGACGAGGCGCTGCAATGTGCCCGCGGGCGGGTGCGTCTCAATTTGGACATCAAGAACCAAGACGCTCTATTGCCGACCCTGGATGCGCTCCGTAGCTACCGCATGATGGATTCCGTGGTTTTGTCCGGCTGTACGTGGCGTCAAGTGTTGGCTGTGCGCGAGGAAGAGGCACACCTTCCCGTTCTGCTCAACGTTGATCGCATGGTGGGGATCCTGGCCTACAACGGCTGGAAGCGGACTGCGCTTGCATTGTTGCTCTTTCAGTCTCGCCTCAGTGGGGCGATCGGTATCAACCTGGTACACCGCTACGTAACGCCGGAAGTCGTCAACCGGTCGCTACGCGTCGACAAACCCGTCTGGACTTGGACGGTCAACTCACCCAAGCGCGCTCAGACCTTGACCGAGATGGGCGTTGCTTCGATTACCAGTAACCATCCGGACCGCATCCTGCTTGCCCTGGCCACATAAAGTTCCTTGATCGACGACATGTTCACTACTTCGGGATTCTGCAAATATGAGCTTCATCGCCGGTCGGTCACTGGACCGGAAGCGAGCCGGTTGCTCTGCTCAGTCTGCGCACTCACGAAGGACTGAATTTGCCTAGCCCATTGGGAATCTTGACCGGCTGTCACGCCTGTCTGCTCTCCCGGTTGTGAATATCTATAATTTGGCGATTTCGCGATGTTGATCGTAATAATTCTGTGCTAGCCTAACCTCAGTGGCGATCATACACAGCCAGAGGGAAAGCCGTCAATGGAATCACATACCTTTTTCGCCGGCCAGGATCTACGGACCAAATGGCGAATCATCGCAGACACCGTCGCAATCTTGATCGAGGGAAACTCCGGAAAAATTGGCGTCCCTGATATTGTCTCCCCTGTAGCACAGTATACCCACTTTTTCGCCGGATCCGATTCGACCCGACACATGCTGAATGCTTGGTTAGACGAACGGGTTCATTTGGACCATCGGTTCGTCGTCTTTGCGCGAATTCCACAGCGCCAAACAGTGACCAAGCCGCTGCGCAGCAGTGGCGTGTTCGTCGGCGGCCAGGAAGAACCATGGCCGGCATTTTCGATCTTTGTATCGGATGAGTTGGTAGCTCTTCAATTGCTTGACAGCCGAGTGAGCAACCGATTTGCCTCGTTCTGCAATGTGCTGGAGCGCGAGTTAAGCGCACAGACCGCCTGAACGACACTCATTCCTCATGGCCGAATCTGATCCATACCGGCGTCGTGCTCCGCTCACACAGCTGGAGCCACATAGGTGGTCTGGGACGGTCTGCTCAACACCAATAGCAGGGCGCCGAACAGACACATGCCGGCAGCAATCAGAAAGGGCGCCATCCAGAACATGGGGACGCTTCCTACACCGGCGGCGTCACGAAAGGCGCCGGCCAGTTGGGGTCCGGCGATCCCCGCAATATCGATCACACGGGTTGTGTTGAGCAGTCCGCCAAACCACGAGTCGGCCAGCTTGACCCAGATGGTGGCGCCGAACCCAAAGCCTGCCACCGCCAAGCCGGTGATCATGCCCTTTTTGTCCGGAAACCACTTGATGCCCACGGCAATCGGCGCGACGTAGGCGAGACCGATCCCGGCGCCGGCCAGTATGCCGATGAACAGCAGCTGTGTCCCGAAGCTGCTGCCGAAGAATCCCCCGAGAATATAGATTGCCCTTCTCGAAATGATGCCCATCGTGGGACTGTTTGGTAGGAATCGCAGATAGAAGCAGCGCTATCCGGTTGCATGTCTGCGCCAGGCACGGAAAAGCGCAACACCATGTATGGCAGTGTCACGGCCACAAGAACGCGACAAAATGACGCCAGCTCAACCGGCAAAGATCGCGTCCGCCTCCCTAGTCCGGTGCACGGTCGTGGGCCGGTCGATCCGCAAACGTCCGATCTGTGCTAGAATTTATGTGAGGATCGTTCCGTCGGCGGCATTCAGCCGTGCGCGAACGCGTCGAAACAGCGCAAAATCCGACATGATTTGGAGGAAGTATGGACGAAAATCTGCCGATGGAGACGGTCGCCCGCCGTCTAACATCAACAATGGCTGTCGACGATCTGTCACTGCAGTTCGTTGCCGGCATGAAAGGTCGCAAGAGTGCCGGAAGCGGGTGGGGCGGCGCCGGTCTGTTGCTTGAACCGGAAACCTTGATTGTGCAGGATCAGGGCGGCGAGCAAGAGATTTCACTGTCAAGGCCCGCCAATCCCGCCCGGACCGGGATCCTGCTGGGTCTGATCGCAGCGCCGCTGTTATTTCTCATCATCACCATTGGCCTGGGGCGTTTCCTGCGCCGAAGACGAAATACCGCAACCGTTGTAGGTGGCCAGGCTGGCCATACCGTGTCGCTTGATTCGTAGTGCCGCAATCTCCGCACATCACAGCACCATCAATTTCTGAGGAGTATGCATCATGAACAACAGCGAAGTACTCAATACCAAACCGCTGGAACAACTAATCAACGAAATCGGTGTCCACAAGGTCTTTGGCGACGCTCATCAAGAAGGCGACGTCACAGTCATCCCCGTTGCACAGGTCGCATTTGGTTTTGGCTACGGAAGCGGCTCCGAAGGCCGGCACGGCGAGGAGGATTCGGACGATGAGGACGCTGAAGGAAAGGGCAGTGGCGGCGGGGCCGGCGCAGGCGGCCGGGCAACACCGCGTGGTTTTATCCGTGTTCGCCGACGGCAAGGTGAGCTACCAGCCCATCGAGGACGAAAAATGGGTGCCGCTGGCCGGCATTTTCATGGTGGCATGGATCGTCTTCTGGGTCATGGCGACCGTGCGCGCCGTCGCCAAACAGGTCGGTAAGGCCAAAAAAGCCAAGGCATAACGGCGTGGATGGGCGCACCGTCGGCATTACGATGAAACGACTTACGATCTCCGACACGCGGTCGATGATCGCGTCCAGAGGACGGCATGGGTCTGGCTCACATCGCCGGCCCCCGCCGTCGGGGAAGGTGTCCGGCACAGCGTCGGCGGCGAGAGCGGTAACGAGATACGGTAACGAGAGGCTCAACGTATCCTCCTTTGGGCAAAGAGATGCCTCCCATGCATGAAGGGAGGCATCTCTTTTGTTCATCGATCGCGACGCGCTCGCACTGCGACAGTTCCTACAACCGGAGAGACTGCTACGGCGATCAGACCTACGGCTTGCTACGCTGGTAGTCGACCGAGTCTACGAATTTCGGACTCCGACCCTTGGCCTTGTAGTCGGCTTGCCAGGCCTGTGGTTCGACCTTAACGTTGATGGCATCGGCAGCCGCCAGCACATCACTATAGGCCATGCTGGCATGAGAAGCCGCCGCTTCGTAGTCCATGGCGGCATAATTGCTCAGCGCAGTGGCTGCGTGGCCGTCGGCCGAGGTCAATAAACCGGCTACCTGTCCGGCCTTGGGGCCGGCATAGATCTCGGCCAGGACCGTATTGGCCTGGTTGATGTAGATCGACGTCAGATAGCGGTTCATGTTGTCGCGATCAAACTGACTGAAGTCCCAGTTGAGATCGATGTAGCTCATCATCGAATTGGACTCATCTCCCGACCAGGCAAAGTAGTAGGCGCCGTCAGGTCCAAAATCTACATCGGCCTCGTAATCATAGCCGTCATGCGGGTGGGACATGCCCACATGGTGGCCGACTTCATGGATAGTGGTGGTTGTAAAGCCGTAGCCGGAGTCATTCCGTACGGATGGTGAGTCAAAGGCAAAGACGAAGCTCTGGGTGCCGTCGGCCCAGTTGTCGTCGGCGAAGCCCAGACAGCAGGTGAAGAGCTCGTCGGTGGCGTTGAAGGCGAAGACGGGCACCTCGTAGTCGCCGTCGCCCTCCAGGAACTGGATCACGTGGTCGTTGAAGTAGAGAAAGAGATCGGCGAAGGCGATGCCGAAGAGCTTATTGCCGAAACAGCTGACGTCGTCATAGAAGCACTGGTAGACCTGTTGGAAGCGTGACTTGAACTCTACGCTGTTTAGC